>CAWBOD010000016.1:30000-93666 GCA_963790345.1 uncultured Acidimicrobiia bacterium | reverse complement strand
CGCAACTCCAGGCATGCAGGGTTTAGAAACACGTTACGTTGATCACCTAAACGACGTCACCGGGACACGATCAACGCGGGGGTCTGGAGGCCGACCGTGAGTGAGCTTCTTGGTATCGTTAGATTCAAGTTTCACGAGGGCAAACTCGAGGAGTTCAAGCGCTTGTCCGCTCAATGCATGGAGATCGTTCGGGCAAAGGACACTGGCACGCTGCAATACGACACCTACTTCAACGACGATCAGTCCGAGTGCATCGTCCTCGAGCGGTACAGGGACTCCGAGGCGCTCATCGAGCACGCCGCGAACCTTGGCGACCTGATGGGGCAATCCTTGCAACGGGCTCCGTGTTCACGGCGAACTCCTCGGTGAGCCAAGCGCAGAACTCAGAGCAAAGTTGGCCGACAGCCCCGTCCCCAGTCTTCACGCCCTATCAGTCGATGTAAATACTGTTGCGAGCCTCACTCCAACGGTTACCTCTCGCCAATCCAATCAAAGAAGCCAACCTGAGACTGGCGTGGGGTAGGAAAGGGCGTCGAGATGTATTCGACGGCGTCACCTATTCCTAGGGTTCACAGGCCCGGTTGGGTTACCGATACATGGGTCCGTTGCCTTGCGACCCAACGCGACCACCTCCCGATGGTTAGGGTTCGAACCGCATGAAACGACCACTGCCTCGTCTCATGCCGTCATTGTTGGCGATGGTGACCTTGTTCCTGATGCTGGCCGCTTGTGCCACCACTGACTCAGTCACCGTTGATTCGACCGAGGGGTCCGGAATTTCCGTTACGACCGCTGACCCGGCGCCCGCTACTTCAGTTGATGATTCCGGAGACGCCGAGGTGACGATCAAAAGTTTCAAGTTTGACCCCGATCCCATCACGGTCGATGTCGGTGGCTCAGTCACGTGGACGAATGTTGATCCTGTGGGCCACACGGTCACCGCCAGGGACGACAGCTTCAAAACCGGAATGTTTTTCCCCGATGAAAGCTCAACGGTTACTTTCGACACCGCTGGGACCTTCCCGTATTTCTGCAGTACCCACCCCGAGATGTCCGGCACCGTCATCGTGGAGCCGGCCGAGTAGGTACGCAACTCGGTTTCACGGTCCGCAGCTTCGAATCGTCGAAGTTGACCTTCGGTTGCTCCATCACGCCGGCAAATAGAACGTGCAATGTGGGAGGCCTTGCTGGAGAGTCCACGACGCCTTCTTTTGAAGCCGAAGCTGCCCAGGCGGACGAGTAGGACGACGATGAGGATGGTCGAACCGGTGTGCTCACGAGCACCTCGTTTCTTTCATCAGGCACGAGGTCCATCTAGAGCCCATTTGGCTGGTCCCGGTCCTTGGCTCCGCCATTACCAGGAAATACCGGCCGGACCCTTGCCTCCGGGTTGGGTGCTCCACCGGGCCGACAGCCCCATAAGGCACGAGAATTTGAGACTGCCGATACTCAGGATCGATCAAACAAAGGAAGGCCGACTTGCTCGCCGTCTAGACGAAACCGACAGCCTGGTCCACGGTGGACGAAGGGGCCAGCATGGTGGAGTATTGCTTTGCTCGTCGTCCTGATCGCCAGCATCGCCATCGTGGCTGTGTCGATCGCCGGAAGAAATGTGTCTAAGGCGTTCTTTACCCATCGCCGGTTCGCTAGCCAGCTAAGGAATCCCAGACCGTCGACCCCGACGCCGCTATACAGCCCGCGCACGCCGGGGTCGAACTATGCCTTGGCCCGAAGCCGGGCCTGCACGTCGGGCGAACTGGTGGCCGTCTTTCCGTGTGGACCGAGAAAATGATGGATCCCTTGGGGTGGTTATCTCGATTACCGCCCAACCAGCCCGCCCCTTCGCGAAGGCCCCTGCTGTCTGGCCCCCCCCTTATTTATCATTTCTGATAAGAGCCAGGCCCCGGGGGCGGGCCTGGCTCTTTCAGAATTGGCGGCCGGGTTCTAAACCCGCGTTGCCGGTGACGGACGGAGCCGTAACCACTGTCGCCTCGCCGCAAGCGGAGGTCGATGCATTGAACAGACCCGTCGGGGTGTAGGCGGTTGTCCGGGTCGATTCGCCGTTCCCCACGGTGGAGACCGTGTTGCCGTTGGCCGGGTCGCCTCCGCCGGCGGTTGTCGCCGTGCCGTTGGCGGTCACGGTGACTGCCGGGCTGGTCCAAACCAGGACCGTGCAGGCTGAATCGCTCCACAGCTTGAACACCACACTGCCAGTTGCGCTCGACGGGTTGAGTGTCGCCGTGTCGCTCAGTGTGGCTGACCAGGTGAACGTCCCTCCCCGACTGGGTTGTCGTCGCCGTGTTGACCGCCGTGGGCGTGACAACGCAGTCCGACGGATCGGAGTTCGGCTCCCACGATGGATACGAACAGGTGTTGTGCAGGCTGCCACCGGTGAGATCGGTGATGGGGGGGAGTCGCGGCCGCCGCCAGAGCAGTTATGTCGCAGGCGATCAGCGTGTCCTGTGAGTCGAACGCTCCACTCGCCTTGTCGGTGACCGTGCAAAACCCGCTGGCTGTCGAGGTAAACCGTAGAACCGGGTTGGTGCAACGGTCGGTCCTCTTGTCGCTACATGAATAGAGAGTTATGGACTGGAACGTGACGGGGTTCTTGCCCTGCACCGTTCCGCACGCGGCGTAATCGACCAAGTTGTTCTTGGGTGTTACAGTATTGAATAGCGAACAACCGTCTCCGCTGTTTCCACCGTTCCAACCAATCTCGTCCCACTTCCAAGCAGTGAAGAAGTGGCTAGGTAAATGTCTGATCGATAGCAGACGCTTCCGCGGTCAGGTCCTTCTGCCCAGGCTCGTCATTCGCGCCCTCTGTATCGACTGTGAACGTGAAGCTCGGCGCCGCCAAAGCGGAAGTGGTCGCGAGCATTCCTGTGATAAGCAGGAACGCCAACACAACCAGCAACCGTGTCTGGCCGCGGCTAGCCAACGATCGGTACCTCATGTATCTCCTCACGCGGGAATTCCCTGTCTTCGTGGATATCACGACGAGCCCCTCCCGCCCACAATCAAAGTACCTGTAAATAAGTACCACGGGACTAGTTATTGATTTGGGGCTACAAGTGACTAGACACATCGCCGATTTGGCGACGATCCGTGGTCTTGAGGTTACGTCAGGAACTAGGCGAACGCTGAGATCCGACGGCCACCCTGGGGTTTATTGCTGTGATCGGGATGATCTTCGGCCAAATCCAGTTACCTCTTTGACCAGCCGGGCACAGGGATCCATGAATTGAGGTTGGCATCGGTAACCACAACGGCTACTGCCCCGATCCTGCTCGAACAGCGAAATGACGCAGGTATCACATTCAAATCCCTACAAGGCTGGGCATGTTTGGTTGCCCTGTTCACGTTGGCCGCGTGAAGTGGATGGCAAGGGTCAGCAGGGTCTGACTCCCAAGACGTCTCGACAACCGCTGCCGTCGCCCCATCAACGTTGTCAAGCTGTCGATCTTCGACAACGAGAGTCGGTCGAGTCCATACCCATCCTTGGGAGTGGAGAAGAGGATCTCGAAGCGGGCAGGTACCTTCTCGACTTCCAGCGGCGGGCGGCGGCTGGTCGGATCTATCCCCAAGTCGTGCTCACCGTGCCCGACGGTTGGCAGAACTACGACGGCTGGCTCGTTGGCGCTCGACGGGACACTCACCCCCGACCACGTGCTTCGTCTCGTTCTGGGACGTGAACTATGTCTACGGTCATCCCTGCGATTGGCGAGGTAGCTCCTTCAACCCAGGCCCGACAGTGGAGGAACTGGCGGCGGCGCTGGTCGACGTTCCGATGCGTAGCGCCACTACTCCGGTCGAGGTGACTGTGGACGGCTATCAGGGCTTGATGCTTGAGTGGTCCGTTCCCGCCGATACCGACTTCTCCTCCTGCGACGAATCGTCCTTCGAAAGTTGGACCGCCGCCGGGTCGAGTCCCACCGCTACCAGCAAGGTCCCGGTCAGGTTGATCGGTTGTGGATTCTCGACGCAGATGGCTCCCGGCTCGTGGTCGACGCCATGTACATGCCGGGGCTACCGAACAAGACCGCCAGGAACTCTTCGCCGTCGTGGATTCCATTCAATTCCAGCCGGTCACCGACGGGTGATGGGTTGGGGGTGAAGTGAATGAACGGCTAGCCGTTGTCGGCAGCTGCCTGCAACTCCGCGATATCGAGCTTTTTCATTTCGAGCATTGCCTTCATCACCCGGTCGGACTTGGCCCGATCTGAGTCCGCAAGCAACTCGCTCAAGGCGGTAGGGACGATCTGCCACGACACACCGAACTTGTCTTTCAACCAGCCGCACTGTTCCGACTCGGGAACCGCCGAAAGCTTTTCCCAGAAGTAGTCGACCTCGGCCTGATCTTCACAATTGACGATGAACGAAATCGCCTCGTTGAAGGAAAAATCGTGCTCCCGGGCGCTGTCCATGGCGGCAAAGCCTTGACCAGCGAGGACAAAAGGCCCGAAGGTGATCGTTCCTTCCTTGTCCGGTTCCTGGCCCGCCGAGTAGCGGGAGATTTCGCCGACCTCGGAGTTTGAGAACACTGAGGTGTAGAAGTTCGATCGCCGCTTCCGCTTGCCCGGCCCGGTCGCCGACGAACATCAGCGACGGAATGATCGGCGACGTCACTTCGTCACCGGCAGCCGAGAGCTGCCAGGAAAGCCCGTAACGATCGGCGACCCAGCCGTACCTTCTCGCTGAAGGGGTAAGCCTGGAGCGGCATCAGCACCGATCCGTCCTGCGCCAGTTCCTCCCAGAGCGCGTCGACTTCCTCCTTGGGCCGACTGACGACAAACGAGATCGAGGGGTTGAACTTGAAGATCGGACCTCCGTTGAGGGCGGTGAATCTGAAGCCATCGAGGGCGTATTCCACCGTCATCACTTCGCCCGGTTCCTGGCGGTGGACCTCCTGTCCCGCCTCGGAGTAATGCGCGGTGTCCCGCATTTCCGAATTCTTGAAGAGCGAGGTGTAGAACTTGGCCGCCTCCTCGGCTTCTTTGTCAAACCAGAGGTTCGGCACGATCTTCTGCTCGGACACGGTTCCTCCTGCTTTGGCCGCGCTTCATCTTGCCAGCCGGGCAGTTGCTATGGCATTGGAGTCACGAAGCTCTCAGCGCTGCCCCTCCAGAGGCCGATCGTTGGGCCGCGACGCTCAAGGCGGCTGCGACCAGGGTTATGGCGCCAGCCACCACAAAGACGCTCCTGAGGCCGAGAAAGGCTGCGGCCACGCCCGACAACCCCATTGAGGCGACCGAGGCCGTGGTCGTTACGGTACCGAGGCTCGAACTGACCCGTCCCAGGGCTTCTGGAGGCACCTCGGTTTGGATGATGGTTGATATGGCAGCTTGGGTCGGCGTCACGAACCAACCGACAGCGAAGAGCAGGCCCACCAAATGCCAGACGCTCTGGGCCAGGCTCATGCCTGCCACGACCACCGAGACCCCCGTCAGGCCAATCACGAGCAGGCTTCCAGGGCGGATGCGCTTGGCGGCGATCGCGATCAACCCGCCCGCGAGGACCATCGATGTCACCTGGGCCGCCTCCAGCAGACCGAACCAGGTTTCGGGCACCGCTAGCTCGTCGACGATGAAGGGAACCAGGAGCACATTGACGGCTCCCAAACCGAGCATCACGCCGCCGGCCGTGACCACCACCATCCGCAGCATGGTGGATGAAACGATGTAGCGGAGCCCGGTCCGAAGCTCGTGCCACATGCCGACTTCTCGCTCATCGCCACTTTTCGCTCTCGAGGTCGATGGGCGTCCGGGGATCGCAATCCTGGCAACTATCGCTGCCGAGACCGGGAGGCGCAGCATCGATTACGAAGGCGAGAGCCAGGCTGTCGGAGATTCCGGCAATCACACCAGCAGCCGCGGTCCCGGCAACTCCCACGATGATGATCGTGCTTTGAAAGAATGAGTTTGCCGCGAGCAGGGCGTCCCGCCCGACTATCTGCGGCAGCACTGCCGACCTGGCCGGATTGTCCAGCGTGCCGATCGAGGCCTGGACGAAAGCAACGAGATAGAGCAGCCACATGCGCTCAGGTGTGCCGACGGCGAAAAGCCGAGCACCAAGAAAGCCCGGGCGAGATCGGAGGCGATCATGACAAATTTGCGGTTCCAACGATCGACCAGGACTCCGGCGAAAAGCCCGAACAAGAGCTGGGGGAGAGCTACGGCGACCGCAGTGGTAGCGACCGCTGCGGTGGAGCCGGTTAGGCGTTGAGCCAGGATCAGAAGCGCCAAATTGGTGAGGGCGTCCCCAAAGCTCGAAATGACATGCGAGAGCCACAGATTTCGGAAGTCGCCGATCCCTAGTAGCCGCTTCATTTTCTCAAGGCCAGCCAGGGCTCATCGAGGTTTTTCTACGTGAATGCGACCAGCTTCTTCGACTGAGTGCGACTTGGTCATGTCCCGATCCTTCCTCGCCAGCTTGACCAACTCCTGGAAGTAGCCGTGGAGCAAGTCCGGCCTCCGCCTCGGATAGGGCCTCGACGTCGATCAGCCGGTTGCTGGCACCTCGGGTGGCGGCGATAGACTCGTTGAGTTTTAACTCGACTGCCTTTCCGTCCTTGTTTTGGGCCTGTTGGATCAGGAACACCATCAGGAAGGTGATGACGGTGGTGCCTGTATTGATGACGGCCTGCCAGGCCATGGCCGGTGTTGTTGAAGCCGAAAATGGGACCGGTGGCAGCCCAGACGATGATGACCGACATAGCGATCAGAAACGCCGATGGGCTGCTGGTGGCGTGAGTCACTCGGTGAGAGAACTTTTCCAACCACTCAGAGAAACCGCCATCCTTGGCCATGATTGCTCCTTCAAAGGTCGGGCTGCTGCAACCCAAAGCTAATTGAGGAACCCGTGGTAGTGGTTCGGACCATCGGCTGGCGGAAAGACGGCACCGCACAGCCGGACGTTGCACCTAACCAAGCTGCCTCGGCTTCTTCGCCGGGTAGGCTCGCCGACCGCCAAGTATCCGACGGAGGACAGGAATGCCGACCATCCAGATAGGAATGTTTCCCGGCCGCAATTTGGATCAGAAACGTTATCTGGTCAAAGGGGTTACCCAGGCCGTCTGTGACGCACTCGGCGTCGATCCCGACACAGTGCGGATCACGATCGTCGAGAACGAACTTCACAACGTCGCCCGCGGAGGGATCCTGAGGAGCGACTCGCCGGCGATGACCACGCCGAACGAGGGCCTGCTGGAGCCATACACATGAGAACTGTCGGACTCATCGGTAACGGCTGCCGCCTGCAAGCAACCCGTCCTCTAAATGCTCATCTCTGTTTGACCGACTCCGTTTCCGGGTGCCGCCTCAGACGGTGCTTGACAACCACCCGTTGGCAAAACCTGCCCTCCGCAGTCCCGTTATGAGATAGGGGCAGGTCTTCAGCCAACGCCAGGGGAGGCCGGACCGAAAGTTCTCGATCATGAGCACGACCGGACCCTGATCGAGGCCGTAATACCCTGGGAATGCCAGCCCTCCACATCTTCGGGGCCATCCCGGAAGGTTCGGTTGAGGCTGCACATCAAGCCGTACTCGCCCCTGATCTTCGGATAGGTTTCGACGAAGTGCCTGATTGTCGGCAACACGATCTCGGGCGCAAACGGCAAGGATGCGACCACGGCCCAGGGGGCGACTGTGCCGTCGTCGGGCCCGTACGGGATCCCCCGCGCCCGATAGTCGAAAAACGGCGCTCGATGCCATCGATGCGCCGGGTGGCAGGCCCAGGTCCGTCGCTTGCGGTGATGCCCCAGCACAGGCCGCCGTAGTCCCGGAAACCTCTCGGGTTCCGGATCGCGTACTGCTGCTGTACCAGCGTGGCTCGGCGGCTGTTCTCGGAATAGTCGATGCCTCGGTCGCGCATGTATTCGTCCTGGATGCCGCGAAAGTCGATCCAGACGTGCGACATCTGATGGACGAATAGCGGACCGGCATACAGGAACTCGTACCCGTAGAGCTTGGTCCAGCGGTATGTCCTCGTCCATGCCTCGTAGCTCGCCTCCGGCAAGGGATAGGTCGGTGATCCCAGGCCGAGGACGTACAAGAGGATCGCCTCGCTGTAGCCCTCCCATCTGTACCTCAGGAATCCGCGTTCGGGTGTCCATCCGTGCGCGACGGCCATCCCCTTGTTGAGCGCCCACTGCCAATCGACCCGGCGATACAGCGCATCGGCAAGGCTCCGAATCTCAACCTCGTCGCTCGCCTCCCGGTCAAAGAAGGCGCCAGCCGTCAGGACGCCGGCGATTAGGAAGGCGGTATCGATCGTCGATAGCTCAGATTTCAACGCGCGCCGACCGGTATCCATGTCGAGGAAGTGATAGAAGAAGCCCCGATATCCGGTCGCGTCCCGCTCGTCACTCTGAGCAGCGTCCCACAAGAACCTGAGAGTGGCGAGCGTGCGCTCGGATCGCCTCAGAGCGAGTAATTAGGTTGCGCTCGACGCCGACGGCGTAGACCGCCAGAGCGAATCCAACGGCTGTGATGCTTGATGGCGCGCCCTCGCGTGTGTTGTCTGGGACCAGTCCGTTCCGAGGATTTGACTTATCCAGGAAGTATCGGAGGGTGTCACGCTGCAACTCTGCCAGGAGTTGATCGTCAGAAGCCTTGACATGCAAAGGCGAAGACTCCTCAGCGCCGATGTTTTCCGTGATGCCGCCACCGGCGGACCTGGGGGAGCGACCTCGCGGTCATGTCCCGCGGACGTTAATCCTAGGAATTGGTTTGGGATTCGATGTTCGAGGCTGAACCCAACGATGCGATTCCCAGGGGGCGACCGATTGCCTCTACGTCACTTGCCGGCGAAGCCGGGTTCTCATGTACCTCTCCGCCGGACTCACTCCCCACGCGGCGCTTTCGGGGGTCCCCGGCCCCGGCTGCGGCATCGGGGCATTTGGGTCGGTCACGTGCTTGACACGGCGCAGCCTGGTCTGCGAGGTCACGGCCTTGGGACCGACGACAAAGACAAGAGGTTCCAGATCCACGTCAAGGTCGATGTCGACCTCGGTCGCTCCGGTCCCTAGGGCCTCGACTAGGACCCCGACAGCGTCTGCCAGGAGGACGTCAAGGGGCGCGGTCATAGTCCGACCACCGCCCTCGGCTCCCACGATATGGCCTAGGCCATTTCTGAGGGAATCGACGTTGAGGAGTTCGTTCACACTCATAGACCTTCAATCGGTACGCCTGAACGCGACCCGAATGACCATTCCAAACTTGCACCCGAGGACTAGTCCGTCGCCCTAGCGATCCAATGCAGCGGGGCCGTCGCCAAGGTCGTGCACGGGGAGTTCCACTGCGAGCATCGCCTTTATCTCAAGGTGGCGGAGCAGGAAGGTGCGCTCGCCGAGCCGCCTTCTTCGCAGCCAGCCCGTTACCTCGTCGTTGCACTTGCTGGTGTTACAGGATCGGCACGCCGGCACGATGTTCTCAAGGGTGTAGCGGCCGCCGCGGGAGAGCGGCAGCACGCAGTCGCGTTGCAGTGGCTTGTCGAGCACCCCACAGTACGCGCAGCCACCCCACGCTTCCTTGAGTCGGATCCATTGCTCGTCGCTGAGATCGTGCTCAACCCGATCCATGCGGCGCTTGCGTCGACGGGCGGCCCTGGCCTGGCGACTTCGGCTGACCGCCATGGCGCCAGTGTATGCGCACCCCTTCATCGCGACCCGGGGTTTGGTAAACCGGTCGATGAGACTTGGTGACAGCTTCACCAGTGCCCCCCTACCCCTGGCCGCCTATTCGGCAGCCAGCGGTACCTTCCCCCCGCCTGTCGGCGAGGGGACAAATAAGAACCTGCGCGAAGGTCAGCTTGTTTGTCCCCGTCGATAGCAGGTCTTACAACCGTGTGACAGATGCACCCCAGCTTTCGCTGGGGGACCAAGTTCTGTCCCTTGGCCGATTGGCGCAGCGGTACCTGGCAAACCCGTCGCTATATGTTCGATCTGACGGCTTCACGAGTGCCCCCCAAAACAAATCCCATTCACCTCCACGGGTTCTTGTTTGTCCCTTCGGCCGTAGGCCGGGGGGAAGGTCCCTGCCGCCGAGGGAACGAGGCGGGAGGTAGGGGGGATTGGCACACCCGTCGCCCACATCTGGGACGCCGGAAAGTTCTAGGCCAAAAGACCTATAGAGCGATTAAGTGGCTTTGCCGAAAAACCAACAACCGTCGAAAGGAAGGCCGACTTGCTCGCTCTCTGGACGAAGCTGACAACCTGGTCCAAAATGGACGAAGGTGCCAGCATGGTGGAATACGCCTTGCTCGTTGTGCTGATCGCCATCATTGCCATCGTGGCCGTGTCGATCGCCGGTCAAAACGTGTCGAAGGCGTTCTCAACGATCGCAGGATCGTTGGCCAGCACCAACTAGACCTACCGCCACCTATCTCGTTGTCTAAGGCCCGGAAACCCCGGGCCTTAGACATTTGTGTCGGCCAATCGCTCGCGCTCGTAGTGTCTTAGGTGCTCTTCCGGCAATACTCACCATTCCAAGAACGAGGAGTCAAGGGTGCCAGATGTTGAAACTTTCCATCTCCAGACGCTTTCGTTGAACGGGCATGACGTTCAGTTGATTTCGGGCAGTATTCATTTGCGAACCGAATCGGTTTCGGCGGGGGACTCCACTACCGCAGGGCCGAAAGAATGGGACGGTTCCGGGCTAGCCGACGATGGCCCACGGGCTCTCGTCCGGGAGTTGATGCAGGTCGAGGCCACAACGAGGGACGGCCGATCGCTCTCCGGTGAGGCATGGGTGGAGGCGACCGAGAATGAGTTCAGTCTCGTCGGCAACGGAGATCTGTCCATCGGGTAAGGAAGAGGAGCGACGACGTGGAGCAGAAGAATCTTGCCGATCTCTACCACACGAAGCCCATACCCTGGTCGCGAGCGCTCAAGCAGCTCGAGGCGGCCACAGCGGCCCCGGACGCCGAGGAACCGGCCTGGAAGACGACCTGGTTGTCGACCACGCGGGCCGACGGACGACCGCACGCGGCGGCGGTAGGAGCGTTGTGGGTGGACGGGAAGTTCTATTTCACGAGTGGGGCGGGCAGCCAAAAGAGCCGCAACCTCGCCGCAAATCCAGCCTGCGTCATTTCGGTCTCTCTCCCCGATCTCGACCTCGTGATCGAGGGCAGTGCGACCATTGTCACCGACGACTCGACCCTCAAGCGTCTTGCCGAGTTCTACGCGGCCCAAGGGTGGGCACCAGAAGTGAGTGACGGGGCGTTCACCGCGGAGTACAGCGCCCCCAGCGCAGGCCCGCCCCCGTGGGCTCTTTACGAGGTCACGCCAGTCACCCGTTCGGGGTTGCAACGGCCGAGCCGCACGGGGCTACCCGCTGGCGCTTTTGAGTCAATCTGGATATGGCCTCAGACGTCGGTCTGGCGTCCGAATGCCGTTTGTGCCTCTTCGAACGGGGTACGTAAACGAGGTTCCAGAATGTGAGCGAATAGGAGGTGGCCAATGGCCAAACTCACCGCCAAGAAGCGTGCGAAGCTCCCCTCGAAGGAATTCGGGCTACCTGAGAAGGCACGGACGAGCGAGGCAAAGAAGGAAACGGGCAACTACCCGATGCCCGACAAAGGCCACGCCATCAGTGCCAAGCAGCTCTCCCGCAAACAGCGGAAGGCTGGAAACCTGACGAAGGACGAGTTCGAGCGGATCAACCGTAAGGCCGACAAGGTCCTGAAGGAGGACTAAACACAGCTCGAGGGGGGCCTTTGGAGCTCTTTGACCTGCTGCTGCAGTGTTTTCGGCCAGGTAGAGGACTCAAGGCGGATCGGCGATCGGCCGACCATTACTAGGTGTCGACAGCCTTCTCGAACGTCAACGGGGATGACGTCGTCCTCAACCGCAGGATCGTCGAGCAGGAGGGTCTGGTTGAACTGAGCCATCTGGCTCTGGAGAGCGGGGACCCCGACAAGGTCATGCAGGCTGCGGCCGAATGCCTTGCCAAGATTCAGGATGTGGAGGCGGTTACCTTCTGGGAGGTCGCCGGCTCAGGAGCCATGACAGTTCGAGCCGTTGTCGGTCCCTCCGAGCAGCCCATCGGGACCCCGTTTCCGATCGATCCGGGTTCGCCCGCCGCCCAAGCGTTGGACGGTGGAATCCCGCTGTTGGTCGACCATCTTCCCACTGACTCCCGATTTGCCGGAGGCGGGGCCCTGGGGGACATGGGTTACACCAGCGGCATGACCGTGATAGTCCCTTCTCACATCGGCATATTCGGTCTGGTGAGTCTTTGGACGCGATATCGACGGCAGTTCTCCGTTGACGATGTCCATTTCGTTCAAGCAGTGGCAAGGGTGGTTGGCGGGATCGTCACCCGCGGCGAGGTCGAAGGGCGCTTGACGGAAGCCTTGAAGGAGAAGGATCGGCGTCTCCACAACGAAATAGCCCTTGCCCGGTGTGCCGGTGCCCTGCTCGGTGATGACAACCCGGCCTCGGTGGAGAGCAGCCTGCGGGCACTGATGGAATCGGCCAATGCTTCTTTCGGGCATGTCGACTGGCTCAACGACCACAACGACTCGAGCCTGCCGAGCGTCCGGTTGCTTCGCCGGGGCCGAAGCGAAGAGTTGGATCGACATTGGGACGCAATCTCGTGGGACGATCTACCGACGTTGCGCGACCAACTGGCCCAGGGCAAGCCGGTCGCCGTCACAGTTTCCGATCTACCGTCGCAGGAGGCTTCTCGCCTTCTGACGGGACCACAATCAATCGGCTCCAAAATCGACGTTCCCATCATCATCAATGGAGCATGGACGGGGACTCTCGGCTTGGGAGACCAGTCCGAAGGACGCACGTGGGACCCCGACGAGATCCAGATGCTCCAGACCGCCGCCTCATTCATGTCGTCTTGGTGGCAGAGGCGCGATACCGCCACCCGTCTCCAAGGGGCGTTGGAGTCTCGCAACAGCAGTCTTCGGCTCGAGCACGCGGTGGCGACTGCGTCCCAGGTCCTCAGTCGAGCAACTCAACCAATTGACATCGAGCCGGCCCTCGAAGCGCTTCTGGAAGGGACCGACGCGAGTTGTGTATTTGTCGAGCGCAACGTCCTCGATCCCGAAAAGGGACTCTGTTCCCGGGTCGAGGCGGTGGCCAAGCGACCGGGGGCGGGCTACGACCCTCGCTACTGGAGCATGATGCCCTGGGACCGAATGCCGACGACTCAGGAGGCACTATCGCAGGGACGCGAGATGGTGCTGACCGCGGAAGGTCTCGAGGGAGCGGAGGCTCTGACATACGCAGAGTCCGAAGTGAGGTCTGAGATCGACGTGCCCATCATGGTTGATGGCCGTTGGGAGGGCCTCATCGGAATCAGCGACGAACGCACCTCCCGAACGTGGGACGACGAACTTCAGATGCTCCGCACTACCGCCGACATGATCGCCTCGTTCTGGCACCGCCTCGAGTCGAGCCGACGCCTCCAAGACCTGATGAAGTCCAAGGACGAGTTTGTTGCAAGTATCAGCCATGAACTGCGGACACCGTTGACGGCCATCGTGGGTCTGGCCCAGTCGCTTGCCGACCCGACCAATCCCACCGCCTCCACAGATTCGACCGAGTTCATTCAAATCATCGCGGAACAGAGCGCCGAGATGTCGGCGATTGTCCAGGACCTCCTCGTGGTGGCACGGACCGACATTGGCCAGGTCACGATCAGGCCAATCGACATCGATCTGAGGGTTGAGGTGGATGCCTCGGTTCGTGGTCTTCCCTCGGATCGCCGGGGCGACCTCCAAATCAAGGGTGTGGCAGCGGCTAATGCTGACCCGGTGAGGGTGCGACAGATAATCCGCAATCTTTTGACCAACGCCAGCCGTTATGGCGGGCCGCAGATCAAGGTGCAGATCGAGGAGGGTGATGACCGCAGCGTCGTCATCATCTCCGACGATGGGCCGGGAATCCCCATCGAAGACCAAGAGCGCATTTTCCAACCCTACGAACGGGCCCACAAACGGCACGGTCAACCTGCCTCGGTCGGCCTCGGCCTCACTGTGAGCCGACAACTGGCGCGGCTCATGGGCGGCGATCTGCACTACAAGCAAGGCGATGGCTGGAGCACCTTTACCCTTGAACTGCCGAGGCTCAATTCGCGGACCTATGGCCGCCAACCCTCATAGAGGCGGCGTCCGTGGCGGCCGGTTAGTCTCGCCCGTCCGGGTGAAACATCGCGTAGCCAAGACCTTTACCGAGGAGACCGTCCTCATCGACGAGGGGTCGTTCGAGCAATGCCGGTTTGTTGCCTGCACCATCGTCTATTCGGGCGGTGTGGTCTCTTTGAAAGACAACGAATTCGATTCATGCACCTGGACTCTCGACGGCGCAGCAGCCCGCACGGTGAAGTTTCTGGAACTCGTATACGGCATGGGAGAAAGCGGTCGTGGACTGGTAGACCGCTCATTCGAGTCGATCAAACGGGGCCCTGCTCTGCCCTGAGGGGCTGGGTAGGTCTATCGCCCCATCATCTGTAACACGCCGCCTCCAATTGGAACTTCCTTCCGCGGACCATCCCACCTCCCTGAAAAGTTGGGGGAGAAGTGTGGACGAGTGGGTAGGCAGGTGGGACGGTCCGTCTCTCCCGCCCGCGTCTCGCCTTCGTACTAGTTCATTGGTGTGGATTGGTTGCTGAGCGATTAGCCGGCCACGTTGGTGGGTATATCGGACCCGTGTTGTACGAAGCGTCGTTGGTGGAGGTTCTCGCTCGGGCCCTCTTTGCCGTGCTGGGATTAGCCGTAGTCTCGGGCGGGGTACTGGTGTTCATGGGGTTCTTGTCGGGACGCGACTGATATAACTGCTCGCTCAGCCGAACGCGAGGAGCAGGACATGAACACCAAGTCGTCGCCTGACCCGATTGGACGGGCCAGTACGCCGAGGTCAACGGCATCAACCTGTATTACGAGACGCACGGCCGCGGGCGCCCTCTCATCCTGCTGCATGGCGGCCTCATGTCGGGCGAATGTTCGCGCCCATCCTTCCGGCGCTAGCGAGCACCACGAGGTGATCGTCCTCGATTTGAAGGACATGGCCGGTCCGCGGACATCGATCGTGCCCTCGACGTGCGGCTGATGGCCGACGACATTGCGGCGCTGATCGACCACCTGGGCCTCGACAGGCCCGATCCTCGTTGGCTATTCGCTTTGTGGCGTTCTTCACCGCCTCCAGTACCCCGACAAGGTCGGAAAGCTCGTCATGGCCTCGGCGCACGTCTGGCGAAACGCCATCCCGGCCGAGATGCTCGCCCGCAAGACCAGGTGAACGCTGCCGCCGCCGAGTTCATGAAGGAAACCCCGATGTACGAGGCCTACCAGAAGGTGGCGCCGCGCCCCGATGACTTTGGGCGCCTGCTCGACAAGA
Source organism: uncultured Acidimicrobiia bacterium (assembly GCA_963790345.1). Taxonomy (GTDB): domain Bacteria; phylum Actinomycetota; class Acidimicrobiia; order Spongiisociales; family ZC4RG35; genus DATEEG01. The sequence goes on along the minus strand of CAWBOD010000016.1, from coordinate 78,317 downwards.
TCGGCGAGTCGATGGCCAAGGACTTCGACTTCAGCGAGGAGGTGCGTGCCCTGAAGGTCCCAACCCTCATCGTCGCCGCCGACGCCGATATGGCGCCGCCGAGCCACTACATCGAGGTCTTCAAGCTGCTCGACGGAGGCTTGCGACGGGGCTGCTGTGGGAGGGCCGCCCCACGGCGGGCATGCACTTGCGATCCTGCCCGGCCTTACCCACTACAACCTCGGCGTCTCTTCGCCCTGATTCGGACCGTCCTCATTTTGACCAACTGGCAGCAACTCAGCTGAAAGCGCCCCGAAAACGCGCCCTCTGGGCTATTAGGAAGTAGCCGTCCCGACCTCGGTTGCGCGGGCTCTTCCTCTCGATGTCAGACGATCCATTCCCAAACCGGTGGATTCCGTGTAGCCCGCTGCTCGAGCGAAGTTCCAGGCTCCCCTGACCTCTTCCTCCGTGTGTCCGGCAGCGATGAGCTGATCAGAACAGGAACTTGGGGTGGGTCCGGCGAGAATCGCCAGAAGTTGGTCGACGAGCTCCATGGTGAACCTCCACGGGCCGCTGTCCCTCCTCGATTCGACAATAGCGCCATCGGCAGTGGTGATTCGAGACGACCGGCCCGAATGGCAACGCCAGGCCGGCTTTTCGGATGCTGAAAGCGGGCCATAGCCCCGGAGCGTTGACACCTAGGCTTCCCCGGTCCGGGCTCGGTGCCATCCCCCATGGTCCCACCGAGATAGTTACCGGACACGAGAGACCCTCGCCTCCTATCCCTGGGGGTTTCTCGCGACCAGGCAGACCCAGCACGAGCACCAATGACCATTCGCACCAAGACACATATCACCCACTACGACCTCGTCACCCTCACGGTCGACGAAAAGCCGGTCCTATTCACGACCGCCACGATCGTCGAGGAGACCACGTGGCTCGAAGCCGTGACGGAGTGGGTCCGGGGAGCCACCGGCTGGCACGGCCAGATCGTCTGGGACATCTACGCCCCCGGCATCGTCCACACAGAAATGCCCCGGAAGTTCAGCGGGCAAACGGCTAAGGGCGAGGCCCTCGACGGCCAGTTCCTGATCACTCAATCGCACATCCGCGGCGTTGACTTCGACGGGCACGGGACGCTGACCGTCAGCTAGGCATCTGACGCGGGTTCCGCTGGGAGGAGCGTTCAGTCGGGGAGCAACTCCCACCTCTTGATTTCGTGTTCATAAAGGCGCCGCGTCGAGCCTTCCTGATCGATGAAAACGAGGCTGTGAGGAAACATGCGGCTAGCACCTTCCTCCGAGGCCTTCTCGGCGTCACCTTCGGCCTGGGCGGCGTCACCCTCCGCCTGGTCGGCATCGCCTTGCGCCTGAGCGAGATCCCTTTCCCTCTGAGCGACGTCTCGTTCCCTCTGAGCAACGTCTCTTTCCCTCTGCGCGGTGTCCCTTTCCGCCTGGGCAACGTCCCTTTCGGCCTGGGCAACGTCCCTTTCGGCCTGGGCCACGTCCCACACCGCCTGAGTTTCTCCGTCCATCACGACCTGGGTGGCCTGGTTGTCGAACCGAAACCGGGCGTATTCGACCGAGTCTTCACCTTCTCGTTGCACTGTCAGCCGGTAGTACCTGTCGCGCTCAAATTCCATCTGAGCACCCTATGCAGCCAGGTCGTAACCCCCAAATACGTGACAAAGACCTCTGTTGCCGAGTCTCGAGGTGAACTGTGATCGGGGTGAGACCTCAAGATCCTGTTGCTACGGACTGGTTGCGCCTCTAGCGTTTTATCGAGGGTGAAACAGGACGCCCGGCTGGCCGCTTGACGTTCGGGAGGGAGGGAGAAGCTCCGATGGATGCTTCTTTCGAGGTGAGCAACCACCGGTCTGATTGCTGCGAGTTCATTGAACTGGCCGGTGAGCTTGACATGGCTACCGCCCCCCAACTGGAAGCCGTTCTCGACCGGTTGGCGCCAACCCCGGATCACATCGTCATCGATGTATCCGAGGTGACGTTTATGGATTCCAGTGGGTTGCGGCTCCTTTTGGGGGCATCGCACCTCGTAGAGGGCCGTATCTGGCTCAAGGGCTGCTCGGCCCAGATCTTGCGGCTGCTGGACATCTCAGGAGTGACGACCAGTTTCTGTCTGGAAGACGATGCGGACGTCGCTCACGAGGTGATGGCCGGTCTGTGAGCCGGCTGAGAAGGGCCGAAAGGTCCTCCCGAATCGCAGGGTTCTGAGGTTAGAAACAAGCGAACGACGGGTACGACACAGTTCTGAAAGCCCTTTGACCCTCCACGGTTGAAGGGCTTTCTCCATGTATCGGCGTTTTAGAATCCCACCTACGGCCCCAGGGCCGAGGCTAGCCCTGGACCTTCGGTGTCATCCCGCCCGAAGAGTCCAGGGCTCTTTTCGCGCACCGCTTGCGATGGACAGTCTGTTCTCTAACATTCGCCTATCTGCTGGAAGGAGATTCGGGATGACTGCTCCCAGCGCCCAAGGCTGGACGGCTCTCAGGCTGGATGGGGAAATCGACCTCTCGAGACAAGAAGAGCTCGAGGACCTGATACTTGCCCATTGCAACGACAGGGCGTCTGACGTCATCATCGACCTTTCCAAGGTCACTTTCATGGACTCGACCGGGCTCTCCTGGTTGGTTCGAACTCAAGCCTTGTTGGCCGACTTTGACTGTCGAATGGTCGTGGTCGTGCCCGCGGCGCTAGGCCGGATCTTCGAGGTGACAGGTCTCTTGAACAGCTTCGACATTCTCGAATCAGAGAAAGCCGGCGTCGGGACACCGCACGACAATCTCGAAAACACGGCTTCCACCGCTCGCGGGTCGGGGATAGCTGGATAGCGCCGGAGGCTGAAGTTCTGGGGGACCTCAACTAAAGGTCGAGGTACGAAGGTCTAGCCTTCATTTCTGCGATACCCTGTCGGCAATGGAATCTGAGACAGTGGTTTGGAAGGGGCGTTGCGGGCCTTTCGACTTGAAGATGGGCACCGCGACGTTCCGACCGTCAACGGTTTCATTGCTCCTGGCCGATTCGATGGACTTCGCGGAGGGTGGCGTAGTGATCGACGCTGGCTGCGGGTCCGGAGTGCTATCAATCGTGGCAGCCAAGCTCGGGGCATCAATGGTCTATGGGATCGACGCCGCTCCCGAAACGGTCGAGGTGGCGACCTCCAATGCCATCGCCCAGGGGGTCGCCGACCAGACCAGGTTTTTCCAGGGCAACTTGTTCGAGCCCTTGCCCACCGGTGTTGAGGCAGATGTGATCATCGGCGATGTCTCGGGAATCCCCGACGATCTGGCGACCGTTTCGGGGTGGTTCCCGGGCGGACTCTCAGGTGGACCGAGCGGGGCCGAGCTACCAATGAGGATGTTGGAAGAGGCGAGAAAACTGTTGCGGCGGGGCGGCAAACTTTTCCTTCCTACCGGCACCCTCCAAGACGAGAAGTCGATTCTCAATGTGGCACGGGCCGGCTTCGCATCGATCCGCAAGCTCGCTGAACGTCCCATTCCCTTGCCTTCGGGCCTGGCACAGGAGCCGACGCTGCTTCGCTTGCTAAAAGACCAGGTGATCGACCTGACCGAGCGAGGGAGTCGCTTGCTCTGGACGGCCCGAGTGTGGGAAGTCACCGCCTAAACAGCCGGCGGCCTTTCTGAGGCAGAAAATTGATCGTCGCCGCTGGGTTTTGTCTGGTTCTTGGCTCGTCCGCCGACTGTTGACCATGACCGTATTTCGGGTAGTTTGAGGGGTACGCTGTTTCAGTTCTGAAACCGTGCCCGTCCAGACCCCGCGGCCACCCAATGTTGGTCGACGGAGGTTCATGCCGAGCGAAAATCAGCTCTCCGCGGTATTGAGTGAGTTTGCTCGCACCATGCTCACGGATTTTCCGATCCAAGGCATCCTTGATCACCTGGTAAAGCGGATCGTGGATATCTTGCCGGTGAGCGCCGCTGGGGTGAGTCTTATCTCGCCCGATACCGACCCTCGATATGTGGCCGCATCAAACGATTCCGCGTTGCGGTACGAGGAACTCCAGAGCGAACTGGGGGAGGGCCCATGCCTGGAGTCCTACAGAACCGGCCTGGCCGTCGCTGTGCCCGACCTGCGGGACGACCTGAGATTTCCCAAGTTCGCTGCTCGGGCCCTGGAGGCCGGGCTAGTGGCGGTCTTTACCTTTCCGCTGCATCACGACGACGAACCGCTGGGCGCTCTGGACCTCTACCGGGACGCCGCCGGGCCGTTGGACGCCGCCGAGATGGAAGCGGCTCAGACCCTGGCCGACGTGGTTTCTGCCTACCTGATCAACGCCAAGGCCCGAGCAATCCTCCGCGACTCATCGGATCGCTCTCGTGAGAAGGCCCTCCACGACCCCTTGACCGGGCTTCCGAACCGGATACTGCTGCTTGAACGCCTCGACCATGCAGTCCTTCGAGGGCGACGCTCCAACAAGCTGGCGGCGGTCCTCTTTACGGATCTCGACCAGTTCAAACTCGTCAACGATATGCACGGCCACTCGGTCGGTGACCAGTTGTTGATGGCTGTGGCTCGCCGTCTTACCGCCGTATTGCGGCCGGGGGACACGCTGGCCCGAATGTCCGGCGACGAATTTGTGATCCTATGCGAAGACCTTGAGCAGCCAATCGAGATCGATGCCATCGCGGCCCGGGTTGTTGAGGCGATAGCTACGCCGTTCTTCCTTTCCGGGATCAAGGTCGAAATCACTGCCAGCGTGGGTATCGCCTACTCGGGGAGGGGAGACAATCTGTCGAGCCAGCTTCTCCTCGATGCCGATGCCGCGATGTACCAGGCCAAGCGCAACGGCGGTGCCCGCCACCAGGTGATCGACCTGCGCGAACGCCATCTCGCCTCGGAACGTGTAGACATGGAGCGGCAGCTGCGAGGGGCGCATCGACGCGGAGAGCTACGAACGGAGTATCAGCCAATCGTCGCTACCCGCGATGGACGCATCATCGGTGTCGAGGCCCTGCTCCGTTGGGACCGTCCGTCGGGAGGCGTCGTACTGCCCGACGTGCTCGTACCCCTGGCCGAGCAGTCCGGGCTCATCACCGAGATCGGAAGATGGGTGCTTGAGCAAGCCTGTCCCGACCGCCACCGATGGCATGATCGAAGTCCTAGCGACGACCTCACGGTCGCGGTCAATGTTTCCGCCCTCCAACTCATGTCGGCCGATTTCCCCGCGACTGTCGCCATGGTGCTTTCCCAGACGGGTACCGACCCCCGTCTCCTCACCCTGGAGGTGACCGAAAGCGTATTTGTCCAGGACAGTGAGCGTGCGCAGGTAGTCCTCGGTGAGCTCAAGAAGATCGGGGTCAATCTGGCGCTGGACGACTTTGGCACCGGCTACTCCTCCCTCAATTACCTGAAACAATTCCCGATCGACATCGTCAAGATCGATCAAGGATTCGTTGCGGACATGGACCAGCAACCAGCCAGCCACGCGATCGTGTCAGCAGTAATCGAGCTCGCCCACCTGCTCGGAATGACGGTCGTGGCGGAAGGGGTCGAAACAGTCGGTCAACGCGACCAACTGGCCGCGCTGGGTTGTGACTATTGCCAGGGCTTTTACTTCGCTCATCCCATGCCTGCCGCGACGCTCGAGTCGCTCATGAGCGGGAGAGTCTCGGGTGCGACGGTGCATCTCCCATCCGCCGTCGGCCGGATGTCGGGAGCAGCGGTTTGATGCATCTCCTGCCCGTTAATCGCTTCTGATCACGCCGCACCCATGGCCAACTGCCAGGTCCGCCCGGAACCGGGCATTGTCAATCCCGTCGGTCCTGATGCCTTTGCAGGAGGTATCTCTCGGCCGGGCTCACGCCCCAGGCTGCGCTTTCAGGCAAGTCTCTTGGGTCCTTGAAGATCTGGTCGGCGAGGCGTCGGATCAGGTCGTCGGGCTGTTCGGGCCCGGCCCGGTCCTTGGCGAAGTTGAAGGCGAAGATTCGACGTCGCCGACATCTTCAACTGATCGGCAAAACCGTGGCGAAAGTGGAGGCCAGGATGGGAAGTCATCTTTGCGAAAATGGTTGAGAACCAGGACCCTTGATGTCGGCCCCGGACCAGAAGCAGCGCGTCGGAACGGATCGGCAGGACCGTGAGACGGCGCTCAGCCGGATCGCACCCAGAGGGAGACGCCGTCAGGTTGGAACGTCCGCTCCACGGCCCCCTGCAATTCGGTCGAGACTGCCTTCAGTCCGGTCGCCGTTTGAAGGGTGTTGGTGAATAGCGACAACGTGTGGGCGGCATCGGCGTGGGTCCGGTTGAAGCGATGATCCATCAATCTCTGCAGGCGGTTCCGCATCGGATTGGCGAGAGCCGCCACCCCCAACGTGGAGCCGGCCACAGCCAGGTCCCCCTGCAGGGGCATCAATTGGCGCAGCAGAAAGACCAGCGTGGCGTAAATGCCAAAGAGGAGCACCGTCAGGAGACCATATGTCACAGTGCGGGAGACGATCCTTTCGATGTCGTAGAGCCGGTACCGAACGATGGCAGCGGCCACTCCGAGGGGAAACAACAAGGTCGCCGGCACCACTGATAGCTGAGCCCATCCAGCCCAGGCGGGGCCGAAATCGAAGACCGGCTGAGAGAAAACAAAGAGAACGATGATCTGCGTCACGATGAGGCCGAGCGGGAAGACAACCCACTTGGCCTGTAGACGTTCGTGGCCGTTTGAGACCGTCTTGTATCGGTAGACCTGACAGACGACGACCAGCAATAGAACGACGATCAGGACTGTCATGTTGATGATCCAGTTCGATCCGCTGACATCGGCAGGCCGACTGGGGAAGGTGGCCAGGACCCGCGGGAGCTTGGGCAACGAGGCGACCACCAGCCCCAACACCGGAGCAGACATCCATGCCAGGGAGGGAACCGGGCGGCCGTTGGGAAACAATGCGAAGACCAGGACCAGCAATCCGAAGCCAAAGAAGAAGACCACCCGGACCACCGCCTCGAGTTCGGGCAATGTGCTGATCGCAGCGAACATCGACCTGCTCAAGGCCAGTGTGAGGGTTATGAGCATGAGCGATGTGATCAGGACCATGGGATCTCCGGGCCTTTTCCAAAACATCAACCCCCCGATCGCGGTCATCAACACCACGGGGAAAATCAAGCCCACCACGACGGATAGCGCCGGATCGATTCCGGCCTGAGCAAGAGCGACAAAGACCGAGTCGGGTCCGAGGAGAGTTAGATCGCGGAATCCTGCCGCAAAACCGAAGACGGCCAAGCCCAGAGAAGGAAGGGCGACGAGGAACCACAACAACCGTGCCCATGCCAGGACTCGTCCCGTCAGCTGAGTCCGAAACAAGATCAGACCCTGGTCGAAATCGCCCATCGTCCTCTCCGTTCTGGTTCGAGGACCATATCGGCGGGCCGCAACGAAAGCGTTACGCCGCTCAGAAAGCGAAACCTAAGGTTATACGCCGTGCTTTCCGAGGCTTATAACCTTAGGTTTCGGGTTCTTCCCACCCGCTGTCGACCGACATGATCCATACATTGCTTGCATAACCTAAGGACCGCCGGTCAAGACCGTTACCGGTTGGTTGCCGTAGGGATAGCGGACTAGGTATCCTCCGGCGAGGCCGATCTGGGGTTTCATCCACAGACCGGCCCAAAGAAACGGAACAAAAAAACGGGAGGAAAACTTGAGAGCTTCTAACAAGCTCGGCCGTTGGCGCTGGCTGGTGCTGGTAACCATGTTTGCGATGGTTGCGGCGGCTTGCCAGTCGGGTGGTGGCGATACCACCACGACCGCTGCCGGTGGTGGGGACACCACCACGACCGCTGCGAGTGGTGGGGATACCACTACGACGGCCGCGGGCGGGGCCGCCACGGAAGGGTTCACTTATCGGCTTGGGATCTTCCAGGACACCACCACCGATAACTTCTGGGCCTATTTGGACCCGGCGTCGACCGTGTGGAATGCATACGTCCTGACTCCGACCAAGCCGACCCTTTATCAAGATCAACTATCCGGGACTCGAACTCGATGCTGACGTAGCTGCCAGCGCCGAGGTCCCGACCGGGGCCGCCGAGGGTGACGGTTGGGCGATCGAGGTACCGATGCGGGAGGATGCGGTCTGGTCGGATGGGGACCCCCATCACGGCCAACGACATCGTCTTCACCTTTGAGACCGTGCGCGACTTCGCGCTGGGTGGTAGCTGGCTGGAGGCCTATCCGCTGGCCAGATGAGGAGAACCCGGACGCCGTGGGTCTGACCGCCGTCGAGGCGGTTGATGACCATACGGTCAAGTTCGTGTTCAACCATCAGCCCGGTCTGGCGGTTTGGCCGCACGGGATCGGCGTAAACGGCCCGATCATGCCGGCCCATGTGTGGGGCGACGCGGTCGAGGAGGCCCGGGCCAGCGACGATCCGGCCGCCAGCTCTCTATGGAGCGGTGGGCACCGGCGTCGACGTCTCGGGTGGCCCCATGGTCTTCGCCGAGCGTCAGGAAGGCGCCTTCGCCCGCAACGTCGCCAACGACAACTACTACGACAAGGGTCGTGAAATCACATCGACCATCGTGGTCGACACGGGCGAAACAAACGTCGTCTATACGGTCGGCCCCTATGCCGGATGAGTCGATCTTCTCGCTTTATGGCGGGCAGGATGCGGCGGTGTTGGCGCTGGCGGCGGGTGAGGTCGACTATCTGCTGAACCCGTTGGGGATGCAGCGTGGTCTGCTGGCCCAGGTGGAAGGCAACGAGGAACTGACGGCGGTGGTCAACCCCACCAACGGTTTCCGTTACCTGGCTTTCAACCTCCGCGAAGGAGCCGATGTCGATTCCGGCTTTCCGGGACGCCTTGGCGTTGATGATCGACAAGGAGTTCATGGCCAACAACGTCCTCCAGGGCGTGGCCTTCCCCTTGTATGCAACGGTCCCGGAGGGCAACACCAAGTGGTACAACGCCGAGGCTGCTGACAGATTCGCGTCGGTGTATGCGGGCAAGCCGACTGCCGACCGTCTTGCCGAAGCCATGGAGCTTCTGCGTGGTGCCGGCTTTGCGTGGGAGGTCGAACCGACCATGGATGAGGCCGGGGTGACCGTCAACGCTGGTTCGGGTATCACCCTACAACGGGACCCCGGTTCGAGGAGTTGGAGATCCTGGCGCCCGGACCTGGATACGACCCGTTGCGGGCGACGTATTCGATCTGGATCGAGACCTGGCTGAACCAGCTGGGTTTCCAGGCTGAAGCCAACCCGACCGACTTCAACGCCATCGTCGACCGGGTCTACACCCCGACCGAGGCGGGAACGAGTCTGGACTTCGACATGTTCATCCTGGGATGGTCGCTGGGTAATCCGGCCCTGCCGACCTACCACGCCGACTTCTGGTATGGACCGAACGACACGCTGTTGAACGGTGGCAACAACGCCCCCGGATTCCACAACGAGGAGTACGACGCCCTGGTTGAGCAGTTCAACGCTGCCCAGACCGAGGAAGAGGCCTACGACATCATGTGGCAGATGGAAGAGATCCTTGCCGTTGAGAAGCCGTACATCCTCCTCTTCGACACCGGCATCCTCGAGTTCTACCGGCACGGCCAACGTGAACTTCCCGTTCACGCAAACGCTGTCCGGTCTCCAGCACCTCCAGGGAATGCAGGGATTGGTCCAAGCCGCTAAGTGATCCTCGGGGATCAAACCTGAAGCGCAGTGGAGGGCGGGTCTTACCCCGCCCCCCACACCGCGTCGATCACGTCGTAAACTCTCGACCAACGCTCTAAGCCTCTGTCGCCGGTTGGAGGAACTGCGATGCTCAAGTATGTCGGCAAGCGCCTCATCCAGGGGCTGCTGCTGTTGGCGCTGTTTCTTGCGCTGCTCTATCTCCTTTTGGAGGCCCAGCCAGGTGACATCTCCCAGCAGCTGATTGCCAACCCTCAGCTCCCGCCCGAAGCCCAAACCATGCTTCGGGAGCGGCTCGGCTTGGATCAACCGCTCATGGGACGAACCCTCAACTACGTGGTCAACTTCTTCCAGGGCGACCTTGGCTTGTCGTTCACCCAATACCCCAGCACGGTCGGCCAGCTCATTCTCGAACGCCTGCCTCGCACCGTGACCCTCTTCCTCACGGCAACGCTTCTGTCCTATTACCTCGGCTTCGGCCTCGGCAAGGTCATGGCGTGGAAACGGGGACGTTCGTTCGAAACCGCCCTGACCCTGGGAGGGGTGGCTGGATACACCGTCTTCTACCCGTGGTTCGCGATCCTGATGCTCTGGCTGTTCGGGTTCGCCCTCAACTGGTTCCCCCTGGGTAAATTCATCGACGTCCAGGAGTGGTCCGGTGCGGCAGTGACGGCCAACGAGCTGTTCATCCAGATCCTGGTCACCGCGTTCATCGCCAGCCTCGTGGTGCTGGTGATCCACATCGTGTCCCGGCAGTTGCCGAGCGCCGACCTGGGAGGTCGGGTCCGGTCGATCGGCACTCCTCTGGTCATCGTGGCGTATGTGCTCTTTTGGTGGATGTCCCCCAACCGCGAGTTGGTCGGCGACCTCCTCCATCACACCGCCCTCCCGGTCATAACGCTCTCGGCGGTGAACTTCGCCGGGGTGATGCTTCTGACCCGGTCGTCGATGCTGGAAACGCTTCGAGAGGACTACATCCTCACGGCCCGGGCCAAGGGCCTGACCGAACGGGCCATCCGTGACGATCATGCGGCCCGCAACGCACTGCTCCCGGTTGTCACCTCGCTTGGTCCTGGCTCTCTCCTTCGTGATCGGTGGCGGGATCCTCACCGAGTCCATCTTCTCGTGGCCCGGCCTTGGCCAGATGCTCCTCAATGCCACCCTGCTCGAGGATCTGCCCCTGGCGACGGGCACCCTGGGGATCATCGGGATTCTGGCCTTGACCGGTCACATCATCGCCGACATCGTATACATGTACCTCGACCCCCGAATTCGCTACCAATAAGGAGCTGGCAGTGGCAGACATCCTCACCGCTCCACCGCTCCCGTCGGATCACGTTTCGGGCCCGGTACTTGGAGGAACCGCTTTGGCGGATCCGTCTCCGGCTGACTCGTCGCTCGATCGCCCGGAACTGGCGGCTCTTTGTCGCCAACAAGATCGGCCTCATCGGGCTCGGCATGATCGGCGTGTTTGCCCTGATGGCGATCTCCCATCCGATCCTGATGGCGACGGTGTGGGATCCCGCGGTGTACAACCCGATCACCGGTTACCACGCGGTCAAGGTCGACAAGCTGGTCGTCGACGTCGTCAACGACCCGACCACCGAAGTGGATCTCTCCACCGCCCGCATCCAATCGAACCCCTTCATCGAGGTCGGTGACACCCTCTCGATTCCTCAGCAGCCGGCGCCCCCGAGCCTCGGAGTGCGGTCAGGGACCGATCGGAACGGGGCGGAAGTCTCCGCTTCCCACGTCCTCGGGACCGATCCGCTCGGCCGCGACATTCTCAGCCAGCTGTTGTACAGCACTCGGGCGGCCTTCTTCCTGGGGATGATCGCCGCCGTCGTGACAGTGTTCATTGCAACTGCGATCGGCTCGATCTCGGCCTACTTCGGCGGCTGGATCGATACGTTGTTGATGAGATTCGCCGACCTGATCTTGCTGGTGCCGCTGTTGCCGGTTCTGATCGTCGTTTCGAGCCTCTTCCAGATAAGCCTGCCGCTCCTGGGCCTTCTCATCGGGCTGCTCGGGGGATTCGGCGCCACCGCGATCATCCTCAAATCACAGGCCCTGCAGGTTTCGGTCAAGCCGTTCATCGATGCTGCCCGGATCGCCGGCGGAGGTCACACCCACCTGATCTTCCGGCACATCGTGCCCAATGTCCTGCCGCTCTCGTTCCTCTACATGATGTTCACGGTCACCGAGGCCATCTCCCTCGAGGCGATTCTCTCCTTCCTTGGTCTGCTTTCCATCCCGATGAGTTGGGGGATCATGATCAACGTCGCCCAGACCCAGGGCTACTTCCTGTCTGGGACGGACTACTGGTGGCTCCTCATCCCCGCCGGTCTGGCCGTGAGCCTCCTGTGCGCATCCTTCTTCCTTGTTGGACGGGCGATGGACGAGGTCGTCAATCCCCGGTTGCGGCAACGGTAGACAGCAGGATCTGCCGGCGATCGAGGGCGGGAAGGGATCAGGAGACTGTGACTCAAAACGGACAGGCCGCTTCTCGAGGTCGATGGCCTGGTCATGCGATATCAGACCAAAAGGGGCGAGGTGTCGGCCATCGAGAACGTGAGCTTCACGCTTCATCAGGGTGAGTCGCTCGGGCTGGTGGGGGAGTCGGGCTGCGGTAAGACCTCCATCGCGATGTCGCTCATGGGGCTGGCCGCCGACAACGCCCGCTACCACGCCGGCGAGATTCGCCTGGACGGTGAGAACCTCCTCGCCCTCGATGAAAACGCCATGCGAAAACGCCGCTGGAAGTCGATCTCGATGGTCTTCCAGGGGGCGATGAACTCCTGGAACCCGGTGTACAGGGTCGGGGACCAGATCAGGGAAGCGATCGACCTCCATTTCAATCCTCGGTCTCAGCGAGACCGCCTCGAGAGACCGCATGGTCCGCCTGTTCGAAATGGTCGGGCTGAATCCGGCCATGCTGCAGCGATACCCTCACGAGTTCTCCGGCGGAATGCGACAACGGGCGGTCATCGCCATGGCGCTGTCATGCGATCCCAAGTTGATCATCGCCGACGAGCCGACGACGGCGCTCGATGTGATCGTCCAGGACCAGATCCTCAAGGAGCTGAAGAAGATCCAGGACCAACTGGGAATGTCCTTGATCTACATCTCACACGACATCGCCGTCATCGCCGAGGTCACCGACACGATCGGTGTCATGTATGCCGGGAAAATCGTCGAATACGGCACCACCCTGGAGGTGTTCCAGCGGCCCCGGCACCCGTACGCCTACCTCTTGCTCAGCTCCACTCCTTCCATCACCGGCCCCCGGCGCAAACTGGCGCCGCTGGAGGGTGAGCCGCCCAACCTGCTGGATCCACCCACGGGGTGCCGATTCCACCCTCGTTGTCCGTTTGCCACAGAACGATGTGTCGTGGAAGAGCCACCTCTCGAGGACATAGGCGGGGGCCACAAGGTCGCTTGCTGGAACTGGGAGATGGTCCCGGTGACGATCGGAGTCGCGGTATGAGCCAGCCCCTTCTGAAGGTCGACAGTCTCAGCAAGCTCTTCCCGGTCAGCCGGGGTCTTTTTCGCAAGCCGATCGATTTCGTCCATGCGGTCGATGGGATCAGCTTCGAAATAGGGCCGGGTGAATCATTGGGCTTGGTCGGGGAGTCCGGTTGTGGAAAGTCCACTACCGGGCGGATGCTGACCAGGCTCATGGAGGCGACCAGCGGCCAAATCCTTCTGGCTGACAACGGATCTCTGGTCGACGTCGCGCACATCGACCGGGAGGGCATGCGCACCTTCCGTCGCCGCGTGCAGATGATCTTTCAGGATCCGTACGAATCCATGAACCCCAGGCGCACGATCTATGACACGGTGGCCGAGCCGCTGACCGTCCAACGGATCGGTACCGTCACCGAGCGCGAAGTCAAGGTTGCCGCTTTGCTCAAGATGGTCGGCCTGACCCCGCCCGAGACGTTCATGTTCCGCTATCCGCACGAGCTGTCGGGCGGTCAGCGACAGCGGGTCGCGATTGCCCGGGCCCTGGTGATCGACCCGTCGTTTGTCGTGGCGGACGAGCCCACCTCGATGCTCGACGTGAGCATCCGTATCTCGATCATGGATCTGATGCTCAACCTCGGAAGTGAGTTCGGGGTGTCCTACCTGTACATCACCCATGACCTCGCGGTGGCTCGCTACATGTGCGACCGGATTGCAGTGATGTATCTGGGCAAGATCGTCGAGATCGCCGACTCCGAGGAGCTGCTGGCGAACCCCCTCCATCCGTACACCAAAGCTCTTTTGTCGGCGGTCCCGGTACCTGATCCTGCGATCAAACGTGCCCCCGTGGAGATCAAGGGCGGAATCGGAAAGGCCGTCAATCCTCCGGCCACCTGCCGGTTCCTCGAGCGGTGTCCGATGGCCATCGACATCTGTCATCAACTCGACCACCCGCCGCTGGAGGACAAGGGCAACGGTCACTACGTGGCGTGCCACCTGGTTGACGTGGGTGCCGCATAATCGCGTAGGTGGCGATTGATGACGGGTGACTCGGACACCCATCCACCTATTGATGCCCGGGGCTGGCTGACGGTTCCCAATCTCGTGTCGGGGCTGCGGGTCCTAGCGGTGCCCTACTTCTGGTACGTGCTGATTGGACAGGATCGCGTTGGGCTGGCAGCCGCTTTGATCTTCCTGATCGGTTCCACCGACTGGATCGACGGATACCTCGCCCGCCGCCTCAATCAGGTCTCGGAGTTCGGCAAACTTCTCGACCCGCTGGCCGACCGGCTGATGATTGCTTCGGCCCTGATCGGGGGATTGGTGGCTGGGGTCCTCCCCGGAGTGATCGGCTGGCCCTTGCTGGCGCAGCGAGGTGCTGGTCGGGATGGGAACCCTGATCCTGGCTGGTCGGAGGCCTCGGGAAACTCGAGGTCCGGTGGCTCGGGAAGGCTGCCACCTTCGCCCTTTATGGCGCCATCCCCTCGTTCTACCTCCTGTCAGCCGAGATCGTGCCATGGCTATTCGGACCTCCGGCCTGGATCGCCGGAGCGACCGGTTTGATCCTGTACTGGTACGTCGGGTGGCAATACATGGGTGACATCCGGGCCAAGTTACGCTCGGTAGAGTCCCCGACGGACCCACCGCTGGCGACTTCGAAGGAAGGCTGATGCTGACTCCCGACAATCTGAAATACACGCCCGAGCACGAGTGGGTGGAGTCGTTAGGGGAGAACCGGGTCCGGATCGGGATAACCGATTACGCCCAGGACGCTCTGGGTGACGTGGTGTTCGTCCAACTCCCGAAGGTCGACGCCAAACTGACCGGCCACGCCCTGCTCGCCGAGGTGGAGTCGACCAAATCCGTCGCGGAGGTTTATGCGCCGGCCTCGGGCACCGTGTCGGAAGTCAACGAGGAATTGGTCAATCATCCGGAACTGATCAATAAGGATCCTTACGGCGCTGGATGGTTCTGCGTCCTGGTCGTGGAGGACAGCGGCGTTGTCGAGGGCCTGCTCGATTCCGAGGCCTATCGATCACTCACAGAGTGATCGACAGGCAAGTAGGCAGCTTTCAGTAAGCAGTAAGCAGCAGAAGCGCGGGAGAGCTGCCCGGGCTCCTACCGCATACTGCTACTGCCTACTGATTACTGCCTACTGATAGCTGCCTATTGTCCCGGCCTTTCCGTCCTGGCCAGCCTCTACCATGCGGGAATGCAGTGTCCCCGGTGCGATGCCGTAGTCGCGGCGGAAGCCGTCACCTGTCCTTCATGTGGATTCGCGCTCGATACCGAGCCCACCGTCGCCTATGTGGAGCTGCCCGATCCGGAACACCCACTCACGCCCGAGGAGGCCGCGTCGGTAGATGGCATCACGGGGTGGGCCCTAGTGGTCGAGAAGGGTCCGCGGGCCGGGCTGACCTTCATGCTGGGCCCTGGGGAGATCGCCGTCGGGCGCCATCCCGACTCTGACATCGTCCTGGACGACGTCACGGTCTCGCGTCAGCACTGTCGCTTCGATGCCCACGAAGAACGCCTCCAGGTGGAAGACCTGGGTTCGACCAACGGAACGTACGTAAACGACTCCCGGGTGGATACCGCCAGCCTGAATCCAGGCGACGAGGTGATGATCGGCCGCTTTCAGTTCCTCGTGGCGCGGGGCGATGGTTGAAGAACCACTTTCCATCGGCGACGTCATCAACCTCCTGCGTGAGGACTTCCCCGATGTATCGGTTTCGAAGATTCGATTCCTCGAAGCTCAGGGACTGATAACCCCGGCTCGATCAACCGCCGGATACCGTCAATTCGGTCCCCTTGAAATCAAGCGTCTTCGTTACATCCTCGGTCTGCAGCGGGACCATTTTCTCCCTCTCAAAGTGATCAAATCCAAGCTCACGCTCTGGGAACGAGGCGAAGATTCCGGGCGGCGACCGCGGCGACCCTCCGGCCCTCGACCCCGAGAGGGAGCCTCTGACCAGGAACGACCTGGTCCGTCGCAGTGGCCTCTCCCAGCTGGAACTAGAGGCGCTGATCGCCCACGGGCTGATTTCAGCGGTGTCCGACACGACCGGTGATCTCTATCCGGGATGGGCCCTCCCGGCCGGGATCGAGGCCCGACAACTTCTCGAACTCGGATTCGAGCCGCGTCATCTCCGTCAAGTGCGGCTGGCGGTTGAACGGGAAGCCGACATGCTCGGTCAGATGCTCGGTCCCCCGTTGGGTTCGGCCCAGGTCGAGGTGCGGTCCCGAGCCCAAGAGTCACTCGAAAGTGGCACCGAGGCGGTGGCGTCGCTGCATCGCATCCTTCTCGGCGCCCGGCTCGGAGAGATGCTGGCGGAATGATCCGGGCAGGTAGCCAGAGGCGGTGGATCTTGGTGGTCGCCACGGCGATTGCAGCCATGGTGGGCGGCGGCCCGGTTGGAGCCGCGTCAGTGCCACTTGACCCCCTCCCGCCTAGACCCGGGTGGCTGGTGGCGCCACCTCCGACAGTTTCGGCCCCGTCGTGGATTCTGTTCGACGAGTCGGCAGATTGGATCATCGCGGCTCACGAATCCGACACCAGGCGACCGCTGGCGTCGACCACCAAAATGATGACTGCGCTGGTAGCGGTCAAACTATCGACCTTCGACGAGTTGGTGACCGTTTCGGCCAGCGCCGCGGAGGCCGGGGAGGCCGAGATAGGGCTCGTGGCGGGAGAAGTCATCAGGATGGGAGATCTGGTCTCAGCCATCCTGGTTCGGTCCGCCAATGACGCCGCCGAGGCGATCGCAGAGCACGTCGGGGGATCCATCGCAGGCTTCGCTGACCTCATGAACCAGGAAGC
Source organism: uncultured Acidimicrobiia bacterium (assembly GCA_963790345.1). Taxonomy (GTDB): domain Bacteria; phylum Actinomycetota; class Acidimicrobiia; order Spongiisociales; family ZC4RG35; genus DATEEG01. The sequence continues at coordinate 61,402 of CAWBOD010000016.1, read as the reverse complement.
CACCGAAATGGGGTTGACCAACAGCCACTTCGTCAACCCTCACGGCCTCGATGCCCCTGACCACTATTCATCAGCGGCCGACCTTCTCGAGATGGCCCGGGCCGTCCTGGCCAATCCCCAACTCGCGGCGATGGTCCGGTCAACCTCCATCGACTTTCCCCCTGCCCCGGACGGGACATTGCGAGGAGGACCCACCACCAACGACCTTCTGGACGTCTACCCGGGTGCGATCGGCGTGAAGACCGGTTTCACGCTCCAGGCATCGCTGGTGCTGGCGGCCGCGGCGGAGCGAGATGGTCGTCGTCTGATGGCCGTGGTGATGGGATCCGAAGGTATCGGCGGTCACTTTGCCGATGCTGCAGCCCTGATGGACTACGGATTCACGGAAGCCGCGATCCATGAGTCGACGCAAGCGTCGGCTGCCGTGGTTCGAATCCAGCAAGCGGCCAAGATCGAGACCCTCACCTGGTTGGCTGCGTCAGGCCTCCTCGGCGTGCCCGGCGAGTCGCCGCTCGAACCCGAGGTGTTCAATCGGATCTCACCGGAACTTCCGGGCTGGAGGGAGGCTCTCTCCTGGGCACCTCGCTACTGGGCATGGCTTTCTGGTGAACGCTGAGGCGCCGGCGACGGAAATGATCACCGCCTCGACCCTCGCGGATCGAGTCACCGAATTGGGTCTCGCCATCAACGAGGACTATCGAAATCGCCGTCCCGTGCTGGTGGCGATGCTGGTGGGCGCCCTCCCGTTCCTGGCCGACTTGGTCCGCAAGATTTCGGTGCCGGTCGACGTGGACTTCTTGTCCCTGTCACGGTTCGGAGAGGGTGGCCGGCTGCGCGTGGTGCTGGACACATCCGAGAACCTCTCGGGTCGTGATGTGATCATCGTCGAGGACATCGTCGACACCGGGTTGAGCCTCACGGTGCTGAGGCGAATGATGGCGGACCGGGGAGCGACCTCGGTGGCGACGGTGACGTTGCTCGACAAAGTCCCCCGCCGAGTCGTACAGGTGCCGATCGAGTACCGGGGCTTCGAAGTCGGCGATGAGTACCTGATCGGGTACGGCCTTGACCACGACGGCTGGTTTCGCAACCTGCCATCGATTTGGGCCGTGCTCGATCTCGGACGGTTTCATGAACGCCGGGCCGAAACAGCCCGATTGGTCTACGGCAACCGGTGATAACCTGACCGGATGAGCGGGAACGGCGACCGCATCGCAATGGAGATAGTGGGAGTGCGGGTAGAACTGCCGTCGAACACGCCCATCGTCCTGCTCCGGGAGCGCAGCGGCACTCGATATCTGCCGATTTGGATCGGGGCCCCTGAGGCTCAAGCAATCGCAGCCGCCCTCGAAGGCATCGACCCGCCTCGCCCGCAGACTCACGACCTTCTCAGGCTGGTCGTAGAAACACTCGGGGCGGAAGTCGACCGGGTCGACGTTGTCGAGCTCCGCAACAACATCTACTACGCCGACCTGGTGATGAAACGGGCGGGGGAGTCGTTCCACCTTTCGAGCCGTCCATCCGACGCGATTGCCCTTGCCGTGAGGGCCCAGGCCCCGGTGTATGTGGCGACTCAGGTTCTCACCGACGCCGGCATCGAGATTCCCGAGAACTCCGAAGAGGAAGAAATCGAACGCTTCCGGGAAATGCTCGAGGATGTGACGGTCGAGGACTTCCTGAAGGAAGAAGGCGAAAGCTAGGGCCCGCCCCCCCTTGTTTGACGCCTGGCGTCTGGTGGCCTCTTGGTTTCCCCTTCCGACTTCCGACTTCCGTCTTGCCTTTTTCCACAGGTTGTTGACAACTCGGCGTCGTGCTCACTAGCTTGCCGACACCAGCGGAATTACGAACCTGTAAGCCCCTTCAAAATAACCTCAGGGGCGTAACCTGAAGGGACCATTGTGACCACAGAAGCCATGTCGATCAATCTCGGGTACCGGGCACCCCTGGTTTGCCGTCTGGTTGGGATCAGTTATCGACAGCTCGACTACTGGGCCCGCACCGATCTGATCAAGCCGTCGGTCCAGGACGCCAAGGGATCGGGCTCGCAGCGGCTGTATTCATTCCCCGACGTCGTCCAACTCAAGGTCATCAAGCGGCTCCTCGATGCCGGGATGAGCCTGAAGAAGATTCGCCAGGCGGTCGAGATCCTGCGCCAGCAGCTGCGCTCGGAGCGCCCTCTGGCCGATGTCACCCTCCTGTCGGATGGTTCCACGATCTATGCAGCCACAAGCGCCGACGAAGTCGTCGATGTATTTCGTCGCGGCCAGGGGGTCTTCGGAATCGCGGTGGGCCCGGTCCAAGACGAGCTCGAGGGGGAGTTGCACGACCTCTACCCGGAGTTCGAAGCGGAAGCGATCGCTAAGGCGGAGGCTACCTGAACCCGGCCTTAGACCCTTTCGAGTCGCCCAGTCCTCGCGGCCTCCCATTTGCCCACAACAGTGAGCGTCAGTTCGCGTTACTTCTCGACTTCTACGGGATCCCCTGGTTGTACGAACCACGTGCGTTTCCGATCGGTTGGGATGGGGAGGGGAGACCCAATCACCATTTCACCCCCGACTTCTTCCTCCCCGACGACAAGCTGTTCATCGAGATCACGACCATGAGTCAGAAGCTCGTCACCAAGAAGAACGCCAAGGTGCGAATGCTTCGCCAGCTCTATCCCGACGTGAGGTGCAAGATCTTCTATCAGCGGGACTATCTCAATTTGGTCGAGAAGTACGGGCTCGAAGACCCCGACAACCTCTCCTCACCGTCGGTCCCCAACCGCGTCCCGGGCCCGCTCAAGGTGGTTCGCCTCGATCACCGTGGAGACGAGACTCGGACTGGATGACCGCCGCCAGTAGCCGTTCACCCCTCCATTCTCTCAATGAAAGCCTCGGAGCGCGGTTTGTCGACTTCGGGGGATGGGATATGCCGGTGCACTACGGATCCGTGCTTGCCGAGCATCGTGCGGTCCGAACGACAGCAGCCTGGTTCGACGTCTCCCACTTGGGCCGATTCTCGTGGAAGGGAACGGGAGCAGCGGCTGCGCTCAACCGCCTGCTGACCAACGACATCAGTCTGATCGAGCCGGGTCGAACCCAATACACGCTCTGCTTGAACGAAGAAGGAGGGATTGTCGATGACCTCCTCATCTGGCAATGGGCCCCCGAGTTCTATTGGGTCTTGCCCAATGCCGCGACCCACTCGGCGATGATGGCGATGTTTGCTGCGGCCTTCCCGGCGATCGATATCGAGGACTTGCGTCCGACGACGGCGATGGTGGCGGTCCAGGGGCCGGGCGCCCCCGCAGCTCTAGAGGAGGTCATCGGGATCGAGCCCAAGCGGTTCCGGACGTATCAGGCGAACTCGGGATCCTCTCCGGTCCATCTGGCCGGGACGGGGTACACCGGCGAACGGGGAGGGGAAATCGTGACCGACCCGGAGACCGCGACCGAACTCCTGGGTGCGCTCGGGCGCCTTGGCCTCAACCCGGCCGGATTGGGAGCCCGCGATACGCTGCGCCTCGAAGCCGGTCTTCTCCTGGCCGGCCAGGATTTCGACGCAGCCACGAATCCCATCGAGGCGGGCCTCGACTTTGCCGTTTCCTGGGATCACGATTTCGTCGGGAGAGGGGCCCTCGAGGTAGCCCGGGAGACGGCCCCGGCCCGAAGAATCACGGCCTTCACGATGAAGGGCCGAATGATCCCGCGCCACGGTCACCGGCTCCGGGCGGGCGCGGCGAGTGGAATCGTCACCTCGGGCAACTTCAGCCCTGCCCTCGAATGCGGAATCGGGCTCGGGTATCTGTCGCCCCCTCTTGCCGATGACCTCGAAGTCGAGATCCGTGGGAGCTGGGAGCCCGCCCAACGAGTCGAATTGCCGTTTCTTCGCAGGTGATTGCCGATTTCACGGGTGCGTCCTTGCCGCTTCCACCCGGCAGCGACACGGGTCCCAGCTTCGACGACGACATTCCGCAACCGGCCTGGCTGTCGCCAGTTGTGAGCCGCCGCCTCGCAGGTATCGGTGACGCGGGTGGCCATCTGGTCGTCGGTGGCCGAACGGTTTTCGTTCCCTCGGGTTCCACCCCGGCCTCCGTCGTCGTTTCGCATCCGAATCGCCTTGGTTCAGCTGAAGACGTTGCCTCGGTAGTGGATCTGGCGACCAAGCATGGAGCGACCGCCTACGTCGAGGTCGATCCGTTGCTGGCCGGGATCATCCGGTTGCCCCCGTTGGCCAGGCCGATCGTGTATTGGCCCGAGGCCGGGTCGGCTTCTGTCCGGGCCGCTGCCACCCGGGCCTGGCAAGCGGCGGATGCCCTCCGCCGCCGGTTGGCCCAAATCAAGGGGATCACGTTTCCCGTCGACCGACCTTTTGGTCGGACCGTCACGGTCGTCCTTCCTGTCCCGGCGGCCGGGGTAGCCAGTGCCTTGGGCGCGAACGGGACCGGCCTGACACTTGTCGATCTCTGGGAGGGAGGTCTGTCGATGACGGTCGGGTGGTGGCACGACCGCCGGCAGATAGATTCTCTGGCACGAGCTATCGGGGCATTGGTGGCAGGCGAATCCCACTTGCCGGTTCCTCCGGATCGCATGGAACGGATCCCCGAAGACCTGCCCCATCGACGGCTCGGTAGCATCCCCTTCTCGTGACGATGACCGAGGCAACGCCCGGCCCATCGTCACGCGGCTGAGAAAGGACCCTGATGATCGTAAGCGTCGCCCATCCCGAGCCGACCCCAGACGGTGGCGCCCAACTGATCAGGGATTGGGATCCCCTGGGCCCCGTCAAAGCCGACATCGTGCTGGTCCACGGGCTCGGCGAACATTCGGGAAGGTACGCCCGCACGGGATCCTTATTGGCGGAGGCCGGCTACAAGGTCAGAGGGTTCGACCTGTTGGGGTTCGGCGCCTCGTCGGGCGAACGGGCCGACATCGCTCGCTGGAGCCTGTTCCTCGATCAGGTGGAGGGAAACCTTCGATCGGCCAGGAAGGAGGGGAGGCCGCTGATCTTGATGGGCCACTCGCTAGGTGGCTTGATTGCCCTGGACTATGCCCTCGCCGAGCGCCCTCGGCCCGACCTTCTCGTCCTTTCGTCGCCAGCCCTGGGTGGAGGCAAAGGTTGGCAGAGATCCCTGGCCCCGATCCTGGCCCGGTTGTTCCCGACGACTTTGGTTCCTTCCCGGATCACCGGCGATCAGCTGTCGAGAGACCCAAGGGTAGGGGAGGCGTACTTCGCGGATCCATTGGTGTTGACGAAGACCTCGACCAGACTGGGAGCTTCGATATTCGCAACCCAGGATCGGTTGCTGGCTGCTCTCGACGCCCTCGACATGCCCACACTGGTCATACATGGTGGTCAGGACAGTCTCGTCCCCACCACCGCGAGCGAGCCCCTCGCCCGGGTCACAGGAGTTACCAGGAGGGTGTTTCCCGAGTTGCGCCACGAGACGATGAACGAGCCGGAGGGCCCAGAGGTCGTCGCCGAGATCATCGATTGGATCGCATCGAAGACGTCGTAATCTGACGGGGTGCGTCGCACGATCGGTCTGGGGATGGCATTGTGCCTGGTGGCCGCCTGTGCCGGCCAGGAACCGCCCCCGCGCACGCCACTTCCTGACGCGGCAGAGGTAGTGCCAGTTCCGGAGACGTGTGGTTTTCAGGTCGGCGAAGGGCAGGGCGTGAACGTGGACGACGTGATCGCCGACTCCGGGGCGGACGGGGTCCTGGTCGCGGGTGATCTCCTGGTGGCGCTGGACGGAGAGGGCATTGCCAACGCCGATCAGCTTCGAGAAGCTCTCGGCCGCCAGCGAGGTAGGCGACACGGTGACCGTGGATGTGATCCGCGGTGGGGAACAGATCACTACCGAAATCCTTCTCGGGCCGAATCCCGACGCACCGGAGCGGCCCATGCTCGGGGTGATGATCGTCACCGCCTTCGAGCGCATTGAACCGGCCGAGGTGGGGACAGAGCTCGAACATGGGCGCTCTGGCCCGAGCAGTAGCAATCGGCCCTGCGGTCTATCGTCCTCGACCCGCTTACAGGCAACTGGGCCACGCTGGCGCCCGAGGCTCCGGAGGAGGTCTGGGTAGCGGCGGGGGAGGCGATTTTGACGCTCGAGAATCCCGCCAGCCCGGATTCGGCCTTGGTCGATGCCGCCAGCGGCGATCGTCTGGTTTTCGACCTTGGGGAGTGGTGGGGCGTCACCATCCTCGGGAGCCTGGGGTCGGACACCGTCCTCTCAGTTGCCCGGGAGATTCCGGGGGAGTCCGAGCTGGTCGAACTGGCGGTGGTAGTGGTGGACTTTCACCGAAGAGCGGTCGAGTGGATCTGGCAGATGGATCGGCCGATCGGTGTCCCGGTGGCGACTTTCCCATCCCCCGACGGAGAGCGACTCCTGGTGGCAGGTCAGGATCAGGAGGATGACCTCCTTCGCTACACGGTTCTCTCTGCCGACGGCGGGCTCCCGATGGTCGGCCCCGATGCCATGGCAGCAGCCGAGGGCACGGTTGCGTTGGGATGGTTCGACGACGAGGCCTTTCTTGTCACGACTGATACGGGGGATCTCCTCATCGTGGACTCCACGACCGGGATCACCACCCCTGCCACGCTGCCCACGGCGGTTGGCCAGGTTTCGAGACTGACCACGGTGGGAGATGGTGCCCATCTCATGGCAGAGAGCGGCAGCAGCCTCATCATGCTCAACTTGATCGGGACCAGCGAGGTTCGAACGTTTGCGGACCATTGCCTGGTCGGGGCGATCGGAAACCTCGGGTGGGCGGCCGCCGAGTAGCGGACCGCCCACCTTGGTTTAGATCGAATTGGGCTGGCTATGACTCGGCGTCGAGCGCCTCGGCCTTGGGATCGTCCTCGGTCACTTGCCCGTTGCCACCGTCACGCTCGGAGTTTCCATTAGCCGCTTCCGTTTCGGTGTGGCCGTTGACCCCGACCAGCCGGCGGGCCAGAGCCTGCTCACGACGCTTGGCCCCGACTTCCTCGGTGACGGACTGCCACCCGACCGGCTCCCGCATGACCTGCTCGCCAGGCACCGTGCCCATGATCTCGGAAACCTCGTCACCGGAGATCGTCTTCTTGTCCTCGAGTGCAGCTGCCAGTTCGAGGACCTTGTCACGGTTCGTGGCAAGAAGCTTGTTGGTTCGCTCGTAGAGCTCTGTGAGGGATTCCTCGATCTGGTCCCGACGGGCTCTGAGGGCGACGCTGACGGCGTAGTCAGGCCCGCCGCTGGCGTTGGTGCTGGTACCGGAGTACGACACCAGCCCCGACGCCCATGCCCCACGCGCCCTCCATGAGTGCGGCAATTGTCGTGGCGCTGGTCAGGTCGCCGGACACGCCCGAGGAGTTGTCCTCACCGAAGAACATCCGCTCACCTACCCGCGAGGCCAGGCTGACCATGATGTCGGTTTCGAACTCCGACTTCCACTGTGTGTATCGCTCTTCCTGACCGAGGCTCCGAACCATGCCGAGGGTGGTTGCCCTCTTCTCGATGGTGACCATGTCGATGCGTCGGTGGGCACCCAGCAGGTGGGCCGCCACTGCGTGCGACGCCTCATGGATCGCAACTGCGTGGCGCTCGCGTTCGATGTAGTCGACGTCTTCGGGGGGCCCGAGCTCCTTGAGGGCCTTCGCCTTCCAAACGTCCGGCCAAACGATCGATTCCCGACCGGCGCGGATGGCGATGATCAGCGCCTCGTTGACGAGGTCCTTGATCTTGGCGCCCGAGTACATCGGGGTGACGACCGACAGCTTTTCGACCTCTTCATCCGTGAGAGAGTGCGACACCTTGTTCAGGTAGCCGACGAGGGTCTGCTTGCGGCCTTCCTTCGACGGGATATCCGACCTTGTAGATACGGTCGATTCTGCCCGGGCGAAGCATCGCTTCGTCGAGGGCGTTGGGCATGTTGGTAGCGAGGATGTGGAGGATTCGGTACTTGGGCGGTGGCTTCGGCCGGAACCCGAGCAGCTTGCGAATCTTGTTGCTGATGCCCCGCGGTTTGGTCAACCCGTTCATCTCGGTCAGCAGCGCCTGGAGGGTGCCCATGCCACCACCGCCACCCATTCCACCCATGATGATCCGGTTGATCCAGGATCGGCGTGGCTGATCGCTCAGGTTCGGCGGGCTGCTCCCAGACGGAGGTCAATGCCTCCTGGGAGAAGGAAGACAGGTAGTGGAATCCGTTGCACGAGACGTGGGCGGAAATCTGGCCCGAAGCGCCCATGCCGCCGGTCGGAGTGCCCATGTTGCCGCGGCTGCCCAGGGAGTCGGCCTCGTCGAGGAAGACGATGACCCCGCCGTGCCGCAGCGAGAGCTTTCTGAGCTTCCGATACAAGGACTTGACCTTGAGGATGCCTACACCCATGAACATGTTGATGAAGGCACCCGGATCGACGAAGACGTAGGGTCGCCCGGTCTCTCCGGCGATGGCCTCGGCCATCAGCGTCTTTCCGGTCCCGGGTGGTCCCCACAGAAGGATGCCGCCGGGGATGTAACCGCCCTTGGCCTCGATCTCGTCGGGCTTCTCGAGGAAGGCAATGTTCTCCTTGATCAGATCGAGGACGTGATCCTGACCCCAGACGTCGTTGAAACGGGTCTTGATCTCCTCGGGCATGATGACGCTCACGCCTCCCCGGGAGAGGAACCAGAAGATCATGACGAACTGCCCGACGGCAATGGTCATGATCATGACGATTTGGAGGAACTGCGGACTCGTGATGACAGCCACGAAAAGCTGTGGGGCCTGGGTGATGGCCTGCATCGGTGAGGAGATCTCGGGTACCAGCGAATTGGCGATGGCCGCGTAGAGGCCGATGATCACGACCCATCGGATCAGCCGGCCCACCCGGAAACGGGTCCAGGGCTTGAGATGGTCGAGGCCACCCTCGACTCTCCGAAGACCCCTTCCTGCCAGAACCGGTGATAACCCCGCGCTTCGTTCGGAAGCGAAATAGTGAATCTGCCGGATAACCTCGAGCACAAAGAGCAGCGCCGAGAATCCTGCCCGGCACGTCGTGTTCAAGAAGTCCCTGAGGGCGGCGCCGACCGTGACGAACGGAGGCTGCACCTGGCTGCCAACCACCGCCGTCGTGATGACGGAGAGGATGATGAGGAACTTGATCCGATCCCAAGTATCGGCCTTGCGGCGAGTCGTCTTCAGGACGCTCTCTTGTTGACGAGCCACGAATCCACCACCCTCTCGATTTGAGCCTGGTTTTCGATATAACAGTCGCGTGAGCATCCTGCCACGATCGAATACATGCGGTTGTCAGCCGGATCGGTTACCGAAATCAGATAAGCGATGCCCACCTCGGCTCCGCTCTCATCGACATATGAGACGAGGACTCGAACCCCGTCGTAGCCATCGCCGAAGGTGAAGTCCTCACGGACGTGCTCCTGCGCATCGAGGAACTGGAAGTAGGGAAGAATTGTCTGGCTGAGTGCCGCCCGGTTCAGGTATTGGCGTTCCAGGTCGCCGACGCTCCTGACCGACATGGCGCCGATCGGGTAGTCGACCAGTGCCAGGGAGTCGGTGAGGTTGGCGATATCCCGGGCGGGGGCGCCGTCGAAAGCCAGCGAGGTGACCGCCGGATACTCGAAACCGCCGTACGGTTCTGCGAACGGGACGTCTTCGAGTGCGTTCAATTCCGAGATCTCGTACGTGTTCCATTCGGTGGGAAGGTTGACGAGCGAGAGCTTCTCAGGGTCGGTGTAGGCGACCAAATCGGTAGTCCCGGTACCGCACGCTGCCAGAGCCAGAGCGAGAGGTCCGAGTGCGATCATAAGCCAGCGTCGCATTTAGTCCTTCAGGATACGGCAAGAGCATAAATATCGGTTCAACTACGGCATATCGTGAGTCAGTTTTGTTCTGCCAGGATTGATGTGTGATGTCCGGGAACGGTGGAATCTGCGCCGGTGCCCTGCTGGTGGCGTCGCCGTTGTTGTTGGACCCAAATTTCGACAAGACGGTCGTCCTGGTGCTCCAGCATGACCTCGACGGCGCAGTCGGGGTGGTGCTCAACCGACCTAGCGACCAGCCGGTGGAGAGCCATCTGCCCGAATGGACCCGGCGCCTGGAGGACCCTCCGGTGGTTTTCATCGGCGGGCCCGTCGACCCGGCGGTCGCCATCGGGGTGGTGCGCTCCGACGGTCCAGCTGAACCGACGGCCCTATTGGGGGTAGGCATGGTTGACCTGGGCGGCGATCCTGCCGCCGGTACTCCCGGCCCGGTCCGGGTGTTCTCTGGTTACGCCGGTTGGGGTCCGGGCCAGGCCGAAGCGGAGGTGAGCGAAGGAGCCTGGCTCGTGCTCGAGGGCGACGCCGAGGATGTGTTCACCCGGCATCCCATCGACCTGTGGTCCAAAGTGCTGCGCCGGCAGGGCGGCAGGGTGGCGATGCTGGCGACCTTCCCCCTCGACCCTTCCATGAATTAGATCGATATCGACGCCTAGTTCCATGATGCCACCGGTGCGGCTCTCTAGAAAAGGGCCAGTTGCTCGTCGCGGATGTGTCGGGGAGATCCATTCCAGATCAGGTGATCCATGAATACCCACGACTTCCGATGAATCGCACTTGGACCCCAGGCCTGCAGCGCGGCCTTGTGAATCGGGCACGGATATCCCTTGTTCGCCTCGAAGTTGTAATACGGGAAATGCTCGGCGTTGGCCCGCATCATTCGATCTCGGGTCACTTTGGCCAGGATCGAGGCGGCCGCGATGGACAAGCAGGTTCTGTCTCCTCTCACTAGGCGCTGGGCACCGCCGACGAAGTCCCAGTTCCCGTCCACGACCACGCGGTCGGCCACCAAACCGAGAGCGTCGATGGCCCTCCGGGCGGCAAGCTTCTGAGCTGCCGACATACCCAGGGTGTCGCACTCGGCGGGGGAGGCGTGGCCAACGGCCCAGGCTTCGCACCATCCAGCGATGCGATCGAAGAGAGCTTCCCGCTCATCCTCGTTCAGAAGCTTGGAATCCCTTATCTTGTAAACCCGTCGGCCGACCGGGATGACCGCAGCACCGACCGATAACGGACCCGCCCACGAGCCCCGGCCGACCTCGTCGACCCCAACGACGATCTTCATGCCTGCCGACCACAGTTCACGCTCGAGGGAGATGTCGGGCGCCTTGTCGATCAAGGCGGCTCGCAAACGGGGAACCACGACGGTCACCTCAGGAGGCTAACCATCGGACCCCTGGCTTCTGGCGTTCAAGAGATACCGGTATTCGTATGGCCCGAGCACGTGTCCCTCCCAGGTGTCCTCAGTCACCAGGTCGAAGAGTTCGCCTTCAGCAAGAGCGGACCTCGAAACGACCACGGGCCGGTCTGTCATGTTCACCACCACCGACACCGGGCCTCGGGAGAATCCGATCGTACCCTGATCTCCCAGGTCGAACGGGGTGGGCGGGATTTCGGGGCCGAATCCGTCGACTACGCGCCGGACTTCGAGCAATCGCAGGTACCTCGCCAGCACCGCCCCTTCGGGGCCTTCACCGGCAGTGGCCGACTCCAGCCGAGGCCAATCGAAATGCGGGCGATGGCTCCATTGGACTTCGTCGGCCCGGCCCGCGGATGCCAGATTCGGTTGAGCCAGATCGGCCTGAGCCAAACCGGCCTGGTCTGATAGTTGTGCGATTTCATCACCGAGGAACAACATGGGGACCCCGCCAGCCCCCAGAACGACGGCAAACGCCGCGAGGAGCCGGCGGACGGCGAGGTCGGCTGCGGACTCCTCGAGACCCTCCACGGCGGTCTCGAGCCCGGCCAGGCTGGCGGCGGTCCCGGAAATTCCAGGAGAGCCGCCAGAAGCGGTGTTGCCATAGATCACGGAATTGCCCGGGGTAGGAGAGTCGTTATCAAGTTGGACGTCGGTATACGACCCCGTGACCTGACCCCGAGCAGTGCTGCCGGGCCAGCGACCCTGATAGAAATCAGAGAGATACCGCCGATGGGCTTCAGGGTCTATGCCGAGGCGGAGGGCGACTTCATCGGGGAACCACCACCCGATGTCGTCGTGCGACCGGAGAAACGTTATCCACACGCATCCGTACGGAATTTGGCGGCGATCGGCCAGGGCTTGGGCCAGGAGACCGGTGGCGCCACTGGCCAGGGCTTCCCAAACGGCACTCGTGAGGATCGAGTCATAGCCGGCCCGGCACTCTTCGGGGCCGATGAAGGACGCTCGCGGGCCTGACGGGACCATCGCCCCATTGAGGAGACTGATGGAAGGGGCGGCCATACGGGTGATCGCCTCGAGCACTTGGACGATGAGATACGACTCAGGGAGGTTCTGGCAGTCGGTTCCTTCCTGCTTCCACAGAGACTCGGCGCCATTGAGCCGGATCATCCCGGCTCCGAGGTTGGCCAGGGACAGCATCTCCCGGGCGGTGGCGGCGAGGACCGCGGGATTGGAATAGTCGAGATCCCACTGGCAGGGGCTGACGCTGGACCACACCCAGGCCCCACCGTCCACCTCGGGATGCCAATTGAAGGAATCTCCCATCAGACCGGGCCGCAGTGGTCGCAGGTGCCGGGAAAAACGGTCGGGTAGCTCCCGGTCGGGAAAGAGGTAGTAGAAAGCTCTGTATTCGGGATCGCCCGCCGCGGCCGCTTGCGCCCAGGGGTGATCGCCGGCGGTGCCGCTGACGATGAGGTCGAGAATCAGCGTCACGCCGGTCTCGCGCAGCTCGGCGGCCGCTTTCCTCAGCTGCTTCGTCGTCCCCACGCCTGCTCGAAGGTGGCGATAGTCGGAAACGGCGAAACCGCCGTCGTTTGGTCCTTCAGGGGTGGCGAACGGAGGTAGTAGGTGGAGGTGGGTCGCACGCAGGGACAAGAGGTGGTCGAGGTGCTCTCGCAATCCGTTGACCGTCCCGGCATAACGATCCAGGTAGGTCATAGCAATCAAGGTGTTCGAATCGGATACCCACGAAGGTGGAACGGTTGACTTGCGGTCGATTCTCCGTAGGGGCTTGGGACGGTTGATAAAACCCTCTGCGGCGACCTCGAGCATCTGCTGGTAGCTCCAGGCAAAGTCGTACCGCCAGCCATACAGCCGGTGCATCAGCCGGAAGAGCCGCTCCCCATGCTCCGAGAGGCGAGCCTCGAACTCCGTCCATGCTCTCAATCCGAAGCGATGTCGCATCGTCGTCGCAACATGCTTCGCCGCCTCTTCGGCGGCGGCACTCATCCAGTCGACCGACTCGGAGTCCGAAGGACTCTCGTCCGCAGGGGTCACGAAGTCAGTTCATCGAGCAACTGAGGGAACATCTCCCGCCAGGTCACCCAGTCATGGGGCCACTCCGCCCCCCACTCATCGACCCGGTTGGGTATGCCCTTGGAACCGAGGACCTCGGCGGTTCGCCATGATTCCCCCGGGTCCTCAGCCCTCCCCAAGCCGTGAGCGAACACGACAAAGCGATCACGCAGGCGAGACAGTTGGTCGCCATCGCTCAACGTCGGCAGATAGTGGATCGGTGACGAGAAGAAGAAGTCCGATGTCATCGGGCCTTTGAGCCACCGGGTCAGATTGAAGGTCCCGGATACGCACAGCGCCGCCCGGAATGTGTCGGGATGACGGCAGAGCACCTCGAGCGCGTTGAAAGCCCCGATCGAGGCTCCTGCGGTGACGATCTCGACGTCGCTACTGAGACAGTCCGCACGAATGGCGGGAACAACCTCATCCCGGATTACGGAGTCGAAGGCAGTCATCATCCAGCCGATCCGTCGGGAATCGGATGAGGTGAGGAACGTACGCCCGTTGATCGAGTCGACCGAATACACCTTGATCTGGCCCTTTTTGAGAAGGTCCTCCAAGCGCCCCGATGAGGTGGAACCGTTCGATCTCCTCGAAGTCTCCGCCCGCGGTCGGAAAGATGAGGACCGGTACTCCGACCGTACCCCACCGCGCGATGGCCACCTCCTCGCCGATCCGATCCGAGTGCCATCGCTCGACAACCTTCATAGAGATCCCTCGCCGGTCTCGGACGGCGCCGGTGTCGGAGCCATCGGGTGTTCGGCGTCCGGTGTGGCGGTCGTCGGGTGGGACCCGATGATGTCGAGGCGGTCGCGCTCGGTGCGCCGCCAGAACTGGAGGAGACCCCAGAAGTGCTCGGTGTATTGCTCCACTTCGTGCACCGGAAAGATCACCGACACCTTCCGGCGGACCGCCTCCTTGGCCCGGTCGGCGCCGAAGTACTCCCACGTGATCTCGTCGAGCATTGACAGGTGGGTATCGCAGAACTCGAGGAATCGATCCGTCTCGAAGCGGTCATGGGCGATGGCCGCGTAGGCAGAGAGCTTGTCCCGGTAGGAGAGGTCCTGGCCGGCGATGTCGAAGTATGCGTTCCAGTCGGGATTGTGCCGGACCCTCCGGCCCGTGGCCGCCACAAATAGGGCCCATCGGATCTTGGCTTTGACCAACCAGGGGAGGTGATAGTGAAGGCTGGTGACCTGGGAATCCGGGCACGCATTGGCAAAGTCGATTGGGTAGAACTCGCCGTCCTTCCTCAAGGCCTCGCACGAATTGAAGTCCCAGTTGAAGAAGCTGTTGATGGTCAGGACCATGTCGGACATCAGCTGCCATTCGGACGCGTCGAGGAAGTTGAAGCCGATCTTGTAACGGTCGTGCATCGGAGCCGCCGGGTCGTAGTTGATGATGTTGACCTGTGGTCCCACGGCCAGCGCCCTCACAAAGAGGTCGAAAGGCTCGACGGCTTCTTGAAGGTGCATGATCGAGCGACCGCTCTTGTCGTACACCTCGCGCAGCTGGTCCTCGTTCTCGATTCGCGAAACACCCCTCCACGCCCCGCCGTCGAATGGCTTCATGTAACAGGGGTATCCGACCTGCTTGGCAACCTCGGCGATGTCGAAGAGGCGTGCGTACTGGTCGAGGGTCACCTGCAGGTCGGGCTGGGCGTCGTACTCCCGGGGGGGCAGCAGGAGGGTCCGGGGAACCGGTAGGCCAAGGCGCATCATGGCGGCATACGAGGTGTGTTTCTCCATCGATTGGATGGTGAAAGGATTGTTGAAGACGTAGAGGTCGTCGTGAACGACCGCCTTCTTGATCCACTCCCGGGACGTGTGATACCAGTGGGTAAGGCGGTCGATGAGCACGGCGTAGCGAACGGGCTGACGTAAAAAGAACGGTTCGATCGTGATTCGCTCGACCCGAAAACTGATGGTGTCATCCCCCTTGGGAATCCGGGGGTTCAACCGGGCGACAATGTCTTCGAAAAAGATCGGCCATTCGAGATCGGCGCCCAGCGATAGTCCGATTGTTAGGGGCACCTCCGCCATCCGGCGAGACTAACCCAACCTATCAATACGAGCCGGTCCGGGAAACAAGAAGGACAGGGCATCCCCGAGCCGATCCCGCCAGCTGCCCCAATGATGCCCGTCCCAGGTCTCTTGATATAGATGACGCGCGGCGGCGGCACCGATGATGGGAGCCAGTCGACGATTGAGATCGCAGAGCCGTTCGTACCGGCCGACACTCTGGTACACAGCCGCGTTCTCGAGCCTGGGATCGGCTTCGAATTCCGCGAGGAACTGGACGATCGGCGCAAAGACTTCTGGAGTCCGTTCTTCGTCGACCTTGTGGGCGAAGGAGCCTGACAGCAGCGCCAATCGTCTTATTGCCTCGGGATGGTGCCAGGCCGTCGCCAGCGCCGCGACTGCTCCGAGCGAGGATCCGAGTGCTCCTATCACGCTGGGACGCAGCCGCAGCCGCCGAACGACGTGGGGAACCACCTCGGCTGTGAGGTGGCGGCTGTGGGCCGGATTGGCGGCGTACTCGGAGATTCGATTCCACGGGTCGAGGAGGACGACAGCCATGCTGGGCACGGCGCCAGTTCCGATCAGCACGTCGAGACTCCTGCCCAAGTCGCCGAACTCGAGGAAATCCGACCCGTCGTGTACCAGCAGCACCGGGTGGCCCACCCGAGCCTTGAATCCCTCCGGGAGGTAGACGTGGTAATGGTGGCGACGGCCGAGTGCCGCCGAAGTGACCCGGACTTGATGGAGGTGGCCTCGAAGCGGCTCAGCTGGGGACTTGGCATACGACGGCATCCTGTAGGCGCGCCCGGTCAACACCGAGTTAGAGCCGAATGGATTCGGGGCGATCGGCGGGTTGGACGGGTCATCGATCTGGCGAGTTCGACCCTTGTTCGTGATCGCCAGCCGGTATTCGATGCGAGCCGTGGCCGGGAGACGGAGCCGAAGCTCCCATAGATCGGGACCGACCAGTGTGAAGGGTGGGGGAGGGGGGAACATCGGCATCCAGGTGACGAGGTGCACCGCTTCGGCTTCACCTACATAGGTGAGGACGGTTAGGTCCCCGTCGTGAAACGGGGCTTTAGGAACTGCCGGGTGCAAAGCCAGGGGATTGTGCCAGCCGAATTCTCCCTTCATTCACCTATCGAGACAGCCGCTGGCAAAATGGACCCATGGCTGCTTTGCCTCCGGTAACCCTCACCAGAACCCAAACCGAGACCTGGACCACGATCAAGGAAGACTTGGTGACGTCGGTCCTCGCCCTGTGGCTGATCGCCGGTCTGTTCGTCGATGGCTGGGCTCACCGCAATCTGACGGCCCTCGAAACTTTCTTCACGCCCTGGCACGCCCTCTTCTACTCGGGATTCGCCGCGACCGCGGCATGGATGATTTTCCTGGTGAGGAAGCATTCGACGGTCCCCGTCGGCTATCGGTTGGGGATCATCGGAGTCGGGATCTTTGCGATCGGGGGTGTAGCGGACCTCCTCTGGCATACGTTCTTCGGGGTCGAGGTCTCCCTCGATGCTCTCCTCAGCCCGACCCATCTCGTCTTGCTGGCCGGCATCTTGCTCATCGTCACCAGCCCCATCCGCTCCTCCTGGCATCGACCGACCCCCCGGGCAACTCCCTGGAACCAGATCTTCCCGGCGGTCTTGAGCACAACCCTCCTGATTTCGGTATTGCAATTCTTCTTCCTCTACGCCTCCGGTTGGACCAGTGGCTTGCCGGGAGTGCCATATTCCCCGAGCGAAGACGAGCTGCTGGCGTCGTATGGAGTCCTCGAGATAATGATCAGCACCGCGATCATGTTCGGCGGAGTGCTGGCGCTGTTGAAGCGCTACCGCCCGCCACCGGGATCGTTCACGCTTGTCTTCACCGTTGTGGGAGTGCTGCTCTCGGCATTGGACGCGTTCGTCTGGCCGTGGGAGATCCTGCAGATGTTCGCAGCAGGTGCTGCCGCCGATCTCCTCGTGGCCGCGGTCGATCCCGATCCAGCCGTCGTCAGCCGCTTCCGGCTGTTCGGGCTGGTCGCACCGGTCGCCGTTTGGGCAATTCGATTCGCCGCCTTTGGGCTCTTCCGTCCCAATCTGGGCTGGCCAATCGAGATTTGGGGAGGGGCGATCGTGTTCACGGGTTTGTTGGGCTGGGGCCTGGCGGTGTTGATGACCCTGCCTGCTTCACCCGCCCGGGCCTAGCGCCAAATGTCTCAGAGCGCGGCCCCTTCAGGATCTGGCCTGGCCGCCGCCGTCGTGACGGAAATGGCTCTGGCGACGGAAGCCGAGGGGTTCGTGCCGATCGTGGCCGCGCATATCGATGGCTGCCTTTTCCACGGTCAGGCCGGGCTCGACTTTGCTGAAAGGCTGGTATCCGAAGGCGCCCGGGTCCAGGTTCCCACCACTCTCAACGTGTCGTCTCTCGATCTATTGCATCCGGCTCTCTATCGAGGGGACGCAGAGACCGCCCGGTTGGCACGTCGATTGATGGACGCGTACGAAGCGATGGGTTGTGAGCCAACGTGGACCTGTGCGCCGTACCAGCTCGAGCAGAGGCCCGAGTTCGGGCAGCAGATCGCCTGGGCCGAGTCGAATGCCATCGTCTTCGCCAACTCGGTTCTGGGGGCGAGGACCAACCGCTACGGGGATTTCCTGGACATCGCCTGTGCGGTGACGGGGGTAGCGCCGTTGTATGGATTGCACACGGATGCGGGTCGGCTGGGCACCGTAGTCGTGACCCTGGTTGACATCGGCTCCCGGTGGCTGGACTCGGATTGGTTCTATCCGGTCCTCGGAAGCCTTCTGGGCAGGCTCTCACCGACCGGCATCCCGGTAATCGTCGGCCTTGATCACCGCGCCACCGAGGATCGACTCAAGGCTCTCGGGGCGGGCGCCGCTTCGACCGGAGCAACCGCGATGTTCCACGCAGTCGGACTCACACCGGAGGCCGCCGCTCTGAACGACGCGACCGGGGGAGTTGAATTGCCCGAGATCGCGCTGACCTCGGAGGCGATCGACGACGAGAGAGCGAAGCTCACGTCCAGCCATGGTGAGCGTCCACAGGCCGTGAGTCTCGGCGCACCTCACTACTCGCCCGATCAACTGACCAGATTGAGCGAGTCGTTGGGGAACCGCAGGACGGTCATGCCTCTCTTCGTCAACACCAACCGGGCGGCCCTGCAAGCGGTGCCAGGAGCGGTGCAAAAACTGATCGAAGCCGGGGCCACGTTGGTAACGGACACCTGCACCTACATCACCCCCATCATCGACCCTTCGATCAGAGTCGTGATGACCGACTCAGCCAAGTGGGCCTACTACGCACCGGGGAATCTCGGGATCGGAGTGGTGTTCGGATCTGCCGAAGAGTGCGTCGCCACCGCCCTGGGAGAAAAATGACGACCGAAGACCCGCCCCAGTTGACTCTCTCCGAACCCTTGTCCTTTTGGGGGGGCATCGATCCAAAGACGGGTCGGATCATCGACGCCAACCATCCCCAGGTCGGCGAATCGATCACAGGAAAGGTCCTCCGGATGCCCCATTCCCGGGGCTCCTCCTCGTCGCCTTCGGTATTGGCCGAATCACTCCGTCTCGGCACCGGTCCATCGGCCATCGTCCTCGACCGCCCCGACCCCATGGTGGTTCTAGGAGCTCTGGTTGCCAGGCTGCTGTACGGAATCGAATGCAGAGTGACGGTCGAGCCGTCGATAGATTGATTACATGCACATTCTCGTGACCGGCGGCGCTGGCTTTATCGGCAGCCACAGCGTCGTTTCCTTGATCGAGGCCGGCCACCAGGTTGAGATCGCGGACAATTTCTCCAACTCCGAGCTCCCGGCCCTTGAAGGGATCGAGAGAATCACGGGTGAGCGCCCTCGCTTTCATCAGATCGATGTGGGGGATCCCACCGCCCTTGAACCTGTCGTCAAAGGGGCCGGTTTTGAGGCGGTGCTCCATTTCGCAGCTTTCAAGGCGGTGGGGGAATCGGTGGCGGGACCCCTTCGCTACTACGAAAACAACGTTGCCGGCACAGTCCGGCTCCTGGAGGTGTTGACCCGCAACGACGTCAAGAATGTTGTCTTTTCGTCTTCTGCCACCGTCTATGGGGAGCCGGCCGAGCTGCCAGTGACGGAAGAAAGTCCCACGGGCGCGGGAACCAACCCGTATGGCTGGACCAAGATCATGATGGAGCAGATGCTCAGCGATCTGGCCGTTTCCGATCCTGAGTGGTCGGTGACCCTCCTCCGCTACTTCAACCCCGTGGGAGCTCACCAATCCGGGTTGATCGGTGAAAGACCGGCCGGAACGCCGCCGAATCTCATGCCTTATGTCACCGGTGTGGCCGCCGGAAGGTACCCGGCCGTCAGGGTCTTCGGCACCGACTATCCAACTCCCGACGGCACCGCCGTTCGTGACTACGTACATGTCGTTGACGTAGCGGAAGGTCATGTGGTGGCGCTCGAGAAGATCAATGGCCGCCCAGGCCGCCATGTTTACAACCTTGGTACCGGCAAGGGTTCGAGCGTTCTCGAGGTGATCGACACCTTTTCGAAGGCGACCGGTGTCGACCTCCCCTGGGAGCCCCATCCGCGCCGCCCGGGAGACGCGGCCTCGACCTGGGCATCCGTTGAAAAGGCGGCTCGTGAGCTCGGGTGGGTTCCTCGGTTCGACCTCACCGACATGTGCATCGACGCGTGGCGATGGGAACAAGTCAGCAAATGAGCCGCCTCGGTCAGGCCTGCCCGCGAGCTTCGTTCCCTGTTCGGGCCGGGAACCGCCGTCCCCACCGCTCTTGGGCTAACTTTTCGTTTTGTGCGAGATTCGCCCGTGTCAGGTGACGGTGAAGTCCTCGAAGGGGTGATCCAAAGGATCGCCCGCGAGTTCGACCCGGCCGATCGGGCGATGGCAACCGACTTCGCCAAGGCATACCTCAGGCGTCTGCCCCCCGAGGACGCGCGATCGGCCGACGAGTGGTTCGCCGAAGTCAAGGGGATGTTCGAGTTCATTCGGGTGAGAACCGATGAGTTCTCGGTCAGGGTCTTCAACCCCGATCCGAGCACCGATGGCTACGGCTCGACCGGCACTGTTGTGGAAGTCAACATCGACGATGGTCCGTTCCTCTTGGACTCCCTTACCAACGAGATCCAGGCCCATGGCCTCGAAGTCGCCCGAATCAGCCATCCCGTTATCGGGATCGACCGGGACCCGGATGGTCGCCTGACCTGGCTCGGGCACGCTCGCCACGCCCGCCACAAGGAATCGGTCGAGCACTACGAGTTGGATCGCAGGCTGTTCGATGCCGACCTCCCGGGTCTAGAGCGGGCTCTGCGGACCGTGTTGTCGGACATCAGGGCAGCCGTCAGGGACTTTCACCCGATGATGGATCGCATCAAGCGAATGGTCGAGCTGGTTCGAAAAGCGACCGGGTTCTACCCCGAGGCCGACCTCGGCGAGGCCATCGCCTTCCTGCAGTGGTTGCGCGACGAGAATTTCGTGTTCCTGGGGTATCGCGAGTACACGGTCGCCCAAGAGGGGGGCGAGCCGCATGTGCGAGCCGAACCAGGGACCGGATTGGGGATCCTGTCGGACGAGACGAGATCGGCCATGTCCGCGGCTGTCCCGCTCGCCAGTCTGCGCCCCGAGATCGCGGCCCGTTATCAGGATGGAGACCTCCTGATCATCACGAAGACCAACCGGTTGTCGACTGTCCACCGCCGGGTTCGGCTCGACTACGTGGGGGTCAGGATCATCGGACCCACGGGAGCGACGATCGGGGAGGCCCGGCTGGTGGGTCTGTTCACCTCCAAGGCCTTCATGGAGCCGGCATCGCATGTTCCGATACTGAGGCGGAAACTGGCCGACGTCGTGGCCAATGAGGACCTGATCGAGGGTTCGCATGACCACAAAGCCGTCATCCAGATCTTCGAGGGATACTCGAAGCACGACTTGTTCACGGCACCGACCAGCAGCCTGCAAAACGAGATCATGGGGCTGCTGGCATTGCAGGAGACCCACCAGGTTCGGCTCTTCCTCCGCCGCGACATCATGGATCGAAGCGTTTCGATCCTGGTGGCCCTTCCTCGCGACCGATTCAATGCCGATCTGCGCAAGGCCCTCCAGGACCTCTTCATGAGGCGATTCAACGGCAGTGCCGTCGACTACCACCTCGAGTTGGGCGAAGCCGATCCCGCCCGCATCCACTTCACCGTCTGGGTCGATGGGCAGATCCCCGAGGTCGGGTATGACCGTCTCGAGGGCGAGGTTCTCTCGATGACCCGAAGTTGGGGCGACCAGGTCACCGAGGAATTGACGGCCAGGGTGGGCACCACCGAAGCGCGGAGACTGGCTGATGTCTGGACCGGTCGCTTTCCCGACTACTACCGGGTCTCGGCATCTCTCGAAGCCGCCGCCGAGGACATTCTGGCCCTCGAAGCGTTGTCACAGTCCGGGGACCCCTTCCATGTCGGTCTGCGGAACGAGACCGATGCCGGGGAGCCGCTGACCAGACTCGTTCTCTACCGCTCCGACGGAAAGCGCCCACTCTCCGAGTTGGTCCCGGCCTTGGAAGACATGGGTTTGCAGGTCGTCGAAGAAGTCCCCACGCGGATCGGCGCAGGTGACAAGTTCTTCATCCACGATTTCGGTGTCCTCGGCGGCGATGGAATGCCTCTCGATCTCAAGGGTTGTGAATCACGGGTAGCGGCGGCCCTGACCTCGGTCTGGAGCGGTCAGGCCGAATCGGATCAGCTCAACAAGCTGGTGATCACCGGGGGCATGACGACGTGGCAGGTCGCAATCCTCAGGGCCTATCGCGTCTATTGGCGACGGTTGGCTCTTTCATTCACCGTGGGGTATCTCATAGACGTCCTCAACGATCATCCCCAGCTCGCCTCCGACCTGATCGCGTTGTTCGAGATGCGGTTTGATCCCGAGCGCGTCGATAGTGACACCTCTGCTTTGGAAACGTCGATCCTCGACCGCCTCGACGCGATCCCATCCCTCGATCACGACCGCATCTTTCGCAGCTTCTACCGATTGGTCCAAGCGACGCTGCGAACCAACGCTTACCGAGGCGATCGCTCGGTCCTCTCCTTCAAGCTCCGCTCGGCGTCCGTACCTGACATGCCGCGGCCGGTTCCCTTCGCTGAGATCTTCGTGTACGGGATGGATATCGAGGGCATCCATTTGCGGGGGGTCCAGTTGCGCGGGGAGGCATCCGTTGGTCGGATCGGCGCGAGGACTATCGGACCGAAGTCCTCGGGCTCATGAAGGCTCAGATCACGAAGAACGCAGTAATCGTTCCCACCGGCGCCAAGGGCGGGTTCGTCCTGCGAAGGCCGCCGTCCGACCCGATGCTGATACCCGATGAGGTGCGGGCCCAGTACGAGTCGTACGTCCGCGCCCTGCTCGACGTGACCGACAACCTGGTCGACGGCCAGGCGGTCCATCCTTCCAACGTCAACGTCCATGACGGCCCTGACCCCTATCTGGTAGTGGCCGCCGATCGGGGCACCTCGGCCTTCAGCGACCTGGCCAATTCGATCGCCGCCGAGTACGGGTTCTGGCTCGATGATGCCTTTGCCTCGGGAGGCTCGGCAGGCTACGACCATAAGAAGCTAGGGATCACGGCTCGGGGTGCGTGGAAGTCGCTCGAGCGTCACTTCGCCGAGCTTGGCATCGATCCGCATCGGGAACCCTTCACAGCGATAGGCATCGGCGACATGTCCGGCGACGTCTTCGGCAACGGGATGCTCGGATCTGGACAGATCAAACTGATCGCCGCCTTCGACCATCGGCACATCTTCATCGATCCCGATCCTGACCCGGAGAAATCCTTCGCGGAGCGACGGCGCCTCTTTGATCTCCCCAGGTCGTCGTGGGATGACTATGACAGGCTGGCTTTGTCCCCCGGTGGGGGAGTGTGGCCCCGAACGGCGAAGGAGATCCAGCTCTCGACTGAAGCGCAGGCGGCGCTCGGGGTGAGTCGGGCCAACTGGGCGCCGTTCCAGCTCGTCAGGGCAATTCTCTTGGCTCCGGTGGATCTCTTTTGGAATGGCGGCATCGGCACCTACGTCAAGGCAAGCAACGAGACCAATGAAGACGTTGGCGACCGGGGGAACGACCCGGTGCGGGTCGACGGGTCGAGCCTCCGATGCCGGTGTGTCGTCGAAGGTGGAAATCTCGGATTCACGCAGGCCGGCAGAGTCGAGTACGCCCTGGCCGGGGGCAAGGTCAACACCGACTTCATCGACAACTCGGGAGGAGTGGACTGTTCGGACCGCGAGGTCAATCTCAAGATCCTGCTCGGACTTAGCGAGCGACGCGGGGAACTCACCCGGGCCGAGCGGGATCGGTTGGTGGCCGCTTCCGCCCCCCAGGTGGTTGAGCGAATCCTGTACGACAACTTTCAACAGGCGCAGATGATCTCGCAGGAGGAACGCGCCGCCCTCCGCCGGGTGGGGGCTCACGAACACCTCATGGTTCAGCTCGAGGCTGAAGGCCTCCTCGACCGCGCCCTGGATGTCCTGCCCCAGACCGAGGTCTTGGCTGAAAGGAGCCGGAGCGGCCGTGGCTTGACCCGCCCCGAGCTGGCGGTGCTGCTGGTCGATGCCAAGCGGTCACTGAAAGTTTCTCTGGCCGACTCCGACCTCGTTGACGACCCGTCGTTGCTCGAGGATCTCAAGCAGTACTTTCCCCATGAGGTGTCGGCTCGATTCGAGGCGCTCATCCCGCAACACCCGCTTCGTCGAGAGCTGACCGCAACGATCCTCGCCAACGATGTCGTCAACAGCGTCGGAACGACGTTTGTCAGCAGGATGACCACGCGGAGCGGTGCGACCAAGGCGGAGGTGGTGAAGGCATACCGCATTGCCCGCGATGTTTCGAACGCCAAGTCGAAATGGGAGGCCATCGAACAGTTGGTCGACGAGATCGACCTCGCCGTGTGGTTCGAACTGATGACCGGACAGGATCGCGTGGTCGCCTCATTGACCCGGCGTTATCTGGTTCGGCTTCCCAAGATCGACATTGCCGAGGCCATCGCGGCCGACGCCGGCGGCTTCGCCGAGTTTGAGGATGCCCTTCCCGAGGCCGGGCCGGATGATTGGAGAGAGATCCATCGTGCCGAGGAAGCAATCCTGCTCGAAGCCGACGTGCCTCTGGAATTGGCCCGACGGCACGTCTTTCGCCGCCAGTTGGTTCACGCCCCCAATGCGATCGACCTGGCCAAGGCCCACGGTCGGAAGGTGGCGGAGGTGGCGGAGATCATGTTCCACGCAGGCCGGGCAGTTGGACTTGACCGGCTCGAGGACTTAGCCAGTGGGTTCTACTTCACGGATACCTGGCAGCGATGGGCCCTCGAGGCCCTTGAAGACGACATGGTCGAGATCAGGCGCACCCTGACCAAGAGGATCCTCCAGGGTGCCGGCGACCTTCCACCGCAAGCGGCTCTCGCCGCGTTCATGGAAGAGCACGCCGGCGCTATCGAACGACTGACCGCATTCGTCAGCGGGGTCGGGCCCGATCAGCCGGAGAACCTCGCACCGTTGATGATCGGTATCCGCCAGCTGCGAGCCCTCATCGGTTAGGCCGAAGTTGTTTCGCATGGGTCATTGGGCCAACCTGGGTCTAAGTAACATAACGGGGATTATGGGCGCTTCGCATCATCCCGGCGGCTAGGCCGGTCCCACGGCCCTGGGCTCGAGCCGCACCCCCCTGAGGTTGGCGGCGGCCCCGTAGAGATGCCACAGGGCCGATCTATGCCGGCCAGGGTCGTCGGCTTCGGCCAGATCGGTGTCGACGTCCTCCATGGCCGCCTCGAGTTGATAGATGGCATCCCTGAGCTCGGCCAGACTGGCTCGGGACATGAGCACGTCGTCGGCGCCCAGGCCGTGGGACGCCGCGAGACGCCGGGATTCGAAGGCCCGCTGGCGATGGCTGCGCCGACAGTACGCCCGCGGCCTTCCGGTTCCCTCCGAGGCCCGGAAAGCAGCACCGCACCAAAGGCATCGACGAATGGTGGATAACGTCACTGTGACGGAATATTAGCGCGAAATGATGATCACCCGAGGCGGGAGATTCGTTCGATCAGAAGTTCGGCAAAGCGGTCGCCGGGAAGGGCCAAACCGACCTCGGCGTTCGAGGGTTTCCCGGTGACGTGCCACCGATCGACCACGGTACGGCCGCGGCACAGATCCGATTGGGTCTCGACGGTTACGTGGCAGTCAACAGTGGATACGAGGTCGGGCCAGATGATGGTGGCCACCGCCACCGCGTCGTGGATCGGGGCTCCCCCTCCCCCGCTTCGGTGGCGGGGATAGTTCCCGATGAAGAAGTCGAGCATCTCCGCGACAAAACGCCCGGCTTTGCCCAAAGGACGGAGCCGCTCGGCGTGAGCCTGATCGAGCAGAGCCTGATGCGTGACATCGAGACCAATCATGGTGATCGGGACTCCCGAGTGATAGACGCGGTGGGCCGCCTCCGGGTCGACGTAGATGTTGAACTCGGCGGCCGGCGTGAAGTTCCCGAGACCGATCGCCCCTCCCATCGAAACGATCCGGCTGACGTTGTTGAAAGCCTCCGGGTAGCGATTGAGCAGGAGCGCGATGTTGGTCAGCGGGCCCACCGGAACCAGAGTGACCGGATCGGGTGAACTCAGAATCCGATCTGCCAGAAAGTCGACGGCGTGGAGCGCCACCGGTCGGGTTACCGGATCCGCCAGGCTGGGACCGTCGAGGCCACTTTGGCCGTGGACATGTTCGGCCACCACCAGCTCCCGGACCAGGGGTCGCGGAGCCCCCATGGCGACGGGAACCTGCTGGTTGCCACTCAATTCGAGGACCTTGAGTGCATTCGTGGTCGTCTTGTCGAGTGTGCTGTTGCCGGCCACCGTCGTTACGCCGAGGAGATCGACTTCGGGACTCGCCAATGCGAGCAGAAGGGCAATCGCGTCGTCGTGCCCGGGGTCACAGTCGAGGATGATGGGGACGCTCACGATGTCCTATCTGGCTGCCATCAGGGCGTCGACTTCGGCAGCAGTCGGCATCGAGGCCTGGGCCCCTTCGACGGTGGTGGCCAGGGCCCCGGCAACGACTGCTCGCTGCAGCGCGAGCTCGGGCGAGAGCCCATCGAGGAGGCTCACGGTCAGAGCCGCCACGAAGCAATCCCCGGCGCCCACCGTGTCAACGACATCAACCCGGGGTGGGGTCGCCTTGGCAACGGTGCGCCCGTGGCGGTAGAGGGTTGCTCCCGCGCTCCCCAAGGTCAGAGCAACCAGGCCGCGGGCTTCGCCGAGATCCACCCCGAGCATGGCGTGCTCGACTTCGTTGACGACCACCAGGTCGGCTCTCTTCAGAACATCCTTTGGCACCGCTCGGGCGGGCGCGGCATTGAGGCAGAAGAAGCCGGTGGTCGAGGCGGCCGCAGCCTCAACCGTCTCGACGGGGATCTCCAACTGGCACATCACGGCCTCGTCGGACCCCAATTCGAGGGCGTCGGCGGTGAGGGCTCGATTGGCACCCGGTGCCGCGGCTATCAGATTCTCACCGTGGGAGTCGACCAGGATGACCGCCACTCCGGTCGGGAGAGTTTCGTGGATCCAGCAGCGGGAGAGGTCGACTCCGGAGTTCTCGAGCAATGCCAGAGCTGCCTCGGCGGTCTCGTCGTGTCCCACCGCAGCGACCAGACTCACGGTGGCTCCCAGACGCCTTGCGGCCAGAGCCTGGTTAGCGCCCTTTCCCGCCGGGATGACGGGAGAACTCCCCGTCCGTGACGGTCTCGCCGGCGACCGGCAACCTCGGAACGCGCATTACGAAGTCGAGATTGACGCTCCCGACCACTGTCAGGCTGGCCATGGAGGCGACACCTTAGCCCCGGTACACTCCGCCACCCTTTGACGACTCCCGAACCAGACCCCCGAGTGATCGAAGCCTTGGACCGGCTGGGCCGGCCCTATGAGGTGATGGCGTGCGATCCCGATTTGGCCGATACCGCGGCCTTCTGTGCGGCCTACGGCATTCCTTTGGAGCGATCGGCCAACACCATCGTGGTCTCTTCCCGACGCCCTGAGGGTCGCCACGTCGCGTGTGTTGTGCTGGCGACCGATCGGCTCGACGTCAACGGCGAGGTTCGCAGGCGCATGGATGTGAAAAAGGCTTCCTTCGCTCCGGCCGAAGAGACGGTGAACATCACCGGGATGATGATCGGCGGGGTCACCCCGTTCGGGCTCCCGGCAGACCTTCCGATCTGGGTCGACGCCAGAGTGATGGCTCATGACTGGGTGATCCTGGGCGCCGGAAGCCGCAGCGCCAAGGTGAAAATCGATCCGGAGCTACTGCGGGCGCTCGGCAGTGTCACTGTCATCGACGGGCTGGCCAAACCGGCTGGTCCGGTCGACGACGCCTGACCGGCGCACCGCCCGGCGGAGCAGGAAGAAGTAACCCACAACTGAGATCAACGTGAACGAGAACCACTCGATCGCATAAGTGAGGTGGGGGCCCTCGTCGGTCACGTCAGGTCGAGCCACGGGCACGGGCAGCGAGGATGCGGAGTCGTCGGCAACTATGTAGACCGGCAACAACGTGAACGGCATCTGTTGTTGGAGGCGATCGATATCGACCCGGGCGATGTGGGTCAGGACTCCTTCGGGCTCGGTCGATCCGCCCCTCTGTCGGGTCCGGGGAAGATTGACCCACCCACCGATTGTCACCTCGCCGGTGGGTGGCTGCTGCCGGAACCGGCACGGCATCCATTTCGAGGGGAACCCAACCTCGATTGACGAGGACCGCGCGCCCATCGGACAAGACCAGCGGCGTGATCACATGCCATCCGGCCGTGCCCTCGTGCACCTGGGAACGAACCAGCACCTCCTCCCCCGGCTCGAAGAGTCCGCTGGCGGCGGCATTGCGAAATTCCAGGGAGTCAAGGTCGGAGCCCGCCCCGACCACCAGGTCCTCGATCGACACCGGATCGGCGCTCAACCGATTCGCCATCACGATGTTCTCGAGGCGCCGCTCTTCCAGGCGACGGACCTGCCAGAACCCGAGATTGACGAACAGCACGCACACCGCAACGACGAGCACGTGTCCAAACAGCCAGCGAGGGCTCCATAGCGGCCGGGACATGGTGGCCCAGCTTGTGCGGTTACGACCGACACATCAAATCGACGCCCGGTCAGCCTTCATCGGACTCAAGCAGCTAAGAGAACCTCGTCGCCCTCGTCGGCCAACAACGCCTCCGCGACGGCGATCGGCTCACCTTCGCCACGCACCGCCACTGGCTGGTTTATCCACCGACGCATGATCGCGTCGGTTCGGCCAGTCCCCTCCAGGAGGCGCGCCAGATCGTCCGTCCAGTACCACTTCGTGTCTCCACGGGACATCACAACACCTCCTCGGGGATCGGGAACTCTTCGAGTGTACGAGGCATGTCAATGTCCTAAACGAGCTGCAGATTCGGATGCCTGGGAGTCCTCATTTAGAACCGCGACATGCACCGCAACGACTTCGAGTTTGCTTCGGCGACCGTCGGCCGACTCCCAATATCTACGTTGGACAGAACCGGTAACCCAAATGTTGCTCCCGACATTGGGTGGTGCGGCCGCGAACTCTTCCTCGGGCTCCCACCAGATGACGGGCAGGACGTCGAGGCGGCCCTGCGGCTCTTCGGATCGAACCGCCACGAGGAGTCGCACCATTCTGCTGCCGGATTCGAGCACTCGATGCTCGGGCGCCGCCGCCAATCGACCGTTGAGGACAACCATATTGAGGCCCATAGGAACCCCCTCCTGGCCTCAGCTTTGACCTGAGGTCCTGATCAGTCGGGGAAGGCGAGATGGGTTGAAGGGTACGAAGGGTGAGTGACAGAAAGTCTTAGAGCCCAACCCTTACAGCTCCCCCTGCAGCTCCGCCAGGCCGGGCAGCGCCGGGTCCTCGCGGGCGATAGCCGTGATCAGCCGGCCGGCGGCCTCCTTGTCGCCTGCTGCCAGGGCGACCCGGGCCGCGACGAACCATCGTCTGACTTCGGATTCGGGAGCCGGCGAGACCAGGCGCCCGGGCCTGATGATTCGCCAGGCATCGGCCACCCGGCCTTTGTCGAGAAGGTGGCTGGCGTAGACGACGGCGGCCTCGCGCTGAGTATCACGATCGCCACCCAGTTCGGCGAACAGCTCCCAGGCCTTGTCGACGTCGGCGGAACGCCCCAGCGCCCGAAGAGAATCCATCTCCACCGGCATGTGGATCGTTTCACCGGTGAAACGACGAAACGCTCTCAGCTCCTGCAGCGCCGGGAGCCATTGCTCGGCGTAATAGGCGGAGAGGCCGAGAAGCTCGCGGATGATCGAAGATTGCGGAGCCAGCGCCTTGGCCTGAGCAAGGTGGTCGATGGCCCGTTTGTAGCGCTCCTCGGCGTAGTGGTTGATGCCCAGCTCGAGCTGGCGAATGGCGGCGTCTCGACGATCCTTGGGAGTCGCTCTGATCACTTCGTCGCGCACCCACTTCGGCAGGGTGCCATCGGGGACGGAGGTGATGGTCCGCGGCCTCGAATCCTGGCGCGTGCGCCGCCCCTTATCTGGTTCCGTGTCCCGGGAATCGCTGGAGCGAGATCCGCCCGCTCTCGGACCGCGGCCCTGACTTGAGCGACTCGGGTCCGATGGACGTCGGCTACCGCGAGGGTGGCCCGGAGCGGTCCGAACCGTTGTTTCGTCTGGAGCGGTCGTTGTCGCCACGGCCGGGCGGGGTTGATGAATTGCGAGCCACGAATCACCTCGAACCCTCGGGCGCCGATCGGACTTGTGATACAAAAACAGGCCGACACCGAAGTCGGTGCCGGCCCGCCGACCCGTCGGTCGACGGGTCAAAAAATGCCCGGCGGTGACCTACTCTCCCAGGGGCGTGAGCCCCAAGTACCATCGGCGCTGGCTGGTTTCACTTCCGTGTTCGGAATGGGAACGGGTGGTTCCCGGCCGCTAACGCCACCGGACAAAGCTTTGAGCAACTCGGTACCCCGAGCACTCCATAGCGAGCACGTTGATCCTGAATTCAATCCAAGCCCTCGGCCGATTAGTACCGGTCGGCTACACGCATTACTGCGCTTCTACCTCCGGCCTATCAACCTGGTCTTCTACCAGGGGCCTTACCGGGTTATCCCCGTGGGAGATCTCATCTCAGGGTGGGTTTCGCACTTAGATGCTTTCAGCGCTTATCCCTTCCGTACATAGCAAACGAGCCATGCTCTTGGCAGAACAACTCGCACACCAGAGGTACGTCCATCCCGGTCCTCTCGTACTAGGGACGGCTCCCTTCAAATCTCCTGCGCCTGCGGCGGATAGGGACCGAACTGTCTCACGACGTTCTGAACCCAGCTCGCGTGCCGCTTTAACTGGCGAACAGCCAGACCCTTGGGACCTGCTCCAGCCCCAGGATGCGACGGGCCGACATCGAGGTGCCAAACCGGGCCGTCGATATGGACTCTTGGGCCCGATAAGCCTGTTATCCCCGGAGTACCTTTTAGCCGTTGAACCATGGCACACCCACGTGCCACCATGGGTTCACTAAGTCCGACTTTCGTCCCTGCTCGACTTGTTGGTCTCGCAGTCAAGCTCCCTTGTGTCTTTACACTCAACGCCTGATTGCCGACCAGGCTGAGGGAACCTTTGAGCGCCTCCGTTACTCTTTAGGAGGCCACCGCCCCAGTGAAACTGCCTGTCAGACAATGTCCCTAATCCAGATAATGGATCGAGGTTAGAAGCCCGTCATACGAAGGGTGGTATTTCAAGGTTGACTCCACGAAAGCTGGCGCCTCCGCTTCACAGTCTCCCACCTATCCTACACATCATACGCCAAACTCCAATGTCAAACTACAGTAAAGGTTCCGGGGTCTTTCCGTCCTGCCGCAGGTAGTGAGCATCTTTACTCACACTGCAATTTCACCGAGTCCCTGGTTGAGACAGTGCCCAAATCGTTACGCCATTCGTGCAGGTCGGAACTTACCCGACAAGGAATTTCGCTCGAGTTATCTCCGTGTCGCCATGAAGCTCGGACCATATCTTCATCTCAAATCGATGTGAGATGGCCGGCGTATGGCCTCTGAGGATTCCAGGTATCGAGATCTGCGACGCCGATTCATCGATTCGGTAATCGTCGCGATCTCCGCCAAG
>CAWBOD010000016.1:0-25000 GCA_963790345.1 uncultured Acidimicrobiia bacterium | reverse complement strand
CGACTCCGGACGCCGAATCATTCCCGTTGATCTGAGAAAATCGAATCACGTGCCGGCAGCCGTGCGGTGCGACGTTTCACCCGGTGAATTTCACGAAACGGCGCTTGCCAACCTGGAGCACCGCGCCGACCAACGTGGCTCGAGTCACTTCGTCGGAGTCGATCCGCTGACCGTTGACCTTGACCGCTCCTTGTTCGATCAATCGCCGCGCTTCCGATCCGGAGGACGCCAGTCCCAGGTCCCTCAGGAGCGACGGCAGGTGAACCGGATCGGCGGCGGGCAGAGTCACCTCTTCGATGTCCGCAGGAACTTCATGGTCGCGGAACAACCGATCGAACGCCGATTCCGCTTCCGCTCCCGAGCCCTCGCCCCAATAGAGGTCCGTCACCGATCGTGCGAGGAGACGCTTGGCTTGGCCAGGGTGGAGCGTCCCGTTCTCGACATCCCGGATCAATCGGTCGACCTCAGGCTCGGGAAGCTCCGTCGCCAGACGGAACCATTGCGGCATCAGGGTATCGGGAATGCTCATCACCTTTCCGAAGATCTCCTCGGCGTCATCGGTGATCCCGATGTAATTGTTGAGCGACTGCGACATCTTGTGCGCTCCGTCGGTGCCAAGGAGGAGCGGCATCGTCATGGCGATCTGAGGTCGTTGACCATATCTCTCCTGCACCACCCGGCCCATCATGAGATTCCACAATTGGTCGCTGCCGCCCAGTTCGACATCGGCCTCGACTGCCACCGAGTCGTAGCCCTGGAGCAGGGGATACATGAACTCCATCACCGAAATCGGTGACTTCGACTCGAATCTCTTGGCGAAGTCTCCCCGTTCGAGTAACTGGGCGACTGTGGCGGTGGATGTCAACTCGAGCACCTCGGTCATGTCGAGGGCTCCCAGCCATTCAGAGTTGTAACGGATCTCGAGCGGCTCGGGCAGGAGGATCTTTTCAAACTGGGTGAGAACCGCCTGTGCGTAGCCGCGAACCTCATCGGCCGAAAGGCGGCGCCTCGTCTCGCTCTTTTGTGAGGGATCTCCCACTTGAGCCGTGAAGTCCCCAACGATCAGCACCGCGGTATGGCCCTGTTCCTGGAAGTCACGCAACTTGCGCAGGACGACCGCCCACCCGAGGGTGACAGCCGGCGCCGTCGGGTCCAATCCCAGCTTCACCCGCAGCTTCTTTCCCTCGGCGAGTCGGGGAGCCAATTCGTCAGCCGGCCGCACGGTGTCGGTGCGGCGGAGAAGGCGTGCGAGATCCGGGGATGTTGGCATCGGGCTGGGAAGGTTAAAGGCGGGTTGGCCGCATAGCCACGTTTTGCCCTCGATCAACCGATCAATCGATTCGGTGAGGCACCGAGACGAAGCGCCATGGTCGCTCGATTGCCTTGCTGATCCCGATGCGCGGTGTTGTCTGTATCGCCGGTGGTGGCTCGCCGGGTGTCAGGCGAATCGGGGAATCCGCCTCGAATAGGTCCAGGCCGTTGTGCGAGAAGTCGATGCCGAGGGCCTGCGTGAGCTTGCCGGGCCCGTTGAGGAGTTCCGAGTCCCTGCCCCGGCGGCTGATCATTAGCTCGACCCCGGCAACCGCCACCCCGCCCCGAACCAGGACGGCGGCTCCGGTGTCGACATCACCACAAACGATGTTGGCGCACCAGTGGACCCCGTAAGAGCGGTAAACGTAGAGGGTGCCCGGCGGCCCAAACATCGCAGCATTGCGGGGTCGGATCCCGTTGAAGGCATGACTGGCCGGGTCGTCGGGTGAGTACGCCTCGACTTCTGTCAGACGCACCTCGGTAATGCCTCCACCGGCAGTGCTGACGAAGTGCCATCCGAGCAAGAGGGGCGCGGCCTCCTCGGCCGGGCCCAGGAGAAACTGTGGGAAGTCTCGCCTCACCTTTCTCTCGCTGTGGCCTCGTCAATCTTGCGAGTTAGATCTCTGATTTCCTTGATGATCTCAAAGGCCTCGACATTGGTCTTGAAATCGTGCTCGGCCAGGTCGCGCGAGAGGGAGTCGGCTCGCTTGGCGGCGATCAGAAGTATGGCTCCCTGCAGAGCAGCCAGGCACGAGAGGATCAGATTGAGGAGGATGAACGGATAGGGATCGAAGCCATCCTTCCCGTTGGCGGCCATCCATCCCGCCAGAAAGGCGAGGGCGATCAAGACGAAGGCCCATGAGCCCATTCCATTGCGAAGGAGATCGGCGGCCCGCTCCCCCCTTGTCAGCTCCTCCGGATCTTTCATCGCCGGATGCCGGCGCCGTCGGCGGGTTTTGCCTTTCGAGCCCGGTATGTCTGTCAACGCATCTCCTCTCGAACTCTGGTTGGTCCGTCTTGTGTCGTTCCTTGCAGGCTTCGTATCAGCCCAGCGCCGTGAGAAGAATCGCTTTGAACGAGTGGAGCCGGTTTTCAGCCTGGTCATAGACCCGGGATCGAGGATGATCCATCACTTCGTCGGTCACTTCTTCGCCCCGGTGGGCAGGCAAGCAGTGCAGGAAGATGGCGTCGTCTTTGGCGGAGTCGAAGAGATCGAGGTCCACTCGGTATGGATCGAAGGCGGCTCGGCGCTCATCGGCCTCGGATTCCTGACCCATCGAAGCCCAGACATCGGTGTAGACCGCATCGGCTCCGGCCACCGCCTCCTGCGGGTCGTTGGTGACCACCACTTCTCCGAAGCGATGGGCTTCGGCCAACAGCCGGCGATCCGGCTCGTAACCGGGCGGCGTAGCGATCCTCATTGAAGCCCCGGCCATCGCTGCCGCCAGCATCAATGAGTTGCAAGTGTTGTTCCCGTCCCCGACATAGGCCAGCACCGCACCGTCGACCGGGCGATGCTCGGCGAGGGTTTGAATGTCGGCGATCGCCTGACACGGGTGCTCGACGTCGGAGAGCAGGTTCACCACCGGGACGGACACGACCTCGGCGATCTTCTCGAGGTCGGAATGGTCGAAGACCCTCATCCCGAGAAGATCGAGATACCTCTCGAGCACCCGGCCGACGTCTTCGGGAGTTTCCCTGGTGCCAAGGCCGACTTGTTCGTTGCGGATGACCACCGGGTGTACTCCCAACTGGATCGCAGCCACGTCGCAGGACACCCAGGTCCGCACGGACTGCTTCATGAAGAACAGGCCGATCGACCGCCCGGTCAAAGCCCCGGCAACTGATCCCGGATCGGATTTCACCTTGGCCGCCAGGGCGACCAAATCCCGCAACTCGGCGGGCTCGATGTCCCCGATGCTGAGAAAGCGATCCATCTCAAGCACCTCTCAGTATCGCCCCGAGGGACTGCGCGGCTGCGATGAGGTCTCTGCGAAGAGCCGCCGTCTCCTCGGTCGTCAATGTGTGGTCCGGGGCACGGAAGACATATCGGACGGCGAGACTCTTGCGCCCTGGCGGAAGGCTGGGGCCGCGAAACTCGTCGAAGACCCTGGCGCTCTCCAGGAGGTCGGCGTGGGGGGCTGACGTCGCCCGGAGAAGGTCAGCGGCGGGCAGAGCCTCATCGACCTCGAATGCGAGATCGAACTCCACAGGTGGATAAGGGCTTGGTTCCGTCAGCTGCCAATCGGGCACGGGCGCGATGATCGGGGCCAGGTCTATCTCTCCTGCCGCGACCCGGCCCTCTAGGTCGTAAGCCGCCGCCGTCAGTGGATGAATCTCACCGACGTGGCCAATCCGTACACCGTCGACGAAGACGTCGGCTGTCCGGCCTGGATGGAATCCCGGGTGGGACGCTGCCTTGAGTTCGTGTTCGAGGCCGAGCCCGTCACCGAGCAGCTTCCAGATTGCAGTCGCGACGTGGACATCGGCGAGCCGAGCCGAACCCTCGAGGCCCGCGGGCCGAATCGACCGACACCGCGAAGGCGAGGCGGTCGGGTTGGTCGGGCACGCGGGAGTCCTCAGTCCAATGCCGGTTGTGAAAGACTCGGCCGATTTCGAAAAGAGCCACGTCGGCAAGGTCGCGGGCGACGTTGTACCGCAGCGAGCGGAGCAGACCGGGCACCAGTGAGGTCCGCAACGATGCGAGTTCGTCGTTGAGAGGGTTCTTGACCGAGATGGTCTGCCGGCCCTCGTGGTCGAGCGGGATAGGCGAACGCTTCCAAGATCCCCGCGTCCGAGAAAGGCGAGGTTGACGGCCTGCGAAAAACCGGCTCCGGTGAGGATTCGCCTGACCATCCGGTGGCGCTTCTGTTCGACGGTCCAACCACCCCCCGGACCGGTAGGCACCGTCTCAGCGAACTTGTCCAAACCGAAAAGCCGGGCAACCTCCTCGACCAGATCGACGGGCCGGGTCAGGTCGGGCCGATAGGTTGGGACCGTGACGGTCAACGGGTCGGACCCTTCCACCCCGAGATGAAGGCGCTTGAGTAGGGGCGCTACCTCCGCTATCGGGACGTCGTCTCCAAGGATGCGGGTGACCTCCGACAGGGGAAGTTCGATGTGAGGCCGGCGCCACCACTCTGGCAATCTCATCGATGTAGTCGCCGGCGTGGTCCCACCAGTCAGCTCCACCATCAGCCGGGCTGCCCGGGCGGCGGCGTCGGGCGGGAGGTTGGGGTCGACCCCTCGCTCGAAGCGCCGCGACGCTTCCGAGAGAAGGCCGTGCCGACGGCTCATGTACATGATCGTCGGGGGATCCCAGGCTGCGGCCTCGATCAGCACCCGGGTGGTCGTCGCTGAGACCTCGGATTCCTCCCCTCCCATGGTTCCCGCCAGACCGGACGCCTTGACGGCGTCCGCCACCACCAGGTCGTCGGGGACCAGGGTCCGCTCCACCCCGTCGAGGGTTACGAGTTTCTCCCCCGGCTGCGCTCGCCGAACGATGATCGACTCGTCGGTCACCTTGTCGAGGTCGAAGGCATGGAGGGGCTGACCCAGCTCGAGCATCACGTAGTTGGTGACGTCGACGACGTTCGAGATCGGGCGGACCCCGGCGGCCCGCAGGCGCTGGCGCATCCAGAAAGGGGAAGGTGCGATCTTGGCACCGCGCAGTTCTCGTGCCACGAACCGATAACAGCCGGTGGGATCCTCGATCCGAACCTTGACTTTGGTTGCGTTCGCCGGTCGTCGGCGGATCGATCGGCGGAAAGGTGTAGGGAATGTCGTAGTAAGCCGCCAATTCCCGGGCAATCCCGATCATCGACATGGCATCCGGCCGGTTGGACGTGATCTCGAGGTCGAAGATCACATCGGGAAGGGCGACGAGTTCGGTGAAATCAACACCCACCGGAGCATCGGAATCGAGAACGAGGATTCCAGCGTGATCGTCACCGAGTCCCAGTTCGCGTTCGGAGAGGATCATCCCCGCCGACTCGATCCCACGAATTTGGCGACGACCGATTTCCATCCCGCCCGGCAGGACGGCCCCCGGGAACGCGAAGGCAACCTTGGCACCCGCTTCGAAGTTCCAGGCGCCGCACACGACCTCGACCTGGTCCCTTCCAGTGTTGACCATGCAGAGGCGAACTTTGTCGGCGTTCGGGTGCGGCCTGATCCCGTCGACCCGCGCCACGTAGACGTCGGTCCACCCGGGCTCGAGCAACTCGATGCTCTCAACCTTGTGGCCGATCAAATCGAGCACGCACTTCAATTCTCCTGGATCCTGGGTAGGAAGCTCGATGTAGTCCGCCAGCCAGCGAAGGAGACCTTCATCGGAACTGCCTGAGGACGCGAATGTCGTTGTCGACGAAGTGGCGAATGTTGGTGATTCCGTGTTTGACCATCGCCAGCCGCTCCACGCCCAGCCCGAACGCGAATCCTGTGACCGTGGCCGGGTCGTAGCCGACGGCCTCGAAAACGTTGGGGTCGACCATCCCGCACCCGGCCATCTCCAGCCACCCCGAGCCTTTGCACAAGCGACAGTCGATCCCGGTCCCTCCGCAGACGAAGCACGACACATCGAGTTCGGCCGAAGGCTCGGTGAACGGGAAGAAGTGGGAACGAAGTCTGATCACTACCTGGGGCCCGAAAAACTCGCGGGCGAAGTAGGCGAGGGTCCCTTTCAGGTCCGACATCGTGATATTGGAGTCGACCGCAAGTCCCTCGACTTGATGGAACACCGGAAGATGGGAGGCGTCGATGGCATCGGCCCGGTAGGTCTTGCCCGGAACCACGACGTAAACCGGAGGGTCGTACGCCTCCATGTATCGGGCCTGCATCGGGGAGGTCTGGGTCCGGAGCAGCATCTCATCGGCGGGGTCGCCGTAGTCGAGATACAGCGTGTCGGATTCGAGGCGGCTGGGATGGGTGGGCGGGGTGTTGAGAGCACCGAAGTTGTACCAGCCGAGCTCGGCTTCGGGACCTTCGGCCACCCGGTATCCGAGCCCGATGAAAATCTCGCATACCTCGTCGATGGTCTGCTGGATCAGGTGCTCGGTGCCCATAGGCATGGTCCAGGCGTCGAGCGTCACATCCACCCGGTCGTCTTGGAGCAGGCGATCCGCCTCGAGCCGGATGAGTTCGCTCCTCCGGGTTGCCGGACCGCCTTTACACCCTCGGTGACCTCGTTGACCTTCGCTCCGTAGGACGGCCGTTGTTCGGCGGGCATCTTCCCGAGTTCGCGCCGGGCTTCGGCAATCGGGCTCGAGCGGCCTGTGAGCTCGTTCTCGACGGCGTCCAGGGCAGCAAGGTCACCTGCGGCTGCGGCCTTTGTCCCGGGCTGCCTCAATGAGCTGTTCAAGATCCATGTGGGTCGAGGAGGTTACCGGGGTGGCGCAAGGGTTCCTTACGATACGGGGCGTGACGACATCGAATGGAGCTTTGGCCGGTCTGGACGATGTTGTGAGCAGCACTCTCGCCTTCTTCGAGGGACCCGGGCGGACCGGCGACGCCCGCTTCGATCGGTGGGAGGCTCACGATGTGTTGATGCACTTCATCTACTTTCACGAGGCCACCGCCTGGGGCATCCAATCGGTGGGATTCGGCGGCCCCTTCTGGACGTGCCAGCCGATTGGGACACGATCAACGAGATCTGCCGGATCCTCCACGAGGGAGAGAGCCTTGATGACCTCCTGATTCAAATCCGCCAGGCCCATGCCCGTTTGCAGCGGGCGATCGCCAACTCCCCCGACCTCGACCGTCCCTGCCTGAAGCGACCGGACGGCGAGCTGGTGACAGGGAATGAGCGGATCGAAGCCATCACGAACCACTGGCGAGAACACCTCGCGGAGCTCGAGGGCGCCTCGGATCGAAATAAGAATCGGCGAGGGAAAGTGGCATCGTAGTTCGTCGGGCGCTGTCTTCGAAGGGAAGGAGGACCGCGGGGGTGTGGCGGGCCCTTCAAAATTCTTTCGATTTTCTCTGATTCGTCAGGTTCTATATGGGTTTTTGTCACACCGCCCCTTCATACTTGGGGTCATGTTGGAGTGTGGAATCAGGAACTGTCGACAGCATCGAGTCGGGAGTTGTTGGACTGGCAGGCGGAGCATTCCTCTTTGTTCGCCCGCCAGTTGGAGGCGATCCGCCAGCTCGACTTGGCGCAGGTGGATTTGGTGGATGGGTGCCGGTCGATGGTCGAGTGGGTCTCCTCCCGCCTCGACGTGTCCCCTTCCACCGCCAGGATCTGGTGCTGGTCGCCAAAGCCGCCGACGCCGAGGTCGAAGCCCTGTTGGCTAATGGTGAGGTGGGGTGGGAGCGGGCGGTGGCGATGGTCCGTCTCCGCCTCGCCGGCGCCACCGACGACCTGATCGCCCAGTCCTTCGGCCTGGATCTGGCGGCGATCGCCCGGTTGACCGCCAGCTTGAAACGGATCGACTCGAAAACCGAAACCGAGGGTTACGAGTCGAGATATCTGGTCGTCCAGAAGTCTTGGGATCAGTCAACCTTGAAATATTGGGGGGAAGCGGTCGGGGTCGACGCCGAAACCATCGAAAAAGCGCTGTGGCCACGATCAGATCTGCTTCCCGACCTTCCCGGAGTCGGCCGGTCCCAGAAACTGGCCGATGCGATGTCTTCGATCTGTTTGGACAGCCTCACCGGCGGCTCGGAGGGGAGGGCGGTCACCGTCGCCGAAGTCTTCATCGACGCCGCCACCACCATCCCCACCGGCGGTGAGCTGGGAGTCACCCTGTCGTCCGGTTCTCGGGTCGGACCCAACACCCTGGCAGAAGTCCTCTGCACCGGCCGGATCCGCACCATCATCCAAAAGACGGCTACCCGGTCGGAGTCTCCCACCTGTCGGAGGCGATCCCCCCGGCGGTCAGAGCCCAAGTGTGGCGGAGGGACCAAGGCCACTGCGTCATCGACGCCTGCCCCAGCCGCTACCGGTTAGAACCCCACCACCTCAAACATCGGGCCGACGGCGGCAGCAACCACCTCGGCAACCTGGCGTTGATCTGCTGGTTTCACCACCACGTCGCCATCCACCAACTCGGGTTGACACTCGACCCCACCTCCCCACCCCACCGGCGACGCTTCATTCGCGGACCCCAAACCACCGGCCCACCCTGACTCTCGCCGTACCGAGATGGCTTTAACTGAGGTTTATCAACTCGGTCCCTCGGGTACCACGTCATTCGCTACCCCCATCCATAAGGAGAAGACCGTGGGATTGATTGTTTGGTTGATTGTCGGATTGATTGCCGGATTCGTGGCACGGGCTGTTGTTCCGGGCCGCGAGTCGATGGGCGC
This sequence comes from uncultured Acidimicrobiia bacterium, assembly GCA_963790345.1. GTDB lineage: Bacteria > Actinomycetota > Acidimicrobiia > Spongiisociales > ZC4RG35 > DATEEG01. Next base: position 16,381 of record CAWBOD010000016.1, on the reverse strand, counting down.
CGTTGGCACCATCGTTCTTGGTCTCATCGGATCGCTGATAGGTGGATTCCTTGGCAATCTGATCGGCGACGGCAATCTCGACATTGATGCTGCCGGCATCATTGGATCGATTATCGGTGCCATCATCGCCCTGCTCGTCTACCGGAGCATGGGCAGCAGAACCGTCTGACCTAGTTAAAGACCATCCAGAAACGGCTCCGGGCTACCGGGGCCGTTTCTTTATCTGAGAGAAACTTCGTAAGCCAGGATCGCCGCGGCTGCCGCCGCATTCAGGCTCTCGGTTTGACCGCTCATCGGAATCGTCACGAGAACGTCCGCTTCAGCGACCACGTCATCGGGAAGGCCGTGGGCCTCGCTCCCAACCAACAACGCCAGACGGCCGGGTGGTAGCGACCGTGGCGAGCTGCCGCCTCTGACCACCGTCGCCACCTTGATTGCTTTGAGCGACCACAGATCGGCGATCGGCTCGATCCCGGTCTGGAAGTGCGCACCCGCCGCCGCTCGCAGGACCTTGGGTGCCCACGGATCGACGGTCCCCGTCATCGCACCCATATCGAGTCCAAATGCTGCCGCGGTGCGGATCATGGCTCCGAGATTCCCGGGATCCGAGATTTGGCAGGCAACCAGGAGGCTCCGGGTGGGGTCGAAGGATCGCTCCGGAATTTGGATGATGGCGACCGGGCTCTGTGGAGTTTGGGTCGAGGAGAGCCGGCGCAGGGCCTCCACACTTACTCCTACCAGCTCCACCTCAGCCGACTGCGCGAGGCGCGCCGAAGCTGCATCGTCGGCCAACGCAAAGATCTCGACCAGCGGAGCCCCGGCCCGCACGGCCTCCTCGAGGAGGTGAGGGCCCTCGAGGAGTGTCAACCGACGGCTTCGACGTTCCTCCACACGATGAAGCCGGGCTGCCTCAACAACTCGAGGGTTGCGGTGGGACAGGCCCGGCTCCATGGTTGACCCCAAGACTTCCTATTTGGACTTGGCAACCTCGACCAGCTGGGCGAACGACTGGGGATCGCTTACCGCCATCTCCGCCAGCATCTTTCGATCAATATCGACTTCAGCAGCCTTGAGGCCGGCCATGAAAGTGCTGTAGCTCATGCCGTTCTGCCGGGCAGCCGCATTGATGCGAGCAATCCAGAGTCGGCGGAATTGACCTTTGCGGTCACGACGGTCCTTGTAGGCGTCGCGCATCGCATGCATGACCTGCTCGTTCGCCGTCCGAAACCGCCGGCTGCGAGAACCCTTGTAGCCCTTGGCGCGATCCAGGACTTTCTTATGGGCCTTCCTGGCTTGAACCCCGCGTTTTACACGTGCCATAGAAGTTCCCTCACATTCCCAGGAGCTTTTTGGCGATCTTGGCGTCGCCGCGCTCAAGCTCGACTTCACCCGACCGGCGACGGAAGGTGGCGCTGCCTTTGGCGAGCTTGTAATGCCCCTTTCCGGACTGTCTGCGCAACAGTCGGCCGGTGCCGGTCACCTTGATCCGTTTTTTGGCCCCGCTGTGGGTCTTCATCTTTGGCATCTATTACTCCTCGCCAGTCTCTGCAGTCGATGTCTCTTCAGCTACCGGTTCGTCAACGACCGGAAGTTGCTGTTCTTCGTCACTGGCTGAGATTGGAGCTTCGCTGCTGCTGTTGGCGACGGATTCGACCTTGCGTTTGCGCCTGCTCGGGGCGATCACCATCGTCATCAGTCTTCCCTCTTGCTGGGGAGTCTGTTCGACGATGCCATTTTCGCCTACACCTTCCGCAAGTCGGTCGAGGAGTCGCCGTCCGAACTCGGGCCGCTCCTGTTCCCGCCCTCGAAATCGAACCGTGACCTTGACCTTGTCTCCCTCGTCCAGGAAGTCCAATGCTTTCCTGAGGTTGATTTCGAAGTCGTGGTCCTCGATGCGAGGCGCCATCCGCAATTCTTTGATGACAGTCCGCTTCTGGTGCTTCCGGGCTTCGCGTTCACGTATGGATTGTTCATACTTGAACTTGCCGTAGTCCATCAAACGGCACACCGGTGGTTTGGCCTCGGGGGCCACTTCCACCAGATCGAGACCGAGTTGATCGGCCAGCCATAGGGCTTCCGACAACTTCTTGACACCGATCTGGGACCCGTCCGGCGCCACCAAGCGCACCTCGGGTGCCCGTATGTATCCGTTTATGCGCAGTTCAGCGATGCTCTACCTCCTGTTTACAGCTACAAAAAAACAGCAGGCGGTGCCTGCTGCTCACAGAGAAGGGATGCACGAACCAATGAGGATCTCCCCCATTGGGCCGGCGTTTCGCCCTGTGGACCCGTGCGCACCTCAGGTGGCCGGGTGGGAAGCAGCATGCCTCCGCTTGGTTTTGATTCTGAATAACCAGTGTAACGCCCAGTTGCTGAGTCGGGAACGGCCGACTGTTTCACGAGTTGATTGGGATCACTAGGGCGGCCGCCACCGCAGCCGCGGCTGCCTCCGCCCCCTTGTTGCCGGGCCCCGGCTCGGATCGGTCCAGGGCCTGCTCCAGGTTGTGGGCGGCTAAGACCGCATTGGTCACAGGTCTGCCGGCGTCGAGACCCACCCTGGTGAGCCCCGAAGCCGACTCGTTGACGATGACTTCGTAATGATCTGTATCGCCCTTGATGACGGCCCCGATGGCGACAACGGCGTCAGACTGTCGGATCAGATGAGCGGCTGCCACCGGGAGTTCCCAGGCACCGGCCACCCGCAGAATCACGACACGTCCGACCCCGAAGCCTTCCAGCGACTTGAGGGCACCGTCCAGTAGACGGTCGGCCTGGTCGCGCGCGGCCTCCTCGGCCTCGGCGAGCTTGGCGCGGTCGCCGGAGAGGACGACCTGGCCGGGGGCTTTGTCGTTGGCGACGGTCACCTCGGCGGCCGCGGCGATGGCGCGCGCGTCGTCGGGGGTGCCGCCGAGCAGCGCGAGCATCGAGCCGGTGTCGTCCGCCTCGGCCATCAGCCGGCCGCGCAGCACGACGAGGCGCACGGCGTCGTCGAGCGTCAGCACGCCGGCGGCGTGCAGCGCGCCGAGCTCGCCGAGCGAGTGGCCGGCGGCCATGGCGGGCTCGACGTCGAGCGCCGTCCAGCCGGCGACGGAGGCGCAGAAGATGGCGGGCTGCTGCGAAGCGCGTGCTCTCGTCGACGCGCGCGAAGGGGTCCTCGCCCACGAGCTCGGTGACGCGCTCGAGCAGGTCGGGGAGCTCACGCGCGACGTGGTCGCGCATGTCGGGGGTCTGTGAGCCCTGGCCGGGAAAGAGCAGGGCGATGTCGGTTCCAGTGGTCACGAGGGGCACCTTGGTCGCTCTAGGGCGCCGATCCCACCGCTGGAGCCGTCGCACCCCCCGGGCAGGGGGGGTATGCGCCACGCGGTGGGGGGTGACAGGCTTCGCGGATGCCGGAACTGCGCTCTGTGGCCGCCACGCGTTATGTCACGCCCCTGCGCGAGGGGGGCTCGCTGCCGGGTCTGGTGGAGGCCGACGACGACGGCCTCTACGTGCTCAAGTTCCGCGGCGCGGGCCAGGGCGTGAAGGCGCTCGTCGCCGAGGTCGTCGCGGGCGAGCTCGCCCGCGCGCTCGGCCTCGCGGTGCCGGAGATCGTGCTGATCGAGCTCGACCCCGCGCTCGGCGCGGCCGAGCCGGACCCGGAGATCCAGGACCTGATCACGGGCAGCGCGGGCGCGAACGTCGGCCTCGACTTCCTCCCCGGCTCGCTGCCCTACACGCCGGCGGCGGGGCTCCAGCCGGCGCCGGAGACGGCGGCCGAGATCGTGTGGCTCGACGCGCTCGTGACCAACGTCGACCGCACGCCGCGCAACCCGAACCTGCTCGTCTGGCACGACCGCGTGTGGCTGATCGACCACGGCGCGGCGCTCTACTTCCACCACCGCGACTGGGACCCGGAGGCCGACGCCGCGAAGCCGTTCCCGGCGATCGCCGACCACGTGCTGCTGCCGTGCGCGGGCTCGATCGCCGAGGCGGACGCGCGGCTCGCCGACCGGCTGACGGTGGACGCGCTGCGCGACGCGGTGTCGCTCGTCCCCTCCGGCTGGGCCGACCGCGAGCGCTACCTGCGCTACCTGACGGCCCGCCTGGAGCCGCCGCGGCGCTTTGCGGAGGAGGCTGAACGTGCCCGGGTCTGAGCCCTTCCAGTACGCGATCGTGCGCGTCGTCCCGCGGGTCGAGCGCGGGGAGTGCATGAACGTCGGCGTGGTGTTCTTCTGCCGCCCGCGCCGCTACCTCGCGGCGCGCACCGCGCTCGACGAGGCGCGCCTGGAGGCGTTCGCCCCCGGCCTCGACGCCGCCGAGGTGCGCTCGCACCTCGACGCGATGGCGCGGATCGCCGCCGGCGACGCGGAGGCGGGGCCGGTCGCGCAGCTCGAGCAGTCCGAGCGCTTCCACTGGCTCGTGGCGCCGTCGAGCACGATGATCCAGACCTCGCCGGTGCACACCGGCCTGTGTGACGATCCCGAGGAGACGCTCGAACGGCTGATGGAGAAGCTCGTCGCATGAGGGAGATCGCGCCCGGCCTGCATTACTGGACCGCCGCCCATCCGAGCTGGGAGCCGGGCGCCGAGCCGGAGAGCGCGGGCGACTGGCCCGAGCAGGTCGGCAGCGTGCTCTTCGAGGCCCCCGAGGCGGTCGTCTTCATCGACGCGCAGGTCCCCGACGAGCTGTGGCCCGCGCTCGACGAGCGCGTGGCCGGCCGCCCGGTCGTGGTGCTCACGACGATCCGCTGGCACGGCCGCTCGCGCGACGCGGTGCTCGAGCGCTACGGCGGCGCGAAGGTCCGCCACGACGCGCCGATGCCCGCGGGCGTGGAGGCGCGGCCGGTGGACGGCTTCGGCGAGACGATCTACTGGCTCCCCGAGGTGCGCGCGCTGGTGCCCGGCGACCGCCTGATCGGCGACGGCCAGGGCGGCGCGCGCGTCTGCCCGCCGGGCTGGCTGGGCGACATGCCCGGCAACGGCGGGGTCGAGGAGCTGCGGGTCGCGCTGTTGCCGCTGCTGGAGCTGCCGGTCGAGCACCTGCTGCTGTCGCACTGGGAGCCGGTCGTGCGGCGGCGGGCGCGAGGCGCTCGCCGCAGCGCTCAGGAGATCAGCCCCAGCCGCTGCGCCTTCTGCACCGCCTCGGCGCGGTTGCGCACGCCGAGCTTGCGATACAGCGACGAGGTGTGCTCCTTGATCGTGTGCGGCGACAGGAACAGCCGCTCGGCGATCTCGCGGTTGGTGGCGCCGCCGGCGACGAGGTCGAGCACCTCGCGCTCGCGCTCGGTCAGCGGCGGGCCGCTCGGCGACTCGTGCGGCTTGAACACCGTCATGCCGAGCCCGACCATCCGCACCGCGCCCGCGATGTCGGCGGCGGGCCAGTCCTTGGAGATGAAGCCGGCGGCGCCGCCGCGCGCGCGGCGTTGGGCGAGATGCGGCCGGCGCCGGAGATCAGCAGCACGTTGGTGCTCGGGTACGAGGAAGCGCAGGCGCTCGCAGATCTCCGCGCCCGACTCCTGGCCGACGAACAGGTCGACGAGCGCGACGTGCGGGTCGTAGCGGCGCGCGAGCGTGATCGCCTCCTCGCCGTTGCGCGCGCTCAGGCAGCGCTCGACCCACGGCTGCTCGCCGAGCATCAGGCGGAAGCCCCAGTGCACGACCTCGTGGTCGTCGACGACGAGCACGCGCAGGCGCTTGTCCGCCGCCGCCGCCGGCGGCGAGCCGGCTGGGGCTGACGTCAGGCACGGTCAAGGGGCACCGCCAGCCGCACGCGCCAGATGCCGGGTTCGCGTTCGCCGAACTCGATGATGCCGCCGGCCTGGATCGCCTCGAGCGCCGCGAGCCGCAGCCCCATGCCGCTCGCCGGGCTGCGGGCGGCCGTGCACGCCGTCGTTGCAGATCTCCATCACGAAGGCGCGGTCGATCCGCCGCAGCGACACGTCGACCACGCGTCGGGTCGGCGTGCTTGCGCGCGTTGCGGATCGCCTCGATCAGCACCGACTGCGCGAGCGGCTCGAGCTGCGCCGGGACCTCCTCGCTCGCGGCCAGCGCGATGCCGAGCTCGGGGTGCTGGTCGGCGAGGCGCGCGACCTCGGCCAGCAGCGTCGTCTGCGTCGGGCGCGACGTCCGCCCGAGCGGGCGGCCGAGCGCGCGCCGCAGGTCCTGCAGCGCGCCGTTGAGCTCCTCGCCGATCCGGCCGCGCGCCTCCGCCGACAGCTCCTGGTCGGCCGAGAACGCCATCGAGACGCCGAACAGCCGCTGGATCACGCCGTCGTGGATCTCGCGCGCGAGGTCGATGCGCTCCTGCAGCTGGTGGGCGAGCTCCTGGTTGCGCGTGGCGATGCGCGCGTGAGGTCGCGAGCGCGGCGACCTTGCCGATCGTCCACAGCAGGTAGCGCTCGGCGTCCGACAGCGGCGCCGAGCCGGCGCGGTCGGAGAGGATCACGCCGGTCCAGCGCCCGCTGGCGGCGATCGGCGTGCAGACGAGCAGGCCGTCGCGCAGCAGGTCGCGGTACGGCCTCGGGCAGCTCGAGCCCGCGTGCTCTCGGGCACGTCGAGGACGCGGTCCTCCATCCAGCGCCTGGCGCGCGATCGGCGCGCTCTCGACCGTGAAGTGCACGCCCGCGAAGACCTCGAGCGGCAGGTTGTGGGTGCCGGCGGCGCGCACGCGGCGCTGGGCCTCGTCGTAGCGGAAGATCACCGCGCGGTCCATCGAGGTCAGCTCGCACGCCGCCTCGCACAGCCGCCCGTAGAACGCGTCCGAGGAGCCGTCCTCCTCGACGCGCGCGAGCAGGTCGACGAACATCTCCAGCGCGTCGATGCGGACCGCGGGAGCGTGATCGTCGTCCAGCGTGACCGCGGGCCCCTCCACCATGCAGCGGAGACTACCCGGGGCGCCTACGGACCCCACGCGAGCGCGGCCTCGAGCAGCGTCCGCGGGTCGCGCGCGGCGAGCTGCGTCTCGCCGATCGCGATCGCCGGCCAGCCGAGGAAGTTGAACGGCGCGCGCGTAGGCCGAGAACGGGATCCGGAACTCGTGCTCGGGCGTGTCGATGGCGGGCAGCTCCGGCAGCCCGAGCACCGGCGAGACGATCACGTCGACCGCCGGGTCCTGCGCGCGCCGCGCGCTGCCACGCCGCCATCGCCGTCGCGCGCGCGGCGCGCGCCTCGGGCGTCGTGCGCACCGCGCGCTCGAGCTTCGGCGCGGATCGACGGGCCGTAGTCCTCCGCGCGCGCCGGGTAGGTCGCGCGGTGCGACTCGGCGGCGCCGGCGTAGAAGACCGGCCACACGTCCGCCTCGGGCACCGGCAGCTCGACCTCCTCGCCCGGGAGCTCGTCGGCGCGCGGGTCGCGCGGCGCGGGCTCGGCGCCTCGCCCAGGCTCGGGAGGCGCGATCAGCTTGCCGATCCGCTTGCCCTCGAGCCGCGGCTCGGGCACCGGCTCGCCGGTCAGGACCGACCACGCGAGCGCGCAGTCCTCGACCGAGCGCGCCATCGGCCCCACCGTGTCGAGCGCCGGGACGAGCGGGAACACGCCCTCGGTCGAGATCGCGCCGAACGGCGTCTTGAAGCCGACGACGCCGCAGGCCGCGGCGGGCATCCGCACCGAGCCGCCGGTGTCGGTGCCGAGCGCGAGCGCGCCCATGCCGACCGCGAGCGCGGCCGCGTTGCCGCTGCTCGAGCCGCCGGTGATGCGCCCGGGCCGGTGCGGGTTCTGCGTGTCGCCCCAGTGCGTGTTCTGGCCGCTCACGCCCCACGCGAACTCGTCGCACCTGGTGGTGGCGACGACGATCGCGCCCTCCGCCTCGAGCGCGCGCACGCTCGGCGCGGTCGTCTCCGCGACGCGCTCGGCGTAGATCTTCGAGCCGAACGTCGTCCGCAGGCCCGCGACGTCGATCAGGTCCTTGACCAGCAGCGGCACGCCGGCGAGCCGGCCGCTGCACCCCCGCGCGCGCGCGCTCGAGCGCGCGCTCGCCGTCCGTGACCATGATCGCGTTGAGGTCGGCGTCGCGCCGGCGATCCGCTCGAGCGCCTCCTCGACCACCGCGACCGGGTCGAGCTCGCCGCGGCCGACGAGCTCGGCGATCTCCGCCGCGCCCCTCACCGGACCGCCGGCGTCGTCGCCGCGGATCTCCGACAGCGACTGCCCCGGCGTCAGCGCCTCGGGGTCGCAGATCAGCTCGATCAGCGCGGGGCCGCCGGCCGCGCGCGCCCGCTGCGAGCGCGGCCGGGAACGCCGCCGCGTCCTCCACGCGCTCGCCGTGCGCGCCGTAGGCGCGGGCGAGCGCCGCGAAGTCCGGGTTGACGAGGTCGGTGGCGATCACGCGCGCGGGGAAGCGGCGCTCCTGGTGCATGCGGATCGTGCCGTAGGTGCCGTTGTTGATCACGAGGACGAGGATCGGCAGCCCCTCCTGCACCGCGGTCGCGAGCTCCTGCCCGCACATCTGGAAGTCGCCGTCGCCCGCGAACGCGATCACGAGCGCGATCGGGGTGCAGCAGCTGCGCCGCCAGCGCGGCGGGGATGCCGTAGCCCATCGCGCCGCTCTGCGGCCCGAGCTGCGTGCCGAAGCGCCGCCACTGGTAGTAGCGCGACACCCAGCCGGAGAAGTTGCCGGCGCCGTTGGTGAGGATCGCGTCGGTCGGGCAGCGCCTCGCGCAGGTGCGCGACGACGTCGCCGAGGTCGACGCCGTGGCCGGGCGCGGGCGCGTGGCGCAGGTGCGCCTCGTAGTCCGCGCGCGCCGCGGCCGTCCAGTCCGCCCAGCGCGAGCCGTCGACGACGGGCGCGGCGGCGGCGAACTCGGCGACGCCGCTGAGCAGCGCCAGCGTGGGCTGGTAGACGCGCCCGAGCTCGGCCGGGTCGGGGTGGACGTGCACGAGCGGCTGCGGCGCGACCGGCGGCGCGGGCAGCGTGTAGCCCTGCGTCTCGATCTCGGCCAGGCGCGTGCCGACGGCGATCAGCAGGTCGCAGTCGCGGATGCGCTGCGCCAGCCGCGGGTTGACGGCCGAGCCCGACGTCGCCGGCGTAGGCCGCGCAGGTGTTGTCGACGACGTCCTGGCGGCGGAAGGTGGCGCCGACCGGCAGCCCGCAGTCGAGCGCCCAGCGCGTGAACGCGCGCGCCGAGCCGTCGTCCCACGGCCCGCCGCCGACGAGCACGAACGGCCGCTGCGCGCGGCCCAGCATCGCCTCGAGCTCGGCCAGCGCGGCCGCGGGCGGGCGCGGGCGCAGCGGCCGGTAGCGGGGCGCGTCGGCCACGTCGGCGCTGCCGGACAGCACGTCCTCGGGCAGCGCGAGCACGACCGGGCCGGGCCGCCCGCTCGTCGCGACCGTGTAGGCGCGCGCGAGCACCTCGGGGATGCGCGCGGGGTCGTCGAGCTCGAACGCCCACTTCGCCATCGGGCCGAACACGGCCTCGTAGTCGAGCTCCTGGAAGGACTCGCGCCCGCGCTCCGCGCGCGCGATCTGGCCGACGAGCAGGATCAGCGGCGTCGAGTCCTGGCGCGCGGTGTGGATCGCCGGTCGCGGCGTGCGTCGCGCCCGGCCCGCGCGTGACCATGCAGATGCCGGGGCGGCCGGTCAGCTTGCCGTAGGCGTCGGCCGCGTTGGCGGCGGCGCCCTCGTGGCGGCAGTTGACGATCCGGAAGCGGTCGCGATGCTCGTAGAGGCCGTCGAGCAGCGCGAGGTAGGACTCGCCCGGCACGCAGAACGCGAGCTCGGATCCGTGGGCGACGAGCCCGTCCGCCAGCAGCTGCCCTCCGGTGCGGTCATGGCGGCGAACCCTACGCGGGACCGGCCACGAGGAACCCGTCGAGCGCGACGAGGTCGCCGTTCGCGGGCAGCTCGATCGTGAGCGGCGCGAAGACGAGCAGCGCGCCGTCGCCCTCCGGCGCCCGCGCGATGACCCGTCGCGTCTCCCCCGGCGCGAGCGGCTCGCCGTCGAGCGCCTCGGCCAGCTCGAGCTCGACCGCCTCGCGGTACAGGCGCAGCGGGACCGGCCGCGGGAGCTCGCCGTCGACGCGCGCCACGCGCGGCGCCGGGCGCCCGGCGACGAGCAGCGAGCTGCGCACGGGCTCCGAGCCCGTGCTCGTCACCGCCAGCTCGAGCTCGCCGTCGCCGCGCCGCGCCAGCTCGAGCCGCACCGCCGCCCGCGGGTGCCGGCGGACCTCGGCCAGCAGCTCGCGCAGGCGCGCCTCGGCGGCGCGCAGCGGCGCGGGCAGCTCGGCGAACGCGCCCCAGCTCTTGCCGCTCGCCCGCCAGCGACAGGCTCGTCTCGCCCCGAGTCCGAGCGGACCTCGCCCAGCTCGGCGGGCAGGCTCGAGCAGCTCCGGGTCGGCGACGAGCGCGCGCAGCTCGGCGACCACGTCGTCGCCCAGCTGTCGTCTCGTACAGGCCCGCCTCGTCCTGCGGCGCGCCGTCCGGCCACGCGTTCGTGACGATCGCCCGCGCGCTGCCGTCGGCGTGGACGCGCAGCGACTCGAGCGTCGCGGGCGGCGCGCCGCCGCTGCGGGTGTAGGCGATCAGCAGGTCCGCGCTCATGGCCCGGGCTTGAGCACGAACGGCTTGGCCAGCTTGGGGTACTTCTGGTTCAGCCACGCCACGAAGCGCTCGAAGTGCTTCGCGACCGCCGGCCCGGCCACGGCGCCCATCACGGTCGTCGAGGTGTAGCCCTTGGCCGGCACCGGGCCGGCCGGGCACGGCCTGCCCGGTCAGGCGCGTGTAGTCCGCGGCGCGCAGGTTGTACTCGTCGGCCAGCCCGAACAGGTGCCCGAACTCGTGCGCCGCGGTGTCGCCGTCGGTCGTGTCCACGCCCGCGCTGGCGGCCGGCCCGCAGTACCAGTTGGCGGCGTCCTCGCGCACGATCGGCGGCTTGTGCAGCTTGATCTTGTGGTGCGGGTCGGCGGAGTTGAAGATCGGCTCGAACACGATCGCGAGCCGGCGCCCGTTCTCGAGGTGGAACTTCCCGTTCCACTTGTTCGCGATCCCGTCGCCCCAGATCTTCAGGTGCCGGTTGTCGGGCGTCTCGCCCGTGAACTTGATCCGCACCTTGATCTTGCAGCTGCGTGCGCGTGAAGGCGATCTCGTACTTGCCGTGGACGTCGAACTCGACGAGCTCGTAGCCCTTGGACGGGTCGTCCTTGTCCTTGAGCTCGTAGTGCTTCTCGCCCTTGCGGTACTTGACCTCGTCCCAGTCGAGCAGCCCGCCCGTGAGCATCTCTCGGGCGTGCTCGTAGTCCTTGGCGCTGAGCTGGTCCTTCATCGCGGCGTGGAGGTCGGCGGGCAGCGCCGTCGGCAGTCGGTCGTCCTTCGTGCCGGCGGCGAGCGCGAACACGGCCTTGCGTTCGTGCCCTCGGTGAGCATCCAGTTGAGCTTCTGCTCGACCGAGCCGCCGAGCAGCCTGCACGGCCTCCTCCATCTCGTCGTCGTCGCAGACCTCGGTGAAGAACGAGCGCGTCCACTCGTACTTGTAGAGCTCCGTCTTCTGCTCGGCGGGCACGCCCGGCTGCCGTGATCAGCCGTCCGGACCAGCTTCCAGCTCGAGCCCTCGGCGGCCAGCCAGTTGATCTTCTGCAGCAGCGTGCCGCCCTTCATGCCGGTGACCGCGCGCGCCATCTCCTCGTCGTCGAACGCCTTCACCGCGAGGTCGCGCAGTCCTTCATGCCGAGCGCGACCGCGGCGTCGTCCTTCGACAGCGCCGCCATCTGCGCGATCGCCGCCTCCTCGTCGCCCGTTCCTGAGCATCGCGCGGAGCTGCTGCGATCGGCGTCTTCTCGGCGATCGCGGCCGGCTCGCGCGCCAGCAGCGCCGTGACGGCGGCGTTCCCGGCGGTGCGCTGGAGCGCCAGCACCGCGGCGGGGCCGAGCGGGCCGCCGGCCGGCCCGGCGGCGTCGCGCGCCCGCGCCGCTCCGGCGCGGTCTCCGCCTCCCGTCCGGTCGCCGCGGGCGCTCGTTCCATCGGGCGACTCTCTCAGATTCGCGCAAGCCGATTCGGGCGGACCGGTACCGTTCCAGGCGACGTGTCGCTGATGCACCGCTACGACGTACGCGCCTCCGACCTCGACCGCGAGCGAGCGGTCGAGTTCCTCAAGGCGCACTACGCCGCCGGCCGGCTCCAGGCACGACGAGCTGGCGATGCGCAGCGACGCCGCCTACCGCGCCGTCGCGCTCTCCGAGCTCGACTGGCTGACCTCCGACCTCCCGGCGCTCGTCCGCCCGGCCCCGCGCCGCGCCGCCGCTTCTCGCCGCTCAAGGCCGTCGTCCTCTGCGCGCTGCTCGTCGCGCTCGCTCGTCATCGTGCCGCCGGAGGCCTGGCTGGCGCTGTTCGCGATCGGCGCTGATGATCGCGGTTCGTCGGCTTCTTCCTGCTCGCGCCGATCGCGATCCCGGCGCTGGTGATCGGGGGCGTCGTCTACCTGATCGTGCGCGCGACGCGGCCGCAGCCGCAGCCGCGTCGGCTGCCAGCGCGTCGGCTCGCGCTAGCGCAGCCGCAGCGTCGTCGCCCCGCCGCCGTGGTCGGACGGCCACAGGCCCGCCGGCGGTCCGGTTGGCCGGATCCGTGCCCACGATCCGCGTCCGCAGGACCTTGAAGCGCCCCTTGGCGAGGATGTGGTCGACGCGGTGGTCGAACGGCCCGGGCGGCGGGTCGGTGATCGTCTCCTGCTTGAGGCAGCAGTTGTTGCCGCTGCCCTTCGGGTTGCGCAGCAGCCAGGTGTCGCGCAGGCCGGCGGCCGTGAACACGTTGTAGGCGTCCGGCTTCGCGCCCGTGGCGCCGGTCGGGTCGGAGTTGAGGTCGCCGGCGAGGATCACCGTGCCGCGCCTTGCGCAGCGGGCCCGGCCGCGAGCGCGCGCGCCTGGGCCAGCCGGGTCGCGTCGTCGAACGCCTCCAGGTGCGTGTCGACGAAGCGGAAGCGCCTGCCGCGCAGCGACCCGTCGATCGCCGTCCAGCCGCGCCGCGAGCGTCAGCGTGCCGACCTGGGTCGGCACCTCGAAGGTCGGCCGCGTAGTTGCCGCCGAGCCGGCGGCGGATGCGCAGGCCCTTGCGCCGGCGCACGAGCACGGCGTCGCGCATCGTGACGCCGGACGTCGTAGCCGAGGCTGGTCGGCGCCTCGATGTCGGCCTCGGTCTGGACGTTGCCGAGGCGGTAGCGCGAGCCCAGCTCGCGCGCAGGATGGCGAGGAAGTCGTAGACCGACGGTCGGTCGCCGGCGTCGCCGCGCCGTCCTTGACCCCGTCCGGGCCGCGGCGCCAGAGCGCGACCTCCTGCAGCCCGATGACGTCCGGCCGCGTCCGCCGCACCTCGCGGGCGAGCAGCTTCGCGCGGGCGGGGAAGTCCGTGGCCTGGACCTGCTGCCACAGCTGCGTCGCGCCGCCTCGAAGTCCTCGCGCGAGGTGGCCCCGATCGGCAGCGCGATGTTGCCGCCGAGGTAGATGTTGCGGGTCATCACGGTCAGCTTCGGGCCGGGCTTCGCCTCGGCCGCGGGCGGCGGCGAGCAGCGCGACGAGCGCGAGCGGGAGCAGCAGGCGTCTGGGCATCGCGCGAGCGTATCCGCGCGGGGGTGTGGCTGCCCGCACCCCGACTCACGGGGTGCCCGGTCTAGAACGACCCCCCGGTCGCGCGGGAGTATTCACCCATCCTCATAGGGCGACCCCATGACACCGCCCGATCAACTCCAGGCTTCGGCCCCCGGTCTGCTCTTCCCCTCTCCCCCCGGCGCCCGCCGGCCGAACAGCCGCTTCAGAGCCGCCGCGTCCCCCTCGCGGCGGCTCTTTTTTTCCCCTGACGCGCCACGCCCGCCTATAACGATCCCTACATGCGACCTCTCGATGCCCTGACCCGCCACGCCTCGAGCTGGGGGCGGCTGGTGACGATCTCGGTCTTCGCGGTGCTCACCGCGGCGCTCGTGATGCTGGTCTGGTGGGCCGCGACCGCCGAGGAGCGCACCGGCACCTACGTCGTGCGCGGCACGGTCAACGGGATCACGCTCGACATCGGCGACGCCGACCTCGACATCATCGGCGGCGGCACCCAGGCCGCGCTGCAGGTCTCGCGCACCGACCGCTTCTCCTTCGGCCACCCCGCCGAGGCCGAGCGCGTCGTGCGCGGCGGCACCCTGCGCCTGCGCTCGCGCTGCCCGGCGGCGCTGATCGGCAGCTGCTCCTCCTCCTACCGCGTGCGCGTCCCCGACAATGTCCCGGTCACCGTAAAGACCACGAGCGGCAACGTGGCGTCCAGCGGCTACCGCGGCTCGGCGCGCATCGACACGACCACGGGCGATGTGAGCTTCAACGGCTGGTGCGGCTTCAACCTGCAGATCCGCGCGGACGCGGGCGACGTGCGCGCCGTCGCGGCGTGCTCGCCCGAGCGCCTGCAGCTGCGCTCGCGCCAGGGCCGCGTCGACGCGCTCGTGCCGCCGGGCCGCTACCGCGTCGACGCCGAGAGCGACGAGGGCAGCCGCAGCGTCCGCGGCGTCACGTCGGCCGAAGACGCGCCGTTCCAGATCCAGGCGCTCTCCACGAGCGGCGACGTGAGCGTGGGGAGCGGGCCGTGACCACCGGCCCCGTCGCCCCCGACTCGATCGACTTCGGCCGCCGCCTGAGCCACGCCGGCGAGGCGCTCGAGTACCTGACGCTCTCGCTGCCGCTCGGCCTCGTCTGCGCGCTGACCACCGCCGTGCTGGTGCTCGGCGCGGCGCTGAGCGCGATCTGGATCGGGCTCCCGCTGGTGCTCGCCGCGGTCGCCGTCTGCGCGCGCCTCGCCGAGGTCGAGCGCCGCCAGGCCAACCGCCTGCTCGACGCGCACATCCCGCCGCTGCCCGCACCGACGCAGCACGAGGGGACGCTGTGGCGGCGAGCGCTCGCCTCGCTGACCGACCGCGAGGGCTGGCGCGTGCTCGTGTTCGTCGCGATCAAGGCGCCGCTGTCGATCCTGGCCCTGCTGGCCGGGCTGCTGCCCGTCGCCGTGACCGCGTGGCTGCTCGTCTTCGGCGTGCGCGGGATCGGCGGGCTCGGCGAGCGCTTCTATATCGGGCCGTGGACGCTCGGGCCGCTCACGGCCTCGTGCTGTGCGCGCTCGCGCTCGCCTCGGCATCCTCGCCATCGCCGCGCTCGGCGGCTGCGCTCGCTGCTCGGCTCGCTGGCGCGGACGCTGCTCGCCCCCGAGGAGCAGCCGCCCGGGCCCGTCCGCGAGATGCTCGCCGAGAGCCTCGGCGACCGCACGCTCTCGGTCGCCTACTGGCTGCCCGACCGCAAGCTCTTCGTCGACGAGCTGGGTCACGTCGTGCGCATGCCCGAGCCCGGCTCCGGCCGCGCGTGGACCGCGGTCGAGCGCGACGGCCGCCGCGTCGCGGCGATCATCCACGACGCCGAGCTCGCCACCGGCCCCGAGCTCGTCAACGCCGCCGCCGCGGGCGCGGCGCTCGCGATCGACAACGAGCGCCTGAAGGCGAACCTGCGCGCGCGCGTCGAGGAGCTGCGCGTCTCGCGCATCCGCATCGTCGAGGCCCAGGACCACGCGCGCCGCCGCATCGAGCGCGACCTCCACGACGGCGCCCAGCAGCAGCTCGTCTCGCTCTCCCTCGACCTGCGGCTGCTCAAGAGCAAGCTCAACGGCAACGAGGCGGCGGCCGACACCGTCGACGCCATCTCGGACAAGCTCGCGACCGCGCTCGCCGAGCTGCGAGAGCTCGCCCGCGGCATCCACCCGGTGATCCTGACCGAGCGCGGGCTCGTGCCCGCCGTCGCCGCGCTCGCCCAGCGCGCGCCGGTCCCGGTCGAGGCGAACATCTCGATCCACGAGCGCCTGACGCCCGCGATCGAGTCCGCCGCCTACTTCGTCGTGGCGGAGGCGCTCACCAACGTCGCCAAGTACGCGCAGGCCGAGAACGTCTCGTCGACCTCAGCCGCATCGAGGGCGAGGTCTGACCGTGGTCGAGGACGACGGCGTGGGCGGGGCCGACATCGAGACCGGCACGGCCTGCGCGGGCTATCGACCGGCTCTCCGCGCTCGACGGCACGCTCGAGCTCGAGACCCCCGAGGGCGGCGGCACGCGGCTGATCGCCCGCATCCCGTGCGGCGCGGCGACCTCTTGACCGAGGCGATGGACAGGACGAGCCGGAGGCGCGGCCGATGAGGCGCGCGGCTCCTGCTCGCGGCCGCGCTGGTCCTGCTGGCGCTCGCCGCCGCCGGCTGCGGCAAGGTCTCCGAGGTCCGCGAGCCCGACGTCTTCGCGGGCGAGGGCATCAAGCCCGCGCCGGCCGCCGACCAGCGCGCGCCGAGCGGCTCGGGCACCATCCGGATCGCGGTCGTCACGCACGGCGCGGCCGCCAGCGCGTTCTGGGCGATCGTCAAGAACGGCGTCGACGCGGCCGCGCGCCAGATGACCGTCTCGGTCTCGTACCGCTCGCCGGAC
>CAWBOD010000015.1:0-17989 GCA_963790345.1 uncultured Acidimicrobiia bacterium | reverse complement strand
TGTTGCCGCCTTTCGTTCAGTTGCGTATTGCTGGTCCCTACACCGCTTGATTCGGCCGGACGCGACGAGGTGCTCATCGGGAGAGTTCGGGAAACTCTGGGCATCCACGGCGGGATCAATCTGTGGGCCGTCGGCGACAACCTGCGCAAAGGCGCCGCCCTCAACACGGTTCAGATCGCCGAACGACTCAGTTGATCGAAGGAAATCGGAAGACTCGCCAGTCCTCCTCGGGGAGGAACGACGATGCTCCCATCACCATCGACACCGTCCCATCCGTAGTGATGAACGGTCCAAAGATACGCAAGACGGTTGTGGCTAGGTCCGGTGGTTGTGGTGTCGCCGGTTCGGGAACGACGGGTGCCGGTTGCGGAGATGGCGCAGGTGCCGGGGCCGGAGCGGGTGCGGGTGCGGGTGCCGGTGCCGGGGCTGGGGCGGTGGGGGCCGGGGCCGGGGCCGGTGCGGGTGCGGGCGCCGGTGCCGGTGCGGGTTGGGGGGGGCGGCAAGGGTGCAGAAGACCACTGCCACCCATGAGACTCCTTTGGCGTCGATCGCCAGCCCTGTTCCCATGGCATTCCACTTGGATTGATTGATCGTCGACCAGTGACCGGGGCTGGCCGCAAAAGCATTCATGACCGTCCCGACGTCGGGTCCGTAACCGATGACTTCCCCGGCCGCGGTGCACGGACCGAGAAGGGGCCCGAGATTGGAATGGACCAGGGTTTGGCCCGTCGCAATTCTTTGGGCCGCAGCCTGGGCGAAGCCATCGACCGTCCCGTCGACGACCAAACCGGATCCCCGGGCGTTGTTGATCGCAGAGGCGAGTTCGTCCGCTCGGGCCGGAAGCGCTACCAGCATCGAAAGGGCGACGAGAGAGACAATCCAACGGCGCAAAGGTCCGGGGACCCTAGGTCTCTAGACCTATACCCGCAACTGGTGTGGGCTAGTCACTTCGAAGGTCGCGAAACCCAACAAAGACAGTAACCACTTGCCTCTGAGGTGGGTTGCAAGCCCAACTTTGGGTTCGGAACAAAGGGCAGGATTTCACCTGAAGAGGAGGGAATCCGTGCGATCGATTAATCAAGCCCCCTTGGTCCGCTGGCAGACCGTGACCATTTCTCGGCTCCCTCATCTCGAGACCGGGCCTAGTTAAGTGTCGCCTGGAAGAGCTCCCACTGGCCGGGAATCCCACGCAGGCCGACTGACCCGATCGAGGCGAATGCCAGGTCGGTGCCGGTGGCCAGATCGCGGACCGTCCGGGTCACGACGACCTGGCGAGCTCCGGCTTCCTGCAAGTGTGCGTGCGGCGATGTGGACGGCGATGCCTCCGATATCGGCTTCACGCCGCTCGATCTCGCCGGTGTGAATGGCGGCCCGCATCTCCAACCCCAGACGGGCCAACGCCTCCTGGAGCTCGAAAGCACAGCGCAGCGCACTGGTGGGCGCATCGAAGGTGGCAAGGATGCCGTCGCCCGGTGCTCTTGATGTAGCGACCGATCCATCGTGTGACTTCGGTGCGCGCCACCTCGTCATGGCGGTCCAGAAGCTGTCTCCACGCCCGATCACCAAGAGCGGCAGCCTGTCCGGTGGAGTCGACGAGATCGGTGAACAACACCGTCGCCAGCACGCGGTCGGTGCTCTGGGCGGCGTGCAACGACCGCACCTGCTCCTGGGTCCAGGAGTAGTCGGTGGTGTAAGGACTCGTGGGAACCTGTCGCTCGGGCACGTAGGTGAGGAGCACAACTCCCGAGCTGAATGTCCTCGATCCGACCAGGCGCAGGTGATGGGTGTCGATCCCGTCGCGGAACTCGTGCTTACCGCTGCCCAGTATCACCGGGTAGAAGAGCAGCCGGTACTCGTCGATCAGGTCTTGTTTGAGCAGTTCGTCGACGAGATCGGCGCTGCCGTAGACCAGCAGGTCGCCGCCGGGCTGGTCTTTCAGGCGTCTGACTTGCTCGACCACATCGCTAGAAATGATGGTCGAGTTGTTCCAGTCGGCCCGTTGGAGAGTCTTGGACACCACGTACTTGGGGATCCCGTTGACCCGTCGCGCCAGGTCCTCGTCGCCGGCTGCCGTCGGCCAGAAGGCGGCCCAGATTTGGTACGTCTTGCGGCCGAAGAGCAATGCATCGGCGTTGAACACCAGATCTCGGTTGAACGACCGCGTCTTCCTCGTTCTGGACACGCAGCGCCCAGGCGTTCTTGCCATCCCGGTGCTCGTCGAAGCCGGGCGCCTCAATGACGCCGTCCAGGGTGACGAAGGCCGTAACGATGAGCTTCACGAAGCTCATTCTGCATGGGGGCGTTACCGGACGTGCGCCACAGGCTGATTGGATTCGCTAGTTCTTCGGAGCGAGAGAACACTCACGTTGGCAGTGGATGACCGCTGACTTCCCCTTGTCTTCGTGATCGCGTCGAAGCGAGGTGGTCGACGATGTGCTTGGCGTCCCGACCTACTCCCCCCACGAGTGGCGAGCTCAGCGAGTACAGGAATGGGAGCCCGATGAAGTAGAGGCCGGGGCTGGACTCGATGATGCCCCGGTTGTGGATCGGGATGCCGTTGTGGGTGGGGAGAGCGAGATCAATCCACTGGAAAGCCGGTGTGAAACCGGTGCACCAGATGACGTTCGAAACCTGCAGGGTCCGTCCGTCCTCAAGCAACGGATATCCGCCCTTGACTCCTGTTGTCCGCGGCACTCTCTCGACACCTGCGGCCACGATGTCCTTCCTTCGGACCCGGCCCAGGGGGATGCCACGAGGTGGGTCGAGAAAGTGGTCACGGACCCTTCTACCGATTGGGGAGCGAACGGTCAGAACCCGCGTCGCCATGAACCACAGGATGGGTGTGAACAGGCGGTCGGGGATGGTCCCGGCGCTGGTGGGCTCCTGACCGGTGTCTGGGCCCGAGAGCCATGTCTGGTGATGACGGGCGAGCTCGATGGCTATCTCCGCGCCCGAGTTGCCCGCTCCCACCACGAGCACCCCCCCTTCCCGGACCTGCGATGGGTTTCGGTATTCCGTGGAGTGGAACTGGGCGATCCCCTGGTCGAGCTGAGATGCGAATGAAGGGACCCGAGGATTGTGAAAGCCGCCAGTGGCTACGACGACATTGTCAGCGAAGAACGAATCGGCGCCGCACGTCACCTCGAAACGATCCCCGACCTTGGACAGTCTGTCGACTTTGACGCCAGTTCGCGTGGGAAGCTGGAAACGGCGGGCGTAGGCCTCCAAGTAGTCGGCTGTTTCGTCTTTGGTTGGATAGGCGGAAGGCGATCCCGGAAATGGCATCCCCGGCAAACCGTTGTAACGCGATGGCGTGAACAAGCGCAAAGAATCCCAACGCTTCCGCCAGGCGTCACCGATTCTGTCGTTCTGGTCCAGGATCATGAAGGGGAGACCCCTCTGAGCCAGGTAATAGCCCACGGCCAGGCCCGCTTGCCCTCCACCGATGATCACTGATTCGACTTGCCGATTGCTCATTGGTCTCTCCTAGGATCCGCCGCTTTTCCGAACCTAAGAGGACCAGCTGCCGAATGCCTACCGGGAGTTCTCCCAGGTAGTGAAGCCGTGCTGCATGGCGAACAAGGTCGCGCCCGCGCGGGTCGAGACACCCATCTTGCGGTATGCGTTCTGGATGTGGTAGTCGGCGGTCTTTGTCGATATCTGCAGAAGGCGGGCGACCTGCTTCGTCTGCAAACCACGTGCCAGGAGACGCACGACCTCGAATTCGCGCTCGGTCAATCCTGCCGGTCGTTCCACCGGCGGGCTGGGATGTCCTGCAGCCTCCAAGACCGCACCAACCGCCTCCGAGGCGAGACGTCCGGCGTGGACTTCCGCCGTGAGAGCGTCGGCGGCTTCGGCCGGAGAGAGGGCTTCGCGATAGGGCCGTGGTTCGGTCATCGCCTGATAAGCATCGGCGGCGGCGAGAAGCCTGACCATCGGGTCGAGTGACGGAGCAGCGACTCCCCGGTGATAGCCCGAGCCGTCGAGTCGCTCATGATGGAAACTAGCAATGGCAGCGAGGCGGGCGAGGAACGGAGATCGCACGAGGACCCGCTCGGTGTGGTAGGCATGCAGCCTTACCTGCTCCCAGTCGTCCATGGTCAACGGACCGTTCTTCTCCCAGATACGCACGGGCACCGCCACCCTTCCCAGGTCATGCAGGAGCGAGGCACGGCGGATGGACACCACCTCCGCAGGATCGAATCCCAACAACGTCGCAGCAGCCGATCCCATTCTGCGCGACCCCACCAGAGTGCCCGACCATGTGCGGAACCGCGATGTCCGACGAAATGACCTATGGCGGCGAGCGCCCGGTCGATCGCCTCGCCCTCCAACATCCTCCATGGCTTTGGCTCCAAAGCCAGAACCAACTCCCACGGAGACGCCTTTGGATTCCACCTCGAGGATCGCCGCGGCCTCCTTCACGAAGCGCTCTGCGATGGATGGGTCAAATGCGCCGCCTGCTCTCTCCGCAATGACTTGCCCCACGAATTCCGCGTCACCGAGTATCTGCTGGAAGGCTGCATCACGGGCGACATGAACGATCCGAACCGGCAGCGGGATCTGCTCTTCCCGGACACCATCGGGCAAGCCCTTGCCGTCCCAACGCTCACTCTCGAAGGCAAACAGCTTCGAGACGATCGGGTCCAGGCCCAGCGGTTCGGTCAGCATTTGGGCCACTTCGCAGGTGGCAGCGACCACGCTGGGAAACCCGAGAGCCAATCGCGGTAGCCCACGGGCGACCTGCCAGGCGCGCACTGGCAACGACCCAGCAGGGGGAGCCACTGCGCGCACCATGCCCATCGCGGCCTCCGCCCTAGACCCGAAACGAAACGGGGTGGCGTATGTCGTCAGGGCGTCGTCGCTGCCGAAAACATCAAAGCCCACATCGGCAGGGGCCGTGCAACCAACGTAGAACAGGAGACAGTGGAAATAGGTCTGCGAAGCGGTCTCCGGATCGACCCCAAGGCGATCACAGAGCCGCATGGCGACGAGGGTGCTCCGTAATCCGTATTCCAAGCGCAGCCCCATGGCCAAGTCGGTTGCCAGCGAGAGGGCCGCGATGACCTCTGCGGTGCGGACCCGACCTTGATCGGGCAACGCGTCGTCCATCGCACGACATTAAGCCTTGGGGAGTCAAGCGAACTCGTCGAGCCGGCACCAGGCCTCAGCGTCGGTGGCGCCAGAACCATGGAAGAAGGCTTCCGGTTGACCGGTGGCGGAGGTAGGCGATCGACGGGTCCGGGCCAGGAGATGCCCAAGCTGCTGGTCACGGCTGGATCGTTGGATCTTGCGTGGGTCGGCGTACATCGGGGGGCAACCGTGATCGATGGTTTCGGGGCGCAGTTCGTAGTGCCAGGGTTTGTTGCTGTAGATCTGGCACAGCTCGTACTTGGCACCATGTTCGGACAGCCTCGCCCAGGCATCGAAGGGCCCAATGTCGACCGACGTCCCCCGAGAAGCTGCTCAGCGCGGGCTATAACCCCGAGTCAGAAAGCGCGCCCCCGTGAGAGCGATCCACACGAGCCAGAGGGCGAGCGCAAGCCGAAGCGTTATCACTGGCGCAAGACCCACGAAACCAGCGACCTCGGCGACAAGGGCTGCGATTCCCAGGGCGAGGGTGAGTCGCCTGTGGTGTGCCCAGCGCTCGTCGCGGCGGAAGGCAACCGCCAGGACGAGCGGCGCTGCGAGCCTCGTCGGCAAACCGAGGAGGAATCCGATCCCGTGGATCAGTCCGGACGTAGTTTCCTCCGCGCCCGGGGGGTCAATGTTGCCTGCGCCCAGGAAGAGATATGCGACCGCCGCGAGCGAGAGGAGGACGATTCCGGCGATAGCGGGCTTGGAACGTGCCACAGATCGGCGGAGGACGAACGCAAGCGCGCCGATGCCGGCGGCACCAGAGAAGAAGGCGATGTTCATCAACCATCCGAAGTCGCCCAACGCATACTCGCTGGTCGCGTTGCTGTCGTTGAACTCTGGCTCGAGTACGTGGAGGAGGGCGATCAAGGTTATGCAAAGCAGCGACCCGGCAATTGCAAGTCGAGCCGCCCAATGAGCCCGTTGGGCGGGACCGGAGCGTCAACCATACGGGCGGAGCGTATCTTGGTGCGATAGCGTCCGGTTGCCTTAAAGCCCCGCGTGTCTGGCAATGCCAGATCGGCGGTGCGAGGCTATTCCCTCCCGTTACAACGTTGAGTACCACCCAAATCCGCGCGTGGGATAAAACGCGGGATGGATCGGAGTCGGTACCGGTCAGGGCCCTGGTGGCAGAGCCCTGACCAGGACCTTTGTGGTCGGGACGGCGGGACTCGAACCCGCGACCTCAGCGTCCCGAACGCTGCGCGCTACCAAGCTGCGCTACGTCCCGATTGATGGAGATGTTAGGGCCAATGCCCGGGACCCGATCATGGGCGGCCAGGTTGAGCGGTCGGCTCCCTGCGGGCTACATTCCTCTCCATGCAGTTGCTTCTGGTCGCCGATGCCGTGTGGGTGCGCAACGACGTGGCGGCAGCGCTGCCTTCGTCGGATTGGTCGATCCATCACGCCGACCCCCATGTGGTCGTCGAAGCGGCGGTCAAGCATCCCCCCACCGCCGTCGTGGTCGACATGCAGGTCGGAAGCATGGGCGGCATGGCGGTCATTCGAAGCCTGCGGGAGGCCATGTCGATGGGCATCCTTCCGACCGCTCCGCTGATCCTTCTCCTCGATCGAACGGCCGACCGATTCATCGCCAAGAGATCGGGGGCCGATCGCTCCCTGGTCAAGCCGTTCACCGCCCAGGAGATGCGCAAGGCTCTGGCCTTCTCGTAGCGGCACGCCCGTCAGAGCCGGCGGCCGGAGGCGCTCCGCGGCGACACTTACCATCGACCTGTGCGCCGCCTCCTCGATTCTGTTGCCTTGCTCCTCCGTCACGGGACCGGGTCGGCGGCGGCCCCGGTCCAGGATCCGAGGACCAGGTCACAGTGATCGAGGTGGGCGGCCTGCTCGATGACGCCACACTCCGCTTCCTCGTGGCCGCCATCGAGGATGCCGCCGCCGACGGCAGCGAGATCGCCATCGTCCAACTCAATTCACCGGGCGCCATCGGCAGCCTCGATGTCCTCGAGGCAGGCTGCGGCGCATCCTGGCCGATCCGCCGCTGCCGCTCGTCGTTTGGCTCGGTCCGGCTCCGGCCAGTCGCCGGCGGCGGAGCCGCCCAGTTGCTTGGCTTCCGCGTGCGAGGTGGCGGCGGCCCCCGGGACCCGCATCGAGAACTGGGTCCCGGCCATCGCCGGCACCGACCAGGACTCTGTTTCCGCCTCCCGGAGGGCTTGGAACTTCCCTACACGGTCGAAGACGCGGACCACGGACCTGGTCGATCGGGTGGCGCCGTCGATCAGGCAGTTGATCCAGGATCTCGATGGTGAGACCTTCGTCGTCGACGGTCGGGAGCGAGTCGTCTCGACCATCATGGAGGCAGAGGCGGGCGACGGCATCACGACCGTCCCCGACCACCTTTACCCAGCCGGGTCTGCTGCACCGGTTCCTGCACCTGGGAGCTCGGCCCGAGGCGACGTTCTTCTTCCTGGTGATCGGCCTCACCGTCGCCGCCTTCGAGTTCTATGCGATCGGCCCCGGTCTGGCGGCGGTCGCGGCCGCGCTCTCGCTCTTCTTGGCCTCCTTCGGTCTGTCGGTGCTTCCGGTCAACTGGTGGGCGGTTGCCGGAGCCGCTGGTGGCGATGTGGCTGCTGACGCTGAGCTATCAGAAGGGCGGGATCCTGGGGTTGAATCGTGCTCGGAAGCGTGCCTCCTCACCTGGTCCGGCTTCAACTTCAGTGCCGGCGAGCCGCAGGTCCGGACAGGCGTGGCCGGGGTGGTCCTCTCGGTGCTGGCGGTGCTGTTCTTCTACCTCCTGGCGATTCCGACGATGGGCCGGGCCCGGTTCTCCACTCAAACCATCGGACGCGAGGGCCTCGTGGGCAAGACGCGGACGCGGCGATCGCCGACTTCGGGCCCGGAGGGGGTGGTCGAGGTCGAAGGTGCCCGCTGGCCGGCGACCGCCCATCGCGAAGTCGGGGATACGACGCCGGAGCCGAAATCGTGGTCATGGCGGTACGAGGGTGGCGCCTCGAGGTCGAGCCAGGTCGCGAAAATTGACCTTAGCCCTTCCATAATTTCCCTGGCGGATCCTGGCAGCCGTCGTTAGCTTCCGCGCCACCCGAGGTCGGAAGGGAGCATCTGTGAGGTTGTCGGACGATTGGCAGTTGAAAGCTCTTTGCCGGGGCAATCACGCCCATCTCTTCTTCCCCCCGTCGACCTTCGAACGAAAAGACGAACGAGAACGCCGCGAGGAGCGGGCCAAGGCGATTTGCCAGGTTTGCCCGGTCCGCCAACCGTGCGCCGAATACGCGATCGGGATCAGAGAACCTTTCGGGATCTGGGGCGGCCTGACCGAGATGGAACGGCGGGAAGTCTCAGCTGTGAGCTGATTCGCGGGCGCCTCCACTCTCCTTGAACGACCGCCGGGCGACGGCGTTACGTCCGCACCGATCCTGTCGAGCCGGTGCCGGCCGCCACCGTTCTCGTGGTAACCCCGGGTCAGGGCGGTCTCGAGGTTTTGATGGTGCGCAGGCCTCCGACCGGGGATTCTTCGGCGGTGTCTGGGTCTTTCCCGGAGGCACCGTTGACCCCGGTGACCAGCGCCGGCGACGTCTCGTCGATCAGGCCTTCCGACGGGCGGCTGTGCGGGAACTGGCCGAGGAGGTCGGCATTCGTCGTTGACGTCGACTCCTTGGCCTTCGTCTCTCGCTGGGTTACTCCCGGCATCTTTCCGCGTCGATATGACACCCACTTCTATCTGGCGCCGCTCGTGCGTCGGCGCTGCCGCTGACGCTCGCCGTCGACGAGCTCGAGGAGGCGGCCTACATCACCCCGGCCGCCGCCCTTGGCGCCCATCAGGCCCAGCAATGGCCGATGGTTCTGCCCACCCTCGCTCATCTCCGGTGGCTGGCCCGATTCGGCGACGATCGAGGAGGCGATTCAATCGACGATCGACGCCAGAGCGTTCGGGCGAGGCCCGATCCTGTCACCCCGAAGGTGGCCGCCGATGGGTCGCTCGTGCCGGTCGACATCCCCTGGTGAGCATTCGGATCGAGCGTGTTCTGGCCCCCAACGCCGGCCCGTTCACCGGGCCGGGTACCAACACCTGGCTGCTGGAGTCGGCTCCGGGGAGATCGTCGTGATCGACCCCGGCCCGCTTTCGACGCAGCACCTGGACGCCATCGTCGCCGCGATCGGGCCCCGGTCGGTCGCGTCGGTGCTGGTCACCCACAGCCACAGCGACCACGCCCCGCTGGCCAATCCTCTCGGCAAGAGAACTGGACGTGCCGGTCTACGGACATTCGCCCTGGCCCCGACTTCGATCCCGACCTGCGACTTGTCGGAAGGATCGATGACTCGTCGTGGGCGATACCGACCCTCGAGGTCCTCTACACCCCGGGCCATAGCGACGACCATCTCTGTTTCCTGACCGGGCGGATCCTGTTTACGGGCGATCACATCATGGGCGGGTCGTCGGTGATGGTCGAGGACATGGGTCGCTACTTGCGGTCCCTCGAGCGGCTGCAATCCCTGGAGTTGGACCGTCTCTACCCGGGTCATGGACCGGAGATCGAACAGCCGCAACAGGTCATTTCGTGGTACATCGCCCATCGCCTGCAGCGTGAGCAGGAGATCCTCGACGCGTTCGACAGGCGGGGCCACCGGATGTGGATGCGATCGTCGAGGCGGTCTACCGGGAGGTCGATCCGATCCTTGCATCCGCTGGCCGCCCGTCGGTAGCTGCCCACCTGCGCAAGCTCGAAGAGGAAGGGCGGATACCTCGCCGGCTCTGAAGGTGTGGCTGCGACATCCGACTCCAGCCAGCGATCCAGACCCGCCGATCAGCGTTCTGATAGCCACGAGGGCCTGTGGGGGAATACAGGCCCTCGTGTTTGGTCGGAGTCCCGTTGGGGGAGCCGGAACCCCGAAGCCCTTCTCTATCCGAGCTGATCTGCTTTCACCCAGCTGATCTGCCCCTCCCAGCTGATGGGTCCCCCTCGCAGATGGTCTGCCGCCTCCCAGCTATCCCTTACCTGTCCCCGGGCACGTTCGTGTACATCATCCAACAAAAGGGCCGCTAACCACGCCCTGTTTCTATTAGAGCCTTAGTGACTAGTCACGACGGGACGATCGGTCTAGCCGGCCGCCGCGGCCGGATCGCCTGGCCGGAGGCGGCCAGCTGCTCGAGGAGCTTGGCGATCCGACCGGTGCAGTTTTCCGACGTCGACCGGTGGGAGCAGCTCCACCAGCCGCAGCGGCCGCCTCCCGAAACGCCATCGCGGCCGGCGAATCCGGGCGATGACGGGTCACCGGAGCTCCCTCGTCCCCCCCGGAGACGACCGCAGGGTCGAGGGGCACCCTGGCCAGCAGCGGCAGGCTCAGCGAGGCGGCCAATTCGTCGCCGCCACCTTCGCCGAACAACGCGTACTCGATGCCGTGGTCACAGGTGAAGGACGACATGTTCTCGATGACGCCGACCAGTGGCATATGCGAACGGCGGGCCATGTCGGCCACCCGAATCGCCACCTTCTGGGCGGCCTTCTGCGGGGTGGTCACGACCACCATCTCGGCCTGGGGAAGAAGCCGCGACAGGGCCATTTGGATGTCGCCGGTTCCCGGGCGGCATGTCGATGACCAGGTAGTCGAGATCTCCCCACTGCACCTGGTTGAGGAACTGCTCCAGGGCCTTGGACAACATCAGCCCCCGCCACATCAGGGCGGTCTCCTCCGAGTCGATGATGAGGCCGGTCGAAACCAGCTTGATGCCGTCGACTTCGATCGGGATGATCAGCTTGGTGTCCTGGTCGGCCGCCAGACGATCCTCCGACCCCCAGCATGCGCGGGATGGAAAAGCCCCAGATGTCGGCGTCGAGGAGCCCCACCCGGAAACCCTGATCCGCCAGGGCCACCGCCAGGTTCACGCTCACGGTCGACTTGCCGACCCCACCCTTGCCTGAGCTCACCGCCACCACCCTGGTCGTCGGATGGACCTTGGTGGGGGCGGCGTTCTCGCGGGCGCGGAGCCGGGCCCCGGTCATCAGGTTGGCCCTCTGGTCCTTGGTCATGGCAGTCGTGTGGACGATCACTTCCTTGACGCCGGGCAGGCCGGCGATGCGGCGGGAGGTCTCGCCCTCGAGATGGTTGCGCATCGGGCACTCGGCGACCGTCAGCGCCAGACCGATCGACGACCATGCCGTCGGGGTCGATATCGACCGATCCGACCATGCCGAGATCGACCAGGTTGCCTCCCAGCTCAGGGTCGATGACACCTCGCAGAGCCTGGTAAATGTCATCGACTTTGGGCATAGTCAAAGGGTAACCGGGTACATCCCAAGCCTCAGGACCTCGAATTGGCCTCAAGGTCTCGCAAGGTCCTCAGTCTCGGTCTCGATCGTCATGACCGATCTTGGCGCGTCGTGACTTGGGACCGGCATCTAGGTCGGGCTCTGGGTCTGCGTTTCCAGGTAGGGAATAGCTACCAGCCCACGCAGGGGTTACACTGTCACGCAATGACTCAGATTCTTTCCATCAAGTCGTCCCGTCCCACCCCGGTGGTGGAATTGACGCCGACCGCCACCACCAAGGTGGCACGAACTCATCGACGCCGAGGGCGAGCCTGGGTTGGCCCTGCGGGTAGCGGTGCGACCCGGTGGCTGTTCGGGCTTTTCCTACGAGATGTTCTTCGATGCCGAAACCGACAGCGAGGACATCGTCACCGAGTTCGGACCGGTCAGAGTCGTGGTCGACCCGGAGTCGGCCGAGCGCCTGCGTGGTTCGACCCTCGACTACAAGGAAGGGCTGATGGGGGCCGGTTTCGCCATCGAGAACCCCAACGTCACCAAGTCCTGCGGTTGCGGTAACAGCTTCTCCTGACCCGGGCAAGACACCGCAAACCTAAGGTTATAGGCCGCGCCAAATCGGTCGATTTGCCGCGGCTTATTGCGTTGTGATTCGTCATTACGCTGACCCCGGCGCTCGTCTCGATCGCATCCAAGGAGCTCTTCCGTGCCCAAGCAGGTCCCAGTCCTGTCCAACGCTCCCCGGCCCCTCGCCCCCTATTCGGTGGCAACCGAAGCCAACGGGTTCGTTTTCATTTCCGGGCAGGTCGCGATCGACCGCAGCGGTGGCCCGACCCCCACCGACGTCGTCGACCAGACCAGGCTGATCATGGACAACATCGGCTCGATACTGAAGGATCTTGGCCTGGGGTATGCCGACATCGTCAAGACCACGGTTTTCCTCGCCGACATCGGCGACTTCGCCCGGATGAACGAGGCCTATGGCAGCTACTTCGATTCCGAGCCGCCGGCCCGATCGACCTTTCAGGTGGCCGCCCTCCCGCGTCCCGAATTCAAGATCGAGATCGAGGCCGTCGTCGCCCGCTAGACCGGAGGTTTGATCGATGAACAAGCAGCAGATATTCGAATTCGCTCGGACTGAACGACCACAACTCCGGAGTCTTCGCCGGGTCCTGGCTCGACGGCGCCGGCGGTGACCTTCCCGTCACCAACCCTTCCAACGGTGAAGTTCTCGCCACCGTCACTCAGGCCTCGGAAGCCGATTACGACAAGGTCGTCGAAAGCTCCGTGCAGGGCGTTCGAAGCCTGGCGGACGTTGCCGGCCCCCAAGCGCGGCGAGTACGTGCGGCTGCTGGGCAACGCCCTCAGAGAGAAGAAGAAGGCACTCGGCGCATTGGTCAGCCTCGAGATGGGCAAGATCCGGGCCGAGGGCGAGGGCGAGGTCCAGGAGATGATCGACATCTGCGACTTCTCGGTGGGCCTGTCGCGTCAGCTCTACGGACTGTCGATGGTTTCCGAGCGGCCCCTCCACCGAATGTACGAGCAGTGGCATCCGCTCGGCCCGGTGGGTGTCATCACCGCTTTCAACTTTCCGGTGGCGGTGTGGTCCTGGAACGCGGCCATCGCGGCGGTCTGTGGCGACAGCGTTGTTTGGAAACCCTCGTCGCGAGACCCCGCTGACCGCCGTCGCCGTGACCCGCATCGCCCAGAGACGTGATGGCGGGCTCCGGATTCGAGGGCGTGTTCAACCTGGTGGTCGGCCGGGGATCCGTGGTCGGCGATCGGATGTTGCGCGATCGTCGCCTGCCCTTGATCTCCGCCACCGGATCCACCGGAGTCGGCAAGAAGGTGGCGGAGGCGGTAGCCAGCCGGTTCGGCCGTTCGATCCTGGAACTGGGTGGCAACAACGCCATCATCGTGATGGACGACGCCAATCTCGAACTGGCGGTCCGGGCGGTGCTCTTCGCGGCAGTCGGAACCGCCGGGCAGACGATGCACCTCCCTCCGACGCCTGATCGTCCACGAGGCCATCGCCGACAAGCTGGTCGACCGGCTGATCGATGCCTATCGGCAGGTTCCGATCGGGGACCCTCTGGAGAGCGGAACCCTGATGGGCCCGCTGGTGACGCCCGGCGCCGTCAAGGACATGATGACTGCCCTCGTCGACTGCCCGCGACCAGGGGGGAGCGGTCGTCTACGGAGGCGGGGTGATCGAGCGACCCGGCAACTTCGTGCAGCCCACCATCGTCCGGATCGGCTCGGATGCTCCGATCGTCCAGGAGGAGACGTTCGCCCCGGTCCTCTATGTGATGGAGGTCGCCGATCTCGATGAAGCGATCGCGGTGCACAACGGGGTTCCCCAGGGTCTCTCGTCGGCGATCTTCACCGAGTCGCTCCGCTCGGCCGAGCGATTCCTATCGACGGTCGGGTCCGACTGCGGGATCGCCAACGTCAACATCGGCACCTCGGGGGCGGAGATCGGCGGCGCCTTCGGTGGGGAGAAGGAGACCGGAGGCGGGCGCGAGGCGGGTTCGGACTCGTGGAAGCTCTACATGCGGCGGCAGACAACGACGATCAACTGGGGCGACGATCTGCCCCTGGCGCAGGGAATCTCCTTCGGCTAGAGCCGGGGTGTGCGAGTTCGAGGCCGGGGCGATGCCTCAACCTCAAACTCGGCCTATCCGAACCGGTAGCCG
Organism: uncultured Acidimicrobiia bacterium; assembly: GCA_963790345.1. Lineage (GTDB taxonomy): Bacteria > Actinomycetota > Acidimicrobiia > Spongiisociales > ZC4RG35 > DATEEG01. The sequence continues at coordinate 3,915 of CAWBOD010000015.1, read as the reverse complement.
ACCGATCGCACCGTCGTTATCCACGACGCTCGCTCTTCGCCCAGCTTGGCCCGGAGCCGGCGGACGTGAACGTCGACCGTGCGGGCCCCCCCGTAGTACTCGTATCCCCACACTTTCGACAGCAATTGCTCGCGGGTCCAGACCCGGCCCTGGCGCTCCATGAAGAAGCGCAGCAACTCGTACTCCATGTAGGTCAGGTCGAGGGGGCGGCTGCCGAGCGTTGCCTGGTAGGTGAGCAGGTTCAACTCGAGGTCCTTGAAATGATGGATCTCATCGGTGCCGGCCGCCCGGGTCAGCCGTCGCAGCCTGAGCCGCACCTCGGCCCGGGCGAGCGGGGTCAGGACGAAGTCGGTCACTCCCACGGCCGTGTCCAGCAACGGAAGCTGGTCGGGGGTCGATGACGACCAGGACCGGGACCGCCGATTCGGTGGCGAGTGTCTCCAACTGCCGAAGCCGCCGGAGCGGCTCGTCCCCGAGCTCGACGATGAGCGCTTCGGCCTCGCCCGGCAACTCCGGGCTGATCTCGGCCATGGGGAGGATCGTGGCTCCTACCGCACGCAGCACCGAGCCCAACTCCTCGGAGTGATCGGTCGGAAAGACTGCCATCTCCATCGTCGACGCCCCTCACGGTCAAAGAACCGGGAGGTAGGTGTCGAGTTCGAAGCGGCTGACGTGGTGCTGGTAGCGATCCCACTCCTTCCGCTTGTTGCGGAGAAACCAGGAGAAGACGTGCTCACCCAGAGCCTCGGCCACCAGTTCCGACCGCTCCATCAGCTCCAGCGCCTCGGCCATCGTCTCGGGGAGGCGGGCGATTCCGGCGGCCTGACGCTCGGCCGGGGTCAGCTCGTGGACGTTGTCGACCACCTCCGGGGGCAGCTCGTAGCCGTTTCTGGATGCCGGCCAGACCCGCCGCCAGCACCACCGACAACGCCAGGTAGGGGTTGGCGGCGGCGTCGGGTGAGCGGTATTCGACCCGGACGCTCGATGCCTTGCCTCTCTTGGCCAGCGGCACCCGCACCAGTGCCGACTGGTTGTTCCGGGCCCAGGAGATCCAGATCGGAGCATCGAAGCCCGAGACCAGCCGCTTGTACGAGTTGACCCACTGGTTGGTGATGGCCGTGATCTCGGCGGCATGGGTCAAGCAGGCCGGCGACGAACTGCTGCCCGACCTTGGAGAGCCCGTTGCTGGATCCGGGCTCCGCAAACGCATTGCGGTCACCCTCGAACAGGGAAAGATGGAGGTGCATCCCGGAACCGTCGTGAGCCTCCAGGGGCTTGGGCATGAACGTCGCGTAGATGCCGTGCTCCAGCGCCACCTCCTTGACGGTGAGGCGGAACGTCATGATGTTGTCGGCCATCGTCAGGGCATCGGTGTAGCGGACGATGATCTCGTGCTGGCTGGGGGCCACCTCGTGATGCGAATGCTCGACCGGGATCCCCATCAATTCGAGGGCATTGATGGTCTTGCGCCGATACTCCTGGGCCGAGTCGAGCGGGGTCAGGTCGAAATAGCCGCCGCGGTCGAGCACCTTTGGTTTCGGGCCCGAGTCGGCGAAATAGAAGAACTCGAGCTCGGGCGCAACATAGAAGGTGAAGCCGAGTTCGGCCGCTGCCTCCAGATTGCGCTTGAGGACTCCCCGGGGATCTCCTTCGAACGGAGCGCCATCGGGGGAAGACGATGTCGCAGAACATCCGCGCCACCTGCTCGTCCGGCCGCCACGGGAGGATCTGGAACGTGGACGGATCGGGACGGGCCAGCATGTCGGCTTCCTGTACCCGGGCATAGCCGTCGATCGCCGAACCGTCGAAGGTCATGCCCTCTTCGAAGGCCACTTCCAGTTCGGCCGGGCTGATGGAGACCGATTTGAGGAAGCCCTGCACGTCGGTGAACCAGAGTCGGATGAAGCGGATCCCCCGTTCCTCCACGGTGCGGAGCACGTACTCGGCCTGCTTGTTCATCTGTTTCCACCCGTCATAGCCAACCCGACTTCTTGAACTTTCGATACAGGGTCCCACAGACCGACGACCATCAAGACCAGGGCCAGCGGGTACCCCCAAGCTTCGCTCGATCTCGGGCATGTGGATCGAAGTTCATCCCCCAGATCCCTGCCATGGCGGTGGGGACGGCGGCGATCGCCACCCAGGCCGAGATCTTGCGCATGTCGTTGTTCTGCCGGACGCTCACCTGAGTGAGGTTGGCTTCGAGGATCGACGTGAGCAGGTCGCGGAATCCTGTGATCTTCTCGACCACCCGCACGAGATGGTCGTGGACGTCGTTGAAGTACTTGCGAAGCTCGGGGTTGACGGCCGGAAACCGTCGGTTGGCCAGCAAGCAGGATCGGTTCGACCAGCGGAGCGGTGGCCTGGTGGAACTGGAGCACCTCCCGCTTCAACTTGTAGATCCGCTGGGTCGGGGTTGATCCGGTCTCCGAGAAAACCTCGTCCTCCAGCTCGCGGATGTCGCCCTCGAGCCCGTCCAGCACCGCCGCGTAGTCGTCGACCACCCGGTCGAGGATCGCCAGGAGCACGGCGCTGGATCCGTTGCTGAGCTCCTCCGGCTGGTCCTCGAGGGCTTTGCGAACGGCGACGAGTTTGGATGCCTCGCCATGGCGGACGGCGACGACGAATCGCTCGTCGACGAAGAGAAGAATCTCGCCCAGCTCGACCACCTCGACGGGGTCGACGTAGCGGGCCGGCTTCAAGACGACGAAAAGGGTGTCGTCGTAGACATCGAGCTTGGGCCGCTGATGGGCGTGGATAGCGTCCTCCACCGCCAGCTCGTGAAGGTCGAACTCCTTGGTGACCGCCTCGAACTCCTCTTCGGTCGGCTCGTACAGCCCGATCCAGGCGAAGGTGTTGGGATCGTCACAAAGGTGGCGGGCTCCGTCGAGGACGAAGGGGTCGGGCAGCCGCTTGCCGTCCCGGTAGAGCGCAGCGTCCATGAACACACCCGAAAGGTACTACCCGGAGAGAGGTGCCCGGGGGGACTAAAGGGCGGAAGCGGAAGGCGGAAGGCGGCTAGACGCTCGACGCCTCCTGGTCCAGGCTCGAGATCCAATCGTCCATCTCTTGCCACACCTTGAAGAGCCACTCGGTGCGGCGCCCCCGACCTTCCGGGATCTCATCGAAGGGGACCCTCGACATTTTCACTCTCACGAGCTTTCCCACCATGCCCCCGGCCCAGATGTCCTTGACCCGGGCGAAACCGTCGAAGCCGTGATGCGCCACGAGGACGACATCGGCCGAGGATGCCTCGAGCAAAGCCAGTGCCCCGCCCGGATGGGGCGGCATGAGATGTCGGAGCTCGGCCACTTGGCGGTAGAACCGCGGGTTCCTTTTGGCCAAGGTGGCCAGAGCCCTTTGTTGCCTCTCGACGGTGAACCTGGTGCCTTCCGGGAAGATCAGAAGACCATCGTTCTCGGTCAGGTCCGACCCCAAACGACGCAGGGCCTTGATCTCGGCGTCGGGGTCCTTCGACTGGCGGTCCACGAAATGGTTGGGAAGCCAGCTTCCGGCGATGTCGAGAGCCGGATCGATCAACAGTTCCTTCTTGATCACGTATCTCAGGGTCGTTCCGTGGGCACGCGAGAAGAGTTGAAAGGGAAGAACGTTGTCGATTATCGACGCATGGCGTGCCAGGATCAGGATCGGTCCCGGACGGGCGACTTCCAGTCCGTCGATCTCGATTCGCAACCGGAAGATCACCCGGATCGAATCCCACAGCAAGTTCCCCCACCCCAATTGCAATCGGTAACTCAATCGCACCAACCGCGCCCGGTTGGTCCCGAACCCGGACCGCACCCACAACAGGAACGCCCCTACCACTGCATACACCTCGGCCGACAGATAGGTCACGAGGACCGCCACCAGGCGCCACCCGACCGGAGTGGCCCCGGAGCGAATCGCTCTCCAGCC
>CAWBOD010000014.1:0-248907 GCA_963790345.1 uncultured Acidimicrobiia bacterium | reverse complement strand
GATAGCCCAGATCTTCGCCGGTCCCCCTGGTCCAGGACGACCTCCCACCGGCGTCCTCAGCGACCTCCAGACATTGAGAGGCCGCCGACATTTGATTGGGTGGCCGATTGCGCAACCGCTCACGCTTGTGATCTATCGACAGATACCCAGCCAGTAGATCGATCCGTCCTGGACGGCGAACTGGGCCTGGTCCTCGAACGAGGCACCCTGATAAACGAAGCTGATAGATCCGCTGTAGAGATCCTCTACTTCAAAAGTCCCCGTCGCGGTCGAAATGGTCGCCGTGCTGGGACCGATCAAGGGCCCCGTCAGTTCATAGCTATCGAGTAGGGCGATCTCTCTGGCCACCCACTCGCGGCAGAGCTCGGCTCCGTAGCCATCCTTGACACGGGGATGAAGCGAGGTGAAGAGGAAAGCGACATCGTCGTTGTCGAGGGCCTGTCTGTATTCGGTTACGAACATCTCGATTGCCGCCGCTCCTGGCACGATCGTCGTGGTGGTCGCCGGCGTCGTTGTCGTGGTCGTCGCCAGGGTGGTTGTGGTCAAGGCGGTAGAGGAGGTAGTAGGGGCGGCGATCGGGGCCGCTGTCGACGAATCGGTTCCATCAGAAGAAGCGCCTCGAGTGCCGGTCAGATCAGCGACGAGCCAACCGACCAGGAGTACTCCGACGACTACCGCCGCGGCTCCAATTTGTCGCCGGGTCACAGGCCGACCGACCATAAAGCCGCGAACCAGGTGCCTTGGCGATTTGGGGGTTGGACCCTTGGCCATTCTGGGGTTCCGATCGTTGGTGACCTGCGCGAACTGCCGACGCTGCGTTCCACCGTTAATCGGCCTGATGTAACCCCATCCTTAGGGAACCGTTTCCTCCTTCAGGAAGGCCGATCCCCCGGCCACGAATCCCGCCACGAACGGAATCCAGTACGAAACCACCCTGAAGACGAGAACCGGTGCCAGGGTCACCTCGGGCGGGTAGGCGAAAGCAGCCAACGCCCCGACGAGGCCGGCTTCGGTAAACCCGATGCCTCCCGGGGTCCCCGGCAGGCCCCCGGCGAGCTGGCTGATCCCAAACGCCCCCGCCGACTGCATCGGGGTCAAGTGAAGATCGAAGGCCTCCATCACGAGAAACAACGCCACGGTTTCGAGCGCCAGCCGGGCCCAGAGCCAGCCCTGAGACTGCAGGTCGGGAATATGGCTCTCAGTTGGCGGTCCAAGATTCTCGCGGAGTCTGGCCGGCAGTCGGTTACCCAGCAGTCCGATCCATCGCGTGCCGAACATCAATGCGAGCCCCAGTACGAGGGCGATGATGCCGACGACCCACGTACCCGTCTCCAGCGAGCGGTACAACCCGCGATTGATGACCCATAACAGGGCGAACCCGGTGCCGATCAACAGACCGGCATAGTTGAGGATGGTGGCACGGACTGCCGCGCCACCCGTGGCCCGGGCCTCCTTCCTCACCACCCATGACATTGCCACCGGGGTGACCGCTCCACCGGCCGGAATCAGGCGGGCGACTCCGGCCCCCACCAGGGCGGCCTTGAACGCCGATGAAATCCGCAGGGTGCGCCCTGTTGCGGTGACTCCGTGGCGGAACTGCCTGCCGAACATGTAAATGGCCGCGAGTTGAGCACCGGCCGCTCCGAGCAGCATCAGCCAGTCGATCCAGGTGAGGCTGGGAATGTCGAGATTGAGGAGAGCCCCAGTCAGGGCCACGGCATAAACCAGAGCCGCCACCGAAGCCACAACCAGGATGGTGCGGCGATGAAACCGCCGCATCAGTGACCGACCGGCTCCTCAGCGCTGGCCAGCTCATCCTCAGGATCGCGGTCGAACACAGCCCTGTACAGGGCAGCCCTGATTCCGGGCTCATGCCCCGGATTGCCCTGCATCCGTCGCCCGATCATCAGCAAACTCAGACCTAGGGAAGCCAGTACTACCGGAGCCGGCTTCTGGAAGACGGCGGCCAGGACCGGTAGTGAAGTCCACCCGATAAAGCCTCCCACGCCCCCGCCGATCTTCCAACCCGCCGCCGCCCATCCCGCCGGCCACACGAGCATCGAGAAGTCGATGCCGGCCATGATCCCGGCTGACGGAGCGAGGCCGCGTCCCGAGCGGCCTCTCATGAATATCGACCAGTTGTGTCCGGCCACGATGGCCAGACCGGACATGGAGACCACCGCCGGCCCGATCCCTTGATTCTTGAGCACCAGCACCGGGACCAAACCTTTGAGGCCGTCCAGCAGAGCGGCGGCGGCGCCTGCCGGCACGCCAACGCTGCGAGTGAGATTGCCGGCTCCGACATTGCCCGTTCCGACTTTGCGCAGATCGACTCCGCACATGACGCCGATCAGAAACGCAAAAGGCACCGCCCCTAGCAAGTAGCAGGCAGTCGTTGCAAGCAACCAGACAATCGGCCCGTCCATAAGCGGCCAACAACCTACCAGTTAGCAACCCGGCGAAGTCGGCCAGGCTCGCTATCCCAGCGGGGGGCCCGGTGCCCTGCCGCTATCCCAGCGGGGGGCCCGGTGCCCTACCGCTATCCCAGCGGGGGGCCCGGTGCCCTACCGCTAGTCACGGTCACCGGGATCCCGTTGAGGACGGCGTTGCCTGAGAGCGGGTCGATCGCTCCAGCATCGGTCAGGATGTTGGAATTCACCCCCGGCCGAACCGAGGCAACTGCCAGCTGCGAGCCAGCCAGGCTATGGCCCCACCCGTAAGGGATCGAGACCACCCCGCGACTTATGTCCCCGGTGACCTCCGCCGGCAACTCGACCTGTCCGGTGGCCGACGCGACGGTGACGCGGGCGCCATCGACGACCCCGAGTCGAGACGCATCATCGGGGCTGATTTGCAGGGTGCAGCGCTCCTTGCCTCTCATCAGAACTTCGACGTTGTGGAGCCAGGAGTTGGCCGATCGCAGTTGTCGCCGACCGATCAGGAGAAGTTCGTCGGCCGGCACCTGGCCGATCTGGTCGAGCAGGCGAGGAAGGTCGCTTGCGATCTGATCGGGGATCAGATCGATCTTGCCGGATTCGGTCAGCAGGATCTGTTGCAACCGGGGCACCAGTGGGCCGAAGTCGATGCCATGGGGATTCGCTTCGAGTTGAGCCAGGCTGAGGCCGTCAGGATTGACACCGAAGCCCTCGCCTCGGTGACCGAGGCGCAGCAACAGGTCCAGGAACTTCTCGGGCCAGGGCCGCCCGCCGAGCATGGTCAGTATCTCTCCGGGATCACGGCCGGCCACAACCGACTCCGAGTTCGAGACCGCTTCCTGCACCGCCGCCATCAGCGACGCGCCGGCTAGCTGGTCGGGATCGGCATCGGCTCCCATGCCGAGGGCGATCCCAGTCAAACGGACCAGGATCTCGAATTCAGCAAGACCGGACCCCTGGAAGATCTGAGGCGAATATGCCGAGAAGTCACGCACCGACAAACCGGTGAAGGCGAGGTCGTAATGCGACCGCTCCAGAGCCGAAGGAGCTGGGAGAACGACGTCGGCATGAAGGCTGGTTTCGTTGAGGTAGGGGTCGAGCGAGACCATGAAGTCGAGGGACTCAAGAGCTTTTTCGAGGCGCCCCGAGTCTGGTGTGGTCAGGGCAGGATTGCCTGCGACCGTGATGAGAAACCGGACCTGGCCTTCGCCCGGAACCTGGATCTCGTCCGCCAGGGTGGCGGCGGGCAGCTCCCCCAGCACTTCAGGGAGGCCCCGGACCCGGCTGTGCCATCGACCCGTTCGAAAGGGACGTCCTCTCCTCCGCGACGGCAGATGAGCGGCCAAGGGAAACATGGCGCCGCCCGGCCGATCAAGGTTTCCGGTGATGGCGTTGAGAAGGTCGACGGCCCACGAAGCAAGCGTGCCAAATGACGCGGTGTGGGTTCCAATGCGGCCATACACGGCTGCGCTTGGCGCCGCCGCCAGCTCTCGTGCCACTTCTCGGATAGTCCCTGGTTCGATGCCGGTGAAGGCGGCGACGGCCTCGGGGGTGAATGGGGCGATCGACCGGGCAGCGTCGTCGAGTCCGTCGGTCAAGCCGGCCAGGCCGTCTAAATGTACAAGCTCTTCCTCGAACAGAACCTGGGCCATAGCCAACAGGAGGCCGGCGTCTGCGCCGGGTCTGATCGGGATCCAGCGATCGGCCATGGCGGCCGACTTCGTCCGCCGCGGATCGACCACGATGACCTTGCCGCCGCGAGCCCGGATCCTTTCGAGGCGGCCGGGAAAGTCGGGGGCGGTCGCGAGGCTTCCGTTCGATTCGTAAGGGTTGGCGCCAAGCATGAACAGGTAGTTGGTGCGGTCGAGATCCGGAACAGGGATGTTGAGCGGGTGTCCGAACATCAGACCGGCTGAGACGTGCTTAGGCATCTGGTCGACCGTGGATGCACTGAACACGTTGTGGGTTCCGAGCGACTTGATCAGCGCTCGGATGCCAAGGGTGTTATCGAGTTGATGGACGTTCGGATTGCCGACGTAGATGGCCAGCGCTGAGCGGCCGTGGGTTTCAACGGTCGCGGCGAAGCGTTCGGCGATCAGGGCGAATGCTTCCTCCCAGGTGGCTGGCCGATGGCTCCCGTTCTCCTTGATCAGCGGGGCCCGCAGACGGTCGGGATCTTCATGAAGCTGCTTGAGACTGGACCCCTTCGGACAGATGAATCCGGCCGAGAACGGGTTGGCCATGTCACCCCTGATCCGTCGAACCCGGTCGTCGACGACTTCGATCTCGAGCCCGCAGGTGGCCTCGCAGAGCGGACAGGTGCGGTAGGCGGTCCGGTCCATTGGAAGAGGGTAATGAGTCGTTCATGCTGCTGGATGCGGTCAGCCGCAAACGCACCACCCACCACGCACCACCCACCACTGCTTTGGGTAACGTCAGACCCGGAGGTTGCCCCATGACTATTACCAAAATCACCTATGCGACGATGTCGGCCGACAACGAAGAGCTGAACGCGGCCTACGAAGATGCGGTGGATCGGGTCAAGGCCAAGTTGGGCCAGGATCACCCCTTTGTCGTCAACGGGGAGGAACGCTGGGGAGACGGCTTCTACGAAGAGCGATCTCCGATCGATACCGACATAGTCGTCGGTCGTTATGCCCAGGCCACCGAGTCCGACGTCAACGATGCGCTCGCGGCCGCCAAGGACTACTTCCCGACATGGTCGACGACACCGTGGCGCGAACGTGTGGCCCTCATGCGCCAGGCGGCCGACGTGATGGAAGCACAGCAGTTCGACCTGGCCGCCATCGTTGCGATCGAAGTAGGGAAGAACCGTCTCGAAGCATTGGGGGATGTCGCCGAGACCGTCGAATTCTTCCGTTACTACGCCCAGCAGATGGAAGAACACGACGGGTTCGTAACCCCGCTCGGTCAGCTGTCACCAGCCGAGGACAACCGGTCGGTCTTGAGGCCTTTCGGCGTCTGGGCCATTATCTCCCCTTTCAACTTCCCCATGGCATTGGCGGGCGGACCGTCGATCGGCGCCCTCCTCACCGGCAACACCGTCATTCTCAAGCCGTCCAACGCCGGCGCCCTCACCGGTCTCGAATTTGCCCGGATCCTGCGGGAAGCCGGGGTTCCCGCCGGCGCCTTCCATGTGATCACCGGTCCCGGCTCGCAAATAGGGACTGCTCTCGTCAATCACAAAGACGTGGCCGGGATCACGTTCACCGGTTCGTATGAGGTCGGCATGGGCATCTACAAGAATTTCGCCAAGGACGTTCCCAAGCCGACGGTGGTCGAGATGGGCGGCAAGAACCCCGCCATCGTGACGGCCTCGGCCGATCTCGATGTCGCGGCCGAAGGTGTGATGAGAGCGGCGTTCGGCTACAGCGGCCAGAAGTGCTCGGCGAACTCCCGGGTGTATGTCGATCGGCGGGTCTACGACCAGTTCGTTGACCGGTTGGTCGAGCGGACCGACGCCATCAAGGTTGGGAACCCGTTGGCTCGTGGGGTCTACATGGGCCCGGTCATCGACCGCCAAGCCGTGGAGCGATTCCATCAGGCGGTGGCGGAGGTCAAGAACAGCGGTGGACAGGTCCTGGCCGGTGGGGAGGCCATCACGGAAGGCGACCTCGCCCGGGGCAACTACGTCGAACCCACTGTGGTCACCGCCCCCGATGAGTCGTGGGTGTGGGACCGCGAACTGTTCCTGCCGTTCGTGGCCGTGATGCCGGTCGATTCGCTGGACGAGGCGATCGCCAAAGCCAACGACACCGAGTTCGGGCTCACCGCTGGACTCTTCTCCCAGGACGAGGGCGAGATCGAGCGGTTCTTCAACAACATCCAGGCAGGGGTCACTTACGTCAATCGAAGGGCCGGGGCCACCACCGGAGCCTGGCCTGACGTCCAATCCTTTGGAGGCTGGAAGGGCTCGGGCACTTCCGGAGGAGGCGGCGGCGGCCCCTGGTACCTGCGCCAGTACATGCGCGAACAGAGCCGGACCGTCGTTCGGAGCTGAACTCTGGCTGTCCTCGTCACCGGCGCCGCGGGAACCCTCGGCCGTCGGCTCGTCGGTGAACTAGCCCGCCGCGGTCACGAGGTTCTCGCCGCCACAACCCGTCAGGGAGCGCCCGAGAGGCTGGCGACGATCAGGTACGTTCGAATCGATCTCATCAGCGGAGAAGGTCTGGATCAGGCGACCGAGGGCGTAGACACCATCGTCCATTCGGCCACCTCCACCGGTCGCGTCCAAGAAGTGGATCTCGGAGGTCTGCGCAAGCTCGTGGCATCGGCCCCGGGATCCCACCTCGTCTATCCGGGCATCGTCGGCTGTGATTTGATACCCACGCCTTATTACCGGGCCAAGACCGAAACCGAACGGGCCTTGGCCGAGAGCGGAGCGCCGTGGACTGTTCTTCGGGCCACCCAGTTCCATCAGTTGATCTGGCACTGGTACGCAAGCCCCTCCCGCAACCCTTTCCTCTTCGTTCCCGCCCAGACTCGCTATCAGGTGATTGACCCTCTCGAGGTCGCCCGACGGCTGGCCGATCTGGTCGAGACCGGTCCCCAAGGTCGGGTCGATGACATCGGCGGCCCCTTCGCCTACGAGGCGACTGAACTGGCCCGTTCCTGTCTCGCCGCAATCGGTTCCAGAAGAAGGGTCTTCAAATACAACAAGCCGGGAATCGTCGGGGCGGCCCTCCGGGCCGGGGCCAACGTGACACCAAATCGAGCCGCCGGCCAATCCTGGAACGACTTCATACGAACGCAGGTGGAGCGGGGGACATGAAGGGTATTGGTGGCGCCTGCCGCCGGTCCCCTGGAAACGCACCACCCACCCCGCCTCACCTACTTTTGGCCCGCTAGCTTTCTTTGCCGGAGGTGGCCTGTGGCTCAGCACCCGATCGAGATGATCTTGCTCAGACAATGGGCAAGCTTGATAGCCGTGCCGGTTTGGATCACCGATGCCGAAGGACGGCTCGTCTACTACAACGAGCCGACCGAGGAGATCATCGGCTTGCGTTTCGAGGACGCGGGTGAGCTGTCGGCCGAACAACTGGCCGAAGTGTTTGTCATCTGCGACCTCGATGGCTCTCCACTCGCCACCGATGATCGTCCGCTGATGATCGCCCTGACCAAACAGATGTCTGCGCATCGCCGAATCCGGTTTCTTCGGTCAGACAAGGAATGGCGCGAGATAGCCGTCACCGCCATCCCGATCATCGGAGAAGGCAACCGCCACCTCGGGGCGATGGTGACGATGTGGGAAGACGGCAAGTGAAACTGACCCTGCACGGAACCCGGGGGTCGATGGGTCGGGCCGGTCCCGAAACCATGGTCTTCGGTGGAGACACCTCGTGTGCAGAACTCTGCGCCGAAGATGGCTCGGTTCTGATCCTCGATGCCGGATCGGGTCTGGCCCGGCTCAACCATGCGTTCGATCCCCTGCCTGCCCGCATCGACATCCTCATTACCCACCTCCATCTCGATCACCTCCAGGGCCTGGGCTTCTTTCGTCCGGCCTTCTCCGAGGACGTCGAGGTGCACCTCTGGGGTCCGGCCTCTTCGACCATGATGTTGAGCGAGCGACTCAGTCGCTATCTATCCCCACCCCTCTTCCCGGTCCGGGTGCGCGATCTTCCATCCCTGCGCTTTCACGACCTCCGGCCTGGCACTTTCCAGTTAGGCAGCTACGAGGTCACCGCCGACCTCGTCTGCCATCCCGGTCCCACCCTCGGATTTCGAATCGCAGACGGCGCCAGAACCGTTGCTTACCTACCAGATCACGAACCCGCCCTCGGGGGAGATTTCCCGCGGGCGGACAGCTGGACTTCGGGTTTCGACCTCGCCCGCGGCGTCGACGTGCTGGTGCACGACTTTCAGTACACCACCGCCGAATATGACAGCCGAGTCGGATGGGGCCACTCCTCCATCCCCCAGGCATTGCAGTTCGCCGATCAGGTCGGGGCCAACCGCTTCGTGTCGTTCCATCACGATCCCGATCACGATGACTCCGCCCTCACGCAGATCCACGAAGAAGCCATGCACTCGGGCTTGTCGTTCGAGCTCATTCCGGGGACCGGTGGTCTCACCGTCGAGGTGTAGTCCTTCTCAACGGACCTGACCAAACCAGATTCGTACTCCATCGGGGTCATCGACCCCGAACACGGTATCCCCCCACGCTTCGATCTTGAGGTCCCTGGTGACCGGGACCCCGGCCGCCACCAAGTGGTCGTGCCACGCCTGGATCTCATCGACGAAGAACCCGAGTTCGAGTCCGGTCGGATGGGGCCAGGAGAGCCCGGTGCCGGAACCCAAGAGCTCGAGGGTCTCCCCGTTGGAGGCTTCGAGCACCACCCCCGATCCGGAATCATTTTTCCAACCCGTCAGACGGCGAAAACCCAGGACACGCTCGTAGAACTCGACACTGCGATCAAAGTCGGAAACCCTCAGCAGGGCTCGCAGCCCATTTACCCGTCCCGGTGATCGGCTGGGAGCCTCGCCGGTCATCACTCTGCGGGCCTCGGCGATCGAGAATCGGCCGGCCGTCACCTCGCGACCGACCACCACCCCCGACAGTTGTCGGGTTCCCACTCGCAGCCTGAGCAGCGTGACCAGGTCAGAGAGATCGCGTACGCCTCCGGACGCGATCACCGGTTCCTCGACAGCCGACAGGGCCTCGGCCAGCATGGCGAATCCGGGCGGTTCGGTAAGTGCATCGCGATGGGCTTCCCCCACCAGGAACGCAGCGGCACCGGCCGATGACATCTCGACCAATACTTCCTCCAAGAACCTCCCCGAGTGGCCGGTCCATCCTCCGGTAACCACCTCTCCGTCCGGCAGGACGTCCACCGCCACCACGACGCGGTCGGGGAATGTCCGGCAAGCCTCCCACACCATGTTCTGATTTTCGATCGCGGCGGTGCCCATTACCGCGCGCCACGCCCCGGCAGTGATGAGCCGTTCGAGTTCCTGCTCGGAGCGGATTCCCCCGGCTACCTGGACCGGCACCTTGACCACCCGCAGAATCTCGTCGATCAGGGGACGATTGCTGTAGTCCTTGCGAATAGCAGCATCGAGATCGACGAGATGGAGATAGTCGATGCCCAATCGCTCCCACGAGAGACATCGACCGACCGGATCGGCGTCGAGGGCCACCACCTCGCGCAGGTCGCCGTGGGTCAGACGAACCGACCTGCCTTCGAGAATGTTCACCCGGGCGTACAGATCCATCGCTTCATTCTGCCTGGGATAGTTCCTGCGCGCTCCCGGGAGCGGTTGGCTTCCGCTCAGTCATCACCGATTCCGAGCGCCGCCTCCGCTTGCTCGATGCGCTGGTGGTTCCGGGCCACCGGCGCCCACAGGTCACCGAATCGCGCCAATCGATCCCATAGGTTCAAGATCGTGATGTCCCCGTTCTTCATGGTGCCGACCTCATCCCAGGTGATCGGCAGAGACACCGGAGCTCCCGGCAACGGGCGGACCGAGTAGACCGATGCGATCGTCTGCCCGAAGGCGTTGCGGTTGTGATCGATGAATACCCGACCCTTTCGTTTCGGGATGTCCCAATCCATGGTCAGATCGGCAGGGTTGGCCGCCACCATCACCCGCCCCACGGCTTCGACGAAGGCTCGAACCCGCGAATGGCCATAGATGGGTTCGATCGGGAGATAGACATGAAGCCCCCGCGCCCCCGACAGCTTGGGATAGCCGGTCAGTCCGAGTTGCTCGAGCGCGACCCGCAAAAGCTTGGCGGCCGCGATGACCTGATCCCAGGTCGAGCCCGCGGCCGGATCGAGATCAAAGATCGCGAGGTCGGGGCTGTCGAGGGAGCCGGCCTTGGAATGGAAGGGGTGGATCTCGATACACCCCATGTTGGCGAACCACATGAGAGACTCGCGATCGTTGGCCAGCAGAAAGTCGATCGCTCCTCCCATCGAGTCTGAATCAACCGAAGCCGTTGACATCCAAGCTGGCTGATGACCCGGGGCTCGCTTCTCATAGAACGAAGGTCCGCCGACGCCATCGGGGTATCGGGACATCGAGATCGGTCGATCGGCCAGATGCGGAAGCAGAACCGGGGCGACCGAGGCGTAGTACTGAATGAGATCACCCTTGGTGTATCCGTCCGGAAAGAACTGCTTGTCGAGGTTCGAGAGTTTGAGAGGACGGAGGCCACGCAGCCGGAACGCGGGCCCGTCCTTCTGAACGGTCAGGCGATCGGGAAACTGAATCCGTCCGGAGTCGATCGGACGTCCGCTCGGCTTTTTGCGATTGGCTTGAGCGAGGGTCTCGACCAACTCCTTTTGTATCGCGTCATGGCTCGACTGCTCTCTTGCTTCTGAGATCACCACCATGGGAAGTCCTGCCTCCGAGGCGGCTTCGACCAGAGGACCGATCCGCAGGGTCCCTTCACCATAAGGAAGATGTCGAACCTCGCCTCCGGCGTTGAAGAGGTTGTCGGTGAACTGGGTCTGCAGAGGATCGATCATCCACGCCGGGAAGCTTTCTCGGATGAATTCGATGACCGAGGCGAAAGCCTCCTGGGAGGTCAGGGCTCCCCCGGTCTGGGCGTGGACATGGGCCCAGTCGACAATCGGGCGAACGAAGTTGAACTCCTCGGCGAGGAGTGCGATATCCCCGAGCGTCCCGAAGTTACGTTCGGCCCCGCTGGTCTCGAGGCCGAGGCCTACGCCCATGTGTTCGATCTTGGGCGAGATCCGCCGCAACCGGGTCTGGATCATCTCGATGAGCTGTTCCGCCGGTCTCTCCTGGGCCGCACCGAAATGGGCGCAGATGATCCGGCTACCGAGGGCGCGTCCCAGCTTCATCGTGTGCTCGAGCGCCGCCAAACACTGCTTGGCGCGGTCCTCGTCGTCGACCGTCAGGACCGCGAAATAGGGAGCGTGGACTGAAACCCAGATCCCCCGTTCGGCTGCCAGCTCGCCGAACTTGCGACACCGGGCCTCCTTCCATGGAAAGGCCGTTACGAAGGCGAGCTCGTAGGCGCTGTGGCCTTTCGCCACCAATGAGTCGAGGTAGGCCGCGTCGTCTTTCGCCTCTCCTGGAGGCAGGCCGGAGATGCCAAATCTGATGCTCGGGGTCTGCACGTGGGCGAGGCTAACCAGGCTCTGGGTTGACTAGTCCAATGGCGCGTGACTGCGATGACGTGCGTCGAATCGCCGCCTACGCCGATGAAAACGATGTGAAGCCACACGAGCAGCCCGTCCCGTTCAATCCGTGGCTCGGGCTCGCCAGCAAGGGCATGTGGCCCGCATTATTCACGCGCCCGATCGTCGGGCCGATCGAGGCTGAGACCCGGCAAACCCTCATCCCAGTGTTGAGGGTTATGGCCGGGCAACTCGAGCCGTCGTCGGAGGTGCCCGACCGCATCGAGTAGGTACGGGGACCCATATCGACTTCACGGGTTGTGGATAACTTGACGAGTGGGCAACAGGAGTGGGGGCGGTTAAGCCGCCCAAATCGGGAGGCTTTGTGCATATCTTTTATCGCGGCCGCCATTTGGCGCGCAGGGTTCGGCGAACCTTCACGCCAACCAGAGTCTGGACGCTGGCAGTCTGCTTCGTCCTCATCACCAACGGTGTGTCGCTAGCCGACAGCCTTTCGGTCACTGACGCGGTCGACGACGTCGTCACCCTGGCAGCCAACAGCGGGACGTCCGCTATCGACGTTTTGGCCAACGACACCGCAATCACAGGCGGCTCCCTCACGATTGTCGAAGTCACCCAGGGTGCCCACGGAGCAGTGTTCGCCAGCGGCACCGACCTGACCTATCAGCCCGACCTCGATTTCTGCGGCCCCGATTCGTTCACCTATACGGTTTCAGACGGCCTGGTCACTACCGACACGGCCACCGTCTCTGTCGAAGTCACCTGCCCTGACCCGGTTGCCCCTCCCGCCGACGAGACCACGACCACCACTCTGCCCGAAGAGACGACCACCACCACCCTCCCGGAAGAGACCACTACGACGACCCTTCCGGAAGAGACCACCACCACCACCTTCCCGGAAGAGACCACCACCACCACCCTCCCGGAAGCCACGACGACCACCACCGTTCCGGTTGAGGACGAGACCCCTGATTTCGATTTGGCGACCGCCGCCAACCTCATCGTCAAACTCGTGCCTGGTCTCAGCGTGGAGGATCAAGCAGCAGTCATCGAGTCCCATGGCGGCGTCGAGACCGCAGTCATTGAGGTCCTTCGTCTTCACATGGTGGCAATAGCACCCGACACCGTCGAGGAGTCGATCGCCGCCTTCGCCGCCGATCCGGCCGTCTCGAGCGTTGATCTCGACCTGCCCCGCACCGCCGAGGCAGCCCCGAACGACCCCGGGTATGGCGATCAGTGGGCTCTTCCCCTCATCGGCTATGAAGACGTGTACGGGACAATCGCGCCCGCAGGCAGCTCTGTGCTGGCGGTGCTCGACACCGGCGTCGACGCCGGCACTCCTGACCTGCAGGGTCACGTGGTTGGCGGCTGGTCCTTTGACGGGACCGACCCTGCCACCGACGCCAACGGGCACGGCACCCACGTCGCCACCATCGCCGCCGCCGGCGCGGATGATGGCGTCGGCATCGCCGGAGTCGGCTACGCCGGAGTCTCGATCATGCCAGTGCGCGTCCTCGGCGACGATGGCTCAGGTAACGACAGCGACATCATCACCGGTCTGGTCTGGGCGGTCGAGAACGGCGCCGACGTGGTCGTCATGGCCTTTTCCAACCCCGGTGAGAGCGCCGCCCTTCAGTTTGCGGTGAACTACGCCTGGGCCAACGGTGTGGTCCTCGTCGCCGCCGCCGGCAACGACGGTGGCAGCGCCCCGACCTATCCCGCAGGTCTGTCCAAGGTCGTCGGCGTCGGTGCCACGGATCAGTTGGACACTGTTTGGGATGGCAGCAACCAGAGCAACGCTGTCTTCATGGTCGCCCCGGGCGTCGACATCGCCTCCTCGACCGGAACTGTCACCGGTACCTCGGCGTCAGCGGCGATGGTGGCCGGCGCAGCTGCGGTCATGACCGCAAACGATTCCAGCGTGCCCGCATCGGTGATTGTGGGCCGGCTCGCTCGCAACGCCGAAGCCGTCAACGGCGTCGCCGGCAACGGCCGCTTGCACCTTGGCCGCGCCCTGGTCGATGAATCGACCGGAGGCGTTACCCCCGCCGGTGTACTCCGGCGGCGGCGGCCCCATCGTCGGCCCGTACGTGGCGGCGGTACCAACGCATCTTCACTGACGTCGCCCGCCTACCTATGTCCGCGGGGTCGACGACACGCACGTTCTCGGTCGCTGGTCGAGAACACGGCCTGGTTCCTCCGCTTCGGACATCTACATGGGATGCATCGAATCACCCTCCACCGTTTCACGTCAACGCGGCCGGCAACTTCACCAGCTGCCGTCGACCGGGGAAACATCTGGAATACGTCCGCGGCTGTTCACCGTCAGCGGCCAACACAGAGGAATCCGCCGGCGGCCGATGGGCACGGTCGACAGCGATGTCGGCAGACGGCGACTGGGCGTGGCACGCCTTCACGGCTTCGACCACCGGTCCTCGACACTGGTCGATCCGGGCAACAGCAACGTCAACTGCGGTCGCCAGTGCGACACTGTGACTCAGGCGGTCCAGGTCGGCGACGATCCCGGGCAGTACCTACAGCACGCCTCAGCGGTGCCTCGACCACTGGTGGTGGGCTGTTCCGAGCGACGGTCGCCCGGTTCCACGCACAGCCAACATGAATTTCGATCCGCAGCTATCGCGCTTCCGGCAGTGTCACGACCTCAACGGCATGGTCTCCAATGACGCCGCTGAGCGGGGCGATGACGGCTCCGCTGTTCCGTCGACGTGAACCACGGCGTCTTCGATCACCGAGGCACCCACACCCAGCTGTGCGGTGTCTCCTCCGTACAACTCCCGTTCCGGCGACAGCTTCGCCCTCGCCACTGCTGGCACACAAACGCGGGCCTCACCTCCGCCATCGAACCACCTCCCTCGCCCGAGCCGGATCCGGGTGACGATCACCACCGCCGGTTCCACCAGCTCAGCCAACAACTTCCTCGACCAGCAGCAAAACGCGACGATCTCGGGCAGTGTCCTTAACGACCTCAACGGCGATGGTCTGGCCAATGACGGCGGGGTGGGCGTTGCAGGAGCGACGGTTGCCCTGTTCCGCGACGTAAACACCAACGGCGTCTTCGATTCCGGCACCGACACCCAGGTGGGAGCCTCGGTCACCACCCCCGTTAGCGGCGCTTACAGCTTCGCCAGCCTCGCCACTGGTGTCTATTTCGTCAACGAAACCAACCCGGCTGGCTTTTTCTCAACCGCTGCCATCGCCGGCAGCGGCACCGGGACCACCTCCCTCGTCCAGAGCTCGGACCGGATCCGGGTGACGATCACCACCGCCGGTTCCACCAGCTCAGCCAACAACTTCCTCGACCAGCAAAGAGACGCCTCTATTAGCGGCACGGTCTACAACGACATCGATGGCAGCGGTGACTTCACGGTCGGCGAGACTGGTCTGGCTGGCGTGACCGTGAGCTACTCAGGTGGCACGCCGGCTACCTCCGGATCGGTGAGTACCGGCGTCGGCGGCGGGTACACGATTAGCGGGCTCCAAGCAGGTAGCTACAGCGTGGACTACACCGTGCCCTCGGGCTACGTGAATACAGGCCCCAGGCCGCTCACTGGCATCGTCCTCGCAGCCGGCGGCTCAGCCACTGGGCAGAGCTTCTTCGCCCAAGCTGAGGATCCAGAGTTGACGTTGGTGAAGAGCTCCGACGACACCTCTTATGACGAGGTGGGCGATGTCCTCATCTATGGCTATCTGTTGACCAACAGCGGCAACGTCACCCTGACCGGCCCGTTCACCATCTCCGACGACATCGCCATCGACGACGTCCTGCCCGGCCATCCCCACCGCTTGGCCCCCGGCGCCGCCGTCACCTGCACCGCGCACCTACACCGTCGACCAGGCCGACCTCGACGCCGGCTCGGTCACCAACACCGCCACCGGCTCAGCGAATTCGGGCGACCCGGTCACCTCCAACCAGACAACGTCACCATCGACGCCGTCCAGACCCCGGCGTTGACGTTCGTGAAGAGCTCCGACGACACCTCTTATGACGCGGTGGGCGATGTCCTCACCTACGACTATCTGTTGACCAACAGCGGCAACGTCACCCTGACCGGCCCGTTCACCATCACCGACGACATCGCCATCGACGCCGTCTGCCCGGCCATCCCCACCGCTTGGCCCCCGGCGCTTCCGTCACCTGCACAGGGCACCTACACCGTCGACCCAGGCCGACCTCGACGCCGGCGGTCACCAACACCGCCACCGGCTCAGGCGAATTCGAGGCGACCCGGTCACCTCCAACCAAGACCAAGTCACCATCAACGCCATCCAGACTCGCCAGATTGACGTTGGAGAAGACCTCGACCATGACCCGCCTCCGTAGACGAGGTCGGGCGACGTCCATCGATTACACCTTCACGTTGACAACACCGGCAACGTCACCCTGACCGGCACGTTCACCGTCTCGACTCGCTAGCGATCAACGACGATCTGCCCGGCCGACGCCGACCCTCGGCTCCCGGCGCACACCGACCTGCACCGCCACCTACACCATCGACCCAGGCCGACATCGACGCCGGCGGTCACCAACACCGCCACCGCCACCGCCGACGGACCCCAAGGCCAAGACGCCGCCGACACCGACACGGCACCGTCGACTCCGTCCCCAGGAGTCACCATCGCCGTCGACGAAGACGGCATCTTCGACGGCGACCCGACCACGGCGCCGAGCGGCGACGTCCATCAACTACAGCTATCAACGTCGACAACACCGGCAACGTCACCCTGACGGCATCGTCACCGTCTCCGACTCGCTGGGCGACTGCCGACCGTCGCTCTGCGACGCGCCGACCCTCGCTCCCGGAGCTGACGACCGACCTGCACCGCCACCTACACCATCACCCAGGCCGACATCGACGCCGGCGGGTCACCAACACCGCCACCGCCACCGCCGACGGACCCCGAGGCGCACGACGACCGACACGACGACCGACTCGACGCCACCGTCGCCATCCCCAGTAGTCACCATCGACGTCGACAAGACGGCATCCTCGACGACGTGGCCGACGACCGTCGGCCGACGTCGGCGACGTGATCGACTACAGCTTCACCGTCGACAACACCGGCAACGTCACCCTCACCGACGTCGCCGTCACCGACTCGCTGGCGATCAGCCGTCGACCTGCCGGCCGACGACCGACCCTCGATCCCGGCGAGACCGGCCGACCTGCACCGCCACCTACACCATCGACCCAGGCCGACATCGACGCCGGCTAGGTCACCAACACCGCCACCGTCACCGCCGACGGACCCCGACGGCAAGACGCCGCCGACACCGACGACGCCACCGTCACTCGCTCCGCCAAGTCGTCACCATCGACCGTCGACAAGGACGGCATCCTCACACGGTGGCACCGACCACGGGCCAGCCGCGGCGACGCCATCGACTACAGCTTCACCGTCGACCAACACCGGCAACGTCACCCTCACCGGCGTCACCGTCACCGACTCGACTGGGCGATCACCGCCGGTCTGCGACGTCGCCGACCCTCGCTCCCGGCCGACACCGACTGCACCGCCACCTACACCATCACCCAGGCCGACATCGACGCCGGCCAGTCACCAACACCGCCACCGCCACCGCCGACGGACCCCAACGGCCAACGACCGCCACCGACGACCGACACCGCCACCGTCGACCTCCCCCAAGTCGTCACCGTCGACGTCGACAAGGACGGTACCTCGACCGACGTGACGCCGACGCCGGGCCGACGCCGGCGACGCATCGACTACAGCTTCACCGTCGACAACACCGGCAACGTCACCCTCACCGGCGTCACCGTCACCGACCCGCTACGGTCACCGTCACCTGCGACGCCGGCGACCGACCCTCGATCCCGGCGAGACCGTCGACTGCACCGCCACCTACACCATCACCCAGGCCGACATCGACGCCGGCCAGTCACCAACACCGCCACCGCCACCGCCGACGGCCCCCAACGGCCAAGACCGCCGACCGACGACCGACGACCGCCACCGTCACGCATCCCCCAAGTCGTCACCATCGACCATCGACAAGGACGGCACCCTCGACGACGTGACGACCGACGACCGGGCCGACGTCGGCGACGCGCATCGACTACAGCTTCACCGTCGACAACACCGGCAACGTCACCCTGACCGACGTCACCGTCACCGACTCGCTGCGGATCACCGTCGACTGCCCGGCGACGTCGACGACCCTCGCTCCCGGCGACGACCGCCGACCTGCACCGCCAGCTACACCATCGACCCAGGCCGACATCGACGCCGGCCAGGTCACAACACCGCCACCGCCACCGCCGACGGACCCCAAGCGGCCAGCACCGCCGCCGACACCGACACCGCCACCGTCGACCATCCCCAAGTCGTCACCATCGACGTCGACAAGGACGGCACCTTCACGACGTGGTCGAGCGACTCGGCCCGGGCCGAGCCGGCGACGCGATCGACTACAGCTTCACCGTCACAACACCGGCAACGTCACCCTGACCGACGTCACCGTCACCGACTCGACTGCGGTCACCGTCGACCTGCCGACGCCGACGCGACCCTCGCTCCCGGCGACACCGACCTGCACCGCCAGCTACACCATCGACCCAGGCCGACATCGACGCCGGCGCAGTCACCAACACCGCCACCGCCACGGCCGACGGACCCCACAGCGGCCAGCACCGCCAACCGACGACCGACACCGCCAACGTCGACCATCCCCCAGAGTCGTCACCATCGACGTCGACAAGACGGCATCCGTCGACCGACGTGGTCGATGCCGACGGCCGGGCCGACGCCGGCGACTCGATCGACTACAGCTTCGCCGTCACAACACCGGCAACGTCACCCTGAGCGACGTCACCCTCACCGACTCCTGGTCACCGTCACCTGCGGACTCCGACGACGACCCTCGACCCCGGCGAGCCGGCCACTGCACCGCCAGCGACACCCTCACCCAGGCCGACATCGACGCCGGCCAGGTCAACAACACCGCCACCGCCACCGCCGACGGACCCCGACACGGCGCCAGCACCGCCAACCGACGACCGACACCGACAACGCCAACTATCCCCCAGAGTCGTCACCATCGACGTCGACAAGGACGGCTTCCTGTCGACCGACGTGGTCGAGCGACCCGACGCCGGGCCGAGCCGGCGACACGCATCGACTACAGCTTCACCGTCAACAACACCGGCAACGTCACCCTCGACCGACTCGCCGTCACCGACCCGTCGGTCCGACACCTGCCGCCGCCTTCGACGGCGACCCTCGACCCCGGCGAGACCGCACCTGCACCGCCAGCCTACACTATCACCCAGGCCGACATCGACGCCGGCCAGGTCAACAACACCGCCACCGCCACCGCCGACGGACCCCTACACCGACGGCGACGGCACGCCGCCACCGACACCGACACCGACAACGCCGACATCCCCCAGAGTCGTCACCACTCGACCTCGAGAAGACGGCGAGCCCCGACGACCTACAACACCGTCGGCCAGACTCATCACCTACAGCTTCGCTGTCGAGAACACCGGCAACGTCACCCTCACGGGCCTCGCCAGTCAGCCGACTCGGCGGGTCACCGTCAGCCTGCCCGGTCACGGACCGCTGGCACCCGCGAGATCGACGACCTGCACGGCCAGCTACACCGTCACCCAGGCCGACATCAACAACGGCTCGATCACCAACACCGCCACCGCCACCGCCCAACGGACCCCAGCAGACAGCACGGCGAGCCGACACCGACTCGGTCACCATCAAGTGTGAAGCTGATGTCGACCAGCGCCCTCACGCACTCGGCCGCCAAGTCAACGACGGAGATCTCGAATCAGCTGGTCGCTGACTTCGAGGTTCTGCTCAACGGCCAAAACGTGATCGTGGCGACCAACCCAGGCCAGTTCTTCTACCACCAGTGGGCGACGAACCCCTACTCGATCACGACCTCTTGGGAGTTCGAGCTGGACTTCACGAAGGACTTCGTGGCTCAGACTATTGCCGGCGGTCCCATCAAGGCCTTCCTGCAGCTCCCCGGTTCGAGCTCGTTCGTGAACTGGACCTCGCATGCGACCGGCATCTGCTGGAACACGACCAACGGTTGCCCGAGCAACAACATTGGTCGAATCACGGTCAATGATGTGCCGGCGGGAGCCACCGTCTGGGTCATGGCCCACATCGACTACAGCTGGAAGGGCTCGAATATCTCCGCTGTCGTACCCAATCCGATGACCAAACCAGTGCTCTACGGGCCTTTGAGCTCAACGATCGAGATCTACAACCAGTCCCACGTGCTGATTGGCGGTAGCTATTCGCAGACCACTGTGTGGGGCCGCGGCAAGAAGGTCACGATGGTCTACGGCACGGCCGTCAACTCCGCGGGCGCCGCGATGGCTGACACCTGGATCCAGGTCAAGCAGGGCACCAACACGGCAACGACGCGAACGGACCTTGAGGGCTTCTACGTCTTCTTCGACGGCCAGGCCTGCACCTCGGGTGACGGCATCCACGGGTCGTGCACCGGGGCATGGACCACCGCCCTCAACTTCGGCAACGGAAGTGTGAGCAGCTCGGTGACGTTCTTCGGCCAAGGGGTCGCGCCGACCGTAACCGCGGCGTTCCCGGCGCCGTGGACGAAGGCTGAGGTGCGGACGATTACCCAGTCGGCGCCACTCACGACGATCACGACACCGACTTATCCGTTCACTATCAAGAAGGGCGACGCCCACAACCGCGACTTCAAGTTCAAGAACTAGGGCCGCTTGTCAATGCGAATTCGAGTCGCACGCCTCGTCCACTGAGCCGTGGACACAGAAGACGGGCAGAAGCCCGGTTAGGTCGAACAGGCGGTTAACCGGACCTTCGCCGAGCACTATCCGCAGCTGGCCGTGCTCGCTTCTGAGGTGCTCCTGGGTCCTGGTCAACCAACCCAGGCCGCTCGAGTCCATGAAACTGACGTTGGTTAGATCGATGACCATATTGGGGCAGTTGCCGTTGCAACGTAGATCCACGAGGGCCGCCAGTTCCTCAGCCCGGGTTACGTCGATTTCGCCTTCGGGGGCGTAGACCACCCACTCGGCTCTGCTCTGCCGGAGTCATTCACCACCTCCTTTCCGTGGTGCCGTTTTCGGCTCCGATATGCATCGGGCGGATAATTGGGGCCTTGGAGGGTTTTTTTCACGCCTGACCAACAAAGGCGACACCCCTGAAGCCGCGAAAGAGACGCATAAAGGCGACCCTTGGACTTGGTCGTCTTGCCTGCTGTAGCGGGAGCGATGAGTTTCGAGGCGGTCCATCGTCTTACCTGCGAACATCATCGAGGGAGCCAGGAACTCCGAACTCGACAACCAATTTGCAAGGGAGCAATCGTGAACCTGAACGGCATTTTGATCGGATCCGAAAACCCGGCCGCCTTGACCGCCTATTACACAAAGGTGTTTGGTGAGCCTGGCTGGAAGGGTGACGACTTCACCGGCTGGCAGATCGGCTCCGGCTGGATGGCTGTCGGACCTCACGACCAGGTGAAAGGCAAGAACTCACACTCGGGCCGATTGATATGGAACATCGAGACTCCCGATGTCCAGGGGGAATTCGAACGTCTCAACGCTGCCGGGGCCACTGTGGTCCGCGAGCCCTACAAGCCAGGCGAGACCGGAGAAGGATTGATCGCCACCTTCTCCGATCCGGACGAAAACTACTTCCAGCTCATCAGCCCGATGGGCTAGCCCCACTCGGGCGCCCCGCCGCTCTCGCACCGCCCGGTCAAGAGCTGAAAGTATCGTGCCTGGGTGGTTCCGTCGTCCCCGCCAAGACGTTGGTTGGAATTCCTGTTGTCCTTTGGTGCCTACCCGGGCGAGTCTGATACGCAGCGAGGGAAGCGACGGATCCTGGTCGGAGCGATCTGGTTTGCCACCGTGGCGACCCTTCCATTTGTGGTTGTCGATTTCCTCGCTGGAGATACCTGGGTGGCGGTCGGCAGTCTGGTGGCGGCCGTGTCCGGAGTGATTGCGCTGGTGGCGATGCGTCTCCGGCCCGATCGGTTCGCAGTCATCGTCAACATGACCTTTCTCGTGGTCTTCGTGACGCAATTGTCTGAGACTGCCCTCCTTGGTGGCCTCTTGCCGTCCGGGCTCGCCATTGTGTTTGGTTTGATCCTGGTGCTCGGTGCTCTGATTGCATTCGGCCTCAAGGCAGCCGCTTGGTGGTTTGCGGCCTTCGTTGCTTCGATCGCCTTTTCCTATTTGATTCCCGAGTGGATAGATCCCCTCTATGTCGTTGAGGATGTGGCTGGAGACGCCGCTTTCAATCTCGTCGCTGTCTCGGCAAATGTGTTCTTGGTTCTCGCGTACTTTGTTCGCCAACGAGACCGGTTCCAGAAACAATCCGACGATCTGCTTCACAACATCCTTCCCGATGAGATTGCGAGCAGGCTCAAGACCGACAACACCATGATCGCCGACTCTTTCGAGTCGGCTTCGGTTCTGTTTGCGGACGTAGTGGGCTTCACCCCGATGTCAGCAAGGATGTCGCCTGTCGACCTGGTGGGGTTGCTGAACGACCTCTTTTCAACTTTCGACCGGTTTGTCGACGAGCTGGGCATGGAGAAGATCAAGACGGTGGGTGACGCCTACATGGTCGCCTCAGGAGTTCCCGTGGCGCGGTCGGATCATGCCGAGGCAATTGCTGAGTTGGCCCTGCGAATTCGCGACCACGTCGCGGCCAATCGTTTCGACGGTCACGAGCTCAGCATGCGAATCGGAATCAATTCGGGGCCGGTCGTGGCCGGGATCATCGGAACCCACAAGTTCGCCTACGACCTCTGGGGCGACGTCGTCAATACGGCCAGCCGGATGGAGTCCGGCGGCGTCCCGGGGTCAATCCAGGTGAGCCCTGCTACCTACCACTTGATTCGGGAGAAGTTCGTGTGCGAGCCACGCGGCGTCATATCCATCAAGGGCAAGGGCGACATGGATACGTATCTTCTGGTGTCGAGACGCGTGGAGGAACCGGCCCAGCTTTGAAGCCACTCCCTAGAAGGGGTGGATCGCTGACGCACTCCCAACTTCAGCCCTTCCGCCACTAACTGCCCAACCACCGTGAGTGCTCGGCGAATGCAATCAAAGGGGTAGAACTTGTCAGGGGTGCCTTGTATCATCGAACGTACGTTCGAAAGTGGGGCAGGTGGCAGGGTTAGCGGCAAAGCTGGACGCAATGGAACCGGGCCCGGTCTTGGCCGCTTTCCTCTCGGTCCTACAAGGGATGGATCGTTCCGGATACGACCGGGTGGCCGTCCTGCAAGCGCTTCAGAAGATGGCCTCCCACTTTCAGGCTCGCGTATACGAGGAGATAGCCGCTATTTCCGATCTGATGGGGCGGATTGAACAGGATCAGGAAATCGCCACCGAGTCAGCCGCTGCCGAGATCAGGGCCGCCTTGCGTTTGACCCGACGGTCAGCCGACGCCGAATTGGCCTTTGCCATCGACTTGAAGCAGCGCCTGCCTAGGGCATGGGACGCTTTGGCTGCCGGGCATATCGATCTGCGCAAGGCCCGGGTGATTGTCCATGGCACCTGTCACCTTTCCGAGGACGATGCCCGACAGGTGGTGGAGCGGATCATCGGAGTTGCCGAACGGCTGACCACCGGGCAGCTCCACGCGCTTCTCCGCAAGGTTTGTCTCCAGGCCGACCCCGAGGAAGCTGCCAACCGTTACGCGAGTTCAGTCGCGGAGCGGCGGGTCATCATGGAACCGACTGTGGAGGGAACCGCCAATTTCCTCGGCCTCAATCTGCCCCCGGACCGTGTGGCGGCGGCTATGCGGCGAATCGCCGACCTGGCCCGAAGTCTCAAGTCGGGCGATGAAGGCCGCACCATCGACCAGATCCGGGCGGATGTCTTCCTGGACCTGCTGGAGGGCCACAACCAACAACGAGGAAACGGTCGAGGAGCGGTCGATATTCAGGTCGACCTGAAGACCTTGGCCCGGCTTACCGACGACCCGGGTGAGTTGGCCGGCTACGGACCCGTTATTGGCTGACATCGCTCGCCAGGTGGCGGAACAGCAACAAGACAGCCAGTGGCGATGGACTGTGATCCATCCCGATTCCGGACAAGTCGTTTACAACGGCACCACCCGACGGCGGCCCACGACCGATCAGCGCCGCCACGTCGAAAGTCGCAATCGCACCTGCATTTTTCCGGGCTGTCGGATGCCAGCCGCCGACTGCGACCTCGACCATCGAATCCCGTGGGCAGAAGGTGGACCAACCACGGTCGAACAACTCGTGCCACTCTGTCGCCACGACCATCGTGATCAGACATCGATCGGGATGGAAACACGAACCCCAACCCGACGGCGACCATCTTTGGACGAGTCGGTTCGGCCATCGCTACACCACGAGCGGCCAGCCCCCATGACCGTTTTGGCGTGCGGCTAGCGTCAACTGTTGCGGTATAGGATCGGATCGATGTCTCCGCACGAACCCGACGAACCTCACGACCACGATCATTCGGAGCTTTCGGAGACCGAGTTACGAGTGCGGGCGCTGGAGACGGTTCTCACCGAGAAGGGGTACGTTGATCCCGCGGCCCTCGATCTCCTGATCGAGACGTATGAGACCAAGATCGGTCCGCGCAACGGCGCTCGCGTCGTTGCTCGAGCCTGGACCGATCCCGAATACAAACGGCAGCTATTGACCGACGCGACGCCAGCCATCGCTTCAGCCGGCTATTCGGGACGCCAGGGCGAGCAGATGGTGGTCGTCGAAAACACACCGACGGTGCACAACGTGGTCGTCTGCACCCTGTGCTCCTGTTATCCGTGGCCGGTGTTGGGATTGCCACCCGTCTGGTACAAATCGGCGCCCTACCGATCGCGGGCAGTCGTCGATCCTCGTGGTGTCTTGAGCGAGTTCGGCGTTGAATTGCCGGAGGACACAGAAATCCGAGTTTGGGACTCGACCTCCGAGCTCCGTTATCTGGTATTGCCGATGCGCCCTGCGGGCACTGATGACTGGAGCGAGGACCGGCTTGCCGACCTTGTAACTCGCGATTCAATGATCGGCACGGGCCTCCCGACTCGACCCGACGGGACTGCGCAGTGAACGGCGCCCATGACATGGGCGGCGTAAAGGGCTTCGGTCCGGTCAAACCTGAGCCGAACGAACCACCGTTCCACGCCGAATGGGAGCGTCGCATCTTCGCCCTCACCCTGGCGATGTCCACGCCGGGTGGTTGGAATCTCGATATGTCGAGGGCAGCGCGCGAGAGCCTGCCTCCGAATGAATATCTTTCCAAGAGCTATTACGAGATTTGGCTTTTCGGCCTACAAACGCTGATGGCCGAACGGGGACTCGTCACGGAGGACGAGCTCGTCGCCGGCCGAATGCTGCATCCGCCTACGGCAGTCAAGCCTCCGCTCTCCCCCGATGACATCGCCAGGGTGGTACGTAACGGCGCTCCGACGGTCCGGGAGTCCTCATCCCCTCCGCGATATAGGTCGGGTGACACAGTGCGGGCTAAGGCCATAGAACCTCAAACACACACCCGGATGCCGGGCTACGTCCGCGGCCACATAGGCATCGTCGAGCATGTGCGGAGCTGTCACGTGTTCCCCGACAGTCATGCCCTTGGGACGGGTGAGGCCCCGGAGTGGCTCTATACGTTGCGTTTCGATGGAAGCGAGCTTTGGGGAGCTGACGCCGACCCGTCCGTGCGAGTCTTGGTTGACCTGTGGGAACCGTATCTGGAGCCGGTATGACGAGTCCCCTCGATCCCGATGCGGCCCTGCGAGCAACCGCAGCGGTGACCAGCATCCCGATCGACGACGAAGGTCCCGTGTTCCGCGAGCCCTGGGAAGCACACGCTTTCGCGATGGCGGTGGCCCTGAACGAAGGGGGTTCTTTCACTTGGGACGAGTGGACGGCCGATCTGGCCGAAGAGATCGAGGCTGCGGCCGGCGATCCCGATAACGGCGACACGTATTACCAACATTGGCTCACCGCGCTCGAGCGGATGATCGTCAAGAAGGGCCTCGCAAGTTCGGAGGTCCTCAATCGATACCGCGACGCTTGGGATCATGCAGCCGACCGGACACCCCATGGCCAGCCGATCGAGCTGCAACTGAGCGACTTTCCGGAGTGATCGAGTCGTCACGGCATGCGTGATCTCAACGAAACGAACGCTACCGACGCGGTAATCGCTCAGATTCGTTCCGAGAATCCGCGGTTGCAGGAACTGCTGGTCGGGCTCGTCCGACATCTTCATGCTTTTGTCCGAGAAGTCGAACTAACCGAAGCCGAGTGGATGGCTGCCATTCGATACCTGACCGCGGTCGGCCAAAAGTCGGACGACAAGCGCCAGGAGTTCATCCTCCTGTCCGATGTACTGGGTGTGAGCATCCTGGTCGACGCGATCAACCATCGGAAGCTCGCAGGCGCAACGGAGAGCAGCGTCTTCGGCCCGTTCTGGGTGGCCGGTGCCCCGGAACTCCCCCACGGAAGCTCGATCGCGCGCGGCGAGGAAGCGCTCACGGGAGAGCCAACGGTTGTCCACGGAAGAGTCATGGGCGAAGACGGTCGCCCGATCGCGGGAGCCAGTCTCGATATCTGGCAGGCGTCGCCCGCAGGGATGTACGACGTCCAGGATCCGACTCAACCAGAAATGAACCTTCGGGGCCTCTTTCGCTCCGGAGTTGACGGCACCTTTTGGTTCAAGACCGTGAAACCGGCTGCCTACCCGATCCCCGACGACGGCCCCGTCGGTGACCTACTGAGGGCCACCGGCCGGCACCCGATGCGACCGGCCCACATCCACTTCATGGTTGGAGCGCCCGGTTACGAGACGCTGATCACCCACATATTTGTTGAGGGTGACCCCTACCTCGAGTCAGATGCGGTCTTCGGTGTGAAGGGGTCTTTGGTGGTCGATTTCGCGTGGAACCGCTCCGAGACTGACGCTGCCCGTTTCGGGGTCGACACGCCCTTCATCAACGTCGAGTTCGATATCGTCCTGCAACCCGAGAAGATCGCTGCGGGCAATCCCTGACCGGACCGCTTCTGGCGACCGCTAGTGAGGCCAAGCATGCCCCGACTGCAATACAAGAGCTTCTCGACACCGGACGAAGTTCGAGCGTTCCCCAGCGGGCGCGCCGAAGTCGTCAGCCTCGACGAGTCGGTCATCGGTCGCGCCGTCTACGAGCCCGGTTGGCGATGGTCGAGCGCCATGGCGGGGATCGCTGGCACGGCGAGCTGCCAGCTTCACCACCTCGGTTTCTCCATTTCCGGTGTAATGCACGTGGTCACCGAGGACGGGCAGTCGATCGAAATTCCGCCCAACTCGGTCTACGAGATCCCACCCGGGCACGACGCCTGGGTCGTGGGGGACGATCCATGGGTCACTGTCGAGTGGACCAGTGCCCGCACCTTTGGAGTCGTCCCCGAGGGGCCTGGCGAGGGAGTTCTGGTCACAGTCTTGTTCACGGACATCGTTGACTCGACGGCGACTCTGCAGAGGATGGGCGACTCCGCCTGGCGCGACTTATTGGTGTCTCATAACACGCGTCTCCGGGATCAACTGAACATCTTTCGCGGTCGCGAGGTGAAAACCACCGGCGACGGTTTCCTCGCGGTTTTCGACAGCGCCACACGGGCCGTGCGCTGCGGTGCGGCGATGGCTCTCGCCGTGCGCAACATCGGCGTCCCCATAAGGGTCGGAATCCACACAGGGGAGGTCGAATTCGTAGGCACCGACGCCCGCGGTCTCGCGGTCCACGCAGCTGCCCGGGTCATGGCGCTAGCCGGTCCCGACGAGGTGCTTGTGTCCGGGACGACATACGACCTCCTCGAAGGTTCCGGGTTAAGTCTCGAAGAAGCCGGCACTCACGAAATGAAAGGTCTGCCCGGCGCCCGGAAGGTGTTCCGTTTGGTCGTACCGACCGCCTGACCCAGCAACCAGCACCGCTAACGAGATCGACGAGAAAACGTGACTTGCAGTCAAGACCTAGGCGATGACGGAACGAGACACCGGTGGCGAGTAGCCAGAGCGACCAGGCGACGTACACGATCGGAACGATTCCACCCGGCGAGCTTCCATCCGCGTTGCTCGAATGATCCGACGAATTCCATCGCGCTGATGACAAATAGGGGGGCGAGGATCAGACCGACGATTCCGAATGCAGGATGGAGGACCTCCGACTGAATAGCAGCGACGCCCACCAGTCCGGTCCAAACGCCGGTGAATAGGTATCCGAGGTGCTCACCAACCGCGACGCCGAGGTAGCGATTGATCGTCTGGAAGACGACATCGACGGCTTCTTTGGTTCCGGAGGCTGGCACTCGGATCGGCCATTGCCCGAGCGAGATGGGGCACGGCGAATGGCCAGCGGATGAGCCCGAGGAACTGCACGAGGGCGGCCAGCACACCGATCGTGGTCGCCAGGGCCAGAACGGTCGGGTTGGCGTCTGCCAACGTCGCCGATACCAGAACGGCGGCGGGGGCCAGGAGGACGGCGCTCATCGCGAACCCCCACCATGTCAGGATCAACCGACTTCCTCCGGCGGCGAACCGTTCGAGCACCTCGGCTGTAGGGTCGTCGGAGAATGTCGGGGTAGTCGAAGGAGCGAGCCAACAACGTGTAAAGCACGTTGTAAGCAACCGGCAAGGCGATCAGGAGAACGCCAGTCGGCTTCTGCGGTCTACGTTCACGAAAGCGGCTGGAGCTGGCCCTCCGCCGGCCTTCGGGTGTGGTCCCTCGGAAGAGCCTTGAGCGAGTAGCAGCCAAGTCAGCAGTCCGAATACGATCGCTCCGCTGGCACCGAAGACCGGGAATCGCTCATCGATGTTCCTCGCGATCACGTACGAGGTCACGAACCATCCAAGCGCCCAGCCCGGCGGGTTGGCGACCGCCCACCACAACGCGCCAGGGATCTCGATGTCGTGCCAGTACCAGCGCCTGCATCACCCCGACCCCGACGCCGGTCACCGCACCCATGAGGGCAAGGTCTGCGCGGCCGATCCCATAGTCGACCAATGCCGCGCCGGCTGCTAGGCCCATGGCCGTCCCCGCAGCCGTCGCCGGGATCCAAAGCCACGAGATCCATCGACGCAATGCAAACCATTCTGCCGCCCCGAAGATCGCGCCCGCGATAAGACCAGCGACGATCGCCGCTCCCACGGAATCAACTCCGTCCACGACCAGGTCTGCGATGTACCCCCCGATTGGGAAGCCGATCAGAATCGACAACGGCCAGAGCCACATCCTCTTCACTCCGGCGGGTTGGCCAAGCCAGACGACACCTAACGACGGTTGAGTGCTCAGTCGTGCTCATGAGTATTCCTTTCGGATCGATGAACCTTCCAACGGGGGAACGTGTCCCTGGGTCAGGTCTTGATCGGGAACCGCTGCGACGGAAAGCGAACGTGCGAAGAGCACCAGATAGCGGGCCAGCGATGGCTTGCAGAATTCAGCGTACTCCTCGACCGACCTGAATTGCCATAGTCGACGCCATTGACCCACCGGTCCGCATGAGCTCGTACCGCACCAAGGAGCGGCACAAACTGGCCAATCCCCACCACTCTCACATTGGAGCCTCGTTGGCGTTCCCGAGCAGAAGCGTGCGAGCGATTTCCGAACGGTTTGCGAACGCCCGGTTCCATCCTGGAGAAGCACGATCACCAAACAGCGTCCGATTGCCCAACGTAGGGATCTTGAACCATGTCGGATCTGAAATCGCTCTCTAGCCGGGAGGCGTATCGTTCGGGGGTGCAGTTCGAGGTCCTGGGCCCGCTGCGAGTGCTGGTAGACGAAAAAGAGCTCCAGCCCGGCGGGCCCAAACAGCGTTCTGTTCTGGCCCTGCTGCTGGCCAATGCCAATCGTGCCGGTCTCGATCGATCAGATCATCGACGGGGTATGGGGGGCCGCCCCACCCGAAGCGGGACGCCACACCGTCCAGGCTTATGTTTCGAGCCTTCGTTCGGATCTTCGGGTGACGATCGAGCGAGTGGGTGACGGCTTATCGGCTGGCTGGTCGACGACTCCGACCTCGATGTGACGCGTTTCGAGTCCCTTCTGGAGGAAGCCCGCCGGTTGCGCCCGGTCGATCCCGCGTCGGCTTCCGATCTCCTGGTGCGAGGCATTGCGGCTCTGGAAAGGGCGTCCGTATGCCGAACTCCCGGGTCAGGATGCTTTCCAGAGCGAAATCACCAGGCTCGACGAGCTGAGACTCGCCGCCCTCGAAGAGCGGATCGAGGCGGATCTCGCCGCCGGGAGGCACGCCGCCATCGTCGGCGAATTGGAGGTGCTGACTCGGGAGCATCCGTTTCGCGAAAAGCTCTATGCCCTCTCGATGCTCGCCCTCTACCGATCGGGGCGTCAGGCCGAAGCCCTCCGGGTGTATCAGCCGGCTGCGCGAGCTTCTCGCAGAAGAGCTCGGAATCGACCCGGCCCCCGATCTCCAGGAACTCGAGAATCAGATCCTCCGCCAGGATCCGGCGCTGCGAGCTGGCGATCGCACCGACCGGAACGAAACGGTCGCCTTGCTATTCACTGACTTCGAATCGAGTACGGCTCTCTGGGAGGCCCAACCGGCCGCGATGGGCGAGCTCATCGCCGAGCACGACCGCCGTTGGCGCAGCTGGTCGACCAGCAAGGGGCCGGATCTTCAAGCAATCAGGGGATGGTGCCCTGGTCGCGTTCCCGACTGTCGCTCAGGCCGTGGCGACGGCCGAGGGACATGCAGCGAAGGCTGCAAGATCGGATCTCCTCCATGCGGATGGCAATCGACAGCGGTGAGGTAGAAGCACGAGGCGGCGACTACTTCGGTTCGGTTCTCAATCGGTGCGCGAGATTGCTGGCCGCAGCCCATGGCGGCCAGATCGTGCTCTCCGAGGAGGCAGCCGCTCAACTCGCCGACGATCGAGTCCGCGATCTCGGTGAGCACCGATTCAAAGGCGTTGGTCGTCCCGTGAGAGTCGCTCAACTGGTAGCGGACGGTCTCCGATCCGACTTTCCCGAGTTGCGACTGACGGACACCGAGTCCCGGATCGAGCGGTCCGGCTTCGGCCGGACCGTCCGCGGCTTTGAGCTACGGGAGCTGATCGGGGAAGGCGACTTCGGGGTCGTCTACCGCGCCTACCAGGCTTCGGTGGGGCGGGAGGTGGCGATCAAGGTCATCCGTCCCGAATTCGCCAATCGACCGGTCTTCGTCCGCCGTTTCGAAGCCGAGGCGCGGCTGGTCGCCCAACTCGAGCATCCCACACATCGTCTCCCTTTTCGATTACTGGCGCGACCCGGATGGCGCCTACCTGGTGATGCGCTATCTGCGTGGCGGCAGCCTGCGACACCGCCTTAGCTCGCGGGCCCTGGAACCTCCCGGCCGCCCTCACGGTGCTCGACCAGATCGGATCCGCCCTCGCCTATGCCCATCGGCAAGGCGTGGTCCACAGAGATCTGAAGCCCGGCAACGTCCTCCTCGACGAGGAGGGCCGGGCCTACTTGACCGACTTCGGCATTGCCACCGACAGCCTGATGCCGATCGGGCGGCTCGATGGCCACCTCTCCTCTATATGTGCCGCCAGAGGAGGCGCGAGGCGAGGCGATCACCGCCCGGGGCGATATCTACAGCCTTGGCGTCTTTGCCATCGAACTACTCACGGTCGCTCGCCTGTGCCCGGAGATGGCCTTCCCTCGATCAGGGCGACGCGTTCTGAAATGCCGGCGGCGCTTGGACGACGTCATCAAACGAGCCACCGCCGACCGGCCCGAGCATCGTTACGAGCAGGTCGAGGACTTCCTCCGCGCCCTGCGTCAAGCGGCCGGCATCGATGTGGTGGGAGCCGCCGAGCCGATCGATCGAAACGACCTCGTCGAAACCCCTTCGCAATCCCTATAAGGGGCTCAGAGCATTTCAAGAGGCAGATGCGCCCGACTTCTTCGGTCGCAACGATCCGATCGACCGACTCACCCAGGCCGTCCGCAGTCACCGCCTGGTCGTGGTCGTCGGGCCGTCGGGCAGCGGCAAGTCCAGCGTCGTCCGCGCCGGTCTGCTCCCGGCGCTCCGGGCTGGCGCCATCCCGGGCTCTGGCGACTGGCTGGTGGCAGATATGTTCCCCGGCTCCTACCCCTTCGAAGAACTCGAGACCGCCCTTCTCCGCGTCGCCGTTGAGGCTCCGGAGCGGATGATCGATGACCTGACCGCCGACGATCGGGGCTTGCTCCGAGTGGTCAAACAGATTCTCCCGGCCGACGACACCCAAGTGGTGCTGGTGCTCGACCAGTTCGAGGAGCTTTTCTCGATGGTGGCCAATGAGGAGGTGCGGCGCCTTTTCCTCGACAGCCTGGTCGCATTGTGCGAAGACGGTCGGGGGAGGGTTCGGGTAGTGGCGACATTGCGGGCGGACTTCTTCCACCGGCCGCTCGAGTATGCCGAGTTCGGGCGCCTGCTCGAGGCCGGGTTGGTCCCGCTGACACCGCTCGACCACGATGGTTTGGCGCTGTCGATCAGCCGGCCCGCCCGAAGTGTGGGCCTTGAGCTCGAGCCGGGACTCGTCTCCGAGATCATCGTCCGACGTGTCCGGCCAACCGGGCGGGCTCCCCCTGATGCAACACGCTTTGACGGAGCTCTTTCAACGACGCCAGGACAGCGTTCTCACCATCGATGCCTATCGGGCCACCGGCGGGGTGCTGGGCGCTCTCGCCCGGCGAGCCGAGGAGATCTATGAAAGCCTGTCCGAATCTGGGCGGATGGCAGCTCGCCAGCTATTCCTGCGGCTGGTAACCGTTGATGAGCAGGCAGACGACACGCGCCGCAGGGTCCGTCAGTCGGAGCTGCGAAGCCTCGCTATCGACCAGGCGGCGCTCGATGAGGCGATCGGTCAGTTCGGCGCCTCACCGCCTCCTCTCATTTGATCGCGACCCGATTACGCGAAGTGCCACGATCGAAGTGGCCCATGAAGCCCTCCTCCGCGAGTGGCAGCGGCTCCGAAGCTGGATTGACGAACGCCGGGAGGATCTGGTCCTACATAGACGGCTTGGGGCCGCAATCCAGGAGTGGCGGGATTCCAACGAGGATCCCGCCTACTTATTGGAAGGGGGACGGCTCGAACAATTCGAGAGTTGGGCGCAGTGACACCGAAATGGCCTTGTCGGCAGACGAGAGCCGATTCCTCGCCGAGGGCGGCGCCGCTCACGCGGCAGCAGTGAATCGTCGACGCCGGAGGAGGAGGTCGATCCTCGCCGGGTTCGGTGCCGCCGCTGTGATCGCACTCGTGTTCGCTGTCCTCGCCTATGCAAACCAGCAGAGGGCCCAAACAGAAGCCAGGTCGGCGACCGCACGGGAGTTGGCTGGATCCGCCAATGATTCCCTCGAAGAAGACCCGGAGCGGAGCATCCTCCTCGCCCTAGAGGCGGTGGAAACCACCCGGTCGGCGAGAGAACCGGTCGTTCCAGAGGCGATTTCTGCTCTACAGCGGGCGGTGCAGACCTCGCGGCTGGTGCGGCGCCTTCCGCAAGCCGGCTCGAGATTGGCAGTGACTGCCGACGGCTTGACGAGTCATTACGGCTTCGCCATTTTCTCAGGTCGATGCGAGGGTCTTTGATGCCGCAACCGGTGCAAGCGTGACGAGTCTGAAAGGCGAGGGCGATGCAGCTTTCGATGTGGGGACAGGGCCCGGAGGGCTCGTCGCAGTGAGCTATGACACCACGGGTACGCCAGGTCATCCGGCTGTGATTGTCTGGGATCTGGACTCGGGGGCTCGGATTGCCGAGCTGGCCGGATCCGCCAGATGTCTATGAACGCCCGACATTCAGCCCCGATGGTCGCCTCCTCGCGGTTGCGGGGTTCGAAAGCGGATTGGCAATATTCGATGTGGGCACCGGAGGCTCCATCCTTAGCCTTGATCCCGCCCCTGCGATGATTTTCGACTCTGCGGCTTTGCTCGTGGCCAACCCAACGGCCATGCGAGTGGAATGGTTCGATCTCATCACCGGCGAGAAATTGGATCAGTTAGAGATGCCCGGATTCCAACCAGAAAACCTTGCCCTTGAACCAGGCGGCCGACGTCTGGCAAGCAGCTCTCAAATCTCCAACCGTCTTGAGATCTGGGACCTCGAAACAAAGACTCGGCTGCTGTCAGAAGATGCCGTGTCTCCATACGCATCGGCGTGGAACAATGACGGAGCTTCGGTCGCCCACTGGGGAAACGAAGGAATTGTTCGGATTCTCGATCCCGAGACCGGCGACGATCTGATCACACTGGAAGGGCACACGAGCGGCGTCTCTGACGCAGCGTTTCATCCCGACGGGGAGCGCCTGATCAGCTCCGCGGAGGACTATGAAGTCCGGATTTGGGACATCAGCCCCGACGGCCCTCCTGAAGTGGGCGCTTTCCGCCTCTCGGGGAAGCCTGCATTTTGGGCCTTTTCACAAGATGGTTCAGAGGTGATCTCGAACAGCGATGGTGGGGCGGTGGAGCGCACGATTCTTGAAACCGGCGAGAGCCGCGAGGTGTCGTCGGGCCAATTTGTCCTCTCCCTGCCTACGGTCCAACCGGTATTCAGCGCCGATTGGCAGATCATGGCCAGCCTGGTAGCAGTCCGCGACGATCAGGGTCAGCTACTCGACTTCCAGGGAACCGTGCGAAGGGTCGAAACCCAAGAGGTTCTGGGGACATTGCCGCCCTGCGCCGTGCCCAAGGCTTTGAGTGCCGACGGCACCCTCATGGTGCTTGACGGAACCGCTATTTGCGTGACTGCAGAATTGTTGACTGCCCAACCCGGGACAGACCTCACGAGCCGGGTTGTCGAGGTCGAAACCGGAGATGAGGTGCTCAGCCTGGGAGATCGGGGGGCCCTCTGGGGTTCATTCAGTCCGGGCGGCCCATTCGACGGGGGCAGATACCTCGCGATGGTCGTGGGGGACGACTTCGAACTGGAGTTGTACGACATGAGTACTCGGCGTCTCGTGACGACGCTGGGCGGTTGGTCTACGCCCGAAGGAGGGGTACTTTCACCCACCTTCGATTCTCAAGGAAGGTTCCTCGCCTACGGCACCGGGATCGGAGTCGCCAAGGTCTACGAGATTGCAAGCCTGGTGGCCGACCCAACTAGCCCAGCAGCGCTGGAAGTCACCGCCCACACGGGTCTCGTTACGTCGGTAGCGGTCAGCAGGGACGGGACTCTGGCGACGGCTGGATTCGACTCGATTTACCGCCTATGGGATTTCCCGACCGGCGATCTTCTGGTTGAGCTGAAGACCGACCGCCTAGCCGGGTTTCCTGCCGTGGGCTTTAGTCCCGACGACAACTACTTGTTCTATGAAGACGCCAGCGGAGTCATCCGTAAGTACCCCATGGACCTAGACGTCCTTGTCGAGCTCGCTCGAAGCCGCCTCACCCGCACACTCACGGATGCCGAATGCCAGACGTATCTACATGTTGAAGCGTGCGCCGACAAGTAGGTCCCTGTGGTGGTGTCACTCTTCCCGATGACTCAGGTGCGAGGGCGGATTCAGTCCCGGTTCATCACCGTCGCGATGTCGGCTTCGTTGCCTGCCGAGTCGGCGAGCGTCCACCAGGCGGGTGCGTACTGGTCCCGGACCATGCGCCCTCCCGCAGCCAATGCGGCGGCGACGCGGGCCTCGGCCTGCTCATAAGGCACCCAAACTGCGATATGGATTGCCCCTCCCCCGTCGGGGCGGGGCTCGTTCATGTCCTCGAACCAGAGACCCGGTCCGCGGTTGTGGGGATCGACGAGATCCTCCTCGGGGGAGTCGGGCCGAGGTTCGTATCCGAGGACTGCCCGCCAGAAAGGCATGATTTCGGCCCCTTTGGGCGAACCGGGGACGATGAGAAGGCTCTGCACCGTCGATGGGTCACCGACCAAACCCAGCTCGGTGGCGGCGGCCGAGATCCGCTTGGCCAGCTCGATATCGCGTTTGCTCATGCCATACCAGTCATCGCCGGCCGTGAGTAGGCGAACGGTTACGCCGTCAGGGCGGATGTCGATGTCTGGCTGGTGCTCTTCGACACCCGGCAGCTGACCGATCGCCTGGACGAGCCTGACGGCCTCACCAAAGGATCCGGTGCGGTAGAAGGTGCAAGCACCGTCGCCGATGACGCTCCATCCTGGGACGGCGTCAAGGAACTCGCGAGAGGAGATGTATTCGCTCATCTCCCAACGTCTACGTTGCGTCGGGAACTCGGTCCTTGACGTCCTCATAGCTGACCTCGGCCGGCGTGGCCGCCGGCGCATAGGTGAGCCAGAC
The DNA here is from genome assembly GCA_963790345.1 of uncultured Acidimicrobiia bacterium. GTDB lineage: Bacteria > Actinomycetota > Acidimicrobiia > Spongiisociales > ZC4RG35 > DATEEG01. Next base: position 213,091 of record CAWBOD010000014.1, on the reverse strand, counting down.
CACGCCGGTGGGGAAGACCTCGGATCGCACCAAACTCAGGTGGTAGGACGCGTCGGCCTCATCGAAGAGCCGCTTGCCCTTGCGGGCCGCTACCGGATGCACCAGCAGGCTGATCTCGTCGACCAATCCGGCCGCAAGAAGTTGTTGGACGACTGAGATCGAGCCGGGAATCAGGATCTTCTCTATTGCGGGGTCGGCCTTGAGTTCAGTCACCGCCTCGACCAGGTCGCCCTCGAGCAACTCTGAGTTTCGCCACGTGAACTCCAGAGGCTGCCGCGAAACGACGACCTTGCGCATGTCCCCGAGCGCCTTGGCGAAGGCGGCGTCCTCTTCGCCGGCGGCTTCCCGCTCGGGCCAGGCACCGGCGAAGCTGTCATAAGTCACCCGGCCGAGAAGCAGGACGTCAACCCCGTCGTAGTCGTGGGTCACCGCCCGACCCATGTTCTCGTCGAAGTACGGAAAGTGCCAAGAGGGGTCGATCTCGGCGACGCCATCGAGGGTGATGAACAACGTGGAGACAATCGGGGCCATCGTGCAAAGTCCTCTTTCTAGGGGTGAAACTGCAGAGTTGAAGACTAGGTAAAAGGGAGATCAGGCGTTTCCCCGCCTCGGCGTCTATACGGTCGAGTGAGACCCCGGGGAACGCAGGGCAATCAAGCTCCGAATGTCCCCTCCTTGAGAAAGTCCTCAGACGGTTGGAGGGAATCTGAAAGACGAGACAGCCCTGGAGCACGAGGTGACCCATACGAGTCTGCACTCCGGAGAAACCTGATCTCTCGGCTTTTGTCCCAACATGTGGGCGAGCTGCGTCCGCGTCGATCAGCCGCCCTGGAAATTGGCCTATTTCGCAGCGAGAGTCACGCTTGTTGATAGGCCACTCGATAGCCAGCCGGCCAGCTCGTCGTCAATCTGATCAAGCCTTGTTACTGCGACTTTGTGAGTGCACATTCCGCCGGCAGCCTTTAAGCGGTCGGTAGGGGAAATGCCCTTGAGGTTGATGCCGATGTCGATCCGGCTCTTGGTGGTTGGCTCGATCAGAGCGAATTGTTTGGAGCGACGGAGGCTGACCCCGGCCTTCTTAGGGGCCAATACGACATCGTTCCCGAATTCGGACACGATCTGATCAACGCCTTGTAGATGGCGTGAAGTCCGTCCTTGCCCTTGTACTGGGCGGTGACTAGGTCCGGTTTGGAGACCGGGCCGCCGGCTGTTTGTTCACGGGCGGCGTGAGCAACGAGGTTGGCATAGCCATGGGTGAGACCATGATGTTCCTTGAGGTACGCAACCATCTCACCGTGTTTGGTGTTGTCCGACGACAGGACCGTACCTATCCACCAGCTCATGCTCCGACCCGACTTCTCTTCAAGATTGGCCGCCATGTTGGCCATCTCGCTGCCGACGTCTCTTCCACTCATTTCATCTACCTCAACCTTCTCTTGTCGGTACGACTTCAACTTGGGCCTCGGGTGTGTGTCCGCACGGAGGGTCAGATGCGGACCATTTCAGAGGCAGCCACCAACCAACGCCAAGAAAGGTCGGGTCGCCACGGACGTGGCGACACTGGCGAGTGCGCAATGGAAGCCCCCTCACTCTGCGTCCAATCGCCACCGCGTGGACAAATGCAGGGCCGGGGTGATTGCCAGACGGTCGCGCGCGGGCGGATGAGGATGTAGAGGGTGATCATCACAACTGGTAGGAGGAAGTCCCAGGCCAGGATCGGACCAGCGTTGTTCGAGGCCAGGTTTCCAGTCCAGCGATGTCAATCACATGCGTCAGGCCGGCACCGAAGGCGAAGACGGATTTGGCGGTAACGGCGGGGAGCCAGAAGTCGTAACGCCAGAAGCACGCGAAGCCGACCATCCCGATCGCGAGGTTGGCGAATCCGACTTCCGTCTGGAATGGGTTGCCGGCCGGCCAACCAATCGACGCAGCGACGTAGTCGGCGAAGACGGTGTGCATGACGGCGTTGAACATGCCGATCGCGCCTGACACGCCGAGGATATACATGAGGACGATCTCAAACCGGCGAGCACGATCGCGAGGCCCGGCCGCCCGAAGGTGAATCGCGGCCGGCACGCCGATCGCGAGGATCCACATGTAGACCTGCCAGCCCGGGATGGATGACAAAGTTTTGATCATCGGAATTCATTCCCTTTCAGTTCCGAACGTGCTTCTGGGAGGACGGCTTCGCCTTCGATGGATCGCGGACTGCATCCATTTGGAGGCTCTTGCGAGCTTCCTCGATGCAAAGGGGGGTGCCGGGAATCGAAGTCGCCTGGGTCTCTTTTGGGTTTGTCGATTTGTCCGGGTTTCATAATGAGTAGGTGCCGAGTCGTCCCCAGGCGGCCACGAAGGCGAGGGCTGCCAGGATCAGAGTGGGGACGATCAGTCGGGGTTCGTTGCGCCGGGCGTGGGTGACGGCGGCGCCGATCAGGAGGACAACGAGGCCGATGGCGGCCCACCCGGTCAGCTCCGGGGCGATGTCGAGGACGGCAGGGAGGACAAGCCCAAGGCCGGCGAAAATCTCGAGAAGACCGATGGTCGTGACCTGCCTGGAGGTGAAGTCGTTGACCCATCCCATCTTGATTTCGAGCTTCTCTTTGGGCTGGCTGAGCTTTACGAGGCCGATGCCCAGAAAGGCGGCGGCCAGAACTCCTTGAAGAATCCAAAGGGCGGTATTCATGGTGTGTTTCTCCTAAGGGTGTGGTTCAGGCGTTCAGGGGGTCACGAAGGCGGACGCGCCACCGACGCTCGCCTTCAGCCTTCTGCTTCTCGCTCCGGGCCCGCCTTGCCTGTCGGGCAAGTCGCAATCTTTGAGCCTCAGCTTCCCGGTCGGCCATAACGGCTTTGATGTACCTGTGATCTAAATGGATCACCATCTGCTCCTTCATCTGTCTGGGGATGCCGGGGTGAACACCACGGCTTCTCGTCTCACGCCATTGTGAGGATCGCCAGAGCCAGCGTCATCAAGGAGATGTCTGATCTCGGGGTGGGCCAAGACGACGATGGGGCCCTCGTCCGGATGGGCGATGGTCGTTGGCTCTCGGCTGGCTGGGGCGTTCACCGGGAGACGTCGGCGACCCTAGGCGGGGACGATTTCTCAGCCGCCCTCGAGTATCCACCATTCGGAGGATGTCGTCATCGTTGGAATTGGCGAGGCGCGAATCGGTCACCGTGGCGATGACCCAAGGCTTCGAATGCCACATCATCATTTCGATAGCCCAGCGGAGGTGCGCCGTGGAAAATGCGATCGAGATTGACCCATGGCCTGTGGTCCGAGTTGATGACCGAGACATCGGAGATGACCAACAGTGAGCTCGAGCTCGATTCCCCTCTCATGATGCTCATCCGGCTCCGCAGCATCGTGGGTGACCAACGGCAACGAGCGCTCGGTGGCCGAGGCCAACTCGACTGCTCCGTGCAGGTCAACAGCGGCGTCATCACCGCCACCACGCCGTCATTGATCTGCCCATCAACGTTGCCTCCTACGGGTCGGCGGCATCCAGTAGGAATAGGCTCGGTCCTCGTAAGACCAGGAGAGAGGCGTGATCAAGGAACTGGCGGGTGCACCCGGGGGAGAACCCACCTTGGGCGGCGGGCGGAATCCCGGCCACGCCTGGGAGCGGTGGGCACCAGCCTGGCACGGAGTGTTCTTCTTCGTTCTCGGCCTTGCGTCGATTTTGGCGCTGACAGACCGGACCTCCTCGTGGTCCCGGCGAGGGTTGATCGTGGCCCTGGCAATTTGTTTTGCTGGGTGGTACTGGTGGTGGGCGATCCGCCGGCGGATCTGGAGCCTGCCCGTGGTGCGAGTTTTCGCCTACTTCGGTGGTGCGGCGACCCTGTGGGTGCTGCTGGTGATGTTGCACGGGGCGTTCTTCATTGTCGCCTTCAGTGCCTACGCCCAGGTATTGGGTTTCCTTACCCTCGCCCCGTTCAGCGGTTCGGGGAGCTGTCGTCCTCACGGTGATGCTGGTGGTCATGCAGGTGATCAAAATGCAGCCGTTGACACCGGGACCCATCCTCTTCGCGGTGTTTTCCGCGGGGGCTGCCATCTTCCTCTCGTTGTGGGTCGGCGCCATCATCCGCCAGAGTCAGGAGCGTCATCGCCTTATCGAGGAGCTTGAGACGACCCGAGTCGAGCTGGCTGTTGCCGAACGCTTGGCGGGCAAGCTGGAAGAACGGCAGCGGCTGGCACGTGAGATTCATGACACGCTCGCCCAGGGCTTTGTCAGCATCGTCACGCTTCTTGAAGCGACAGACGCAAAACTCGCCGATGGCGAGGGCACGGCGGCCCGTTGGTGGGTCAGGCCCTTGATACCGCCCGGGATAACCTGGCAGAGGCCCGCCGCTTCGTGTGGGCCCTGCAGCCCGAAGCACTCGACCGGAGCTCACTAGCGGAAGCTCTCGGACCGTCTCGCAGAGCGCCTGCAACAGGAAACGGGGGTCGCCACCCGGCTGGTCCTGACTGGCACGCCTCAAGTCTTGTCGGCCCAAACGGGGATCGCCCTGCTGCGCGCTGCTCAGGAAGGTTCAGCCAACATCCGCACCCATGCCCAGGCGACCGAAGCGGTGCTGACGCTCTCTTACGTCGGCGACCAGGTGATCCTTGACGTGAGAGACGATGGCCGTGGCTTCGATCCCGCCGCCTCGAGGGCTACGGGGCCGGCCTGAGCGGCGGTTTCGGCCTGCGAGGACTCAAGGCTCGCCTCACCGCACTCGGGGGTGTATTGGACATCGAGAGCACCCCCGGCGAGGGCACGGTTCTGGTGGCACGTTTGCCACTCGCGCTGAGAACGAGCCGAACGCCCTCGAACCGACATGAACCCGCCAATACGAGTCCTCGTGGTCGATGACCATCCCGTGGTCCGGACGGGCGTCCACGGGATGCTCGCTACCCAGGACCGTTTCGACGTGGTCGGCGAGGCGGCGGACGGTGAAGAGGCGGTCCGGCAGGTGGAGGCGCTCCAGCCGGATGTCGTCCTGATGGACCTGCGCATGCCGGTACTCGACGGGGTGCAGGCCACCAAACGGATACGGGAAATGCACCCCGATATCCAGGTGCTCGTACTCACGACCTACGACACCGATGAGGACATCCTCCGAGCCGTCGAGGCGGGTGCGGTCGGCTACCTCCTCAAGGACGCTCCCCGGGAGGAGCTTTTCCGCGGAGTAGAAGCGGCCGCCCGGGGAGAGTCCCATCTGGCCCCGGCGGTCGTGTCCCGTCTTCTGGGCAGGACGCGAGCGCCACAGGGCGAGTCGCTCAGCCCCAGGGAGCTCGAGGTGCTGGGATTTGTGGCCGAGGGCATGCCGAACAAGACGATCGCCCGGACACTCTCGATCAGTGAGAGCACCGTCAAGACCCATCTGGCCCACATCTTCACCAAGCTCGGCGTCGACGACCGAACAGCGGCAGTCACCGTTGCCCTCGACCGGGGCATCATTCGGCTCAAATGATGAGATCGAGGAGGGGAACGGCGCCGCTGCTACCACTCGAGCGATCCTTGACGTCGTCTCCTCGATCCGAGCCGCGACGTCGTTGGCCGGGTGATCCGCAGACGTCCTGGGGAGGAGCACGATGAGGCCGGACCGCAGAGGACGAGCTGAGGGAACGCAACGTCCGCTCAGCCGCTGATCCATCGCTCGAATTACCACGGGGCCTGTTGGCTACCCTCGACTCATGACAATCGCGGCCGTAGTTGGAGTGGTGCTCGTGGCTGTTGTCGGTGTATTCCAAATCGCTCTCGCCCTCGGTGCTCCATTGGGGAAAGCGGCTTGGGGTGGTAAGCACGAGGGGATCCTCCCGGTAGGGCTGAGAATTGCCAGCGGAGCCGCTGGGCTCCTGGTCTATCCGCTCATTGCCCTTTTCATCCTGGCCTCGGCCGACCTGATTGCGGTCGATTGGTTACCCACGGGAAAGACAGGAATGTGGATCTTGACCGCCTTCTTCACGCTTGGGGCCCTGGCCAACTTCGCCTCGCGTTCCAAGTCAGAACGCATTTGGGGTCCGGTTTCGTTGGTCATAGCGATTTGCTGCGCAGTCATCGCTCTCGACCTGTGATTCGCTGGCAAGCCTTGCGACTCCTCTAAGCAGCCGAATTAGGACAGCGTTCGGCCATGAGCCGGATGATCCTTGATGTCGTCGACTGGGTGCGGAATGGGAAGCCGCCGGGCGACTCCTAGCGTCCTGGCACGCCTCGCCTGCAATAGCGCTGCCGGACGTATCCTCGGAGGATGGACATCCACACCTTTCTCTTCGCGGACCTTTCCGGTTTTACCGCCCTCACCGAGGCTCACGGCGACTTCGAAGCAGCGGAGCTAGTCGGCACCTTCAATGAGGTGGTGCGCGGACTTCTTCCAGTCCACAGCGGTGAAGAGATCAAGACCATCGGTGACGCCATCATGATCCGCGTTCCCGAGGCCGAGGAGGCCGTGAGACTCGGTCTCGAGATAGTGCACACATTTCACTTAAAACCAGGATTCCCCGTCATCCACGTCGGCATGCACACAGGGCCAGCCGTCAAGCAAGGGTTCAGATTGGTTAGGTGCGTCTGTCAACATCGCCGCCCGGGTGGCAGGTGCCGCCGGGGGCGATGAAGTTCTTCTCACCGAGGCGACGCATGATGCAGTGGGCGAGGTCGATGGAGTCGAACTCGAGTCGCTCGGAAAAATGCGCTTTCGAAACGTCGCCGAACCTGTCCATGTATACCGCGCCCATGTACCGGGTCCCCGCCTGGGCGGTCTACCGATCGATCCGGTATGCCGGATGACGGTCGCCCCAGAGTTACGCGTTGGCCATCTACTCCACGCCGGGCAACAGTATTCCTTCTGCTCGTTGAAGTGCGCGGCTGCATTCGCCGGCGACCCGGATCGTTTCGTGCCGGCGTCGACTGGAACCTGACCCGACCAGCCATGTCGAGCCACGACCACGACCACCACCAGCATCACCCACCGCACCAAGATGGCAGTGAAGCACCGGTCGCGACCGACTCAGCGACCGTGTTCCCTGCCGAGAGCCACGTAACCAACACCCACAATGCTCATGGTGGCGCCCACGACAAGCATGCCGGCCATAGCGTGGCCATGTTCCGCGATCGCTTCTGGCTCTCCCTGATCCTGACTCTCCCGGTCGTGGCTTTCTCGGAGATGGTCCAGGAGTGGTTCGGGTACACCGTCCCCTCCTTCCCCGGTTCGGATTGGGTCGCCCCGGTCCTGGGCACAGCCATCTTCCTCTATGGCGGCTCGCCGTTCCTTAGAGGGGCGGTAGGGGAAGTCAGGAGTCGGCAGCCCGGGATGATGCTCTTGATCGGGATGGCGATCACCGTCGCCTTCGCCGCATCGCTGGCCACCACCCTGGGATGGTTCGAACTCGATTTCTGGTGGGAACTGGCGGCTCTGATCACCATCATGCTGCTGGGCCACTGGTTGGAGATGCGGGCCATCGGCCAGGCCCAGGGCGCCCTGGCGGCCCTCGCCGCTCTTCTCCCCGATGAGGCTGAGCGGGTGACAGATTCCGGTACCGAAACCGTTGCTGTCTCTGAATTGAAGGTCAACGACCTCCTGCTGGTCCGGCCGGGTGGCCGGGTCCCGGCCGATGGTGTAATCGTCGAAGGCGAAGCCGAGGTTGACGAATCGATGGTTACCGGCGAGTCCAAGCCGGTCGCCAAGGCTCCTGGGCGATCGGGTGGTGGCGGGGACCGTGGTGACCGACTCTTCGATCAGGATGAGGGTGGAAGCCGTGGGCGAGGCGACCGCCCTGGCCGGTATTCAACGTCTGGTCGCCCAGGCGCAGCAATCCCGCTCGCGGGCTCAGGTACTGGCGGACCGGGCAGCCGCCCTGCTGTTCTATGTGGCGATTGCCGCCGCGGTGGTCACGGTGGTGGCCTGGCTGGTCGCCGACCGGCCCGATGAGGCGGTGGTCCGATCTGTGGCCGTGCTGGTCATCGCCTGTCCCCATGCTCTCGGCCTGGCGATCCCTCTGGTGATCGCCATCTCCACCAGTCTGGCCGCCCGCAGCGGGATCCTGGTCAAGGACCGCCTCGCTTTGGAGCGGATGCGAACCGTCGACATGGTCCTGTTCGACAAGACCGGCACCCTCACCAAGGGCAGTCATCGGGTCTCCGACGTGATTGCTCTGGACTCGGACAGAGGACCGCCTCCTGCGCCTGGCGGCGGCGGTCGAGTCCGACTCGGAGCATCCTTTGGCCCGGGCAATAGTGAGGGCGGCGGGAGAAAGGAACGGCATTCCGCCGGCGAGCGGGTTTCGGTCGATGACCGGGGCGAGGAGTCGAAGCCCAGGTCGAGGGAAGACCTGTGGCAGTCGGGGGACCGGCGCTTTTGGCAGAGCGGCAGTTGGCACGTGCCGTCGGACATCGAGGAGGCGGTCACTGGATGGATAACGTCGAGGTGCGTCGGTGCTCTACGTCAGTCGAAGACGGTCAGGTGATCGGAGCGCTGGCGCTTGAAGACGAGATCCGCCCAGAGTCCCGGCGGGCCATCGACGAACTCCACCGCCTCGGTGTGAAAGTAGCGATGATCACCGGCGACGCCCACCAAGTTGCAACATCTGTCGGGTCGGAGCTTCGACATCGATCAGGTTCTTTCCGAGGTGTTGCCTGAGGAGAAACATTCCAAAGTGGCCGAGCTTCAGAAACAGGGTCTTCGGGTGGCGATGGTCGGAGACGGCGTCAACGACGCCCCGGCTCTCGCGCAAGCAGACGTTGGGATTGCCATCGGGGCCGGAACCGATGTCGCGATCGAGTCGGCCGGAATCGTCCTCGTCTCGGACGACCCTCGAGGGGTGGTGGCGATCCGCCGGCTATCCCAGGCCGGCTATCGGAAGATGATCCAGAACCTGGTGTGGGCGACGGGGTACAACGTCGTAGCTATCCCCTTGGCCGCCGGGGCTCTGGCCTGGGCCGGGATCGCCCTGGCCCCTGCGGCGGCGGCAGTATTCATGAGCGCCTCCACGGTGATCGTGGCGATCAACGCCCAGCTACTCCGCCGCCTCAACCTGCAACCGACCTGAGCACTCTTGCGACAAGTGTCGAGCCTGGCGGCGGCGACGCTCAGACGGCTCGGGGTGAATGGCGCGACCGACCTCATCGGTGGTTATCAAGGACTCTTGGCAATGTGGAACGAGTCAAGAAACGAGAGTCGAACCCAGCTAGGCCAGTGGGTCAGCCTCAGGCACCGCTTGGCTCGGTGACGATCGAGCGTCGGCCGTGGGTTTCTTGCATGCGGACAGCGACCACTGTTCCGGAGATCGCAGTGAGGGCGGCGACGGTCCATATTGCGGCGGATGCGCTGGCAAGGTCGGCGATGAGGCCGGTGAGGATGGCGCCGAGAGCAAAGCCGGCGTCGCGCCAGAAGCGGTAGACCCCGACTGCCGAAGCGCGCCAGCGGGGATTGGCCAGGTCTCCGACCGCGGCGAGAAGGGTCGGATAGACCAGAGCGGTGCCGACCCCGAGAAGCGCCATGGCGGCCACCCAGATGGCGAAGTTGCCGGCTCCGCCGATCACGCCGATCGCGAGCAGCTTGAGTCCACATCCCGGCGACGATCAGCCGTTTGCGACCGACCCGATCCGACCAAGCTCCGGTGACGAGCTGACCGAAACCCCAGATGGCGGGATAGACCGCGGCGAGGATGCCGATTCGGCTGATCGAAAGCCCGGCGGCGGCGAAGAACAGCGGGAGCAGCCCCCAGGCCATACCGTCGTTTAGGTTGTTGACCATCCCGGCTTGGCTTGCTGCCGACAGGGAAGGTTCGGTGAAACTCGTCCGGACGATTACCTCGCGGACGGATCGGGTCGTGACCCGAGCCGCCCGCGCCCGGGCCTGCTGGTGGCGGCCTCATGGGCTGCGTGATCCCGAGTCTCTCGGACGGCCAAGGTTGACAGCCCCAGCCCGAGGGCGGTGTAGGCGATACCGACGTAGAACGGCTCCGGTCGCAGACCGGCCCGAGCGGCGATGAACCCGGTCAGCAACGCGGTAGCCGATACCGCCACGTAACCGGCGGCTTCGTTCAGGCCCATCGCCAGCCCTCTCCGGTGCGGGACCGGCGAGGTCGATCTTCATGATGACCGTGGTCGACCAGGCCAGTCCTTGGTTGATTCCGAGCAGCACGTTGGCGGCGATCACCCAGCTCCAGCTCGGAGCCCAGATGAGCAGTAGCGGGACCGGGAGACCGAACAGCCACCCGGCCACCAAGACCGGCTTGCGTCCGAAACGGTCGGAGAGAGTTCCCGCAAAGAAATTGGTAATCGCCTTGACCAACCCGAACGCCACGATGAACGTCATGGCAGCGGTCGCTCCGGTCAACCCGAACTCCTCCTGAGCCAGGAGAGGCAACACCGTCCGTTCCTGACCCGAGCATCCCCCCAACCAGGGCGTTTACCGCGACGAGCAGGGTGAACTGCGCCAGGTTGGCCCGGATCCCAAACTGAAGGCGCTCAGGGGCGGCGGTCATCGCTCCGACGAGAGGCAATGGCCTCGAGTCAGCTCGCCGGCTGAAGCTGTGGTCACGGTGACATCGGTACGACCGGCCCGCTCGAGGACGCTGGCCGCAGTCATTGACCTTTGCCCGTGGCCACAATGCAAGACCAGCTCTGCTGGTAGGTCTGTGCCGGCTTCGGCCATCTCTCCCAGCTCGAGATGGATTGCACCGGGGACGTGACCGGTCTCCCACTCGCTTTCCTGGCGCACGTCCACGATGGCGCTCTTGGAGGGAATCTGGTCGGCGCTCAGCATTGGAGTCCTTGTGACTGATCGCCCCGATTGTTGCCAGGCGGTGATGCCGCCGGTGAGGTATCCGCCGAACCGTTCATAGCCGATGTTGAGGGATTGGATGACTGCGTCGGCCAGGATCCTGGTCAGGATCAGCGACGAACACGAGGACTCGATCGGGATCGACCAGCCACCCCAGCCAGGTAGCGAATTGGTCGCGTAGCTGGATCGACAATGAACCGGGGATGTGGCCGGCAGCGAAGTTGACGATGGGTCGTACGTCGATTACTTCAGCCCCCGCCTCGATCATCCCGGCCACCTCATCCGGTGTCAAGGCCCGGAGGGATGGAGGTGCGGGGCCGAAGATCGTCGCACCGGCCCGGTTCAGATCACGGAGCCGAAGGAAATAGGTCGGGTAGCTGCCGAAACCAGCGGTAAGGCGAGCGACGAAGTCGTTCTCATCCTTGGCTTGCAGCAGAGGATTGGTCATCCGTTCATGTCCGATGGTGGTGATCCGTTCCCCGGTCGGCGAAGCCGAGCAGAACGAACCTGCCCCATGAGTCGGGTACACCGCCAGGTCATCGGGCAGCGTGAACAGTCGCTCCTTGATCGACCGATACGCCGCCCGGGCCAATTCCTCGGTGAGGTCGGGCGAAATGAGGTCGGTGCGGGCGACACCGCCGACGATGAGCGTGCCGCCGGTGAACAGCGCCAGGGGCTCCGCTCCATCCATAAGCAGATAGGCGCAATGCTCGGGAGTGTGGCCGGGAGTGGCGATCACCCGCAATGTCAGCCCACCAAGATCCACCTCATCGCCATCTGAAACAGCCTGGTGGTCGAACTTCAGACCGCTCCCGACGGGTGCCAAGAGGTGGGCGCCCTGCGCAGCGATCTCACGTCCGCCCGAAACGAAGTCGGCATGCAGATGGGTCTCCACCACCCAACGGAGACGCAGACCCCTCCGCTCGGCAACTGCAAGGTACGGAGTCGGGTTTCGCTCCGGATCGATCACCAAACCCTGACCGTCACCGAGATCGACCAGATAGGCGCTGTTCCCGAGGCCTTGATCGACGATGGGTTCGACCCTCACTCCAGACTCCGATACGAACGCACGATCTCAGAATAGGAAAAGCTCCCGGGGCCCTCGGAATCCGCTGTTAGACGCCGGAAGAGCGGTTGCCTGGTGCACTTATCACCGCGATAGCCCATGGCGGGGTTTTCAGGTTGATCGTTATCCTGCCCTGGAACACTGAACGGACCGCACAGAGTGGTCGCACCAGCTGTAACCCCGTAATAGCGGGCGAATTGCGGGCCTGTAGCTCAATCGGCAGAGCAGGGGACTTTTAATGCCCAGTGGCAGGAACACTGAACGGACAGCCAATAACCCAGGTGTTTGTTGACATCGGCATCAACACTGAACGGCGAATTATTCTGCTCTGGGGTGGGTAGGCATGAGGACGATCAGTGACCGGCGCACGATTGCAGTCTCCTTTGCTCGGCCGGGATTCTGACCTTGCCACCATCGATCGTTTCCTGGCTGAGATCGGTGAGGGTTTTGCCCTGTTCGCTATCGAAGGGGAACCGGGAATCGGCAAGACGACCCTGTGGGAAGCTGCTCTAGCTTCCGGCCACATAGAGACCTTCCGGACCCTCGTCGCCCGTCCGACTGAGGCGGAGAGCGCCCTCTCATTCGTCGGACTAATCGATCTTCTGAGCGGGGTGGAAGAGGCCGTCTGGTCGGAACTTCCCCTTTCCCAGCGGTTGGCACTCGATGGAGCATTGCTACGGATCGGCGCGGAACCAGCAGTGGAGTCCGGCGCCGTCGCGATCGGCTTTCTCAATGTGCTGCGGATCCTGGCGAGCAAGGGCCCGGTCGTGATCGGAGTGGACGATTATCAGTGGTTGGATCAACCGACTGCCCGGGTCCTCGAGTTCGGTATGCGGCGCCTGAGATTCGAGCCGGTGAGGGTGCTCGTCACGGCCCGTCCCGTCGTTTCGATGTTGGCCGGCTTGGAGCGGACTTTGGGGAACGACCGGATTACGAGGTTCAAGATTGGACCGCTTTCCCTGAGTGCCCTTTATCACCTCATTTATGCCCGATTGGGGGTCTCCTTGGGGCGACCGACCCTCCTTCGGGTGCATGAGACCTCCGGGGGTAACCCGTTCTTCGCTTTGGAGCTCGCCCGGGAACTTCTCGAGAACCAAGAGGGTGAATATCGGGGCCGACCGCTCGCGGTCCCCGAGCGGATCAACGACCTCCTTCGACACCGTCTTGGCCGACAGTCGGCCGGCACGAGGCGGCTATTGGTGACGGCCGCAGCCATGTCATTTCCACGGGTGGAGGATCTGAGGCGAATCGCCGGGCTGGGTTCGAGTCTGGATGTGCTGGCGGCCCTGGACAAGGCTCAACAAGCCGGGATCATCGAGGTAAGCGATGGCGCCGTACATTTCTCACATCCGATGCTGGCGGCCGCCGCCTATACCGCCGCCTCATCTTCCGAGCAACGTCGGGTTCACTTGCTGTTGGCGGAGCAGGTAACCGATCCGGAAGAGCAGGCCCGGCACCTAGCCCTGGGATCCCGTGATCCAGATGAGCGGGTGGCGATGCGTCTGGCCGAGGCAGCTAACAGAGCATTGTCCCGTGGCGCTACCGATGCGGCGGCGGTGTTCGCCGAGCAGGCCCTGAAGCTGACACCCCCCGACGGCACGCAGCTTTACGACCGCGTGATGAATGCCGGGAACCTGGCGTTGTCGGCCGGGAATCAGACCCGGGCCCGGGCGTTGTTCGAACAAGCGTCTGAGGTCGCCGCCCCCGGAACCGACCGAGCGATGGCACTGCTGCGGTGGGCCGAGCTGGCCAACCCCCTCCGGGACGGGATCGCCCTTTGCAACCAAGCGATGATGGAGGCGACGGACCCGTCTTTGCTGAGCCGAATCCAACGAACCCTCGGCATCATTTCCTATTCGCTGGGAAACGTTGCGGAGGCAGAAATTCACTCCCGTGAAGGAGTCCGCCTGGCCGAGCAGGGAGAAGATCCCCGGGCACTCGGAATGGCCTTAGCGGAGCTGGCGCATTGGACCTTCTGTGGCGGAGGTGGTTTGAGAGATGATCTCTTCGACCGGGCGGTCGCTTTGGAAGGCTCAGCCGGACCGACCTCGCCGCGTAGCCATCGGGCCAAGATAACGATGGACGCGGGGTATCTGGAAGCTGCCCGATCGCAATTGGACCAACTTCTGAGCGAAGCGACATCCCAGGGGGACTTGCGGGCAGTTGCGACCCATCATCTATACCTCGGCGAACTCGAGCTGTGGTCGGGAGACTGGTTGCGGGCCATGGAACACGCCGATGAGAGCCTTCTCCTCCACGAATACACAGACCAACCCAACGCCCCCCGCTATGCGAAGGCAATGTCGCAAGCTTGTCTAGGACGAGTCGACCTGGCAAGAAGGGAGGCGGAAATTGGACTGGCAGAAGCCGAAAAGTCCGAAAATGTCGTCCTCACAATGCAGAGCTGCCACGTGCTCGGTTTCATTGAACTCTCGAACGGCAATCCGGGCGCTGCTCATATTCATCTGGGCCGCGCCACCGACCTTCTTCGGACCAGATGGAACCGGGAGTTCGGAGATGCCCGTTTCGTCCCAGACGAGGTGGAATCGTTAATCGCCCTAGGCGAATTAGACCGGGCCGAGGATCTCATCCTCTGGATGGAGCAGGTCGGTGCCGATACTCGCCGACCCTGGACCCTGGCAACCGGAGCCCGGAGCCGAGGAAACCTGCTGGCCGCTCAGGGAAAGTCAGAAGAGGCTGACCTGACATTGATCGAAGCCGTCCACCGGCATGAGGACGTTCCCATGCCATTCGAATTCGCCCGGACCCTTCTCGTCAAAGGGAGCGTGGAGCGGCGCCTCAAACATCGAACTGAAGCGGTCGGAACATTGCAGCGAGCCCACACCATCTTTGCGGGGCTGGGCAGCACTCTATGGGCGCAGAAGGCCGCACAGGAGCTGGCCCGGATTGGGATCCGGTCCCGCCCGCAACTCTCGCTCACCCCGACCGAGGAGCGCATCGCCAGCCTCGCAGCACAGGGCCATAACAACCGTGAGATTGCCGCACTCCTTTTCGTCAGCCGGAAGACCGTCGAGGCAAATCTCAGTCATGTCTATCGGAAACTGGGACTCCGCTCCCGGGCCCAGTTAGGGGCAGCGCTGTCTCAAGGCGGGACAGCCACCCCCAAGAATTAGGGATCTCACCGATTACGGCTGCGTCGGATCGGTTTACGTTCGGTCTATGACTCAAGTTCCGGTACCCGACCAACTGGCCACCTTCCTGGTCGAACGGTATTGGCCCGGAGTGACCGCAGATGAGGTTCGCGCCACCCAGGTCCGCTTTCAAGAAATTGTCGAGATCCTCAATCGGGAAGGCGTTCCAATCCGATATCGGAGTTCCACTCTTATCGAGCAGGAAGAGTCGGTCTTCTCGGTCTTCCAGGGCAGATCGCCGGAGGAGGTGGCGGAGGTCAGCCGCCGTAGTGGAGTTCCATTCGACCGCATCCTGTTGGCGACCGAGATCACACCTCAGATTGGGCAAACAGGCCGGGAAGGAAAGGGTGTTCTTCGGTGAGATACAGGTTGTTGGTTATAGGCCGGCAGGTATGGACACAGGCATCCTGTCAGAGCTTGGTGGTTCATGAAAGTGTTTGGGTCAGGGAATTGGCACGGTCGTAGGCCGGCGCTTTGGCGAGACTTAGTTGGAGGAAATCAAAGATGGGAATTGATGAACTGGAAACCATCGCAGCGACATTCGCAGGGGAGCTCCTGAGGCCGCTAGAAGATGGATACGACCAGGCACGCCGAGTCCATAACGGACTGGTCGATAAGCGGCCAGCGTTGATCGCTCGTTGCCGAGATACGAGCGATGTTGTCAAAGCGCTCGACCTCGCTGATCAGCGTGGCCTGGAGATCTCGGTTCGAGGCGGCGGCCATAGCATCGCCGGTCGCAGTGTGGTCGAAGCTGGATTGATGATCGACCTGTCCCCTATGAAACGAGTCAGCATCGATTCCCAGGCGCGGATCGTTCGAGTCGACGGGGGCGTCACCTGGGGCGAGGTCAACGAGGCGACCGTAGCCCAGGGGCTCGGGACCACTGGTGGGGTGGTTTCAACAACCGGGGTTGGCGGGCTTACTTTAGGTGGGGGTATGGGGTGGCTTATGGCAACCCGAGGGCTCGCGGTCGACAACCTCGAGTCAGTTGAAATCGTGCTCGCCGATGGAAAGACCGTGACAGTTGACGGCGACCGCCACCCGGACCTGTTCTGGGCGCTTCGTGGCGGGGGTGGAAACTTCGGGGTGGTGACTTCCTTCGTTCTTCGGCTACACCCAGTGATGCAGCTCGTGGGAGGACTTGTGGCTCATCCGTTTGAGGCGGCGGCCGATTTCCTGCGCTTCCTGAGCGAATACTCGAAGTCGGCTCCCGACGAACTGTCGGTCATGCCACTCCTCGTCCACGCTCCTGATGGATCGGGAACGCGACTTGCAGCGGTTGCAGTTGCCCACTTCGGCCCACCAGAGCAGTCCGAGGCGGACCTTGAACCCCTCCTGAGCTTTGGGTCGCCCCTGCTCAGCCAGGTAGGGCCGATTTCTTACACGGCCCTCAACACCATGCTGGATGGCGGTTTTCCGCCCGGCGCCAACTATTACTGGAAGTCGAACTTCCTTCCCAATCTCACCGAGGAGGCCATAGATGTGATGATCGAACAGTTCAGTGTCTCACCCTCAAACATGAGTGGGATCGCGGTCGAGCACCTGCACGGCGCCGTGACGCGCGTTCCGACGACGGCCACGGCTTTCCCCCACCGTGACGAGAGCTACAACATTTTGGTGGCCGGCGTTTGGTCCGATCCCGCCTTCACGGAGGAGAACATTGCTTGGACCCGAAGCACCTACGAGGCCCTTCGACCGCTCCTCGGCTCGGGGCGATATGTGAACTATCTCAGCGATGACGACCTCACCGCTGTTCCGGACTCCTATGGACCGAACCTGGAGCGACTGGCCAACATCAAGCGTCAATACGACCCGGGCAACCGGTTTCATCTCAACCACAACATCAGCCCGGCGGTGTAGGCAGGTGTCGAAGCCCTGTCCTAGGAATCGGCCTTTAAAGCCACTCGACCGATCTTTCGGCCCAGCCTGAGCTGGGGGCCGTCCTTGCGCTGGTCTTTTCTTGCCCTGCGTCAGATCATGCCCTCTGCCACCGGTGCCGAGCAGATCGGTGTCAATGATCCACTGAACGTACGACGCTGATCAGTGGGTGGCTTGGCTCTCCAGGATGCCTTTTAGGGTTTCCAGTTCGGCCTGCTCGTTTTTCGGCAGTTCTCTGCGGACGAGCGGCTCGAGCAACTTTCGCCATCCCTTGAGGGTGACCTGTCCGGCGGCTCGCATGTGCGTGGACTCCGGTCCCAACGGCTCGAACCCAAACATGCCGTCCCAGACGATCGGCGACGCCGAAACAGTCTTGAAGGTCCAGTTCCGATCCTTTTCCCACCCGATGGTCTCGAAGTCGATCTGCGATTTCATCGGCCCCTTGCCCATCTCGAGCTGCAGTCGGGTCCCCAACCCGACCGGTCCCTTCGACAGCCGTTTCACTGTGGTGACGTCGGACCAACGAGGGAAGTTCTCGAACGTCGTTGCGAAGTCGAACACTTCGGCGACCGGTCGGTTGATGACGATCTCACCTTTGTAGACGATCATGAGCTCTCCTTGCCTGGGGGACGATCTCCAGCGTTGCCGAAGTCCGCTTTCGAAGCATGGGGAGGATTACCCGTTTGGCTTCCCGATTCCTTTGAATAGGTAGTTCTCCCGATGCTCACCGACTGCACATCCGGCAGGCTGTCGTCATGAGCAAAGCTTCGGGATCATCGGTCGCAACCGGCACGTTTCTCATCGCAGACATTTCCGGCTACACGGAATATCTGGCCGGCGCCGACCTGGACCATGCCCCGGCCATCGCCACCGATCTCCTCACCCGGGTGGTGGACGCGATCAGCGTGCTCTTCTCAGTCAACAAGGTGGAAGGCGATGCCGTCTTCGCGTATTCCTGCGAGCCCGGCCTGACAGGCTCCGAGTTGCTCGATGTGGTCGACGGGACCTACGCAGCCTTTCGTCGTCGGCTGCTCAGCGTCGGTCAAGCCACCTCGTGTGGATGTCCGGCCTGCGGCATGGTTCCCGGCCTTGACCTGAAGCTGATCGCACACACCGGCGTATTCAGCAATCAGCAGATCGCAGGCCGAGCTGAACTCGTGGGCAAGGACGTGATCATCGCCCATCGCCTGCTCAAGAACACCCTGGGATTCGCTGGAGTCGCCTCCGGATACATGCTGATCACCGACGCTTCCGTGAAATCATTGGGGATCGACACCGTCGGGGCCGGTTTGAGTCCCCACAACGAGGAGTACCCCCATTTGGGCGAGATCAGGGCGTGGGTGGGGGACCTTCAGAAGCGGCTCGATGACCAACCGAGATGGGAGAGCACGGTCGCAGCCTTCTACGAGGCGCGGCGTTTGCTGCCGGCCACAGCAGCGGACGTGTGGAACGTGCTCGCCCCCGGCCGCAGCGACTCGTGTGTCACGAGCCGACTCTCGACGATCCACGAGGTGGTCGAGTGGAGACCCTACGAGCGGCTGGTGGTGGAGGTGAAGACTCCCGAGGCCAGCCTCCTACACGAGATCACTCTCGACCAACAGGGAGACGACACCCTGGCCACAGTCCGCTGGTACCGGCGACGCCGCCGGCCCCATGCTCCCTCGTGGGAGGAGATCGAAACACGTCTGGCCCAAATCACCTCGACCAGCCTCGACCGGGCCGAGGACCGGTTCGCCCAAGCCGGCTGATCCACCAAGGCTTCCGAGCGCCACGGCGCTCGATAGAGTCGACCGAAGTGCAGCCTCTCCCGGTTGACCTTGCGCGCGGTTTCGCGGCTCTACAGACGGGCGATTGGCAGGAAGCCAGGTCTGTCTTTGAAGCTGCGCTCGTTGAACGCGAAAGCCCCGAAGCACTTGAGGGTCTGTCCCAAGTCTCGTGGTGGACTGGGGAGGAGGACAAGGCCCTGGCCCTGCGTCAGAAAGCCCACACGGCGTTCCGTCGTCGCGGCGATCGGGTCCGAGCGTTGCGCTGCGCCCTGTGGGTGTCCGACGAATATCGCAACGTTTACGGCGACCAGGCGGCCGCCAACGGGTGGTTCTCGCGGGCACAGCGGCTGCTCGATAATCCATCGGCGGCGCCGGCCGCGGGATGGGTGGCATTGGCCCGGGCTGGCCGGACCACCGAC
Organism: uncultured Acidimicrobiia bacterium; assembly: GCA_963790345.1. Classification (GTDB taxonomy): domain Bacteria; phylum Actinomycetota; class Acidimicrobiia; order Spongiisociales; family ZC4RG35; genus DATEEG01. The sequence goes on along the minus strand of CAWBOD010000014.1, from coordinate 194,046 downwards.
CCGACCACCGCGGAAGCCCAAGCTCGTCTCGCCTTGGCCGAAGCCGAGCAATGGTCCGACATAGAACTGGAGGCGTACGCCCTGGCGCAGCTCGGCCTGGCCTTGGTGACCCGGGGTATGGTGAAGGAAGGCCTCTCGCACCTCGACGAGGCCATGGCCCTCGCAACATCGCAGGACAACCCGGTGGTAGCCGGTGACATCGCCTGCTCGCTGATGCAAGCGGCGGAAATGATCGGCGACATCTCCCCTTTCATGGGTTGGGCCTCCCTCGTCGAGCGGTACATGGTCCAGCTCGGACACAGCTCACTTATCGCCGCATGCGGCACATGTTGCGGGGAGGTGTTCGCGGCCAATGGGAACTGGGCCGGAGCCGAGAGCGAATTGCTCAGGACGATCACTGCCCTCGAGCAGAGCGGACACCGATCGCGATGCTCACACCCTGCAGCCGCCCTCGCCTCGCTCCGAATCCGGCAAGGACGTCTGGAAGAGGCGGAGGCCATCCTCGCACCATTCGCCAACCTGCCGGAGACCATCGAACCAACGGCGGCCTTGCTCATCGCCCAGGGCCGCGCCGCACCGGCCACCCTCTTGCTGGACCGGCGTCTGGGCGTGATCGGCGACAACAACCTTCGCAGCGTTCCTTTGCTCTCGCTTCTGGCCGAGGCGATGGCGTTGCTCGGCGACGGCGGGGGCGCCAGCCACGCCGCCGCCCGGCTGGAAAGGATCGCGATCGCGAGCGGGCTTGACCGAGTCAGAGGCCTGGCCACGCTGGCCCGGGCCCGAAGTAATTGGTCGGATCCAGGGCGGGCGGTGCCCATCTACGAGGAAGCGATCCGCCTTTTCGACGCCACCACAGCACCGCTCGAGGCTGCCATCTCCCGTGTCGAACTCGCCCAACTCCTGATGGCGACCAATCGCGACGTCGCGGTGGCCGAAACCAGAGCCGCCCTCGGTGCCCTCGACCGACTCGGCGCTACCCATGAGGCCGACCGGGCAGCCGCCTTGCTCCGCTCCCTGGGCGTGCGGGGACAGACCGGAGCCAAAGGCAAAGACCGGCTAACCGATCGAGAAACCGAGGTTCTCGGTCTAGTCGCCCGGGGGATGACAAATACCGAGATCGCCGACCGGCTATTCATAAGCCAGAAGACCGCCGCCAACCATGTCAGCAACATCCTGATGAAGCTCGGAGTGAGAAGCCGAACCGAGGCGGCCGCGGTGGCTTTGCGGAGCTGACCGGAGCGAGCCAGCGCCGGGGACTGAGACCTCGGTATTCCACCTGAAGCAAAACGCGGGCCTGTAGCTCAATCGGCAGAGCAGGGGACTAATGCCCGTCGGCTCGAACACTGAACGGACTCCCAATATCCACCGTTTGTCGAGGTCGGTTTGAACACTGAACGGCGAATTATTCTGCTGTGGCGACGCCACCCCCGGGCGCCCTGATCCGCTGGCACATGGCCGCCGCTGGCATGGACGGAAAGGCTCACGGGAGTACTGCCACTCGGTCGCCTTGATGGAGGGACTTGGTAGATGACGGTCCCGAAGTTGGTTGGCGTCCTCATCGGTGAGGGTCCTCTCCAGGTCCCGCAGGACGACCTCGAGCAGGACGTTCTTCTGCCCGGAGTCGAAGGCCAAGCCTCTCCACCGCCGGCGCCGGGAGGTCAGCAGCCGGGGTTTCGGATATGACCCGGATGGACTCGACGCTCTGAGCGTCTTCTCCCAGCGCCAGCCGGACCCGATCGCCGAGCTCCTCAGCGTCGTCCGTGATGCCGACCGCGATGGACAGGTGGCGGCGGATGGGTGGATAGGCCGACACTTCCCGGTAGGGCATCAGGTCGAGCATTTGTGAGGCGATCCGCCGATCCTTCAACCGGAGGAGCCGAATGTCGGGCACCCCCTTTCTGGATCATGAGCAGGCGGTCGAGCCCGACACCCATAGCGAGACCCGTGCAAGCCCGCAGGCCAGCATCCGCCAGCACCTCCGGATGGGCGAGTCCGCACTCGGCGATCTCCACCCACTCGTCGCCGACTTGCACATCGATCTGGCGTCCGTGGATCGTGTACGGATGCTCGCGAGCGAGCGAACGGTGACGCAGGCCGGGGGTGAGGACCCTCCACGAGACGGTCCACCATCTGGTCGAGGTCGGCGACGTGTGAGGGGTCGCCTCGTTCCGTACCCGCCAGAGGTCGAGCTGATGCGGTGTGCCGCTGTGAAGACGGTCGATGGAATCACGCCGGTAAACCATCCCGGCGCACACCAACAGCACGTCCTTGCTGGGACGCTCTGCCAGATCCCGCAGGGCGGGGGGGATCATGACCGAAGTGTGGGATCTGAGCATGACACCATCGCCGATGTACCGGGTGTAGCGAGTGTCTCGGCTCACCGCTTCAGTACCGATGCGGAGACGGTCATAGTTGTCGGCCACCGAGACCACCGGGTTTGCGCGGATTCGACGAACTTCGCATCGCCACGCCCCCAGCGCCTCCACCGCCTGGTCGACGATGAGCTGGATGGCGTGGGGACCGTCTGCAGGGTCAGTGAGATCGTGGATCGCCAGGTCGCGGCGAAGTTCTTGGAGTGTGAGCGTTCGTAGAGGCATGGACGTTCTCCTTGGAGCCGGAGGAAACGGAAAGGGGAGAGCCCCCAGCCGGGAACGTCCTACGTGGTCAGGCGACGAATTGGCGCGCGCCAGCAGCGGCAGTTTCCGGCCGGGCGCACATAAATCGACGGTGGATCATCGCCATGTGACAGAGTCTATTCGCTTCTCTCCGTGCCAGCAGTGGCTTATTGGTCGTCCTGAAGCGCGTAGTCGAGAGCTTGGCCGAGGGACGTGGAGGATCCTTCGTCGCAGAAGGACTCACCTTGCCACCGTGCAGGCCCTGGCCGCATGTCTTAGCGCGGAGCACCCGCTGCTCTGGACGTCAGCCGGTACGCTCCCTCAATGTACGACGCCGAGTACATCGCCCGGTTCTATGACGACTATGGCGAGCGGGAGTGGGAGCGGCTCCTCGCCGACCCGGAGCAGAGGGTCAGCTTTGAAGTTCATAAACGGCTGCTCGACGAGTATGTCAAAGCAGGCGACCGCGTTTTCGAGGCCGGATCGGGACCCGGCCGGTTCACTATCGAGCTGGCCCGTATTGGCGCCCGGATCGTCGTTGGCGATGTCTCCCCCGAACAGCTCCGGCTTCACCGCGAGAAGACCGTCGAGGTCGAGTCGTCCATCGACGAGCGGGTCGTGGTCGACATCGTTGACCTTTCCCGCTTTAGCGACGCCGAATTCGACGCGGTCATCTGCTACGGCGGACCGATCTCGTACGTGCTCGAACGTGCCGACGACGCCGTTGCCGAGCTACTACGAATCACCCGTCCCGGCGGCTACCTCCTCCTCAGCGTGATGTCGCTGCTTGGGACGCTACGTAGGTTCTTCTCCTTCTTCCCCGGTCTTATCGAAACGCACGGCTGGAATGCGGCCGTCGGCGAAGTGATGCGAACAGGGATACTCGGCGGCGAGCTCAACGATGGCCACATCCTTCGTATGTACCGGTGGCGCGAGCTGAAGGAAATGCTCGAGCGCCATCCCTGCCGAGTCACCACCGCTTCGGCCGCCAACTTCATCGTCCTAGGCAACGAAGAGGCGTTCGGAAAGGACGAACGCTGGCTGGAACAGGAGATCGCAAGCTGCCGGGAGCCCGGTGCCCTCGACGGTGGAACCCACATCGTCGCCGTCGTCCAGCGGGCCTAGAAAAGCCCCCTCAAGGACGTTCTCGCCGCTGATGCCGCTGGCGTTCTAGTCGCCGACTACGTCGCCCCGCCCGCTCGACTATCAAGACATGTCGGTTAGGTGCCAAGTGGGTCTGGCCTAGCCGAGGGGCTGTCCGACACTGAACGGAACGCTCAGAGGGTTATCAGCGGTTGAAAACCCAGTAATACTGGGAAAGACATCCAACGAACCTACCCGCCGCGCTCCACGCAGTCCACCGGCCTCAGCATGCACAGGCTGATCGCGAGCAAGGTTCGAGCGGCTAGCGCGTGTCAGAACGAAATGGAAATGAGGGCTGCCGGCTAGGCGGTGGCTTCCCCGACCGCGGCGAGAAGGACGTCGCATTCGTCAACGCGGGGGCGCATACCCATCCGCTCGAACATCTCCCGGGCGGCGCGAAGAGGCGCTTCAAAGCCGGTCTCGCTGGCCGCAGCCAGGGAGCGGCCCTGGCCGAGGAGGGCATACGCCTGCTCGAAGCGAGCACCAAAACCCTCCCATTCGGCGGCGACATCAGCGAACAAACGGGCGGCTTCGCCGAAGTCACCCCGAGCTTCGGCCAGCAGAGCTTCGCCGCTCGACCTTGCGTGCTCGCGCATCGGCAGGTTCGGTTCGATCCGTTTCACTAGCCGACTTGCGAGGTCGAGTCTCCCGGCTTCGACGGCGCAGCGCACGATCACCGGCGCCATATATGAGTACTCGGTGCTCCCTTCCAGGCCATCAGTCCCTGTCAATTCCTCCAAGAGTGCCACTGCGCCGTGGCCATCGCCGACAGCAAGGCGGGTCGGTGCAGCGACTGCGATTGCGTCAATAAGCATGTCGGCCCACATGGGTCTGGCTATGTGGAAGATCCTGTCGGCCGTTTCCAAATCGGGGTGGCCGCGCTCCCGGAGAACATGGCACTTGGACCAGTCGGCTTGTAGCCGAGACAGGAGATCGCCCGAGTGCTCGAGTTCTTGGATGAGACGGTCGGCTTCATCGATCGTTTCCGCGAACCGACCGGTAAGCGGAAGGAGACGTAATCCGGCTGGCACGGATGGTGTGGTTCGCCCGACGCAGCCCCCGGGGTCCGGCGAAGGCGAGACCTTCTTCGAAGACCTTTAAGGCTGGTTCGGGTCCTTCGATCATGAAAGTGTCGATGCCGAGGTTGTTGTATCCGATGGCGGCCGCGTCTCCGGCACCTGACGCGACGGTTAGTTCGATCGCCCTTCTCCCATCGGCGAGGCCACCCGCTTCGCCCAGCGAGCAGCGGGCGCTGGCTCGGCCCATCAGCGCCCGGCCTGGTGGAGGGAGGCCCAGTTCGGTGGCGAGCGTAAGAGCCTTTTCGGCCGCCACGATCGCTTGCGCATAGTCGCCAGACAGCATCCGGATAACTGACAACTCGGCGATGGCGTGCATGAGCCGCTGGTCCGATGGCTCTTGCGAGAGAACGGCCACTGCTTCGTCCGCAAACTCCAGGCCCGGATTGCCTGTTATGTCAAGGTGGGCACGAGCACGGTTTATTAATGCAGTGGCGAGTGTTCCTGTGTCGTTTTGTTCGCGGGCGAGGGCGGCGGCTTGCTCCAGGGCGTCAGCAGCGACCTCGGCCTGCCCGTTGTCAAGTGAGGCCATCGCCCACTTCGTCAAAAAGCGGGCCCGGTCGGGATGGTCTTCGGGGGTCAGGTCGAGTGCCCTTTTCAGCAGGTTGAGGGCCTTGTCGGTGTCGAGGCCGGCCGCCCGTTCCCCGGCTAGAAGTGCGAAGCGTTGTACTCGGGGGAGAGCTTGCTCGATAAGCGTGTTGTTGGCCGTGGCTTGGGCAAGGTCGAGAGCAGTGCTGGTGTGGTAGGCCAGCACCTCGGCCAAGTCCTCGACGCGCTCGCCAGCCTTGTTTTCGATCCAGTCGGCCGCCTTCAGGTGGCGGATCGCTCGCTCGGTCCGGGGGATCTGTGCGTACGCGACGTCCCTGACGAGCACATGCCAGAAGCCGTACTCAGGTTCTCCTTCAATCGATGTCTGACGAGACGGACGGACGAGCTCTTTGCGAGAAAGCTCGTGCAAGGCAACCTCAACGTCGCCAAGCGACCGGCCCCCCATCGCAACTACCGCTCCTCTCCAGAAGACCTTTCCGATCACAGCCGCGTCCTGCAAGAGCCGTTTCCGTTCTCCTGGGAGTGTGTCGAGTCGGGCAGCAATCAGTCCCTGGAGCGAGTCGGGTACCACCACCTTTCGGTCCTTGCGGATACCACCGTGCTCGTCCAGGAGGTCACGGTCACGCAGCATTCGGGCGAACTCCTCGGCATAGAGGGGGTTGCCGCCCGCTCTCTCCAAGATGAGCTGTTGGGTTTCGGCCGGCAGAACCGCCCGGTCTCAGGAGCGCGGCGATCAGTCGGGCAGTCTCAGAATTGGAGAGGGGTCCAAGCCGGATGGCCGTGTGATTCGAGAGGCCCGCTCCCCAGGAGGGTCGGCGCTCATACAGCTCAGGCCGGGCCGTGCAAACCACCAGCATCGGCACCCCTTGGGACCAATTGGCCAGATGTTCGAGGAACTCGAGAAGGGCGTCGTCGGCCCAGTGGATGTCCTCGACGATCACCACCAAGGGACCCTCGTCGGCAATACCCTCAAGGAAGCGTCGCCAAGCCGTGAACGACTCTTCCCGCGACGGCGGCTGGCCCGCCTCCACCCCGATCAACGGGAGCATCCGGGCGCGGAACCAGGGCCGCTCGTCTCCCGTGGGGAGAATTGCCTCCAACTTCGACGTGGCGTCGTCGGCCGAGATCCGATTCGAAAATCCCGGCATGCGCCTTGACGATCTCGCTCAGCGCCCAGAAGGTGATCCCGTCGCCGTAGGGGAGGCAGCGACCCTGCCTCCAGCTGATCAGATCCGGCAATGCGTCGATGTGGGAGAAGAGCTCCGCCACCAGGCGGCTCTTACCGACGCCGGGTTCGCCCACCAGAGTCACGAGCTGCACTTCGCTCTCGCGGGCGGTCCGATCGAAGAGGCCACGGAGGAGCGCGAAGTCGGTCTCACGGCCGACGAGCGGGGTGGTGAGACGCCGGATCACATCTGAGCCAAAGCGGGCAATCGCCTCGATTGGACGCCAGACCAGGATCGGTTCCGTCTTGCCTTTAGCCTCCACTGGGGCCAGGTCCTCCCAACGGAAGATCCGCTCGGTGGTCCGATAGGTTTCCTCCCCAACCGCCACTGCGCCCACCGGAGCTGCGGTCTGGATCCGCGACGCAGTGTTGACGACATCGCCAAGGACGGTTGGCTCCCCCCTCGCCCGCTGCGATACGACCACCTCTCCCGTGTTGACGCCGACCCGCACGGTGAGCTCGAGGCTCGGACTGGAATCGTTGAGCTCGGAGATCGCCTCAATGACCCGCAGGCCAGCTCTCACTGCCCGTTCGGCGTCGTCCTCGTGGATGGTCGGCACCCCGAAGACAGCCATGACGGCATCGCCGATGAACTTGGCAACCGTTCCCCCAAAGGATTCGATCTCGGAACGCAGACGCGAGTAGTACGCGTGCATGCGGGCCTGCACGTCCTCGGGATCGGCGCTTTCCGAGGCAGCCGTGAATCCCACCACGTCGCAAAAGAGAATTGAGACGACCTTGCGCTCTTGCCCCGATGGCTGCGCCTCCTCGGAACCGAGACCCTCCCCGCAATAGCCGCAAAACCGGAACGCGTCCGGGTTGTCTTTGCCGCAGCCGGGGCAGACCACCATGCCTGGCGAGTCTAAGAAGGACGCGGAACCACAGACGGCTGAAACCTTTCGTCGATGCGGCAGGAGACCTAGATGTCACGCCGAGCGACTGAGCCCATGCAGTGTTCCCATCGACTATCAATACGCCGGCGGGTGCCAAGTGGCTTATGGCTCGCCGAGGTGTTGTCGAGCACTGAACGGAAACCCAATAGTGGTCACGGACGTTGAGAACCCAGTAATACTGGGAGAAACGCCGGGCCTGTAGCTCAATCGGCAGAGCAGGGGACTTTTAATCCCAAGGCCAGGGTTCGATTCCCTGCAGGCCCACCATCGAAAAGCCCTTTTACTCATGCGCCTTCTTCGTGATCAGGGCCGCTGGGCGTTGGTCACATTGGGCCGCGACATCGGCAAAACATCGGCAGCCGCCGGCGCTCTAGGCGAACTCCTGCCTCAGATTGACGAACAACAAACCGTCACTGAGTTGGTAGTGGGCGATGTAATTGGAGCCCTTGGGTCCCTCAAACTCCACCCTCCAACTCGTCTGGCTTCGCTTTTCAGTGGCCTTGTGGACGAGGTCCGCCTCCGAATGGCTTCTACATACCAGCGAGCACGCTCCGCGATGTCGTCCATCGTCGGCCTGCCGTCGATCAGCCGGTGCGCTCCGGTGTCCTTCGAGAGAGTGGGTATGCCGTCCGACAGGCGGTTTTGACACCATCCCATGCAGCCGCTGACACCATTCCCGTCGCGATCGTGATGACGATGAACTCAGTCGAATTACGCCGGCCCCCAGGCGAGTCGCTCCTCAAGTTGGAATCGCCGCCAGTCCCTCAGGATCGTCACCATCCCGGCACACTGGGGTCCGCTGGCAGGGCTCGAAGCCGCGGTGCTCCGAGCCCTAGCGGGCAGCGACGATGCTCGACCCGCCGTCGTCTTTGCGGCACTCGATACCTACAGCCATGTCATGCCTCAGCAGGATCGGGCAGCTGGTGAGCTGGTTATACGGGTTTACCGCTACCAGTCAGGTTGCAACTGTGTGACCCATCCAGCGCGGAGACGGTGAGGCCATCCGGTCAGGGGGAGGTGGTTGGTAGTGACGTGATGCACTACGAATCGCTCATCCTCCGCCCTTCGCGCACTCGGTCAGATCTGGATGCGAGGGCGGATTCCGGAAGCATTTGCTACGAGGCGCCCGGAGCAGCCAAATCGGTGGGGGGGTGGGCGGTTCGACAGAGCTGGGCTCAGCTGCGGTCCTCGATGACGTCGAGGTTGTAGAAGGTCGGCGGCCCATCACCGAGCGCCATCATCTTCTGCGAAAACTCCTGCGTCATTGGCAGGTTCGAGTTCTCCATCGCCGACTCGTAGGAGTCGAAGAACACGATGTTGAAGTAGCGACCCGGGTTGTCGCGGTCCTCGCACATGTCACCCGTCGACGCGCCTTCTGTCGGCGCCCGCGGCCGCTTCCCACTCGTCACCAACCTTGCGCACTTCGTCGACCTTCGAAGTGCGGAACTCGATGATTTGAACGAATCCCATGTCGGACCTCCGTCGTTGCCTCTACTGGGCGGCGCTTTCCGGGCGTCGTCCGCTCAGGAGTCAAGGGCAAGATTGATGGCTCCGTCAACCGCTAACCCCTGGCCTTGTTTCCACTCCTTCGTATAAGCAGCCTCGTCGAGCTGGGTGCGGACCAGAGCCAGCGTCCCTTCGTTGAGTTCTACGAGCCAATAGCTCCAGCTGAGTCCCATCTCCTTGCTCAATGTCTCGGCACTGGAGAGAAGCTGGGCGGCCATGCCCGCTTGTCCCTCGAGGGCGGCTGCGCGTGCGAAACGGCATAGGTTCACGGTTAACTCATTGCGCTCGCCGAGGGCGTGGCAGATACGAGTGCTCTCTTTCAGCATTGGGAGGGCGTATTGGACCCGGCCCTCGTAGATGGCGTACTCCGCCAGGGCACCGAGTGAGGTCGCCAGCATGCGTTCGTTGCCCGTCGCCCGTGCTTGACGCACGACGTCCTCATGCAAGGCGCGAGCGTGTTCGTGGTTGCCCTGGTCGTAGCTCATCCATGCAAGGAGGCGGGTTGCGAGCAAGATGTAATGGTCGTCGCCGAGCTCGCGGAATGCTTGGAGGCTGTCTTCGAAGAGTTGTTCCGCCGTGGCGAAGTCGCGTTCGTCGGCGTGAACATTGCCGAGTATGAGTAGGGAGTTGGCAGTTCCGGCCGCGTCGCCGAGCATGCGATGGAGCGCCAGGGCCTCGTCGACGTGAATCCTCGCCAGCGCCGTGTCTCCACGGTCGAGCGCCATCGCGGTTGCTCCGTTGAGCGCTTTGGCCCGGGGTGCTGTTGGACTCGCGTCGGCGCGGAGAGCTTCTTCTAGTCGACGGCCGCCTTCTGTCATGTGGCCCCTTATGGACCAGAACTTCCACAGGGCTCCCGCAAGCTGCAACGTGAGCTGGCTCTCGCCTGAGGCACTGAGCCAGTCGAGAGCGGCTCGAAGGTTGTCATGTTCGTGCTCAAGTCGGTCAAGCCAATCCTTCGGATTGCCGCGCAGGTTCGGCTCGGCCTCCTCGGCAAGCGCCAGGTAGTGCGCGGCGTGGCGCCGACGCAGCTCCTCGGCTTCGCCCGAGTCCTCGAGCCGCTCCGCCGCGAACTCACGGATCGTCTCCAACATCCAGAATCGCTCGACGGTGCGGCGGAGAAGGCTCTTATCAACGAGAGACTGCACCGTGTCCAGGCCAGCCTCTGCGACTGCCTCGGATGTCTCGAGCGTGCAGCCGCCTCGGAAGACCGCGAGACGAGCGAACAGCGCCCTCTCTTCCGCGCGAGAGCAGGTCGTAGGACCATTCGATCGTCGCCCGGAGGGTCTGCTGGCGGGGATCAGCGTCTCTTCCCGCCTTTCAACAGGTCAAGTCGCCCGGAGAGCCGCTCGAGGATCTGGGTTGGTGATAACACCTTCGCCCTGGCGGCGGCCAGCTCGAGCGCCAGCGGGAGATTGTCGAGCGCTCGGCAGAGCCGGTGGACGGTTTCGTCAGGCTCGACCCCTGCCCGGGCCGAGAACAGCTCAACGGCCTCCGATTCGGCCAGTGGATACACCGGATACTCGACCTCGCCTCTCACACGGAGCAGCTCCCTACTTGTGACGAGGAGTTTGAGGTTCGGGCACCCCTCGACAAGCTCAGAGAGCTCCGAGGCCGCCTCGATCACCTGTTCGAGATTGTCGAGCAAAAGCAAAAGCTCGCGCTCGCCCACGTGGTCGATCAGACCGTCCTTTGCTCCGAGGGTCTGGGCGACCGTATCGGAAACCAACTTCGCGTCTCGCAACGTTGCCAGGCCGACCCAAAAGACTCCAGCCTTAAACTCCGGCACAAGTTCGGCTGCAGCCTCGATCGCCAGTCGCGTCTTGCCCGACCCTCCCGGACCCGTCAAGGTGAGCAGGCGGGCACCGCCTCTGACCAGCGACACGACCTCGGCGACCTCCCTCTCCCGCCCCACAAACGAGCTGGCCGGTCGGGGCAGGTTGGTGTTCGAGATGGTCCTGAGCGGAGGGAACTTCCTCGAACCAAGCTGAAAGATCACCACCGGTTGGCTGAAATCCTTCAGGCGGTGCTCCCCGAGGTCTGTCACCTCAGCCTGGACAAGTTTGCGTGTTGCATTCGACAACAACACCTGGTCGCCGTGGCCAGCCGCCGCAATGCGCGCCGCTAGGTGCACGTCCTCGCCGAAATAGTCACCCTCGGCCAGATGCGGCGTCCCCGTATGTAGACCCATACGCACTCGGAGCGGGCCCTCGGTTAGAGCGTTCTGACACTCCAAGGCCGACTCCACCGCGTCCTGGCGCGCTTGAAAAGGCTACGAAGAACGAATCGCCCTCGGTTCCGACTTCGACACCCCCATAACGGACGAAAGCCTCCCGCAGCACGCGCCGGTGTTCGCCCAGCGCCCGGGCATATCGAAGGACACCCAGCTCACCCAGTACCTTCGTGGAGCCATCGACATCGGTGAAGAGAAACGTGACTGTCCCCGAGGGAAGGTTGCCGTGCACCAGACTCCATCATCCACTAAATGAGCTCAGTTATGACTTCTTCTTCAAGCAATGCTAAGGCCGACCGGCGGGCCGGATGGGGGTCGATCAAAACAGTCGGGTGCGGATGTGGGTTTCTTGCATACGCAGGCGACCACAGACCCAGAAACGGCGGTGAGTCTGGCCACGCTTCAGATTGCGGTTCATCTTCGATCCGACTCCTACGCATGCGCCGGGAGATGGGCGCGCCTACGACTTCGATATGTCGTCGGGGGCGGGATCCGCGATCCTGGCCGACCACGCGCGGCACCGAAATCCCCTGCACGCGCTGGCGGCGAACGATCCGAAGCCGAAGATCTTGCATTTGTACTGGAAGTTGCCGACGTCTCGCGCCATGTTCCGACGTAGAAGATCGGGCAGAATGCAAAGGCGTTCATCGGGTTGGTGGCGTCCAGTCGGTCAAGAGTCTCGGTCATCGGAAGACGCCGTCGGCGCAACATGCCATGCCCCAAGCCTGGTCGGAGCTATACGAAGGCCAGCCCCACGGCAGTTCGTACCGGTTCACAGCACGGCGAGGATCTTCGAAACGTCAGTGACGATGGCAACGGATAGCAAGATGAGTACGGCACCAATGAAGGTGGTGTAGGACCAGCGGGCTCGGTGGTCGGCGATCCAGAAGCGACGGACCCCGAGATGCCCATGACCATGGCGAACGAGGAGAGGGCAATGCTGATCGGCGCACCGAACGTCTCGATCAACCCGACAAACGGTGCAAGGATCGGAATCAGCAGATAGGTGATGGTGCACCGTATGCCGGACACCACGATGGCAGTGGTTGTCGACCGACGCGCACCGAAGATGGCGTGCTTATCGACGACATCGCCCACCCGCAGCAGCCGGCGGATGAACCGGTCAGCGGTGGTGCGCTCCGGTTGAAGGTGCAGTGCGCCGCTAATTGCTACTCCAAAGTCGTGAACTGAGATCGGCCTGAGGCGCGTGACGCTTCCGGCGGGCGCTTGCAGCCAGGACAGTGCTCGGCCGCCCGCCGACCCGACTCAACGCATTCGTTGAGGCCTATCCCGTGAAAAGCGGCTCCAGCCAGAGCCAAACCTGGATGAGCGAGCCAAGGCTGATTCGGCTCTGGCCACACGGTCGACGTGGCCGAGGGTGTACTGATGGAGGCCCCCTTCCCATGATATGGGTCCTCACCAACACGGGACGAGCGGTGATACCGATGAGTGTCGCCAACTCTTCCCGCACTACCGCTTGCCAGCCGTTCCTCCCCATCCAATGCCAGTTCTTGGCCGTTCGGTCCACCTACGAAAGCGCGCAGCAGGGCGAATTGCTGATCGGGAACCCTCCCCTCCCACTTTTGGGACAAATATGAGACTCCCATGATCTCGTCGCCCCTCGACGGACGGCACGACGAAACCGGAGCCGGCCAACCGGGGAATCTCGTCGACGCGATATGCCAGGGTGACCGTGGCGGTGGCGACCTGGCGAATACCCGCTAAGGCCGCGGCTGCCTCCGGGACCATCTCCGACAAGAGTGCCGCTGTCTCCCGGGCGGGAGTGGCGAGAACGACACCCGTGGTCGTGAGTCCGGTGCCGTCGTCCAGGACCAGGCGGTAGCCGCCGTTCGTCCCCGGTCAGCCGGGTCACCGCTACGCCGGTCTTGATGTCAACGCCGTTCAAGGCTCCTACCAAGGCGTCGGGCAGCTCTCCCATCCCCTCCTTGAAGCTGGCGAAATAGCTGAAGCCGTTGTCCGCTGCTGGCTTTGAAGCGGCGGACCGGGCGGCCAGGATCAGGCTTCGATGCTTCTCGCTCCATTTCCAGGAAGCGCGGGAAGCTCGCCTGGAGGCTCATCGTGGAGGGCTCGGCCGCATGGATGCCTGCGATCAGCGGTTCGGCGATCCGTTCGAGCACCTCGCGGCCCAGCCGACGGACGACGAATGATTCGAGGCTCTCGTCTGCCATTCCGCTCGCCTGGGCAGGACCAGATCGCGAGGACCCGCAGCTTTCCCTTCCAGGACAGGAGCGATGAACGCAAGAGCGGTGACAGCCGGGAGGGCGCCATCAGCAGGAGCCCGCTCGGGAAGCGGATGGAACCGGCCCCGCCACCAGACGTGAGATCCCCGGTGCTCGGGTCGGCTTGAGATCACCCGGTCGGTGATGCCAAGCTCGTCGGCCAGTTCGATCACCGAGCCCTTGCCGGCAACGAAGCTGTCCGGACCGCCTTCGATGAGGAAACCGTCCGACTGTGCTCGGTGATGACTTTTCCGCCGAGGCGGGGCGACTTCTCGACAGACGTCACCTTGGCGCCGGCGCTCGGCGAGGCGGTGAGCGGCTGCGAGGCCGGAGATCCCGCCTCCGACGACGGCGACCCTCGACTGCGATCGTCGAGGTCAACCACTATCGGTGTTCTGCGATGACCAGATCGGCGAAGGTGTCGATCAGCCCGGGGTGATCGTTGAGACATCGGCATCGGTGGAAGGCGAGTCCTAAGCGCCTCGGCATGGGCGCGGTGTTCGATGTCGTTGTCGTACAGGGTCTCGACGTGATCGGAGATGAACCCGATCGGGTCGACCAGCACCGAAGTGGCCCCGTCCGCCGCCAGTCGCTCCATCACCTGGTCCACCGACGGTCCCAGCCACGGTTCCCGGGCGGCGGCGCTGACGCTCTGATAGGCGAGATGCCAGTCGCCGAGTCCGAGGCGTTCGGCGACTTTTCCGGCGGTGGCCGCGAGTTGATCGGCGTAGGGGTCACCTTGTTCGATCATTCGCTCGGGAAGGCTGTGGGCGGCGAAGATCACAGGGGTGTCCGGCAGGGGCCTGTTCGAGCGCCTTCGCCAGCATGTCGGCCAAGCGCCTGCACGTAGCCCGGTCGCCAGGTTCCAGTCGGGGACGAAGCGGAGCCGAGGGCCTTTCCCGTGCTCAGGGCCTTCTCGACCGCAGCCTCATAGGCGTCGGTCGACACCTCGCAGCGATAAGGGGCGAGGCTGATCACGGTGAGATCCTCGACGCCGTCGGCCACGATCTCGGCTGACCGCCTCATCGATGGTGGGGCGGGCATGCAGCATCCCGACGTACACGTCCGCCTCCATCCCCCGCCGCTTCAGCTCCTCGCCGACCAGAACCGCCTGGCGCCGGGTGGTGGTCGGCAGCGGCGAGCCGCCACCGATCGCCCGGTACCGACCCAATGGCGGAGGCGACGACATGCTCGGGAGGTTTTCGGCCGAGCACGCTCTCCACGAATGCCGGAACCTCGCTCGAGAGTTTCCGGGCCACCGAAGCCCGACCAGGAGCACCGCCGAGCTGCTTGTCTCACTCACCGAGCCACCTGCCCAGATCCTCCGGGAGCAGGCGCCGTCCAACGTAGAAGGGCCCGAAGTCGGCAAAGCGGGCGCTCACCTCGTCGAAGCGCATCTCGTAGACCAGCTTCTTGAACTCGAGCGGATCGTCCGAGAACAGCGTCACCCCCCATTCCCAGTCGTCGAGGCCCATCGAGCCTGTGACGATCTGGGTCACCTTCCCTGCGTAGCGGCGCCCGGTCCGCCCGTGGGCCCGCATCAGCTCGCCTCGCTCGGTGGCCGCCAGGGTGTACCAGTTGTCTGCTCCCTCTCGCTTCTTGCTCATCGGGTAGAAGCAGACGTATGTGCTCGTGGGACGGTATCTCCGGGTAGAGGCGGGCTTGGACATAGGGGCTGTCTTCGATGTTCTCGGCGGTCCCTTCGGGCGACCCGTGCCGGCTGATCTTCTGTCACCGAGAGATAGGAGTAGGGACGGGTGGTGTACGAAGCCAGACGTTGTCTTGTCGAAGGCTCGTTCCAGCTCGTGAAGCTGACCGACTTCGGGCCGGAGGTGGAACATGAGCAGGTCGGCCTTGTGCCCGATCACGGTGTAGGTGACGCTCCGTCCCGTCGGGGCGTCGTCCACCCGTTCGAAAGAAGCGAGGAGGTCGGCCGCCTCGGTCAGCGCCTTCTCGCCTGTCCGCCGGCGGGAAGCCGGTTCCAGGCCGTCCGGTCAAACCGGCGGAGGTCGTGGAGGGCAAACCAACCGTCGAGAGTCTCTGGGGCAGTCATGTCGTCTGCAGCCGCTTCGCTCAGAGCGCCGACGCCGGACCCGGCTTTCCCAGCCCGACCACCGTGTTCACCATCGCCTCCACGCTGGCGAGCGGGGTGTCGGGCAGGACGCCGTGGCCGAGGTTGAAGATGTGACCGGGGCGGCCGCCCGCCTGCTCCAGGACCCGGATAGTGCCAGCCCGCACCGTCGTCGGGATCGACACAGAAGCAGCGACGGATCGAGGTTGCCCTGGATGGGATAGCCTTCCCCTACCCGCCGCCACGCCTCGCCCAGTGGGAGCCGCCAGTCGACGCCGTAGGCCGTGGCGCCGACCAGATGGAACAGCTCGAGCAGATGGGCCGCTCCCGGGGCGAAGTAGATGGTTGGCACCGCGCAGACCCGCCAGCGCCTGGCGGGCAGCGGGCACCGCCCACCGCTCGAACTGGTCGGGCGAGAGGAGGCCGGCCCAGGAGTCGAACAGCTGGACGACTTCGGCACCTGCCTCGATCTGTGCCGTCAGGTAGCGTCCGCATCGCCCGAGCCAGAACGGCCAAGCGCCTCGGACGGCGCATCGCTGTGCAGGGCTCGCGGAAGGTCGGCGAACTGCTGGGACCCTCCCCCTTCGAGCAGGTAGGCGAGCAGCGTGGCCGGGCCGCCGGCGAAGCCGATCATCGTCACCTCCGGATCGAGGAGAGCCCGGACGGTGGCGATGGTCTCGCCGACGAAGTCGACCTGGGCCGGATCAAGCTCGCCCAACCGGGCGACGCTCTTCGACGGTGAGCGGTGTCAGTCGAGGCCCTGGATTGAATTCGATCGCGACCCCCATGGCGGTCAGCGGAGTCATGATGTCGGAGAAGACGATGGCGGCGTCGAGGGGGAAGCGGCGCAGCGGCTGCAGCGTGATCTCGGCCGCCACCGCTGGGGTGCGCATCGCCTCGTCGAAGGTGTAACGGCGACGCAACTCTCGGTACTCCGGTAGATAGCGACCCGCCTGACGCATGAACCAGATGGGCGGCCGGTCGAGAGGCTCCCGCCGAAGAGCCCTGATCAATCTCATCTGGAAGCCTCATCGGGCGGTCTCCACGATGGCGTCGGCCAGGGCGTCGAGCGCCGTATCGAGAGTCCCGTCGAGGTGGGCTTCCATCAGGAACCAGGTCTCGAAGGGAGAAGGAGGAAGCAGGACGCCCCGTCGTGAGAGCGGCGTGGAAGAAGCGCTGGAACAAGGCCTGATCGAGCGAGGCGACATCGTCCCAGTTCTCGGGCATGCTCGATCCCGATGAATATCCCCACCATCCCCCCGACGTGATTGACCACGCCCGGGAAGACCGGCGCCTTGGAGGGCAGCTCCGCAGTCGCGACAGCGACTTTCTCGCCTGCCTCGATCGAATCGCTGATACAGGTCCGGATGAGCAGCCAGATAGCGCAGAGTGGCCAGGCCGGCCGCGGTCACAATCGGGTTGCCGGCCAGCGTGCCCGCCTGGTAGACGGGCCCGTCGGGGGCGATCATCCGCATCAGCTCGGCCCGCCCCCCGTAGGCGGCGGCCGGGGTCCCTCCCGCCATCGACCTTTCCCAAGGCGGTCAGATCCGGGCGTCACCCCGATAACGCTCCTGTGCGCCACCGAGCGCCACCCGGAATCCGGTCATCACCTCATCGAAGATCAACAGCGCACCATTGCGTGTCGCAGAGGCGACGGAGGCCGGGGAGGAAATCCGGGGCAGGGAGGACGCAGCCCATGTTGCCGGCCACCGGCTCCACGATGACCGCCGCCACCCGTCCGTCGGCCAGAGAGCTCGGAGACCGAGTCGAGATCGTTGTATCGGGCCACCCGGGTGTCGGCAGGACGTGCCCGCCGGGACGCCGGGGCTGGAGGGCTCCCCGAAAGTGGCAAGACCCGATCCGGCCTTGACGAGGAAGGCGTCGGCTGTGGCCGTGGTAGCAGCCTTCGAACTTGATGACCGCAGAGCGTCCCGTGGCCGCTCGCGCCAGTCGGAGGGCCGAGGCGGTTGCTTCGGTGCCGGAGTTGACCATCCGCACCACCTCGACCGAAGGGACCAGCGCGCAGATCAGCTCGGCCAGCTCCACCTCGGCGACGGTCGGACACTCCGAATGAAGTACCCCTGCCCGCCGCTCCCTGATCGCTTCGACCACCTCGGGATGGGCGTGGCCGAGGATCAAGGCCCCCCAGGAAGCGATGAAGTCGATCAGTTCGTCACCCTCGACCGTCCGCAGGCGGGCGCCGCTGACCCGACTGCGATGAACGGCGGAGTGCCCCCGACCGCCCGGAACGCTCTCACCGGGGAGTTGACCCCGCCCGGCATCACCTCGGTCGCCCGCCGGTACCACTCCCCGAGCGCACGCTGGCATCCGGCTGATGGCGTGACCCGGGATACGGGGTCAGCGATCACTCGTTCTCCTCGAGAAGCCGGGCCGCGTCCAGCGCGAAATAGGTGAAGACGATTCCCGCCCCGGCCCGGACGATGCCGGTCAGGGACTCCAGCATCACCCGGTCTCGATCGATCCACCCTCGAGCGGCCGCCGCCTCGATCATGGCGAACTCCCCCGACACCTGATAGGCGACGACCGGGACTTCGACCTGCTCCCGGACCGCCTGGACGACATCGAGGTAGGGACCAGCCGGTTTCACCATCACCATGTCGGCGCCCTCGGCCACGTCGAGGCGCGCCTCCCGGATCGCCTCCCGGACATTGGGAGGGTCCATCTGATGCGAACGGCGGTCACCGAAGGCGGGGGCCGATCCGGCCGCTTCCCGGAACGGCCCGTAGTAGCCGGAGGCGTACTTGACCGCGTAGGAACAGATCACGGTGTCGGCGTGGCCGTTCTCGTCGAGGGCGGCTCGGATGGCTCCCACCCGACCGTCCATCATGTCGGAGGGCGCCACCACGTCGGCGCCGGCATCGGCATAGACGACCGCCGCCTGGGCGAGCAGTGGAAGGGCAGAATCGTTGTCGACGATCTCGCCTCGGAGCGGTCCGCAATGCCCATGGCTGGTGTACTCGCACAGGCATACGTCGGCCCAGCGCAGCAGCTCGGGGCAGCGATGGCCACCGCCTCGATCGCCCGTCGGCACCGGCCCGGTCGGATCCCAGGCGGATGAACCCGTCTCATCCTTGTGGTCGGGGATGCCGAAGAAGATCATGCCGCCGATCCCGGCCGCCTCCGCCTCCTTGGCGAGGAGCGCCACCTGGTCGACTGAGAGCTGAGCATGGCCGGGCATCGAGTTGATCGGCTTCCTGACCCCTTCTCCCGCCACCACGAAGACGGGAAGAACGAATTGGGCGGGATGAAGCCGGGTCTCCGCCACCGCCCGACGCAAGGCGCCCCTCATCCGCAGACGGCGGGGACGAACGGTCGGAAAGCTGCTCATACTGCTACCTCCAGATAGGACGCCAAGGCATCGGCCAGGGCTTCGATGGGAAGGCTGGGGAGCGACCACCTCGGGCGGCCGGTGCCGGGCCACCGCCTCCCAGGTGGTCGGACCGATCACCCCGACCACCAGTCCATCAAAATCCCGGGAGAGCAGCCAGCCCTCCACCGCCGACGGGGAGCCGAAAGCTACGGCCCGCACCTGGCGTGAGCTCGGGAGCCACGGGAACCGTCCGGTAGACCTCGAACTCCCGGAGGTCGGTGGCCCGCTCTCGTGATCGCTTCCAGAGCCATCTGGATCGGAGCCGACGGCATGAGGAAACACGACCCGGACAGACGCCGAGCCGCTCGGCCGCCTGCGTCACCAGATCGGCAAGCCCCGACCGTCCCGACAGGACCACCCGCCCGCCCCGCGCCGTCGACGGCTGCGGCCGTCCTCTCTCCCACCGCCGCCACCTCCACCGCCGGCATCGAACCGTCGGGCCACAGCAGGTCGAGGGTCCGGACGGAGGTGATCAGCAGAAGGTCGGCCACCAACGCCGCCTCCCGGGCTTGGGCCAGCACCCCGGCTGTCGGCCGGCTCGACCCGGATGCATGGCAACCACACCGGGTCGAGACCAATCCGGCGAAAGGAAGACGCCGCCTCTTCGAAACCGATCGGTGGTGATCGCCACCCGGATCACAACCCCAGCTCCTTCCGCGCTTCCGCCACGACCGCTTCGGGGGTCTCACCGAAGACGACCGTTCGGCGCCGGCCGCCGCTCATCGGCAACGAAGGCTTCGAGCCTGATCTTCTGCCCCGTGCCAGGTGGCATGGGCCCCGAGCGCCGACCGGCAGCCAGCCCCCGTCTCCGCCAGCAGGAGGCGCTCGGCCGAAAGGAGGATCCGGAGCGAACCGTCATCGATGGCGTGCGGCCAGCTCAGCGAAATCGCTCCCGCTTGCGGCCTCGACCGCCAATGCCCCCTGGCCCGGGGCCGGCACCATCTGCGCCGACTCGAAACGCTGGGCGATCAGCGTCGGACTTTCCCAACCGATCGAGCCCGGCCTCGGCCAGCACCGCCGCATCCACCTCACCGGCGGCCACCTTGCGGAGCCGGGTATCGACATTGCCGCGCAGCTCGACGGTCCGCAGATCGGGCCGCAACTCCAGAAGCTGTGCGACCCGACGGGGACTACCAGTGCCGACCACCCCCCCCGCAGGGAGCTCGTCGAGGGTCGACCCCACCAGCACATCGAAAGGTGAGCCCCGCTCGGGAAGCGCAGCGAGCACCAGACTCTTCCGGCCCCCAGACGGGAAGGTCCTTCAGAGAATGGACCGCCAGGTCGGCCTCTCCGTTCATCACCGCTTCCTGCACCGAGCGGACAAAAGCTCCCACCTCGGTCAGTTCGGCAATCGCACCTTCCTGGTCGCGGTCGCCCGACGTCGACAACCTCGACCAAACGCACCGACAGGCCCGGATCGGCAGCACGCAGCAAATCGGCCACCGACCGCGCCTGCGCCAGCGCCAGAACCGAATGGCGGGTGGCGATCCGCACCTCAATCATCGTCGACCCCAAACGCCTCGGCCAGCACCTCGACCGCTTCGGAGCCGCGCTCAGTGGAGCTGACAAAAGAGATCGGGGGATGCAAGACCCGGCGAGCGACGGTGTGGGCGAGCTGCCTCAGAACCCGTTCGGGATCTTCGGCCTCCGACAACCGGTGGACGAAACGCTGCACCTCTTCAGTCACCGCCGTCTCTGCCTGCTCCACCATGGCTGCAATCACCGCGCCCACCCGGTCCGGAGCCGTAAGCCGGCGCCAGACCTGCGGCACGCTCCCCTCACAACGCTTTCCTCGGCCTCGGCCGATGGTCGGTGCTCGACGGATGACGCCACGCTCGTCGACCCCGATGTACCGGACCGAATCACCGACCTCGGGTCGAGCGAACGCAGGCGGCATGCCCAGGTCGATCAACAGCAGAGGCTCACTGCGACGGGCAAGGTCGCGGGCGATGACATCGTCGCTGAACAGCGGAGCCTTGCCGGGGACCGTCGAGATCACGACCGGGTAGGTAGCGAGCGCCTCCGACGCCTCCTCCCAGGCGACGAGTTTCACGGCCCGCGACATTTCCCGGCCGTCGGGCGAAGATCGTCACCTCGACGCCCTCGAGATGCTCAGCAGCCGCCCGAGCCATCGCCCCTGCGCCCAGAATCGCCACCCGCCCGAACGCCGCCGCCGCCCTCGCAGCCAACGCCGCCAACGAGCCACGAGGGCCGTCGCCCAGCAGCCGTCGGGTGCCTCGTCCGATTCCGATCGCCGCCTCCAACACCCGTCCCAAGCGTCCCGAGCGAGCCGGAAGCGTCGTTAACAACCGACACTGCATGTCGGAACTGGCCGAGCACCTCCGGCTCACCGACCAAAGGCGAATCCAGCCCCGCCGCCACCCGGCACAGATGCAGAAAGGCGGCCTCGTCGCGATCGAACCGCTCCAAGGCCCGAAAGTGATCCGTCCCCGTATAGGCAAGCAAGGACGTCGGTTGCTGACTCCGGACCCGCGGCCCAGGCGACCTCCACCCGCAAACACGTGGACAAGAGAAAGGCCTGCTGGCCCTTGGAGCGGAGCTCGGCGTGAGCCGCGATCGAGAGCGGGTCCCGGCAGCGACAACTCGAGCACGGCGGTCGGATAGAACCGCCGGGTGAGCAAACGACAAGCTGGTCAATCGCAGCACGCGTTAGCGATCCTCCCAAGCGTCAGCCAGAAACAACCGGCAACCTATGACGCCAGTCGGGTTGACAGCGAGTCGGAAACGATCCGACGACTAGTCGAGTCGAGCGATGTGGGACGCTATCGATCGGCGAACTCACTGCCCGCCAAGACTGGGCTACCAGGCGGAGGGCACGTTCCTCGAGGGCAGATCTGAGCCGATGCAAGGCGTTCCTGGAACGAAACAGGAACCGTCGTACCAAGCGCGAACTGAATCGGCTAGGCGTCGACGGACAGCCTGTACCTGAGGTCAGTCAGACGATCAAAAACATCGGCAAAACATCGGCGGATTCCACGTAACGAGGAGAACGAGCAGTCGTCACGGGGGATCAAGGAGAGGGGGAAAAGCCAATCAAAACGTGACTCATCGGCACCCAATGACACTGCTCGGCAGGGTCGATACCGTACTTTTAATCCCAAGGTTGAGGGGTTCGATTCCCTCCGGGCCCACGACTTCTTCCCTTTTGTGCGCGACAAACCCGTGCCAGGGCACGGGTTTGTCGCGCCAGAACGGGGTTACCCGGTGGAGGCCCTGGTTGGCTACGTGGACGTCGCCTGCGACAGATCCACCGATTGGACTCCGGAAACCTTCAGAATCTCCTTCATGAGGTGCCGATATTGCTCGTCGTCGAGATCGCCAGATAGCGTCACGACACCGTTGCGCACGTCCACCTCGATGTTGGAAACCGCGGCCGGACCTATCACCTCGCTCTTCACCTTCTGACGAATCAGGTCATCCTCGAGATCAGCCGATGCATCGCCGCTCCTGAATTGATGAGCCAACCCCTTGAGACGATTTGATCGAAACTCGGCCTGTTGACGGGCCGCTTCCTGGGCCTTTCTAATTCGGGATTTTGCCTGGTCCCGCAACTGGGCCCTTCTCCCCCGTCCGCGATCGGGATCAAACAGGAAGGCAATCAACGCAGTCCCAATGCCCACCGCGGCCATTTTCAGCAAACCTGCCATCGGTAGCTCCTTTGCTTGGTGCCGAGACTCCTTCTACCCGACGGAAGGAGTAGCAAAACCTGAGAGTGCCAGCGATCGAACGGGATCGGAACCCGCGACGATCTCAGCGGATGCCGGTGTCGTAGAGAAGCACCCCCAGATCGATCGGCATCGAGACAACCTCGATCTCCACCGGGGCGGGCGTTCCCATGAGGCCGGCGGCGGGTTGACCGACCACCTCGTATCGGCCATTGGCGAGAGCCAGAGAGAACTCGCCATCAGGCCCGGTCGTTGCCTCGAACCTTTCCCCCGATTCCGAGACTGCCACGACCGCGGCACCGACAACGGGGCGAGGCGCGCAAGCGGGATCGGGGGGATTGGTTTCCACCGGGCACACCGGGCCTGCCATGGCCACACCGGACACCGGGAAAGTCGGTTCCGGCGATCGCCCACATGACCCCACCGAGGCGAGGATCAATAGCGCCACGACCGTAGAACTCATCCGGATGACCGAACGCTATGGGGTCTATGGACAGAAGACAAGCGGCGCGACCCCTACGTCGGTTCCTCACTCCAGAGAGGCTGGCCCGGCCGGGTAGCTCCGGACTACATTTGGGCTCGCTCCCATTTACGAGCACGAGGAGGGCCTGTGAGCACCACCGGATGGATCATCCTTATCGTTGTCCTGCTATTCGTCTTCGGGGGATTCGGCATCAACCGACGTCGGAGAGGCTGACCCAGCCCCTTCGGTCGAGGCTCCGTGCGCTGAAATCGACGGGGCTTCTCTTTCGATAGCCGGCTCGACCGGCTTGTTTGCGTGCGCCCCCATCGGGGTAAACGGCAGGGACGCGCCAACCAGGAAGATAAACGCGCCATGACCGTCGAAACCAGGCCAGACAATGCCTACCGGGCCTGGCTTTACGATGCCGACGGCGAAGACGCACGGGTCCAGCTCGATGGCGGGGACCTCCCCGAGATCGGTGATGGCCACATGCTTTGGGTCGACATCGATCTGGAGGCCGCCAAATCCGCTGGGGATCCAGACATCCCTTGGCAGATCTGTGGGACAGGCTCGGAATCCCGGATCCGACCGATAGCCTAACCACGGAGGATCCGCGGCCACATCTGGTTCGATACCGCAACTTCATACAAGTCAACGTCTTCACCCTGCGCCAGGACCGAGACGAGTTCGAATCGATCGTCCTCCATTGCCTGGTCGGCAAGAATTGGATCGCAACCTTGCACGACGGCGAGTCGGACCTGGCCGAGAAGTTCAACGAGCCGCTCAATGGTGAGACCCGGCTAGGTGAACTCAACGGCCCGCGGTTTCTGGCGATGGTGCTCGATTGGGTCATCAGCGGATATTTCATGGCAATCGAAGCCCAACAGGTCCAATCGGACCGCCTCGATGAAGATCTTTTGAAGGGTGTTCCCGATCAAACGGAGTCCGCTCTACTCGATCGGCTGGTCGTGATGAGAGGAAGAGTCCGCCGCCTGCGAACCACCCTCAGTCAGCATCGGGAGATGTTTGCCCTCCTCAGCCAGCCTCAATCCGAATTGCTCTTCGAATCGAAGGCCTCGTCGGACTTTGAACGACTGGCCAAACGTCTGGAGCGAGCCATCGACTCTGTTGACAATGCTCGAGAGATGATCGTCGGTTCATTCGATATTTTCATGACCCAAACTACGCAAGCGACCAACGAAATCATGAAGCGTCTGACCCTTGTATCGGTCTTGCTTCTTCCAGCCGTGGTCCTGGCGGGGATCATGGGCATGAACTTCAAGGTGGGCATCTTCGAGCGGCCCTGGATGTTCGGAGTGACGCTGGCCGCTATGGCGACCCTGGCCGGGATCACGCTCATCGTCGCCAAAGGACGCAATTGGATCTGAGCCTGGGGGTCGCCTGAGCCGGTAGCGTCCGACTTTGTGGATGGACTCTCCGACAGCGTGGCTACGGCTTTCGGGCTCGGTAACCCCATCGGCGACCTGGTTCCGGTGGCGCGCGGGGAACAGGGCCAGGTTTGGCGACTCGACACCGACCTGGGGGCATATGCGATAAAGGAAAGCTTCGAGCCGCAGACCGAGTTCGAGGCCGCGGCCGATGTCTCATATCAGGAAGCGGTGTTGCGCGAATCCGACGTGGCTATGCCACGGCCCGTTAGGACGGAGTCGGGTTCGGTGCTCGCCATGGCAGCCGGACGACAGGTGCGAGCTTATGAATGGATCGACCTCCTGGTCTCCGACAACACATTCGATCCCGTCGTTGTTGGCGAAACTGTCGCCGCCATTCATCGGGTCCGCCACGAGCCGGCCCGCCCGCTCCACCCCTGGTACACCGAACCGGTCGGGAAATCGACTTGGGATGACCTCAGCCGTCGGGTCAGCGCGTCGGGAGCGCCGTTCGCGAATGGATTCGCAGCATCGGTGCCGACGCTGATCGACCTCGAGGCCCTAATTGAGCCGCCGACCATGCTTCAGAACTGTCATCGCGATTTGTTCGCCGACAACATGTTGCCGATGGCTCAAGGTGGGATCTGCGTCATCGATTGGGAGAACTGCGGACTCGAGGATCCCAGCCACGAACTAGCGGTGGTGATGTTCGACTTCACGGTCGGCAACCCGGATAGATCCCGACAGCTCTACGGTGCTTACAAAGACGCCGGAGGACCCGGATCCTTGGACCGGCAAGGGGTCTTCTCGATGCTTATCGCTCAGTTCGGACACTTCTACGAGTCAGCGGCCAGAGAATGGCTCGACCCGCAATCCTCTGACGAGGACCGGGACCACGCGATCGCCCGATTCGAGGAACTGTTCACGACTCCGCTGACAATCGACCGGATCGACCAGATCCTCGACGCCGCCGCCTCGTAGGTCTCCCGAGGTCAACGCTCACGACAGCCGGTGAATGCAGCGGCAAAAATAGAGTCGTGCCTAGACCACCGACGGCCGGATCCACATTGGCGCCGCACACCAGCGCAACCACCGTCTCGTCAGGGGCCGGTTCGTAGGCTCCACTCAGAAGAGCGGCCACTGTGGCGGCGCCTCCCGGCTCAGCCACGAGCCGGCATGTCTGCCAGAGGAACCGTTGGGCGTCCTTCACCGACTCATCAGTGACGAGGATCGAGTCGGTCACCCATCGACTGACGGCCTCCCAGGAGATATCGCCGAGGCGGGTCGATCCAAGGGAGCTCAGAGCCAATCCGCCGACCTCGACATCAACCGGATGACCGGCCGCTCGCGCCGCGTGGAGCGTCGGAGTGCCATGGGTTTCGACCCCGATCACCCGGGCCCCGGTTCTGACCGCCGAAGCGATGCCTCCTATCAACCCGCCGCCCCCAACCGCCACTAGAACGGTGTCGACATCGGGCACCTGGGTGAGGATCTCGAGACCGCACGTCCCGGCCCCCGCGACGACCTCGGCCTGGTCGTAGGCGTGTGCGAAAAACCCATCGACGGTGGCGGCGAACTCCCTGCTCTTGGCGAGGGCATCCCGGTAGACCCCTTTGACAATGGTCACGTCGGCCCCCGAATCGGTCAGGCGCCCGATCTTCTCGGCAGGCGACGAGTCCGGCACGAAGAGATGGGCCCGAATGCCGAGGGCCTCTGCCGCATGACCGATCGCCAGGGCGAAGTTGCCCCCCGACGCCGCTACCACCAGGTCGGGCCGATTGACCAGCAGGAGATTGAAAGCACCTCGGACTTTGAACGTTCCCGTGGGCTGCAACAGATCGAGCTTGAGAATGGTGCGCCAGGAAGGCAGGGTCCGGTCGGGCAGCTCGATTGCATGGTCCTCGAGCTCAAGGGTGGGAGTAAGGCGAACAAACGGCGCAATTCGGATCGCCGCCGACTCGATCGCATCTCTCGTTATCTCCATTGCCCTAGTTTGGGGCCATGAGCGACCCTTTGGGCCGATGAGCGATCCCTTCGAAAACGCGGTCGGGATCCTGTCCGATTCCCCCCGCATTCTCGCCTTCACCGGTGCAGGGATCTCAACGGAGTCGGGCATCCCCGACTTCCGCGGGCCGGATGGGATCTGGACCAAGGTCGACCCGAAGGACTTCACCATCAGCCGATACCTGGCCGACTCCGACCTCCGGCGCCGGGGATGGCGCATGCACTTGGAAGGGAGGCTCTGGGGAGCTCGTGCCCGGATCGAGCCGAACGCCGGTCATCGGGCACTGGTCGAATTGTGGGAGGCCGGGCGGCTGGCCGGATGTGTCACCCAGAACATCGACGGACTGCATCTCAAAGCCGGGCTACCGGAGGAGGCCGTCGCAGAGCTACACGGGAACGTTCGAGAGGTCCGGTGCCTGGGGTGCCATCAACACTGGCCCACCGAAGAGATCCTGCAAAGGGTCGAGGCGGGTGAGGACGAGCCTCGGTGCGAACTGTGCGGAGGGATCGTGAAAACGATGACCGTCATGTTCGGCGAGGAACTCTCCAAGGCGGTGCTGGCAAGGGCCCGGGACATGGCGGCCGGAGCCGACGCCGTCCTCGCCATCGGTTCGACGATGGGCGTCTGGCCCGCGGCCGAGATCCCTTTCACCGCAGCCCAGGAAGGCCGTCCGCTGGTGATCATCAATCGGGGACCAACTGAGCTCGACCGTCTCGCTTCCGTTCGGATCGAGGGAGCGGCCGGGGTGGTGCTGCCCGCCCTGATCGAGAAAATTCTCGGAAACCAACGCCCGGGGCGGCCTACCGTCCCGGCATGACCTTGGAGATCCGTTCCGCCACGCCGGGCGACATCCCCGCCATATATGAACTGAACCGCAGGATCGAAATCGGCGACGGGATTCCGCTGATCACCCCGATCGAAGAGTTCGAGGAGTGGCTCGATGATCCCCACTTCGCATTCGACGCCCACTCGCGGGTGGCCGTCAAGAGTTCGGAGGTGGTCGGTTTTGCCCGCCTCTGGCACCGCCCGAGCGATCAGATTCAGTCCCGTGTGTTCATGATCGGGGGGGTCGATCC
Source organism: uncultured Acidimicrobiia bacterium (assembly GCA_963790345.1). GTDB lineage: Bacteria > Actinomycetota > Acidimicrobiia > Spongiisociales > ZC4RG35 > DATEEG01. The sequence goes on along the minus strand of CAWBOD010000014.1, from coordinate 166,489 downwards.
TTCCCATCGCCGACAGGGAATCGGGTCCGAGCTCATCAGATGGCAGATGGAACGAGGGCGCGAGGTTCTCGCCGCGGCTCCGGCCGACCTACCCCGATACCTGCGAACCATGGCCTATGACTTTGAAAAGGAGGCCATCGCGCTCTACGAGAAGCAGGGTCTGACGCCTATTCGATATTTCTCTGAGTTGATTCGCCCGCTCTCGGACCTGTCGGCACCGCCTCCACTAACGGGCATCGAAATCGTCGCATGGGATCCAGCGCGCAACGAGGAACTGCGGAACGTGACGAATGCCGCTTTCGAAGACCACTGGGGCTCCACCCCGCTCGACCGGGGTGCGTGGAACCATCGGATCGAGTCCTACGGCGTCAGGCTCGACCTCAGCTTCATGGCGGTCGACGGCGACCGGATCGTCGCCATCCTTCTTGCCAACCACTTCCCGGGCGACCGGGAACTCACCGGGCGACTGGATGGCTGGATCATGTCCCTCGGGACGTTGCGCAGTCATCGCAAACGCGGCATCGCCTCGGCCTTGGTGCTGACCGCTTGCCGCGCCTTCCTAGACGCCGGCTTCAGTCACGCTGCTCTAGGAGTCGATAGCGAAAGCCCCACCGGCGCATTCCGGCTCTACCAACAGCTCGGCTTCACCGAACTGAACAAGTCGGTCCAGCACCAATTGGAGGTATGAGCCACTCCCGCGAGCTGGCCTACGGAGATGGGGTCCCCAAAGGACTTGAGAATTAGAGGAGAAGGGGCCCGCCGGAAGGATGGCGGGCCCCTTCTCTTCTCCCTAGCTGACTACGGCTTGCCTACTGCGTTTCCACTGGCGTCGACGACCCACCAGACGTCGTTCAGCCCTTGGCCATTGGTATCGCCGGGTGCCTCATCTCCTGAGAAGTAGTACAACGGCCAACCGTTGTAGACAACCTGGACACCGCTGTCCGTCCGAGCGGCGGTAGTGAGGAGCGACCCATCCACTCCCTCGCCGGCGGTCACTTCTTCGACAAACGGCGGCCATGCCACGGCGCAGTCGTCATAGCAAGTCGGCACGCCGCTCTGGGTATCTGGATCGAAGATGTAGAGCGTGCGGCCCTCACTGTCTTGGAGGACGTCGCCTAGACCGGTCGAGCCGACGACAAGCGTGTCGCCCCCGGATGCGGCTGCGGTAGTGGTCGCTTCGGCCGCAGTAGTAGTCGCGCTTCGGCCGCAGTAGTAGTCGCGGCGTCGGCCGTCGTGGTGGTGACGGCGTCGTCCGCCGCGCAGGCACCGATGAGAGCCAGCGCGATCAGCAAAGCAGTAAAGGTGGTTCTTTTCATGTTCTTCCTTCTCAATCGTGTCCGGTAGCCCGGACCTTCAAGGAAACCATACGGGAGGGGTTACTCGAACGGTTCGCACGGAGGTGGCTACCAAAGAGCGACATCCGGGTAGCCTCGGGCCCCTAAGGAGCCACTAATGACCGCATATCGGGCGCCACTGGCTGACATCGACTTCACGCTCAACCATGTCGTCGATTTGGCAGCAATCGCCAAGTTGAACGGGTTTCAACATGCCGATCCCGACACTGTCCGCGGCGTGCTGGACGAAGCGAGCCGATTCTTCACCGAAGTGGTCGCTCCTCTCAACGTGATCGGCGATCGTCAGGGAAGTCGCCTGCAACCGGACGGGACCGTGCGAACACCCGACGGCTTCAAGGAGGCCTATTCGAAGTACGTCGAAGCGGGCTGGGGCGGAGCGCACATCCCCGAAGAATGGGGAGGGGGTGGGCTGCCGTACACCGTCGGCGTTGTGATCCAGGAGATGTTCAAGAGCGCCAACATGGCCTTTTCGCTCTGTCCCCTTCTCACCCAGGCCGGGATCGAAGCCCTGACGAGACACGGATCAGCCGAACAGCAAGCCACCTATCTGCACAAGCTGGTCTCGGGGGTTTGGAGCGGGACGATGTGCCTGACCGAGCCTCACGCCGGATCTGACGTTGGGGCCTTGAGCACTCGGGCCGAGCTGCAGGACGATGGCTCCTACCGGATCTTCGGTCAGAAGATCTTCATCACCTGGGGCGAGCATGACCTCACCGAGAACATCGTGCACCTGGTGCTGGCCCGAACCCCGGGATCGGCGCCGGGTACCAAGGGCATTTCGCTGTTCATCGTCCCCAAGTTTCTTCCTGATGAGGCGGGCAATCCCGGTGCCCGCAACGACCTCAGGGCAGTCTCCCTCGAACACAAACTGGGAATCCACGCGTCACCGACTTGTGTGATGTCTTTCGGAGACAGTGGTGAGGGAGCCGTCGGGTACCTGATCGGCGAGGACCAGGCGGGCATGAAGTACATGTTCACCATGATGAACAATGCCCGCATCGGAGTTGCCATCGAAGGACTCGCGATCGGTGAGCGGGTTTACCAGCAGGCGTTGGAGTTTGCTCATGTCCGCAAGCAAGGATCGGCGATCGGGGCCAGCGCAGCCTCTCCGATCATCGCCCACCCCGACGTCCGCCGGATGCTTCTAACGATGAAGGCTTACGTCGAGGCCATGCGCGGCCTGCTGTACACGTGCGGCGAAGCTTCCGACCAGGAGCGTCATTGCGAAACTCTCGAGGAGCGCCAGACAGCGGGCGATCTCGTCGCGTTGCTGACTCCCATCAGCAAGGCCTGGTGTACCGACCTCGGCGTCGAGCTCTCTTCCCTGGGGATCCAGATCCATGGGGGTATGGGCTATGTCGAGGAAACAGGAGTCGCTCAGTTCTACCGCGACTCCCGGATCGCTCCCATATACGAAGGCACCAATGGCATCCAGGCGATCGATCTCGTGATGCGAAAGGTCCCCCTCCGGCAGGGAGGGGTAGTGAGGGACCTGTTCGATCGAATCGCTTCCAGCATCGCCTCGGCGCCCGCCGATCTGTCGGACCTGGCCACCGCGCTCGATGACGCCCTGCGATCCCTCCGCGCTGCAACCGATCACCTGCTTTCCTCGCTCCCTGACGAACCCAACCAGGCGCTGGCGGGCGCCACGCCATACCTGCGAATGTTCGGCTCGGTCCTCGGAGGCTGGTTTCACCTACGTTCGGCAATGGCAGCTTCGTCGCTGCTGGCGGCTGACCAGGGCGACGCAACATTTCTCCAAGGTCGAATCGGGACGGCCCGCTTCTACTGCGGCCAACTGCTCCCGCAGGCATCAGGGCTCCTGCCCGCGATCCTGGCTCCGGAAGCCGACCTCGCCAATCCCGGACTGTTCTCGGTCTCCGGCTGATGGACTTCTGGCAGGGAACGGCCTTCGAAGGCCTGAGCCGGCTGCCGGGACCGACCGGCGAACGCTTCGTCGAGTTGTTCCGAGAAGGCGAGGTGTCGATCGAGATCTACGCCCCCCGCGGGACCGATCCCCAGGAGCCGCACGACCAGGACGAGATCTATGTCGTGGTGGCCGGCACCGGATCCTTCCTGGCCGGTGACTCCCGGCAACCGTTCGGGCCGGGCGACGCTCTCTTCGTTCCGGCCGGGATGAGTCATCGCTTCGAAGACTTCAGCGATGATCTCGTCGTCTGGGTCATCTTCGTCTAGACCGGAAGAGGGCATGAAGGTTTCCGGAAAGGTCGTGGTCGTCACGGGGGCCGGGAGCGGGATCGGGGCTGGTCTCGCCAGCCGGTTCGCGCGGGAGGGGGCGGCGGCGGTAATAGTGGCCGACATCGATTTGGACGCGGCGACGCGAGTCGCCGAGGGGATCGACGGTCAGGCCATGCGGGTCGACGTGGCCGACGATGACTCCAACCGCCGGCTGATCGAGGACGTCGAGGCGGCGTTCGGTCCCATCGATCTGTTCTGCGCCAATGCGGGGATCGCGTTCGAAGGAAACGAACAGAGTCCCGATGACGACTGGGACCGCATCTGGGGGATCAACCTCAAGTCCCATGTGTTTGCCGCTCGCCACCTGATCCCACTGTGGCTCGGCCGCGGTGGTGGCTACCTCCTCGTGACCGCCTCGGCCGCAGGCCTGCTGAGCAACATCGGCGCCGCTCAGTACACGGTGACCAAGCATGCCGCGGTGGCCTTCGCCGAGTGGCTCTCGATCACCTACGGGGAGCGGGGTATCAAGGTCTCCTGCCTCTGTCCGCAGGGCGTGCGCACGCCCATGATGGAACACGCAGGAAAGATCGCCGAGCTCCTCGCTGCCAGCGCCGTCAGCCCCGAGGAAGTAGCGGAGGCGGTGGTCGCAGGCCTGGAATCCGAGCAGTTTCTGATCCTTCCCCATCCCGAGGTCGCCGACTTCATGCTGCGCAAGGCCACTGACCGTGACGGCTGGATTGCGGCCATGCAACGCCTGCAGAGCAGGCTGGGCCTTTCGAAGTAGGCCCACGGTCGGGCAGAATGGGGGTGATGTCAGACCGGGACCAGAAGAGGAGAGTCGTCGTCACCGGCGTTGGGGTGATCGCCGCCACCGGAATCGGCGCCGAGAGCTTCTGGAAAGGCCTTCTCAGCGAACCCGGCATTGGACCCCACGAGGTCAAGGGATGGGACCCGGAGCCGTGGATCCCACGCAAGGAGAGCCGGCGCCTCGATCGGTTCTCGCAGTTCGCCCTTGCCGCCGCGGCCGAGGCACTCGATCAGGCGGGCGAGCTGACCGTCGATCCCGATCGGGTGGCGGTGTCGGTTGCCACCGGCATCGGCGGACTGGCCTCCCTCGAAGAGCTGATCCAGGGTTCCTACGAGGAAGGCACCAGGGTGTCCCCGCTCTTGATTCCAATGATGATGTGCAACGCCGCCGCCGCGGCGATCTCTATCAAATATGGATTCGGCGGCCCGGCCACCACCCAGGTGGTCGCTTGCGCGGCCGGTGCCCAAGCTATCTCGGACGCCCTGCGAGCGATTCAGTGGGGATATGCCGACGCTGCCGTCGCCGGTGGCGCCGAGGGCGCCGTGAGAAGGCCTACCGAAGCCGGGTTCGCGTCGGCCAAGGCACTGTCCCCCAGCGGCATCGCCCGGCCCTTCTCCATTGACCGGGACGGTTTCGTCCTGGGCGAAGGGGCCGCCCTGCTCGTACTCGAAGAGCTTGGACATGCCCGGTCCCGGGGAGCCACGATCCTCGCTGAGATAGCCGGTGCCGCCTCGACGGCCGACGCCCACCACATCACCGCACCCCACCCCAAAGGCAATGGCGCCGAGCGGGCAATTCAGCTCGCCTTGAAGGATGCCGGGCTGAGGCCAACGGATGTTGCCTATATCAACGCCCACGGAACCGGGACCGACCTCAACGACCAGACCGAGGGCAACGTCATCGCTCGTGTCTTCGGAGACGATCAGCCTCCCGTTTCTTCGATCAAGGGAACGACGGGCCATGCCCTCGGCGCCAGCGGCGCCATCGAAGCCGCGACGGCCGTTTTGGCGATCGAGCGCCGCCAGCTACCGCCCAACATCGGACTGACCGAGCAGGACCCCGAGATCCCACTGACCCGCATAGTCCGGGAACCGGTTGATTGGACGCCCGGCCCGGTCGTCTCGAACTCGTTCGGTTTCGGCGGTCACAACGCGGTCCTGGTCGTTTCGCCCTACACCGAGGGGTGAGTTCAAACGGCCGCAAACGGCTCCCATCAAGACTCCGATAAACTGGCCCCCTAAACACACGGGAGCCCGGCGGACCGGGCTGAGAGGGAGGATGCCTTCAAAGGGCAATGCCTCCGACCGTAGGAACCTGATCCGGATCATGCCGGCGAAGGGAGTGCCCACGGCCGCCAAGGCTCCCCCAAACGAAGGGCCCGCGCCGTGCCACGCCTCACAATCCTTCTCCTGACGATGGTGATAGCCGCCTCCTGCGGTGGGGAGGGCAACGAGACCGGCCCGGTCACCATCACTCTGATGGCGCACGACTCCTTCGCCGATGCGGTGACCCCCGAGACCTTCGCCGAATTCACGGCCGCAACCGGACACGTCGTTGAAGTCCTGGCGGCGGGCGACGCCGGAGCCATGGTCAATCAGGCGATCTTGACCGTGGACAATCCGTTGGCCGACGTCATGTTTGGCGTTGACGACACGTTCCTCACCAGGGCCGTGAACGCGAACATCTTTGAACCGTTCACCAGCTCGGGCCTCTCATCCGTTCCGGAGGGATTGCGGGCCGCGGGGGATCTGGTCACGCCCATCGACTACGGAGACGTCTGCCTCAACTACGACAAGGCCGCCTTTGCCGACGCGTTGCCGCCGCCATCCGGCCTTAACGATCTCATCGACCCGGCCTACGACAGCATGCTGGTCGTGGAGGATCCAACCACTTCCTCCCCGGGACTTGCGTTCCTCCTCTCCACCATCGATCTCTTCGGGGAAGATGGATGGCAGACCTATTGGTCAGGTCTGGAGCAGAACGGCACTCTGGTAGCGCCGGGATGGACCGAGGCCTACTACGGCGAGTTCTCGGGGGGGACCGGTGAGGGCGACCGACCTCTGGTGATCTCGTACGCCTCCTCTCCTCCCGCCGAGGTGATTTTCTCCGAGCCCCCCGTCGATGAAGCTCCCACCGCGGTCATGACGGAGGGTTGCTATCGCCAGGTGGAGTTCGCCGGAATCCTGGCGGGAGCCGAAAACGCTGGTCCTGCTGGGCAATTGATCGACTTCATGCTCTCCCTGCCGTTTCAGGAGACGATTCCCCTGACCTGGTTCGTTTTCCCGGCCAACGTCGAGGCGACACTCCCTCCGGAGTTCGTGCGAGCACACCGTGATACCGCCCGATCCGGTGCAAATGGATCCGGCAGATCATCGAGGCCAACCGTCAATCATGGCTGGAGCAATGGTCCGACATCTTCCGTTGAGGCCGCGAACGTCCATCGCAACCTTGACGTTCGTCATTCCGACACTTTTCCTCGGCTACTTCTTTCTCTATCCGCTCGGGCGAATCATGTGGCTGTCGCTGAGTGGGGGAGGATGGGTCGAGGGTTTGACCCGGCCGAGGTTCCTGGAGGCAGCCTGGTTCACGCTCTGGCAAGCCACCGTCTCGACGGTCTTGACCGTGGCCGCCGCGTTGCCCTTGACGTGGGTCGTTTCCAGGTTCAACTTCCGGGGCAAGGCCATCGTCAAGGCCCTCGTGACGGTTCCGTTCGTGCTTCCGACCGTGGTCGTCGGAGCGGCTTTCCTCGCGGTATTCGACGCCGGCTTGGGAGCTCTGATCGCCGCCCACGTCTTCTACAACGTCGCGGTGGTCGTGCGAACGGTTGGCGGGGTTTGGAGTCGTATCGACCCTGCGGTCGAGGAGGCGGCGGCGGCGCTCGGCGCCTCGCCGGCGCGGCGATTCCGGTCGGTGGTCCTTCCTTTGATCAAGCCAGCCCTGGCGTCGGCATCCGCCATCGTCTTCCTGTTTTGCTTCACGTCATTCGGAACGGTGCTGGTCCTCGGGCAGGGCCGTCTCCGCACACTCGAAGTTGAGATCTACCAGCAGGCTGTCAACTTTCTCGATCTCCCCGTCGCGGCCGCTCTCTCCCTGATCCAGCTCGCCACTGTCACGGCGATGCTGGTGGTTTCCGCCCGCACCCAGAGGCGCGCCTTGGCCCTGACCCTGGCTTCCGAGGCCCGCCTGCCGGCACCCCGACCCGGCCGGCAACGGTGGCTGTCCGGGCGATCCTCTCGGTCTCACTCGGCTTGCTTTCGATACCGCTGGTGGGACTGGTGCGAGCCTCGCTCGCCGGCAACGGAGTCGGATGGAGGTCACTTGTCGACCGAGACTCCCGCGGCGGTGGAGCCGCTGCCCGCGATCGGGAACTCTCTTGTCTACGCGGTGGTCGCCTCGTTCATCGCGATAGTCGTGGGCGGGCTCGCCGCCTCGTGGTTGTCCAACCGCCCGCGGGCAAGCTGGTTCGACCTGCTTCTTGATGCTCCCGCTTGGCACCTCGGCGGTGACGATCGGATTCGGGTTCCTGCTGGCACTGGGTCAACCGATCGACCTGCGAGGAACCGCCGCCCTGGTCCCCCTGGCCCACGCCCTGGTGGCCATCCCCTTCGTTGTCCGGGCCACGCTTCCTCTGCTCCGCTCCATCAAGCGCGAGCTCCGCGAGGCAGCTGCCGTGTTGGGCGCCTCACCGGGGCGAGTGTGGCGGGAGATCGATCTCCCGATCGTTGCGCGAGCCCTGGCGGTCGGCGCCGGTTTCGCGGCGGTGGTCTCCCTGGGAGAGTTCGGGGCGACGTCATTCGTTGTGCGCCCGGTGAGCACGACCGTTCCCGCGCTGATCTTCCGATATCTGAGCAGGCCAGGGTCTTCGAGCTTTGCCACGGCGATGGCCCTGGCGGTCGTGCTGGCGCTGATGACCGCGATAATCGTGGTGCTGATCGACCGGATTCGAGGTTCAGAGTCGGTGATGTTCTGATGCTCGCTGTCGAGAGTGTCACCGTGCGCTTCGGTGAGGTCACCGCTCTCGACGGAGCTTCTCTTGAGGTCGGTACCGGGGAAGTGGTGGCGCTGCTCGGGCCGTCGGGCTCCGGCAAGTCGACCCTCCTGCGAGCCATTGCCGGGTTGGAGCCGATCGAGTCCGGCCGAATTCTCTTCGACGGCAACGACCTCAGCAACGTGCCCGTTCATGAGCGCGGGTTCGGACTGATGTTCCAGAGCTATGCCCTATTCCCCCACCTGACCGTTGCAGACAACGTTGCCTTTGGCCTTCGCATGAGGGGGGCCAGCGACCAGGCGATCCGGGAGCGAGTCGAGGAGGTGTTGGGATGGGTTGGCCTGGAGCGCCTGGCCCTGCGGCGGGTAGATCGGCTTTCGGGCGGAGAGCAACAGAGAGTCGCCCTTGCCCGAACTCTGGCTCCGCGGCCGCCGCTGGTGATGCTCGATGAGCCGGTCGGCGCCCTCGACCGAATGCTCAGAGAGCGGCTGGTGGGCGACATCGGAAAGCTCCTGGAGAGGGAAGGCGCGGCAGCCATTTACGTCACCCACGACCACGAAGAGGCCCGGCTGATCTCGGATCGGATCGCGATCATGCGCGACGGCCGGGTGGTCCAGTCAGGTCCCTACACCACCCTGGCAGCCAACCCCGCCACCCCTGGGTCGCCGAGTTCCTCGGCCTCGATCCGCAACCCGAAACCTAAGGTTATAAGCCGTGGTTTCCGCGGCTTATCAGCCTTGAGATTCGACGCTTGGCTGTCCGAGGCGGCTAGGCGAAGGCCGCCGCGAACCCATCCGGTGGACGGGTGGGGCGTCCCGCCAGGTTGGTGAACGCAGCCCTGACATCGAGGGTGGCGAGAAGATCCTCACCCCGGGTCATCTCCTGGTGCCACCGAGAGGTCGCCCGTGTCATCTCCACCACCGAGGTCGTGATCAAGAGTGTCTCGTGGAGAGTCGCGGGTAACAGAAAGCGGGCATGTCAGTTCGACCAGGACGATCTGGAACCCTGCCCGCTTCATGACGTCGAGCCCGTAACCCGCCGCCGCCAGGGCCTCAACCCGGCCGGCTTCGAAGTATCCGAAATAGACGGTGTGGTTGACGTGCTCGTAGGGATCGAGTTCGTAGAACCGGGTTCTCACCTCGTAGCGATGGACCATCCGGCGAGCATATTCGATGGGGCATCGACCGACACCCGTCGGTCACGACCCCGGTTGAGTTTGACTCAATCCTCGTGGACGGCGATACAAAACTCGTTGCCGTCAGGATCGGCCATCACACGCCATGAAAAGCCGGGGATCACGTGATCCTCTACCCGCGACCCACCCATCTCGATGATCCGCGCCGTCGCTGCCTCCAGATCGCCCACCGAGGTGTCGAGATGGAGCCGACGACGACCTGCAGTCGGCTGCTCCACCCGCTGGAAGGCAATGGAGAACGCTCCGGGACTCTGCGGTCGGAGCCAGACGAAGCCTTCTGATCGGTGAACGACTTCCACTCCGAGAAGCTCTGCCCAAAAGTCAGCCAGGCGATCCTCATCAGTTGTGTTGATCACAACTGACCGGATCTGGGGTATCAAATCGTGACTCACTGCGCGCCTCCTCGTACTGGTCGACGCTCGAATGTAACGCCTACCCTGCCCGCCATGCGTGCCTGGCTCCTGGACGACGTCAACGGGCCAGGCTCCCTTCGACTGGGCGAGGTCGACGACCCGATCCCTGGGCCCGATGAGGTCGTGGTCGATCTCAAGGTGGCCGGGTTGAACCACCTGGACGTATTCGTCACATACGGCCTGCCCGCTCCCAAGTCGTTCCCCCACATCCCCGGCGCCGATGGGGCAGGGGTGGTCGGCGCAGTCGGTGAAGGCGTTGCGGACTGGCAGCCCGGCGACGAGGTGATCGTCAGTCCGGCGATTTCGTGTGGCCAATGCGCCGCATGTCTGCGCGATGAAATCGTCTTCTGCAAGTCCTTCACGATTCTGGGAGAGAGACTGCCCGGAACCATGGCCGAGAAGGTGCGTGGTCCCAGCCCGAAACCTGTTCCGCCGTCCGGTTGCGGTTGATTGGCCGGTGGCCGGCACGTTCGGCCTGGCGACCGGAACGGCCTACCGGATGTTGTCCCGGGCCCGGCTTCGGAACGATGAAACCGTCCTCGTAGTCGGTATCGGAGGAGGGGTCGCTTCCGCCGCGGCGTTGATCGGTGTTGCCCGAGGAGCACGGGTCTTCGTGACTTCGAGATCAAAAGACAAGATCGCATGGGCAGCCGCGCACGGAGCAGAAGGCGGGTTCGACTCGGCCGGGGAGTTCTCGAAGGAACTACGTCAGGCTGCCGGCACGGGTGCCAATGTCGTGGTCGAGAACGTTGGTCTTCCCACCTGGAATCAGTCGATGCGCTCGCTGGAGGCCGGGGGGAGGATGGTGATCTGCGGCGCTACCGCGGGCAACCGGGTGGAACTTGCTCTGGCGGTCCTGTGGTTCAAGCAGTACGAGCTGATTGGCTCGACGATGTTCAATCGCTCGGAGTTCGAGGCCGCGTTGGGAATGGTGGCGGAGGGGTCGGTGCCGGTCCCGGTCGATCGCATCTATCCCTTCGACGAGCTTCCCGAGGCGATGGCTCGGCTCGAGGCCGGCGAACAGATGGGAAAAATCGGCCTCTCTTTGTGACGTGCGGCGGCGTGACCCGATGCCGGCCCACCCTCCGACGTTGCTCGAGGCCTCCCTTAGAGTCCTTGCTACCGCCTGAGAGGGGGTTCGATGACAGAGTTCGTTCGGATCAATCGCCGCCTGTTCTTGGCCCGGCTCGGCAAAGGGACCATGGCCGTGGCGATTCTCGGAGCCTGCGGCCCCGACAACGCAGGATCCACAACCTCGGGACCCACAACGCCGGCTCACCAGCTCCGCTTCAACTGTGGTGCCGCCGACGACCTCCACGACTGCGGCCGTCGTTTCGAGCAGTACTTCAGCGGCTGACCTCGCCGAATTTCTTCGGGTCGATCTCGGCTTTGTCTCCGCCTACATCGTGGTTCGGGGCTCCGAGGCAGCTGTGGTCGATACCGGCGTGTCGGGAAGCGAAGGCGCGATCGAGGCTGTCCTCCAGACCGCAGGCCTGGCCTGGGATTCTGTGGGACACCTGATCCTCACCCATCACCATCCCGACCATGTCGGCAGCATGCCGGCCGTCATGAACGCCGCCGCGGCGGCGACCGGCTACATCGGGGAGGCTGACCTCGACAATGTCTCCGGACCCAGAGAGCTGATCGGGCTCAAAGACGGGGATGAGGTGTTCGGCCTCGATGTGATCGGCACTCCGGGACACACCGCCGGCCACATCAGTTTGCTTGATCCTGTGGCTGCGGTGTTGATCGCCGGCGACGCCCTCAACGGGTCCAACGGTGGGGTGGCCGGACCCAACCCCCAATTCAGCGAGGGCCACAACGAAGCGATCGCGACCGTCGGGAAAATGGCGACGTTCGAATACGAGACCATCTATTTCGGACACGGGGAACCCGTTCTCGATGGCGCCGCTCAGCTGGTCGCGGGCCTGGCGGAGAGTCTCTGACCCCTGGTTGCGGGGCAGGGGTGGCCTCTATACTCCCGGCTGATCAATTCGGATGCGTCGGAATCCTCCGACGCGCCCACCCTTGGGGGTGTGGTGAAGCCTGGAGTTCACGCCGGCCTGTCAAGCCGGAGGTCGCGGGTTCAAATCCCGTCATCCCCGCAAATCGAGTCGCCCGACCAAGCGGGCACTTCGCGGCCAGGTAGCTCAGTCGGGAGAGCGACGGTCTGAAAAACCGTAGGTCGGCAGTTCGATCCTGCCCCTGGCCACCATTCAAATCGTTAATGATGACAGGGGTTTTCGGCGACTCAGGGCTTGACGACTGGGACCCTCAATTCGGCGCCAGGACGCGCTGGGGACGCGAAGCCGTTCGGCCGCCCACGTCCACGGCAAAGGCTCCCAGTCAGGTCCTCCGACACCGTACTCGGGCATGTAGGGCTGCTCAGCGACGGGCATCCTTCCATCTTGGCCATTCTGAAACCGCCGGGGCGACCTTGGCCTGACGCATGATGCCGCGCGAGAATCGAGGCGGATGACCTCTCGCCCTTCCGGCCTTGTGACTTTCCTTTTCACGGATATCGAGGGCTCCACACGCCTCTGGGAGGCTGACCCGGACGCCATGTCGGAGGCAGTGCCGATTCATGACGGGCTGATCCGCCAGGCCGTGGCTGCCCACGGTGGCTACGTTTTCGCCACCGGGGGCGACTCGTTCTGTGCGGCGTTCGCGCACCCCGACGAGGGGTTGGCAGCGGCGATAGAAGCCCAGCTGGCACTGGTCCATCACCCTTGGCCAGCCCAGGCTGTGATCCGCGTGCGGATGGCGATTCATGCCGGTACCGCCTCGGAGCGAGAGGGGGACTACTTCGGATCGGTGCCCAACCGCTGTGCGCGGTTGCTCGGTGTGGGAAACGGTGGCCAGATCCTCATGAGCGAGGCCGTTCACATGTTGTTGAGGGAGAAGCCGGGCGATCAGGTTTCCTTTCGTGATCTGGGTGAGCATCGCCTCCGCGACCTCGCCGCGCCTGAGAGGGTGTACGCGGTGGTGCATCCGGGTTTCCATTTGCCCAATGAAGCCCTGCGGTCTCTGAATGTGCTTCCCAACAATCTGCCTGCTCAGCTGACGAGTTTCGTCGGTCGCGACGCAGAACTGGAGGAGGCGTCGGCGGCCTTGCGAGAGGCGAGGCTACTGACGATCGCCGGAGTAGGGGGCTCCGGGAAAACTCGCTTGTCGTTGCAGATAGCAGTCGACGCGCTCGATCGGTATCGCGATGGGGTCTGGCTCGTGGAGTTGGCGCCCGTGGCGGAGCCGGAGGGGGTTCTGAGAACCATCGCCGCCTCCCTCGGGATTCGGGAACTGCCCGAGGAGCCACTGTTGGAAACGGTTATCGGCCACCTGCGCCACCGAGAGCTGCTCGTAATCCTCGACAATTGCGAGCACCTGATCGACACCGTCGCTCATCTCACTCAGAAGTTGCTCGCTGCCGCACCCGCCCTGTCGATTCTGGCCACCAGCCGGGAGATGCTCGGGGTTCCCGGAGAGGTCCCGTATCAGCTTCGCTCGATGTCGCTGCCGGAGGAGGACGCTTCCATCGCGACGGCGGCGCGCTACGACGCTGTCCGATTGTTCGCAGTCAGAGCCGAATCAGCTCGCACCGGATTCCGGGTGACCGAGTCCAACGCCGCATCCGTCGTCCAACTCTGCAGGCGCCTCGATGGGATGCCGCTGGCAATCGAACTCGCCGCGGCGCGGCCTGCGGGTTCTCGCCCCCGAGCAGATAGCTGCTCGCCTCGATGACCGGTTCCGGCTGCTGACGGGGGGAAGTCGCACGGTTCTTCCTCGCCAGCAAACGCTTCAAGCCACGATCGATTGGAGCTATGACCTTCTCGATGAGCAGGAGAAACTGCTCTTTGATCGGTTGTCCGCCTTTCAGGGGGGATTCACTCTCGAAGCTGCCGAAACGGTGTGCTCGGGCGGAACCATTTCGGCCGATCTGGTTCTGGACCTCGTCTCCCACCTCGTCGACAAATCGTTGGTGACGGCGGTCGACAGCGGCAGTGGTTTTCGTTATCGCCTGTTGGAGACCCTCCGTCAATACGGACGTGACCGCCTCACCCGGCGGTACGAGACGGATGCGGTCCGGCGAAACCACGCTGCCTATTTCCGCCAGTTGGCCGAAGACGCCCTCCCCCATTTGCGGGGACCAGAAGAGACCCTGTGGCTCGATCGACTCGAGTTGGATCACGACAACATTCGCCAGGCCTTGAGATGGGCGATCGATGCAAGCGAGGGCGATCTAGCGCAAGGACTGGCCGGAACCCTCTATCGGTTCTGGTTGATCCGGTCCCATGTCGACGAAGGCCGCACGTGGCTTGATCAGGTGCTTGCGATCAGTGACCAGAGCTCCGAGTCCCGCGGACGAGCCATGTTAGGAGCCGGAACGCTGGCAATGGTCCACAACGATATAGGACCCGCACGCGAGCATCTCGAAGGTGCTCTTGCCATCTTGCGGCGGGCCGGGGAAGTTCGATTTCTTCCGGCGGCGCTGCACAACCTGGGCCAGACCCTCCTCTCTCTAGCCGATTATCCCGCCGCCGCTTCCCTCATCGATGAGGAGCTTCGTTTTGCGGAGAAGGTTGGAGATCCAAACAGCGCCTCGTTTGCACTCGTGACTCTGGGAGAGCTTGCGCTCGCCCGGGGGAACCATGTCGACGCCTCGGAGCTATTCGAGCGCGCAGTCGCGAGTGCCCGGGCGACAGGATCAACCGAGTTGCTCGGTAACGCGCTGGCAGTCGTCGTGACGGCACTTCTCGTCGTAGACGAGGTCGACCTTGCTGATAGATACGCGGGGAGCTGAGCGCTCTGGGCCGAATTCAGCACGCCCCCGGCAGACATCTCGTTTTCAACGGCATGGTGCTCGGCCGCCGCGGCCAGGTCGAGGAGGGCTTGGCGATGATGCGCGAGGGCATGGAAAACTTCAGAACACTTCGGGGCTATGCCCGGCTGGGGGGCGTTCTGCGAGGGACGTTCGATCAGTGGGCCGGAATCGAACTGGCGGGGGGCGCTGCCGAGCGGGCGGCCACGCTGCTGGGGGGGGCGGATGAGCTTGTTGGGGGGGCAATGAGGCTGCCGCACGAGCAAGCGGCATTCGAAAATCTACGCCGTGAGTTGCAGAGAGTCATGTCGCCCGAGGCCTACGAAAGGGCCTGGAAGAAGGGAAAGACCTTCAACTTCGACCAGTTGCTCGAGTTCGCCATCGATGACTAGGCGACTGATGCCGGGGGTCCTGGAGGAGGTTGGCAGCGGTATAAGGATCGAAGTTGTAAGCGCCTCGCTTGATCCGGAGACGCTTGTGCGGATCACTGAGAACACAAGCTACGACCCTGACGACGATCGGTAACGCATTTCGGCGTCCCTTCTCAGGGCCTTCTCGATCCGTGGTTGTAGCGTTGCACATCCCCACCTGAGGTAGTTCCATGACCAGGTTCGTCGTCGACGCCAGCGCAGTCCTTCAAATGGCGAGCGCCGGGATCGAGGTCCTGCCCGAACACAAGCTCCTCGCACCGACGCTCCTTCGTTCCCAGACGTTGTCAGCCCTGCACGAGGCTGTCCAGCGGAACGAGATCTCCGCCGATCTCGCCCGCCTCCACCTCGCCCAGATCGGCCGGATGCCGATCAGGCTCCTCGGCGACGCCGTGCTCCGTCGTCGGGCGTGGGAACTGGCGGATCAATTGGGATGGGCCTCCACTTACAACGCCGAATATGTTGCACTCACCCAGCTCCAGGCAGACGCGTTCATAACCCTCGACTCCGAACTGGCGCGAAGCGTGAAGGGGATCGTCGAGACCGCCTCGATCGATGCACTGGGCCGGGAAAGTAAGTGATATTTACTGTCGGCTCTTGACGATCTTTGCGCTTTTCTGATATATTTGTTGTATACCGCAAACATGAGGAGCGTCAGATGAGCGACCGGCAGACAATCTTTCCCATGCTCTGTTACGAGGACGCTCCCGCCGCGATCGATTTCCTCACGCGAGCGTTCGGATTCGTCGAGGAGAACAGAATGGAAGGGGAGGACGGCACGATCGGGCACGCCGAATTGAGCCTCGAGGGGCAAATCGTGATGCTGGCTTCGGTCTGGCGCGACGGAGGATTTTCAACTCCACGCGACCTCGGGGGTAATCATTCCCAGCTCTTCTGCGTCGTGAGCAACGTGGATGAGCATTGGTCGAGAGCGCGAGAGGCCGGGGCAATTGTCATCGGGGAACCTCAAGATCAGGACTACGGGCATCGGACTTATCGCGCGACAGATCCTGAGGGCAACCGTTGGTACTTCGGCGGTCCGATTCAATGACTCCCAACCTCGACGACATTCTGGGTGCCCTCGCCGATCCGACCCGCCGGGCCATCGTCGATGAATTGGCACGGCAGCCCATGCGGTCGGGTGAGCTGGCGGGACGCCTCGGCAGCAGTACCTCCGCGACGAGCCGTCACCTCCAGCTCTTGCGGCGACATGGTCTGGTCGAAGAGCGGCACGACCTCGAGGATGCCCGGGTTCGGCTCTACTCGCTCACCGAAAAGCCGCTCCGGGATTTGTCGGATTGGATCGACCAAACGAGGAGATTCTGGGACGAGCAATTGGAAGCATTCAAGAGCCATGTCGAACGGAGCGACCGATGACCGGCGATGCCGTGACCGTCAGCACCGTTGTGGCGGTGGCACCCGCCGTTGCCTTTGATGTCTTCTGCGGCGAGATAGACCGCTGGTGGAGGCGAAACCCCACCTATCGCCAGAACACCGACTCGGTCGTTCGCTTCGTTGAGCGGCCCACCCGAAGGCTGGTTGAGGTCACCATCGACGGCACCGTCGACCTCGGCGACGTTGTCCGATGGGAACCTCCTCACTTGCTCCAAATGCAGTGGAGGATGCCGATTGGAGTGGAGCCGGGACCAGACAACACCGTCGAGGTGAGGTTCGAACAGATCGAGACCGGCACTCGAGTCACAATCAGCCACTCGGGGTGGATGGACCTTGAAGCCCAAGGGGCGGCCGCCAGCGTCGTTGGTCTCTGGTGGTCCAACCCATTGGTTGACTACCGCGCCGCCTGCTCGACTACCCAGGCGCCGGGTGGCTGATCCCGGCGTCAGTTTCCGAACTCAATCCCGGCCCGAACCTCGACGAATCCTGCGCCGGCTCGCGGTCCGGATGCTCCGTCATCGAGCAATCGAACTGCGACGAAGCCGAGCCTGGGGCCTGAGTCCGGCCAAGGCACCTCGAGGATCGACGGCGTCGGTGATGGATTCCTGGTGACCGCATCTGTGGCACCTGAAATTGTTCGAGGGGCGGAGATCCCCCCAAACCGCCACCCCTCGAAACGGTGATCGCTTAGAGAGGTCCGGGCCATATGGGTTAGCCCTAGGGGCCCGGACCTACCTTGCGTCGGTCGATGAGGCGAGAGCTCCGAGGAGAGGAGCCCCCAGTTCGCTCACCGAATCCAAACCCTGGTTACCCACAACCGAATCCCCTAAACCGAAAAGGGCAAGTTCCTGAACAGACCAAATGGCTGCCGGCTGACCGGTTGGTCATCCTTGCGGCATCGACACCCCGAAGCAGGCACCGCCAAGTTCGGGGGACCTCCCCGGTAGGTGATCGATCCCCCGAGGGCGCGGGTGATCGCTCGTGCCGTGGTGAGCCCGAGACCCGAGCCAGGCTTGCGTTCCCCTTCCAGTGACGCGTGAGAGCATCTATTGCTCGGACGGATCGAGCCCTTTGGTGCCTTCCCAAATCGCTTCCCTGAGCCTCACGAAGAGTTGGACATCCTGCGGATCCTCGTGGTCGCGTTCGGCCGAGACGAAGGCGCACATGCCGAGTAGGTGCCTGATCGTTTGGGCGGCGTAGTCGACGGCGTGGAGGAGGACCTTGAGAGTCTCGACTTCCCTGCGATCCGTGAGCCGGGAAGCGTTGGCTGCGATGTACGCGGCGAGTTCGTCACCTGAAGCGCTCTCCTTCGAGGACACGAGATACGCCGCTACCCAGCCCCGCACCAACTCAATCGCTTCGGGACGCTCCGGGTCTCGCCGCATATCCATACTTATGTCCACCACTCGCGCCCCGCCTCCGTTGAATCAACATCCGCCTGTAAGCCCCCGCAATCCCGACGTGACCCTGACCCAAGATGCTCGAGCCGGGCGACCGTGGCCGCCACGCTCTCGGCAGCGATGCATCGACCGTGGGGAGGCTGCGAGCCGGGGAGAACCCTCACGAAGCGATTCCGACCGGCCCCTACCGCCCGGTCGGTGTCAGAACTTCGAGAAGGGATGAAGGCAATGTTCAATCTATCCGGCGTCGCCCTCGTTACCTCTGGATGAAAAGGTTTGGCTCCCAAGTGTCTAGTCATCGATCGGTTTACGATCCCTTTAAGACCCAGATCTACCATTACGCGGTTGGGGGGCCTAGATGGAGGCCCTCTCTGAGAGCCCCAGGAGGATTGAATTCATGCGCAAGGTGACGGTGACCGTCGCGCTCTTTGTTGCCTTATTGTCCGCCTTCGCTACCCCGCTGGGGGCCCAAACCGGGTCCGGCTTGACACTGACGACGCCCTATCCGGGCTTCACCGTAGAACCCGGGGACACCGCATCGTTCGACTTGCTGCTTTCGGCTCCTGCCACCACCACGGTCGATCTCTCGGTCGAGGGGGTGCCGGAGGGATGGACCGCCAGTTTTCAGGGCGGTGGCTTCGTCGTGAACCGGGTCACCGCCGGCACGGAAGCTTCTCCCGAGCTGACGCTCAACGTCATCATTCCGGCCGGTACTGCCGATGGCAGCTTCCCCCTGACCATCGCGGCCGACAGTTCAGCAGGCTCCGCTTCCCTCCCGATCGAGGTGATAGTCCAGGGTGGGGCCGGCGGCACGGTGACTCTGACGCCCGAATATTCAGGCGTGCGGGGCCCCTCCAGTGAGACTTTCACCTTCCCCGTCGACATCAGAAACGACACCCCGGCCGAGGTGCAGCTCGAGCTCAGCGCCGAGGGCCCGATCGGATGGATCGTCGAGGCGACTCCTCAGAGTCAAGCCCAGGCATCGGCTATAACCGTCGACCCCGGCGCCAGCAGCCGCATCACGGTCACGGCCACGCCCTCGACCACGGCCGCCGCGGGCGTGTATGACCTTCGAGTGGTCGCGCGCGGCGGCGGTGTCGACGCCGAGGCGCCGCTGCAGGTGCAGATCACGGGAAGTTTCGTCGATGCAGCTAAGCACTCCCGATCAGAGGCTCAATGCCGACGTCACCGCCGGCCAGCCCACCCAGTTCCCGGTGCTCGTTTTCAACACCGGCACCGCCGATCTGGTCCAGGTTGCACTCCAACTCGATCCCGCCTTCGGGCTGGGACGTGACCTGGGACACCGAACTGATCCCGACCATTGCGGCAGGTGACTTCGCAACCGTCAACGCCACCATCACTCCGTCGAGCGAGGCCATCGCCGGCGACTATCAGATCACCTTCAGGGCCAACTCAGACGACGCCAACGCATCGATGGAGGTGCGAACCACCGTGAGTCCTTCGGCCTTTGGGGGCATGGTGGGAATCGGATTGATCCTGCTGACCCTGGCCGCTCTCGCCTGGGTCTTCCGTCGCTTCGGCCGGAGATAAGCATGGCGGCGCCAACCATTCTCACCCGCCGGCTGACCAAGCAGTACGGCGACACGAAGGTGGTCAATGCCCTTGACCTGCGGCTGTCGGCCGGGGAGGTCTTCGGGCTGCTTGGGCCCGAACGGAGCTGGCAAAACCACCACGATTCTGATGTTGCTGGGTCTGGTCGAACCGACCTCCGGCGACATCGAGGTTCTCGGACTCGACCCGGCCCGCAACCCATTGGAGGTCAAGAGCCACGTCGGCTACCTGCCGGATGCCGTCGGGTTCTACGACGGCCTGACCGGGCGTGAGAACCTCAGGTTCACGGCCCAGCTCAATCGAATCGAGCGGAACACGGCCGAGCGCCGCATCACCGACTTGCTGGGCCGAGGTGGGTCTCGGGGCCGCGGCCGACAATCCGGCAGGGACCTATTCCCGTGGGATGAAACAGCGCCTCGGGATTGCCGATGCCCTGATCAAGGAACCGAGCATCCTCATCCTCGATGAACCGACGACGTCCATCGACCCCGAAGGTGTCGCCGAGATGCTCGGATTGATCAGGAGCCTGGCTGACGATCACGGCGTCACGATCCTCCTCTCGAGCCATCTGCTTCACCAGGTGCAGACGGTGTGCGATCGGGTGGCGATCTTCGTCAGGGGCACCGTGGTGGCACAGGGAGCCCCGCATCAGCTCGCAACCGAGAGCAAGGGACCCGAAGAGGTCGAAGTTCATGTCGGCGCCGACGAAAGCGCGGTTCGGGCTGCTCTAGCCAACCAGAAGTTCCTGAGGAGCCTTGAACCTGGCCGGATCCCGCGCAGCTATCACATCCAGATCGAACGCGGCAACACCAACAAGCTGGTTTCCGCGATCGTCGAAGCCGGGTCTTCCGATCACCAGTGTCCGCAGGGTGTCGGAGGATCTCGATGAGGTTTACCGGCGCTACTTCCACGCCGAGGAGGTCAAAGCAGGTGGCTGAGACGACTGTCGTCCCCGAACGCAATACGCCGACCCAGTCCGGGTTCGGGACCGGCTGGCGGGTAGTCGCCCGCAAGGAGTTCGCCGATCACCTCTTGTCGGCCAGGTTCCTGGTGCTGATCGGCATCCTCGGGGTGGCGGCGGCGGCGGCGGTGTTCGCCGCGTCGGGTGGCATCCGGTCCGTGGCGTCGGACACCGAAGGCATCCCGGCCCTGTTTCTGAAGCTCTTCACGGTGACCGCCGACCCGGTGCCATTCCCCCTGGTGGTATTCATCGGCTTCCTGGCGCCGTTGCTCGGGATCATGTTTGGCTTCGACGCGATTAGCGGCGAACGCTCGCAAGGGACTCTTCCCAGGCTCTTGGCTCAACCGATCCATCGTGACGAGGTTGTGCTGGGAAAGTTTGTCGGCGGTCTGGCAGTGATCGCTCTGATGTTGACGGCGCTGACTCTGTTCGTTTCGGGCATAGGGATCTTTCGCCTCGGGCTGATTCCGAGTTCGACCGAGGTAGGCCGGCTCTTTGTCTGGTTGATCGTTTCGATCATCTACGTGGGCTTCTGGCAGGCCCTCGCCACCCTGACATCGGTCACCGTTCGCCGGGCCGCCAGCTCGGCGCTGATCGCCGTCGGCATCTGGCTGGTGCTGGCGCTGTTCGGGACATTCATATTCCAGGCAGCCGCCAACCTGCTGGCACCCGGCGACGATCAATTCGCCGCCACCCGGGCCGAGATCCTCATCTCGCGGTTGTCGCCGGCGACGCTTTTCTCGGAGACCTCCACGGTGTTGCTCGATCCCACCCAGCGAACCCTCGACCTGGTGACGGTGGAGCAGGCCGATCGAGCGATTCTCTCCAACCTGAGCTTGTCCCAATCGCTGTCGGTCGTTTGGCCGCAGATCGTCGGACTTCTGGCCTTGACCGCCGCCCTCTTCGCTGTCGCCTACATCTCCTTCATGCGCCAAGAAATCCGAGCGTAAGAGGGCGATAGCGGCGCTGATGGAGCTGTCCACCAACGTCTAGGACGGGTTGCCAACCCCCTACCTCCCGCCTCGTTCCTCGGCGGCAGGGACCTTCCCCGCCCTATCGGGCGAAGGGACAAAAGACCAGCCTTCCTATTTGTCCCCTCGCCGGCAGCGGGGAAGTACGCGGCTGCCGATACGGCAGGGGTAGGGGGGCACTGGTGAAGCTGTCCACAAGTCTAGGACAGTTGCCAACCCCCCTACCCCTGCCCGTTACTCGGCGGCGGTACTTCCCCCGCCTATCGGCGAAGGGACAAATGACAGCCTCCTATTTGTCCCTTCGCCCGTAGGCGGAGGGCCGCTCCGTTTTGACTTGAGATTGGGGGGACGGCAGACTTCTCCGACTTGACAGCGCTCATCCAGAGCGGCGGAGGGACAGGCCCTGTGAAACCGCGGCAACCGATCCGTTCGGTGCCAATGCCTGATCGATGAGATGCCTATGGCGGACCCCCACTCCGGGTGGATTGCCTCGGCGCTCACTGAGCGCGTCGAGACGATGAACTAGGAGGTCCGACGTGAGACGAACATTGCGGCAAGTTTCGGGAACATGTGTTGTCGACGCTCTCGGGTGGCATGCCCGGGCGCTCGGCGCTCGTAGCTCACCGCCTCCACCCGAGAGCCGCTCCGCTTCCGCGGTGACCACTAGAACGTCACGAGAACATCTCACTAGAAGACGAGGAGGAAAGTGATGAGCAACCACCGCTTTGAAACGCTGCAGGTCCATGCCGGCCAGCAGCCCGCCCCCGGTACCAATGCCAGGGCAGTGCCGATCTATCAGACGACCAGCTACACCTTCAACGACAGCGATCACGCTGCCCGTCTATTCGGGCTTCAAGAGTTCGGGAACATCTACACCCGGATCATGAACCCGACGACCGACGTGTTCGAGCAGCGGGTGGCCGCCCTCGAGGGGGGACTGGCGGCGGTCGCCACCGCCTCCGGTCAAGCAGCCCAGCTACTGACGTTCACGACGCTGCTCCAGACCGGGGACAACATCGTTTCGACGTCATACCTCTACGGGGGTACGTACAACCAGTTCAAGGTGGCTTTCCCGCGGATGGGATTCGGAGTTTCTTTTGTCGATGGCGACGACCCCGCCGACTTCGAGAAGGCCATCAATGACAAGACGAAGGCTCTCTACGTGGAGACCATCGGGAACCCGAAGTACAACATTCCCGACTTCGAGGCATTGGCCGAGATAGCCCATCGCCACAACATCCCGCTCGTGGTTGACAACACCTTCGGGGCGGCCGGCTACCTGTGCCGTCCGATCGACTTTGGCGCCGACATAATCGTCCACTCGGCAACGAAGTGGATCGGTGGTCACGGCAACTCGATTGGCGGAGTGATCGTCGACGCCGGCAAGTTCGAGTGGCGGAGTGGCAAGTTCCCCATCTTCACCGAGCCCGCTCCTGGTTATCACGGTCTGATCTTCACCGATGTGTTCAATCCGGATGGTCCTTTCGGGAACATCGGCTTCGCGATCCGGGCACGCGTAGAAGGGCTCCGCGACTTCGGAGCATCGCTGTCGCCGTTCAACTCCTTCCTATTCCTTCAGGGATTGGAAACTCTCTCGCTGCGAGTCCAGCGGCAAGTGGACAACGCTCTCGAGTTGGCCAAGTGGCTCGAGCAGCACGACCAGGTCACCTGGGTGAGCTACCCCGGACTGCCCTCGCATCCGTACAACGCCGCCGCCAAGAAGTACCTCAGGAACGGATTCGGCGGGGTGTTGTCGTTCGGGATCGCCGGTGGATATGAAGCAGGGAAGCGGTTCATCGACCACGCCCAGCTTCTCAGCCATCTTGCCAACGTCGGGGATGCCAAGTCCCTCGTGATCCATCCAGCCTCGACGACGCACCAACAGCTCTCACCCGACGAGCAAGCGTCGACCGGTGTCACCGCTGACCTGGTTCGGATCTCGGTGGGTATCGAGCACATCGACGACATCAAAGAGGACATCGACCAGGCGCTGCTCGCAGTGTCCTGATCGTGGCGAGCGGACCGGACCCCGCCGGGCAGGTCGAAACCAAGTTCTTCGATCTTCCGGACGAATTGCTGCCATTCAAGATGCGCAGTGGTGAGACTCTGGCCGGGGTCCGGCTCGCCTATGAGATATACGGTGAAATAGCGCCCGAGAAGGACAACGTCGTCCTTCTGTTCCACGCCCTAACTGGAAGCCAACACGCCACCGGGTTCAACCCGGGAGTGGAGGGGGTCGAGCGATGGGTCGAGGAAAATCAAACCGGATGGTGGGACGGGTTTGTCGGACCAGGTCTGGGGGTTGACACCGATCGCCTGGCCGTCATCTGCGTCAACTACCTGGGCGGGTGTTACGGAACAACCGGACCGCCCTCCATCGACCCGCAAACGGGCGAGCCCTATGGGCCCGACTTCCCCCAGATCCATCTAGCCGACATCGTCGAGTCACAACTCGCACTCCTCGACTGGCTCGGGGTCTACAAGCTGAAGGCGGTGGCGGGAGCCTCAGTCGGCGCTCTGCTCAGTCTGTCGCTTGCCGCTCGTTATCCGGATCGGGTTGAGGAGGTTGTGATCCTCGCGGGTGGCTTCGGGGCGACGACTCTCCACCGCATGTTGAACTTCGAGCAGAAGCTGGCCATCTTCAACGACCCCAACTTCAATGGTGGCCGGTACTACAACGGTCCCTTCCCTGCTGCCGGGCTGGCCCTGGCGCGAATCATCAGCCACAAATCGTTTGTCTCGATCGACGCGATTCAGGCCAGGGCCCGCAACGAGATCATCGACCATCCCTACGTCACGCATCCAGTCGAGTCCTATTTCTGGCATCAGGGAGAGAAGCTGGTGATCCGGTTCGATGCCAACAGCTATTTGCGGATCATCGATGCGTGGTCCAACTACGAGTTGCTGAGCGACACCGGAGCGGCCACCCACGTCGAGGCTCTCTCCGCCTGCAGGCAGCAACGCTGGCACGTGTTCACGATCGACACCGACATTTGCTTCTACCCGGAAGAGCAAGCCGAACTGGTCGCTGCGCTTGAGGATGCCGCGGTGCCGGTCGAGTGGATCAAGGTGTCCTCCCCCAAAGGGCACGACGCGTTCCTCACCGAACCCCATCTGTTCCAAGAGGCGCTGCGAAAAGCCCTGGAGTAGGAGAGGGTGTTTCGGTCACACCGGTGACTTGTCGAGCACCTGCAGGAGTCTTTGGGCACGGCTGTCCAAGAGCCCTCCGGCGACGTTGAGACTCAGGCGGTAGGCCAGCCAGCCGAGGCCGGCGGCCAGGAAAGCGCCAGCCAGTCCCTGCCAGGTTCCCAGCAGAACCAGTGGCAGCCCGACCGCGGCCGCCACCGGCACCGTCAAGGCACCGGCCGCGACAATGCCGACTATGGCGACCACCCCGGCTGCGGCCGAGGCATTGCGACTGCCAAACAGGTTTGACTCCGGCATTGGAAACGCTCCCATCACCGAGGTCACGTTCCCGACTCCGAGCCAGACCGCCAGCACGGCCGACCCGGCCAGAACGGCCGTTGCCAGATGTGAGAAGTCGCCGGCTATCAATGCCATGAGGACCGCCACCAGGCCGACCGCCGGGAATCCGACCAGTGCCAGTGCCAGGTTCTTTCCCGCCAGGATCCGACGGAGGTCGACCCCCGAAACCACGTAGACCCAAAAGGATCGGTCGTCCATTCCGAAGAGGTTGAAGCCGGTGCTCGCCACCATCCAGGCAATGACTGTCGCCAGGAAGGGTGCGTATTCGGTTCCGATCAAAAACCGCCCCACTCCGAAACCGAGCGCCGCCAGAGCGACCACCAGACCAAAGGCCTGTGACCTGAATCGCGGATCCCGGCGCATGTAGCGGAGTTCCTTGCCCGCCGTGACATAGACGGGACCGCTTCGTCCCCTGAAGACCTTGGGCACCAAGGAGGCACCCTCGTTGACGGTGCGGACCCGCGGGTTGCTGGTTGGTCTGGTCGCCAATCGACCGAGCACTACCTGCCAGAGCCAGACCACCGCGGCGGTGGTGGCCAGGACGTAGGCGACGCGCCCGAGCCCGCTCGTCCATTCACCCTCACCGAAATCGAACATCGCTCTTCCGAGCGCACCGGGAGGCGTCCATCCGAGCACAGTTCCAAGACCGCCGAGTTGGGGCGGTCCGCCCGCAAAGTTTCCCGAGACCGGTCGGTAGACGTTGCCCGAAACCACCACGACCGCGATTGCCAGCGAAACCGCCACGATGGCTACGTCCCGGCCGCGACTGCTCCGAAGCAGATCGGTCAGGAACGTCGTCGCCAGGCGGGACGAGGCCAGACACCAAACCACCAAGAGCAACCCGGCCACGGCGATGGGGACGATGCTGGCGGGACCACCCACCGACGAGATCACCGCGCCCGAGGCTGTGAGCACGGTGATGACCGTGCCAGGGCCGATCGCGGCAGCAACCAGCAACCCGGCGGCGAGGCGCCCGCGACTCAGCGGCAGCAGCTCGAGGCGTCGGGGATCGACGGTCTCGTCGAGGGCTGCGGCCACGATCGGTATGACCAACCAGCCCAGCCCAACCACGGTGAAGACGAGGGCGAGTCCATCGCCACCCCACAAGCGCCCCACCCCGTAGGCGACCAGGCCGAGCAGGGATCCGATCAGGGCCGCCCCCGCCCACAGAAGGACGAAGCCTATGACTCCCCAGGTGCCCGATCGCCTCAGCCGGTTGCGAGTGAGGCGCAGCTTCAGTCGAAGGAAGAGCCCAACCATCCCAGGTCCACGCCTTCGGTACCGCCCCCGCCTACCAACTCCACGAAGACATTCTGAAGGCGGCGACCACGGGTGATTTCGGCGGTAGGCCCCTCCGTCAGGATGCTCCCTTCGTCGATGATCATGATCCGATCGCACAGACGCTCGACCACGTCCATGGTGTGGTCGGAGAAGACCACGGTTCCCCCTGATCTCGTGTAGCCGGTCAGAATGGTTTCGAGGACCTGTCGAGCGACCGGGTCGATTCCGGCGAAGGGTTCATCGAGGAAGACCACCCGCGGGCTGTGCAACAGTGCGCAGGCGATTGCGACCTTTTTGGTCATGCCGAGGCTGTAATCCGCGATGAGCGTGTCGGCGGCGTCTTCGAGGTCGAGCAGGCGGAGCAGGCTGTCGGCGCGTTCCGAGACCACGTTCGGATCCATTCCACGCAACAGTCCGTTGAACTCGATCAGTTCTCGGCCTCCCAGCCGGGTGAACATGGACGGGTTGTCCGGCACCATTCCCAGTCGGGTCTTCGCCCCGACCGGATCGGTCCAAACATCGTGACCGGCCACCGCGACCGTCCCCGAGTCGGGACGAAGCAACCCGCAGGTCATCCGCAAGAGAGTGGTCTTGCCGGCTCCATTGGGACCACAGATTCCGTAGAACGAACCGGCGGGAATCTCGACGCTGATCTCGTTGACGGCCGTCTTCTGTCCAAAACGCTTGGTCAGGTTCCGGTAGGAGACCGCCGATGCCTCCATTGGCTAGGGCGCGCCGGTCGGCCCCGCCGCCGAGAAGGCGGACAGTCCGGTGATCGCCTGGCCCAGG
Source organism: uncultured Acidimicrobiia bacterium (assembly GCA_963790345.1). Taxonomy (GTDB): domain Bacteria; phylum Actinomycetota; class Acidimicrobiia; order Spongiisociales; family ZC4RG35; genus DATEEG01. Next base: position 139,432 of record CAWBOD010000014.1, on the reverse strand, counting down.
ATGAGGGTGTGAATCTCGTTGGTGCCTTCGTAGGTGAGCACGGTCTCGAGATTCGCCATGTGTCTAATGACGGGATATTCGAGAGTGATCCCGTTGGCGCCGAGGACCGACCGGGCCGTCCGGGCGACATCGAGAGCATTGCGGACATTGTCGAACTTGCCGAAGCTCACCAATTCCGGAGTGATTCTCCCCTCATCCTTCATGCGGCCCAGGTGGAGGGCCACCAGCGTTCCGCGGTTCACCGTCACCATCATCTCGACCAGTTTCTGCTGAGTCAGCTGGTACGAGGCGATTGGGGCTCCGAACTGAACCCGACTCTTCGCATAATCGAGCGCCGCCTCATAACAAGCCCGGGCCGCTCCCATCACTCCGAAGAGAATCCCGAATCGTGCCTCGTTGAGGCAGGACAGCGGACCCCTCATGGAGGAAACCCCGGGAAGGACGAAGTCGCCGGGCACCCTCACGTTGTCGAGTACCAACTCGGAGGTAATCGAAGCGCGCAATGAGGCTTTGCGGTGGATCAGGTTGGCGGTGAAACCTTTGGTGTCGGTCGGGACGATGAACCCTCTGATCCCTTCGTCGGTACGGGCCCAGATGATGGCGACGTCGGCGACGTTTCCGTTGGTGATCCACATCTTGGTGCCGGTGATTACCCAGTCCGACCCGTCCTTGCGGGCACTGGTTCTCATCGACGAGGGGTCCGACCCGGAGTCGGGCTCCGTTAGGCCAAAGCAACCGATGATCTCTCCGGCGGCCATTCCCGGGAGCCAGGTCTGTTTCTGTTCCTCCGATCCGAATTCCCAGATCGGGAACATCGCCAGGGATCCCTGGACCGACACGAATGATCGCGTGCCCGAGTCACCCGCCTCGAGTTCGATGCAAGCCAGACCGTAGGCCGTGGCGCTGGTACCGGCACATCCGTAACCCTGGAGATGCATGCCGAGCAGACCGAGAGCTCCCATCTCCTTCGCCAGCTCTTTCGGGAAAGTGCCCTCCTCCCACCAGGAGCCGACCTCGGGCAGGATCTTCTCCTCGGTGAACCGCCGAACAGTGTCGCGCAGCAACCTTTCCTCCTCGCTGAGGAGAGAATTGATATCGAGGAAGTCGCGAGGATCGGGAGAAGCCATAGGTACAAGGCTAGTTACGGGTGGGAGACCTACGTTGAAGCGGGTGGTGCGTGGTTCGTGGTGCCTGGTACGTCAGATTCACCAGTAGAGGGGATCCGGCATTCCCCACGCATAACGCAAACGCATAACTCAAAACGAAGAGCCGCAGGCTCTTCAATTGCTGTATGTCACCGCAAAGATTGGAGCCCAGCGCGACATCAGCGCGCCGTATTGCTCTCCGGCACGGTCCCAATCGCCCGACTCGAGAGCTTCGATCGAGAGCCAGACCTCGGCCGCCGAGTCGTCGAGGATGAGATCCGCCTCGGAGAAAAGGTCAACGATGCCGGCGTAGTCCAATTCGATCATTGCGTCGGACGGAAAGTCGGCGAGCCAGGCACCCAGGGCCGCCAATTCGGTCACGATGGCATCTGGCATTTCGGCGTCGTTGAGTATCTCGACCGCCCGATCTATTCGTCGAGTCGCCTCACCGAGGTTGGTGCGGTAGCGAAGCTCCGTCCGCGGGCCGGAAGTGTCGAGCAGACGCTCTGAGGGGTCGAATATGACAAACCATCGGACCGGGACATGCCAGGCCGAGGTGAGGATGTGGGACCTGATCTCGGGGTCCCGACGGCGCAGGTCCTCGAGTTCGCGGTTGGCCTGCCGGGCCACGTCTTCAGGGATTATCAACGGGCGGCCCCAGGACTCAAACGCGCGATAGAGGGCGAGCACTCCTTCCAGCATCCTTAGCTGTGGGCGCCGGGGGCACACGAAGGTCCGGCCCCGCCATTCAGCCATCCAGGCGTCGTCGATCATGGACTCGCCGACGAAGCCATAAGGCTCCCAACGGCGGGTCCGCTGTCCGAGATCCTCGGGATGGGGCTCGCAATCGGGAACCCCGTCCTCGGGGAGGTATACACGCAGAAACGCCGACTTGATCACGCTGACATCCTAAGACGTAATTGGATATTCGCCAGGGGCGCTTCGAACAGGTGGTGGGTAGACTCGGCACAGGACGGATGAACCGAAAGGGTCGGCTCTTTTTGACTTCACTGACCCCAATCCATCTGATCGGCCGGGACCCATTACCTTGTGGGGCACTCTGATGGAGTGGATGAAGAGAGCGTTGCACCACGATCAGTTGGGCCTGTCCGACAAGGCCGTGCTCGAGATGTATCGCTTGATGCTCACGGCCCGCCGCATCGACGATCGGATGTTCGCTCTCAACCGTCAGGGGCGAGTGCCGTTCGTCGTCGGATCGTCCGGCCATGAGGCGATACAGGTGGCATCGGTGTTCGCCCTCGACCGGGAGCACGACTGGCTGCTCCCCTACTACCGAGATATGGGAGTTGCACTGGCGTGGGGCACCCCGCCCCTCGATGTGTTTCTCGGGGTCTTCGCCCGCAAGACCGATCCGTTCTCGGGAGGCCGCCAGCTTCCCAACCACTGGTCCGATCCCCGCGGCCGCATCTTCACCCAGTCTTCGGCGATCGCCACCCAGTACCCCCATGCGGTGGGCATCGCTCAAGCTCTCAAACTCGAGGGTCGGCCGGGGATAGTCGTCGTCTACGGGGGTGAAGGATCGACGTCGGAGGGCGACTGGCATGAGGCCATGAACTTCGCCGGTATTCATCGACTGCCCGTCGTATTCATCATCGAGAACAACCAGTATGCGATCTCGGTCCCGTCGAGTGAGGGGGTGGCCGGGTCGATCTCCGGGCGGGCCGAAGGTTATGGAATGAAGGGCTACTTGATCGACGGCAACGATCCCCTGGTTGTCTATCAGGCGGTCAAGAAGGCGGCCGACGAGGCGCGGCCGAGGATTCGGGGCGAGCCTGATCGAGGCCGAGACCTATCGCTACTACGCCCACACCTCTGATGATGACGATCGGCTCTACCGCACCCGCGAAGAGGTCGAGGATTGGCGCAGACATGACCCGATCGTCACGCTGAAGCAGTATCTGATCGAGGAGCGTTTCCTCTCCGAAGCCGACGAAATCGGAATCGAACGGGACGTTGTTGCCGAAATCGCGGCGGCCGTCGAGGAAGCCGAGAGAGCTCCCGCCCCCGACGATCCCTACAGCCACGTCTATGCAAAGGTGATCGAACCGGGACCTGCCGTCACCACTCCTGAGCCGGAGCCGAAAGGGCGGGAGGTGAACCTCATAACTGCCGTCAACCTGGCGATCCACGACGTCATGTCGGCTCATGACGACGCAGTCGTCTTCGGAGAGGATGTTGGTGGGAAGAAGGGCGGAGTCTTCAAGGCGACCCAGGGGGTCACCGACGCCTTCGGTGCCGCTCGCTGCTTCAACACACCGATCTCGGAGTCACTCATCGCCGGCGCGGCCATCGGGATGGCCGCAGCCGGCAAACGCCCGATCGCCGAGATCCAGTTTGCCGATTACATCCACCCCGCTTTCGACCAGATCGTGTCGGAGGCCGCCCGGATCCATTATCGAAGCAACGGGCGCTGGTCCTGCCCGATTGTCATAAGGGTGCCGTTCGGAGGCGGCATCCACGGGGCGCTTTACCACTCGCAATCGATCGAATCCCTCTATGCCCACATTCCCGGCCTCAAAGTCGTGGTTCCTTCGACCCCGGCCGACGTCAAGGGCCTGCTGATGTCGGCCGTGGAGGACCCTGATCCGGTGATATTCCTCGAACCCAAGAAGCTCTACCGGCTTGGCAAGGGCCCTTATCCCGAAGGGGAATGGCGAGTTCCGCTCGGGAAGGCCGCGATCCGTCACCCCGGCACCGACGTCACCGTCCTTTGCTATGGGGCCATGGCCCACTTCAGCCTGGAAGCCGTCGGACCTCTCGCCGACCTCGGTGTCTCGATCGAGGTCATTGACCTTCGCAGTCTGAAGCCTCTCGATTGGGCGACCATCGAGGCCTCGGTGAAGAAGACGAGCCGGGTTCTCATCGTTCATGAGGACAACGAGTTCGTCGGTTATGGCGCCGAGTTGGCGGCGCAGGTGGCGGACAAGACCTTCGAATGGCTCGATGCCCCCGTTCGCCGGTATGCCGCCCCCGACGTTCCCACCTTTCCTTTCGCCGCCGAGCTCGAAGAAATGGTTTATCCGAACCCGGAAGGCATCGTCCGCCATGCCCAGGAACTCGCCAAGTACTGAGATCGATCCAGGGGCCGGAACGGTCAGACCAAAAGACGCGCCGGGAGTTGCGTCGATCGAGATAGAGGTCATCGACCTCGGAGCAGGTCGGCCGGCACCGATCGCACGGCGCCCCATCGATGAGGCCCCGCCGCCGCGGCGATGGCTGGTCTGGCTGGTCGTGGCGGCGGTGGGAGCAGGGCTCGCCTTTTTCCCCCAGGACTCTTCGCGCGCCGCCGGCCACAACTGCACCTCAGCTCCTGCCGACCCCGGATGTCGCAACCACCAGCACCACGCTGGCGGCGACGTCGGTAGCCCTCATGTCGGATGAGTCCTTTGCTCTGACACCTGCCAGCGGTTTGGAAGATTTTGTCCAACTTGTCGGCCCGGTCGAGTTCAACGGAAAGCATTGGATCATCGGCAATCACAGCTACCCCTCGGCCGCGGCCACGGTCCTTTCGTCAGTAGATGGCACCAGCTGGGAGACCGAGGCAAACGTGTCGGTTGAAGGTGGCGAATGGCTGAGGATTGATGACCTCGATGCATTCGAAGGCGTGCTCATGGCTGTTGGAGCGATCGGTCAGGATCAGGGGCCGGCCTATGCGCCCCCGACTCCGAGCTCGTCCGTGCTCTGGAAATCGATCGATGGACGGCGATGGTCATCGCTTCCCATTTCGTCTGGCGACGCAGGGTCTCCCAGCTTGCAATTGACGGCTGGTTCCGAAGCTGTCCTGATCACCGAGTACCCCGGTACTGACATCGACCTATCCAACTTGAACCAAATCCCGCCTGACCTCGTATCTGGCTTGGAGCGGGGTGACTTTCGCCTTTCGTTCGCCCCGGATGGCTACACGGTTGTGGCACCGCCGGGCATCGAGCTCTTTCGCCTCCGAGCCTTTGAGCAAAACCTGACCGCCAGCTCAATGAATCTGTTCCGCTCAGAAAACCTGATCATTTGGGAGAGACTCCCGATCAACTTCTCTATCGAGAATTTGACCACGACGCCCGACGGGGGCTTCCTGGCCTCGGACTATGGACTGCGGTATTCGTCGGACGGACGAACTTGGGAGCAGACGAATCGTTTCCCGCCCCGCAACTATCAGAGTTGGGATGGTCGGTTGCTCGGCGTCGATCGGTTCTTTGGAACGACCAGGCTGCTCGTGGTCGAAGACGAGGAATACGCGACAATCGAGCTCCCGAGCGAGATCTCGAACACGAACTTCGAGACGTTCATCACAGCAGGCGACCGCGGGCTGGCGGCGGTCGTCGGCCGACTACGGGGCGTATGTGGAGCCGATCATCCGGATCGATGGATACACCCTGGCTCTTGAGGGCGGCACATTGCGGATCGAAGAGCCGTCCGGCGAAACCAGTTACGCATACTTCGACAACGACGGATTGATCAATGGAACTTATGTGGCGGACTCCGATTCGATCCGATTCGCGGCAAACGAAACCAAGACATTCGAGTTCCCCGCCGCCGTCCTCAGCGATCTCGGCACATCACCGCAAACGTTTCGCTTCGACGTTTTCCTCTCCGCTGATGGCCTCAGTTGGGCCCGACCGCAAGCGGGTCTTCGCGCCGGCAATGTTGAAGCCCTGGGGAGCGTGAACGGGAGCTTTTTGGTCGCTCTCCAAAACTACGGCACTGGCTATCGCCAATTGCCGGTCACGGTCTACCGAACCGGGCCGGTTGGATGACCTAGCCGAAAATGGGAGCCGTGCGATCGAACCAGGGCTTGGCCCGTTCGAGTTGACCGGCCAGCCGGAACAAGGTCGACTCCTCCCCGAACCTGCCCACAAACTGCACGCCAACCGGCAGACCATCACTGCTCCAGTGGAGCGGTACCGACATCGCCGGTTGTCCGGTCATGTTGAAGAGAGCGGTATTGGGAATCGGCTCGAGGATCCTGGCTCCGAGTTGGCGGAAAATCATCATCAACGCTCGACCCACCGGAGCCCGCCGCAGCCCCTCCATCAATCGGGTTTCGAGTGCCGTTGGGCTGAGATCGTGATGGGGCCACGGCACTCGGGCCAGAGTCGGGGTAACGAGGATGTCGAACTCCTGGTGGAATCGAGCCATCGCCCTCCCGGCCAGCCGGGTTTCGCGCCATGCCAAGGCCATACGGTCGGCACTCAGCTTGCCACCGATCTGTGCCAGGGTCCAGGTCGCCAACTCGAAGTCGGCGGGATCGGGCCCTGACTTGCCTCCCAGTTCGGCAGCCAGCGGTAACAAGGCGGCGGCATTCCCGGCCGCGAGGGTGAGAAAGGCCTCGGCCCAGGCCTGCCGCTGGACTGGAACTTCGACGTACGACACCCGGTGTCCGAGTGACTCGAGAAGCCGCCCCGTTTCGTGCACCGCGAGTCGGCAGTCGTCGTCCACCTTGGCCTCGAACAGAGGCTCAACGGTGAGAGCGATCCACAGTGAACCGGGGTCAGTCGAGACCTCATCAAGGAATGGGCGCTCCACCGGCGGAGCCGAGTAAGGGTCGCCGGCTTCGGGGCCGTGGGTGGCGTCCAACAACGCGGCCGAGTCCCGAACGCTGCGGGTAATGGCGTGGCCACCGCTGAGACCAAACCACGACTCTCCCTCGACCGGCCCGGATGGATTCCGACCCCGGGTGGGTTTGAGACCAAACAGACCATTGGCCGAGGCGGGAATGCGAATCGAACCGCCTCCATCGGACGCATGCGCCATGGGCACCATTCCGGAGGCCACCGCCGCCGCCGCTCCCCCCGAAGAACCACCCGATGTTCGGGCAGGATTCCACGGGTTCGAGGTCTTGCCATGAAGCTCCGGCTCGCAAACCGGAGCCATGCCGAACTCGGACGTGTTGGTCTTCCCCAAGATGACGAGTCCCGCTGCTTCGAAACGGTCCGCCAGCGTTCCGTTGTAATTGGGAACGAAGTTGGCCATCGATCGAGACCCGTTGGTAAGAGGAGCCGCCCGATATGCCAGAGCCAGGTCCTTCAGCAGGAAGGGAACCCCCGTGAACGGTCCTTGCGGCAAACCGCGTTTGGCACGCGCCTGGGCCCGCTCGTACAACTTGTAGACAACGGCGTTGATGACAGGGTTGTGCCGCTCGATGGTGTCGATGGCAGCCCCCAGCACCTCGCTGGCGCTGGTCTCCCCGTCGCGAATCAACGCAGCCAACCCGAGCGCGTCGTACTGGTGATACTCGGCAAACGACACCCCAAGAACGGTAGACGTTGACCACAGCTTCACCAGTCCCCCCCTACCCCTGGCCGCCTATTCGGCAGCCAGCGGTACCTTCCCCCCGCCTACCGGCGAGGGGACAAATAAGAAAGACGCTCTTTTTGTCCCTTCGCCCGAAGGGCGGGGGGAAAGGAAAGCGCTCCTGCCGCCGAGGTCACGAGGCGGGAGGTAGGGGGGATTGGCAAACCCGTCCTTGACGTTGATGACAGCTTCACCAGTACCCCCCTAACCCTGACCGCCTACTCGGCTGCCAGCTTGTCCCTTCGCCCGACAGGGCGGGGGAAGGTCCCTGCCGCCGAGGAAACGAGGCGGGAGGTAGGGGGGCTTGGCAAACCCGTCGAGACATCGAGGCAGCTGGTGCAACCCTAGCATCCAGCCAACCTGCCCCCCTACAAATCCAGTTCCCCCCGGCTACCGGCGAGGGGACAAAGGGATCCTTTTGTCGACCACAATGGGGGGCGGTATGTCGTTGCTTTCGGAACTTTCGGGGATCGTTGGGGAGGCGTTTGCCGCCGAGGGGATCGATCCGAGCTATGGCGAGGTCGTTGTTTCGCAGCGGCCCGAATTCGGGCAGTTTCAGGCCAACGGGTCCATGGCCGCCGGCAAGGTCGCGGGATTGCCTCCACGGGAACTCGCTCAGCGGATTGCCGACCGGCTGGCCTCTCATCCCACGCTGACCAAAGTCGAGGTCGCCGGACCCGGGTTCATCAATCTGTTCGTCACCGACGAGACCCTCGCCGCCGTCACCCAGCGAGCCATCGATGATCCAAGGCTCGGGGTCGGTGAATCCGAAAATCAGACGGTGGTGGTCGACTATGCCGGCCCCAACGTGGCCAAGGCGATGCACGTGGGTCATCTCCGCGCAACGATCATCGGTGACTCTCTGGCAAGGCTCTTCGCTCTTCGTGGGGACAAGGTCATCAGGGATCCCCACTTCGGAGATTGGGGTCTGCAGATGGGGCTCGTGATAGCCGAGATCGAACGGCGACATCCCGAACTCCCCTACTTCGACCCGACCTGGACAGGGCCCTATGAGACCGAATCTCCGGTCACCCTGGCCGATCTGCAGGAGATCTACCCCGCCACGGCGGCCCGCGCCGAAACCGATCCGGATTGGGCAGAACGGGCGCGCCAGATCACGGTCGAACTGCAACAGGGTCGGCCCGGTTACGTCGCACTCTGGCAGCACATGAAAAGGGTCTCCGAGGGAAGCCAGCGAGCCGACTTCGCCCGCCTCGGCGTCGAATTCGATCTCTGGTACGGCGAATCCGACGTCGCCGATCGTCTCCAACCCCTCGTCGCGCGCCTCAAGGCGGAGGGCATCGCCGAAGAAAGCAGGGGTGCCCTCATCATCCGGGTCGATGAACCGGGCGACAAACGCGAGTTGCCGCCCCTCATCCTCGAGACATCGGTCGGCGGCTATCTGTACTCGACCACCGACCTGGCGACGATCGAGCTGCGCCGCGATCTCGGGGCCAACCTGGTCTTGTACGTGGTCGATGCCCGTCAATCCGACCATTTTGAGCTTGTCTTCCGGGCTGCCCGCAAGGCGGGTATCGCCCCGGACTGGATGACGCTCGAACACATCCGGTTCGGAACGATGAACGGCAAGGACGGGAAGCCATTCAAGACCAGGGCCGGCGGGGTGGTCAGCCTCTCCGATCTGATCGACCTGATCGAGAATGCTGCTCGAAACCGTCTGGCCGAGGCCCATATCGCTCAGGAATATCCGCCGGAGGAGCGTGAGAAGATCGCCCACCAGGTGGGAGTGGCGGCACTCAAGTTCGGCGATCTCATCAACAACAGAGTGTCGGATTACACCTTTGATCTCGACCGGTTTTCTTCGTTCGAGGGCAAGACCGGCCCCTATCTGCAGTATGGAGCGGTTCGAATCCGCTCGATCCAGAGACGAGCTGCCGATCGAGGTCTCACCCCGGGACCGATCCTGGCACCAACCGTTGAGGCCGAACGCAATCTGATGTTGGAGCTTTCCCGTCTGCCCGACGTCATCGATCGCACGGCCGAACTGCGGGCCCCCAATCACTTGGCGGAATTCGCCTACTCGCTGGCGGCCGTTTGGAACCGGTTCTATGACGCGTGCCACATCCTCGATGAGCCCGACAGCAAGCGGCAATCTTCCTGGCTGGCCCTGGCGGATCTGACCCTGAGAACCCTGACGACGAGTCTCGATCTGCTCGGTATCGAGGTTCCCGACAGGATGTGATGAAAGATTGAAAGGCATCACGATCCGCGCCGGCCGCATCGAGGACGTCGACAAGGTCCGTTCGTTCACAGAGGACACGTTTGCGTGGGGCGACTACGTCGGCCGCGACTTTCCCACCTGGCTCGATCGCACAGATGAGCTCGCCTTTGTCGCCGCCGATGAGAAAGGCTTGCCCATCGCTGTTGCCCGGGTCGGTCTTCTGTCAGCTGTCGAGGCGTGGCTGTCCGGAGCCAGGGTTCATCCCGACCATCGCCGGCAAGGAATCGGATCGGATATGAACGACTTCGGAGTGCAGTGGGCTACAGAACGCGGAGCCAAGGTCATTCGGCTTGCCACCGAGGAGGAAAACACCGCCGCCCGGAGTCAGGTAGAGAAGCTTGGTTACCGGGCAGTTGCTCACTTTGCTCTGGCGACTCGGACGATCGATGCGAGAACCCCCGCCGGCGCCGGTACCACTTCAAACGGAGGGCGTCGACTGACCGGACCCGAGCGGCTCGACCTGGCGCCATCGGCCGAAGCCGACCCCGCCTACCTGGTTTGGTCGACCGGTGACCAAGCTCGAGTCGGGCACCAACTCTACGCTGCCGCAGGTTGGTCGTTTCGTCGTTTACGACCCAGCGATCTTGTGGCCGCAGCCAAGGCTCGCAGGCTCTGGACCAGCCCCTCGGCCTGGGTCATCACCGAAGAATCGGAGGAGGAGATGTGGGTTCCACTACTGATCACCACACTCGAAGACGCCGATCGGGCGGCGGTGGCCCTCATCGATCTTGCCCAGGAACGCTCCGCAGAAAAGTTGCAAGTGATGATCCCCAGAGTCGACTGGCTGGAGGAAGCCCTCGTGCGCAGTCGATTCCAACTCGATCATCCGAACATCATTTACGAGAAGGCCCTTTAGGACGTCCCGCTTCGTCATTACAGAAACAGAATCACCGCTACCACCCACGTGGCGAACATGATCGGCAGATCCAATTCCTCGGCGGACTCGCCCAGGATCCGCGAGCGGTGAATCCCCCAGGCGAGGGGAACACCGATTAGAGGCACCGGCCACAGAGCCGCCCGCCCGGTTGTTCTGACGAGTTCGATGCCGGTTACGAGCGGGGCCGATACATCGTCTGCGAATCGGGCGAGTCGATCGGCGACGGCGATCAGAATCAATCCCACCACAAATGACGCAATCGCTCGCCCGATCGCCCGTTCATAATCGTTGTGTGGGACGAAGGTGCTGGCTCGCCGGGCCGGACCCTCGGACGCGATCCCCATGGAGAAGGTCCCGACCACGCCAAGAACGAGCGCTGAGACCAGCACCGATCCGGTCGACAGACCCAGATCGGCGTCGACCACGTCGAAGCCCGCCAGCAGGACCGCCAGCCCGACACCGACCAGGGCAGCGCCGAGGGTAAAGAGGCCAAGGTCGAGCATCGTGGCGAAGGAGTTGATGGCGAGCCGCGTGTAGTAACGCCATCCGGTGCTCGTTCGGTTGGTCAGGATGCTCCCGGCCGCCTCGGTCAATCGATCACTCGCATTGAGGCCAGACTAAACGAAGGGAAGTCACCGGCCCGAGTCCCTGAGTGCTTCCAGGTAGAGCTCGATCGGATGGGCGATCCGATAAGTCCCCCCTAGTTGTGACCGCAGTTGGAGCTCACAGCCGGGATTGGCCGACGCCACCACGTGGGTGCCGCTTGCTCTCACCTGGTCGGCCTTCCGGCGCCCCAGTTCGGCGGAAGCCTGAGGTCGAAGCAGGCTGTAGATGCCGGCGGCTCCGCAGCAGATCCCGTCCGGATCGATCTCGACCGTGGTGTATCCGGCCGCGGTGAGGATGGTCCGGGGAGCGGCGAAGATCCTTTGGGCATGTCGGAGGTGGCAGGGATCTTGCACGGCCACCGGTCCCCGAACGCGTTCGAGCCGTGGCAGGTGGCCCGCCTCGATCAGCCCGGCAACCACCTCGGTCACGTCGCGGGCGCTCCCCGCCACTTCGGCCCCGCCACCGAAGTGGTCGTACTCGCGCAGATGAGCGCTGCATCCGGCCGCGGTCGCCACGACCAAGTCGAAGCCGGCAAAGGCCTCGATGTTTCTGCGGGCAAGAACGGTCGCCTCTGGCATTGCCCCGTCGTGAGCGGCCAAAGCCCCACAGCAGGTTTGCGCAGACGGCGATACGACTTCATAGCCGGCGCGCCCGAGCAGTGTCTCGGCGGCCCGGTTGACCTCCCCGAACCAGGGGTCCATCACGCAACCGCGCAAGAGTCCAGCCCGGCCCAGAGTCGGAGCCTCCTGCGCCCCCCCGAGTTGCCGAGTCGCCTTGATGGGTCTGAGCCCGTCGAAACCCGACCGCAGCCTCGCGGGTAAAAGGCGTCTGAGCCCCAGCCGCTGTGCCAGCGAAATCAGCCAAGTGACCAGACCCACCAGGCGGCGGTTGGGAAGGAGGGTCCCCAGGGCAAAGTGCCGGACCTTTCTCCCGATCCGGGGACGCTGGGCAGCAACCTCGGCGCGGGCTCCTTCCATGGCTCGGCCATAGGGCACCATGCTCGGACACACCGCCTCGCAGGCACGACAGTTCAAGCAAAAGGACATCGCCTCTTCGAAGTCGGCGTCGAGCGCGATCACCCCGGCCGCTACCGCGTTCATCGCTGCCAATCTCCCCCGGGGGGATGCCGTCTCCAGTCCGGTCAGACGGAACGTCGGACAATGGGGAAGGCACAGCCCGCATTGAACGCAAGCCGCCAGCTCAGCCTGGGTTGGGCGGAACTCGGTCACCCATCCGGTCATTCAGATTCCACCCGGGAGCCGGCCAGGGTTGATGATCCGTTGTGGATCGAAAGCCTCGATCAATCTCCGCTGCAGAGCCAGCGAGGAGGGCGGGGTTCCCCATGGATCGAAAATCTCGTAAACGGACTCATTTGCCTTGGTGACGACCAATCGTCCGCCGACCGATTCCGCCCACCGGCGAAGGTCCCCCACGATGTCGAGTTGATCTGCGGCGAATGCAATTTCGCCGACCGTCGTCTGTGCAATCCGATCGGAATCTGACGGGAGTCGACTCAAGGCGGCGTCGACTTTCGAAGGTGGCACCCGCAGAGACCAGGTGGTTTCCCCACCGACCGGTGACGGCCACCCAAGCCCGTCTTCTCTGACTCCCCCCAAACGGACGGCCTGCGAATCGACCTCGGCCTCGGTTCCCGCCAGGAAAACCCTGGTGTTGCTGAGGTCGGCCAGAACAGCCAATGGCCGATAGACCAGGCCCGCCGGAAGAGGGTCGCCAAGAGTGACGGTGGCCGATGCTTTGGGCAGCGGCCACAACTTGAGACAGGCCGAGACGACCACACCCAGAGCACCGAACGACCCTACGACCAGTCGGGGAAGGTCATAGCCCGTAACGTTCTTCACCACTCGGCCTCCGGCTTTAACGATGCGGCCGTCACCAGTGACGACCGTGATCTCCAGAATGCGATCGCGGGTCGGCCCATAACGAGCGCGTCGGTAGCCGGAGATTCCCGCGGCCAGCACACCTCCGACCGTCGCATCGCCGGCGACCTCGGGAAGAACGGCAGTCTGGCCCCGGGTGGCAAGCCGTGCCTCCAGATCGGCGACTCCCATGCCGCCTTCGACGACCACTGTCATGTCGTCCGGCTCCCAGGCGATGAGACGATTCAGCCTCGACATCGAGATCACGAGGTCGGGGGTGACCCGGTGCCCGAAACCCTGGTGGCTCCCTCCACCCCAAACGAGGACTTTGAGACCACCCGCCGACGCTTCCGCCAAGAGTTCGGCCAGCTCCGCCGGGTTGGATGGCGCTGCGGTGATCTCGGCTTCCGGGAGGCCGGGGACGTCCGCCTTCATTTTCGAAGCTATGAGGGAGATCCCGGCCCGTATCGAAGTCACACCCAGGCACCCTCGGGAACCTTGCCACCGACGTCGAAGCACCGTGAGCCCATGGGCAGCACCTTGCCCGGGTTGAAGAGTCCCGTCGGGTCGAATGCCTCCTTGACCCGGGCTTGCGCGTCGAGATCTGCGACGTTGAACATCAGTGGCATCAGGTCGCGCTTTTCGCGGCCGATCCCGTGCTCCCCCGAGAGGGCGCCTCCCATCTTGACGCATAGCTCGACGAGCTCGTCGGCCGCGGCCTGCACCTTTTCGAGCATTCCCGGTTCACTGGCGTCGAACGCCATGAGCGGATGGAGGTTGCCGTCCCCGGCATGGAATACGTTGAGCATCGTCAGGCCGTGCCGGTCGCCAATTCTGTAGACCTCTTCCATGGTCTCGACCAGCCTGGTCCTGGGGACCACCGTGTCATGCAAGTAGTAGTTGGGGGCAGCTTGGGCAACGGCCCCAAAGGCAGACTTGCGACCCTTCCACAGCAAAGCCCGCTCGGCCTCGTCCGCGGCCACCCGGACCTGGGCGTGATTCTCGATTGCCACCCGCCGGATGAGCTCCGCCTCGGCTTCGACCGCCGCGGTCTCCCCGACTACCTCGGCCAGCAGGATGGCGGCGGCTTCCGTGGGAAGTCCGGCGTGCAGCCAGTTCTCGACGGCCCGGGTCATCGCCTGGTCCATCATTTCGAGCGCGGCCGGCACGACCCCTGCTGCGATCACACCGCTGACAGTTGCGGCGGCATCGGTGACCGAGTCGAACCAGGCCAGGAGCGTCCGCACGTCGGGCGGGTTGGGGGTGAGCTTGACCAATGCCCTGGTCACGATCCCCAGGGTCCCCTCCGATCCCACCATCATGCCGCGGAGGTCGAGGCCGATCTCGTCGGGAGCTTCGGACCCCACCATGATCACGGTGCCATCGGCGAGGACGACCTCGAGAGCCAGGACGTGGTTGACGGTCGAACCCTCGGCCAGGCAGTGAGGTCCTCCCGAGTTGTTGGCAACGTTCCCGCCGATCGTGCAGGCGGCTTGCGATGAAGGATCGGGGGCGAAGTGGAGGCCGACGCCGGCGGTGGCCCGCGACAGATCGAGGTTGATCACACCGGGGCCCACCCAGGCGGTCTGGTTGACGGGGTCGATCTCGTAGATCTCGTTCATCCGGGTGGTGGAAAGGACGATGCCGCCGTCGAGCGGCACCGCTCCCGCCGCCAGGCCGGTACCCGCTCCCCGGGCGATGATCGGGACGCCGTGGCGAGTGGCGATTCGCACCACTTCCTGGACTTCCTCAGTGGTGATGGGAACCACCACGACCGTGGCCTCACCTCGATAGACGCCGGCATCTTTCGAGTAGAGATGCCTCGCCAGCGCCGATCCCAAAACCCTCTCGGGGTCAAGGGCAGCTTTCAACTCCTCGATCATGCGTAGTTTTTATCACTTCGAGGACCCGTACAACGCATCCTCGCCGGCCCCGCGCAGGTTTCCGATACCCACTACTCCTAATCCTTCGATCCCCAACCGCCCCCGCCAGGGGTCTTGACGAGGAGGCGGTCGCCCGGTTGGACTTCGATAGTGGTCTTGCCCGGAAGCCGCTCGGGGACCTGGCCCGGGCGGATCAGCCAATCCTCTCCGTTCGCACCCGGCCCACCGCCCGCCAGGCCCCAGGGCTGGTTACGACGCCGCTCGCCCATCAACGACAGTACGGCCGGCACCAAGAAGGTGATCTCCCGTTCCACCCCCTCCCCTCCGGAGTGGCGGCCGAGGCCACCCGAGTTCCGCCGAAGCGTGTAGCGGGTCACCTTGAAGGGGTAGTGCATCTCGAGGGATTCGATCGGCGTGTTCTTGGTGTTGGTCATGCCGGTGTGGATTCCCGACTGCCCGGCCCTTCCCGGTCGCCCACCCTGGCCCCCGGCCACCGTTTCGTAGTACGCGAAGTCGTCGTTGCCGACGAGGATGTTGTTCATCGTCCCCTGCGATGCCGCCGGCACCCGGTCGGGCGCAGCCTGAGCCAATGCGCCGAGCAGGACATCGGCGATCCGCTGACTGGTTTCGACATTCCCGGCAGCCACCGCCGCCGGGGCCAGAGCGTTGACCAGGGTCCCGGCGGGAGCGTGCAGCGATAGCGGGCGGTAGCAGCCCCCGTTGGCTGGAATCATCGGGTCGGTCGCCACCCTGACCGCGTAGTAGAGACAGGAACGAGTCACTGCTTCGACAGCGTTGATGTTGCCCATCACCTGAGGGTCGGTCCCCGTGAAGTCGGCGTGCAATTCACCATCGGCCACGGTCACGGTGACCGCGATGGCTACGTCTTCGTCACCCCACTCCATGAAATCAGAGAAGCGGTACACCCCGGCTGGCAACCCGCCCAGCGCAGCCCGAGTCCGACGCTCGCCGTAGTCGAGCAAACCCGTCGCCAGCCGATCGAATTCGGTCAGCTCCCAGGCCTTCGATCATCTCAGAGAGACGAACTGCACCGATCTCATTCGCCCCCATCTGGGCGGCCAGATCACCCTCTCGTTCGCGGGGAGTACGGGTGGCTTTGAGAAACGGGCCGTGAAATTCCTCGATCCATCGACCGTCCCTGACCGCGCCGATCGGCGCCACGACATGGCCCTCCTGTTCCAACCTGGTGGCATGGGCGGGCATCGACCCCGGAGCCTCACCCCCGACATCGGCATGGTGGGCCCGGTTGGCAACCCAGGCCAGGAGTCGTCCTCCGAGGAAGATGGGCCGGACCAGGGTGAGGTCGTTCAAGTGGGTGCCGCCGGCGTAGGGATCGTTGACGGCGTATTGAAGGCCCGGCTCTGGATCGAATCTGTCGACCACAGCCTGGACCGAGGCCGGCATCGACCCCAAGTGGACCGGAATGTGCTCGGCCTGAGCGAGCATCTCCCCGTTCGGCATGAAGATCGCCACGGAGCAATCGGCCCGTTCCTTGATGTTGGGAGAGTGGGAGGTTCTCCTCAGCACCACACCCATCTCGTCTGCGAGCGAGGCAAAGCGACTTCGGGCCACCTCGAGACTGATGGCGTCGATCACCATGTCACCTCAAGAGTGCCGTCCTCGAGAACGACGGCCCGCTCCCCCTCGCCGATCCAGGTGGTGGATTCCACTTCTTCGACCACGGCCGGTCCGACGATTTCGGCCCCGGGGCGGAGGGCGGGACGCCACCAGCGTTCGATCGACCGACCGTCCGGGCCGGAACGCTCGCCCAAACGTGGCTCTCCCTCTTCAAATGGCAAAGGCAACGACGACCATCCGATGACAGGATGCGAGATGGCGGCCGCCCTTAGGGTCACGAGCTCGATCGGCTGATCGCTGCGGGAAAAGCCGTTGCGGACCTGATGCGTTTCATGGAACCTTTGGGCCAGGACCTGCCAGGTGTCACCCGACTCGATTGCGACCTCGGTCTCGTGGGATTGACCCGGATACCTGATGTCGGCCCGCATCTCGACGTGATCATGAGCCGATCCGGTGCCAGTTCGAAACGCCTCGATCACCTCAGATCGGATCTCGTCGATTCGTCCGACGAGCTCGGGCGAGCCTTGCGACAAGACGATGGTCCGGGCCAGATCGTGGCGGGCCGGGCTCAGGAGAAGACCCAGAGCCGAGAACACGCCGGCGTGAGGCGGGATCAGGACGGCCGGCATATCGAGGCGCCTGGCGAGACCGCTCGCGTGCAGTCCGCCGGCACCGCCGAATGCGAGCAGGGGAGCTTGCCTTGGATCAGCCCCCTGTTCGATGGACACCTTGCGAATTGCCTGTTCCATCAGGGCGTCGACCACCTCGAGCATGCCGGAGGCGACGGCTTCGGGTTCGAGGTCCAACTCACTTCCGATCGCTTCGAGGGCGGCCAGCGCGGCCGAACGATCGAGCACGATTCCTCCGGCGAGCGCCCCGTCGGATCCGAGACGCCCGGCGACCAGGTTGGCGTCGGTCGTCGTCGGCTCGCGGCCACCCCGTCCGTAACAGGCAGGGCCGGGATCGGCGCCGGCACTGTGAGGACCCACTCGCAAGGCCCCGCCGGGGTCGGACCAACCGATGCTTCCACCACCTGCTCCGATGGTGTGCACTGCGACCGAAGGAAGCCGACAGGTGACACCGCCGACGGAGCGCTCGGGTCCGATTTCGGGACGCCCACCTTCGATTCGACACACATCGGTGCTGGTGCCGCCCATGTCGAACGAAATCACTCTCGCCCAGCCGTGGGCGGATCCGCAGGCTGCCGCCGCCACCACCCCGGCGGCAGGCCCCGAAAGCACGATCGACGCGGCGAGTTCGGCGGCGGACTCGATCGACGACAATCCACCGCTCGACCTCATCACTAGAAGGCGGTCCACCAATCCCGAAAGGGATTCCTGCAATGCGGAGAGGTAGGTCGAGACAACGGGTCGGAGATAGGCATTCAGCACCGTGGTGGAAATCCGCTCGTACTCGCGGAACTCCCCGCTGACCAGGTGGGACACACTGACCGGTATCGAGGGCAGCAGATCCTGAACGATTGCCGCCAGATTGCGTTCCGGGCCAGGGTCGTTGATAAGAGTTGAGGAGGCCGATGGCGATCGACTCCGGGTCGGACCGACTCAGCATGGTTATATCGGTTCCCGGCTCCCAGCCATATCGATCTGCCCTCGCGACCAGAGCCGGGGGGCGATCTTCCATCGGGTCGTACAGGGATGGGCGATCCTGGCGGGCGATTTCGATCAGATCCTCAAAGCCACTGTTGGTCAGAAGCGCGACCCGGGCGCCCCGGCGTTCGAGGAGGGCATTGGTGGCGACCGTGGTTCCATGAAGGAGGAGTTCATCCGCCTCGGGACCGAGAACCTGGCGAGCCCCGTCGGCCACCGCCTCGCTCTGATTGTGGGTCGTAGCGAGCTTGGCGGTGGTCAGCAAGTTCCCGTCCCAACGAACGACGTCCGTAAAGGTTCCGCCGACGTCGACGCCGATCGTCACCTGGATGGAGCCCTGATGAGACCGGTGAACGAGGGCCGTCCCGGTGGATCGAGTTGGCCGGAGGGTCGATCAGCTGATAGAAACTGTTTTGTGATCAGACTCGACCCGACTCCGAACCCGAATGCGGTCAAGTTCTCGGTGGGAACCCCGGTGGGTGGACCAGCCACGTTCGTGGCCGGCCAACCAACCGACAACGCGATGGCGTCGGCCATACTCCAACTCGAGGGCGTGACGAGCATTTTCATGACTGCTGACTTCGTGACGATCTCGAAGAGCCCCGAAGCGGACTGGGGTGGGATCGTGCCAGAAGCGCAGGCGATCCTAGAGGAGCATTACGGCTGAACCGGTTGCGCCGGAACGGGAATGCGATTCCCGGTGCTGTCCGACCAGATCACCATTGGCCATGAAGCTCCGGTCGGGTCGTCGATTTGAACTACCAGACGCCAGGCCTCGCCCACTCTCATCCCCTCGAGAACTTTCCCACCCGTGCTGGCGACAACCGGAGCAATCACCTCCGCCGGGACCTCGGTCTGCGGCCAGGCGGGCGCCTGGATGAGAGGAGGGGCCTCGGCCAGGACCGGCAGATCGGTTACCGACCATCCGCGTTCCGTCCAGGAGAGAGTGATCACGAGCCCGACCGGTGGGATCCGCGCATAGTTCTCGCCGTCGGCCGCCCCCAGCCTCCTCACAACTACCAGCACGTCGTATCGTCCTGGACCGGACTCCTCGACCGAGACCGCCCGGGCCCATTCGACGAAGGATCGAGCTCCCGAGGGGGCCGCAGGTAGAGACGAACCCTCCGGAAGCACACTCCTGAGATCGGCGGCGATCTGGGTTCCGCCGTCGATCGTAAAGAAGTCGGAAGCCAGCCACTCCGCCACCGCCGCCGCCTCGGCAGCCAGAGTCTCTGCTGGGAAGGCCATCAAATCGGCCTCCGACCAGACCTGGGGTTGGGTCTTGACCTCGGGTGGGGTGGCGACGGGTGGGGTGTCGATGGGCGCCCCTCCTGGTGCGGTGGTGGACGGCGTTGCAACTTCGACGAGGGTTGTTGCCGTAGCCAGGGTCACGGTGGTCGGAGTTGGTACGAGTCCGGTCGTCGCCCCGCCACCCCGCACGATGGCGGCGGTGAGGCCGGCGATCAGGATCGCTCCGGCCACTGCGTAGAGGCTCACCTTCAATCGGCTCCCGCTGGGTGCGATCTGGTCCCAGGGGATGTGCTCGAACCGTTCGTCATCACCCGGTGGAACCTGCACCGCTCGAACGTATGGGCCGAGGGAAGGTAAATCAAGAGGGTTGCGGGCTCCCCATCTCCCAACCGGGCGTCCCATGGGGTGAGGACTACCCTGAAACGGAACCAAGCGGGATCAGAAACTTCAAATGACTTCGAACTACGACCCTAAGCCCGGCCGCTGGATGCTGCCCCTCGTCGTGCTGGCGATGGTTGCATTCACTTATCTCTTCGTGCGGGAGCTTCCCTCAGCCGCTTCCGCCAACGAAAACGGTGGAACCGCCGATAGCACCTCCACCTCTACCTCGACGACAAGCGCCGGCGAGGAGGGGACCACCACCACCGCCGGTGAGATCGACGGGACCACGCAGGCATATCTCGACGCTTTGGCCGGGTTCCAGTCGACTCTTTCCAATCTTCAAACGGAGCTGGCGTCGGCCAATGCCGGATGGGACGCCAATCCCAAGACGATCACCTTCGATCAAGCAGAGGAAGCGTTCACTTCGGTTGCCGAAGGCGCGGCCGCGCTGGTTGGTGAGGTTCAGACGGCAACGGTCCCGGCCGACCTGGTCGAGGCCCATAACGTCGTGATCGCAGCCGCTCAGCAGGCTGCCGACGCCGCCGGCCGGGCACTGGCAGGTTTGCGGGCTCCATCGCCTGACACGGGTGAGGCGAGGCGCGCCGCCGTAAATGAATTCGATGCAGCGGTGACCGCCTTCAACGACTCCGTCCAAGCCGCTCTCGACGCCGCCACCGGCTGAGCTCCTATGGCGGCGGAAGGAATCGTCGTCAGAATCCCGACACCCGCGGAAATCGAATCATTCCGCTTCGTGCTCGCTCGCAACTTCGGTGTGGACCCGCGGCCAGATGGAGCGGAGGGCTTCAAACGTATCTGGGAACGTGACCGAGCTCTCTGTGCGTGGGATGGCCCCGAGTTGGTCGGGACGCTTGGTTGCTTTTCCCTGCAGTTGTCGGTTCCGGGAGGCACCGTCGCAACCGGTGGGGCGACCATGGTGTCGGTGGCGCCAACCCACCGCCGAAGGGGCATTCTCCGGCAGATGATGGCCGCTCACTTCAGAGATGTCGCCGATCGGGGCGAACCGCTCAGCGCTCTATGGGCATCGGAAGCGGAAATATATGGGCGCTTTGGCTACGGGCCCGCCGCCCAGGGCGTCGATCTACGAATACCCCGCACATACACGAACCTCCACCGCCTGGTTCCCAGTCCCGCTCCGATTCGGCTCGTCGACGAACATGAGGCGCGCCGTCTCATCCCGTCCATCTACGAGCGCATTGCCCCGTCTTGGCCCGGGTTCATCTCAAGGTCCGCGGAGTGGTGGGAGGAACGCTGGTTCAAGGACCCTCCCGATCGCAGAAACGGAGCGACCGCCCTGCGGTTTGCGTTGACCGCCAGCAACGACGGATACGCCCTGTATCGACAGAAACACAAGTATGACCAGGGCAACTCGTCGGGTGAATTGATCGTCGTCGACGTCCTCGGCACCAACCCGGAATCATGGGCGGGTTTGTGGTCGTTTCTCCTGCATCACGACCTGCCGGCGACCATCGAGGCAGTCCAGCGCTCACCGATCGATCCCATCTTCGATCTACTCGAGTCGCCCAGACGGATGACCGCGGGTCGGCGCGACTCGATCTGGATCAGGACCCACGATCCCGCCGCCGCTCTGGCTGCGCGCCGCTACCAGGTGGACGGGCGGCTGGTCTTCGAGGTCATCGATCCTGCCATGGACAGGACGGTGGCTGTCGAACTCGAGGGCGGTCCCGATGGCGCTACCTGCCAGATCACCAGCAAGGCGCCGGATCTCGTTCTCGACATCGAAGACCTCGGGGCGTGTTATCTGGGTTGGTCAAGGTTCCGGACGCTGGCCCGAGCTGGACGGATCGGCGGCGATAAGGCCTCGTTGGCTCTGGCCGATCTGATGTTCGCCTGGGATCCATTGCCCTGGTGCCCGGAAGTCTTTTAGAGCTTTTTCATTCACGGGGCTTCCCTCGACCGGGGCAATCGGTTCAACGCGATGAGCGTGATGTCGTCTTCCTGTTCGACATTTCCGACGAAGCCTTGCTCGGCTAGGAGAAGGGACTGCAAGGCTCCACCCGCCGGAGCCGATGCGACCGCATCCCGCATCCGGGCGAAGCCGAACATCACGCGATCGGCATCGTGGGCCTCGGTGATCCCGTCCGAGGTCAAAACCAAGCACTGTCCCTCGCCGACCAGGGCCTCGGCCTCCTCGTAGTCCATCCCGGCCATCAGACCCAGGGGCATTCCCCGGGCCCTGACCTCGCCAGCCCCGTCCTCGGTCTTATGCAGCGGAAGGTTGTGGCCGGCGTTGGAGAATCGGAACGTCCCGGTTCCAGGTTGGAGCCGGCCATACAGGCAGGTGATGAACATGCCTTCGGGGATGTCGCCGACCAGAAGCTCATTGGCGCGCCTGAGAACTTCACCGGGTGCGAGCCCTGGATCTCCCAGTGCAATTCCCCGAAGAACCGTCCGGCACGAGGCCATCACCAACGCGGCCGGCATTCCCTTGTCGGTGACGTCGCCGACGACGACGCCCAGACGGCCCTCCCCGAGATCGTAGAAGTCGTAGAAGTCGCCCCCTACTTCGCGGGCCGGTTCATAGAACACCTCGAAGCTCCATCCATCCGGTTGCGGCACCACCCGCGGCAGGAGCTCGCGTTGAATCCGTCTGGCGAAGCTCAGCTCCTGTTCATAGCGCTCACGGTGAGTACGGTCACTCTCCTGGCGCTCGATCAACTCCACCATCCGGAGGGCCGGTCCGATGCGCTCGGCCACCTTGCCCAGAAATTGGAGTTCGAGCCCCCGGTAGGGCACTCCCGAGAGCCGTTTGCCCAGACCCATGACGGCGATCACCTGATCGTTGGATCGGATCGGAACTGCCACCTCCATGCCGGGCAGAACTCCGACCAGTGGCGATCGGGCGTAAATCGTCGAGGCCAGCGCCGGATGAATTGAGGTCGGTGGGTAGATGTCCACCCACTCGGGCCTCACCGTGTGATTGATGAGCTCAACGACTTCGGCCTTGAGGACCCCGGCATCGAAGACGTCGATCAGCCGCGTCGCAAAACCGTCGAGGGCTTGCTCGGCATCGAACTTCTCGCGATAGAAATAGCGGTCGACCGACCTCTGCAGCCGCCGACGCAGCGGCTGAAGACCCACCGCCACCACCGTGCCGGTTATCACCCCGGCGATGGCAGCAGCCTGTCCTACCTGCGTGCCGCGTGACCCCTTGCCCGAGGATCCCACCGGCGGCGGCGGCGGTCACGATCGTGACCCCGAGGAATACCAACGTGATCACGGCCGTCATCGCCCCGTAGACCAAAGCGCGGTTGACCAGGAGATCGATGTCGAAGAGTCGATAGCGGACCACCGCCAGGACGATCGAAAACGGAAGCGCAAACACCGCGCCGGTCATCAGCATCAAGCTGTTGATCTCATAAAGCGCCTGCAGCCGGGGTGTGGCCAGAACCAACCCGAACGCGTCGGCGCGAAGGTCGGGACGAAGCAGAACCAGAACCAGGTAGGCGGCCAGGATCAGGGCCAGGGCCACCAGAACCGGCCGGATCTGGCGGCGATGGCCCGGAGTCTGATTCCGCAGCCTCCACCAGGCGGTGAAGAGGACCCCGGCTGGAACGCCGACCGTCCAGATCTGCCGCCAGGGCGGAGTCAGCCGTGCCGGGTCGAGCAACCATCCCGGGCTGATCGTCGACACCAGTCCCACCACGGCCAGACCGAGCAGAAGGCCGCCAGCGACCTTGCCCAGATCTCCCGTGGTCGCCATGAGGAGAAAGCCAATCAGCAGAATGCCAGAGATCGAGATCCACAGGCCCGGGGTCCGACCCGGAGCCACCTCCCCGACCAGTCCGGCGACACGGCCGGGCACGCCCCCCAGTCCCGCCAGCGGTGCAAAGAGACTCGCCCCGACGGCGACCAGCATCGCCGACGCCACCAGGGACACTGTCTCCTGGCTGCGGAACGCGATCAGAGCCGCCAGACCGGCAAAGGTGACAAACCCGGCAATATGGATGGCCAGCTGGCTCCAGCGTATGAAATCGGTGGGCAGCACCGCCGCCAGCCGGTCGCCCAACGCCGGGTCGACGACCAGCGGCCCTTGCACCAGAGTTGGGATGTCGGCCTGCTCCAGGTGGTTGACGAAAGCGAGAAGGGCCAGCGGGATCACAGTGAAGAACACGATCGCCCACACCAGCCGTGGCAGTCCCGGGGCAGGTCGAGCTGCCTCAGCCATGATCCCCGCCACGATCCGCGCCGAGAGGCCTTGGGCGAGTGCCAGTTGCTGTTGACTCAGAGCGAGCCCGCCGGTCGGCGCCCTGGCGGACGAGCCCCCGGACGAGTGAACGAGCTCGGTCGGACCCCCGAGGGCCGGGTCGTAGCGGTGACACCCAAGACAGTCGGACCGGCCGTCCCAGCACCCTTCGCCATCGGACCCGCACGTGTCCGCGGAGTCGTGCGGGATCGAGCGTCGCGCCTTCCGCACCGACAGCGTGGCAGTCCATACAGGTCTGGCGGGTGGCGTTCTCATACCCGTCGACAAGACCGTGGGGAATATTGGGAGGCTCACCCCCGTCACCGGCCAGCACCCCGCCACCCACGAGCAGGAAGTATCCGACCGCGGCCAAGTCCAATTGACATGAAACGGGGCAAGCCGTCCTCTCGCCGAGCGAAGACGAGGAGGACAACGCCAATGAAAACTCCCATCGCAATTCCCACCGGACCGCCGGCGGATGCGATCGCGACAATCGCAATGCCTCCCAGCCATGGAATCCACGAACCGACCGATCGACCAGTGACCGCCACCGCCATCCATGAAAGTGACCACAGCAAGATCCAAATCGCAAAGATTTGGGGACGGGCAGAGGCATCGAAGGGAAACAGGAGCGAAGCCGAGAAGTAGGCGAGACCGGCCACACCGACCGAGCCTGCGACCAACCGGTAGCCGGGTGGTCGCAACGACGCGATCAGCGCCAACAGGATCTGAACGATCGCAAATGCTGCAACCCCACCCCAATGGGTCAAATGATCCGCAGCCTGAACCTTTGCTTTGGCGAAGTTGTCCACGGCCATCAGGGCAAAAGGCACGGCGCCCGAAAGTGCCAGGACCACGAGCCCCCTCTGGGGGTGCCACGACCCTCGCCACTCGGCCCGACCGGCCGGATGAAGGACTGTGGCGATGACGGCGAGCGCGACGAACCCCACCCCGAGTAGCTCCACCACGCCGATCATCGCCAGGGCTACGACAAAACCGACCAGGGCCGCGACCGTCTGCAGCATTCCCGCCCGGCGGCCGATCGGGTCGCGTAGCTGGCTGACGGCTCCGACCATGGCCTGGGCGAACAAGATTCCGAACAGGACCTCGTGCACTCGATGGGACACCGACTCCGCCCCACCGAGCTCCGAAAAGGGCTCCTGGAACCAGCCAAGAAAAACCAGAAGCAGGGGACTGAAGAAGTAGAGGGCCGCGATCAAGGCCCACAGCGAGAAGCGGAAAGCCAGGGACCGCCAATCGGGGCCTGGCTCCGCCGAAGTCAGGTCAGACCCCTCATTCGCTCGCACTCTAAGCAGACGAGTGGGGCCCCTGTATGGGTGACCGTCCGCTCAGGGGCGAGTCCGTACTACACGTCGTAGAAGAGGTAGAACTCGTATGGATGAGGGCGGAGCCGGATGGCGTCGACCTCGCGGGTCCGCTTGTACTCGATCCAGGTGTCGATCAGGGTCTGGCTGAACACCCCCCCCGACAGCAAGAACTCGTGGTCCGCCTCCAGCGCCTCAAGGGCCTCGTCGAGGCTGCCCGGCACCGATGGAAGGTCCTTCAATTCTTCGGGCGGAAGGTCGTAGATGTCCTTGTCGACCGGGGCCATGGGCTCGATCCGGTTCTGCACCCCGTCGAGACCGGCCATCAGCATCGCCGAGAAGGCCAGATACGGGTTGCAGCTCGGATCCGGACACCGGAACTCGAGCCGCTTGGCCGCCGGCTTCTGGCTGTACTGCGGGATCCGAATGGCTGCCGAGCGGTTGCGCGACGAGTACACCAGATTGACCGGAGCCTCGTAACCCGGCACCAACCTGCGGTAGGAGTTGGTGGTTGGAGCTGCGAACGCGAGGATCGCCTTGGCATGCTTGAGCAAGCCGCCGATGTACCAGCGCGCCATGTCGGACAAGCCCGGCATAACCCGCCTCGTCGTAGAACAGCGGCTTGCCGTCGGTCCACAGCGACTGGTGCGTGTGCATCCCTGAGCCGTTGTCCTCGAAAAGTGGGCTTCGGCATGAAGGTGACCGACTTGCCGGCCGCCCAGGCGATGTTCTTGACGATGTACTTGTAAAGCGTCACCTTGTCGGCCATCCGCAGGAGGGTGTCGAAGCGCATGTCGATCTCGGCCTGTCCGGCAGTGCCGACCTCATGGTGCTGAACCTCGATCTCGATTCCGGCGGTTTCGAGAGTTGGCGGTCATCTCCGAGCGCAGATCCTGGAAGTGATCGGTCGGCGGGACCGGGAAGTAGCCCTCTTTGTAACGGGGCTTGTAGGCCAGGTTGCCGCCCTCCTCCTCCCGGCCCGAGTTCCAGGCACCCTCCTCGGAGTCGACGTAGTAGTAGGCCGAATGCTGGTTCTGGCCGAACCGGGCCGAGTCGAAGATGTAGAACTCGGCTTCGGGACCCCAATAGCTCGTGTCGGCGATGCCGGTCGACTTCAGATAGGCCTCGGCCTTCTTGGCGACGTAGCGGGGGTCGCGGTCGTAAGGCTCGCCGGTGAGCGGATCGTTGACGAAGCAATAGAGCAGCAGCGTCTTGCGAGCCCGGAACGGGTCGTCGACCGCCGAAGTCGGATCGGGATCAGGAGCATGTCGGATTCCTGGATCGCCTGGAATCCCCGGATCGAGGACCCGTCGAATCCATAGCCCTCTTCGAACCCGTCTTCAGTCAGTTGCTTGACGGGAATCGTGAAGTGCTGGACCTGGCCGGGAAGGTCGCAGAAGCGGAGGTCGATGAACTCGTACGCCATCGTCTTTGACCATCTTCAAAACGTCCGCCGGCGTTTCGGCCATGGCAGAACTCCTTTAACTCGGTGACTGTGAACTCTGGGATTGGGATTTTCTAACGATCGGCGATTTCCCACCC
The DNA here is from genome assembly GCA_963790345.1 of uncultured Acidimicrobiia bacterium. GTDB lineage: Bacteria > Actinomycetota > Acidimicrobiia > Spongiisociales > ZC4RG35 > DATEEG01. Next base: position 112,563 of record CAWBOD010000014.1, on the reverse strand, counting down.
GTTGCGCGATTGTTAACGCTGTGTTTCCGGGGTGGCCGAGACTCGTGGCCGGGATTTCTAATCCGCTGAGCCGGGCCTTATGAAGGCGAACCGCCCCCGAGACCCCCTTCAACTCGACCGGCCCGATCTCGGCGTAATGCCACGCGGATCGCCGGACGCATCCACGACCTCCTGACTCACCAGCACCTCGCCCGGCCTGGCGTAGTCGGCGATGCGGGCAGAGATGTTGACGGTGCGGCCGAAATAGTCGCCCTCCTGGAACAGCACCGGACCGGCGTGAAGCCCGACGTGGGCCGGTGGCAGTCCCACCGACACCGCCGCCTCGACCATGTCCAATGCCGCCAGCACTCCTTTGCCCGGCTCCGGAAAATGGAACATCACCCCGTCCCCGAGAAATTTGACGGCCTTGCCGCCGTATTGCACCGAGTTCTTCTGCACCAGACTGGCGAGGCTGCGGGCAAGATCCGCGGCCACCTCGTCCCCGCGCTCCTCGGTCAGCCGGGTGTATCCGGTCAGATCGAAGAAGCACATCGCCGGAACCCGCTCCAGCCGGCTGTGAATGACCGGCGCTCGCCAGAGCGGCTTCGAAGCCTTCGAGGATGTTGCGGATCCAGGAGTGGGTCTGCTGGCCGTGGTAGACGGCCATGATGGCCGACATCGCCCACCTTGGCAAGGGCAGGCGACAGCTCCTCGGAGGCCTCGCTGATGGCAGCCGTCAACAGGTCCGCGGGATCTTTCCCTGAGCGCATGATCGGCATCATGACCTCGCTGTACCACCAGTCCGATTCCGTCTCGGCAATGCGCCGCAAGCCATCGCCGTAGACCCGCAGCGCCCGTTCGATCACCGCGGGACGGAAGCCCTGTTGATGCTGCAGCTGAACCATGCGGGACGACCAGCATCTCATCGACTCTGACCCGATCATCGGGGCGAGGAGCGGCAGAGCCCATCGCCTCACGGATGACCATCAGCAGCTCGACCGGCACTCCGGTCTCGTCACTGAGCGACTGAAAGGTGGTTTCACTAAAGGAACCCCAGCGGTCATAGGAGGGACTGTCGATGAAGGCGAGCGAGATCACCCCGCTTCGCACCGCCTCACCGAGGCCGGCCAACGGAAGTCCGGCACCTTCCAGCGTTTGGACGATTCGAACCCGGCGAACGTCGCGCTCGGAAAGCAAGCCCGCCCCGTCCGGCTCGAGGATGCCCGCCTCGATCAGCCGGGCGACGTAAGCCGGTTCGACGCCGGCCCCAGCTGCGATTTGTTCTCGCGAGACTCTCTCCACCGCCGCGGCAGCGTAGACCCGCTCCCTCGACGGAGGCCATAGGCCCGTCACTCTTCGCCCTCGGGTGGCCCGGCCAGCTCATCGATGACGCTCCGGGCATCCTCGAATCTGCGCTCGGCGTCGGCGGGGTCCGTGCCGATGGCGGTCAGTCCCAACCGGCCCGCCACCGCCACGGCGCTCACCAGGTGCAGAGCCACGCCCACCATGCTCGTCCTCATTCCAAGACAGACGCGGATCGCCGACCCGATCCAGAACGTCGTCAGGTGTGAGGCTCGCGTAACCCGGAGCGCTCGAGGTGATCGGTGGCCACGTAATAGCGGTCTCCGCCTTCGACCCGGAAGCGGCACGAGTGCGGGTCGAATTCACCGTCGGTGAGCGCTCCCAGTGTGAGCATCGGGTGGGTGGTGCCACCGTTCCGCAGATTGACTTCGATTGCGTAGGGGAGCCACTCTCCGTCCCGGCGAACGACCACGAAGTCGACGCCGAATCGACCGATGACACCCTGCTGCGGCCAGACGCGATCCGATTCGCTCGCCCAGACCGGCGATCAACCACCCGTAGTCCCGGTGGGCGGGGAAGCGACACCCAAGGAACTCCTGCCCGGTGGCCCCTCCCAGGATCTGATCGTGGGTTGAGAGAACCTCGACATCCTTCAAGCGGACTGGCTCGCAATTGCACGCTGGGGCTGTGAAACGCCTCGCCCTCGATTCGCTCCTCCACGATCCCGCCTCGCGACCCGAGTTCGGCCACAAACTCTTCCCACGAGATCGCGTGGTCGTCTGGCAGCAGGGCCTCGACTCGCCGCCGCAGGTCCTCCGGCGATTCGGCATCCTCCAGCTCCACGAGGGCATTTCCCATCCCTCCAGCCGAGTCGTCGAGCTTGACCATCAGCCGACCGCAGACCCGGATTGTCCGCCTTCATCTCCCCAAGGGCGTCGACCACGTCGGCGACCGTCCGAACTCCCTCCCGTCCGGCGGGATATGGCACGCCGGCCTCGGCGAAGGTCTGCCGGCTCCCGCTCTTGGTCCCGAGAAAAGCTCAGGCTGGGATCTGGTCCGTAGACCGGAATACCCAGACGGCTGCCCAACTCCGCCTCGTAGACGGTGGTGCTGAAGGGCAACATCAAAGGATGCCCGCTGTTGCCGATCAGCGCCCGCAGCCGCTCGATCAGATGGGGACGAGCCAGGATTTTCTCGACCAGCGGTCGGGCCGAGCCGTCGCCCACCGACACCAGGAGAAGACGGTCACTCAGCCCCGGTGGCCTGCTCCCGGGCATCAACGACATGTAGTAGTCGATCAGACGGGGCAGAACCGGCTGCGAGGTCACGTAGATGACCCGTGTGCGGGGATTGCGCACCGCAGTCAGCATCAGGAACAGAAACCTCTCCTCATATGCGGGGATGACCGGGGCCATATGGGCAGGGAGGTGGCACGTTCACCGAGTTGATCACCAGCAGCGTCCGTTCCCGGTCCCCGACGCTGCGGGGGGTGAGGTATTGCCACTGCTCCGCGAGGGATGACTGCAGCTCTCGAAAACGCGTCAGAGAATCGAATTGGCTGTCCGAGAGCTGTGTAGCCACCCCGGTACATGCTATCTCCCAGCCTGTCGTCCCGGATCAACCATCGCTGGTCAACCCTTGCTGGTCTACCGTTGCTGGGCATGCCGGCCAACATCGTTCTCGGAGCGCAATGGGGTGACGAGGGCAAGGGCCGGGTCACCGACTACTTCGCCGAGTCGTCCGACTTCGTCGTTCGCTACCAAGGCGGCAACAACGCCGGGCCACACCATCATCGTCGATGGACAGAAGATCGCCCTCTCGCTGATCCCCTCCGGCGTTCTCTATCCGCATTGCGTCCCGGTGATCGGCTCGGGCTGTGTGATCGATCCCAAGGTTCTTCTCACCGAGATGGACATGGTCAGAGATCGGAACGTCGACCCCGACCGGCTTCGGATCTCGGCCAACGCCCATCTGATCATGCCCTACCACCGCAAGCTCGACGCGATGATGGAGCGCTACCTCGGGCAGAACAGGATCGGGACCACCAAACGAGGGATCGGGCCCGGCCTACACCGACAAGTACTCCCGCAACGGCATCCGCGTCCAGGATCTGTACGACCCCGGGATCTTTCGCAAGAAGGTCGAAGGGGCACTGGAGGACAAGAACCGGACTCCTGTCGCGGATCTACAACCAGCTGCCGATGAAGGCCGAGGAGATCGCCGACGAGTACCTCGGATACGCCGATCGGCTCCTTCCCTACGTGGCCGACACATCGCTTTTGCTGTGGGAAGGCCTGCGAGGCGGCAAGACCGTGCTGCTGGAGGGTGCCCAGGGAACCCTTCTCGACGTCGATCACGGAACCTATCCCTTCGTCACCTCTTCCAACCCGACCTCGGGTGGCGCATTGGTCGGGTCTGGAATCGGCCCATCCGAAGATCGGCGGAGGTCATCGGGGTGGCCAAGGCGTACATCTCGAGGGTCGGGACCGGGCCCTTCCCGACCGAGCTGTCAGACGAAACCGGCGATCGCATGATCGAGCTGGGTGGTGAGTTCGGGGTAGTCACCGGCCGTCGGCGGCGGTGCGGATGGCTTGACCTGGTGGCGTTGCGCTACGCGGCCCGGATCAACGGACTCACCAAACTGTTCATCACCAAGCTCGACATTCTCTCCAATTTCGAGGAAGCTGAAGAGTTGCCACCGCCTACGAATCGGCCGACCCCGATCCAAGCAATCCCGGTGCAGGACCCCAGACGTATGACAACTTTCCCCGGCAACAAACGGTGCTCTACCACTGCACGCCGATCTACGAGAATTTCGAAGGCTGGAACATCCACATTTCCGACGTCCGCCGTTATGACGACCTGCCGAAAGAAGCGCGTCGCTATCTCGAATTCATCGAAGACCAGGTCGGTGTTCCCATCGGGTGGGTTTCGGTCGGAGCCGATCGTCATCAGTTGATCGAAAGATGAGGATCCTGCTCGTTGGCGGAGGTGGGCGGGAACATGCCATCGGCTGGAAGCTCCGGCAGAGCGATCGAGTGGACCGCCTTATGTCCCTTCCCGGGAATCCCGGCCTGGCCCAGCTGGGCTCGGTGATCGAGGGGATCGACCCCATCAACGTCGGCGGGGTGGCGACGATGGCCGGCCAGCTGGCCGTCGATCTGGTGGTGGTGGGCTCCTGAAGCACCGCTGGCGGCCGGTCTGGTCGACGCCCTCGACCACGAGAAGATCCCGGTGTGGGGTCCCACCCGCGCCGCCGCCCGCCTCGAATCATCGAAGAAATTCGCCAAGGAAGTCATGGATCGAGGCGGGCGTCGCCACAGGGGCCTGGAAGGCATTTGTCGACGAGGCTCCGGCGCTGGCACTATCTCGATTCAACTGAAGGCTCCATTTGTCGTCAAGGCCGACGGGCTGGCGGCGGGAAAGGGCGTGCTGGTCACCGCAGACCGAGAGTCGGCAGCGGAATGGGTCCGTCGCTGCCTGGGAGGGGGATTCGGACCGGCCGGGACCACCGTCGTCATCGAAGAGTTCCTCGATGGTCCTGAAGTCAGCGTCTTCGCTCTTTGTTCGGGCACCGACGTCATCGCTCTCCAGCCGGCTCGTGATTACAAGCGGCTGCTAACCGGCGACGAGGGGCCCAACACGGGAGGGATGGGAGCGTTCTCGCCGATCAGCGACCTCCCCGAAGAGCTGGTTGCTGAGACCATCGATCAAGTCATCAAGCCGGTGCTCGCGACGATGGCGTCGGCCGGGAACCCGTACACCGGGTTCCTCTATGTGGGTCTGGTCCTGACGACAGACGGCCCGCGGGTGCTTGGAATTCAATTGCCGCCTGGGTGACCCGGAGACCCAGGTGGTCTTGCCGCTGCATGGAGACCGATCTCGTGGACCTGATCGAGGCGGGTGTGACGGGATCGCTGGGGACCGCGACCTGCGAGTGGTCGCCGATCGCCGCGGTCAATGTCGTCCTGGCCGCCGCCGGCTACCCGGACCGAAGGCAGGCGGGAGATGCCGTCCGGCTCCCAGCGCTCGACGAGGGAGAACTCATCTTTCATGCCGGAACCACCCTCGAAGGCAAAGAGCTGAAGACTTCCGGCGGCCGCGTGCTGAACGCCGTTGGCCTCGGTCCGACCAGAGAGGAAGCACGCAAGCGCGCCTACGGACTGGCAGACCGGATCCGCTTCTCCGGCAAGCAGTACCGGACCGACATCGCCTCCTAAGACTCCCCTTCTTGTGACGGTTGACCACCGCATAGCGGTGGTCAACCGTCACAAGAAGGGAGTGCGCGTCAGCGGTAGAGCGGTACCCGGGGGTCGGGGGGAAGGGTCTTCCACTCTTCCCAGAGCCAGGCATAGGCAGGGTCGGTCGAAATCATCCAGCGACGCTCGGGGTCCGGCCCAGCCATGACATTCAGGTAGTACATGTCGTAGCCCGGAGCCGCCACGCAGGGGCCGTGATAGCCGCGCGGGACCAAGAACACATCACCGTCGCGGACTTCGACCGTCTCGTCGATTTCGCCGTCGGTGGTGTAGGTGCGATGCAGACCGAAACCGTCGCCGTGAATCTCGAAGTAGTAGATCTCTTCGAGCGGGACCTCGCTCTCCGACCATTCGTCGTGCTTATGAGGTGGGTAGGACGACCAGTTGCCGCCGGGTGCCAGGACCTCGACCACGATCAGCCGCTGCGGACCTTCGACGGACGCGGGAAGGATCTGATTGATCTGACGGGTCGCCTGGCCTGCGCCTCGAACCTCGACCGTCGACTCCCCGGCCGGATAGAAGCGAGCGGCGCTGCGTTCGGTGGCCACCGCCGTCGCCAGGGCCATGCGGCCTCCGGCCTCCGAGAAGACCTCGACCTGTTCATCGAGAGGCAAATAGCAAGCGTCGGGCATGGACTCGAAGACCGATGCCCGGTGCCGAATATCGAATCGATAGCCGCGACCCTCGATCGAGAACGATCCCCGCAACGGAATCATCGCCCCCTCGACCCCTTCCAGGCGAAACCGACGGATCTGACCCGGGTCCAGGTCGAACACCGTGAGCCCGCAATACGACCATCCAGCCTTCGCGGGATCGATCAGCACAGCATCGTCGGACGTCGAGAGCGAGCCCCTGCGGTGGTGGAGCCTCATCCATCGCTCCCGGGGCTAGAGGCGTCGTGGACGATGGACACCGCGACGTCCACCCAGCGCTCGATCGTCGCCATCGGAGGGAAAGATCAATGAACGCCCCGCCACCAGGCCCCGGACGTTGGGGATCTTCATCGCCCGACGCCATCCGTCCATCATCTCCGCCGCCTTGTCCCCCGGGTCGCCTCCCAGGAGGAGCGCCGGGAGGGTGGTGGCTGCCATCATCCGCTCCGGGTCCGACGAGGCCGGCAACTTCAGCCAGGTATAGGCGGACGTAGGTCCCAGCGCCGAGGCGACCGCAACGGCTTCGACCAGAAGATCCATGTCATCCGAAATCCTGACCCGGCCTCGATCGTCGCGGAAAGCCGGCAGGGGCTCGATCATCGCGATCAGACCCAGGGCGGCCAGAGCCCCTACGGCCCGGGCACACCCTTCCATGGTCTCGATGGTGGCGGGGTCCGCGTAGTCGAGGCGGAGGAGCATCTTCCCCCCGTCCAGCCCCAACCGGGCGATGGTCGGGGCGTCGTGAGCGGTGAAGCGATCGTCCAGCTCCCACGCAGACCCGGTCAGGCCGCCCCGGTTCATCGATCCGAACACAACCTTGTTGTCCAGTTCTCCCAGGAGCAGCAGGTCCTCGAGCACGTCAGGGCTCGCCAGCAGCCCGTCGACTCCCGGCCTCCTGAGGGCGCGGATCGTGTTCTCGAGGAGCATCCGGCGGTTGGCCATGGCGTAAGCCTGGTCGCCTACACGCAGAATTCGCCGGGCCGGATGATCGACCGCAATGATCATCAGCCGCCCGTCGGCGCCGAGGAACGGCCTGCCGCGGGCGTTGCTCGGCCCGAGCTGCGACCGCCCCCGGATCCTCGGCCCGGAGGGTCAGCAACTCCCGGTACTGCTGATCATTCACCCATCAACCTCCGCACTTCCTCCTCGGTGGGCATCGCGTCCGCACAGGCCAGTTGACCGGCCACATAGGCGCCGGCGGCGTTGGCGAAGGGAATGGTCTCCTCCCAAGTCCAGCCCTCGAGCAAGCCGTGGCAGACGGCTCCGCCGAAGGCATCGCCGGCGCCCAGGCCGTTGACGACTTCGATTGGGACTGGCGCCGCCGACACCACGCCACCACCTGTGAAGGCGGTCACACCGGCCGGACCCATCTTGACCACAGCCACCTCAACTCCAAGATCGAGAATGCGTTTGGCCATGTCAGTGGGGGAGCCCTCCCCGACCGCTACGGCACACTCCTCGAGATTGCCGATGGCAATGGTGACCTGCTCCAAGCGCCCGGCGCTGCCACTTGGAAACCTCGTCGGGATGCTTCCAGAACATCGGCCGGTAATCCAGGTCGTGGATGGTGATCCCGGAGCGGTCGCGGACGTCGAGGGCGCCGAGAGTCGCTGTTCGGCTGGGCTCGTCCGACAATCCGGTGCCGGTCGTCCAGAAGAATCCGGGCCGCCTGAATTGCGTCGAAGTCGAGGTCTTCCGCCCGCAGATTCATGTCCGGCGCTTTCGGCTCTCGATAGAACAGAAGGGGAAATCGGTCGGGCGGATAGATCTCACAAAAGACGATCGGAGTCCGTAGGTCCGGATCGGTACCCACGAAGACGTCATCCACTCCGAATCCGTTCAAGGCAGCGCGAACGTAAGGTCCGAATCCGTCATCGCCGACCTTGGTGATGACAGCCGCAGAGTGCCCGTATCGCGCCGCTGCCACGGCGACGTTGGTGGCCGTGCCTCCGAGGTATTTGGCGAACGTTTGGACCTCGGCGAGGGGAACGCCGAACTGCTCCGGGTACAGGTCTACTCCCACCCTGCCCATTGTGATCAAGTCGTAGGGTCGAGTTCGCTCGCGGCGGTTGGAACGTTCCAAGGGCGGGTGCTAACTTACGGCCGCGGTTTGCTGCGTGTCAAGCGAAGAGGTCTGCCACGGATCTGGCGACCGGAAGCCGCTCGCGGAGACGAAAGGACCACTGATGGACACTGTGCGACTGACCACCGCTCAGGCGCTGGTCAAGTGGATGCTGGCTCAGCGCACCGAAATCGACGGCCGGCCCGCGCCGATGTTCGGCGGGGTATTCGCAATCTTCGGACACGGCAACGTCGTAGCACTGGCGGAGGCGTTGCAACCAGTGCAGGACGCCTTGCCCACATGGCGGGGACACAACGAGCAATCGATGGCTCTGGCGGCGATCGCCTACGCCAAGGCGATGAGCCGACGCCAGATCATGGTCGCGACCTCTTCGATCGGGCCGGGGTCGACCAACATGGTGACGGCCGCCGCCGTCGCCCACGCCAACCGCCTCCCGCTCCTCTTGATCTCAGGAGACACCTTCCAACATCGTCTCGTCGATCCGGTGCTCCAGCAGGTAGAGGTCTTCGGCGATCCGACCATCACTGTCTCGGATGTCTTTCGCCCCGTAACCCGCTACTGGGACCGGATCACCCATCCGGCCCAGATCATCCAGAGCCTTCCGCAGGCATTGGCGATGATGCTCGATCCCGCTGACACTGGGCCCGCCTATATCGGCCTACCCCAGGACATTGCAGCCGAGGCCTTCGACTACCCCGCTCGCATTCTTCACGGAACGTTCGCACGTCGTCCGCCGACCCGGCCCTGACGCGCGCGAGGTCGACGCGGCAATTCAAGCGATAGCCGCCGCCCGCAACCCTCTGATCATCGCCGGTGGCGGTGTGCACTACTCCGGGGCGGTTGACGTCGTGACCGACTTCGCCGAGCGCAGGGGCATTCCGGTAGTCGAGACGGTGGCGGGTAAAGCCACCTTGCTGGCCGACCACCCCAATTTTGGAGGACCCATCGGTGTCACCGGTTCCACCTCCGCCAATCTCCTCGCGGCCGATGCCGATGTTGTCCTGGCGATCGGAACCCGCCTGCAGGACTTCACCACGGGCTCATGGTCGGTCTTCCGCAACGACAACATGCAACTCATCGCCATCAACGCCGCTCGGTTCGATGCCCACAAGCATCGGGCCCTCCCGGTCGTGGGCGACGCCCGGATCAGTATCGAAGCCATCGATGCCGGGCTTGGGGGGTACGTCGCCCCCTCGGAGTGGCTGGCGCGTACGGCCGAGTGTTCGTGACGACTGGTACTCCTATCTCGACAGTATCTCGGCGCCCGAAGGCAAGCCCACCTACGCCAAAGCAATCCGAGCAATCAACGAGGTCTGCGATCCCACCGACTACCTCGTCTCGGCGGCGGGCGGGCTTCCCGGGCGAACTCAACACCGGTTGGCACTCAAAGAGCGTCCACTCCTTCGACTCCGAGTACGGATACAGCACCATGGGCTACGAGATCGCCGGGGCCTGGGGGGCGAAGATGGCGCTTCCCGATCGAGATGTGATCTGTTGGACCGGAGACGGCTCATATCTGATGATGAACTCGGATATCTATTCCACGGTCATGACCGGGCACAAGGTCATCTTCATCGTTTGCGACAACGGCGGGTTCGCGGTCATCAACCGGCTCCAGGTCAACACAGGCGGCGAGGAGTTCAACAATCTTCTTCGCAGCAGCCGCCGCGAGCGGGCGACAAGGGTCGACTTTGCCAAACACGCCGAAGCCATGGGGGCCATCGCGACCAAAGTCGAGACGATCGAAGGTCTCAAGGACGCCTTCGCCGCCGCCAAGAAGGCCGATCGCAGCAGCGTGATCGTCCTCGAGGTAGACGAGTACTCCTGGACCGAAGGCGGGGCGTGGTGGGAGGTCGGGGTCCCTGAGGTCTCAGATCGCGCTCAGGTCAGAGTGGCCCGGGCCGAGTTGGAGGCGGAGCGAAAGAATCAACGGGTCGGGATATGAAACGGAGTCCGGGCCCGCGCGGCGGGGAGGCATGACCGGCCGCCCCACCATCGTCGATGTGGCCGAACGTGCGGGCGTTTCGAAGTCGCTCGTTTCACTGGTGATGCGCAATTCCCCCAGCGTGTCCGATGACAAGAGAGAAAGAGTTCTCAAAGCCGCCAGCGAGCTCGAGTATCGGCCCAACGCGATGGCCCGAAGCCTGGTCAGGCAGAGGACCTACGTGATCGGGGTCGTCATCTCCGACTTCAGCAATCCGTTCTTTGCGGAAGTCGCCGGTGGCATCGAGGAGGCCGCCATTGCGGCGGACTATCGGGCGCTCTTCAATTCCGGTGACAGGGATGCCGGGAGAGAGGGCCAGGCGTTGGAGACGCTTCTTCAACTTCGAACAGACGGGGTGGTCCTCACCGGGCCGGCCCTCGAAGAACAGGTGATTCGAAAGGTCGCCAGGGAGACCCCTGTCGTGGTGGCGACCCGCGACAGCCGGTCGCGTGTCTTCGACAGCGTCGTTGCAGACGATGTCGCCGGGGCTCGCCTGGCGGTCGAGCATCTGATCTCCCTTGGGCATCGGCGGATCTCACATCTGACCGGAGGCGAGGGAGCCGGAGCCGCCAACCGCCGGGCTGGCTACGAAACGGTGATGAGGGAGAATGGATTCCGGCCGGTCGTCGTGGAAGGCGACTACACCGAGCAGACCGCACTCGACGTCGCCGGACAGATCTTCGACCGGGCTGAGATGCCGACAGCGGTGTTCGCTCCCAACGACTTCGCCGCAATCGGTCTTCTCCAGGCTCTCGACGATCGGGCACTGCGAGTACCGGAGGACGTTTCAGTAGTCGGGTACGACGACACCTGGCTCGCCGGACTGGCCCGTATCGGTCTCACGACGGTCCATCAGGACCCACGGGGAATCGGAGCCACCGCCGTTACCTTGCTCCTGGAACGCCTCGACGGCGACCGTACCGCAGCCCGCCATGTAGTCCTCCAACCAGAACTAACGATCCGAGCAACCACCGGCCCGGTAAAGAGCGACGTAGGGGTTTGGTAAACCCGTCGTGGACCTTGTGAACAGGTTCGCCAGTGCCCCCCTACCCCTGGCCGCCTAATCGGCAGCCAGCGGTACCTTCCCCCGCCTACGGCGAGGGGACAAATAAGAAAGACGGGGGCGTTGGCAACCCGTCGAGGAGATCTAGGACAGCTTCACCAATTGCCCCCCTAGATCCATTTTCCCTCCGCCGCGATTCTTGTTTGTCCCTTCGCCCGAAGGGCGGGGGGAATCAAGGTTCTTCACGCCGACGAGAGCGTCGAAGACAGAACGGTGTGAAGAACCTTGACCAGTCCCTGCCGCCGCAGGCGGGAGGTAGGGGGGATTGGTAAACCCGTCGACAGACCTTCACCCCCCTACCGGCATCTCCCTCGATCTACCTCGGTGTCGGATCTTGGCGAACTTAGAAATGCTTCGATTTCGGAGATGTGCAGGGCCCAGGCTGATCCTTCGATGCCCTCCGACTCGGCGAACAGCAAACCGACCATCGCCCCGGTTTCATCGAGCAACGGGGCTCCGGAGTCCCCGGGTCCTACCTGAGCATCGATCTCGATGGTTTGACGCAAGACCTGGCCCTGGTCATAGATGTCGCCGCTGCTGGCACCGACAACGCGGATGATCTCGTAGGGAATCGCATCGATGGCCAGGTCGCCGTCAACCGCCGCGATGGTCCCAGCGCCCTCCGGTTCGGGCACGGCCAGCGTGATGGGGTCGTGAAATCCGTCGACTCTGAGGAGGGCGAGGTCTCTCTCGGGGTCGAAGGCGACGATCACCGCTCCGAGTTCGGTGCCCCCCACGTCGATCGCCCTGAGATCATCGTCTGCTCCGGCGACGGCATGGGCGACGGTGAGCAAGAGCCCATCTTCCACCGCGACGGCCGTCGCGAGAATCGGCTTGAGGCAGGCTGTCCCCGCCAGCCGCGCCAGCGACGGCGTTGCAACCTCGATGGAGTCTTGTCCTCCGCACGTGCTCAATCCGATGACGAGCGCAGCGGCCACTACCCGTCTGATCGCTCTACCCAGCCGCGGCCTCGTACTCGTGGCGAAATCGCACCAGAAGGTCGCGCACTCCGGCCGGCCTCCGATCGAGGAGCCGGGACGTACGCGTAGCGACGATGCTGGTGTCATAGGGAATCGGCGCTCCGGGCATGGCCTCGGGGTCAGGTGGTCCGCTCCTCAGCAGCCCCGGGTCGAGGTCAAACACTTCGCAAGCGAGGTGAGCCAGTTCCATGCGCCCCACCGCGTCTCCCCCGCAGCAATGGAATATCCCCGACAGGCGCCGCCGGCCAATTTCGAGGATCTGATCGGCGCTGTCGCTGGCAAGGGAGGGAGTTGCGATCATGTTGATGTTGTCCGCCTCCCACACGGTGAAGGTCCGGCCGTCCCGCAACGTGTCGACCAGCGACAGGACGAAGTATCCAAATCCCGGATCCTGCCTGCGAGGCGAGTTCGGCCGAGCCCTATGCAGACCGTTGACGCCGGAGATCCGCGCCACCGCCGCCCCGCGGCCGAGCGCAACTAGTTCGCTGGCGAGCTTGAGAACCCCGTAGAAGTTGATCGGGTTGGGCGGAGTGGCCTCGTCGGCACCTCCCTGGGTGCCATCGAACACCCAGTCTGTGGAAATGAGGACATAGGCGGCGCCCACTTCGGCGGCGGCGTGGGCCGTAATCGCAGTCGACGTGACATAGGCAGCCCAGGCCGCGGTTCGGTCGCGATAGAGGCCGCCGAAGTCATTGAGGATCGCGGAGTGGACCACCAGGTCGGGACCAAACCGGTCGACGCTCATGCCGACAGCGCTGTCATCGGTCATGTCAACGGCGTCGGTGGCGTAGAGCGCATCTGGAGGAGGTTGGAAGGTGTGAACGGTCGTCATCACCTCGTCGCCCTGCTCGATGGCGCGGTGGACGATGTTGCTGCCGACGAACCCGGTGCCTCCGGTAATCCAAACCCTCATCCGCAGGAGCTCATTGCTCGGCTCTTTGATCCAGAGCCCCAACCTCCTCCTTGAACTCCTGAGCTACGGCAATGAGTGATTCGTCGCCTTTGGCCGCTTTCTGCAACTCCCGGGTGAGCGCCTCGAGCTCGGCCCCTCCCGCCATCAGCCTGATCAGCTCGTCACGGCTGACCTCGTCCTTACGAAAGTCTCCCATCGAGCGGCCACGGTTGAGGATGAGGAATCGGTCTCCGACCGGGATCGCGTGGTTGGGATTGTGGGTGATGAAGATCACGCCTAGACCGCGGTTGCGAGCCTCGATGATGTACCTGAGGACCACCCCGGATTGCTTGACCCCGAGGGCTGAGGTCGGTTCGTCGAGGATCAACACCTTGGCACCGAAGTAGGCCGCCCGGGCGATCGCGACGGACTGACGCTCACCACCGGAAAGGGTGCCGACCGGCTGTTCGACATCTCGAATGTCGATTCCCATCTTCGCCAGTTCTTCCTTCGCAATCCGGGTCGCCATCGGCTTGTCGATGCGGCGAAAAGGAAAGAAGCCTTTGACCGGCTCCGAACCCAGGAAGAAGTTTCGCCACACCGACATCAGGGGAACAACCGCGAGGTCCTGGAAGACCGTGGCGATGCCGCGGTCAAGGGCGTCGCGAGGGGAGTCCAACAAAGTCTCCTCACCCTCGATGAAGAGCTGGCCTTCCGACTGCCGATGGGCCCCGGCAATGATCTTGATGAAACTCGATTTGCCGGCGCCGTTGTCACCCAGGACGCAGGTGACCTCACCCGCGTTCACCGATGTCGAGATGTCGCGCAGAGCGATGATGTTCCCGTAGTACTTGGAGATATTCCGTACTTCCAGCAGGGAGGCGCTCATGCCGCTGCCTCCGCCTTGTTCCGAACCCATCGGTTGGCCAGCACGGCCAACAGCAATATCACTCCGAGGAAGAGGAACCGCCAGTCCGAGTTCCAACCAGAGAAGGGGATTCCCTGAAACGACATCGCCATGATCAATGCGCCGATCGCCCCTCCAGCGGCAGATCCATAGCCGCCGGTCAACAGGTTGCCGCCGACAACAGCGGCGATGATGTATTGAAACTCTTCGCCGTCGCCGACATTGGCCTGGACGGAATTGAGCCGGAAGGCCGTCAGCATTCCGACCAGCCAGGCGGCCGCCGAGACGATCATGAACAGGCTTCTCTTGGTACGGGCGGCGGGAACGCCGACCGAGCGCGCCGCCGCTTTGTTTCCTCCGACGGCGAAGGCCCAACTCCCAAACCTGGTGCTGGCCAGCAACCATGTGGCCAATACCGCGAACACGAGAAACGCCAGGATCGAAAATCGGAAGTTGATCACTGCCCGGGTGGCGTCGACCTCTGCCTGGGTCATGAAAAGCATCCGCACTGCCAGTCCGACTATCACAAGAAGCAGGCCACCGATCGAGAAAAACCGGCCCAGAGAGTCGGCTGACCGGTCCGCCTGCCGGCGGGCGACAAAAGCCAGGCGAAGGAACCCGGTCCCCAGGTTGATCAGAGCGACCAACAACAACACCGCGAACGCTCCGGTTCGAAACTTTGGCGCCTGTGATTCGGATTGCACCAGAAAGGCCAGCGCGACCAGTACCGCCGTTATCACCAGCGCAACCGCGAATTCTGAGGTCGGCGAGGAGATTCCAGCCCGGTGCCCGGCGGCAAAGAGGTTGCCGATCCCGAAGGCCACCAGGCCGGCGAAGAGTATGGCTCGCAGACCCTGCACCGTGAGGAGGAATCCCACCGGTTCCACCGAGTGCGAATCGAGCAGGACGGCCGCCAGCGATCCGGCGGCGATCGCTGCCAACCCAACCACGAGGAACCGAACAGTGGGAGCATCAAACGAGAATGCGCCGCGGTTGGGTCGGGGTTCGAAACGCCAGTTGCCCAGCCCCACGACGGCGATGAGGACGCCGGCTGCCACTACTGCCCCCCAGACCCAGTTGGCACTGGCACCGTCGGTTCCGACCAGCTGGTAAAGGCCGAACACGGCCAGTGCGGATCCAACGACAAGCGTTACCAAACCCGACGCCTTCATGGGAGCTCGCCGCCGAAATGACAACTCGTACACGCCCACCAACATCGCCACCGCGCCGACCGTCAACAGCACCCCGTATATCAAGTCTCGGCTCTCGAGTATGTGAAGGTTGCGGACCCAGACCGCACCAAAAATCCGCGACCAGAAGTCGTAGCCGGCCGCCTCGTCGAGACCCTCGACGATCACTTTGTCGGTGAAGAGTTTGGCGAAGCCCAATTTGGCGCCAATGAGCACGAAGAAGCTGCCCAATGTGACGATGAACGACGGCAGGCCCGTCCTCTCGACAATGGTGGCGTTGAAGTAGCCAACGGCCAGGGCGAAGACGAGAGACAGCGGGACGGCGATGTACAACGACATGCCGGCTCCACCGAATTCGGATTGGGGTTTGCCGAGCAACACCACGAGCATCGCGGTCGCACCCGTCATGGAGCCGGCCGACAAATCGAACTCGCCGCCGATCATCAGGAGGGAAACCGCCACAGCCATGATCCCGAGGCCAGCGGCCACGTCCAGGTAGTTGGCAGCTCCCGCGGTCACACCGAAGACGTCGCTCACGGACCAGAAGAAGAGCCAGAGGCTGACCGCTCCCACCAGCGCACCTATGTCCGGCCGGGTCAGCAGACGCTGAATCGGTCCGCGGTAGGCGAGCCGTTCGTCGGTGGCGGGTGGCGCGGGTGCCTCGGTTGCTGGCGCTGCTGTCATCTCTGCCTCGAAGTTTGGCTCAGGGAATTTGGCTCAGGTGATTTGGCTCAGGGAACTTGGCTCACGAAGGTTTGGCTCGTCTCGATGTCGGTGGCGGTGATCGGGTGAGCTGGGCCGGTGGTGACTGTATCAATCAGCCCTTCCACGACGTCGGGCAAACCGTCGTCGTCAACCGGGTTTGGCTCGAAATACCGACCGTGGTCAGGTGAGGGGGCCGGTTTCCCGACCCCCTCACGCTGTCAAGTTGTGACGCTTGCTGGGCTGTGACTAACGAGTCCCGGCCTCGACCAGCGCCGCGACCTCGCCGACGTTCTCGGTGTCAACGAAACCCGGGCCGGTCAGGATCGGAAGACCGCCACCGACCGTGTTGAGGTTCGTGTTGTAGAGATACAGCAAGACGATGGTCAGGTAGCCCTGCACGTACTGCTGCTGGTCGACCGTGAAGGCGATGTCGCCTGCCTCGATCGCGCTGATGATGTCGGTCGATATGTCGAATCCACCGATAATCAGCTCACGGCCTGCCGACGTCCCCGCGGCGACGGCGCGAACGGCCACGTTGGGACCGGTTCCCAGCACTGCGTCAATGTCTGGATCCGCTGCGAGCATGGCGGCAATGGTCGCCTCCTGCTCGCCAGGATCGACATCGAGCCCGATGAACTCGGAAACGACCTCACCACTGAAGGTCTCAGCCAATCCTTCGCAACGCTGTTCGAGACCAACGTTCGATTGCTCCTGACGTGCGCAAAGCACCTTGGTGGCACCCAGATCGTTGAAACGCTCACCGGAACCATTGCCGGCGACGATTTCGGTCTGACCCACGTGGGTCAGGGCTCCCAGCTCCTTGAACAGGTCTACTCCAGAGTTGAGGGTGATGACCGGAATTCCGGCATCTACCGCTGCCCTAACCGCCGACTCGACGGCCGCTGGATCCGCCAGGGACACGCCCAGTCCGTTGGACCCGGCTGCGATGGCCGCTTCGATGTCCTGTGCCTGCTTTTCACCGCTGTTGTTCGACGGACTCCAAACCATCGTCACCCCGAGGGCCGCGGCCGCGTCTTCGGCTCCGCGGTTGACCACGGACCAGAACACGCCATCATCGGCGTGGGTGACCATGTGGAAGGTCAGGTCCGTGCCCTGGACCAGAGACACCGTGGTGGTCGATTCGGCCGCCGTCGTGGTAGCTCCAGCAGCGGTGGTGGTGGCTTCAGCCGCGGTGGTGGTGGCACCGGCCTCCGTCGTGGTCGACCCGGTTTGGGTGCAGGCTGATACCACGAAAAGCAAAGCCACCAACGCAGTCAATTGCAATCTTCTCATTTGTCTCCTCCTCTTGTGGCGGTCGTACCGCCACTGCGGCAACATCCGGCCCGTCAAAGGACGCATTTTGGAACGCTCCAATGACCAAAACCACGATAGCTACGCGTGAAACGGCCAGTCAACTGGTTCGCCGAACGACTTCTCGCCCATCTTTTGTGACCGCTTCCGAAACGCCAACAGGAGCATTTGACACTGCTCCTGCACCGGATTTACGGTGATACTTGGAACGTTCCATAACTCACAGCCACCAACAGCAGTTCCAATTCGGCAAAACCAACACAGGTCGTGGAGGCGGCGAAATGCAGCTCGGTATCCTCGGGGCGGGCCGGATCGGTGCCAACCACGCCCGCATCCTGAGCACTTTGAGTGGGGTCGATCGATTGCTTGTTGCCGACGTGGCTCCCGACCGGGCCGAACAACTCGCGGCTTCGTTGCCGCGGACCTCCCCGGCGAACCTCGAGGCAATCTTCGAAACCTGCCAGGCAATCGTGATCGCAACCTCGACCGATACTCACGCGTCGCTGCTTATCCGCGCCGCCCAGGCCCGCCTGCCGACATTTTGCGAAAAGCCCATCGCCCTCGATTTGGACAGCACCCGGGAAGCGGTTCTCGCCACGGAAGCCGCCGGTATCCCGGTCCAGATGGGCTTCCAACGCCGCTACGACCCCGGGATCCGGGCGGTCCACGAACAAGTCGAAAGCGGGGCGATCGGAACGCTGTTCCTGGTCCGATCCCAAACCCACGACCCCGCTCCCCCGCCGATCGATTACATCCCGCACTCGGGCGGGATCTTCAAGGACTGCCTTATCCACGACATCGATGCGGTTCGGTACGTGACCGGACAAGAGATCGTCGCGGTCACGGCCTTTGGGAGCCAGGCCGGCCATCCCGACATCGCCGACCATGGAGACTTTGGCAGCGCCACCGCGGTTCTTCAGATGTCGGGAGGCACTCTCGGCCAGATCTCCGGACTTCGGCTCGATCCGATGGGATACGACGTCCGGTTGGAGGCATACGGATCGCTACAAGCATTGGCGGCCGGCTGGAGCGAGCGAACTCCCATCGTCTCCACGGAACCAGGGGTGCCAACCCCTTCCGACCCCATCGTCACATTCTGGGATCGCTTCGACCTCGCCTATCGGGCCGAGCTCGAGGGTTTCCTTCGCGTCGCGCAGGGCCAAGGAACCCCTGCTTGCGAGCCGCGGGATGCACTTGAGGATCTGCGCGCCGCCATCGCCTGCGATCGATCGGTGGCCGAACGACGCACCGTTCTCCTGGAAGAGATCGTGTGAGGCGGACGAAAGGTAGCGATGAGTAGCGACCTGTTGCAGCGGGTGGCCGGCGCCCCGATCACCTGGGGAATCGACGGATCGCCCGGTTGGGGGTACCTGATGGATCGCGACCGGGTTTTGGCCGAGATGGTGGACCTCGGCCTGACCGCAACCGAACTCGGGCCTGACGGCTATCTCCCCACCGACCCTCAGGAGCTCAGGGAATACCTCTCCCCGTTCGGTTTGCAGATCGTGGCGGGTTTCGTGCCGGCACTATTGCACCGACCCGACCGCATCGACTCAGAGCTCGAATATGTGAAACGTGCTTCCCGGCAACTGGCTTCGACGGGGTCGAGAACCTTGGTGCTGGGACCTTCCACCGACCACGCCGGCTACGACCTTTCATCAGAGATGACCGAGGACGACTGGCCGCAGTTCCTCGCCGGCCTCGATCGCCTCCAGGGCATCGCGGCCGACAACGGCCTCGCCACCGCAGTTCATCCGCACTGGGGGATGGCGATAGAACGGCCGCACCATATCGATCGGCTCCTGGCCTCTTCGTCGGTTGACTTGTGTCTCGATACGGGCCATGTGTTCCTCGGAGGCGGCGACGCGGTCGAGGTCGCGAGACAGGCAGCGGGGCGAATCATCCATGTTCATCTCAAGGATGTGGAGGCCGAGTCGGCCGCCCGGGTCCGCTCAGGCGAAGTCCCGTTCAGGCAGGCGGTAATTGATGGGATGTTTGTACCGCTCGGGTCCGGCGCAGTCGACATCGGCGGCGTTGTTCGAGAGTTGGAGGCTCGGGACTATCGCGGTTGGTACGTGTTGGAGCAGGATGTCTCCCTGACCCACGACCCGGCGCCCGGTGATGGACCCAAGGCGGACGCCGGGCAGAGCATCGAATTCCTACGCCGGCTCGTTCCCTCGCTTTGAACCACGTGAGACGGGTGGTCTGGTTTGAAAGATCGGTCCCCGAAGAGTTCGCCGACGAGGTCGCCCGCCAGGTGGAGATCGCCGGCCCGGGCACGGAGTCCGACCCTTTCGCAGGAATCGAATCGGGATTGGGAGTCATGGCATCGGCTTTCCGGTATGACGCTTCGGTGATGGATCGAGCGGCGCATACCCTTGCCATCGTCAGAACCGGGATCGGTTACGACCGGGTCGACATCGACGCCGCCACCGATCGTGGAATTGCGGTCTGCAACACACCGGACGCCCCGACCGTGTCGACGGCCGAGCACGCCGTCGCCTTGCTAATGGCCGCGACCAAAGGGGTAGTGGCCTCGTTTGAGCGGCTTCGTGCCGGCCAGGGCGATCTCTATGCGCAGCATGAGGCGATCGAGCTGGACGGCAAGACCCTCGGTCTGGTTGGTTTCGGCCGAATCGCCAGGCGGGTGGCTGCGGTGGCTCAGTCCCTCGGCATGAACGTCGTTGCTTTCGATCCCCTTCTGGCGGCAGGCACCGTCGCCGTCCCCCAAGTCGAGGACCTCGACGATTTGCTTCGCCAAGCCGACATCGTCTCGGTCCATGTTCCCCTCACGTCCGAGACCAACGGATTGTTCGATCGCCGACGTTTCGAAGTGATGAAACCGGGATCGTTCTTCATCAACACTTCGAGGGGAGGGGTGGTCGATCAAGAATCCCTGGTGGAGGCGCTCGACAGCGGACATTTGCGAGGAGCCGGTCTCGACGTCACCGATCCGGAGCCTCTGCCACCGAACCATCCCCTGCTTCATCGTCCCAACGTGCTGGTGACCCCGCACGTGGCCTCGGCCACAATTGAAGGGAGACGCAGGATCTTCCTGGCGGCCCTGGCCCAGATGGTCGCCGTCCTCGACGGAGAGAAGCCGGAGCACCTGATCAACCCCGAAGTTTGGACTCGGAGAAGGAGGGCAGCCAAGTGAGCCGCGGAAAGGAGATCCGAATCGGACTGATCGGATTCGGGTGGATGGGCCAGGCCCATTCCCGGTCCTATCGGAACATCCCTGTCTACTTTCCGGAGACCGGAATTCGGCCCCGCCTGGTTGCCGTTGCCGACACTGCTACCGATCGCCTCCAACTCGCAGCCGACAACTTCGGCTACGAAACCACCTACACCGACTGGCGCGAGGTCATCGGGCGTACCGACATCGACGTCGTCGACATCACGGCCCCCAATGCGATGCACGAGCAGCTCGCCACGGCTGCCGCCAAGGCGGGCAAGCACGTCTTCTGCGAAAAACCCATCGGCATCGAGCCTCGCGCCACCGCCGCTATCGAGGCCGCCACCAGGGCCGCCGGTGTCATAACCGGATGCGGTTACAACTATCGATGGGCTCCGATGGTTCGCTACACCAAGCAGCTGATCGACGACGGCAGATTCGGTGATCTCACCCATTACCGGGGTCGGTTCTTCTCGATGTATGGCCGGGACCGGCTCGGTCTTCTCTCCTGGCGGTTCCTTCAGGACGAAGCCGGATATGGAGCGCTGACCGACATCATGAGTCATGCCACCGACCTGGCGCTTCATCTGGCGGGCCCCATTCGACGCGTCGTGTCGGTCAAGGAGACTTTCGTTCGCGAGCGGCCTCTCCCGACGTCGGGTTCAGGGACCCATTACGACCGCGGCCAACCCGGGGATCCGACCGGGCAGGTGACCAACGAGGACTACGTCGGGGCCCTGGTCGAGTTTGCCAACGGTGCCAGGGGGACTCTCGAGGCCGACCGGTCGATCTTCGGCCCGCAGAGCTCGATGGCCTTCGAGCTCAACGGATCGAAGGGAGCTGCCTCCTGGGATCATGAGAAGCTCAACCAGCTTCGCCTCTATCTGGCCGAGGAACAGCCCAACGACGGGTTCATCGAAGTCCTGGCCGGGGACGCTTTTCCCCGACAGGGCAACATCGTTCCCGGGGGCGGCAATTCGCTCGGATACGAGGACCTGAAGATCATCGAAGCCCTCGAGTACCTCACAGCCGTAGTAGAGGAACGTTCCTTCCATCCCGGCTTCGATGACGCCTTGATGGCGGCCTCGGTTCTCGATGCGATGATCAGATCCTGGGGCAGCCAAGCCTGGGAAGAGGTCCGGGCCCTGAATGTCGAAAGCTAAGGAGTAACCAAATGCGGGAGAACACCACCAAGGCCAAGCTCAAAGCCGGGGAAACGGTGGTGGGCTGCTTTCTGCGTTACGCCGAGCCGAGCCTCGCAGAATTGGTGGCCCTGCAAGGCTGGGACTTCTTGATCTTCGACGGCGAGCATGGGCCGCTGGAGGTACGCGACATCGAGGATCTCTGCCGGGCGGCGGAGGCCAGAAATGTCACGCCGATCGCCCGGGTCCCGACCAACCAGCAACACATTCTGTTGAGGTACCTCGATACCGGGATCCAGGGCGTCCACGTCCCCTGGGTCAACTCCGCCGTTGATGCCGACGCCGCCGTTCGGGGAGTCAAGTACGGGCCGCGGGGATTGCGGGGGCTGGCCGGCACCAGAGCCTCAGACTGGGGCATGTCGGGTCCGCTCGGGGAATACACGGAAATGGCGAACAGCCAAACCATGGTGATCATTCATATCGAAACGATTGAGGCGGTCGACGCCATCGAGGACTACCTGGCCATCGAAGGCATCGATGTGCTCTTCCTCGGACCCACCGACCTGTCCCAGTCTCTCGGGGTTCCGGGCCAGATCCACCACCCCGATGTGAAGGCCGCCATGAAACGTGTAGCCGAAGCGGTGGTCCCGTCGGACAAGGCTCTTGGCGTCTTCGCCGGCACCATCGAGATGGCCCGGGAGTGGCGCAGCAATGGGGCTCGCTACATCGTCACCGGCACCGACAGCTTCCTTCGCAACGGGATGCGGGAGTATTTGGACGGCGTGCGGGCATGAGCGACCCACTTCCCCGCCGCTTCGCCGACAAGATCTGCCTGGTGACCGGCAGCACCCAGGGCCTGGGGGAAGCGGTCGCACGTCGATTGGCGGCCGAAGGTGCCAGGGGGATCGTGGTGAGCGGCCGCCACTCGGGTCGCGGTGAGGCAGTCGTTCAAGCTCTCTCAGAATTCGGAACCGATGCCGTTTTCGTTTCGGCCGAGCTCGAGGACGCGGCCAGTTGCATGTCACTGATCGAAGCAACCGATCGGCGGTTCGGCCGCCTCGACACCCTTGTCAACGCTGCCGCCCTCTCCACCCGGGGAACCATCGTCGACACGACCGTGGAATTGTGGGACCGCTTGCTGGCAGTCAATGCGCGGGCTCCATTCCTGTTGATGCAGGGGGCGATTCGCATCATGCGCAGGGAAGGCATCGCCGGCACCATCGTCAATGTCGGTTCGATGGCCTCCTACGGCAGCGTTCCCTATTTGACTCCGTACGCGGCCTCCAAGGGGGCGCTCATGACCCTCACCCGCAACGTTGCCTACTCAGTGATGTGGGACCGCATAAGGGTCAATCACATCAATCTGGGCTGGATGGATACTCCCGGTGAAGATGTGATCCAGAGAAAGTTTCATACCGACGGCAAGGACTGGCTCGCAGAGGCGGAAGTCGATAGGCCGTTCGGGCGCCTGATCAAACCCGACGAAGTGGCAGCTGCCATCGCTTTCCTCGCTTCCGCGGAGTCCGGCCTGATGACCGGTGCAGTGGTCGACTTCGACCAATCGGTCAGGGGAGCCGGCTTTCAGGGCATGCCAACCCGCGCGGAGACACCGCGATGACGACAAACAATTGACCGACGTCTCGATACCTGCCACCACGAGTGGATTTCCGTTGCAGCGAAATGGGACTGCAGCGGAGAGAGTCGTGATTCCGCACATCGACGATGTTGCCAACTCGCATTCCGCCAACATCGCCATGATGAAGTTGGGTACCGGGGCGGTGAGCTCCGGTTCATTGATGGTCCCGGCAGCCTGGTTCCCCGAGATTGCCTCTGCCCCCAACCTCTCCGACCTGGATCTGGGAATTCACCTGACCCTCACTTCAGAGTCGGCGGCGTTTCGTTGGCGACCGATCTCAACCTCGAGCAAAGCCTCCGGACTCATCGACGGAGACGGCTACATGTGGTCCACCGTCCCTCCACTCCGCGAAAACGCCCATCCCGAAGCAGTCGAGGGAGAAATGCGAGCCCAAATCGACCGCGCCCTCGCAGCAGGCATCGACCTCACGCACCTTGACCACCACATGGGAGCGTCATTGGCTCCGGAGTTTGTCGACGCCACCGTGCGGCTCGCCGCCGAGTACACCTTGCCGGTGGCATTCCCCGCCGACATCGAAGGGTTTCTGGCGCTGTTGGCGGCGGGCGCCGGCGCCGGATCCCCCAACGAGATGGGAGAGATGAATGTCGCCGAACTGGAGGATGCCCGCCGCAGGGCCGGGGAGCATGCGGTGGGAGGGACATTCCTGATGGGCCTGACCTATCAGAGGGAGCCGGATGCGCGGACGACTTTCGAGAGGCTCCTGACCGAACTCAAGCCTGGCATCACCTACCTGTCCCTCCACGCCTCGGCCCCCGGTGACATCGAGCACGTCCATCCCAATGACTACGCATGGCGCATCGCCGAGTACGAGCTCTTCGGCAGTGCCGACTTCTTCTCGTGGATGAAGGACCAGCCGTTCGAGATCGCGGGAATGCGAACCTACCGCGATCGCCTCCGCGATCACGATCCCCGGCGATAGGTCAGGACGACGTTGGCCGCGGAGGCCAGCATCAGCAGCGGGATGAGCAGAAGCGCCCGGGTCAGCCCGAACGCATCGGCGGCAATTCCAAGCAAGAGGGGGGCCAGACCGATCGCCACCCCGCTCGCCAGGGCAGCTCTGGCGCTGGCTCTGTCGGTCCCGCCGACCAGGACGCCGACCAAGCCGAGGAATGACAAAGGAAACAGGTAGGCGACGCCCGCCCCCGAGACGAACAGCCCGAGGCCGGCCCAAACCGTCGTCCCCGCCAGGAACGGGGCCCCCCAAAACATCGCAAAACCGAGGCCAGACAACGCCAGGGCAGCCAATAGCGCCCGACGCCGCGGGTCCAACAGACGCATCAGCGGCACTCCCAGCGCCCGGGTCCCCGCCATTCCCACAAAGAAAGTCGCCGTCAATCCTGCGGCCACGGCTTCGGAGATGCCGCCGACGCTCTCCATGTAGTCCGTCGCCCAAAATACGAAGGCGAACTCGACCGCCACCACCAACACGATCCCCAGCCACGATCCGACCCACGGGACGAAGGAATCGTTCGAGATCTCCGGCGGCGATCGACGGCTCGGGTCGGCGAGAAATCGGAATCGACGCCACCAGGCCGAGGCCCAGCAGGAGGCCCACCACCAGGGCCGGGCCGGCGAAACCGGCCGCCCATCCCAATCCGAGGGCAATCGCCAGGGAGATGGCAAGCGGACCGGCAATAGCGGCGAAACTGCTGACCGCGTTGGCCTCGGAGATCGCGGCCACTGCCCGAGAACCGTGATGGTCAGAGAGGAAAGCCTGGACCACGATCATCATGACCGCGCCCGCCGCACCCATCACAACGGCCGCCGCCCCAACCGCGGCATTGTTCAAGGCCAAACCCATGAGCCCGGCCGACCCGCCCAGACCAACAGCGCTAACGCGCAAAGCGAGGTCGCGCCCGAGCCGTCGCACCACGCGGTACCCGACTGCGCTCATCAAGAGCCATCCGATCGCGTAGAGGGTCGGATACCGAGCGACTTCGCTCCTGGTCAGGCCCAGTTCCGATTGCAGATTGGGAAGGACCGGGCCAAGACCATTGAGGACGAAGCCGAGCAGGCCCAGGCTCGCGTAGGCGAGAAGCGTTGCCCTGTCTCTAGTAAGGGCCACGACGGTTCAGACTCATGACCGGTGGAAAGTAGCGGGACATTCTGCGATTACCGTCGTCCCGGTGAAGGTTGCCATCGTCATGGGATCGGGTTCCGATCGGCCGATCATGGAGAAGGCCGCGGAGATGCTCGATCGCTTCGGAATCGTGACCGAGGTCAGAGTCCTATCGGCTCACAAGACTCCCGATCAGGCGATCGCCTTTGCCGAGAACGCCGCCGGGGCCGGCTTTGGAGTGATCATCGCCGGGGCCGGGAAAGCCGCCCATCTGGCCGGCGTAATGGCGGCCAAGTCGCTCCTCCCGGTGATCGGAGTACCCCTGTCGGCTTCCCTCAACGGACTGGACGCCCTTCTCTCGACGGTTCAGATGCCGACCGGCATTCCGGTTGCGACCGTCGCCGTCGATGGCGCTCCCAACGCCGCCCTCCTGGCTGTGGCCATCCTTGCCGTCGGGAACGAAGAACTGACGTCGAGGCTGACCGAATACCGGCGGAATCTGGCGGAGGAGACGTTGCAGGGGTGAGCCCGGAGCTCACCCGAAATTTGGTCACTCGGTCCCGCCTCACACGAAATTTGGTCATTGGGTTCCGGTACTCGTTCGCCAGTGACCGAATTACGTTTCACGCGGGCGTGAGTGACCGAATTTCCCGCCAGAGACCCAGGTCTCTCCTTCACTGATTCCGAGGGCGACCCGAAACGGTAACCCGTTGGCAATAACCCCCAAGCTCAAACCGCCTTCGCCAGCGAAGCCGCCAGGTTCCCCTTCCGTTCCACGACAACGTCGCCGAGGCCGAGCCAATCCGACATCGTCCTCATCTCTTGGGCCAGCGGATCGGCCACCCTGATGGGGTCCTGGCCTTCCTCCACGTAGCTTCCACGGACCCGCAACACACCGGCCTGGCGGTCGGCCTTGAGGTCTACGCGGCCGACCAGCTCGCCGTCGAGAAGGATCGGGAACACGTAGTACCCGAAGATCCTTTTCGGAGGCGGGGTGTAGATCTCGATCCGGTAGTGGAACTCGAACAACCGCTCGGTCCTCGGCCGGAACCAGATGACCGGATCGAAGGGGCACAAGACCGCCAGGCCGTCGATGGAGCGTGGGAGCCGGGCAGCGGGCTCCATGTACACCGGCCCCTTCCATCCGGCTACCTCCACCTCCTCGACCAGCGCCATCCTTGGCCATCTCGGCCAGAAGGGGAGCCGAGGTCACGCTCTTCATCCGGTAGTAATCGGCGATATCGGCGACGGTGCCGATCCCATGATGACGGACCGCGTGCAAGAGGAGTTGTCGCCGGGCGGCGCCTTCCTCGACCTCCGCCACCAGAATCTCGGGTGGAAGGACTCGTTCGGGGAGGTCGTAATGCCGGATGAAATTGACCCGCTGGGCCACGGTCAGTCGTCCCGTGAAGAACAGTGCTTCGAGAGCGAGCTTGGCGTCGGACCAATCCCACCAGGGGCCACGCGAGGCATTTGAGTGATTTTCGAGGTCACCGGGCCGAAGCGGGCCGCGGGCCGCGACCTCCTTCAGCACCTGCTCGATGGCGCCGGGGTTGTCTTTCATCCAGCGATCCATCGACGGCCAGTGCCAGTTCTTTTCCATCCGATGCCGGAACAGAGGCCAACGCTCGACCGGTATCAATGCGGCTTCGTGCGCCCAGTACTCGACCATCTCCCCCGTTCCCCATCCGATCCGATCGGCGAGAGTCATCGGATAGCTACCGAGTCGAGCGAAGAAGGGAAGGAAGTGGGCCCTGGCAACGACGTTGACGGAGTCAAGCTGGACTGCTCCGACCCGATCGACCACCCGGCGTAAATGGCGGATATCGACCTTTCCGGACGGCCGTGGGTCGGCAAAACCCTGTGCGGCCAGGGCAATTCGACGAGCCTGGGACAGAGTGAACTTGCGCACGGAGACGGGAGGGTAAATCCGGCTGAGGGGAATCTGTCATTAGCCTCCCTCCACCGATGATCACCCGCTACTCGCTACCCGAGATGACCCGGGTCTGGAGCGAGACCCGCAAGCTTGAGGCCTGGAAGGAAGTCGAGACCCTGGTACTGGAAGCCTGGGTCAGCCTCGGCATAGCGCCGTCGGAGGCGGCCGCCGCGCTCGGCAGGGTCCCGGTTCCGACTCCAGAGGATGTGGAGGAACGAGAGCGGATCACCGACCACGACCTGGCCGCCTTCGTCGATCTCCTGGCCTCCTCGATGGACGCCGGTGGGGAATGGGTCCACTACGGGCTGACTTCATCCGACGTTCTCGACACTGCTGGCGGAATCGTCATGGCCGAGGCCGGGGCAATCCTCATCCAAAAGATCACAGACCTTTTCGCGGCCGTGAAGGCCGGGGCCCTGGACCATCGAAGGACCGTGATGGTCGGTCGCACGCACGGTATCTGGGCCGAGCCGACCTCCTTCGGTCTCAAACTGGCTGGATGGGCGTTCGAGCTGGCGCGAGATCACCGACGCCTGAACGAAGCGACCGCAGCAGTTTCGATCGGCAAGATTTCGGGGGCGGTGGGGACTTACGCCCACACTCCCAGCGCCGTCGAGGAGGAGGTATGTAGGCGCCTCGGCCTGCAAGCGGAGCCGGCTTCGACCCAGATCACCGCCCGGGACCGCCATGCCGAATTCCTATCGGCCATCGCCCTGACCGGTGCATCCCTGGAGAGGATGGCGACCGAGATCCGACACCTGCAGCGTTCGGAAGTGGCAGAGGTGAGAGAGCCGTTTCGAGCGGGGCAGAAGGGCTCCTCGGCCATGCCCCACAAGCGCAACCCGATCGTTTCGGAGCGGATCAGCGGGATGGCCCGGCTTCTGCGGGGATATGCCCAGGTCGGACTGGAGAATGTCTCACTTTGGCACGAGCGCGACATCAGCCACTCCTCAGCCGAACGGGTGATACTCCCCGACGCCTGCCTCGCGCTCGATTACATGCTGCACCGGTTCACCACCCTCGTCGAGGGTCTGGTGGTCGACGCCGACCGGATGCTGGCCAACCTCGAAGCCACCCGCGGTCTGGTTTGCAGCCAGGCTGTGTTGCTAGCCCTCGTTGAAGCTGGTTTGGCCCGGGACGATGCCTATCGGGTGGTCCAGGACAACGCCATGAAGGCCTGGGAAACGGGCGAGCACCTCCGCGACCTGTTGGCGGTTGACGCCCGGGTCATCTTGTCCCCATCCCAGCTCGCCGGCTGTTTCGATCCGGCGAGATTTCTGGCCAATGCCGGAGTCGTATTCGATCGACTGGAAGCGTTGGAGCTTCGATGATTTCCCTCGGCCGAAGGAACACACGTTGACCGAGCCGTTCATGGCGGCTCCGCACAACGACGTGCTCCACCTCCTGATCCAGGTGGGCATTCTTCTCGCCGTTGCCGCGGGCTTGGTGAGATCTGTCAGCGCTTCAAGCAACCCTCGGTGGTCGGCGAAATCATGGCGGGGGTACTGCTGGGTCCCTCCGTTCTTGGTGCCCTGGCGCCGGTGATCGCACGCTGGACCATCCCCCAAACTCCGGTCCAGGGTTATCTCCTCGAGGTCGTCGGCCTCATCGGGGTCATGCTGCTCCTCATCCTCACCGGGTTCGAAACCGACCTCGCCCTGGTCCGTCGTCAGGCCAGAACCGCCATGGGCATCGCCATCGGGGGGTTGGTGGTCCCATTCGCCAGTGGACTCGCCCTCGGCTTCTGGTTCCCGGGCGACCTCCTCGTCGAACCGGACCAGAGGGCGGTCTTCGCCCTCTTCCTGGCTACTGCCATGTCCATCTCGGCGATTCCGGTGCTGGCCAAGATCCTCCTCGACATGCAGATGATGCGGCGCGATATCGGTCAGACGATGTTGGCAGCGGGGATGATCGACGACATCACCGGATGGACGATGCTGGGAATCGTCGCCACCCTGGCGGCGGTAGGGCGGATCACACCTACGAACGTGTTGATCTCACTCCTCACCGTCGCAGTCTTTGTCGTGGTGACCGCCACCGTCGGCCGGTTCATCGTTGTGAGGGGCCTCGCTTTCGTCCAGGATCGGATGAAGGGACGCGACCGCCTGTTGACGTTGATAGTCGTGTTGGCCTTCCTCTGGGCCGGTTTCACCCATGCGCTCCGACTCGAACCGGTGCTCGGGGCTTTCGCGATCGGAATCCTCTTCGGGCAGATGCGGAGGCTCCCATCGGACGTTTCCCACAAACTGGAGGGAGCCGCCCTGGCCATCTTCTCCCCGATCTTCTTCGCGGTCGCAGGTCTCAAGGTGGATATCACCAGCCTCGCCAACCCGCGCCTGCTGCGGCTGGCCCTGGTGGTAATCGCCGTAGCGACGTTCGGAAAGGTGGTCGGGGCCTACCTGGGTGCCCGCTACCTGAGCAACCAGGACCACTGGACCTCGCTGGCGTACGGAGCCGGGCTCAATGCTCGGGGAGCGGTGGAAATCATCGTCGCATCGATCGGGCTTTCCCTCGGAATCCTGAGCCAGGAAGTGTTTTCGATGGTGGTGGTGATGGCTGTCGTTACCTCGCTCGCGGCGCCTTTCGCCCTTCGGGCGATTCTCCGTCGAATCGAACCCGGAGCGGACGAGGTGGCGCGACTGCGACGCGAAGAGAGCTCGCACGGGTCGTTGGTCGGATCGATCCGCCGGGTTCTGGTGCCGGTGCGACCACGTCAAAGCAGCCTCGGTGGTGCCCAGGTGATCGGCGCCACCATCATCGGCCGGCTGGCCATCACCCACGGCATCGCCGTCACCCTCTTGTCGGTCGGATCCCGCAACGACCGGGTCGCGGTCAACGAGTTCCTCGACGACGTCGAGCCGCTGTTTGGCCCCAACACCGTCGTGAGCCGGCGGATCGTCGAATCATCAGACCCGGTCAAAGCGGTCATCAACGAAGCCCAACACGACTACGACCTCGTGGTCCTCGGGGCAACCGAGATCGACTCCACCTCGGAGGCGCTCTTCGGCGGCGTAGTCGATGAGATCGTGAGGCTGGCACCGGTGTCCTCGCTCGTCGTGCGGGGGGAAACGTGCCGGAGGGCTGGCGGCCGCGGAGGGTCGTGCTGCCCACTGACGGAACGCTGGCATCTCGTCGCGCCGCCGAGCTCGCATTCGCTCTGGTCGAACCCGACGGGATGGTCACGGTCGTCCACGTCGTTCCCAAAGAGACCAGTCCGGTGGCGGCGATCATGGCCGACGATCCCGCCAATCGCCTTGAGATCGGCCATCAGATCGCCGCCGACCTGCGTCAGCTCGGCGAGTCCTTCGGCGTATCTACCGAAACCGAGGTTCGGATGGGTCCCGAGCCGGAGGAAGCAATCCTCGAGACTGCCCGACGGGTCAACGCCGACCTGGTGGTACTGGGGACCTCGATCCGAACCGCATCCCAGAGGCTATTTCTCGGACCGAGAGTCGAAAGGGTCCTGGCCTCCTGCCCCTGCCCGGTGGTGGTGTTCAACACCTAGAAAGGATCGTGAGTTTGTCCGAAGGTCCGCTTAGAGACTGACCAGCCAGGCGGCACCTCTCACACCGCTCGAGTCGCCCCAGCGGTTCTGCACCAGTTTGGTGAGCACCACGTCGCTGAAAACATATCCTCCCCAGCGCTCGGGCACCCTTCTGTAGATCTCTTCGACGTTGCTCATGCCACCGCCGAGCACGATCACATCCGGGTCCAACATGTTTATGACCGTCGCCAGCGAACGGGCCAGCCGATCGATGTAGAGGTCAAAGCTCTTGATGGCCCGGATCTCTCCCGCTCTCGCCGACTCCACGATCTCGGGTGCCGACCTGCGACCCCGGTTGCTCTGATCGTTGGCAGCAAACCCGGGCCCGGAGAGAAACGTTTCGATGCACCCTCGCTTCCCGCAGTAACAGAGATCGCCGGGAAGTTCGTCGGGGCGGGGCCAGGGCAACGGGTTGTGGCCCCATTCGCCCGAGATGGCGTTCGGACCGACCAGGGCAGCCCCGTTGACGACGGCCCCTCCGCCGACTCCGGTCCCGAGTATCACGCCGAACACGGTTCGAAATCCAGCCCCGGCTCCGTCCCGCGCTTCAGAAAGGGTGAAGCAATCGGCGTCGTTGCGGAGAATGACTGCTCGATCGAGAGCTGCGGCAAGGTCGATATGGAGTGGTCGCCCGTTCAACGCCGGTGAGTTGGAATTCTTGATGAAGCCGGTCTTGGGACTCAAGGCACCTGGAGTCCCGACGCCGATGGTCCGGAAGGTCGGCGCACACGAAGCATCCATCTCCTCGACCAGAACCCGAATGGTGTCGATCGTGGCGTCGTAATCGCCCGAAGGGGTCGGTAGACGACGCCTCCCCAGCTCGGTGCCGTCGGTACCCAGGGCGACTGCCTCGATCTTGGTGCCACCTACGTCGATCCCGATCCGATTCATCGCGCAACCTATCTTGGCTGATCGCCCGGTTATTGCGCGGCAGGTGGATAAACCTCGGCCAGGAGCTCGTTGAAGGATCTGGTGGGAGCGAGCACATAAGCACCAGCCGAAGTGACGAAATCGCGCACCGAGACCGAGATCCGATTGACGCTGTCTCTGGTCACCCCTCGATATCGCCAAGCAGTCGCAACCACATCCTGGAATGACCATCCCGAATCGACCCGAACTGCTCCCGCCACCGCGGCCAGGGTGGAATCGAGGGAACCGACGGACCCGAACGAAGCCAGTTTGCCCGCCAGCTGAAACAGCACATCTTGCTGCCTGGACTGACGGCTGAAGTCGGATCCGGCCACCACTTGCCACGTTCCGTCGATGAATTGCTCGGTGTGACGGGACCTGACCCAGGCGAGAGTCGTGTACCCGTCGGCGGTAACGCACCCTCCCGGCAGGTCGAGACCCGAGCGCGGGTCCCGGGCCGGGTGGTCGGTGCAGATGTTGACCCCGCCCAGTGCCCCCACCACGGACGCGAACCCATCGAAACTCACCCGGGCAACGTGGTCGATCTCGATCCCCGTATAGCCCTGCACCATCAAGGCGATCAGCTCGGTCCCGGAGGCAAAACCCTCGCAGCCCCCCAACCCGGCGTTGATTCGCGACCAGCCCTCGTGGCAGGGGTTGCGAACGTACAGGTCGCGTGGAATGGAGACCAGGATCGGGGCACTTCCATCGGTCGGCGCCAGCGCCAGCAGGATTGCGTCCGCCAGCACGCCTGAGGCGTCACTTCCCACCCCCAAATACGCCTCGAACATATCGTCGGCGAGTGGCGGGCTTACGGCGGCGGGGTTCCGATACTCGGTGGTCTGCATCTCGGCAATGCGCTGGGCCGCCTCCTCTTCCATCTCGAGGGTGGCCAAACCCTGTTGTGCCGCGGCATCCAGCTGCCGGCGCTGCGACTCGGTCAGGGCCGCGACCTCTTCCGGAGTGCGCTCATCGAGGGCGACGGCGGCGGCCTGCGGGTTGAAGTCCTCGGTAGCCACCGCTTCAAAGGTGAACCAGAACCGCGAGGCGAGAAAGGCGACGACGCCAATGATTGTTCCCGCCACCACCATCACGCCGAATCGGACGGGGTGGCGCTGTGCGTAACGGACCAACAATGCCTCCGGTGTGAGGGAGCGATGGTACGGGTCCAACTCCCGTTCCACGTTCCACGTTTCACGTTTCTGGCGGGGGACCCTCCCAACCGCGTCTGATCCTGGCGGGGGACCCTCCCCAACCGCGTCTATCTGGCGGGGGACCCTCTCCCAACCGCGTCTATCACTTCAGACTCCCAGACCGGGCGTCGGGTTCGGTCTCGTGCTCGGCCAGCACGCTGGCCCGCCACCCGGCGGCCCAATGCATCTAGTCCAACAACAAGACCGTTCCGGTGAAATGGCCGGCCAGCTTGCCGTCGGCTCGATGGATCAGGACCCGGTAGGTCGCCAGGCTTCGGCCGCGATTGACCTCCTCGACTACTGCGGAGAGAACCTCGCCGGGATTCACCGCCGCGCTGAAAACCATGTGCGTGTCGATCGCCACGGCGGGATCCCCGTACGAATTCGAGTAGAGCGAGAAAGCGCAATCCGCCAAGGAGAACAGCGCGCCCCCATGCAGACCACCGTGGAAATTGGTCATCGATTCGACAACCGCCATGTCGATCGTGATCTGCGACTCGCCCACATCGACCAATCGGATTCCCAGCCCGGAGGCGTACTGGTCGGATGCGAGCAAGCCCGCTACCCGCGCGGCATCGATCACGTCTCCAGCCAGGCCGTGAAAATCTCCCGCGATGTTCGATCGAGCTGGGATTCCGCCGCGATGACACCCTGGGCGTAGTCGTCGTATCCGATCCCGCCTGCGTCCAGAACCGACGCCTCTTCGGCGCCCCACGTCAAAGCCTGATCGCAGTCGGCATCCGGATGGAACTGAAGGCCAAGGGCCGATCCCAACCTGAAGGCATGGGGAAAACGATCGGTGTGGGCCAGAAGGGTCGCATCCGGGGGCAAAACGAAGGTGTCGTGGTGAAGTGCGTACACCATCGGACCGATCTTCGAGACGACCGGATCTGCCTCCCCCGCGGCGGTGAGACTTATCGGAACCACGGCCGCTTCCGGCACCTCGGCCTTGTACACCGTGCCGCCCAGGACTTCGGCCAGAAGCTGGCAGCCGAGGCAGATCCCGAGGACCGGGACCCCTGACTCAACCAGGTTGCGAATCCAAACCTTCTCCAGATCGAGCCACGGATGACTGTCGACGTCATAGGCGCCCATGCCACCGCCGAGAATGACTGCGCGATCAATGTCCGTCCCGGGCAAGGGATCTCCCAGCTCCAGGTGAACCCGTTCTACGTCGGCACCGGCCGCAGCCAGCGTTTCGTCGAGCCGATGGGAGGTCTGCCGGCAGTGATAGACCAGGGCAACTCTCATGAGAATGTGGACAGTAACGCCGCCGATAGGATGCCAACCTGGCATCGCGCATCATTAGGGCGCGTTGAAAAACATACAAAGGCAAACGAGTGGGGCTTTCCAAAATCGGTTCGGGCAAAGTCAGGGACCTCTACGCCCTGGATGACCAGCGGCTACTCCTGGTCGCCACCGATCGGATCAGTGCTTACGACGTGGTCCTGACGGACTTGATCCCCGACAAGGGCAGGGTGCTCACCGGCCTCTCACTCTTCTTCTTCGACTTGCTCGAAACCCCCAATCACCTCCTATCGACGTCCTTGGAAGAGCTCGGGGAACTGGACGACTTGGATCTCGGTTGGCTGGCAGGGAGGGCGATGATCGTCCGCCGCGCTGACGTGATACCCGTCGAGTGTGTGGTCAGGGGATACCTCTACGGATCCTCGTGGCGCGAGTACAGGTCCGGCGGGGGACCCACCACAGAGCACCTCGGCCCGGGTCTGGTCATGGGATCCAAGCTCGACGAGCCGATCTTCACGCCGTCGACCAAGGCGACGACCGGTCACGATGAGAATCTGGACGAAGCTGGGGCCCGTCGCCTGATCGGTCACGATCTCTACGAGACGCTGCAAAGGTTGTCGATCGACATCTATCACCGAGCCGCCGATCACGCCGCCACGAAAGGCGTGATCCTCGCCGACACCAAGTTCGAGTTTGGATTCGCCGGTAGTGACCTCTTACTGATCGATGAGGTGCTCACCCCCGACTCATCCAGATACTGGCCAGCCGACTCTTGGACACCGGGTCGGGAAGTGCCCTCCTTCGACAAGCAGTTCGTCCGCGACTGGCTCGATCAGAGTGGCTGGGACCACAACCCGCCGGCTCCCGCCCTGCCGGCCGAAGTCGTCGCGGGCACCCGCGATCGCTACATCGAGGCCTACGAACGTATTACCGAGACTCGCTTCGCCGACTACATCAGCGATCCGCAACGGGTGGTTTGAGGTGCTGGTCAAGGTTGAGATCGTGCGCCGGCCCGAGATCGCCGATCCCCAGGGAGTGACGGTCGTTAGGGCATTGCGTGAATTGGGCTTCGGGGAGGTGGCCGCGGCCCGATTCAATCGGACCATCGTCCTCGAGCTCAACAGCGCCGATCCTGTTTCTGCCAGGTCGCGGGTCGAGGAGATGTGTCGACGATTGCTGGCCAATCCGGTCATCGAGGACTTCAGCGTCGAGGTGCTCGACCCGTGATGGATCTCGCCACCGAGAAAGCAGCAGGCGGCGAACCATCGCCGGTTCCACCGGCGCGAGTCGCGGTGGTGGTGTTTCCGGGCACCAATTGCGAACTCGACGCGGCCCATGCCCTCGAATTGGCCGGCGCCAAAACCGACCTGGTCTGGCACCGTCAGACAGAGCTCGATGACTTCGATGCTGTGGTGCTGCCGGGTGGGTTCGCCCACGGCGACTATCTCCGCACGGGGGCGATCGCTCGGTTCTCGCCGGTCATGGGCCCGATCGCGGAGATGGCGGCCGCAGGCAAACCAGTCCTCGGAATCTGCAACGGGTTTCAAATCCTGTGCGAAGCAGGTCTGCTGCCCGGTGCGTTCATAGCCAATTCGGGCCTCTCCTTCATATGCCGCTTCGTCGAGGTGGAGGTCGCATCCGTGAACTGCGTCCTCACCCGGGAAGCTCCGATCGGGCAAGTTCTCCGGCTCCCCCTCAATTCGTACGAAGGGAACTATGTGGACCCCACCCTGACCGGCCGCGTCGTGCTGCGATATCGGGACAATCCCAATGGCGCTCAGGGCGGGGCCGCCGCAATTTCCAACGAGTCAGGCAACGTCGTTGGCGTCATGCCCCACCCCGAACGCGCCAGCGAATCCATCCTCGGTTCCGCCGACGGGATGATCCTGCTTCGCAGCTTCCTGGGGATGGGGCCGCTCGAAACAACCAGAACCCCCCTTCACGCTGGGACCGAATCCGTCCTGACCGGTGATTGAGTCGGGAATCATGAGCGACGATGACGACGCCACCGCCGAAGACGCGGAAAAGGAAGAGCAGCCGGTCCACCGCCTGCTCGGCCTGACCGACGAGGAATACGACCAGATCCGGATGACTCTTGGCCGTGATCCGCGGCCGGCGGAACTAGCGATGTATTCGGTGATGTGGTCGGAGCATTGCTCGTACAAATCATCCCGTGTCCATCTTCGCCGCTTCCCGACG
Organism: uncultured Acidimicrobiia bacterium; assembly: GCA_963790345.1. Lineage (GTDB taxonomy): Bacteria > Actinomycetota > Acidimicrobiia > Spongiisociales > ZC4RG35 > DATEEG01. The sequence goes on along the minus strand of CAWBOD010000014.1, from coordinate 76,193 downwards.
GCAGCTCCCTGGGTGGTCGTGGGTCCGGGTGAGAACGCCGGAGTGGTGGACATTGGAGATGGCTGGTTGGCGGCCCTTCGAATCGAAAGCCACAACCATCCCTCTTTTGTCGAGCCCTATCAGGGAGCAGCCACAGGCGTCGGTGGCATCCTGCGAGACATATTCACAATGGGGGCCCGGCCGATCGCCCTGTTCGACTCACTTCGTTTCGGTCCCCTCGAGCAGGCCCGCAACCGGTATCTGTTCAAGGGAGTAGTGGCAGGCATCGCCGGGTATGGAAACGCCGTCGGGGTGCCGACTCTGGGCGGTGAGCTCGGATTCGCCGAGCACTACTCGACCAATCCGCTGGTGAACGTCATGTGCCTCGGCTTGCTTCGTCCCGAGGAGCTGGTGCTGGCCACCGCTGGACCCGAAGGCACCGTCGCGGTCCTGCTGGGAGCTGCCACCGGCCGGGATGGCATCGGCGGAGCGTCGGTGCTGGCATCTGCCTCCTTTGCCGATCACTCGGCCAGCAAACGACCCTCCGTTCAGGTCGGCGATCCTTTCGAGGAGAAGAAGCTGATCGAGGCTTGCCTCGAGCTATACGAGCGTCACCTGGTCATCGGCGTTCAGGACCTCGGCGCGGCCGGCTTGTCGTGTGCGGTCTCGGAGCCAGCCGCCCGGGCCGGAATGGGCATGGAACTGGATCTCGACCTGGTCCATGTGCGCGAACCCGGTATGACCGGTCCCGAACTGTTGATGTCCGAGTCGCAGGAGCGGATGATGGCATTCGTCCACCCCGATCAACTCGAGGCCGTGCTCGAGGTGGCGGACCGTCGCGAGATCCAAGCGTCGGTGGTGGGCAAGGTCGTCAACGGAGGACAAGTCCGGGTCCATCACGGCGGGGAGATGATTGCCGAGATCCCGGCCGCGTCGCTCACCGACGATGCCCCGCGCTATGAGCGGCCCCTCGGCGAGCCCGGTTGGATGGAGGACCTCTGGAGCAACACCGTCAAGTTCGTGGCCCAGCCCGCGATTGCGACATCGCTGCTGCAGATGCTGGCCGAGCCGGAGTTCGGCTCCAAGGCCTGGGTCTACGAGCAATACGACCACATGCTCTTCCTGAACACGGTCCTCGGGCCTGGTCACGACGCGGCTCTGTTGAGAGTCAAAGGGACCAGTCGGGGCCTCGCCCTGACCACCGATGGCAACGGCCGCCTGTGCTATCTGGACCCCCGGCGGGGAGCCGCCCGTCTGGTCTACGAGGCCGCCCTCAATGTGGCCGTGGTGGGAGCCGAGCCGCTGGCCGTCGTCGACAACCTCAACTTCGGCAATCCTGAGAAACCTGAGGTGATGTGGCAGTTCCGGGAGACGGTCGAAGGTTTGGCAGAAGCGTGCGAGGCCCTCGGTGTTCCCGTGATCGGCGGCAATGTGTCCTTCTACAACGAGACCGACGGGCTCGACATCTATCCGACTCCCGTCGTCGGCATGCTCGGCCTCGTCGAGACCTTGCCATCACTCGTGCCTCGCCTGGATCGGGTCGAAGACGGGATGGACCTTTGGCTTTTTGGCCCGGAATGGTCGATCAACCTGGCCGGCTCGGCGTTCGAGAAAATCACTTTCGCCCACGTCGGGGGGCGTCCCTCACCCCCCGATCCCACCATGGCCAAAGCCGCGATCGCTTCGGCCCGACAATTGGCCGCAGCCGGGTTGCCGGCCCTCCACGACATCTCAACGGGGGGTGCCGCCATGGCCGTGGCTGAAATGTGCATCGCGTCCGGCCACGGCGCCACCGTCACCTATTCGGACTGGCGGCACCTCTTTTGCGAAGACTCCCACCGTTTCCTGGTGGCCACCCGCCCTGAGGAAGCTGAGAAGGTGGAGTCGATTGCGCGAGAAGTGGGGATCCCGGCGGCGCGTATTGGAAGATTCGGAGGACGCGAAATCGCCTTCGACCGCCGGGGAATCAAGGCCGCCCTGGACCTGGATGTGGCCACAGCGACCTGGCAAAACAGCATCGAGGACCGGCTGGGCTGAGGAACCTTTTCACCTCGCTTGCCGCGATGGGATGTGACCTAGGACCAATGGCCCCGGCCCTACCATGGACTGGGTGCCGAAGACCATTGGGATCCTCACCGCCGGTGGGGATTCTCCGGGCCTCAACGCTGCCATACGGGCCGTTGGCAAGGCTGCCAAGAGAAAGTATGGGATGCACGTCATCGGCTTTCGGGATGGCTTCCGGGGGTTGATGCAAAACCGGTTCGTTCGGCTCGACGACGACACCCTGTCGGGGATCCTGACCAAAGGCGGAACCATTCTTGGCACGAGTCGCGAGAAGGTTCACAAGATGGATGTCGGAAACGGCAAGCCGATGGACCTGCGCCCCATGATCAAGAAGGTGGTCGAGCAGCACGATCTGGCCGCACTGGTCTGCCTCGGCGGCGGTGGCACCCACAAGAACGCCCTGCGACTTCTCGAGGCAGGCTTGCCCATCATCACCCTCCCCAAGACGATCGACAACGATGTCTGGGGCACGGACATCTCGTTTGGATTCGATACCGCCCTGGGCATCGCCACCGAGGCAGTCGACCGTCTCCATTCGACGGCCCACTCCCACCACCGGATCATGGTCGTCGAAGTGATGGGGCACAACGCCGGCTGGCTTGCTCTGGGAGCGGGCCTGGCGGGTGGTGCAGATGTCGTCCTCACTCCCGAGATTCCCTACGAAGTGGAATCGGTCGCAGAGTCGATCTTGCAACGAAAAGCCGGTGGGAGTTCGTTCTCCATCGTCGTCGTTTCCGAGGGCGCCATGTCTGCTGCTGAGAAACACGAGCACGATCGTCTTAGTCGAGCAATCGATGAAGCCCGCAACGATGAAGACGAGGATGCGGCCCGAGCGGCGTTCGCCAAGTTCGAGATCGCGCGGAGTCGCTCGACTGAGGAAATGGCGGAACGACTCGAGGGCCTCACCGGTCTGGAAGCAAGAGTGACCATCCTGGGCCACGTGCAACGAGGGGGAATTCCCTCCCCGCTGGACCGGGTCCTGGCCACCCGCCTCGGGACCGCCTGCGCCGATGCGATCGCCGAAGGTGAACTCGGCGTGATGATCGCATCCCGCGGTGAGGGCTCTGCTGCGGTTCCACTCCAGGATGTCGCGGGCAAACGCAAAACCGTGCCTCCCGGGCACTCCTGGCTGGTCTCGGCCCGCAGTCTCGGGGTCAATCTCGGGGACTGAGGCTGGAGCATCGGCCTGCACTGGAGTCGATGGCAACCTAAGTACGATGACGTAGTGAGCGGTCCCCCCCATAAGGTCGATGTGGACCAACCCGGTGAAGCCTGCGGAGTATTCGGCGTCTACGCCCCGGGCCAGAGAGTTTCTCAACTGATCTACTTCGGGCTCTTCGCCCTTCAGCATCGAGGCCAGGAGTCGGCTGGCATCGCCACTTCGGATGGCGAGACCCTCACGGTCTTCAAGGACCTCGGGCTGGTGGCCCAGGTCTTCGATGAGTCCTCCCTGGCCGTCCTCGACGGCCACGTCGGCATCGGACACACCCGCTATTCGACTACCGGCTCGAATTGCTGGGAGAACGCCCAACCGGTCCATCGCCAGATCGGGACGACATCGATCGCCCTCGCCCACAACGGAAACCTCACCAATGCTGTCGATCTGGCCAGGGCCAGTGATCGGACTCGGGGCACTACGGACTCCGAACTGATGCTCGAGGCGATAGCTCGGGCCGTCGAAGACGAACGATCCGACGACCGGGGTCTGGAAAGGGCGCTGGTGGAGGTGCTGCCCTCCTTCGAAGGAGCATTTTCCCTGGCGGTCATGGATCAGGGTCGTCTGATCGGAGTCCGTGATCCCAACGGGTTCAGACCGCTTTGCATCGGGCGCCTGGCGGACGAAGGATGGGTCATCTCCTCAGAGTCGGCCGGGCTTGACATCCTCGGCGCCCGCTTCATCAGGGAGATCGCCCCGGGAGAGATGGTTGTCATCGACGCCACCGGCTTGCGATCGGTCTTTCCCTTCAAGGCAACCGACCCCAAGCTCTGCATATTCGAGTTCGTCTACTTCGCCCGGCCCGATTCCCAGCTCTACGGGCAGAACATTCACGCCGCCCGGCACGAGATGGGACGGCGCCTCGCCCTCGAGCATCCCGTCGAAGCAGACGTCGTGGTCCCGGTCCCGGAATCCGGAATTCCGGCGGCCCAGGGCTTTGCGCTCGAATCCGGAATTCCCTACACGGATGGCCTGGTCAAGAACCGCTATGTGGGTCGGACCTTCATCGAGCCCAACCAGATGTTGCGGGACCGGGGAGTCCGCCTCAAACTCAATCCGATCGCTTCGACGATCAAGGGGCGGAGGGTGGTCTTGATCGACGACTCGATCGTTCGGGGGTCGACCACCCGCCAGCTGGTTCAACTCGTGCGGGAGTGCGGGGCCGCCGAGGTCCACCTTCGAATCTCGTCTCCCCCCTACCGCTGGCCGTGCTACTACGGCATGGATACCTCCGACCGATCCACGCTGATCGCTTCCAAGATGGAAGTCGATGACATCCGCCAACACATCGGGGCGGATTCCCTCGGTTACCTCTCTTTGACGAGCCTGCTATTGGCGACGGGAGTCGAGGACGGGGGATTCTGCAACGCCTGCCTGTCCGGCGAGTACCCGACCGATGTGAGCGGGGCGGCCGGAAAGAACTCCCTCGAAAAGGCCGAAGCACTCAGCGCCCCGGGCGGGTGATAGCCGATCAGTACGTACCGTCGGGCCGGAGTGGACCTCGAAGGCGCGGATCGCCATGTGGCTTCGATCGCACCGATGGTGACCGCAACGTGGAACGAACGGGTGGTGGGGGGTTTTGGTGGTTTCGCGGCCGGGCTGACTCTCCCGGGCGGTTACGCGGATCCGGTCCTGATGCTCACAACCGATGGGGTCGGGACCAAGCTCGAACTCGCCCGTCGCTGGAACCGTTGGGATGGGGTCGGTTTCGACCTTGTCGCCATGGTGGTCGATGACCTCGCCGCCGCCGGCGCCACTCCTCTCGCCGTGGTCGACTACATGGCGGTGGGCTCTCTCGATCCACAACGCGACACCGCCATCGTCTCCTCGATCGCGGCCGCCTGCGCGGTAGCTGGTTGCGCACTTCTGGGTGGTGAGACCGCCGAGCACCCGGGGGTGATGGAGTCCGACCAGGTCGATCTGGCCGCCACCGCCCTCGGTGTGATGGAAAAGGGTGCCGAACTCGGATCACATCGGGTCGGCGCCGGCGATCTGGTGATCGGCCTGGCCTCTCCGAATCTCAGGTCGAACGGTTTCTCCCTGGTGAGAGCCGTCATCGAGGGGACGGGACCTCGAACGAGACAGTCGATGGCCGGCCTTTGATCGACCTCTTGCTCGAACCATCCGTCATCTACTCACCGGCCGTGATGAGAGCCGTTGCCACGGGCAAGGTGCATGCGGCCGCCCATATCACCGGCGGCGGGCTGGCCTCCAATCTGGCCCGGGTGATCCCCGAGGGTTGCACCGTCGACCTCAACTTTGGCGCCTGGCCGGTACCCCGGGTCTTTCACCTGTTGGCAGAGTGGGGCGACTTGCCCCCGGCCGAGATGCGAGCCGTTCTGAACATGCGGAATCGGGTTCTGTCTCGTCGCGGCCCCGGGCGATGTCGATGAGCTGATCGAGCTTTCCGGTCACGACGCTCTGGTCATCGGGGAAGTCGTCTCCGTCTAACGCTCTCGTCGGGAGAGAAGATCAGCGAAGGAACAACGGGTAACGATGGGGCACCGGTGAGGCCTCACGATCTCGCGTCGAACACTCTCACGTCTGGCGCAGGACGAACAGACGTCCCGCGCCAAATGCCTGACGTCAGGACGCCAGACTGCGACCGCCTAGACGTCGGCATCCTGACCGACTGATGACCGTCCCCGACGTGGGCGCCAGACATTTGAGACGACCGATTCCTGGATCGACTCGGGTGAAGCTCTCAGTGGACACCAGCCCGGGCCCGGTAGAATGTCGTTATGCGCTCCGTTCCACGCAATGATCGGGCGAACCTCTTCGCCGCTCCGTAGACGCCGGTTCTCATCCGCCGCGTCGATTTTTCTCATTCGTAGGAGCACCTCATGTCTGACTTGATCAAACGTCATCAAGACGTCATCGCCCCCGTAATTGCGTTCGACACCGACGTCGTCGCCGAGCGGGCCCAGGGAATCTGGGTCCACGCTTCCAACGGCCGCAAATATGCCGACTTCGCCTCGGGAACGGCCGTCACCAACCTGGGACACAACCATCCCGCGGTCGTCGCCGCGGCCCATGCTCAGATCGACCGGTTCGTCCATTCCGGTTGCATGTTCCGCTACGACACCCTGGTCGAGGCAGCCGAACGGCTCGTCAAGGTCACCCCGCCGGCGATCGAAAAGTTCGCTTTCGCCAACTCGGGAGCCGAAGCCGTCGAAGGCGCCGTCAAGTTGACGAAGAAGGTCACCGGCCGACAGGGCCTGGTCGTCTTCCGGGGCGGATTCCATGGCCGGACGATGGGTTCCGTGACCTACACCACCTCCAACGCCAAGTACCGCGACGGCTACCACCCCGTTCTCGGTTCGGTGTTCGTCGCGCCCTTTCCCCATGCCTACCGCTGGGGAATGAGCGAAGACCAGGCGGTCGACTACTGCCTCTGGGACCTCGAGATGATGTTCCGCCACGAGGTCAGCCCGCACAACATCGCGGCGCTTCCTGATCGAGCCCGTCCAGGGCGAAGGCGGTTACTACCCCGCCCCGGCCAGGTTTCTCAACGAATTGCGGACTGCTGGCCGATCGTCACGGCATCAAGGTCATCTACGACGAGGTCCAGACCGGATTTGGTCGAACCGCCGAATGGATGGCGTCCGATCACTACGACGCCAAACCCGATGTCATCGCCCTTGGCAAAGGAATCGCCAACGGACTGCCGCTCTCGGCCTATGGAGCCTCGGCCGAGATGATCGATGCCTGGCCCCGCGGCTCGCATGGCACCACTTTCGGAGGCAATCCGGTGGCCTGCGCAGCCGCCGTGGCGGTCATGGACACGATGGGAGCTCTCCTCCCCCACGCCCGTGACCTTTCCCGGCACGCCTTCGAGCGCCTCGCCAAGATCCAGACCGACCACCCCACCGTCGGCGACGTGCGCGGGCTGGGTCTGATGATCGGCGTCGAACTGGTGAAGGATCCCGAGAGCCGGGTTCAGGATCCGGAGGCCTTCGCTCACCTCCAGCGCTACTGCCTGGAGCGTGACCTGATCATCATCGATTGCGGTCCCGACGGAAACGTCATCCGGTTCATACCGCCGCTGGTGACCACGCGGGAGGAACTCGATTGGGCTATCGACCTCATCGATGCCGGGTTGTCCGATTACGAGGCCCAGTAGATACTGGACAAGACGGAAGCGACACCGGAATCGGCAGCGGATCGAGCGCGTGCGGAACCGATACAGCCGGATGACCGTCAAAGGTCGATGAGAAAGACATTGATTGGTTTGGTCGCCGCCGTCCTCGCTTCTCAGCGCCTGCGGAGGACCGGGTTTGGAGGAGACCCTCAACCTTCAACGACGATCCCGCCTCGGTCCTGCTTGATCGTCAAGGACGAGGGCGGGTTCGTGCCGATCGAGTTCATCGTCGGCCAAGGCCCCCGCCTGGTCCTGCTCCGCGACGGCACCCTCATCGTCACCGGGACCTCAGATCGAAATCTTCCCCCAGCCCTTGCTACCGAACTACCAGAGCATCCAACTCGACGACGAGACAATGCTCTTCGTGCTCGAGGAACTCGATGCGACCGGGCTTCGCCGATATCGACTCCGAGGTCAACAACGAAGCCGCCAACATGGTCGCCGATGCGTCGACCACCATCACCACCTTCTACAACCAGGACGGGCCTCACACCTTCTCGGTGTACGCATTGGGAATCGGACACCCAGGTCAGCGATGCCCGGGTCCCGATCCTCGCCAATCTCGTCAAGCACCTCAGTCCGAGATCGGGTTCATCCAGCCCGGCGAGCCATATCAATGGCAGGCCCTCGAAGTGCTGGCCGGGGTCCCCCAGTTCCCGGCCGAACCGGAGTTCGTCGACGTTCGGCCGTGGCCGCTCGACGTCGGGTACGACGAGATGACCGACATCGGGATTCGGTTGGCGCTGCGCCTCATACGAGGGCGACCAGAAGCCGCAGGCGCTGCTGGCCGCCTTCGCGGAGGCCAGTCAGGTGACCACGTGGGACGACGGAGGCACCGAGTATTCGATCAAGGTGCGGCCGCTGTTCCCCGGCAGGAACCCTGCGCCCGAGTGGTTTCGGCTGGCTGAACCAGACGCGACTGCGGCCCCGAATCCCGGGGCCGCAGGCTCCTGATGTCGTTCATATGCGATTCTGGAATTTGGACCAGTCAGGCCTTCCTCATCTGGCGATAGATGAGAAGCGCCACGATCGCCCCGATGATCGCCCCGATGAGCCCGGCCGGCGAGTAGCTATCGAAGGTTTCGCTGGTGAACAGCACCGCCAGCACTCCTCCGACGAGGCTGCCGACGAGGCCGAGGAGGATGGTGCCGGCAAATCCCATTGCGTCGCTTGCCGGGAACCACGGCTCTCGCGATCAATCCGGCGACCAGCCCCACGATCAGAATCCATACAAAGCCCAATTGCCTCTCCTTCAGTTCGGGTCAGATTGAGTTAACCACGTCGGCCAAACGTGTTGATTGCCAGTCGATCCGGACAGGCGTGCGGCTACGCCTCGCCATGGACCGGCCGAGGATTTCCAGACCCTTCGTCGACGATCTCATCGGAAGCACTGAGTGGCACCATCACCCGAAGAACGTTGCCGTAGACGCCGCACGACAGGACGACCAATCCTTGCTCCAGGGCTGCGATCGTGATGGCCTTGGTCCGCTCCGGGTCGGGTTCGCGGCTCGCTGCCGTCCTTCACCATCTCGACTCCGACCATGGCGCCCAGGCCCCGAACCTCCCCGATCCGAGGATCCGTCTCGGCCATGCCTTCAATGACCTTGACGACATGGCCACCGATCGACTGCGCCGCGGTCGATCAAACCCTCCTCCTCGATCACCTCGATCACGGCCAGCGCGGCCGCGCATGACATCGGTGATGCCCCGTAGGTCCCGCCGAGTCCACCCGGACCGGGGGCGTCCATGATTTCGGCCTTTCCGGTGAGGGCCGAGATCGGAAACCCTCCGCCAGAGATTTGGCGGTGGTCATGAGGTCGGGCTCGATGCTCGGCGTGGTCCAGGGCGAACCAGCGACCGGTCCGCCCGAAACCGGTCTGGATCTCGTCGGCAACGAAGACAATGCCGTACCGATCACACAGCTCGCGGAGTCTGTCGTGATGAAGTCGAAAGGGGCGGGTATGTATCCACCTTCGCCGAGGACCGGTTCGATCAGGATCGCCGCCATCTGCTCTGGCTCCATGTCTTCCTTGAAGATTCGATCGATGCCCGCCAGCGCGTCGGCCGTGCTCATTCCCCGGTACGGATAGGGGTAAGGAGCGTGGTAGACGTTTGCCGGAAACGGCCCGAAGCCGGCCTTGTAGGGATGGACCTTGCCGGTCAGGGCGAGCGCCATAAGCGTGCGCCCATGGAAACTGCCGGAGAAGGCGATGACCCCTGGCCGGCCGGTGTAGCTGCGAGCAACCTTCACCGCGTTCTCGACCGCCTCCGCCCCGGAGTTGAAGAAGGCAGTCTTCTTCGGGGTTCGCACCGGGCGCCAGGCTGTTGAGCCTCTCGGCCAGGGTCACCGCCGGCTCGTAGGGAGTGACCATGAAGCAGGTATGGCTGAATCGCTCGAGCTGTCCCGCGACCGCGGCCTGTACCCGGGGATGCAGATGACCGGTGTTGAGGACGGCGATCCCGCCGGCAAAGTCCACATAGCGCCGGCCCTCGACATCCCATAGTTCGGCGTTTCGGGCCCGATCGACATAGATCGGGAAGCTCGTGCCGATCCCACGGGGAATCGCTTCGAGGCGCCGGCGATGAAGTTCGGAGTTGGTGGTCACGGGCTCCTCCCAGGTCGAATCTTGGATTTGTGAAAGCTATCCGAAGGATTGGTTGCCGGCGTTGCGATGATCCAGCCACCAGGCGGCGGCGGCGCCGACGAAGAGGCCATAGGCAGCCAGGCCCCAGGTGGTGACTGTGCTGCTGTCGTCGAGCAACAGCACAGGTATGGCAGCGAGGATCAACGCCGCGATCGCCATCCTGGCCCAGGGCCAAGGGCGTTTGCGAAGACCCAGGGCGAGACCAGCCAGGGCGCCGACCGGTGCGTACGTGAAGAGCGATCCGACCAGGGACGCCAGGTCGGCAAAGCCCTCGCTGGGATCGGCCGCCAACCGGAATATCACCACGCCGACCCCGAACCCGACGATCCCTCCGATGACAAACCCGAGAAGACCCTTCACCGGGCAAGACTAGGAGTCGTACGTGGCGGGCTGCCTGCCGTCTACTACCTACTGCCGCCTGGTGATCACGTACCGTTCGTTGTTCCACCAGACGCCGCCGTGCGCTCTGCATGACCCGGCGGGTGGCGTCGAGGTAGACGCCGGAACTGGTCGCCTCGGCAAGTCGGGATTCGTCGATCTGGGCAACATAGGTCGCGGCGTTCCAGGCGGCAACGATCGAGGAAGTGCCGATGTGCTCGGCCTCCTCGGAAGGCATCGTGTGGAGCCGGAACTGGAACACCGCGTCTTCGTCAGAGAGGTCGGGGAACAACAGGTCGGACTGATCCGCCAGTTGCCGTTCGGCTTCGGCCAGGATCGCTTGACGCCGATGCCGAAAGGGATCCTCGCCGGGCCAGACCGATCGGATGATTTCCAGGCCGGGATCGTCACCCCTGGCATGAACCCCGACCAGCCGGCCGCCCGGAGCCAGCGCCCGAGCCAGCGGAACCAGCACGTTTCGAACCTTGCTTTCGATCGGCGTCTTGGCCCGGTAGGCCTGCGAGGCGACCATCAGGTCGTACTCGAGCCCGACTTGACCGCCCGGTTGGGGGACGAGGGGCTCGAGCAGAAACCTGCGGTCGGCCCGGTACAGCACCAGCACTGCCGGGTTGACGTACAAGGGGTTGCCGGTGACCGGGCTGGTACGAACCTGCCAGTCCAGGGCCAGTTGTCCGTACAGACTCTCGATCTGCTCGGTGAAGTCATTGGTCGTGGCTCCCTCGAGGGCGACTTCGCGCCAAACGGTTCCCTCCGGTGACGGCAGCGATGGAGCATCTCGAAAGTGATGGTTGGTCACTGCAAAGACCATCTCCGGGTGCTCGAGAAAGCGATCGGGCAGCCGGGCCAGCGCCTGGCGCACATCCTCGATCGAAATCTCCTTGGCGACCACCAACCACGGGATGAAGGGCAGGGCCTTATGCATATGACGCATCAATTGGGCGAGCAGGGAGCCATCCCCCATCCCGGCGTCGAAGACCCTCATTCCCGGGTACCGAATCCTCAGATGCGGCAATTCCAACCCGATCTGATCTGCCACAACCGATTTCTCATCGGTGGCCGTGACGAACATCGAGTAGGCGGCGCGGGTGTCGAAGAACCGGGCGGGGGGCGTCATGTCGACCTCAGTATTACGGGACGCCCGAACTCCGTTGATCGGGACTCTTCGATTGGGCTCAGTTGATCGGGACGATCGAGTAGCCGTTTGCATCCACCGTGACGAGGGCGGCCGCAGTCTTTACGGCACCCAGTGCCGCCACGATTTCATCGGCTTTCCCCTGATCGACGACGCCGATGCCATCGCCCCGCTTCAAGAACCTCATTCCCGGGATCATGGTCGGAAGCGGTCCCGGATCGGTTGCGACCACTGTGACCGTGCCGAGCTTGACCGGAGGGGCGACCGGTGCGGTCGACTCCAGCGGCCCGGGGGCGGTGGCCTTGGTCCGCTGTTCGGCCAAATGCCACACCATCAATCCACTGACGGCTACCAACGGCACGGCGACGTTCAGGTCCGAGCTGATCTGGGAAGCCTCACCTTCGAGGGCGGAGCGGAGGAGTACAAAGAGCACGACGACCAGGGCCCCGGCCCCGACCAGAAAGAACCCAACTCGCAGTATCAGGATGACCCCCCGGCGAGGAGCGGACATTCGCTCCACCGGATCGTCGGAGAGCCGCAAGGCCTTGAGCCAGTATCGCCAGACTGTCAACGCCGACAGGATCAGGACCACGAGCGCACCCACCGCTATCCGCGAATCGTTGTCGACCACGGTCCCATCGCCGAAGAGGTTGTCGCCGAGGATTGCCGCCAGCGTCACCACCGCTCCGGCCCCGGCCACCAGCCCGACCGCTGAAAACACGTACTCGACGATGCGGACGGCCGTGTTGCGTTCCTGGCCCAGCACCGGTCGGTGATGCCAATAGGCGACCGCGGCCACGATGGCGGCGGCGGCGCTGGTGGGAATCGCCCCGAAATGCAGAGCCGCGCTCTGCTCGTTCAGACCAAACACCCACTGGGCCAGCCGATTGACGATCACAGCAAGGGCGGTGAAGCCCGAGAACCAGGCCGCGACCGAAACCAGGACGGCGTATCCGTTGCGCCAGCTGCCGGGGCGGCTGGCCAGGCCCCGCAGCCAGAACCACCAAAAGTACGGCACTCCGACCACGAACAGGACCAAACCCACCCTCAGCTGCTCCCACAAGCCCCCGCCGCCGGCAATGACAAGGCCGGAGTCGATGATCGCCCCGAGGCTGGAAAGCAGGATCAAGAACACGCCGGCTGTCGACAGGCCCAACCCGATCAGCGCACCGGCGATCTGGCGCAGCTCATCGAGTTCCTCGGGCCGACGGCGGAGCCGCTCATGAATGAACCAGGCGCCTCCGAAAGCGACGATGTCCCCCAAAGCGGAGGGCTCGAAGTCCGACGCCCCCACCGCCCATAACAAGACCCTGACGGCACCAGACGCCACAACCGCCATCGAAACCGCAATGACCACGGCCAGGTAGAGCTCTCGAGCGGGCCTGGGCTGCTCGTTGGTGGTGCGCTCCATCGCGATCCAGAGCGCGACTGCGACGACACCGGCGACGATCAACGTGCTGAGGGACAGCGCCAGATCATCGGCGCCCGATATCAGTACATCGTCGCCGGGAATCACGATTTCCAGGAGCGATGAAATCGAGTTGGTCGTGATCAGGGTGGCGATGGCCAGGATCAGATACGTGACGACCTCGGCGGGCGACGTACCCTGACTCGAGGTCCGCCGGCGAGCCAGCAGTACGAAAGGCAGAGCAACCACGCCACCGATCAGTACCAAAAGCAGCAGCACCAGGCTCATGACAGGCCCTCGCAGATAGAACTGCCACGGAAGCTCGGACACGGCCAGCCGACCGTCGTCCTGGGCCAAAACGAAGTGGAAGGTGTCGTCATATGAGTAAGGGTTCAGGGGGTCATCGACCACCACCCGCGACGCCCTGACCTCGACGACCGTCTCGGAGCCGGCCGGCTCGACCGCACTGATCACGGCCCGATCGACGTCGTCGCGGAACTGCGCCAGCTCGGAGGGCTCGCACTGGTCCTGCAACGAGCGGGCCAGCAGGGCCCGGAGGCCTTCCCAGTCATCGGCTTCGACCGCCTGGAAGAATGCCTGGACCAAACCTTCCGGGGTGCTGGGATCGAGCTGGGGACTGGGTCGAAGGGTGGTGACGATGGCGGCAACCGCCACCGCCAGCGCCAGGACTACTCCGACGACCAGACCCAGGCTGCGGCCCCTCGCGGCTTTGTTCGTTCATAGGGACCAGGCTGGTCCGGCCGGACGAATCCCGCAATGGGTGACCACCCCGACTGCAATCAGGTCCTTAGGGGATCAGCTCCTACCGGGGATCAGGTCCGATCGGGGAATCAGGGCCCGATCCCTTCGAGTCCGAAAGCGAGAATCTCCCGGACCAATCGCATCCCGGGACAGTCGGCCATTGGGGCGATACCACCTTTCGAGGGCGTTGAGGATCGAGAGAAGGAAGATGGCCGCCAGGCGGGGATCGAGGTCAGGACGCAGCGAGCCGTCCCCGGCCCCGGCCTGCAAGTACCGTCCGGAACGCCTGCTCGTACCGATCCCGAGCTGCCAGCACTCTGGCGCGGTGGCTCTGGTCGAGGGCATGGGCCTCGTAGAGGAAGGTCCGCACCTCGTCCGGATGATCAAGGACGACATCCACGTGTCCGGCGACCAGAGCCCGCAGTCGGGTCAGTCCATCGCCGGGGCTGGCCATGGCCTCGATCGGCCGACTCCTGGAAGAGGTCGGCCCCCCTCTCCACCACCTCGACCAGCAGATCGGCCTTGGAGTCGATGTGGCTGTAGAAGGATGAGCCGATCAAGCCCAGCTCGCGGGCCAGATCCCGCATCGAGGTCCCGTGGTATCCGCGGGCGGAGAACAGCCTCCCGGCGGCGGTGACGACGTCCTCGCGGCTCCGAACCCCGTTTTGGCGCGAAGAACCCGCACCCTGGTGCGGGTTCTTCGCGCCAGAACCGGACTTCCTCGGCCTGCCAGATGCGGGTTTGCCGACGGTCATACGTCGTAGTCCACGACCACTCGATCCGAGGTCGGATGGGACTGGCAGGTGAGGACGAAACCCTGGGCGACCTCATAGTCGACCAGGGCCCAGTTCTTTTCCATCCGCACCTCGCCCTCGACGACCCTCGCCTTGCAGGAAGCACACATCCCTCCCTTGCACGAGAAGGGCAGCTCCGCCCGGACCCGCAGAGCGGCATCGAGAACCGACGTCTCCGGGCAGCATCCGGGTCGTGGTCGAACGTCCATCGAGAATCACCGACAGCTCCACGGTGCCGGTTTGTTCGGCTGGCTCGGGGGCAAGGCTGGACACGTCGAGGGGACCGGCAAAGAACAGCTCGTCGTGTATCGCATCCGATCCGAAGCCCGCGGGCCTCAACACGGTCCGGGCGGCCATGCACCATCTCGATAGGGTCCGCAGAGAAACCACTCGGTGGGAGCGGCGGGCGACACGACCCGGTCGAGCAGCTCGGTCAGCTTGGCCTCGTCGATCCTGCCCGTGAACAACGGCATGACGCCTTGCTCACGCGAGAGAACATGGATGAGATGCAGCCGGTCCGGATAGCGATCCTTGAGGCCTTCCAGTTCGTCGAGGAACATCACCTGGTCGGCCGACCGATTTCCGAAGATCACCGTCCAACGGCACCCGGGCTCGGACTCGAGCGTGGTCGAGATCAGCGACAGCACCGGGGTGATCCCGCTGCCGGCGGCCACCGCCCCGTAGTGGCGGGGCTGGGGATCGACGATGAACTCCCCCACCGGAGGCATGACCTCCAGTTCCGTGCCGGCGCCGAAGGTGGGAGGTGGCCCAGGTCGAGAAAGCTCCCCCCGGAAGCCGCTTGACACCGATGCGGAGCTTGCCGCCGTTGGCGTTGGAACAGATCGAATAGCTGCGCCGGACGTCGGCACCATCGATCTCGGCTCGCACGGTCACGTGCTGTCCCGCCCGATAGGCGAACTCATCGGCCAGCTCGGGGGGCACGTCGAAGGTGACCGCCACGGCCTCGTCGGTCAAGGGCGTCACCTCGGTCACCCTGAGGCGATGAAACGATGGGCCGCTCAATTCAGTTCCTTGAAGAGGTCGAACGGCTCGCGGCATGACGAACAGACCATCAGGGCCTTGCAAGCGGTCGAGCCGAACTCGCTCACCACCGTCGGCTCCGGCGACCGGCAACGCGGGCAATGGGCCTCGGCGGCGACGCCGGGCGGGGCAATGCCGATCTCGGCCAGATGCCGGCGCCCGGCCGCGGCTGATCATGTCGGTGGTCCAGGCCGGGGAGTAGACCGTCCTGATGTCTGCACTCGAAACCGTGCTCGGCCAGGGTGGCGGCGATGTCGGAGCGGATCGCATCCATCGCCGGGCAGCCCGAGATAGGTGGGAGTGATCGTGACCGTGACCCACTTGCCCTCGGTCTCCACCGAGCGAACGATCCCGAGATCCGCCGATCGACAGCGCCGGGATCTCAGGATCTTTGACCGCTGCCGACCAGCAGGAGGGGCGAGACGCGTCATGCCGTCACCATGGTGCACCCCGGGATAGGACCGGGCCACCGATTGCATCTCGGCCAGCAGGTGGCCCAGATGCTCGGTGTGGATGCCCTCGCGGCCCCCGTGTCGCTGATGGACCTGCGTCGGCTTGGTCAGTGTGGCTTCCGCCAGAACGGGATCGATCAGGCCATCCCAGCCCGTCCGCAAGGTCGGGATGGTCCTCGAACATCTCGTCGACGAATCGCCAGAGTCGTTCGAGCGCCGCCTCCATCCGACGGTGGCTCTCATCGGTGCCGTCGCCGAGACGGACGACCCACGACGAAGAGAAGCGAAAGTGGTAGCGGGCTTCCATCATCGCCTTCCCGGCGACCCCGGCCAGGGTCGGATCCGGATCGGTCGAGAGGAGCTCCCAGAGGCCGAGTTGATAGGCGTCGAAGAGGAACTGGCGGGTGATTGTGTGGGCGAAGTCACCGTTGGGAAGTTCGCACAGGAGAAGATTGGTGAATTCGCGCTCGGATCGCAGCATGGCCAGGTCGTCCTCGGTGCGACCCAGCCCCTCCAACTTCGGCGGCGTGCGCCAGGAGGGCACGAGCCACACCGAGGTGGTCGAGGGCGATGTTGGCCAGGGCGATGTCGGTTTCGAGATCCGGAGCCGATGCCACCCACTCCGAGAGCCGCTGAGCAATGACGAGGTTGTCATCGGCGTGATTGAGAACCTCGCGAGGAAAGCGGACTCTGGTTCCAGGCATGGACGGGCTTGAGGTCACATGTGCCCCACTTCGTCGGGGATCTCGTAGTGGGTGGCGTGGCGATAAGGCTTCTCGATCGAGCCGAAAAAGGCCTCGGCGTCATCGGGGTCGGAGGCGACGATCTCCGTTGATGCAACCACCCAGATGCTCACGCCTTCGACCCGCGGGTGTAGACATCCCGGGCCGACATCAGCGCGGTCTCGGCATCGGGGGCATGAAGGCTCCCGACATGGACGTGGGACAGGCCCCGGCGCTGGCGGATGAAGACCTCCCACATCGGCCACTCCGAGATCGATCTGGTCGCGTCCGACCGTCACTTCCGCTTCGCCTGCGACCTTGGGCACCGAATAGGTCATGAGGCCATCACGCCGATTCTTGCTTGGCGGCGTAGGCGGCGGCGGCTTCCCGTCACCCAGGCGCCCTCCTCCCAGGTCCGGCGCTTGTGCTCGATCCGTTCGCGGTTCATCGGCCCGTTGCCTTTGACCACCGCCCAGAACTCGTCCCAATCGATCGGGCCGAAGTCGTAATGGCCCCGTTCGTTCGTTCCACACCAGATCGGGGTCGGGGATCGTGAGACCGAGGAACTCGGCCTGGGGAACGGTCATGTCGACGAACTGCTGGCGGAGGTCGTCGTTGCTGACCCGCTTGATCTTCCACTCGATCGATTGCTCGGAATGGGTCGACTCGGAGTCGTGCGGCCCGAACATCATCAGGGACGGCCACCACCACCGATCGAGGGCGTCCTGGGCCATCGCCTTCTGCTCCTCGGTGCCGCGGCACAGGGTCAGCATGATCTCGTAGCCCTGACGCTGATGAAAGGACTCCTCCAGACAGATCTTCACCATCGCCCGGGCATAAGGCCCGTAGGAGCAGCGCTTGAGCATCACCTGATTGGTGATGGCGGCGCCATCGACCAGCCATCCGATCGTGCCCATATCGGCCCATGAAAGAGTCGGGTAATTGAAGATCGACGAGTACTTCTGCCGGCCGCTGTGCAGCATCGCCAGCATTTCGTCTCTGGTCACACCCAGGGTTTCGGCCGCCGAATAGAGATAGAGGCCGTGGCCGGCCTCGTCCTGCACCTTGGCGATCAGGATTGCCTTGCGCCGCAGCGAAGGCGCTCGCGAGATCCAGTTGCCCTCTGGCTGCATGCCGATGATCTCGGAATGGGCGTGCTGGGCAATCTGGCGGATCAGCGTCTGGCGGTAGCCCTCGGGCATCCAATCGGTGGGTTCGACCTTCTCCTCGGCCTCGAGAAGAGCGGCAAAGCGTCGGTCTCCAGATTGATCACCGGTCACATCTGCAGATTAACGAACGATCGTTCGTTCGTCAACGTCCCGGAGGGAGCCTCGGCTCGATGAACTGGGCCTGATTGATCCGACCCAGGGCCCCGGTTCTGGTCGAACAACCAGGTGTCGGTGACTCCGATCCCGGTCGGTTGCTGGAAGGCCGCCGAGTGCATCCCCACATACTCGCCCACCAGCGGACGATGGCAATAGAGGGTGATGTCGGGGTTGACGAACAGCCACCGAGCGGGGTCGATGGCGCGGGCATTGCCGTTGGCCATGTCGGTGAGCGTCGCCAAACGAACAAAGGGCGTCGGCTCCTCGCCCGCCACCAACGGATATCTGAGCCGGAACCATGACAAACCCGGTCGGTTCGCGATGAAGCTGTCATCGACGCTGCGGATCTCAACGGCGTCGTAGTGGAATCTCGCCACCGATCGGTCGCCGTAGCCACCCCATTCCAGAACGTCGATGGTTTCGGGGGCGGCCGGCTCCATCCACGGAGTGTCGGCGACGGGCAGGTCAACCTCGGTCGTGCGGATCTTGAGGGCGGTGGCCCGGCCCAACTCCAGATCCCCGTCGGAGGGAGGCATCGACCACCTGGATCCTGCGGCCATCACGGCGAACATCAATTCGCACGGACAGTGGACGCAGTGGGATCGGGCGAAACAGATCGATCGTGAAACGCACTATCTGCATGAGCACCGCCGTCGGCACCAGCTCGATCGAGCGGCCGAGCAGCCCGGCGGGTGGACCGCCGTGCTGGGTGTCTTCGGTCCAACCACCCCGGGTCAACTCGGTCGGGACGAAGTGATCACCGTCGGCGACGTAAAGGGCATCGGTCACCGTTGGATCGCTGCCCTCAGAGTTGTACCTAGCGCCTGAGGTACGGTGGGACGATGCGCTACTGGGTAGCAGTCCTCGTGCTGGCCGCGTGCTCGGGAAGCGGGGCCGCCACGACTTCGCCCGAGAATTCGACTTCGCCAACAGTTTCATCGACTTCGACCATAACCACGCCTGCGGCGCCCACTTCCTCAACCAGTGCCCAGTCAGTGACGCCGGCGGCGACTCCCTCGGTTTTCGAGGTCGTCGAGTTCCCGGTGACGCCAGGGAGCGGGCCACACGACGTCGCCCCGGCCGCCGACGGAACGGTTTGGTACAGCGGGCAAGCGAACGGGACTCTCGGCCGTCTCGACCCGAGCACAGGAACGATCACCGAGTTCCCGCTCGGGCCGGGCTCGGCGCCACACGGAGTCATCGTCGGGCCCGATGGATTCCCTTGGCTAACGGACAGCGGGCTCAATGCTCTCGTGCGGGTCGACCCAACGAACGGCGAGGTGTCGGTGTTCGAACTGCCCGGCGCCAACGTCAACCTCAACACGGCTGTCTTTGATGCCGACGGAATCCTGTGGTTCACCGGCCAGGCAGGTTGGCTATGGATCGGCTGATCCCGGGCAGCGGTGAGATCGAGGTCTTCGAGGCACCCCGTGGACGGGGCCCGTACGGGATCACCGTGACCCCCGACAATCAGGTCTTCTACGCGTCGTTGGCCGGCAATCACATCGCCCTGATCGACGCTGCAGAGGGGAACGCCACGGTCCTCGAACCGCCCACTCCCCAACAGGGCTCGAGACGGGTGTGGTCCGACTCAGCCGGCGATCGTCTGGGTGAGCGAGTGGGAGGCCGGGCAGGTGGCTGCCTATGACACCGCAGGTGGCTCCTGGCGAGAGTGGCCTCTTCCCGGTGAGAGCCCGACTGCCTATGCGGTCTATGTTGACGAAACCGACCGGGTCTGGTTGACCGATTTCAGCGGAAACGGCGCCATCGTACGATTCGACCCCGCCACCGAGACATTCGATTCGTACCCGCTGCCGACGCCCGGGGGAAACGTTCGCCAGCTTCTCGGCCGCCCCGGTGAGGTATGGGGTGCCGAATCCGCCGCCGATGCACTGGTGGTAGTTCGATACGAGAGTTGAGCCCTTAGCCAAAGGCTGGAGCCGTCCGTACCGATCGGAGATGGTCACCAACCTCGAGCGCAACCACGCGGTCAAAGTAGTCCCGGCCGGCCCGAATGACGGGCGGGAACCGATTTTCGATCGCCGCCGTCCAAGCCGTATGAAAACTCGATATCTCTCTCTGTTAGTTGTCGCTCTACTTTTGCTCGCTGCCTGTGGCGGAAGCGCTGCCACGAGCGCGGCTCCATCCGGTGGTTCGCTCGGCATGTGTGCCGAGGGAGTCACCGATTGCGTCGATGTGATCGTCGACGACGGTGCCGCCCAAGGCGACGACGTTGCGGTCCCGACCGGCAATGCCGTCAATCCGCAGCCCGTCACCGACGCTGTGCTCGATGGCATCTCCCCGGAAGGGCGTGAGCTCCGATTCAAGCTATGGATGGGAGTCGAACCCTGTGACGTGATTCACAGCGTCAACGTGATCGAAACCGGGACGACCGTCGATGTCGAGATCATGCGCGGGGTGGGCGACATCGCCGCCACCTGCATCGCGATGGCCGTTGAGCGGACCGTCGTCGTGGACCTCGAGGCCCCTCTCGGCGACCGGGCCGTCACCCTCTCCGGCGTGGAGCTTGCGGCGTAGTTAAGACTTCCTCTTCTTGTGACGGTTGACCCACCGCCCAGGTGGTAAACCGTCACAAGAAGGGTGGTGGCCACCGCCAACCCGCCGGGCTACCGTCACCCGCCATGCTTGCGATCGACGGGCTCGAGAAGGCCTACGGCGACATAAAGGCCCTCGACGGGTGCTCGTTCACGGTGCAGCCCGGAAGGATGCTCGGCTTTCTCGGCCCCAACGGGGCCGGAAAAACCACAACCATGCGAGCGATTTTCGGCCTGCTCACACCTGACGCCGGCTCCGTCCAGTGGCAAGGCAAGCCGATCGGACCGGATGAGCGGCTCCGATTCGGATACATGCCGGAGACCCGCGGTCTCTATCCAAAGATGAGGGCAGCCGATCAACTTACGTATCTGGGGACGCTGCACGGCCTGAGTCCCAACGAGGCCCGCGACAGTGCCGGCCGTTGGCTCGAGCGTTTGGGCCTCGGAGAACGTACGACCGACCAGGTCGAAAAACTGTCGCACGGCAACCAGCAGCGGGTGCAGCTGGCAGCAGCCTTGATTCACGACCCGGAGTTACTCGTTTTGGATGAACCGTTTTCCGGGCTGGATCCGATCGGGGTCGAGACCATGGCAGAGGTGCTGCGCGAACGCGCCGCCCAGGGGGTCGCCGTCTTGTTCTCCTCACATCAACTCGATCTGGTCGAGGATCTCTGCGATGACGTCGCCATCATCCACCGGGGCCGGATCGTCAGGAGCGGGTCGGTGGTCGAGATCAAAGACTCATCTCCGGTTCGGCATCTCGAGATCGAGTTGACCAACACCGACGCCCGGCTGTTGGAGAAGATCGACGGTGTGATCAGAGCCGAGCGGGACGGGGACCGCCACAAGCTTCTGATCAGATCGGACGTCGATGTCCGCTCGGTGCTTGGCGATGCATTGGCATCGGGCTCGATCCGCCGATTCGTCTACACGTCCCCGAGCCTCTCGGAAATCTTCCTGGACACCGTCTCATGAAGGCCTTGAGCGGCGTCGCGGGAATGCGCCTGGTGGCTCAAAGGGAAGTCCGCGAAAGAGGACGGTCGAAATCCTTCATCATTTCTTGTGTTGTGACCTTGCTTCTGGTGGGAGCCGCGCTGGTGGTCCCTCGGTTGATCGGGGGTGACGCCGCCACCCATCGGATCGGGCTGGTCGGCGATGGCAACCAACCAGTCATCCAAGCCGCCCAGGAGCTCGAGGCGGCGGAGACCGAGGACGGAGAAGATCCAGAAAAGTACGAGTCGATCAGCTACCCGGATCTCGAAGCAGCCAAAGCCGCCCTCGACTCCGATGAGGTGGATGTCGTACTGATCGATGGGACAACGCTGCTCCAGAAACGGGCCGGCTTCTCGGGCAACGGACTGGTCGACACCCTCCAGCGGGCCGCAGGCTCGGTCCGGTTGCAGCGACTGGTGGCCGAGAATGGCCAGGCGGCCGCTGACGTCATTGCGATTCTGTCCTCGTCACCCCTCGTCGTAACGAACCTCGACGGAGAGGACCCCGAAGCTGACATCCGCCCCGTGATTGCCTATGCCGGTTTGCTCTTGATGTACCTCGCCATCCTTTCTTACGGTTCCTGGACCCTCACCGGGGTGACCGAAGAGAAGAACAACCGCGTGGTAGAAGTCCTGCTCGCCACTCTGCGCCCATGGCAACTGCTCGGCGGCAAGGTCCTAGGCATCGGATTGCTCGGCATTGGACAGTTCGTCCTGACAGTCGGGTTCGCCTTCATCGTCGTCAATTTGACCGACGTTCTCGACGTACCGGCCATCCCGATCGACGGCCTCTTCTTCCTGGTGTTGTGGTTCATCCTCGGCTTCTCGGTGTATTCGGTGTCATATGCTGCCGCCGGGTCTCTTGCCAGCCGCCCCGAGGACGCCCAGGCGGCGGCGTTTCCAATGACAATGCTGGCCGTGGCCGGATTCTTCGTAAGCATCAACGTCCTCGACGACCCCACCTCGTTGCTCGCCCGGATCACCTCCTTCATCCCTTTCACAGCTCCGTTCGTAGTGCCGATCCGGCAATCGCTCGACGGCATCGGAACTCTCGAACACCTCGCCTCGGTAGTGGTTGCCGTCCTGGCGATAATCGTGCTCGTGCGGCTCTCGGCCCGGATCTACTCCGGCGGGCTCTTGAGGTTTGGCAGACGGGTCAAACTGAGGGAAGCATGGCGGTCGGCGGAACTGTGAGCTCGTCACGCATCGATGTGGAGGTGCTCGATCAGACCGGCCTGATCTGGCTCAACCGGCCGGAAAAGATGAACGCTCTCAG
This sequence comes from uncultured Acidimicrobiia bacterium, assembly GCA_963790345.1. Classification (GTDB taxonomy): domain Bacteria; phylum Actinomycetota; class Acidimicrobiia; order Spongiisociales; family ZC4RG35; genus DATEEG01. Next base: position 53,290 of record CAWBOD010000014.1, on the reverse strand, counting down.
CGCCGAGATGTGGGATGGCCTGCCCCGGGCGGCGGAGTCGCTGTCGGCTGACCCTGCGGTCAGAGTGATCGTGGTAGCGGCGCGAGGCCCTGCCTTCTGCGTCGGAATCGACTTGCAGATGCTGAGCTCACTCGCTCCCGAAGGCGAATCAGAGACCGGCCGGCGCATGGCGGTTTACCAGAGGATCAAACAGCTGCAGGCGACCTTCAATGCCCTGGCTGATTCGCCCAAACCCGTCATCGCCGCCATTCAGGGGTATTGCCTCGGAGCCGGGATCGACCTGATCACGGCCTGCGACATCCGCTTGGCTTCCTCCGATGCAACGTTCGGGGTTCGGGAGACCCCCATGGGACTGGTAGCGGACGTTGGGACCCTCCAGCGCTTGCCGGCGATCATCGGCCCGGGCCTGGTAGCCGAGATGGTCTTCTCGGGGCTCGACATCGACGCCACCCGCGCCCTTCGCATTGGTCTGGTCAACGAGGTCTACCCGGACCCGGAGACCACCTTGAAGGCGGCCTTGGAAATGGCATCGGTCATTGCGTCCAATTCCCCTCTCGTGGTGCAGGGGGCAAAGAGGGTGTTGAAGGCGAACGAGGGACGCAATGTTGCTGAAGGCCTCGACTATGTGGCGGTCTGGAACGCCGCCTTTCTCCTTTCCGACGATCTCGCTGAGGCCATGACCGCCTTCGCGGAAAAGAGAAAGCCGGAATTCAAGGGTCGCTAAAAGAGCTCGTGCGCAAGCGACTCAGCGCCAGTTCCTGCCGAGAAACCCTGGCCTAGTTCCTCAGGGCGGAAGCGAAGATCGCGGGCAGTCTCCGGACCGAATGATCGGTGAGGAACCGGGTGAAAAGTTCCGATGTCCGCAGACCTGTGCGGGAGGTCACGAACCACGGCGGTTTGGGCGAGATATGGAACTCACCAGCCAGGAGCGAGCGGCCCAGCGGTCGAAACGGTCCTCGAGCGATGGCCTTCTCGGGAGAGTCGAACAACAGGGCATTGTGAACGTTTCCAATCCCGCTTCCCACCGCGTCGAGCGTATGGCCCGGATAGGCGCCCCAACTGCTCCGGGGCTGGAGGAAGTTGAAGGCAGTCCAGACATTCACCCCCACCGATCCATAACGAAGCCGCGCAACCGACCGTTCAAATCGGGGACCAAGCTCGGCCATCGTTCGCGGATGGGCGATGACGACAGCTCCCAGAGTTCCGTACAACCGATCGTTGGCGAAGTCGACGGCTGCGTCGAGAAAGACTCCGGGATCGGTGTGCGCCAACCGGGTAGAGGCGAAGGCGTCGGCAAAGAACTCCTCGCCAAAGGCGCGGTCGACCTTCTCGGGGTCGAGGTTGCGGACGTGGCTGACCCCCCAGCGACCCACCGGTACCGCTGATGGGTGATCGGCGATCTCCAGACGCCGTTTCTCCGACCCCGGGTAGTAGGACTCTCTCGTCGATTGGTCGACGATTACGTCGTGAACGTGCTGCACGAATCGATCGGCGTCCTTCCAGCCGTCTGCGAGGACCAGCACCTGGGCGGCGATGCAATTGAATCCACCATTCATCAGTTTCTGAGTGACGAAGTGCTCGGCCTGGTATCGAAGATCGGCTTCGCTCCACGGACCCGGGACGACAATGAAGGGGCTCACTCCCCCGAGTTCGCTGGTGATGGGCTTGACCAAGATGGGCCGGTTGAGTCTCTGCCGGTCGAGTGCCTCGGCTCCGCTCCCGAAGACCACCTCATCGTGGGATCCGGCGCTGCCCGTGATGTGGACAGTGTCAACGTCAGGACTTGTGACGAGAGCCGAACCAACGTCACTACCACCGTAAAAGATGCGGAGGAACCCTCGTTGGATGAATTCGGCAAAGATCTCCGAGTAGATCGGACCGAGGTAGTCGTTGACCGGACTGAGTTTTAGGGCCACCACCTGTCCTTCTGCGTAGAGCTTGTACAGAACATCCAGGGGCGGTATCGAGGCGATGTTCCCTGCACCCAGGACCGCGCACACCCGACCTCGCCGGGGCGGATTCCGATACAGCGCCGCTGTGTGATCGGCAAGATTGGCGGGGGTGATACCCGGTTGCATCCACACATCGAGTCGATAGCCGCTCAGCAGCAGAGGCTCCCACCATTCCACAGGAAAAACCCGGACCACGGCCTGCCCATCGGGCCCGGCTCCCACCCAACTCCTCTTGAAGGTGGTCAGCCCCCGATTGAGCCTCTCCAGGGACGTTCGCAAAGCCCCGGCTCCGACCAGGACTCCATAAGGACCGGCCAGCCATTCCTCGGCGGCGCGTTCCGAATCGGCGCTGAACCCTTTTGCCGCCGAAGATGCCTCAACCCAGCGACCAGCCGAGAAATCGGTGCGGCGCACGACCCCTTCGAGCAGGGTGATCCTCTCCGGAATGGTCACAGCGGCCCACTCGTCCTTATGCGAGCTCAGTACCGAGAGATCTTGCTCCAGGCTCGATTCCGGCTGAAGGGCAGCAGTCACCTCGGCGAGGGTAGGGGCCGAATTGGTTCCCGGGAAGGTCGAGGCGGGCGAAACCCTTTGATCACTGGGTGTTTGCAGCCGAAGAATGCTTGATGGATCGAGTGCATACCTCAGATCCGATTCGGCCGCGTCTGGTCGTGCTGTGGACCGCCCTGGTGGCGAGCGTTGCCGTGCTCGCGGTGGAGTACCTGATCGCGGCCCCGGAGCTACATGCCCCTTATCGGACCGCGGCCGTCCTGATGACAATCGCCCTGGCAGCCTTCGAGCTGATCGGTGACAGGAGAACCGAGTTGCTGCTGGTAGGCCCTGCCGCCATCTTCGCAGTGCTATCCATCGTCGAGCTCCGCACCGGAATCGTGATGAGCTTCTTCGACCCGGGAACGACTCTCGCACTGCTGATCCTCCTGGGGATACTGTTTGCGGGCACGAGAGTGAATCGTCGGGTGCTGCCGGTGGTCTTGTTCTGTCTGGGAACCGGTGTCTATACGCTTGTTTCGCTGAGTCTTCAAGATCTTCTACCGCTCCCCCAGGTGATAGGCCGAGCCTTGCTGGGTGTCTGCGGCCAAATACTCGGCATGTGGGTGACAGTGCGAATCATCGATCGGCTTGGGGCCTCGGCCGCCCGGGACGCCAAGGCCCTTGCCATCCAGAAGGCCCTCGCGCGGTGCTCCCACCTTCTCCTGATCAGTCGCGACGAGCAAGGGATACAACTGGCCCTGACCGCGCTGCTTGACGCCACCGAGGCCGACTACGCCTACATCGATGTCAACCGCACCGAGGCCGATGGTCGGATCACATGGCAGATCCAGCACGACGCCCTTGGCAGCAACGTCCCCGAGGGTCCCAGTTCGTTCGGCTCGGGCAACTACGACGACATGCCCTGGGTGCCGGTCGAACTGGGCGCCGGCCGCCCGGTTCGGATCCGCACGAGCGAGGTGCCAGAACCACTGCGGAGCAGGTACCAGGCAGAGGGGATTCGATCGGAGCTAGCGGCGCCGATCATGATCGAGGGGCGCTGGGTTGGAACCATCGGGTTCTCCGACTTCTGGCGGGAGGGGACCTGGACCGATCTCGAGACCGAAGCATTGACCACAGCCGCCGACATGGTGGCGGGAGCCTGGGAGCGGGACCGCGCTCGGGAAGGCTTGCAGGAGTTGGCCGAAGCCAAGGATCGCTTCATCGCCGCCGTCAGCCATGAACTACGTACACCGCTTTCGGCGGTGGTCGGCTTCTCTGCGGCCCTCAAGGAAGGGGCCTCCAGCTTCACGTCCGAGGAAATCGCCGAGATGGCCGGAATGATCTCCACCCAAAGCCGTGAGGTCGCCGATCTGGTCGATGACCTTCTCACCGCCGAACGGGCGGCCTCCGGGAACCTGACAATCCGGGCCAGACCGACCGACCTCGAAACCGAGCTCAAATCTGTCTTCGAGCTTTTCTCGCTGGATCTGCCGATCAGAGCTACCCAGGCGGTGACGGTGACTGCCGATGGTCTGAGAACCAGGCAGATCATCCGCAACCTTCTGACCAACGCCACTCGATATGGCGGAACCAGCATCCGGGTCGAAATCGACGTGCAGGATGGCGTTGGAAAGCTGACAGTGCTGGATGATGGTCAGGGGGTGCTGGGGATAGACGAAGACCGGATCTTCGATCCCTACTACCGATCACGCTCCGACGTCGCCGTTCCCGACTCCGTCGGTCTCGGTTTGGCCGTGGCTCGTCAGCTGGCACGCCTGATGTCGGGCGACCTCATTTATCGGCGACAGGATGGATGGACCCGGTTTGAGCTGAGCCTGCCACTCGATCCCGGGCCCTTCAGCCCGTCGGCCGACCAACTCGGTCATGTGGCCCTCTGGGAAGTCGAAGCCGGCGACCCCGAATCTGAGGTCGTCCCGGTAACCGTCTGAGACCGGCTTCCCAGACCGAAAAGCGCCGCTGCCTAACCTGCCGCCACTCAAATGGCGATCCGGCCCCAGACTGTCAGCGATTTCCGTCGAGCGCTGCGCACCCTCGCGAAGCAAGATGGCCGGCTCGCCCGAGCCCTCGACGAGTTCGGTGAACCCGACTTCTGGCACCGTCAGCCCGGATTTTCGACCCTCGTCCTCTTCATCCTGGAGCAGCAGGTGTCGCTGGCGTCAGGCGCAGCCGCCTTCAAGCGCCTTCGGACCCGGACGGGCGAAGTCACCGCAACGGCGGTGCTCCTTCCGACCGACGATGAGCTCCGGGCCGATGGCATCTCCCGCCAGAAGGCCCGCTACATAAGGGAACTGGCCAGGTCTGTGATCGACGGACGAATCGACCTGGCCGGTCTCGAATCGATAGACGACGAGGCCGCCCGACGCGAGCTGACCGGTCTTGTGGGCATCGGACCGTGGACCGCCGACGTCTACCTGCTCTCCTGCCTCCGCAGGCCCGATGTCTGGCCTGTGCTCGACCGGGCGTTGCAGGTCGCGACGAGTGAGGTGCTCGATCTCGGAACGCCCCCCGACCCGATCGCGTTGATGGAGGTGGGCGACCCGTGGCGTCCTCACCGGTCAACGGCGGCCCGCCTCATGTGGCACGCCTACCTGTCGAAGCGGGGACGAAGAGAGATCGAGTTCTGACGCTCGAACCTGTGACAAGGTGCACGCCCGGGCGACGTCGCTGAGCTGGTCATCAGGGAGGTCGTCTCCCTCGTGACCGGTCTCGTCGGAAGAGAAGATCAGCGAAGGAAATACGGGTATCGATGGGGCACCGGCTGGGGACCCTGCCTCGAAATTTGGCGCAGGGCGAACACTCTCCACCAAATCTGGCGCAGGACGAACGAGTGCCGTTCCCCCTGCGCCAAATTTGCCGTCGGACTGTGCGTGGTGCGCCAAATTTGGTCACTGGGTCCCGCCAAAAACGAAATTTGGTTACTGGGTCGCGAGTACCGGGACCTGGTGACCGAATTACCCCAGAAGCGGGCGCCAGTGACCAAATTTCGAGACAGAGCACTCATTCCCTCGGTGATTCCGGATTACCAACGGAGAAGATCACCGAAGGGACCGCTGTGCCGGCTCCTCCGGGACCTGCACCGACAGCGCTCCGTCGAGGCGGCTTATACCTTCGCTTCTCTCCTCTTGCCGAGGGCGTGCTCCGGTAGCCCGAGCTCGATCTCGGTGATTCGGGCGACCCAATCGCTCACAGTGATTCGATCGAGGATCGTTCCGTGAGCCACCACCTGGAGCGACAGGCCGTCCTGCAAAGACAGTATCCGCCAGGCTGCCGCCTCCGGATCGGCACAGGTCATGACTCCCCGCTCGATGCCCGACTCGATCGCCTTCACCAAGAGTTGCTGCCAGGCGATGTTGAAGTTCATCGACGCCCGTCGTACAGCCGGGCGGCGAGAGGCCTCGGCCCAGGCGTCGAGCCATATCTGAAACGCCCAGTCCTGATCGACCCTCGTGTAGGAAACCAGGTAAGCGACGAGCTTTGCGATCGGATCCGTGGACGATTCCATGGCCGACACCGTGACGGCGAGGTCGGCGGCGGCGGCCTTTTCGAAGGCCGCCGCCAGAACATCGTCCATCGACTCGAAATAGTGGTGGATGAGTCCGCTGGAGGTGCCCATCTCGGCGGCCACGTCTCGGACCGTGGTCGCCGCCAGGCCTTTGCGCAGCGCCACGGTCAGAGCCGCGTCAACGATCGCCCGGCGCCGCTCGTCCGGGCTCAGACGGGCCACTGCCCGGTCCTGCCCGTCTCGTGCGACGCCGGTGACGCCACCTGGCCCGCGCTCAGCCTCCCGATCCCGAGAAACTCCTCGACCTCGGGCTGGGCCAAGAACTCCTCGGCGCGCTCGGGCGAACACGCGGTGGTAATCGAGGTCATCAGCGCACCAACTTGCTGCACCTCGCCGAAGGTCAAATCGCCCATCGTGTCGTTCTCGGCGATCACGGCCTCCAAAGCCTCGATGTCGGTTTCGCAGTCACCCGCTCCCTCCCTCTCCACCGAAGGAGGCAGAAATCTCTTCAATCCAGCGGAAGTACGGCACCGTCCCGGGAGCTTCCCGTTCTGCGATGTCGATCATCGCCGCAAAGGATTCCTCGTCGGTGGCGCTCACGTCCGGGCAATTGAGACTCTCCATCTCAGCCATCTGTTCGTCGCTCACGGCTTCCAACTCGGTACCGATGGCTTCCATGTCGTCGAGGGTTGCGGTCTGGAAGTCGAAGTCCTGGACGACTGGCTCGATGGCCTGAAGGAACTGAACGAAGGCATCGATGCACTCTTGGGGCATGTCCGCCAGGTCGACGGTCTCGTTGGTGGTCTCCTCCTCCGTAGTCAGTAGTCGTGGTCGCCGCGGTCGTTGCGGTTGTGGTGGGCTCGTCCGCACCCGCGGTAGTGGTCGATGCGGCAGTGCCGCCGCAGGCGGCCACAAGGGCCACCAAAAGAATCAAAAGACGCTTGCTCACTGATCAGTCCTTGGTTCGGGTTTAGAACCGCCACAGTAGCGCTCCAGGTAATTGCGCACGTGTCCAACAGACCAGCTAGGGTTAGGGTCGCAGCTTTGCGTCGTACACAGGACACGTTGCACGGAGCAGGACGGCCAACCGATGATCAAGCAGACCCCCTTTCATCCCCGCGTCGAGGCGGCCAATCAGACCGGTCTTTGGAGCCACTGGGCGGGTTATCTGGTAGTCGACAAGTATCAGATGTCCGAAAAATTCGAGTACTTCGCGATTCGGAATTCGGCCGGTGTCTTCGATTCTTCGCCCCTTTACAAATATCGCATCACCGGCAAGGACTCGGAGCAATTCCTTTCCGGGGTGTTGGCGCGCAACATCCGCAAGTGCCGGCCGGGCCAGGCCCAGTACACGCTCTGGTGCGACGACCGCGGCTTCGTCGTCGAGGATGGCGTCATACTGCGAAACTCCGACGACGAGTTCCTGTTGACCTCGGCCGAGCCCAACTTCGCCTACTTCCAGAACCTGATCGGTTACGAGTCGGTTGAGATCGAAGAAGTCTCCGAAGAGATCGGGACTCTTGGCCTTCCAGGGTCCGCGTTCACGGCAGATCCTCCAGACTCTGGCACCCGAGATAGCCGAGATGGGCTACTTCCACTCACCGAGGCCAAGATCGGGGACGCACCGGTCACCATCTCCCGTACCGGCTTCACCGGTGACCTCGGCTACGAGATCTGGGTAGGCGCGGACGACGCCGTGGCCACCTGGGACCGCGTGATGGAGGCGTCCGAAGGTCATGGGGTGCTGCCTTTTGGGCAGACGGCCTTGCTCATGGCTCGGATCGAGGCCGGACTTCTGCTTCTCAACGCTGACTTCGAATCGAGCAGGTTCGCATGGAACGACGAGCATCGCTCGACCCCGATCGAGCTCGGATTCGGCTGGATGTTCCGAGATATCGAAACCGACGACCGCACCTTTCATCGGTCGCAACGCGATACGCCGGGAATTGTCCGAGGCAACGTCTCGCTGGAAGCTGGTCGGCCTGATGATTGACTGGAAGGAATACGACGACAAGTACAACTCCGCCGGGCTGGTCCCGCCCAAGGATCACACTCCCATCACCGAGGAGTACATGCTCTACACGGATGACTACAAGCGGGTCGGGTACGCCACCAGCCTGATGTACTCGCCGATTCTGCAGCGTCACATCGCCATCGGGAGGGTCCGCCCTGAGCTCGCCGCGTTGGGAACCCGGGTGAACCTCGAAGTAACCATCAACCATCGCTATGAGCTCGTCGGCGCCCATGTGGCCCGGCAACCGTTGTTCAACCCTCCCCGCAAGACCTCTTGATCAAAACGGCTTGACCCAAAGGATCCCCATGTCGACTCCCTCCCAGCGCAAATACGACGCAATCGTGATCGGTGGCGGCCACAACGGGCTCACCAACGGCGCCTATCTGGCCAAGGAGGGGCTCAAGACCCTGATCATCGAACGCCGCCACCTCGTGGGCGGAGCCGCCATCACCGAAGAGCTGCATCCGGGCTTCTGGTTCACGACGTTCTCCTATGCATTGTCTTTGCTCCGCCCTGACATCATCCACGAGTTGGAGCTCACCAAGCACGGCTTCATGCCGCTCCTGATGCCGACCACGTTTGCCCCGATGGAGAACGGTGATTACGTCCTGTTCGGGCAGGATCGCAACGAGAACGTCAACGAGATCGCCCGACATTCGAAGCATGATGCCGATGCCTTCGATCAATACGAGCACGACATCACCATGGTTTGCCAGGCCCTCAAGCCGCTGCTCGACAACGTCCCGCCGGATCTGTTCAGCAAGGATCCCGAGGAGCTAGTGGCGATGTCGGCGTTGGCCGGCCACATGCGCAGCCTGGAACCGCGGGTGCTGCACAATGCAGTCAGGCTTCTGACCGGGAGCGCCGCCGATTTCCTCGATGACTATTTCGAGAGCGACATCCTCAAGGGCTACCTGTCGTCTTCGAGCATCATCGGCACGCAAGGTCGGACCGCGTTCGCAAGGATCCGGCCTGGTGCTGCTCTATCACAACATCGGCGAGCACGACGGCGTCTTCGGCTCGTGGGCCTTCCACAAGGGCGGGAACGGTGGCTTCACTCAAGTTCTCGCCCGAGCCGCGCAGGCGTTCGGAGCCGAGATCATCCTCGATTCGCCCGTGTCGAACGTCATCACCTCCAATGGCACGGGCCACCGGGGTGGCGCTGGAGGACGGGACCGAGATCGAAGCCGACATCGTTGTCAGCGCCGTCGATCCTCGCCGGACCTTCCTGCAACTGGTCGATCCTCGGGAATTGCCCAGCGACCTCGTCGAGAACATCAAGCGGTTCAAGTTTCAGGGAACCTCCGCCAAGGTCAACTTCGCCCTCGATGGCCTGCCCAAGTATCCCGCCCTCGGCGACCGCGGCGACCAGTACCGCGGCTTCACCAACATCGGTCCTTCGATCGACTACCTCGAGCGGGCCTACGACGAGGCGAAGTACGGGTGGTACTCGTCGCGGCCGTACATCGACTGCGCCATCCAGTCGACCATCGACCCCGACATGGCCCCTCCCGGCAAACACGTGATGAGCTGTTTCATCCAATACGCCCCCTATCACCTCAAGCACAAGGACGGCACTCCAGCCGACTGGGACCAGGAGCGTGAGGGCTTCGGCGACACCGTCCAGAGAACCCTGGAGTCCTTCTTCCCGGGTTTCTCCGATCTTGTGCTGCACCGCGAGATCGTCACTCCGCTCGACATCGAGCGGGTCGTCGGCCTCTCGGAGGGCAACATCTTCGCCGGCGAGTTCCTCGCCCCCCAGATGTTCTTCTTCCGCCCGGCGCCGGGCTGGAACCAGTATCGCACTCCGATCGACGGCTACTACCAGTGCGGGTCCGGCACCCACCCGGGCGGATGTGTGATGGGCGCTCCCGGCAAGCTGGCCAGCCAGCAGATCCTCAAGGATGTCGCGGCCAAGGACTGAGACATCTCGGAAGGATGAGTGCCCAGGCTGATCGTGAAGCTTCGGGCACCTCGCGAGTACCGTCGCAAGAAACGGCACAGGAGCACACTGTCGAGCAGATCAGTCCGCGTCCGTCCGAAAAGTTCCCCTGGGGTTCGAAGCCGACGCCCTACGAGGAGATCGGTGGGGATGAGAGGGTGCGCGCCCTGGTGGACACCTTCTACGACATCGTCGAAGCCGAGTCGCCGATTCTCCGGGCGATGCTCCCTCCCGACATGTCGGTTTCGCGCCAGAAGCTCTACGAGTTCCTCAGTGGATGGATGGGTGGACCTCAGCTCTACTTCGAACGCCGCGGTCATCCGCGGCTCCGACTCCGCCACATGCCTTTTCCGATCGATACTCATGCGGCCGAGGAGTGGGCCCGGTGCATGAGCCAGGCCCTCGTCGTCATCGATGCCCCCGACAGCCTCCGCGCCTATCTTGAACGTGAGTTGGGCAACACAGCTCACGGCCTTCGCAACAAGCTCGATTGAAAGCGCTGCGGCGTACATCCGGGGAACGTAGACTGAACGGCGGTTCAGGATATCGATGAGCCAAACCTGACAGGAGAAGTCATGGCCTTCGGGCTGACCGAAGCCGATCTGGAATTACAGACCCGCAGCAAGAGCTTCGTCGACGACGAGCTGATCCCCTGGGAAGTCCACGCCGAGATGAACAACGGCGAGATTCCGGATGACGTGCGGGATCGGCACGAAAAGCTGGCCCGCGACCTGGGTCTGACTGCGATCAACCAACCGGCCGAACTCGGCGGCCACGGCTACACCACCATGCAACAGGTGCTGATCGCCGAGCAGTCGGGCCGGGTGACCAATGCCCTCGGATGGCTGATCAGCACTCCTCCCGGCTGGCTGCCGCAGGTTGCGACGCCCTATCAAATGGAGCGATACGTCCTGCCAACCATCGCCGGCGAGAAGCACGAGTGCTACGCCATCACCGAGGAAAACGCCGGCTCGGACGTATCGGACCTCGAAGCGACCGCTCGCCGGGACGGCGACGAGTACGTCCTGAACGGCATCAAATGGCACGTCACCTCGGCCAATCTTGCCGACTATCTCTTCTTTCAAGGCAAAGCTCACCGGCGGCCCCAAAGCGGGCCAGCATGCGTTGTTCATCGTCGATATGGACACACCCGGAGTCCGGCACCTTCGCACACCGGCCTACACCCACACCTATGCCCATCACCACTGGGAGATGGGATTCGAGGACGTGCGAGTGCCAGCCTCACACCTGGTCGGTGAGGAGGGCGACGGCATGGCCTTCGCCCACGAATGGTTCCGATTCGAACGAATGATGATCGCGGCTCGATGCTGCGGAGCGGCCGACCGCTTGATCGAAGAGGTGACCGGCCTTCGCCGAGCAACGGATCGATCGGCGGCGAGACGCTTGCCGATAATCAGGCCATCCAGTTCATGCTGGCCGACTCGCTGACTGAGCTGTGGGGAGCGCGTTTGATGGTCTACGAGGTCGCCCGCGAGATCGACGCGGGCGCCGACGTCAAGATTGATCCACGCCCATTCCTCGATGGCCAAGCTGACCGCGTCCGAAATGGCCTACCGGGTGGCCGATCGGGCGGTCCAGATCTTCGGCGGCCGCGGCTACATGCGGGAGAACGTCGCCGAAAGGTTCCTTCGGGAACTCCGGGTGGACCGGATCTGGGAGGGATCATCAGAGATCCAACGGGTCATCATCAGCGACCAGCTACGCAAGCGAGGCGTCGGACTGACCCGCTGAGGCGTGCAACCCCTACACCCGTGATCTGGAGGAGCCGGAACTCAGACCGACGTTTCGACCAGTTTTGGCCGGACCGGCATGGGCGGCGCCGAGACCCCCTGCCCGGAATAGGCCTGACCCACCATGTGGAGGAACTGATAGATGGTCGTCTCCCACGGAGACAGCGGGCCCGGGCGGAAGCCCCGGTTGGCGGCTCCCTTCTGCACGTTGGTGCAGGCCGTCCAGTCCTCCCAGTTGGTGATGTCCCAGAACTCGACCGCATAACCGGGATCGAAGCCCTGCAAGTGCGAGGGCTTCGGGCGGGAACAGCCAGTCGCATTCGATGTAGGTTCGGTCCGGAGCGAGCGGGACCATCCGATGGGTCATCACATAGTCGGGGTGAGGGCTGATCAAGAGGTTCGGCCAGACTCCCATGTAGAGCACATCGCGCTCCCTCCCGGGGGGGAGGTTGCGGAAGTTGATCCCGAGCGACTCACCGGTGAGCGACATCGTGTTGGCGTGATCCTTGAGGACCATCGTCCCCCCGCACCAAAGACCGTCGGGCGCGATGTCCTCTCCGGATGTGGGTGGGGTGACCTGGCACAACTCGGGATGAATCGACGTGCAGTGGTAGCACTCGTGATAGTTCTCGACGACCAGCTTCCAGTTGGCCTGGATCTCATAGGAGTGCCGGGCCACTTTGACCAGTCGCTGCGGCTCGTAGGGGCCGAGAAGCTCGGCCAGATTGCCAAATGTCGACGTCGAGGGGGTCGGCCGTCCCGGATGGGTCCATGAACAGCCACCCCAGCCATTCGCCAACCCGCATCGGCTGTCAGTGGCCAATCGGAAGGGTCGAAATCCGGCGACTGGGTCAACGACGGGGCCGAACGCAAAGTTCCGTCGAATCGGTAGGACCAGGCGTGATAGGGGCACCGGATCAGACGGGCGTCGATCGGCTTCACCAACCTCCACCAGGGGATGTCCGCGATGCCGGCAAACATTGGAGAATCCGTGCACCGTCCCCGTCTGAATCGCGGGCCAGCAGAACGGTTTCGGACCCGTGGTCGAGGGCCCGGAGCTGGCCCGGAGCCAGAAGGTCCTCGGTCCGACCCAGGCAGACCCAGCCTCCGGAGAAGATGTGCTCGGCTCTCCCAGTCGAAAAGCTCCTGGGATCGATAGGCCGGGGCGGGAAGGGTGCGGCTATGAGCCAAACGGCCGCAGGAGGTCTTGGACCGCAGCCTGGTCAATGGGCGCGGGCGTCTTCAACTCACACCTCCCGGGATCGGATAGGAAAAGTCTAATAACCTGAACCGCGGTTCAGGATAGTCGGCTAATTGAACGACGGTTCAGTTATGGCCGGAAGGGCACCGGCCCCCGCCCAGCGAAAAGAACGGAAGGCCCCGCCGCAAAAGGCAGTGCGGTCCCCCGTTCGAAAAGGAGAACCCATGGTGGCCCTAGGCCACGATCTCGAGGTTGCGGCCCTCGATCGAATCATCGCCGCCGAGCACGAGCGGTTCCTGGCCAGGATGCCCCGGTCCGCCGAGTACACGAGAAGGGCCAGCAGCTGCGCTGGCGGGAGGAGTCACCTCCAGCTGGCAGATCTCCTTCCCCCACCCGATCTGGGCGGAGCGAGGGTCCGGTTCACGGGTCTTCGACGTCGACGGCAACGAATACGTCGACTACCACGGCGGATACGGGGCGATGCTGGCCGGCCATGCCCACCCGGCCATCGTCAAGGCGGTGACCGAACGGGTTGCCCTCGGCACCCATTTCGCCCAACCGGTCCACGACGCCATGGTGGTGGCGGCCCACCTCGCCGAACGATACGGGCTGCCTCTATGGCGCTTTGGCAACAGCGGCACCGAGGCAACCATGGACGCGATCCACCTGATGCGAGCCGTTACCGGGCGCGACCTGATCATCAAGTTCGAAGGCGGCTACCACGGTCATCACGACTCCGTCCAGGTTTCAACCTGGATGGAAGAAGACCTCGGGCCTTCGAGGCGACCGCTGTCGGTTGCCTCCTCGCCGGGAATCCCCGACGCCATCGTCCAACTCACCAAGGTCGCTCCGTTCAACGATCTCGAGGCGGTCGAGGAGATCTTCGACGAGTACCCGGGCATGATCGCGGGAGTCATCCTCGAACCGGTTCTGATGAATTGCGGCATCCTCGTGCCGGAGCCCGGCTTCCTGGAGGGCCTGCGTGCCCTCACCCACAGCCACGGGGCCCTATTGACCTTCGACGAGGTCAAGACCGGTCTCACCATCGGCCGGGGCGGCGCCACCAGGATGTTTGGCGTCCGGCCGGACATCGTCTGCCTGGCCAAGTCGCTCGGAGGCGGGCTGCCCGGTGGCGGCCATCGGTGGCACCGAGGAAGTCATGCGCATCATCGTCGACGGAACCTACGACCAGGTCGGGACTTTCAACGGCAACCCTCTCGGGATGGCCGCCGCTCGGGCGATGCTCACCGAGGTTCTGGTCCCTTCCACCTATCGAGCACCTCGAGCGCATCGAGAAGCGCCTCGGCGACGGGGTGCAGGCAGATCATCGAGGAATTCGAGCTCCCTGCCTATGTGGTCGACCTCGGTGCCAAGGGCGCCGTCACCTACTCCGACAACCGGGTCCGCAACTATCGCCAGTTCCTCGAACATCGACGGACGCTGGGCGATGGCCTCGTGGCTAACGCAGTTCAACCGAGGTGTCTTCCTGCCGCCGTGGACGAAGGGCGAGCAGTGGCTGATCTCGGTTCAGCACACCGATGACCGACGTCGACGCCTACCTGGAGACACTGGAGGTGTTCGCACGGGCCGTACGAGGGCGGGGTTAGTAGGCTCGCCCGCCATGGCCGGCGGCGCCGTTCAACTAGTAGGCCTCTCACAAGACCTTCGGTGACACCACCGCGGTCGATCATCTCGATCTGGAGATCGGACCCGGCGAGTTCTTCTCGTTGCTCGGCCCTTCCGGTTGCGGCAAGACCAGCACTCTCCGCTTGATCGCCGGCTTTGAACGACCCGACGGTGGCCAGATCCTGATCGACGGCAAGGACATGGCGAGCACGCCTCCCCACCTGCGGCCGGTCAACACCGTTTTCCAGAGCTACGCGCTGTTTCCTCATCTCAGCGTTGGCGACAACGTCGCTTTCGGCCTCAAGTACCACGACCTCTCGAAAGAGGAGACCGAGCCAGCGGGTCGGGCAGGCGCTGGAACTGGTCAGGTTGGGTGGCTTCGAGAAGCGCAAGCCCAGCCCAGCTGTCGGGCGGACAGCAGCAACGAGTGGCGCTGGCGCGATCGCTCGTTCTGAATCCGTTCGGTCCTGTTGCTCGACGAGCCTCTCGGCGCCCTCGACGCCAAGCTGCGCAAGGCTCTGCAGATCGAGCTCAAGGCGCTCCAGGAGAACGTGGGTATCACCTTTATCTACGTGACCCACGATCAGGAGGAGGCGCTGACCATGTCCGATCGGCTGGCGGTGATGTCGGCCGGGCGAATCGAGCAGCTGGGGACGCCGTCCGACGTCTACGAGCAGCCGACCAGCGCCTACGTTGCCGACTTCCTCGGCCTCTCCAATTTGATGGCCGCCGAAGCGGTCGGCGCCTCCGCCGAACGGCGGGTGCCGGGTGATGCTGGGTACGCACGAACTGCGTCGCCGGAGCCGGAGCAGTGGACTCGATCGGGCCGGTCAGCGTCTGCATCCGACCGGAACGGATCGTGCTCGGCGGCACGCCTCGGACGTCAACAGCGTTGCCCGGGGTGGTCGACCGGGTCGTTTACATGGGCCCATGCTCCAAGTGTTGATCGATGTGGAGGGGATCGGATCGATCCAGGCGGTGGTACCGAACCAGGGAACAGGTCGCTCTCCATCGCGGGGACGCTCGTATCGGTCGGCATGCCGGAGGAGGCATTGCGGGTCCTGGCGACCCGTACCGACTAGGGGTCGGGTAGGTCCTGACACGGTCTGCCTGGATTGAGGCCGATGCCGGGCTAGATATCCAGCCGCCCCAGCGCGGCCACGGCCGAATCGGCCTTGCCCTCGCGGCGGCTGTAACGGCGCATGACCAGGCCGGCGATCGTCACCGCGGCCAGCGTCAACGCCAGCATCAATGTGGCCAACGCGTTCAGAGACGGCGGGGGCGCCAGCCGCGCCCCGGAGTAGAGCCGCACCGGGATCGTCACCGAAGATGCTCCCCCGACCAGGAACTGGCTGATCACGAAGTCATCGATCGAGATTGCGAACACGATGGCGAACGAGGAGAAGATGGCGGGAGCCAGCAACGGCAAGCAGCACCCTCCGCAACGCCTGCGCCGGGGAGGCTCCGAGGTCCATGGCCGCCTCTTCGTAATCCCGCCCGATCGCAAACAGCCGTCCCCGCACGATGATCACCACGAACGAGATCGAGAAGGTCACGTGTCCGAGAAGCTGAGCCCAGGTCCCGAACGGAACGAAGTCATAGAGGTTGGCGAACACCAGGAACAGCGCTACTCCCATGACGATCTCCGGAGTCACCAGAGGGACGAGCATCAGGGCATTGGCCGCCCTGGCCCCCCGGCCCCGCCACCTGGCGAGGCCCAGGGCAAGCGCAACCCCCAGCGGCGTGGCCACCAGCATGGTGAGCCCAGCCAGCCGCAGGCTCTGGGTCAAGCGCGAGTCGCAGCGAGTCATCCCGCGCCACCGAGGCGGCGTCGGTGAGATACCACCGGGTCGAAAAGCCCTGCCATACGCTGCGGGAACGCCCGGCATTGAACGAGAACTGGATGGCGACGAGCACCGGCAGCAACGACCAGGCGACATAGGCCAGGGTCACTGCCCGCAGAATCCGCGGTTTCCCCCACGGGTTCGCCGACGGGCCGAGCGCCTTCATTCGCGGGCCTCGGCCGTAACCCGGGCGATGTTCGACAGGTAGTAGAGCATCAGCAGCCCGACCGCCGCCATCAGGACGACGGTGAGCGCCGCCCCCTGCGCGTCCCTGGCTCGTGGTCTGGTTGATGAGCTGGTCGATCTGATTGCCGATCATTCGCGTTCGGGGCGAGCCCGACAGGAGATTGGGCGTGTAGTAGTCGCCGAACATCGGGAGCATGATGATGACCAGACCGGCCAGGACTCCCTGGCGGGAGAGGGGCAGCGTCACCCGAAAGAAGGCGGCCCGTGGCGCTGGCCCCGAGATCGCGAGCGGCCTCCAGCACCTGGTGGTCGATGCGGTCGAGGGCGCTGTAGAGCGGCAAGATGAAGAACGGCAGGTAGCCGTAGACCAGCCCGAGGATGACAGTGCTGTGCTGGCCCCCGAGCCAGTTCTGAGCCGAGAGCCCGACGCTCTGCAACGCCGTGTTGACCAGGCCGTCGTTGCTCAGCAGGTTGACCCAGGCCAGCATCCTCATCAGGTAGTTGATCCAGAACGGGGCGAGGATCAGGACCAGAAACAGGCCCTTGCGTTTGCCGGCCTTGCGGGCGACGAAGTAGGCCACCGGGTAGCCGATGATCACGCACATCACCGAGGCAATGACCACATAGGCCACGGTGCGGAGTGCAATCAGGCCGGTTTGGCCCCCGAACAGGCCCGAGAACACTTCTCCAAAAGGCTCCGGGGTCCCATCGCAAGCGGATTCCATTCCGGCACCGGCCGCAGAAAGATCGGATGGAGCCGACCCATCGCCACCGCCAGGATGGCGTAGAACGGGCACCAGAAACAGCAGGACCAGCCAGCCCAGCCCGGGCGCGGCCAATGCCTGCCACACCCACGTCCTTGAGACCGACAGCTTCGGTCTCAGCCGCCTGTAGGTTGGTCGGCACTCACGACCTCATCCCCCGGCCACCGCCCGGTTCCAGTTGCTCGAGCCAGAGCGCCTCGGTCTCAGGGGTCAGCTGGGTGGGCACCACTGCCTGGGAGTTATCGAAGTCATCCTCGGTCACCGCCGCCGCCGCCAGGTTCTCGGGAATCCACTCGTCGGCCACCAGAGAGTCCGGATTGAGATTGACCTGCGGTGGCTGATAGCCGAGCCAGGCGAAGTTCTCGAGAGCGTTGGTCTCGTCGAGCATCCAGTTGAGGAAGTTGTGGGCCAGCACCGGATGCTCGGCCCCTGCGGACGACCGTCATGGTGTCGTTGGCCACTAGCCCCTGTACCGTCGATCCCGGTAGACCGGGCCGGCCACAGGTAACCGAGGACTCGCGGGATCGCCGCCCTCCGGGAAGTAGTACTGGGAGTTGACCATGTCGCCCGACCAGGCGAGATGAAGCCCAAAACGGCCCTCAGGAATCCCCTGATACGCGCCATCGATCGTGTAGAGGATGTCCATCAGATCGACCAATTCGATGAGCGAGTCCGCCGCCGCGGCCACCTGGTCGGGTGTGGCCTCCCGGGGCTCGGCGATCCCGGCCCGAAACATCGCCATCTGCATTGTCTCGCGGAAGTCGTCGTAAAGGCCGGTGATACCTTTGTATTTCGGATTCCAGAAGACGTCCCACGGATTGGCGAGGCCCTCGATGTCGGCGGCATCAACCAGGTCGTTGCGCCAGCCGATCCCGGTCTGATAGACGACATAAGGCACGGTGTACTGCGAGCCCTGGTCGTAGAACGGGTCTGACGAGCTGGGGCCACACAAACTGCCCGAGATTTGGGAGGTAATCGTGGTTGAGAGGTTGGATGAGCTTGCCCGCCACGGCCTTTCCGATCGACTCGCCCGCCGGAAACCACACATCGAAATGACAGCTCGCCGGAGAGAAGCTTGGCGAAGGCCTCCTCCTCGTTGTAGAAGATGGTCACCTCGATCGGTACCCCGAGAGCTTCCTCGGCCAATGGGATCACATCGGGACTGATGTAGTCGGCCCAGTTGTACAGCCGAAGCGGACCCTCCTCCGGCGGCAATCCTGACTCGATAGCGGGGACGTCTTCGAAGAGAGGCTGGCTGACCGGATTGGAAGGCGTGCCGATCGCGATCTCGACGCCGTCCCCGGTCGAGTCTCCTCCGCCACACGCAGCGAGGATCGCCGACAGGGTGGGGAGGCTCACTCCCAGAGCAGCCGACTCTCATCAAGAAATCACGCCGGGTCATGCCCGGTTCGGACCTCTCGGTCGACGCCCTTCACGAGGATGAAAAACCACTGTCGTCCTCCGTTCTCACCGGCGGCCGTCCCAGTCCGCCGTGTAGTCGTTATTGAACAGCCGTTCAGTAAACCTTAACGCCCGCGCTTGGCAGGGGCCGCTCCCGACCAGTGATTTCATGGTCGTGCCCAAGTTGCGAGGCCGCGGTGTCGAGGCACAGATCTCGCATCGTCGACGCCGAAACCGCCGGGTCCTGCAGGAGCACCTGTATCGCCAGACCGTCGATCAAAGCCGAAAGCATGACCGCGAAACGATCCGGGTCGACCTTCTGGAACTCGCCGGACTTGATTCCGTCTCTGACTATCCCGGCGATCGTCGACTCGCATCTGGTCATCGAGACGGGCCCGCTGGGCCGAGAGATCGGCATCGTGACGAGAGCGGGTCCAGACGTCGAGCCACAGCAACCACTCGTTGTCGGGACGGTCGAGCGGCTCCGAGGGCGGGCAGCTGGCCTCGATCAACTGACCCAGGCGAGCGGCCGCCCCGGCACCATCTTCCATTCCCTGCTCGACGCCGTCGAAGAACAACTGGTCGCGAAACGCCAGTGCCTCCGCCAGCAAGGCGTCCTTGGATGGGAAGTAGTACAGGATCAGCGCCGGGCTGGCCCCGATCCTCGTGGCAATGTCGGAAATCCGCGCCTCGCAGAGTCCCCGCTCGGCAATGACCCCTGCTGCCGCCTCGAGAATTTGACGTCGGCGTTCTTCCGTGATGCTGGGACGGGCCACAGACAAAGGGTAATGAGTGGTGACGGTTGGTCGATCGGTCGCTCTGGAGCTGGTGACAGCGACAGGGACGAGCGGCCCTGCCATCCACTTGAGCCTGGATACTCTGCAGTGGTGATCGAGTCGACGACTCACGTCCCTACAACGCCTCGGTCTCGAGATCGATCTGTCTCCCCTGCTCGAAGCCCCTTCGGTCGCGATCATCGGAGCCAGCCAACGACCCGGTTCGGTCGGCAACCAGGTCATCCGCCAGTTGCTCGGGGGAGGATTCCGAGGCCGGATCGTCCCGGTCAATCCCCGCTATGACCAGGTCGAGGGCGTGGAGTGCATCGACTCACTGGCGTCGGACGGATCCCGATCGACCTCGTGGTGCTGGCGCTTCCCAACGAGCAACTCGAGCAATCGATGCATGAGGCAATCGACGAACCGCGGCCCGATCGGTGACCATCTTCGCGTCGTGCTATGGCCAGGCCCGCGACGGTCAGCCGCTGGTGGCCACGGCTGGCCGCACTCGCGCGCGAAGCCCGGATCCCGGTCTGTGGGGGCAACGGTATGGGCTTTGTCAACCTGGATCGCCAACTACGGGTGACCGGGTTCTACCAGCCATCGGAACTGGTGCCGGGCGGGGTGACATTCCTGACCCACTCCGGGTCGCTCTTCTCCGCCATGCTCCACAACCACCGGAGCATCCGCTTCAACCTGGTGGTCTCGACGGGCAACGAGCTGGCGACCCGCATGGACGACTACATCGACTCTATTCGCTCGACGCCGGCACGACCGCGGTCATCGGACTCTTTCTCGAGACAGTCCGAGACACCAGCGGCATGTCGGAGGCACTGTTGGCGGCGGCCTCCCAGGACGTCCCGGTGGTCGCCCTGAAGGTCGGGAGGACGGGCCGATCGCGGGAAGCGGTCAGCCACCCATTCGGCGGCGCTGGCCGGTGAGTACGAAGCTTTCACGGCTTTCGCCTCCGCGCACGGTGTCCATCTGGTCGAGACGATGGACGAGATGGCCGACACCCTGGAATTGTTCTCCCGGCCGCGTCGGGCCGCACCCGGTGGCCTGGGACGCGTCCACGACTCGGGAGGCGAGCGATCGTCTCCTCATCGACATCGCCGACCGGGTCGGAGTGCCGCTGGCGACTCGTATCGCAACGCCACCCGCGATCGCCTGAGCGAGATCCTCGATCCCGGACTGGAGCCGGACAATCCGGTCGATGCCTGGGGAACGGGTCGGGAAGCCGCCACCGTCTTCCAGCGAGTCGCTGATAGCACTCGCCGAGCGATCCGGCGGTTGGCGTCGTCGCTTTCAGCGTCGACCTGACCACCGAGGAGTCGCCCGGACGGTGGCTACGGCCAGATCCCCATCGAGGTGGCCTCCGTCGACGACCAAACCCGTTGTGGTCCTAGGCAACCTGGCCGGATCGATCGATCCGGTCGAGGCGGCCTTCCTCCGCGACGCAGGCTTCCCGGTCCTGCGGGGGACCGAAACCGGGCTACGGGCTATCGGCCACCTTCTGGCTCACCGCGACCAGGCGGGCCGCCGACGACCCCCGATCGGCCTCCGCCACCGACACCGTCGAAGCTCTGGAAGGCCCGGTTGGCGACCGGCGACGACCCTCGACGAAGCCGCCTCGCTCGATCTGCTCTCCGACTTCGGGTTGCCCGTGGTGTCATCGGCCAAGGTGCGGGGTCTTGGTGACGCCCTCAACGCGGCCGAAGCGTGCGGTTATCCGATCGCACTGAAGATCACCGGTGTCGCCCACAAGAGCGAAGCCGGCGGTGTCATCCTCGGGGTCGACAAGCCGGCGAGCTTGATCAGGGCGTGGGAGACCCTAGCTCCCTTGAGCGAAGAACTCGTCGTTCAACCGATGGCACCGCGGGGAGTCGAGCTCGCACTCGGAGTCGTTCGTGACGAGCTCTTCGGACCGATCGTCGTGGTTGCCGCCGGCGGCGTGATGATCGAACTCCTGGCCGACCGGGTCACGGCGCTGCCACCGCTCGATCGCGGACACGGCCCGGCGCCTCCTGGCTGATCTCGAAGATCGGAGGGCTGCTGGATGGACGACCGGGGCATGCCTCCCCGGGATCTCGAAGCCGGCGACCCGCGCCATCGTTGCGATGGGCGACCTTGCCTCGCACCTGGGTGACGTGATCGAGTCCATCGACCTGAACCCTCTGATCCTGCTCGAGTCCGGCTGTGTGGCAGTGGATGCGCTGGCAGTGGGACGAGCGAGTTCGATCCCCTAACGACCATCGGGCGTCGCTAAAAAGACCCGATGTGCTTTGACACCGACTCCCATCCTCCGATCGACCCGGTGGCCGGAGCAGCCACCGACCATCATCGAGCAACCCTCACAGCTTCGGACGGCAACGAGTTCGCCATCTACGAAGCTTTCGCCGAAGGACGGCGGCACTACCGGGGTCGTGGTCTTGCCCGACGTCCGCGGCCTCTATCGGTTCTACGAAGAACTGGCCGTCAGGCTGGCAGAGGCCGGCCATGATGCAATTGCCATCGACTACTTCGGTCGGACGGCCGGCATCGGCCACCGCGGTGATGAGTTCCCGTATCAGGAGCATGTGCCGCAGGTCACCCACGAAGGACTTACCGCCGATGTCGCCGCGGCGGTTGGCGCGCCTGCGCCAGACCAACCCGGATCGGCGGATATTCACGCTCGGCTTCTGCTTCGGTGGTTCCAGCTCCTGGCAGCAATCCGCCTAGCGGGCACGGCCTTGCCGGCGCGATTGGTTTCTATGGACGTCCCGATGGTCAGCGGCCCCAGCACGCCCGAACCCCGATCGACCTCGCTCCCGAGATGGCCTCACCGATCCTCGCCCTGATGGGCGGAGACGATCCCGGTATCCCTCCGGAGACGTGGCCGAGTTCGAGCAAGCCCTTGAGGCGGCGGGAGTCGAGCACGAGTCGTCATCTACGAAGGACGCCCCCCACTCCTTCTTCGATCGCAAATACGACGACTTCGCGGACGATTCAGCCGACGCCTGGCGGAGGGTGCTCGAGTTCATTCGGGTGCATTCGAGCTAGCCCTCGGGACCCGCTGGCCCCACGCCCCCAAATTTGGCGTCACACGAACACATCCTTCCAAATCTGGCGCGTGGCGTACAAGTGTTGTTCGCCACGCGCCAGATTTCGTGAAAAGTGTTCGCCCTCCACCAAATTTGTGTCGAATCGTGAAACTCAGTCGGGTTTGCCCAGGTCTTGCCACTTTTCAGCGGAGACCTCGACGTCGTAGTGCTTCGCCGCCGCCTTGATGTTGGCAAAGGCCTGGGCACGGTCGGCGTCGCTCGCTTCCTCCACCTGATTGAAACGAGCGAGCGCATTGCGGACATGACTTGCGTCCGTCAAGGGTTCCTTGCGCTGCTTGGGAAACGCGAACACGCTCTTCGGAAGATCGTTGCGCTCTTCAGTGTCGAGTTGCCCGCGTACCGTATGGGGTCTCCAGGTTGACTTGGTCACAGGAACCTCCTTTCGCGTTCGGTACCCGCTCCTATCCCAACGGAAACCGGGGCAGGACCCTCTGCGCTCGACGAACTCGGTGTTCCCCGGCACCGGACCACCCGAAGATGCGGGGGTCTAGCGTCTATCCAAAGTGGAAACCTCGATCTGGACCAACTGGGTTGGGAATCAAAGCTTCTCGCCCCGCGCCATCGTCGTCGCCGACTCGGAAGCCGCCGTCGCCCGACATGTCGCTGAAGCGGTTGCCCGCGGCTCCGGCATCAGCACGGCCGGGGCCGGTCACTCTTTCACACCGATCGTCGAGACCGACGGCGTCCTGCTCGATCTGAGCCAACTGACGGGCATCACAGATATCGACACCGGCCGACTTGCTCGTCACGGCCGGTCCGGCCACGACCATCGCCGACTTTGGTCTGCCCCTCTGGGACAGCGGCCTTTCGCTCTCGAATCAGGGAGACATCGACACCCAGACCATCGCCGGCGCCATCGCCACCGCCACCCACGGCTCGGGCCGTCGTCTCCCCAACTTCTCCGCCGTTCTCGAGGGAGCCCGTCTCGTTGACGGGACCGGCAACGTCATCGAGGTGTCACGGGTACAAAACCCCGAGCTGCTTCCTGCTCTACAGACCTCAATCGGAGTTCTCGGGATAATGACCGAGCTGACGATCAAGGTGGCGCCTGCTTACAAGCTTCATGCTCGTACCGACATCATGAAGCTGGATGAGGTGATGGAACGATTCGATTCGGACGTTGAGGAGTACCGGCACTTCGGTCTCTTCTGGATGCCGACCGATGAGTCGGCCCGTCTCTACAACCTCGACGGCGCCGGGGCCGACGACTGCGTCGTCAAGCGCTATCGGGAGTTTCGCCCCGATGATGCGGCTCCCGAACTCGGACCGCATGAGCGTTTCGGACCCGCCTATCAAATCTATCCCATGGTGTATGACCCCAATTTCCACGAAGTCGAATACTTCCTGCCACTCGATCAAGCTCGAGAAATCCTCGACGAGATGCGGCGGCTGATGATGCGATGGCTGCCGTTGAGCGTCTACCCGCTGGAAATCCGAGTCGTGGCGCAGGACGAGGCATGGATGAGTCCCAACTACCAGCGGGACAACCTGGTCGTGTCGATCTCCGGCGAGCCCGGCCAGGACTACTGGCCCTATCTACGCGCCTGCGACAGTCTCTTCGCTGAGTACCGGGGCCGACCGCACTGGGGCAAGCTTCACTTCATGACCGCCGATCGGCTGGCCGGTCTCTTTCCCCGCTATCAGCGATTTCGTCGATGTGCGCCGGCGCCTCGACCCCAAGGGAATCTTCCTCAACGATCACACCCGCGCCCTCTTCGAGTAGGGCTGGGAACAGCGAATCGAGCCAGTCAGCTCCAGTTTTCGATGATCGCGAATCTGTCGGTAGCCCTCCGTACGATGGCCCTATGAGCGATCTCCCCGTTGAAGTGGTGCGCAGCAGGAGACGGAAGCGAACGGTCCAGGCGTACATCGTCGACGGTCGGATCCGCGTCCTGGTCCCGGCAGGGCTTCCGGGCGAGGAGGAAGCCAGGCTCGTGGACTCGATGGTGGCGCGAGCGACCAGAAGGTTCTCGTCGACGCACGGTCGACCTCCCGGCCCGGGCTCGACGTCTGGCCCGCCGATACCAACTTCCGGTGCCGGCAACGATCGAATGGTCCGACCGTCAGCTGTCGCGGTGGGGTTCCTGCACCCCTTCCGATGGCAAGATCAGGATCTCGAACAGGTTGGCGACGATGCCCGAATGGGTCCTCGACTGGGTTCTGGTACACGAACTCGCCCACCTGGCCGTCCCCGACCACGGAGACCGCTTCAAGGCGTTGGTCAGTCGATACGAATTGGGTGAGCGGGCAGAAGGCTATTTGATCGCCAAGAGCGAACCATGAGCCGCCAACTCGCCGCGTAGGGCGTTGGTTGTTCGCCCGGCCCGGGAAGGTCAACCGGCGGACCCGATAGGGTGAGAAGACATGAAAGAACGCCTGGACCTCGAAAATGTCCTGAATCCCGAGGCAGGATCGGGTCCAGACATCGTCACGATCCCAACCCCCGCAGCTCCGGAGGAGGAGCCCCGGAGCGGATTCGACGACCTGGAGCTCCGTCCCGAACTCCTGACCGCCCTGGCGGATCTCGGGTATGAGGAACCCACACCCATTCAATCCCAGGCCATCCCCATCCTGCTCGAGGGCCGGGACCTGCTCGGACAGGCCGCCACCGGGACCGGCAAGACCGCGGCCTTTGCCCTTCCCGCCCTGCAGCGAATCGCGCAGGAGAACCGACCGACGCCGAGCCCACCACCCTGGTCCTGGTCCCCACCCGGGAGCTGGCGGTCCAGGTTTCGGAGGCCTTCTACCGCTACGGCCGCGACCTCGGGGCGCAGGGTGGTCCCGATCTACGGAGGTCAACCGATCGGCCGCCAGCTGCAGGCCCTCGAGTCGCGGAGTCGACGTGGTCGTCGCCACCCCGGGACGGGCCCTCGATCACATCGGCCGGGGCACCCTCACCCTCGGCAACATTCAATTGGTGGTCCTCGATGAGGCCGATGAGATGCTCGACATGGGGTTTGCCGACGACATCGAGGAGATCCTCGAGAGCCACCCCCAAGGAGCGCCAGACCGTTCTGTTCTCGGCCACGCTGCCGCCCCGGGTCGACAAGATCGCCCGCCGTCACCTCCGCCAGCCGGCTCGCATCTTCATCCAGCAGGCTGCCGAGGGCGCCGACCAGGCCCCCCTGGTCCGCCAGACCGCATACATCGTCGCCCGGGCCCACAAGCCCGCGGCCTTGGGTCGGATTCTCGACGTCGAGGCTCCCACCGCCGCCATCGTCTTCTGCCGCACCCGGATCGAGGTAGACCAGCTCACCGAGACCCTCAACGGCCGCGGGCTACCGGGCCGAGGCCCTTCACGGCGGACTGGTTCAGGAGCAACGGGATCGGGTCATGGCTCGACTTCGCACCGGCGTCACCGAGCTGCTGGTTGCCACCGACGTCGCAGCCCGGGGCCTCGACATCGACCAGCTCACTCATGTCGTCAACTACGACGTTCCCTCCGCCCCTGACTCACTATGTCCACCGTATCGGCCGGGTCGGGCGGGCCGGCCGAGAAGGCGTAGCGATCACCCTGGCCGAGCCAAGGGAACGACGGCTCCTCGACAACATCGAGCGACTGATCAAGCAACGCATCTCGATCGAGCGGATACCGACTGTTGCCGAGTTGCGCACCCGTCAGCTGGAACTGACCATCGCCACCCTCCGGGAGACGATCGTCGCCGACGACCTGGACAGATTCAACGGCGTCGTGGACGCCCTTGCCGAGGAGTTCGATGTCATCGACGTGGCACGGGCGGCGGTCAAGCTGGCCCATGAGGCCAGCGGAGCCATCGATGACGAGGAAGAGATCCCCGACGTCGGCCCCCAGGAGCCGGATCCGACCAAGCCGGGCATGGCAAGAGCGGCAGAAAAGGCGACCGGAGCTCAGCCGGCGGCAGGGGCGGAGTAGCCCGCCTCTACATCGGGGTCGGGCGGAGCGCCGGGGTCCGGCCCAAGGACCTGGTCGGGGCCATCGCCAACGAGACCCATCTGAGC
The DNA here is from genome assembly GCA_963790345.1 of uncultured Acidimicrobiia bacterium. Taxonomy (GTDB): domain Bacteria; phylum Actinomycetota; class Acidimicrobiia; order Spongiisociales; family ZC4RG35; genus DATEEG01. The sequence goes on along the minus strand of CAWBOD010000014.1, from coordinate 26,739 downwards.
GGCAACGAGATCGGGGCGATCACGATCTCTGATCGGTTTTCGATCGTCGAGGTTCCCGAAGTCAGCCGCCAACGAGGTGATCTCGGCGATGAGACACGTCAAGATCAAGGGAAAGAAGACGACTGTCCGCCGGGATCTTGCGCAATAGCTCGGGAACGCTCTGCCCGGCGAGCGGGCGGTCGAACCGGATCCGAAAAGCACCCGTAAAACACAGTTCCCGGTGTTGAAACCGAGGTCTCAACTCCGGGAACTGATGACTCTTTTTACCTCATCGTGGCCGCAGTGCGAAACCCCTTTCGATGGTTTTTTTTCGCGCTCTCAGGACTGCTCCGATGATTGCCCTGGACCAAGCGGTATCGGGGAGGTCAGGACCGTTTCGAAGACGGCGGACGGTCGAGCTCGGACGACCGGAAGCTTGCACGGTGATTACGTCGCGGGCCACGTCGACCAAGCCGCAGGTTGTGGTTGCGGGCGTGGTTGCGCAACATGGAAAAGGCCTGCTCCATGTTGAGATTTTCCCGCTCGGCGATCATGCCCTTGGCCTGCTCGATGACGATCGCGGCTGTTGAGGGCGTAGTTCAGTTGCTCGTTGAGGATCTGGGCCTCGAGCGCCGCCCGGTGCTGGAGGACGGCGATGGTGGCGACGTCGGCCATCGCCTGGGCGGCTTCGAGGTCGGCCTGGGGCATCTGTCCCGGCTCAACGCGAGAACAGGTTGAGGGCGCCGATCACGACCCCGCGCAACCGCATGGGCAGGGCATGCACCGTCCGGAATCCGGCGGCAAGGGCCTCGGCAGCGAATCGGGGCCACCGGTCCGTCGGCCGCACCCAGGTCCTGATTGACGACCGGCTCACCGGTGCGGTAGCAGTCGAGGCAGGGGCCCTCCTGCGCCTGCAGTTCGAACAATTCGAGCACACGCATGGTTTCGCTCGAAGACGCCATTACCCGCAGGTCACCTTCCGGGGCGACCAGCATGAGTCCGGCCGCTTCGACATCCAGCACCTCGACGCAACGGTCGGTGAGCAGCGTCAGCAATTCCACCACGTCGAAGTCGGCGACCAGGGTGTCCGCCAACTCCACCAGCGTCCTGGCGAGCTTCTCTTCCCTAGACATCAGGATCTCCCGTACCTATCTCCTCGGCCCCTGTCGCGCCGATCTCCGACCCGAGTCATCGAATCGACACGGTCCTGGCGAGTCTGTCGAAACTCTGGACCCTGATGCCCGGGAACGGAGTGCATGGCCTCACGACGCCAGGATCACTGTCAGCCGATCCTGGTCATCGAAGCGCAGCCTTCTGGCCACCACATCCTCGGGCCACCTCAGTGAGGGGACGGTCGTTGGCGAAAGAATATCCCCTCAGTCGGATCATGGCCTGCGCAATGCTGACATCGAGCTGGACCGCCACCATGCCCGAGGCCTGGTGGACGACGTAGCGGAAGTCAGAGCCCGACTCCAGTTCGGCTGGCCAGCTTTCCGGGGGGGCTTGGCCTGCATCATCAGCACGGCCGCGGCCGAGACATCGGCCATGACCAGGGCATCGGCGTGCTGGTCGTCGGACAGGGGCCCGGACCGTCGCGGTAGAGGTTGAGCGCTCCCGAGGCGGACCGCTCCCACCTGAAGCGGAAAGCCGAACACCGCCCGCACTCCCGCGGCCAGGGCCGGGACGGAGAAAGCAATCCAGCGGGGCTTGCCCGGATCGGCCAGGTCGGGTTCCAGCACCGGCCGGTCGTGATTGAAGGCATCGACGCAGGGGCCCTCCCCGAGCGTGTACTGCAGCTGTTCGATGAGGGCGCTCACCTCGTCCGTGGAGCAGATCGTCCCTCGGGGCATGTCACCGGACATGAGCATGATTCCCGGCCCCGGACATGCCGGTGACTTCGGCGCATGCCTCGCAGAGCCGTTTCGTCTCGAGCCCGAACGCACCGCTGGCCGACCAGTTGCTGAGAATTCGAAGGCGACGTTCAGCCGGCACAGGTCAGAGCCTCTGCCATTCCGCAACCTTCATGGTGGTCTCCTGCGCGGGCCCACAAGTCGTGAAGCGCTACCGGGGTCCAGAGCACGCTCCTCGCCAGCGATCGCTGACCGGAATCGCCAACGAAGCTGCCGTATCCAGGTAACGGTACACCCATCGGACCGTCTGAGAGAGAGCTGGCCGTCCGCCTCCGGGCAGGCTGACCTGAACCCTTGCACCGGACCCTTGACGGGGGTAGAGTTTCGTGCTCAGGTCGCCCGATCGGCGGGCAGTCCGATGCGGACCGTCGCGTTGCTCCAGACCCTGGTGGCGCCCAACTGTCTGGCCAGAGGAGCACGTCGTGACAGTCATCCCGGACGAAGCGTCGATCGATCGGTCGCTTCATCGGCTTGTCGCCGAAGACTCTCCCGATCTCCACACGATCACGACCATCGACGGCGTTTACCGATATCGTATCGCCGGCGAGTCTTTGCCCTGTTCGGCTGGGAGCCGGCCGAGCTCATCGGACGCCACCAGGATTCGTTCATGCATCCCGACGACATCGGTCTGGTCGAGCGAGCCCGCCTGGCAGCTCTGAAGGACCCGAACGGAGCCGTGACCAGCGTGTCCCGTTTCCGATGCGCCGGCGGGGCCTATCGCTGGACCGAAGTCGCTGTCCAGGCTGGTCGACAACGGCGACCGGACCAGTTGGTCGTATCGGCCATCCGCGACATCGGTGATCGCAGGAAGTCCGAACTCGACCTCGAGCACAAGGCTTCGACCGATCCACTGACCGGTGTCGCCAATCGCACGGTGTTCATGGATCGGCTGCGGCACGCGCTGCGTCGCCTCGATCGCAGGGACACCCTCGTGGCAGTGCTCTTTCTCGATCTCGATCGGTTCAAGTTGATCAACGATTCCGTCGGGCACCTGATCGGCGACGCCGTGCTGATGAAGATGGCCGAGCGCCTGCGTGCCTTCCTGCGGCCGCAGGACACCCTGGCCCGATGGGGCGGCGACGAGTTCGCCGTCGTCATCGAGGATCTGTCGTGGCCCGAGGAAGCGGTGCTGCTGGGCGAGCGGATCATCGAGGCCGGGCGGGCCCCGTTCGTGGTCGGCAACGAGAAGTTCATTTGCACGACCAGCGTGGGGATCGCCGTCACTCGCGACCCCCGGCACAGCGCCGAGGGTCTGCTGCAGGAGGCGGATCTCGCCCTCTACCGGGCCAAGGATCGAGGCCGCGATCGGGCCGAGGTCTTCGACGAGGACCTGCGCACCCGGGCCGTCGATCGGCTGGGGACCGAGCGGATGCTGCGCCGAGCCATCGACGAGGACCGGCTGCGGGTGAGTTATCAACCCATCATCGACCTCCGAACCGGCGAGACCGTCGCGGCCGAGGCCTTGGTGCGAGTGTGGGATCCGGACCTGCCCGCGTCTGATCGAGGCGGAGTCGTTCATCGGGGTCGCCGAGGAGGCCGGGCTTGCTGGCGGGCATGGACGACTGGGTCCTGGGCCAGACGATCGATCAAGCCACGATCTGGCGCGAGCTGTTCGCCGGGACCGGATTTGCCGACGTCGCCATCAACGTCACCGCCCGTCACATGGCCGATGCCGGGTTCGCCCAATCGGTCATCGACGACCTGGCGGCCCATGGCCTGTCGACCGGGGCCCTACAGATCGAGGTCACCGAGCAGGTCCTGATGGAAGCGTCGAACTCGGCCATGACCGGTCTGAAGACCCTGCGTGACGCCGGGGTGAAGGTCGGCCTCGACGACTTCGGCACCGGATATTCGTCGCTCTCGTACCTGCGAATGTTCCCTCTCGACTTCGTGAAGATCGACCGATCGTTCATTCAGGAACTCGTGCTGGGCGCCACCGAGCGCGCGATCGTCGCCTCGATCATCGATCTTTCCCACGCCCTCGGAATGGCTGTCGTTGCCGAGGGGGTCGAATCACAGTCCCAACTCGATGAGCTAATGGCCCTTGGCTGCGATCGCGCCCAGGGGTTCCTCATGGCAACCGCCGGTCCCCCAGGGCTCATCGAGGATCGCGTGCTGCGCCCGGCGTCATAGCCAGCACGCGACTGGGGACTCCATAAGATCAGCGAGCCCGACGAGCCCAAGCAGTCCTGCCAAGCCGCGTTTCTCCCTTGCCTATCAATAGTGCGATGAGTTCGGACATGGAACTTCGTCTAACCCTGAAAGCGGCCAGAGGAGGTTGTCGATGGGCAAAGTGATCGCGAGCATCACGGTCTCGCTGGATGGGTACTTCACCGGGCCCGATGACGGGCCGGGGCGCGGTCTCGGCGTCGGGGGCGAACGGTTGCACTACTGGGTCTTTGGTGGTCCCTGGAGCTATGACTCCGGTCCCAGGGGCGAAGCCACGGGAGAGGACCAAGCCTGGTTGGAGCAAGCCATGGAGCGGGTCGGGGCGGTGGTCGGCGGACGCTGGACCTACGAAGCGGCCGGTCATTGGGGCGGAACCAACCCCTGGGGAATTCCCTTCTTCATCGTCACCCACCGTCCCGAAGATCAGCCGGAGGCATCGGCGGGATTCCAATTCGTCGACGGGCTGGAAGCAGCGGTCGAACAGGCCCGGGTGGCAGCCGGCTCGAGGGACATAAACATCATGGGGGGCGGGGATGTCATCCGCCAGGCACTAGCCGCGGGACTGATTGAGGAGCTGACAATCATCGTCGCGCCGATCGTCCTGGGCGGTGGGAAGCGGCTCTTCGACGGCTTTGACCACAGGGTTGAGCTCGAGCAACTGGGGGTGCGGCAATCACGATTCGCCACCTTCATCGACTACCGGGTCGCGCGTGCGGAGGGCTAGTCAGCCGGGCAGGAATTCTGAGTCGAAAGACACTTCCGCGGATGGCGGCTGACGGATATCGTGGGTCTGTGAAGCTTTCCAAACCCGCCGACCGTTACGAGCCGCTCGTGCAGATGGCTCGAGAGATGTCCTTCCATTCCGGAGCGCCGGCCCAGGCCCACTTCGACGGCCTGTTCATGACCCTTCGGGGTCCATCTCGGCTGCGTCGGTCCCTCTGGTATGTCGACCGCCACCGTCTTCCGGTGCTCGCAATGGCAACCGGTATCGCCCTGATCGGAGCCTATTTCATCATCTGATTGGGCACCGGATCAGAACGGGGAAAGAGCCTCGCTTTACCCGGACATATCGGCGCACTCCTGACTGCCGGGTTGGCACAATCAGACCGTGGCACTTCTATCCGACTGGGGTTTCTTTGTAATCGCCGGCCGTGAGGACGAGTTCCGGCAATGGCTGAGCGAGAACGAGGTGGGTCTGTTGCGCTCGGCGCCCAAGAGCTACGAGTACATCGGCACCTACGTTCCCCTCTGGCGGCCCGAGACCGAGACCGCCGCCTTCCATCAGGTATGGCGTTATGGGGCCTCGGAATCCCCCGACATGCGTATGGCCGCGGCCCACGATGGGGGGGCCTTCACCGAACTGGCCCGTCAGTACCTGTCGTTCGTCGACCAGACCCGTGAAAGCGAAGAGACTTTTCGGCTTTATCGCTCAGTCGAGGGATGACAGATCGAGTGTTTGAGGTCGATGTCGGCGCTGATTGGTTTCGGGATCGGGGCGGCGTCGAAGTAGGGTCGACGTGTGGGTATTGCTCGTGAGGCGGCACCGGAGATCGACCGACTGGTCCTCGGCGTTCGGAAATCGGGGCCGGAGCGTGATGCCCGACTGGCCGAACTCGCTCGTGAACGCGGTCTGGAATCGCTGGAGCTGCTCCCCAATTTCGGGGACTTCCTGCTCCAGGGCGCGTTAACCAAAGAGCTGGCGATCCTGCGAATGCCATATTCGGCACCGGCCCGGGTTCTTGGCCGCCTGGACGAGCTCCAAGAGAGGCGTTTCATCGAGCAACGTGACAGTGGTCTCGCTGCTATGCCCATTCTGCGGCCGCTCCTGGAGGCGATGGCGGCCGCAAGGACCGAGGCAGCCGCCGAAGCCTGGCACGACCATCGTGGCGATGTGTCAACCGCTACCGAGATCGCGGGTGTGATCGGTCACGCTGCCTCGGACGACCACGTCGTCGCCGTTGCCCACCGGAAATTGCCGGATCCGGCTGATCCGTACCTCCTGTCTTGACCATCGATTGGTGACACTTCGCTATATCCGCCAGCACGATCATGTCATGGCCTGGAAGGCACGAGGCCTGACCGCTCCGGCCATGATCCTGTTGACCAAGCTCTGGCAAACGACCAGCCCGGCCGACTCGCGGTGACGGACTGGCGCACCTGATCGAGATGGGCCTGGTCGACGCCGAACCTCTGTCATTGACGGCAAAGGGTCGGGAGGTCCGAGAGGCGATCGAGGCCGAAACCAACCAACGAGCCCAAGAGACGTTCGACGTTCTGGATGAGGCAGCCGGAGCCGACTTTCTGGCGGCGTTGCAACGTCTCCCGGGGAACAGCCGGGTAGGTGACCCAGGAAGGTCTGGAGTCTTTGCTTCGGATCTAGCTGGCCGATTCGACCCTTTCGATGAGGTGGACGGTCACGTCATCGCCGGCCTGTTTGCCGATGGCGTGCTGAAGATCGGCTTTGACCGGGAGTTTGTGAGTGCCGTCTCCCAGGGCCATGAACGAGCTCTCGAACGGATGGTCATCGATGGTCCCGCGAACCCTCACGAGACCGCGGGTGCCGAAGAACTCCGCGGACCAGTCCGTGACGAGGTAGGTCCAACCGCCTTTGGCCGGGCTCTTCTGGAGGGTTGCGGTGAATTGTTTGTCAAGTGCGCTCATGGGTGAACCTCACTGGTAATTGGCGTACATCAAGGACCCCGGTGTCGTGAGTAGCTCGCCAGTCTCGAGCCAGGTCTTGAGCCCGGACAGGATCATCGGCCAACCTCCATACAACTCGTCGTTGGCGCCCTCGCGCAGCTGGTCGTGGGTAACCATGAGACGACACGAATCGCCGACCTGTTCGATCTCCCAGGTCACCCGACTGGTGCCCTCGGCGATGACCTCCGGACCCCATTTCGCTCGCATGGATTGCACGAGCCGGCGGGGTGGGTCGATCTCGAGGATCTCTCCCTCGCCGATCGGCCCATCGGCGTTGGCATGGACCATTTCGAAACTCGAGCCCGGCTGCCAGTCCGACTCGATCCGTGACCCGAAGTGATACTTGGCCCGGATCTCGGGGTTCGTGATTGCCTCCCACAGCCGCTCCGGGGTAGTGCGGATGTAGATCTCGAAGACCTTTTCCATGGTTTGCTCCAGTTCGTGTTTGAGATCGGCCAAGCCCGATGCCCAGCCTTCGGTGTACTTGCTCACCCAGCGGTCATGAACCAGACGGACCGGGATCGGGTTCAGGAAATGCAGCTTCTCCCTACCCCGACGCTTGGTGACGACGAGTCCGGCGTCCTCCAGCAGCTGGAGGTGCTTGGCCACTCCGATGCGAGTCATTGAGAAGCGTCCCGCCAACTCGTTGAGCGGTTGACCGTCCTGGCGAAAGAGCTCGTCGAGCAATTCCCGGCGAGTTGGATCGGCCAGCGCTTTGAAGACCAGGTCCATTAGCCGGGACTATAGGAAACCAAATGGTTACATGTCAACCCGCGACGACGCCGTCTTCGGCGAGCCGGTCAATCCAGGTTCTCGGCCTGCACTTGGTACGAAGGCGTGAGCTCCAACCAACGAGTCTTCCAGTCGGCCGACTCCCGGCCTGCGAGATGGGCGCTCAGGTCCTCCACATGCGCCTGCCAGCCGGCGCCGTGCGCCGCCAACTCGCCGAGCGGGATGCCGCGGTCCTCGATGACCAGGCGGGTCTGGTCGGCTTCGGCGGTCAATCGAGCTTCGATGACGGTCTCTCCGTCTTCGCCGGTCATCGTGACGACCAGTCTGGTCGGGCGCTCGCATACGTCGACCCGGCCCGAACCCTCCCAGTCGCTTGTGAAGCGGGCCCGGAAGACACCGCCTAGTCGAAGATCGCCCTCGACATCGGCGACCCAGCGGCTCAGGCGCCGAGGATCGGTGAGTGCCGTCCAGAGGTCCTCGATGTCGGTGTCGTACAGGCTCTCCATACGCACGACCCCCTGGCCCCCGACCACCCGCATTGTTCCGACGACTCCGGACCCCGATCGAGTGTCGTTGCTCATGTCCTGCCTTTCCGTTGTTTTCTTCCCCGGGCGACCTCGGTGTGCAGGGCGTCCAAACGTTGCTGCCACATGTCCCGGTACGGGCCAGCCACTCGTCGACCTCGGCGAGCGGGTCCGGACGAAGCCGATATACCCGAAACTGCGACCTCTGCTCGACCTCGACCAGTCCTGCCTCCAGGAGCACCCGCAGGTGCCGGGATACCCCGGGGCGGGCAATCGGCAGCAGCGCCGAGAGCTCGCCCGCGGTGGCGGGACCGTCTTTGAGATTCACGAGCACGGTCCTCCGGCTCGGGTCCGACAGGGCATGCAGCACGGCGTCCATGGACCTAATGTAACAGAATGGATACGTAACCGCAAGGGTACATTCAGAAAGTCCGAATCGCACCTGATCGATGGTCGAGAACTCTTCTGTTTACGGTCTAGAGATCGGAAGCAGGCTCGAACGGTCTCCGCCACCAAAGGAGACGAAGAAATGCAGGAACTGATGGTGGACTTCATCATCTCGCTGGACGGCTATGCGTCCGCCGAAGGCTGGCCGGGATGGTGGGGGCTCGAGGGCCCCGAATATCTCGCCTGGCTCGGCGAGCAGCCTGAACGCGATTACACGATCTTGATGGGAGCGAACACGTACCGACTCATGTACGGGTTTGTCGACCAATCACGAGCACCCAATTCGGATCTGACCGCCGACGAGGACGCCGCTACCGCAGAGCTCACCAACGCATCGAAGGTCGTGTTCTCCTCGACGCTAGAGGAACCCTTGTCGTGGGCGAATACCCGGCTGGTCAGCGGGGACGCGGTCGAGGCTGTGGCAGCGATGAAGCGGGACGGCGCCAGCCCGATGCGCACGATCGGCAGCCTTACTTTGTGCCGGTCCGCTCCTTGAGGCCGGCCTGGTGGACCGTTTCCGGGTAGTCGTGTTCCCGGTGATCACCGGGAATACCGGCCGCGAGCGGATCTACGACGGTTATCCCGATGTCGCCCTCGAGATGGTTGCCAGCCGTACATTCGACGGCAGATTGCAGTTGCTCGAGTATGTCCCCACGTTGCTCACCGGTCCGCCCGGCGATCGACATCGGCACGAAGGAAACCCAACATCACGGGAGGAACTGGTTGGCACGCCCGGAGGGATTTGAACCCCCAACCTCCTGATCCGTAGTCAGACGCTCTATCCAATTGAGCTACGGGCGCTTGATTTCCCGGATTCTACGAGCGTTTCCGGAGCCGCGGATCAGCCAACCTTGCTGCTCGGGCATGTCAGGTGAGACCCCGATGTGAACCGAAACCCGTCGACGGAGTTCCTATTCCCGACAACCTCGTTCACATCGGTGTGACGAGATCACGAATGGCGGTTTTGTTCGGCAGTGGTCCAACCGTTACGTCGCCGATCGCCGGGTGTACACGTGTACTTCCTTCACCGTCGACCAACGAGAGGCACTCCTTGCAAGCATCGGCGCCTCCGATTCAGTATCCAGTGCGCGCCCACGTACGGCGTCGCACATGCAGGAAGAGGCAGCGCCATGCGGACGGATCTCGCCACAGACATGAAGGCCGACTTCACCCCGCCTCGCGTCGGTTGACAGTTCGTATGTGGGGATCAGCTTCGATGTGGGTCCCTTACTCCTGGATGTAGGTGGCCAGACCCCGCACCAGGAGTTCGACGACAAAATCGAACCGCTCGTCCGGTCCGCCGGCCACAAGCTGTGGGAAGACCCCCGTGATGTTGGGGAATCGGTCCGGGGGAAGCGCGGCAAGGTATTCGCCCATGGCCTTCCTGACGGCGTCGTCTTCAGGGGACGTCATGTCGTCTTCGACCGCTTGGGCCGCCCCGATCAACGCGGCCAGGTCGGGAAACCATGCTGCCTCGCGGGCCGGGATTCCCGCGCCCCGCAACACACCGAGCATCCACTCCGCCAGCCTCACCAGATTCGGACCCATCGGGACCCTGCCCAACGAGGCAAGGGCAACGTCGCGGTGACGCCGGAACATCTCCCTTCCGGCGTGGGCAAACCATTTGATCTGCTCTTCCCAATGTTCTGGATCGGGTTCGGGAAGCTCCAACTCACCCATGATCCGATCCAGGACCAGATGAATGAGTTGTTCCTTGTCGGCGACGTGCCAGTAGAGGCTGGCGGCCCCGGTGCCCAACTCGGCGGCGACCCGCCGCATGCTCAGGCCATCGAGGCCAACCTCGTCCAGAACCTTTACCGCGGCCGTCACGATTCCCTCCCGTGTGAGCGCGGTACGCGACTCCTCCCGATTCGGTGAATCCCACCAGGGCGGATCGGGAACCTGCTTCGGGGATGCCACGGCGCATCTTACGTCACCGCTGGAACACCGATCTATCTTCTCGAACACTGTTTGACAAACGAGTCGAGATCTTGGAATGCTGTTCGATTATGACGAACAGTGTTCGAAACCGCCCTTCCGACCCTCCGGCTTTGGAGGTGACATCGCTACGCAAGAGCTACCCCGGTGACGTCCTCGCCCTCGACGGCCTCGACCTGACCATCCCGTCGGGAACGGTCTTCGGGCTGTTGGGACCAAATGGCGCAGGCAAGACAACCGCCGTCAAGATTCTCGCCACTCTCGCCCGCCCCGACGAGGGAACTGCGGTCGTGGCGGGGGTCGATGTTCTCACCGATCCGGGGACCGTGAGACGTCTGGTGGGCTATGTGTCGCAACGATCGGGTGCGGACGTCCACGCCACCGGGACCGAGAATCTCACCCTCCAGGCCCGGGTCCATGACATCGATCGCCACGAGGCTCGCGGCATCTCAGCTCGGTTGATGGACCGCTTCGGCTTGACCGAGGCCGCCGACCGCGTGGTCAAGACCTGGTCCGGCGGGATGCGCCGGCGTCTGGACATCGCGTTGGCGATGGTCCATTCACCGAAGGTGCTCTTCCTCGATGAGCCCACGACCGGTCTCGACCCCGAGGTCCGGGCTGACCTCTGGAACGAAATTCGGCGTCTTCGCGACGAGGACGGAGTCACGGTCTTGCTCACCACCCACTACCTCGAGGAGGCTGATCAATTGGCCGACACCATCGCCATCGTCGACCGGGGAAAGGTCGTCGCCGAAGGGACCCCTTCGCAACTCAAGGACGGCATGAAAGGCGATGGGCTTCACATCGATCTGACCAGGCAGCGACATGACCAACGAGGCGATCCGGATTACTCGACGGAGAACCCGGGTTGCGCGAGCTCGTCGTCGAGGGGCGGACGATCCACGCCCGAGCCGACCGGGGAGCGGAGGCGGTTCCCAGGGTCATCACAGCCCTCAGCACAGCTGGGATCGAAGTGGCCGCGGTGACCGTCAGCCGGCCATCACTCGAGGATGTCTTCTTCACTTACGCGGGTCGCAGATTCGCCGCAACCGAAGCGGAGGTGCCGGCATGACCGCCCTGTCGCACGGCTTTCATATCGCTGGCCGCCACACCAAGGCGCTGATCCGCCAACCCTGGTACATCTTGGCGTCGTTGACGCAGCCCTTGCTCTGGCTGCTCCTCTTCGGGCAATTGTTCAAGGAGGTGTCCACCCTGCCCGGCTTTCCAACCGGGAGCTACATCGCCTACCTGACGCCGGGGGTCGTCGTCATGACCGCCATGTTCGCCAACAGCTGGAACGGAATGAGTCTGCTCGACGACATGGACAGCGGCGTGCTCGACCGCTTCCTCGCCTCACCTGTCAGACGAAGCGCCATCCTCACCGGTGTCAGCATTCAACAGGCCGTCTCGGTGGGGATTCAGTCGCTAATCCTGGTCGCCCTCGCTCTCGTCCTGGGGGCGCGCTTCGAAGGCGGAGTCGGAGGTGTGGCCATCCTGATCGCGGTCAGCACCCTTCTCGGGGCCGGTTTCGGAGGCATTTCCATGGGCACCGCCCTGAGTGTTCGCAAAAGGGAATCGGTCATCGGCATGAACCAATTGCTGGTGCTGCCCGGCGTGTTCCTATCGACGGCATTCATGCCAGCCGCCCTGCTGCCCGGCTGGATCGCAACCGTCGCCCGGTACAACCCGGTGAACTGGGCCGTCGTCGCCTCCCAAGAGGCAGTGCTCGCAACGGAGCCGGATTGGAGCCTTGTCATGTCACGAACAGGGCTGTTGGCCCTGTTCTCGATCGCAGCGGTGCTTCTCGGGACGACCGCGTTCCGCAGTTACCAGCGGTCCACTTAACGACCGTCGCGATTCTTGTCTGCGACGTGGCCCGTGCCCGCCGTCTTCCGACACGGTATGGCTGAGCTTTCTAGTGTCCGGACATGCGCACTTCGGTGTATCTGTTCGCGTCCGACCTCATCGATGAGGGTTTCGAGGCGGTTCTTGACAACGTCGCCGGCCGGGGCGGCCTCGGCGGGATCAACATGGCGGCGGCATATCACCACGGTCGCGACATCTTTCCCCATAGCCCCGTTCGCAAAGTCCGCTTCCTCGAGGGCGGCACCGTCTTCTTCCATCCCGAAGAGTCTCGTTACGGAGAGACTCTGCGGCCGGTCGTCAGCAGCCTGGCCGCGGATTTCGACCCCCTCGCCCGCGCAGTGGAAGCGGCAGGAAAGCGCTCGATGGAGGTCCATGCCTGGACCGTCTACTGCCACAACACACGGCTTGGGAGCATGCACCCCGACTTAACGATGCACAACGCGTTCGGTGACCCCTACCTGTCCGATCTGTGCCCTTCCCACCCGGAAGTGCAGGCGTTCGCAAAAGGCCTGACAGCGGACGTGGCCGGTCACGGTGTGCAGAGCATCCTCGCCGAGTCACTTCACTTCGGACTCTTCTTGCACGGTCATCACCACGAGAGGTACTTCATCGACCTCGGCTCGACCGCCATGTTTCTCATGGGCCTCTGCTTTTGCGCCCATTGCCTGGATGCGAGCTCGACGCGGGGAGTAGATGGGAACCGCGTGCGCCAATATGTTCGCGCCGAACTCCAGGAAATCTTCGACGGCAAGGCGCCGACCGACAGCGCCGAGTTGAACGAGACCGAAATCAGATCAATGGCCGACGGCGAGATGGGCCGCTTTCTCGACACCAGATCGGAGACAGTGACGCTGTTGACTAGAGAGGTCACTGCGATTGCCCGGGAAAATGGGGCCCGCCTGGCGTTCATCGACCCGTCCGGCGCGATGAAGGGTTATGCCACGGGCCATCCGACGGGGGATCCGGCTCCCGCCTCGGCCTGGGTTTTTGGGGCCGATCTGGCCGCTCTCGGAGCGGTGGCCGATATCGAGGCGGTGGCCTATGCCGCCGATCCCGGGCGGGTGCAAATCGACCTCGAAACCTACCGCCGGATGCTGTCGGCCGATTCGGAACTCACTGCGGCCCTGCGTCCGATGAAACCGGACTGCGACTCGGTCGAGAACCTGGCATCGAAGATTCGGTCGGCAGCGGAACTCGGCGTGTCCCGGATCGATTTCTACCATTATGGATTCATGCCCCTCGTGATCCTCGACCGGATCCACCAAGCCCTGGAAACGGCCCGATGACCGACCTCGTGATCAAGGGTGGATCGGTGGTTGACGGAACCGGTGCCCCGGCACGGAGGGCCGACGTCGCCATCGCCGGAGGATTGATCGAGGACGTTGGCCGCAGCGTCGGTGAACGCGGCGCTCGGGTGATCGACGCGTCGGGCCTAGTGGTAGCTCCCGGCTTCTTCGACTTCCACTCCCACGCCGACTTCACATTGCCGAACAATCCGTCGGCAATCAACTCTTTGTCCCAAGGGGTGACAACCGAGGTCATGGGGGTCTGTGGCTTCTCCCCGGCACCGCTTTCCCCCGAGCACGCCCGTGCCGCCATCTATCAGGATTCAATGACCGCGCTCGGCCCCGAACTCGAATGGCGGTGGTCGACCTTCAACGAGTTCCTCGTCGAGTTGGAGCGGGTGCGGCCTCCGGTCAACTGCGCTCCCCTGGTGGGCCACAACGCCGTTCGCAGCGCCGTTATGGGCTACGAGGATCGCAAGCCCACCGCCAATGAGCTCGCGACGATGGCAGGTCTGGTCGCCGATGCAATGCGTGATGGGGCCTGGGGAATGAGCTCCGGGCTCATCTTCTCCCCCGGCACCTACGCCGACGCCGATGAGATGGCAGCCCTGGCCGAGGTGGTGGCCCGCTATGGCGGCATGTACTCCTCGCATGTCCGGAACGAAGGCGCAGATCTCATTTTGGCCGTGGAGGAGGCGCTGGAGGTGGGGCGGCGCACCGGAGTCGCCGTCGACATATCCCACCTCAAGGCGACCGGGAGGGAGAACTACGGGCTCGTCCAGAAAGCATTCGAGGCCCTCGACCAGGCTCGAGCGGAAGGCGTGAATGCGTCTTGTGATGTCTATCCCTATACGGCCGGCTCCTGCTTCCTGGCAGTGGTAACTCCGGGATGGGTGCAGGAAGGGGGCTTCGACCAGCTCGTCGAGCGGCTCGGATCCCGCGAAATCCGCGAACGTTTGAAGCACGAAATGCGGTCGGGGATGCCGGGTTGGAACAGCATCTACAAAGCTGCAGGTGGATGGGACCGCTTTCTAGTCACCAGCGTCACCGATGAGACGCTCAGACCATACGAGGGCGTCTATATCGATGAACTCGCCAGGCGCGCCGGTGTCGATCCGTTCGAATTCACCTTCGATCTCTTGGTGGCCGACCGGGCCGGGACCGCGATAGTGGTCTTCCTCATGGACGAAACAGATGTGAAGGACGTGGTGACGTATCCCTGGTCGGTCATTGGGTCGGATCAAATCCTGGTGACGAATCGCAAGCGCAATACCCATCCTCGCGCCTACGGATCGTTCGCCAAGGTTCTGGGGCCGTTTGTGCGCGACGAAGGACTCTTCCCGCTGGAGACGGCCGTCCACAAGATGACGGGCCTTCCCGCCTCCATCCTCGGGATGGGAGACCGCGGCCGGCTGGCAAAAGGGCTGGTAGCCGATGTGGTCTTGTTTGACCCCGCCACGATCACCGATCGCGCCGACTACCAGACCTCGACTTCGTTGGCGGCGGGCATCGAACTGGTGTTGATGTCAGGAGAATCGGCGTTCCAGGCCGGCGAGGCGGCGCAACCGGGGCTGGGCCGAGTACTCCGCCATCCCGCCCAGTCCTCGACCGCCAAAGCTCGGTGATGGCATCGACAGGCGACCTTCCGACTGGCGACCTTCCGATCATCCCGTACGAGACATCGGGTGCCTGGGAACAGTGGCTCGCCGAGAACCACGCCAATTCGCCCGGCGTCTGGATGAGGATCGCCAAGAAGAGCTCAGGAATCCCGACCATCACGTACCCGGAGGCGGTCGAGGTGGCGCTGTGCTTCGGTTGGATCGACGGGCAGCGTAAGAGTGCCGACGGGCAATGGTTCCTGCAGCGCTTCACCCCGCGTCGCTCAAAGAGCAATTGGTCCGAGATCAACCGGGAGAAGGTGGCGAAGCTCACCAAGGAAGGCCGAATGCGTGCTGCCGGCCTGGCTGAGGTGGAACGGGCGAAAGCGGACGGCCGCTGGAACAGGTGAGAGGGCCCCACTAACCAACCGGTAGGCACCAGCCAGAACGGTGGGTGTCAGCCGGGGCGTCTTGCGGACACTTATGGTGAGTGTTGCCAAGGACAGTCGTAAACATCTCCAACGATGCCGAACAGCGTTTCAATGACCTCTTTGAACGGCATCACGCCGACGTCTTTCGCTACTGCGTCCGTCGCCTGAACCCGGCCGACGCCGAGGACACGGCCGCCGAGGTCTTCGCGGTTGCCTGGCGGCGCTTCGATCAGGTTCCGGACCCCGACATGGCAAGAGCGTGGCTGTTGGCAGTCGCCTACCGGGTGGTTGGAAATCAGTATCGGGGCCGAGCCCGCCGGGGACGGCTGTCGGCCCGACTCGGGGGTATGCCCCACGAATCTCCCGAGATGGCGGAAACAGTCATCCGCAGAGAGGAAGAGGATGCCCTCCGGCGCGCCCTCATGGCCCTGCGGGAAGGCGACCGAGAACTGCTCCGACTCGTCTCCTGGGATGGTCTTTCTCACCGCGAGGTCGGAGAAGTGCTGGGGATAAGGGAAGACACGGTGTCGAAACGGGTCTCCCGTGCCCAATCCCGGCTCAGGGTCGCATTCGACCACCTCTACCCGACGTCGCCCTCGGCCAATCAACGGAGGCTTCCACATGAACGATCTCTTGCAGCGAATCGACCCGGCCACCGGGGTCCGGATCGACGCTGAGTCGTTGCGTGCTCGAGTCGACGAGAATCTCGGGTTCGCCGGCACCGTCCTACCGACCACACCGCAGGTCCGCCGGCCCTGGCTGGCAGCAGCCGCCGCCTTTGCGGTCGTGCTCGCCGTCTTCATACCCGTGATGCTGAACCGGCAGGGGGAGAACACCAACGGCCCTGCTGTCGACGAAGCTCTGATCGACCTTCCCGGAGTCGAGGCAGTCATCCACGAGAGCGGCGGCGGAGGCGTGCGCACCATCGCGGTCGATGGCGAGACCATGTGGGTGACCAGCGCTCTCGCCCGCCAACTGGCGAGAGTCGAACATTGCGACCAATGTGGTCGAGGAGTACCTATCCGATCGATGCGTACGTAGAAGGGGTGGAGGTCGGGGGTGGCTACCTGTGGCTGCTCAGCTATGACAACGGCGGTGAAGTCCTTCGCTTCGACCCGAACGCCGGGTGCGTCGACCGCGCTATCCCCCTGGGGGCTTCGCCCGGCGGGGTCCAGTGGTATGCCGACCGTCTTTGGGTGAGCAACACAGACGGCCAACTCCTTCAGATCTCGGCCGACGGTGAACATCCAATCGACGACCCGCGGTGAATTGAAAGGAATGGCGTTCGGCGTCCTCTGGGTGATCGACCCCGAGACCCGGATTCTGCATGACTACGGCGCCGACGGGCCCGGGAGCTGTCGCCATCCCAACCGAGGGGATGTCGTTCGGTCAGGTGATCGAAGGTGGCGGCTACCTCTGGGTGCTGGACGACGACCTCTCGACCATCGGGTCGGTCCATCGGTACGAACCGGACGGTGGAGAGCCGACTTCCGTGCGGATTGGCTTCGGCGCCCATTCGATGGTCGCAGCTCGACGAGCTCGATCTGGGTTACCTCGATCTGGGATGACACCATTACCCGAATCGACTCCGTCGACCGGCCGAGGTCCTGACGGTCACGCCTTTGCCCGGGCGCACCGGCGCCGTTGCTGCCGCCGATGGATCTCTGTGGGTGTCCTTGTACCAGCCCGGGCTTATGGTTCGTCTCGACCCCGAGGCCGAATTGATGGAGATCGGCGATGTGGTGGTCGACGAGGTCTTCGATGGCTATCGCTTCCTCTGCACCGGAGACGGCGGATGGACCGACGATCCTCCTCGACCCCGAATGGTGGATCGGGCCCGGGTCGTGGTCGGTGGTCCAGGCCGCAACTCTCCGCTGACGCTCTGGTCTGCTCACATGGAGCCGTCGATCGGCAAGACGCAGTGGACAAGGTGGCCAACCTGCGGCGAGCTCTGTCGGAGTTCGGCGTCCCCGGTCCTTACTGTGCTGGTCGCTCACGGCACCGGCGTGGCTTCTACCCGGCTCTTCGCCGAGGGAGCGACGGACGTAGAGGGTGTCGTTCTGGTCGATCCGGTCGCCGTCGGCTTCTCCGAACTCCTGCAGTCAGCTCTTGCCGGAGACGGCACCCCGATCTTTGGGCTCGACGACCGTCGACGCTGGGTGACCTGGGCGACATCCCGCTGGTCGTGATCGGTCACGACCTCACCCTCGACTTCCTCAACGATGCCTTCGACGAGGGCAGCCGGGGCCGCCTCCGGGTCCGGTGCCCAGCTCGGTGCCGCTCTGGCGTGAGGGTTTGTCGTTCTATGCCGGCTTGTCGACCAGTCCCGATCGTTCACGGTCTCGGGAAGCAACCACATGTTGATCTGGGATCGTCCCGACGCCGTGGTCGAGGCGATCCTGGATCTCATCGGAGCCGAGCGGGACCACTTCGACCTGACGGTCGAGGAGAGCCTCGGGCTAGCCCGAGACCCCTTGGCGGACTCCCTGGGGCAGGGCCACATCCTGTCGCGCCAAACGAGTCGAGACTTATATTTGGCGCGGCATGCTCGTTTTCCTCTTCACCGACCTCGAGTCGAGCACTCACCTCTGGGAGCGCCACCCCGAGGCGATGAAGGGGGCGCTGGCCCGCCACGATGAGATTCTCCACCAGGCGGTGAGCGACGCCCAGGGCACCGTGGTCAAGACCACCGGGGACGGGGTCATGGCCGTGTTCTCCTCACCACGGGACTGCGTCGAGGCGTGCCTGGAAGGTCAGCGGGCCCTATCTGCGGAGCCCTGGCCCCAGACCGGTGCGCTTCGCGTTCGCATGGGCATGAACACAGGAGAGGCCGACGACCGCGGCGGCGACTTCCACGGTCCTGCCGTCAATCGGGCTGCCCGGATCATGGCGGCCGGCCATGGCGGCCAGGTCCTCCTGTCCGGTGCGACAGCAGCGCTCGTCGAGCAGTCCCTGCCACAGGAGACGACTCTGCGCGACCTGGGGACCCACCGGCTGAAGGACCTCACCCAGCCGGAACGACTGTTTCAACTGGTCCACCCCGATCTGGTGGCCGACTTTCCCCCGCCCGACCACACTCGACTCGAGACCCAACAACCTTCCTTTGCAGGTGACGGAGTTCTTCGGGCGGGAAGCCGAACTCGCCGCAATTCGGGAGCTTCTGGAGAATCCCACCATCCGGCTGGTCACCCTGACCGGGCCGGGTGGAATGGGGAAGACGAGACTCGCCCTGCAGCTCGCCGCCGAAATGGTCGACGGCTATCGCGACGGCGTCTACTTCGTCGACCTTTCCTCCGAACGCGACTCCGACTGCCGCCTTCGAAGCGATCGTGCGTGATCTCGGGCTGACGAGCGCCCGGGAGGGATCGAGTCTGCAGGTTCTCAAGACCAAGCTTCGCGACCGCAACCTGCTGATCGTCCTAGACAATTTCGAACAGGTGACCGTGGCCGCCACCGGCGTCGCCGAACTGCTGGGTCATTGCCCCGGACTCGAAGTGATTGTGACGAGCCGCGAGGCTTTGCGGCTGCGCGGGGAGCAGATATTCCAGGTTCCCCCGCTGTCCCTACCCGACCCGCGAGATCCCGTCTCAGCCATCGCCAGTTCGGAAGCGGTCAGTCTCTTTGTCGAACGAGCCCGCTCGGCCAACCCTGGATTTTCCCTGACGCTCGACAACGCCGCGGCCATTGCCGAGATCAGTGCCCGCCTCGATGGCCTTCCGTTGGCCATCGAGTTGGCCGCGGCCAGGCTCAAGGTGTTCACCCCCAGCGAGTTGCTGGCTCGACTACGACAGAAAGTCGATGCCCTCGGCTCAGGGGCACGCGATCTTCCCGACCGGCAGCGAACCCTACGAAGCACCATCGAGTGGAGTTATGACTTGCTCGAGCGCGATGAGTGTCGGGTCTTCGAGATGATGTCGGTCTTTTCGGCGGCCCGCCTCGGCGACGTCGAAGAGGTCGCCAAGTCGGCGTTGGGCGAGGTCGATGTCGTCGAAGTCCTGGCGTCGCTGGTGGACAAGAGCCTCGTGCGCACAATCGGCGACGGCCAGACGCTCCGGTTCACGATGCTGCAAACGATCAGAGAGTATGCGGCCGAGCGGCTGGCGGCGGATCCCGAGACCGAACACGCTGTCTCGTTAGCTCATGCCAGTTTCTACAGCCGTTACGCCCTGGACAATCGCCAGGGCCTCGAGGGACCCGACCGCCAGCCGATTCTCGAAGCTCTGGTGGCCGAGATCGGGAACCTCCGTACCGCCTGGCGCTATTGGGTCAGCGTCGGAGACCTGGAGCAGCTTCGTCTCCTCCAGGGTGTTCTCTGGCCCCTCAACGAGGCCCGGGGCTGGTATCACGCGGCCGTTGAGCTCGCCACCGATCTCCTGGAGATACTCGACACCACCCCGCCTTCCCGCGACCGCGATCGTCGAGGAGATGACCCTCCGGGCCGGCCTGGCCCGTGCGTTGATGGCCGGTAGCGGATACAGCGTGGAGGTCGAACGGCAGTACGGCAGGGTTCTGGAGCTCTCGTCCTCGTATCCCGTCCGAAACCCCTTACTCCGTGTTGCGAGCCCTCGCCACCTATTACACGAACATCACTGAGTTCGCTAAGGCCGCCGAAATGGGACAGAAGTTGCTGGACCTGGCTGAGCTCGAAAACGACGACGAGATGCGGGTCGAGGGCCACCTCGTCTTCGGCTTTAGTACCGCCTTCAGCCGCGACCTCGACACGGGTCTTCGCCACCTCGATCTGGCGATAGAGCGGTTCGATCCAGCCATGCAGGGATCAGGGCGTCGATTCGGGCCCAGTCCCGGAGTGGTCGCTCGCAATGTCTCCGGGTTGTTGCTCTGGCAAAGCGGTTGGCCCGAGCAAGCAGGCATCCGGGGAGCCGCTGCCGTCGAGGTGGCCAGAAAGCTGAACCATCCGTTCAGCCTGGCCTATGCCCTGTACCACGCTGGACTTCTGGACCTCAACCGGCGACGACTGGAACAGGTTCGTGAGAAGGCCATCGAACTTGCCGCTGTGGCCGCTGCCAACGACTATCCGGTGTGGCGGGCGCTCGCCTCGGTCCTTCATGGAGTCGCCAATTGCGGGCTCGGGCTGGTCGAGGAGGGATTGACCATGACGGAAGCTGGTCACGGTTTGTACAGCGGCCTGACCACTCCGCCGGTGTTCTGGGCTCCGCTTCTGTCCCTGCGGGCGGCGGCATTTGCAATGTCGGGCCGTCCCGATCGAGCTTTGGAACTAATCGATGAGGCGATCGCCTTTGGCGGGACCGACGACATGGACCAGCCCGATTTCCATCTTCTCCGCGGTGACATCCTTTCGTATCTCCCGAACCCGGACCTGGCCGCCGTCGAGGCATCCTACGAAGCGGCCCTCCGCGGCACCTGGGCCACCTCTGCCCGCCTTACCGAATTGAGCGTGCGTACCCGGCTCGTGGCTCTGCGGCGGGCCCAGGGCCGCTCGCCCGACGGGACCGACGAACTTCGTTCGCTCTACGCCTGGTTCACCGAGGGCTTCGACGAGCCCGAGCTGGTGGCCGCCCGATCGATCCTGGGGATCGAGTGAGACAGTGTGATCGCTTCGACATCAGGGATTCCATGACACCGTTCTCGGAAGCGGGCCCATGACTCTGCCGATGCTTGGCGCCCTGGTGGCCGAGTGGGTCAAGTCGGCGGCTTGACGGCCAGTCACCCGGGACGCGTTTCCGCGGCGCCGCCGGGTGATGGGAACTGCCTAGTTGCGGAGAGGGAGGGATTTGAACCCTCGGGAGGGCTATATCACCCTCCACTCGCTTAGCAGGCGAGCGCCTTCGACCACTCGGCCACCTCTCCAAACCGGGACCATCTTCGGCCGGCTCCGTCGGACCCAGTTGACACCGGATCGATCGGCCCGAGAGCCTACGGCTATTCCATCACGATACGACTGGTGCGAGCAAGCCCGGCATCTGGCCTCGAGGCATCAGGCCGCCGTAGCGATCGCGACGGCAGCGCGTTAGGAACTCGTAATCCTGGCCAGATGCCGGTCTCTATCCGAGTTACAACGAACACATGCGCACGGAGTCGGAACGTGAGTCAGGGCACGATCGACATCGGTCGAACGCGACCTCGCCCGATCGTCCCAACCGCTCAGCCGAGGGCACGACGACCGCGGCTCGCAAGAACGACCTGCTTCCTCTCATGGTGCTGTTCGGCGCCGTCTACGGCTGGGTCCTGTTGCGGCTGTGGCCGTCGATCGTGGCGGTAATCGTGGTGCTGGTTGACCTTGAGACCCGGCTCGAGCTCGATCTGAGCCGTGCTCGCCGGTCTGATCAGCCACGGCCAGATGGAACGGCACGCTTGTCACCGCCACGTTGGGTTCGGCGGCGAACGCGCCTTTGATCGCCAGCCCGGTCTGGTTGTGTAGCAACTGGGCGAACCGCCCCGGAACGATGAATTCCGGAAGCAGGACGTTGACGAGGGTGCCGGGTGGTTCGTCACGCCGCCGACGACGGACATATCGGACCAGCGGACGGGTGATCCCCCGGTAGGGACTCTCGATCACTTCCAGTTCTGGTTCGAGGCCGTCATGGCGCCAGGCGGCTTCAACTCGCTCCCGCTGATCGTCGTCGACATCGATGTGGACGCAGTGGAGGCCGTCGGGGTGCAGCTGCTTGGCGTAGTCGAGTGCCTCGAGGGTCGGGCTGCGTCACCTCGCTCACGGTCAGCACCACGACATGGCGCGAGATCGGAGCCTGTTGAACCGGCATCCCCGGCGCGGTTTGACAACTGTCAGATCGGTCACCGCCACCCCGGGTTCGAACAGGAGCAGGGCCTTCAGGATGAGGCTGTGGGGATGCGAGAAGACGCTGCGGAGGCTCCGCGTGCGGAAGCGTTCTGCCAGCACGACCGTGATCCGGGCATCGGGATGAGCATCCCGCTCGTTCCGGATGAAGTTGCGGATCCGTCTGACGATCGGGTCCCGGTCGGGTTCCAGCAGAACGAGCGGGTGCTGGGGATAGAGGCGGCTCCAGATGTGGACCAGGTCCTCGCTCTCGTCGGGTTCCACCGCGTGGACAACCGTGATGCTCTCCGGGTCGACCAATGCGGCGTAACGCAGCGCCCGTTCGGTGGCCGAGTCGGTATGAGCGGCGAGCAGAATCACCCGGTGCGGGCGGGCCCCGCCGCGGTATGGCAAACGGCGAAGGCGGGAGGCCACCACGAGATAGTGGCGTCGGATCGCCATCATCCACGCCACCAGCAACGGAACCGCCACGATCACGATCCAGGCGCCGTGAGCGAACTTGACGACGGCAACCACGATCAGCACCACCCCGGTCGTCACCGCGCCGATGGCGTTGATCACCACCGATCGCCGCCAACCCGGCTTCCCGGGTCGTCAGCCAATGCCGGACCATCCCGGTCTGGCTGAGGGTGAAGCTGGTGAAGACGCCGACGACGTACAACTGGATGAGCCTTGACACCTGGGCATCGAAGACCACCAGCAGGACCCCGGCCAGCAGCGGCCAGGGCGAACACCCCGTTCGAGAAGACCAATCGGTCTCCCCGGTTGCGGAACTGGCGAGGCATGAAACGGTACCGGGAGAGGATGGCCGACAGCCGCGGGAAGTCCTGATAGGCGGTGTTGGCGGCCAGGATCAGGATTCCGGCGGTGACGACCTGAAGGATCCAGAAGCCGATCCCCCCGTTGAACGCCGCCCGGCCGATCTGAGAAATGACCGTTCCGTATTGGTCGACGAGATCTTCCGAGATCCGCACGTCGAATAGCCGGGCGAGGGTGGAGATCCCCAGGAACATCGTGATCGAAATCAAACCCATGACGCCGAGGGTGGCGGCGGCGTTGCGGCTCTTCGGTTCTCGGAATGCCTGAACCCCGTTCGGCAACTGCCTCGACCCCGGTGAGGGCGGTCGATCCGGAAGCAAAGGCCCGCAGTACCAGGAACAGGGTGATGCCACCGAGTTCCGGCTCGAGATCGACTCCGGCGGAAACCGCTCGGGGGCACTCCCCATCGGCACACTGATGAACCCGACGATCAGCATCGTGAACACCGTCGCCACAAACGCGTAGGTGGGGAGCGCAAAGACCCTCGACGACTCCTTGGTCCCACGCAGATTGGCGAGTGTCAGCAATACCACGCAGACAAGCGCCAACTCAACCCGCCACGCGGAGACTGCCGGATAGGCGGACGTGATCGCAGCGACACCTGCCGCGACCGAGACCGCCACCGTCAACACGTAGTCGGTGAGGAGCGCGGCCGCCGCCACGACTCCGGGGACAACTCCCAGGTTCTCGTGCGCGACGATGAACGCCCCACCACCATCCGGGTAGGCGCGAATGGTCTGCCGGTAGGAGATGACGACCACGGCCAGCAGCCCTGCGACGGCCAGGCTCACCGGGGTCAGGAGGCGCAGCGCCCCCGCCCCGGCCAGGGCGAGCACGAGCATGGCCTCCTCGGATGCGTAAGCGACCGACGACAGCGGGTCCGAGGCGAAAACCGGCAGCGCCAACCGCTTGGGCAGGAGCTGGCCTTCCTGGTCGTCAGTGGCGATGGGTTGGCCGATAACCCGGCGCTTGAGCGTTGTCCAAGTCGTCATCAGGTTTCCAACTCAGCGGACGAACTCAAAAAGGTGTCGGGAACCACGACCGTCTTATCACCCAAAGGCGGACGTCCGCCCCGATCGAAGGAGCGGTCAATCGGCTCCGATCGAACGGTGGGCTGGTCTCTGCCATCTCACCTTGTTACCCCAGTGTCCCCACAGGCTCCCAAACCTTGACGCGTTCCTAACGGAGTGTCCGGAATCTTGACGGTACCTCTTGCGAGAGTTCAGCTTGCGAGATGTTCCACATTGCGAAGCAGCGTCCGTCGGTGGCAAGCAGGGGTAGCTTGAGATGGTGAACCGCCTCATATCGCGCCACTTGCTTCGTTCCGGCGGTGCCGTGAGCCGTTCGAGACAACTGAATGCGTGGATCCTGGCGGCCGGCGGGTTGCCATTCTTGACGTGGCTCCTGCTGAGTCTGCCGAACCCGCTTGCACTTCACAACGTCCTCCTGCTGTATTTGCTCACAGCGGTGCTGGTGGGCGTGGTCGGTGGGGTGATGCCCGCCCTCGTCGCGGCGTTCGCCGGCTTTCTACTCGCCAACTGGTTCTTCACCCAGCCGCTCCACACCCTGGCGATCAGCGATCCGGATCATTTCGTTTCGCTGTTTGTGTTTCTCGTCGTGGCGATGGCAGTCGGGCTGCTTGTCGGACTTTCGACAAGGAGGAGTGCCGATGCCAGGCGGGCGCGGGCGCAGGCCCAGGCGTTGGCAACCAATGTCTCACCGGGACATCCCGTCTTTGGATCCGATGAAGAGGGCATGGTCAGACGGATCAGGGACGTCTTCTCGCTCACGGCCGTGAGCGTCCTCCGTCGTACTGGGGCGGAAACCTGGGAGTCACTGGCCTGGGCGGGGGATCGTGAGCTCCGGGCACCCCGAGATGGAAGCGAAGTGATCGATCTCACCCATGACACGGTCCTGGTGCTGCTCGATGGAAGGTTGACCGCAGACGATCGCATGGTCCTCCGGGCATTTGCCGCCCAGATCGTTCAAGCCATGGAGCGAGAAGAACTCGAACAGGAAGCGCGGCGGGCTGAGGCGATGCTGGCCACGGACCAGCTACGGACCGCCCTGCTCGACGCGGTGTCCCATGACCTGCGCACGCCTCTGGCGACGATCAAAGCCTCCCTCACCAGCCTGCTCGAAACCGGACGTTGCCTGGTCCCCCAGCCGAGACCCGGTCATTCATCCAGGTAGCAGTCGATGAGACCGAGCGACTCAACCGACTCGTAGGCCGACTGCTCGATGCGGGTCGACTTCGAGCCGGCGCCGTGCATGTCTTCTTTCGCCCGGTTGGTCTCGACGAGGTCGTGTCCTCGGCGCTGTCGAGTCTCGGACAGAAATCCGGAGCGCGTGTCCGTCGAAATATCCGAATCGCTCCCTCCGGTCCAGACCGACCCCGACCTGCTGGAGAGGGTGGTGGCCAACCTGGTCGAGAACGCGGTGACATGGTCCGATCGACAAGACCGTCAGGGTCAGCGCCGGGCGAGGTGGCCGGTCGGATCGATCTGAGGATCAGCGACCAGGGGCCGGGCATTCCCACCGCTGCCCGTGACATCGTGTTCCAGCCCTTCCAGCGGCTCGGGGACGCACCCAAGAACGAAGGGGTCGGTCTGGGTCTGGCGGTTTCGCGAGGGCTCCTCGAAGCGATGGGAAACAGAGCTGATCATCGAGGACACTCCCGGCGGCGGGACGACGATGGTCATCGAGTTGAAGGTCGCCAGTCCGATCGAGCAGCCTGCCGGCTCCGCCGGGAGCCAGCGGCGGTGGATGAGCGAGCACACGGATCCTCGTGGTCGACGACGAACCCGGGATCGTTCGCGCATTGGGCATCAACCTCAAGGCCCTGGGTTATCAGATCGACGCGGCCGCCAACGGAGAGGACGCCCTCCGCAAGGCCGCCGACCATAGACCCGACGCCGTGATCCTCGACCTCGGGCTGCCCGGGATCGACGGGATCGACGTGATCCGGGGCCTGCGCGGCTGGACCAACATCCCGATCATCGTGCTTTCCGTTCGCGAGGCAGAACGGGAGAAGATCGCGGCCCTCGATGCCGGCGCCGACGACTACGTGACCAAGCCGTTCGGCATGGGCGAGCTTCTGGCGAGGTTGCGCGCCGCCCTCCGGCGGGAGCCGGACGCCGGAGCGGATCTGCCGACGATCGTGACCGAGGACTTCACCATCGATCTGGCCGTCAAACGGGTCACCAAAGGCAGGGCAGGAGGTCAAGCTCACGCCGACCGAGTGGGGCGTTGTCGAGGTTCTGGTCCGTCACCAGGGAAAACTGGTGAGCCAGACCCAGCTTCTCAAAGAGGTCTGGGGTCCCCAGTACGGGGAGGAAACCAACTATCTCCGGGTCTTCATTGCCCAGGTGCGGCGGAAGCTCGAACCCCAGCCCAGCAATCCCCGCTACTTCATCACCGAACCCGGCATGGGCTACCGGTTCCAAATCCCGGAAACGCATCAACGAACCCCGGGCAGTAACCGCCCGTGGCGATGGCCACTTCTACAAGGAGGTGGCCTCACCCAAATTCGGTCACTCAGACCCGCTCTTATTTCAAATTT
>CAWBOD010000013.1:0-21509 GCA_963790345.1 uncultured Acidimicrobiia bacterium | reverse complement strand
ACGACTTCGGCCACTGAGATCGCCTGCAGAGCCGACTTCGCTCCGGCCAGCCCGACACGAACGCAGCTGCTCAGCCCAAACCAGTTGTAGGCCGGATATTCGAGGGTGAAGGGGACCTCATCTGTGTCCACCTCTGGAAAGCCAAAAGTCCTACCGATGACCGCGCTCCCCACCTCCGAGACCGGCATGGCTCCCTCACAGTCGGCCGGGAATCGAACCCGAAACAGAGTGTCTTGCCCGGAGAAGCCGTCGAGGTGGGTGACGTAGTTCGACTCGGTCGAATCCGTTCCAAAGCAGAATCTCTTGGGTCACGACGCAGTTGGCCAGGCTGGTCCGAACGATCAGTCGCTGGCCGATCGGGGATCGCTCGACCGTGACCTCGGCGTTCGACCCCGACGTCCCCACAACGCCGCCGCTGGGAGTCAGATGCCACGGCCCTTCCCCGAAGCTGGGGTGGTTGGGATATTCGTCGCAGGCAAGCAGTTCGTTGCCCAACTCTCCTGTCTTGAGCAGCTCTCGCGCGTTGGCTTTGTCGTACAGCCGCGAGATCGCCCCTCCTCGCTCGGGATCAACCTCCACCAGGAACCGGTCGTTCTCGGCGGTGAGCCCGCTCGCCGGTATCCAGCCGCTGTCGGGGTTGGCCTCGCTGGCGGTAAGCCGGTAGGTGCGGTACCCGATCGGAGGCACATCGTCTGCTCGAAAGACCACCGTTGCTTGCTCGGTTGAACCGTCCGACTGGTTCGGACCTGGTTTCGAGGAGAATCGGAACTTCGGTGTCGGCGTCGTCTATCAGTTTCAATCCCGCGGTCTCTGGTCCGACGGATATGTCGATCCGGACGAGGCCGGCCCGCTTCCAGGAGGACGGATTGAACACCGCAATTGTTTGTTGGCCGTCATGTGCACCATTGGGCACATCGATTCGGGCGCCGACATAGCCGATGGCCGACTGCAGAACCGTGCGTCCCAGCTCCCATGCCTCCCGCCACCCACCCAGGAGGTCGAGGTACACCTGATCCGACTCGCTTCCGGTGATTCCGTCGTGGTGAGCGTTGAAAAGGAGTTGGCGCCATGCCTTGTCCACCGCTTCCGTCGGATATTTCGCTCCCAGCAGTGAAGCCACCGTGGCGAATTTTTCAGCATCGAGGAGCGCGTTCTCCGCCAGCCGGTTGGCCTGTTTGGTGTCGATGAACGAAACGTCTTTGCCGGTGTAGAGGGGATTCATGTCCCGGCTTTGGGCCCGCAGCCGCACGCCGTCGCGGGCAGCGGCACTGCGGACTGCATCGAAGAAGTGCCGGGTGGTGGCCATCTCGAACCGAGGTGAGACGTACCTGCGGTTCCAGTCGCTCGCGATCTGGCTCACCCATTTGTTCGGGGGGCTGTAATCGGTGCCGACCGGCAGCAACACGTTCTTGGTGGCCGCAACCGACTTGAGCTTCTGGAACAAAACGTAGGTCTGCTCCTCGGCCTCCTCCAATGTGAGGGCGGAATCCATCCACCAGCCCGCCGAGTAATGATCCGCCATGTAGCTGGTGAGGAGTTTCTTCCCGCTCGGTGCCATCCAATAGAACTCGCTTGGAAACTCCATGCGAAGTGGCTCCGGTGATCCGGTAGGTGATGGCAGTGGCCGAGGCTTGATCGGCATCCGGAAAGGCCCCCAGGCGTGGAACGGACCTCGAGCCCACGAACTCGACGTGAGACCCGCATCCGCCGCCAGTCCCGGAAACTGCGGATCGTGACCGAAGGCATCAAGCTGCCAGGCAGTCGCCGGGTTGCCCCCCAGCACGTCCCGCTGATACGCGATGCCGTAGATCAGATTGCGAACCGTGTTTTCGGCTGCCACCAGGTTGGTATTTGGTTCGTTGTAAGTGCCGCCGATCAGCTCCAGCCGTTCCTCTTCCAGGAGGTGGCGGATGTACTGGCGATCCTCCGGGTAGGTGTCCCAATATGGCTTCAGATAGTCGAGCTCAGCCAGCACGAAGGCGTAGTCGGGATCTCGACGGGCGGCATCGAGGTGGGCCTTGACAAGGTCGAAGCTGTGGGTTTGGAAATCGGCCGCCCACGGTTGTCCGGCCTTTTTCCATGTCTCGGTGTATGCAGCCTGGGTGTTCCACCAGACCGGGTCGTAGTGGAAATGGGAAACCATGAACATCTTCCAGCCGGGCTCCTCGACCACGACCTCAAATGGGCGGCGAATTGAAGTCCCCTCGCTTTCCAGCACCGCTTCCGCCGGGAGGATTTCCCCGACCGTCGCCTTCGGGTCGACTGTCATCGGAACCTCGACTGTTCGCTCCTGCCCGGGCAATAGATTCGTTACCACGGTTGGCTGCAGCGACTTGGCTGAGCGCCCTTCCACCCCCACCACGGCTGACCCGTGGGCAGAGGTGGACACGACAACGCGGGCCAGTTGAAGCGGGTCGCCTTCACTTCCGACGAACAGGTCGGTGGACTGGGCCGCAACGATCTTCACTTCCTTGTCTCCTGCGCAGAATTGATTCCTACGATGACCCGACGATGGAGATGTTCGAGAGCCGTCGATATCGGGCGATGGAGCGAATCACCAATCTGATGCTTCTCAACGCAGCCTGGTTGGTGGCCTCTCTTCCCCTGGTGACGATCTTTCCGGCTACGGCCGCGCTCTTTGGGGCCGTCCGCGATCTGCAGCGAGACGCCGACGTGGGTGCGCTGGCCTCCTTCTGGCGTCATTTGCGTGAGAACTTCCGCCAGGCGATGGTGATCGGACTCGTCTGGTATGCGATCGGGTCGGTGCTGCTGTTCGATTACCTCTTGCTTGGCGATCTTCCTGCTCCGCTCCAGCTGCCGCTGTTCGTAATTTTCTCTTTGGGGACCGCGGGCTTCCTTCTCACCTCGGTCTATCTCTTCCCGGTCATGGTCGGATACCGGAACGATTGGAAGTCGGTGATCCGAAACTCCTTCCTGGTTTCGGTTAGCCAACTCCACACCTCGATCGCATGCTTGCTCGTGATCTTCGCTGCCGGCTTTCTGGCGGCTCAGCTTCCGCTCACCCTGCTCTTCACGACTAGCGCCACCGCCTATCTGGTACATGCTGTTTGCGCCCATGGCCTTCACCGGGTGGAGCGGATCACACGACACTTCTACTTGATGCTCCCAAGCGTGATCCCTTCGACCAAGGTCCGCTGGAACAGAAAGAACATCACCACGACCGGCAGCATCACGAGTGTCGAGGCAGCCATGAGGAGGTTGAACTGGACGTCGTGTTGCGAGCGGAAGAAGGTGAGCCCAGTGGCCAGGGTGAAATGGTCAATGCCCTGCAGGTAAATCAAAGGTCCCAGGAAGTCGTTCCAGGCGAACAACGCGGCGAAGAGTCCCACCACTCCGATCGCCGGCAGTGCGAGCGGCATGATCACCCGAAAGAACGTCTGGAGCTTCGGAGGCGCCGTCGATGCGGGCGGCGTCGGAGATCTCCTGTGGAATCTGCATGAGGAATTGACGCATGAGAAAAATCCAGAAGGCTTGTCCGAAGAAAAAGGGCACGACCAGTGGCAGGAAGGTATTGATCCACCCGAGCTGGGCGAAAATGTCGAACAGGGCGACGATCAACACCGGAAATGGCACGAACACCGTTGCCAGCACGATGTAAAAGACCTTGTCCCGACCCGGCCAATTGATCCGGGAAAACCCATACGCGATCAAGGGGTTGGAGATGATCGATCCGATGACCGTGAAGATCGTGATGATGACGGTGTTGCGAAAGAAGGTCCAGAAAGGAATCGTCGTGACGGCATCGGCGAAGTTCTGCCAGACGAGCTCATGGGGCCATAGGGTGGGAGGAGATGCCCGCATCTCGGCGGAGGTCTTGAGGGTGGTCGACACCATCCAGTAGAAGGGGAACAGGAAGGCCAGCGAAATCACGATCAGCACGATCCGGGCGATGACCTTGGAGCGGAGCTTCTTGCCACGTACCTTCAGCGGTCACCACAGCAGGTCGCTCGGCGGTGATATCACTCATCGCCATCCCCTTACACCGTCTCATAGTGGACCCACCGTTGTGACCAGCGGAAAACCAGGAGCGCCAGGGCGAACGTGATGATGAATAGCACCCAGCCCAGCGCGGCGGCATAACCCATCTGGCTATAGCGGAATGCGTTCAGGTAGAGATACAGCACATAGAACAAGGTCGAGTTCGCTGGGTTTCCGACCGATCCGGCCGGGCCTGCGCCGATCACGTAGGCCTGGGTGAAGGCCTGGAGCCCGAGGCTAAGGCCGAGGATGATGTCGTACAGGATGATCGGAGTCATCAACGGAAGCGTGATGTTCCAGAACTTGGTGACGGCACCGGCCCCATCGATTTCGGCCGCTTCGTAGAGCGTCTGGGGAATGCCTTTCAGCCCAGCCAGAAAGATCAAGGCGATCTGGCCCGCTCCCAGCTGAGCAAGTATTACCAAGGCCAGCTTGGCGTATCGCGGGTCGGCAAACCAGTTGATCGAAGGAATGCCGACCAGTTTGAGAATCTGGTTGAAGATCCCGCGGACGGGATCCATCAGGGCGATGAAGATGAAGGACACCGCAAACGTCGGCAAAACCGAGGGAAGGAACAGAGCCCCCCGATAAAGCGACACCTCCCGCAGCCGCTGGTTCATTGCCAGCGCCAGCACCATCGCCACCACCACCCCGATCGGAACGGCGAGGACCGTGTAGTACAGGGTGTTGTAGAGGGACTTCCAGAAGAAGTTGTCGGAAGCCATCCGCTCGTAGTTGTCGAAGCCGATCCAGGTGGCTTCGCCGAAACCCGAGAACCGGGTGAAGCTGATCCGCAGGGTGTAATAGAGCGGATAGGCCAGAAAGGCGATAAACCCAATGATCCAGGGGCTGATGAAGAGCAACCCCACTTTGAGGTTGCGACGGTCAGTTTTGCCAAGCCTGAACCGCCTTGCTGGTCGCTCGACAGTATCTACTGCCATTCCGCTTCCAAGAGGTCGACTCGAACGGGAACGAGCCGGGAGCGATTAGCGCTCCCGGCCGTCCCCACTATCCGGGCAGGTCTCGAAAGAACTGACACCCGAGTTCTACGGACAGAACTGATCCAGTTGTGCCTGTGTTCTCTCCGCCGCCGTGGCCAGGGACTCCTCCGGCGGGGCCTGGTTCAGGGTCGTCGCCTGCCAGGCGGTGGTCAGTTCGTCCCAGTACAGCGCTCCCACCGGGAGCGGAGGCCGGCTGGCGGCATTGGGAAGCAGGCTGGCGAAGAATGCGTGCCGCTCGTCGAGAAGGCCTTCCTCGGAACCGAGGCTTTCGAAGGTGGGAAGGTGAGACGTGTCCTTGCTGTAGACCCGCTGTCCTTCCTCGCCGGCGATGTACTGCAGGAACTCCCAGGCCCCCTCCGGATTCTTGGCACCCTCGGGGATGACCATTGACCATCCGCCCGCCCAGGTCGTGGACTCCATTCCTTCATCAGGAACCGGCAAGTAGGTGATGCCGTAATTGATGTCGGGGGCGTACTGAGCCAGGCTGGCGATGAACCAGTCGCCGCTGATCAGGAAACCGACCTTTTCTTGGATGAAGTACTGCTGCTCGGGCGGAACGTCATTCGGTTGGTCTGCAGCCACGAACGCCGATGTCTTTTCGACATCCAACGCGGCGGCGGTGTCGTATACCCACTGGAAGGCCTCGACGTTGGCGGCGTCGGTCGGGGTCACCTGACAGGCTGCTTCGTCGTAGAAGTCGGCGCCCCAGGAGAACCCGAACGTGTAATGCCAACCCTGGCCGTTGGCCCAGGTCTGCCAGGGGACGAACCCCATCCGTGTGTAATTGGTGCCATCGTCTTCGTTGAGCTGGTTGGCGATCTCCATCACCCGGTCCCAGGTGACTGGGCCGTTGGCGGGGTCGAGCTCGGCGGGGTCGATACCCGCCTCCTCCAGCATCCCGATGTTGTAGTAGAGCGCTCGGGTATCGGTGTCGAACGGCAGGGCATAGGCCTTACCGTCGAAGGTGGCCTCTTCCGCCGCGAAAGCGATGAAGCCCTCGAGGGGGTTGTCGTCAAACTGGGTCAGATCTTCGAGTAGGCCATCCGCCGCCCGCTGCGCCACCGTGAATCGATCGAGCATGTAGACGTCGGGGCCGGTCCCGCCTCGCACCGCGGTGATCAGCGCCGTGGCCTCGGTCTCGGATCCAGTGACCTCCACCAGTTCGGCGGTCGCGCCGCCCAAGGCCGTTGAACTGATCGACGATCTTCCGCAGCGCTGCCAGATCCACAGGGTTTGTTGACCCGGTCCAGAAAACGACATCGCCGGTTGCGGCACTGGTCGTGCCGGTGTCGGCCGCGGTTGTTGCGGTGTCGGCTGCGGTTGTACCGGTGTCGGCCGCGGTTGTACCGGTGTCGGCCGCGGTTGTACCGGTGTCGGCCCCGGTCGTTGCTGCTCCTCCACCGTCCCCACACGCGGTAGCCACCAACGCAAGGACGGTGATTGCAATCAGGAGCCTTCGATGGGATAACAACAAGGTCACCACCTCCTCCTACTGTTCAAGCTAGATAGGTCTGTTCGATCAGCGTGGCTTGGATCGGACCCTGTGTGAGCGGTCCCAGCGGCCCGCATACCGATTTGTCACACCAATGTAGCGAATGGGTCTGCAGGGACGACGGCTCAGGACCGTCAATTCTCATCGATGGCGTGGAATCGGCGAGGATCAATAGCCCGAGGGAAATGGGCTCGACCGCGTTCCGAGCGGCGCCCAACTGTCATTCCCGGCATTGTTCTCGATGAAACCGTACGGATAATCGGGCATTCCCGGAGCGCTGATTTTGGTCAGCCGGTCGTACTCATCGTCCGCCAGTTCCCATTTGAGAGCCGCCAGATTGTCATCGAGCTGCTCGACGGTCCGTGCTCCGAGGATCACCGAACTCACCCCGGGACGGCGTCGCACCCAGTTGAGGGCCGCCTGCGCCGGGCTGGCACCATGGGCCTCACCAATCGCTGCCACCTCATCGATGATCTGCCAGGTTCTGTCGGTGTTGCGTGGGCCGTACGCTTCGATTCCCCTGGCCGGATCCTCACCCAGCCGGGTGGCACCGGTTGGAAGATCGTCCCGGCGGTACTTGCCCGACAGCCAGCCTCCACCCAGGGGTGACCAAGGCAGAAGGCCAAGCCCGTCCTCCAGCAGCTGTGGGAGCAGCTCCAGCTCGATGTGACGACCCAGGAGGTTGTACTGCGCCTGGAGCGACACGATGGGTGACGAACCGCTGTGACGGGCGGTGAGAATGAAACGCTGCAATTGCCACCCGGTGAAATTGGAAACGCCCAAATAGCGAACCTTCCCAAGTCGAACCAGGTCGTCGAGCGCCCCAAGTGTCTCTTCGACGGGAACCTGGGAGTCCCACGCGTGGATCTGGTAGAGGTCTATCACCTCCACCCCCAGCCGGCGCAGACTCGCCTCGATCGCCCGGCTGAGATGGCCCCGTCCGGCGCCACGGTCGCTGGGATCCTCACTTGTAGAGAACCGCGCCTTGGTCGCGATCACCAGGTGATCGTGGGATCGAGTGGCGAGCCATCGGCCGATGTACTCCTCGGATCGCCCTTTGGCATAGACATCGGCGGTGTCGATCAGGGTGCCGCCAGCCTCGACGAAGCGATCGAGCATCGCATGGGTGGCCGGCTCATCAGCTTCATCGCCGAAGGTCATGGCGCCCATGGCGAACTCGCTCACCAAGAGGCCGGAATTGCCGAGGCGTCGACGCTCCATGTCGGGACGGTACCAGCAACGTCCTGGGCGGGGGTCAGGAACCGGTGACCGGGCTTCCCTCGCTGATAGAGTCGGAACAGGTAACGGAGCCCTCGCATGAAGGCGGTGAGGTCATCTCAGAACGTGGATTCACCCGGTTCGTTCCGACCCCTGATCAGTACGCGTGGACCTTCGGCGGATACGACCCCGTACTCCGAATCCGGCCCGGTCAGATCCTCGATGTTTTCACGGAGGATGCCTTCGGCGGCAAGATTCGCACCCGCGCCGATCTACCGAGCCGCGCCATCGTCTACCCGTTCATCAATCCACAGACGGGACCGTTCTACGTCGAGGGTGCGGAGACGGGAGATACGCTCGCGATCCATCTCATTGATGTCCAGCCGGCGCGTGATTGGGCGGTGTCAACCACGGTGCCGCTGTTCGGTTCGTTGACTGGAACGAAGTACACCGCGACGCTCCAGCAGCCTCTGCCGGAGAGAACCTGGGTCTATTCGGTCGACCGAACTGCCGGCGAGGTCGTGTACGAGGCTCTCGACTCCGATTATCGGGTTCGCCTCCCACTGCGGCCGTTCCACGGCACGATCGGAGTGGCGCCGGCCGCAGGTGAGGCGCGGAACGTGCTCGTTCCAGAGGCGTTTGGCGGGAACATGGACACCCCGGAGGCCAGGTCCGGAACGACCATATACCTGGGTGTGAATGTCGAGGGCGCCTTGTTCTCGCTCGGGGATGGTCACTACACGATGGGTGAGGGCGAAGTCTGCGGGGTGGCCGTTGAGGGAGCAATGAACACGCTCCTGGTCGTTGATGTCATCAAAGGCGTCTACTGCGAATGGCCCCGACTCGAAGATGACGAGGCGATAATGGTGGCCGGCTCCTACCGCCCTCTCGAGGACGCCTTTCGGATTGCTCACACCCAGCTGATCCAGTGGATTTCGAACGAAACCGGGCTTTCGGTAATGGACACCTATCAATTGGTGACACAAGCCTCGACGTCACCAATCGCCAACGTCTGTGATGCCAACTACACCATCGTCGCGAAGATCGCGAAGCGATATTTGCCGACAGTTGACTGGATGACGGGTGTCCACGACCGCCTGCGGCAAGCCGGCAATGTGGCGAACTTGAGTCACCAACCAGCGGGACCCGCGGGACGGTTGATCCGGCCGAAGTCGCAAGACATCAGATTTTGGGCTTCGGTCGCCTTCTCAGGCCGTTTCCTTCAGCG
Source organism: uncultured Acidimicrobiia bacterium (assembly GCA_963790345.1). GTDB lineage: Bacteria > Actinomycetota > Acidimicrobiia > Spongiisociales > ZC4RG35 > DATEEG01. The sequence continues at coordinate 12,571 of CAWBOD010000013.1, read as the reverse complement.
GGACAGGCATCGTCGCTTCGGGTCGTCCGAGCCGACGGGCCGCGACATGACAGGCTGCTTCATGGTTTTCAGCGAGCGCCGCCAGTAATGGCGGTACCCGGCGACACAGGTCTTCAGCCAGTGGGCAGCAGCGGGTGGAACGGGCACCCCGCGGGCGGGTTGGCGGGATCGGGTACTTCCCCGGAAGAGTGTACACCTGGCGGGTCGCCTCGATCTCGGGGTCGGGGATCGGAACCGCCTGTTGCAAGGCCAGGGTGTAGGGGTGGAGCGGGCGATCGGAGACGGGCTCCCACGGCCCTCGCTCGACCACCCGTCCGAGATACATGACGGCGATCCGATCCGAGATGTGACGCACCATCGCGAGATCGTGAGAGATGAACACGAAGGCGACGTCGAGCTCGTCACGAAGCCGGGCCAGCAGGTTCATGACCCCGGACTGCACCGAGACATCGAGGGACGACACCGGCTCGTCGAGGACGATCACGTCGGGTTCGACCGCCAGAGCCCGGGCGATCCCTACCCGCTGACGTTGCCCTCCCGACAGCTGGTGGGGATAGCGGCCGGCGAATGCCTTCGGCAGCCCGACCATCTCGAGGAGTTGCTCCATCCGGGGACGAACGTTGGCTCGGCTTCCCGCAGCCGGTGAACTTCGAGCACCTCCTCCAGCGCGCGGCCGACGGTGAGTCGGGGGTTGAGCGACGCGTAGGGATCCTGGAAAACCATCTGGATGCGACGGCGGATGGGACGCAAGGTCCGGCCCCGCAACCGGGTGATGTCCTGGCCGTCGAGTTCGATTCGACCCGAGGTGGGCTCTTCGAGCCTTACGAGGAGGCGGGCCAGGGTCGACTTGCCGCATCCCGATTCACCGACGATGCCGAGGGTTTCTCCTCGTTCAACCGACAGCGAAACGCCGGCCACGGCCGGCAGTAACTGTCGGGTGCCCCGCACCGGGTAGATCCGGACGAGGTCCTCGGCCCGAAGGATCGGCCGGCTCATGCCACCCACTCCTCCGGCGGAACCCAACATGCGGCGTGAGCTGCCGTCTCGGTCGGTGAGTGGCGGCATCTGCTCGAGGCAAATCGGCCGGGCATTGGGACAACGGGGATGAAAGGGACATCCGTGGGCGTGCGGCTGGGATCGGGCGGTGTGCCCGGGATCTGACGCAGCGGAGGCCGGACGGTTCCTTGCACCGGGGGAATGGCGGCCAGCAGGCCCGGCGGTGTAGGGATGCTCGGGTCGGCCGAAGACCCGGCGGGTCGGACCGGTTTCGACGATGTAGCCGCCGTACATGACCATGGTCCGCTCCGCCACCCGGGCGACTATCCCGAGGTCGTGGGTGATCCATACCACCGCCATCCCCATCCGTGTCTGGAGGGCCTCCACCAGGGCAATGATCTGCTGCTGGATCGTCACGTCGAGGGCGGTGGTGGGTTCGTCGGCGATGAGCACCTTGGGGCGAAGGGCCAGCGCCATGGCGATCACCACCCGTTGGCGCATCCCCCCTGAGAAATCGTGCGGAAAGGCCCGCGCCGCCCGGGCCGGCTGAGCGATGCCCACCTCGGACAGCACCTCCTCGGTTCGCTCCTGTGCCTGCGCGGCGGGTTCGGCCATGGGCGAGCAAGCCTTCGCCGATCTGGTCACCGATCCGCATCAAGGGATTGAGCGAGGTCATCGGGTCCTGATAGACCATCGACAATCTGCGCACCCCGCACGGCTCGGCTGCTGCTTCTTCCGACATGGTCAGGAGGTCCTGCCCTTCGAGCAGCACCTGGCCGCCGACGATCTCGGCGGGGGGTTGGGGGTGAAGCCCCATGACCGAAAGCATCGTCATCGACTTTCCGCAGCCCGATTCCCCCACCAGGGCCACCGTCTCCCCGGGCCGCCACTTCGAAGTCGACGCCCTTGACCACCTCCACCGAACCGCCCGGGAGATGGAGCACCGTGGTCAGGCCCCGCACCGACAGTACGGGTTCGCTCACGGCGTTTGGCGTCGGATCGATGCGAAGCCGGGTCGGGCGAGGATCTCGATCGGCGCGGACCACAGGAAATCCGTTCCGAACCGGGAAGAACCTAGCCGAGGATCGGCCGGGCCGGGAGGCGCCGGTCACCGACGGGACGTTGCCAGGAAGCTGATGGACCGTCAGGAAGCCGAGCAGGGCGAAGGCGTAGGCCTCCTTGGCACCCGAGGGAATGCCGAGCTCGTCGATCGACGCGACCGTCACTGCCCGGGAGTTGGCTGGCCAGCATCTCCATCAGGAACGGATTGGCGGTGCCGCCCGCCCGATGCGATCACCTCTGCTCACCCCGTAGGCCTGGCACGCCTCGGCGACGGTCACGGCTGTCAGCGTCGTGACGGTCGCCACCAGATCTGCCGGTGCCGGGACTCTGGCTGCTCCGATCGATCGCGGCCAATGCCTCCATCAGATAGGAGAGGTTGAAAAGCTCCTTGCCGGTGGTCTTGGGAGGCGGCTGGCGGTAGTAGGGATCGGCCCGGAGATGATCGAGCAGCGAGGTATGAACCCGGCCTTGCCGGGCCATGAGCCCATCGCGGTCGAATGCCTCGGCTCCGTCGGTGACGTGCTGGACGGCGGCATCGATCAACGCGTTCGCCGGTCCGATGTCGAATCCGACCGGATCGAGCCCGGGGCTCGACGATCGGTGAGGTTGGCGATGCCGCCGAGGTTGAGAGCCGCCGTCGGCTCGTTCGGAGCCGGCGAGCAAAAGGACGTCGAACATGCTGACCAGGGGCGCTCCCTGCCCGCCCGCGGCGATGTCCCGGGTGCGGAGGTCGGCCACCACCGGTAGTCCGGTGGCCTCGGCGATCCAGGCCGGCTGGCCGATCTGGAGGGTGCCCAGCACCCGACCTTCCTCGACGTCGTGATAGAGGGTCTGGCCGTGGGACACCACGAGATCGGCCTCGGCCGCCGGCCAGGCCGCTGACCGCATCGCGGGCTGCCTCCGCCGAACGCCTGGCCGACTTCGTTGTCGAGCCGGCACACCTCCTCGGCCGTGGTGCGTCCGGGGGGAAGGGCCGCCTCGAGCCGATCTCGGAGTTGCTGTTCGTAGGGGACCGTCATCGATCCGAGCGGGCGCAGAGCACGATCTCGCCAGCCTCGAGTTCGAGATCGGCGACGGCAACGTCGATGCCGTCCATCGAAGTGCCCGATATCAGGCCGATGACTCTCACGCGCCCTCCAGCGCCCGCCGCACCACACCGCGATGAGCGGCAAGCCGGGCCCGGGCGGTGGGCGGATCGCTGCCCGTCAGGAGCATGAGGATGGCCACCTTCACGTCGCCCTCGGCCGCGTCGAGGGCGCTGATCGACGGCCTTGAGTTCGCTGCCTGTCGCCTGGAGGACGATCCGACGGGCCCGATCCCTGAGCTTGTCGTTGCTGGCCCGGAGGTCGACCATCAGGTTGCCGAAGGTCTTTCCCAGCTTGACCATGCTGACGGTGGAGATCGTGTTCAGGATGATCTTCTGGGCGGTGCCGGCCTTGAGGCGGGTCGAGCCGGCGATCACCTCCGCTCCCACCAGGACTTCGATGGGATGCTCGACGTGGCCGCTCAGAACCGAGTCGGGATTGCAGACGACTCCCGACCGTGAGGGCGCCCCGCTCCCGGCGCGGCGGACGGCGCCGATCGTGTAAGGGGTGCGGCCCGAGGCGGTTACCCCCACCACCGCGTCGCGCTCGCTCACTGTCGAGCGATCCATGTCGCGCGCCCCGGCGGTCTCGTCGTCCTCCACGGCTTCGCGCGGGGAGAGGAAGGCGTCGAAGCCGCCCGCCAGGACGCCGACCACGCGGTCGGTGTTGAAGGTCGGCGGGCATTCGGCGGCATCCAGCAGTCCCATCCGTCCGGCGGTTCCTGCCCCGACGTAGATCAGGCGGCCGTCACGTTCCAGGCGCTCGACTATGGCGTCGATGGCGGCGGCGATGGCGGCCTGAGCCCGACGCGACGGCTTCGATCGCGTCCTGCTGGTCGTCTGCCATCAGCCTCACCAGCGCAGGGTGTCGCGCAGGTCGAGGTCCGCCAGCTCCGGACGGAGTTGTTCGGTCAGGAGGTGGGCCAGATCCATCGCTATCTCCGGCTCGAGCGGGTCGGATCGAGAACGTCACGAAGCCCGTCACCCAGAAGATTCAGGCCCACGACCGCCAGCACGATGGCGGTGGCCGGCGCCGCCATCAGCCACCAGCCCCTGGTCACCAGGGTGCGGGCGTCGCTGACCATCAAGCCGAGCGAGGGGTCGGGGGGCTGGGTGCCGAGCCCGAGAAAGCTGAGGCTTGACTCGGTGAGGATCGCCCACGAAAGGGCGAGGGCGATCTGCACGATCAGAGGCGCCGTCACGTTGGGAAACACGTGGCGGAAGAGCAGTCGCCCCGACCCGTAGCCGAGCACCCGACCGGCCTTGACGAAGTCGAGTTCCCTGACGGTGAGCACCGGGCCCCGGGCAACCCGGACGAAGATCGGGATGTAGACGATGGCGACGGCGATCACGGTGTTCACCCATCCCCGGCCGAGGGCGGCCAGAACGGCCAGGGCCAGCAGGATGGCAGGAAAGGCAAACAGGATGTCGGTGATCCGCCCGATCACCCGGTCGGTCCAGCCCCCGAAGAACCCGGCGGCGATCCCGGCCGCCGAACCGATCACAGAAGCCGCCGCCACCGCCAGCAGCGGCCACCCGGAGCGAGGCCAGCACCCCCACCATCACCCGGGAGGCCACGTCGCGTCCGAACTGATCGGTGCCCAGCCAGTGGGCCGACGAGGGCGCGAAGAAGCGGACGTCGAGCATCCTGGGCGAGCGGCGGATGCGGGGTGGCATCGAGGGCCGCCAAGATCGCGATGACCACCAGGAAGCTGACCAGTGCCAGCCCCAGCACCCCGTTGGGGTTCGACCAGAGCAGGTGCAGCCGCCCCGGCTGGCTGGCCGGAAGCGTGGAGCGGGCTCGACGACGGCAGTCATGACAGCCTGACCCGGGGGTCGATGCGGGCATAGATGAGGTCCACGGCCAGGTTGACCACGACGACCATCGCCGCGATCACCAGAACGGTGCTTTGCACCACCGCATACTCCCGTTGGGCGATGCCCGTCAGCACCAGCCGACCCATGCCCGGCAAGGCGAAGATTTCCTCGACGATGATCGTGCCACCGAGCAGGTAGCCGAACTGGATGCCGACGATCGTGACGATCGGAATCAACGAATTGTGGAGGATGTGCCGCCACCGCACCCGGCGCGGGGAGAGTCCCTTCCCGGGGCGGTGCGAACGAAGTCCTGCGAACTCGCTTCCAGGTAGGCGGATCGAGTGGTGCGCATCACGCCGGCCGCCAGGGCCACCCCCAAGCGTGATGGCCGGATAGAGCTGTTGCTGCAGATTGATGAGCGGGGTCATCGAAGAAGTTGACGTAGCTGCCGGCCGCCGGGAAGTAGCCGAAGCGGGCGGCCAGCACGGCGATGATCGCCGAGGCGATCACAAAGTTGGGGATGCCAAGCCCGAGCAGTCCGAAGCCCTTGCCCGATCGTGTCGCGCACGCCATTGGGCCGGGAAGCCGACATCACCCCGATGGCCACTCCGAACACCGAGCCCGATGAGGCGTGCGAGAGCATCGCCAGCTCGATGGTGACCGGCAGGGCGTTGCCGAGTTGCTCGGCGACCGGCCGGCCGCTTGTCACCGAGATGCCGAAGTTGCCCGAGAGGACGCTGCCCGATCCATGAGAAGAACTGAACGAGTGGAGGTCGATCAAGCCCGTAGTAGCGCTCGAGGGAAGCGCGCTGGAGGGGTGTCAGGTTGCCGGCTTCGGTCCCGAGCCGGGCGGTGACTTCGTCCCCGGGCAGGACCCGGAGAACCAGGAAGACCAGAACCGCTACCCCGAGGAGGGTCAGCACCGCCTCCGCCGACCTTCGCAGTAGATAGCGCCTCATGCAGCGAGGCGAGAGTCGTCAGCGAAGGCCAATGGCGAACGACGGCGTTGTGAAAGCGCGCCCGCAAGGCATTCACCGGCTTGTTGAGGTCGACGCCGGGGATGAGTGGCGTTGGTGAGCAGCACGGCCACGAGGTCGTGTCCCGGATCGATCCAGATCGAGGTGCCGGTGAATCCGGTATGGCCGAAGGCAGACGACGACAACAGCTCGCCGGATGATCGTGGCGACCACGCTGACTCGGTCGGTGGGAAGAATCCGGCGTCGGCCCGGGACAGTTCCTCGACGGTGGGACCGGAACTCTTGATGAGGTCCCAGCCAAGGCCCCGCCGGGCGTCGCAGCCGCGGCATCTGGTTGGTGGTGGCAACCCCGACGACTGCCTCCGACAGGACGCGGGTACCCTGCCAGACCCCCTTGCGGAGCCACATCTCCCCCAGGATCGCCGACTTCGTCGGCATCGGAGAAGAGCCCGGCGTGGCCGCTGATCCCGGCCAGCCCGTAGTGGGCGTTGCCGTCATTCACCTGGCCCGGGTAAAAGCCGGTCCGCCAGCCGTCGAATGAGAGGCCGGCCCAGTCGGCCATTCGCCTCTCGAAAGCGTTGCCTTCCTCGGTGACCGCGAAGTCGCTCGTGCGGATCGCCGGGCAGATAGCCGGTCCGCGTGAGCCCGCAAGGTTCGAAGATGCAGCTCCGCGGCCAGCTCCGGCAGCGAGGCTCCCCCGATCCGCTCCAGCGCAATCCCGATCGTGATGTAACCGAGGTCGCTGTACTCGAATCGGGATCCCGGGGACGACGCCAGACCGAGTTCGTCGATGGCTCTGAGGACGCTCGGCCTGGCCGGCGGCACCGATGTAGATCGGCCGCCAACCGGGCACGCCGGCGGTATGCGCCAACAGTCGCCGGACCGTGACCCCTTTTCCGCGAAAGCTTCTAACTCCGGGAGGACGGTGTGATCTCCTCGTCGAGGGAGACCGCCCCCCGGTCGACCAGGGCAAGCGCCACGTTGGCGGCGACCAGCGGCTTGGTCAACGAGGCCAGATCGAAAAGCGTCGACGGCGTCATCACACGCGGCTCCGGCCCGGTGGCTGCCAGGCCGAAGGCCTCGTGAAACACGACCTCGCTCTCGATGACGGACCAGCGCAACCGCGCCAGGCAACCGTCCCGGCGTCGACGGCGGACTGGACCACGGCCGCAACTCGCTGCATCACCTGACGCTCGCCGTCCATCTCCACCCTTCCGCTCGCCCGCGGTCGCCGGTCTGCACCGCTGCCGCTCGCGGATCTGCAGCTGTCAACCGGAGGTGAGTGTCACGCCCCTCAACCGACTTCAGCGAACCGGTCGGATGGGGGATGAAGCCCTCCAATTCCGGCACTCGCACCTGATACCGGTAGCCGCGGTAGAGCCACACCCAGGGCGACTCGTCGAGCAGTATCTGGGAGATCTCCTGGTAGATCGGAACCCGCGCCTCGGGGTCGGTCGTCGCCTGCCCCTCGGCGAACAGCGCGTCGAGTTCGGGAGAACTCAACTTGGAAACGTTCACGAAGTTCCCCTGGGAGGTGAAGTACTTGGCATAGGTGTGATGAGGATCGGGCCCGGCCCCGTTCTCCGACAAGGCCGAGTCGAAGTCGGCCGCCAGCCAGCGGTCGACGTAGACGTTGGTCTCCAGTTGCTGCAGTTCAGAGTTGACCCCGATCTCGGCCAGCTGCGCCTGCAGGTTCTGGCCGATGTTGATCGCGGCGTCGTTCTCGCCCGTGATGATGATCGTCTCGATCGAGAAGCCGTCGGCATAGCCCGGCGTCAGACAGCAGCTGCCGGGCCAGGTCGCGGTCGGTTCCGTCACAGGGCAAGCCGTCGAAGGGAGCGGTCTGGAAGATCCCCTCGACGAATGGCCCGGTCGGGACGCCCTCGCCGAGGAGCGCGGTGTCGATCAGCTCCTGGCGGTCGATCGCACAGGAGATCGCCTGTCTCACTCCCTTTTCCTGCAGAGGTCCCCGCTCGCTGTTCAGGAAGAACGGGAAATAGCCCATCGCAGTCGATCGCTCGAGCACCAGCGGGTCGCTGACTTGCTCGATCACGGCCGGGTTACCCATCACCCCGAGGTGAACCTCGCCGGCCTGGAGGGCGGCCAGCATCGACTGCTCTTCGGGCACGACCCGGATCAGAATCCCGTCGACGAATGGCCCTTCTCCCCAATAGTCCTCGAAGGCGTCCAGCTCCACCGATTCGCCTTGGGTCCAGTTCACGAATGAGAACGGGCCGGTGCCATTTGGTTCGGTGGCGGCCGTTCCGCCTGCGATCGAGGCATCGGACATGATTGCGACGTTGACGTCGGTCAGGGCCGCCGGCAACGTCGCGTCGGGGACCGAGAGCGCCAACACCACGGTCAGGTCATCGGGTGCCGTGATCTCGGCGATCGAGAGCAGGTTGGTCCTCACGCACCGCTCCGGTCGCTTCGTCCAAGATCCGTTCGAGCGAGGCCACGACGTCGGCGGAGGTCATCGGGTCGCCGTCGTGGAAGGTGACACCCTCACGCAGGTGGAAGGTCAACTCGGTTCCGTCGTCGTTGAACTCCCACTCGCTCGCCAGGCCGGGCTGAACGTTCAGGTCGGCGTCGAGTTCGGTCAAAGAGTCATAGATCAGTTCGAGGGCATCGATGGTCTGGAACGCGGTGGCGAGATGGGGGTCGAGGTTGTCGATGTCTCCTGTGCGACCGATCACCAGTGTGCCGCCGCCCTCGGCCGCCGGCCGTGCGGTGGTTTCGCGTGGTGGCGGCGGTCGTCTCGGTGCCCTCGGCGGTGGTCTCGGTTGTGGCGGCGGCAGTGGTCGGCGGTGGTCGCAGTCGTCTCGCTGGTGGGTGGCGGGGCACACGCCCACACCATCATGGCGAGGGCGACGAGCGACGGCCAGCTTGCGTGACGGCTTCTGAAATCCATGAGTGTTTCTCCTCCCAGAACAGTCGCACAACTGGTCTAGACCAATGGTCTAGACCAGTGCTAGCGTACCGATGGCCCCCAATCACGTCAATCGAGTGCGCGTCGATCACGTCACCATCATCGAAGTCTGAGAAGAGGCGCCGCCCGAAGAGAGCCGAAGCTGATGCGGATACAGACCGCCGCTGGTCCGATCCACCCTGATGACCTCGGGGCGACGACTGATGCACGAACACCCGGACTCGGTCGCGCCCGGTGGTTTCTATTCGGGCGGGAACGAGCGCCGATATCGAGGACCTGGCGGAGCGGGCGCTGGCTTGCTTGCCGGCCTACGGATTCCGCTCCCTCGTCGATCTCACTGGCCGGGCGCAAGACAGGCGACGAAGGCACATCTGGTCGAGCGGCTGGCCGCCCGGCTTCCCATCAACCTCATCGCCGGGTTCTCCTTCTACAAAGATCCCTGGCTCGACGGGATCGAGGATCACCTCGATCGACTTGGTCGACCTATACATCGCCCGGCGGTCGACGGCATTCCGGGGACCGGAGATCAAGGCGGGCATCTTCGGAGAGGTGGGCACCAGTCTCAACCAGATCACTCCGAGGGAGGAGACTCCATCTTCGAGCCGGCGGCCCGGGCCCATCTCGCCACCGGTCTGGCCATCTCGACTCATTGCACCCTCGGGACGATGGCCATCGAGCAGGTCGCCCTCCTGAGCGACGAGGGCGCCGACCTGTCGCGGGTGGTGCTCGGGCACCTCGACCTGCAACCGGACATCGTCTACCTCGAACAGGTACTGAGCTCAGGCGTCAACGTTGCTTTCGATACCTTCGGGAAGGAGTGGTTCGACTATCGGGTCCCCAACAGCGAAGGCGAAGGCGGAGGGCGAGTTCGTCAAGTGGGCCTATCACCGGCCGGACGCAGGACCGGATCCGGGCCCTGGTCGAATTGGTAGCTCGCGGTTACGACCATCGCATCGTCCTCTCCTGCGACATGTCGGGAGCGGAGGCCTACATGAACCCTTCGACGCATGGACGGTACGGCTACGCCTATCTCCCTGAAGTCATCCTTCCCAGGCTGACCGAGGCCGGCGTCAGCCAGGCAGTCTCTCCACCGCATGCTGGTCGATAATCCGGCCCGAATCCTGGCGATGCCATGACGGCACTCCGTCCCGCGAGCCCGACCGTCACCATCCGGATCCGGCCGGCCACCGATCCGACGCGCCGGCGCCATCGCTGCGATCCATGTGCGCTCCTGGGTCGCGACCTATGGAAGGCCGCCCAGCCGACCGCGGCATCGACCAGCGACATCGCTCACCGGGCTGGATCTCTGGGAGCGGCGCCTCGATCAAGAAGACATCGGTCGACAAGTGTCTGCGTTGCGGTCGACGAACGGCGCCGTCGCCGGATTCATCTACTTCGGGCCGAGCCCGGATGTCGAAGACGATCCCGCCCACCGGCCAGATATTTTCGGTCCACGTCGAGCCCGAACTCGACCAGACCGCGGCATCGGGCGTCGCCTGATGGACAGGCCATCGACGAGTTCGCAGCCGCCGGCTGCACGTCGGCCACCTTGTGGGTCGTCGTCTCCAACGAAGAGTCACGCACGCTTCTACGAGGCCTGTCGGATGGCAAACGGACGGCAAGCGTCGCTGGGAAGAGCTCGCGCTGGAAGGCGAGCAGGGCGAGCAAGTCGAGGTGGTGCGCTATCACCTCGAACTCCCTCCGTGCAGGATGGGCTAGGCACATGAGCAGCACCAGATCGGCACGCGCCCAGAGAGCAGACGGGCCGAGCCCAAGTACTACGAGCTCAGGCAATGGCTCCGCCAGCACGTCGACGGGCTCCCTCCCGGGACCCCTGGTGGCGCCGGAGCGAGCGCTGAGCGAACGGTTCAACATCTCACGGACGACCGTTCGGCAGGCACTTCATGATTTGGCGGTTGAGGGCCGAATCGTCCGCAGGCAAGGGAAGGGCACATTCGTCGCGTCCCCGAAGGTCACCCAGAACCTTCAACTCACCTCGTACACGGAAGACATGACCGCCCAGGGCCTCAGTCCCGGTTCCAAGGTCATCGACGTCGACTCTCACCGAAGCCGAGCCCGAGGTCGCCAAGAGGCTGGGCCTGCCCGACGGGGCGCCTGTGCTTCGCATCGAACGAGTTCGCTACGCCAACGACGAACCCATGGCAGTCGAAACGGTCTATCTCGACGGCGAGCGCTTTCCCGAGGTCGGAGAGCAACTCGTCGACGTTCGCCTCCCTTTATCGCTCCTGGAGCAAAAGTACGGAGTCATCCCGGTCGAAGGGGAAGAGACCATCGAGACCGTGCTCGCTCCGCCGTCGGCCTCTCGCCTGCTCGGAACCGATTCCTCCACGCCCATGCTGCTGCTCACCCGCAGCAGCCGGGATGCGGCCGGCCAGCCGCTGGAATACGTGCGATCGCTCTACCGAGGAGACCGCTTCCGGTTCACGGCCAAACTGACCCGACCTGAGTACTGAGACACTTCAAGGCGGTAGGTCGCGGCTAGCCAGTTCGTAAGCTAGCTCTGGTGTCGGCGCTCAAGGATTGGCGTCAAACGTGCCGCTGAAACTGTTGTCTTGGGTGAGGGCGCCCGATGCGATGCCCACTCCCGGCGCATTGGAACAATCGAAGCTCCCCGCGGCCCCGGTGGCGTCCTGGCGAGTGACGTTGAACTCACAGTCAGAACTGTCGCCGGACACCGTGAACTTGCCGTCGGTGAAATTGGCACTGGGAGTCGAAGGATCGAGATTCAGGATCAAGAGCGCGCCCGCTTCGTCACCGAAGGTCACCGTCCAGATGCCCTTGTCGATGAAGCTCATCGCCGGCTGGAAGGTCGCCTCCCCGCTTGCTTCGTAACTGCCGCTAACGCAGAGAAGCCCCGCCAGAGCGGGGCTTCTCTATATATATGCGTTACGTCTTCGTTCAGGCGATTTGCGTGATCCGATTCTGGGGGCCTGGGGCGACCGGTGAATTGGCGGCGAAGTAGTCGACCAGAGCATCGAGGTCGATATCGCCACCGAGGCGGTCGGTGCCCCCGACGAGAACGCTGAAGCCATCACCACCGTCGGCCAGGAAGCTATTGACGGTCACCCGGTAGGTGGCCGACAGAACGATCGGTGTTCCGCCGATCATGATCGAGGCCGGGTCGACCTTGCTGCCCACCGGCGCCGAGGCGCTCCAGCTGTAGGTGAAGCCTTCAGAGACCTGGAGGATGGTGTTGCCGGTCGTACGGAACTGCTGCTCGAGCAGTGCCTCGATCTGAGTCCCGGACAGAGTCATCGTCACCAGGCTGTTGCCAAAGGGCTGGACCGCAAAGGCCTCGCCATACGTGACATTCCCGTCGCCTTCCCCGACCGGACTGCTGACAAACGCCAACCCGGCATCGGTCCGGATTCCTCCTGGATTCATAAAGGCGATCACCGCACCTCCGGTCGTCGTGTCACTGGTGGCGGCGAGCTGGGCATCGGCGATGACATCACCGATGGCCGCCTCTCCGGCGGCGTTGTAGACCTCGGGAATGTCAGTCGTGATGGAGCCGATGATCATGTTGGCCAGCGGCGCCGACAACTCGTTGTACTTGTCGATCAATGCGGTGAGATCGGGGGCTGGATCCACGAGGCTCTGATACGTGGGCACGTTGTCGATCGCTACAACCGTCATCTCTTTGGTGACCCGGTCGAGAGTGACGTCGATGTCGGACGATGAACA
>CAWBOD010000012.1:0-238468 GCA_963790345.1 uncultured Acidimicrobiia bacterium | reverse complement strand
TCGACAGCATCTTTGTGCCATTGGCGGCGGGAGCGACGATCGTCGTGCGGGACCCGACGGCGTTGGCATCCGTTCCTCGCTTCCTGGCCTGGTGTGAGCACGAGCGGATCAATGTCATGGACATTCCCACCTCCTTCTTCAACGTCCTTGCGACTGAGATGCTCGACAGCGACCTCGACCTTCCGGCCACGGTCCGCCTGATCACGATTGGCGGTGAACAGGGTCGAGCCAGCCTGGTGGTTCGTTGGCAGCAGCGCTTCGGCGAACGCGTCGGTCTGGCTAATGACTACGGACCAACCGAAACCACGGTCTGGATCGCGACCAAGGACTTAGACCCCCAGATCGAAGCCATGGCCTGGCTTCCGATCGGAAAGCCCTCACCGGGCTGCCCCGTGTACGTCCTCGATGGCCATGGGCGGCTAAGCCCGATCGGGATTCCGGGCGAGCTCCACATCGGAGGGGGACAGGTGGCCCGTGGTTACTTGAAACGACCCGAAATCACATCGGACCGCTTTGTCAAGGATCCATTTACCGATCAGCCCGGTGCCCGGATGTATCGCACTGGAGACCTCGGCCGGTGGCTGCCGGACGGAGACTTGGAGGTGATGGGCCGCATCGACCGGCAGGCCAAGATCAGGGGCTACCGGGTCGAGCCAGGCGAGGTCGAGGAAGGTCTGCGAGGACTCGATGGTGTCGCCGATTGCGCGGTGCTCGTGCGTCAGGACGGGGCCGGGGAAGCGACGCTGGCCGCCTATGTGCAGATGCAACCGGGAGCTGTTTTTGACCGGGAGGGACTCTTGTCTCTCCTGGCCCTCAGGCTCCCGCCCTTCCTGCAGCCTGCATCGCTTCTGCAGGTCGAGGCGCTACCCCGCACGACCTCGGGGAAGCTGGATGCCTCGAAGCTGCCGATGCATTCGACTGAAGATCTTCGTGTGGGGGAGGCGCAGCAGACCACAGACCCCACGCCGATCGAAGCACAGCTGATCGAGATCTGGACCGACGTTCTCGGGCGAGCAGTCGACACTCAAACCGGCTTCTTCGAGCTGGGCGGACACTCCCTCCTGGCCATCCGGGTCATGTCGCGCATACAACTCAGGCTGGGCGTGGAGATCCCGTTGTCGGCCCTGTTCTCCCATCCCACGATCGAGCTGCTCGCAGAAGTGGTTGCGGCCCACATGGTTGGCGCTCCCGGCCAGCTTGACGACCTCCTCGACGAACTTGAGTCAATGTCAGATGAAGAAGCTGCCGCTCTGTTGGCCCGACTCGATGAGGCCAGCGGGGGTCCAACGTGACCATCGACGCCGACCGGCAAGTAACCACCTCATCCGAGATTGATCCTGGTCTCGAGCTCGGCCGTGGCACTTATGAGCCGGTGGCGGCGCTGTTCGCCGATTGGGCAGGCCGCGACCCTGAATTGGTCGCTCTCAGTTGGAGCGGACGGGAATACAGCTACCGGCAGATGTGGCACTGGGTGGCTGCCCTGGCAGACAACGTCCGATCGGGCCAACGGGTGGCCGTCTACGGACAACGAAGTCCCGGCACCGTTGCCGCCCTCTGGGCAGTTTTGGGTGCAGGGGGAATAGTGGTGCCGCTCGATGACTCCCTTCCACTCCACCGTCGGCGGATCATGCTCGAAGAGTCCGGGGCGGACCTGATCATCGTCGCGGGAGGCCTCGACGCCGAATGGGTGACGCGCGGGGAGGTGGTTCGCATCTCAGACCGTGAGCCAGCCTCGATTGTGACCGGTCGGGCGCCAACACCCATCCAATCGGGCGGCGGATACATCTTCTTCACGTCTGGCACGACCGGCACTCCCCGAGGAATCGCGGGTAACGCTGCCAGCCTGGATCAATTCATCAGTTGGATGGGCGAAAGGTTCGAAATCGGCCGAGGCGACCGCGTCGCTCAAACGCGCAGCCTTTCTTTCGATGCGTCGTTGCGCGAGGTGTTTCTCCCTTGGGCCACCGGCGCAACGATGTGTATCGCCCCCGATCCTCTCGACCCAGAACAGGCCTTGTCCTGGATCCAGGACGAGGGAATCACGGTTTTCAATGCCACACCGACCCACGCGGAGATCTGGTTGTCGGCCCGCCACGAACCTGCCGCCTCCGTCCTTCGGTGGGTCATGTTCTCGGGAGAAATGCTCGATGAGGCACTAGTGGGCAAGTGGCGAAACCTGGTTTCACCACCCGGGTCGATCGTCAACCTCTATGGCCCTACCGAGACCACGATGATCCGGACCTACTGGATCGTCCCCGATGATTTGGAGCCTGGCGTGCAACCGGTGGGATATCCGATACCCCACAGCCAGGCTCTAGTGGTTGACGGGAACCGGCTGTGTGGGGTTGGGGAACGAGGAGAAGTGCTCCTTCGCACGAGCTATGGAACCGACGGTTACATAAACGATCCCGTCGCCCAGTCTCGGTCCTTCGTGACGAATCCGGTGACGGGCGACATGACAGATGTCGCTTATCGGACAGGGGACCTCGGGTGGTATCGGGATGATGGGGCGCTCGTGGTATCGGGTCGGATCGACGACCAGGTCCAGATTCTGGGAGTGCGCATCGAACCTGATGAAGTCACCGCTCATCTGTCAGCCCATCCCAATGTGGTCAGCGCCGTTGTGGTGGCTGAGCGAGACCTTGATCCAATTGCATTGACGGCGTATCTCGTACCCTCGACTCCCGTTCCCTCGGTGGCGGACCTTCGGAAGTACCTGGCGGACCGGGTGCCGGGTCCGGCGGTACCAACCCGGTTCGAGTTTCTTTCCGAAATGCCCCTGACGTCCAACGGCAAAGTCGATCGCGCCGGCCTAACCAAGGCCACGAGGCTGAGTACACCGGGCGGTGCCACGTCGCGCCTGGGCGCGCTGAGCCCCGCCAAGCGGCGGCTGCTCGAAAAGAGACTCGCCGACCGGGCCGCCAGCCAGGCGGTGGACCGTCTGGTTCCGCCCCGCCGCGCCCCCGAGGTACCCGCGGGCATTCCCTTGTCTTCCGCCCAAGAGCGTCTTTGGTTCCTGGATCGGCTTTTCCCGGGCCGGAGCAACTACAACATTCCGCGGATCTACAGGTTACGAGGACCGCTCGATCTCCCGGCACTACAAGCAGCGTTCGATTCCATCCATGCCCGCCACGAGATCCTTCGCACCACATACAGAGAGCTCGATGGGGTTCCCTACCAGTGGATAAATGCGGATGAACCGGCTCCGGTCTCGGTCGTTGATCTCACTGAGATGGAGGTCGAGGAGCAACTGGCGGCGGTCTCCCGTCTAAGCGATGACGCGGGCAGGTCATCTTTCGATCTTGCGGTTGGGCCGATCTGGCACATCACGGTTGCGGTCTTGTCTCCGCTGGAACATGTGCTCATCATGGTCGTTCATCACATCGCGGCCGACGGATGGTCGATGCCGGTTCTATTCGACGAGCTCCGAACTTTTTACCGCAACCGCAGCACCGGACAGAGAGACGAGGTCCTCCCGGTGCTGACCAAGCAATACGGCGACTATGCCCGGGAGCAGCGGGCCCACATCGCGGCAGGAGGCTATGAGGAGGACCTCTCATACTGGGAGGGGCAGCTCGCCGGAATTCCAACCCTGATCCCCCTTCCTGTCGACCGTCCCCGACCCTCCCCTCGAGATTCCAGCGGCGAGGCCCACAAGTTCACCGCTCCCAACGCTCGAGTGGAGGATCTCGAGACCCTGGTCCGAAGCCACCGGGTAACTCCCTTCATGGTCGGTTTGGCTCTGTTCGCCGGGTTCTTGTCCCGGGTCTCAGGTAGCGACGATCCGGTAGTCGGGGTGCCGAGTGCCGACCGTCCTTCGACCGACCTCGAAGACCTGATCGGTTTCTTCGTCAACAGCCTTCCCATGCGTCCGGGCGTTCCCGGGGGAACGACCTTCCGGCAATTGCTCGACCGCGTCCGGGAGACGGCCATAGGTGCCTACAACCATCGTCAGGCTCCGTTTGAGCACATCGTCAACCGGCTGCAACCGGCCAGGTCGGCTGATCGGAGCCCGATCTTCCAGGTCTTTTTTCAGTTCGGAAACGCTTTCCAAGGACAGCTCGAGCTGGAAGGCATCGAGATCGAGCCGGTTCTCCGTGTCAGAACCACCACGAAGTTCGACATCACTCTGTACCTGAACATCTCCGACGGAGCCCTTAGCGGGCGGATGGTCTATGCCTCCGACATCTTCGATCCGGCCTCGATCGATGCTTTATGCCAGGGCTTTGCTGAGTTCGCCGCTGCCGCATTGGCCGATCCCGACCGGTTGCTCACCGTACTCCCGATTGGTGAGGCTCCGACCGTCGAAGGCTCACACCACCCCCTGTCCGCTTTGCCGCGGGCCGTGACCCTGACCCGGGCAACCGACCAAGATGCCCGGTACGCATCGAGGGCCACGATCGAGCGAATGTGCGAGATCTGGGAAGGCCTTCTAGGTGGGAGCGAGGTCTCACCGGACGATGACTTCTTCGCTCGAGGCGGTCATTCCCTGCTCGCGGTTCGCATCTTCTCCCGGATCGAACGGGAGTGGGGTGTGGAGCTTCCTTTGGGAGCCCTCTTCGACGCCGCCACTCCCCGCTTGCTTTCCGCTCTGGTGGATGAGGCTCGAGGCGCCGTTGCCACTTCCGTTGTCCCCAAGCGGGGACTCGAGCGGGCCCCGCTGTCATTTGCGCAAAGGCGGCTTTGGTTTCTCGATCTGCTGGCCCCCGGATCGTCGGCCTATCACATCCCCTGGCGGGTTGGGCTGGAGGGGGACCTCAGCGAGGAGGCATTACAGGCCGCCTTCAACACGCTTTTGATCAGGCACGCCGTTTTGCGAACGAGGATCGTCGCCGATCAAGGGATTCCCTGGCAGGTGGTTGACCCACCTGTCCCAGTGCCGATCGAGCGCCATGACCTGCGTGACCTGGAGCCTGCCGCCGCCATCGACCGGCTCACAGAACTCATCACAGACCACGGCCGCCGGCCCTTCGACCTCGCGGCCGACCTGATGATCCGCGTAATGCTGGTTCGCCTGGCTGATCATCGGCACGTCCTCTCAGTGATCTGTCACCACGTGGCCACCGATGCCGACTCGATGCGGATCCTCCGCCGTGAGCTGAAAGAGATCTATAGCTCCCATCTGCAGGGCTCGGAGCCGGACCTTCCGATCTTGCCCCTGGAATACGCGGACGTGGCTGCCTGGCAGGTGGAGCGCTTCAGCGACGGAGAGCCCGGCCTCGCTTACTGGCAGGCGCGTCTCGCCGGTGAGCTGCCCGTCCTCGACCTGATCACCGACCGAATCCGACCAGCGGAGTTCACGTATTCGGGCGGCGCAGTGACGGTCCGTGTGCCCGACCATGTCACGCAAAGGCTGCTCGGTTTGGCAGGAGAGCATGCCGCCACACCCGTCATGTCCCTGTTGAGCGCCTTCGCCGTTCTCCTCTACCGCCACACGCTCCAAGAGGATCTGATCCTGGGAATTCCTCTTACCGAGCGGGTTCTACCCGGCACCGAGAACCTGGTCGGGTTCCTGGTCAACAGCCTTCCGATCAGGATCGAGATCTCGCCCTCCGGCGGCTTCACGGAACTGCTGGACCATGTGAGGAGACGAGTCGTTGAGGCCCTCGATCACGGACAGGTCCCGTTCGAGGCGATAGTCGAACGGGTTGACCCGCCCCGCGATCCTGGTCGAACCCCGATCTATCAGGCCATGTTCGACCTCACCCATGGCGGGAGGGAGGGGTGGTCTCTCGATGGTTTGGAGTCGATTCCGGTCGGAGCCCGGACCACCCGTCGCATCGCCAAATTCGATCTGCGACTCCACTGCATGCTGCGCGGCGGTCAACTCAGCGCAACCTTCGAGTATCGGGCTGATCTGTTCCTTCCTCCGACCATCACAGCTATGGCCGGCCAATTCGTGCGTTTGCTCGAGTCGATCGCCGATCATCCGGCAGAGCCAATCGATCGTCTCGACATGGTTCCAGCGGAAGACCAAGCCGAGATCACCGCCGACGAAGCGGTCCCCGTCGGGCATCATCTGGCAGGCGCCTCCGTGTCCGACATCTTCGATACCGTCGTCGCCCGACACCCATCAGCGGTGGCGGTGGAATCTCCCACAGGGACACACACCTATCGCGAGGTTGCTGCGATGGTTGAGGAGTTGGCTCTCCGGCTGCAGGCAACAGGAGTGCGCCCCGGGGACGCAGTGGGGATCGTGCTTCCCCGATCGCTGGGCGTGGCGGTGGCGATGCTGGCCGTCCTTCGGGCAGGAGCGTCTTACGTTCCCCTCGACCCGGCTTTCCCGGCCGAGCGGATTCGCACGGTGTGCTCCGATGGAAACATCACCGTGTTGATTGAAGCGGGGGGAGCTCAAAGTGAAGTGTCGGTCATTCGGGTGGAGGAACGGCGGCCCCTGTCGGAGGAAATGCACAACCGGGTCGCTTACACGATGTACACCTCGGGCTCGACCGGGGCGCCCAAAGGCGTGATCGTCCCGCACGAGGCAATCACCCGGTTGGTCTGCAGTCCCAACTACGTGACTATCGATGTCGGTGACGGGGTGGCCTTCGCCTCCAACGTCGCCTTCGATGCCGCCACCTTTGAAGTTTTCGGAGCCTTGCTCAACGGAGGCCGCCTGGTGATCATCGAACCGGACACGCTCCTCTCACCGCCGGCTCTGGTCCGGGCGCTGGCCGATCGGGCGGTGACAACGATGTTCATCACCACGGCCCTGTTCAACGCCGTGATCTCCGAACAGCCCGATGCTTTCAGGTCGTTGCGAGATTTGTTGTTCGGTGGAGAGCAGGTCGATGCCTCGTTGGTGCGCCGCTGTTTCCTCGCCGGCCCTCCCCGGAGGCTGGTCCATGTCTATGGGCCTACCGAAGCCACAACGTTCGCCGCATTCCATTTGGTGAAGTCCATCCCGGAAGCGGCTCGGACCATCCCTATCGGCGGGCCAGTGGCGGGTACCGGTCTTCGCGTCGTGGATCGGCACATGCACCGGGTGCCAGCCGGTGCTCCGGGTGAACTGCTGATCTCGGGAGAGGGGCTGGCCCTTGGCTACCTCGGCGATCCCGACCTCACCTCGGCTCGTTTCGTGACAATCGAAGGCTTGCGCTTCTACCGCACCGGCGATCTGGTGAGGAAACGACCCGACGGCGACATCGAGTTTCTGGGCCGTGTCGACCGCCAGATGAAGCTTCGGGGATTCCGAATCGAACCGGCCGAGATCGAAGCTCGCCTCGTCGAACATCCATCGGTCGCGGACGCGGTTGTGGTGGCACGGTCCGACCAGGGACAGGCCCGCCTTGCCGCGTACGTAGTTCGTCGTTCTCCGGAGTCGCCAACGGAAGTAGAGCTGCGAGACCACGTCCGTCGGACTCTGCCCGGTTTCATGGTGCCCGATGCGATCACTTGGATTGATCGAGTTCCGCTCAACTCCAACGGCAAGGTCGATCTAAGTGCTTTGCCGAGCCCTGAGTGGCTGTTCGTTTCCGCGACTTCCGAAGCCGACCAGGCGGGCAGTCCCGACGAAGAACGAATGTCGAGGGTGTGGCGTTCTGCGCTCGGACGAGTCCAAGTTGGCCTACATGACAACTTCTTCAGTCTCGGGGGTCATTCGCTTCTGGCCGTCAAGCTCTTCGCTGAGATCGAACGGGAATTCGGCGTGGCGATGCCGCTTGCCACTTTGTTTCAGGCGCCCACCGTTGCCGCCCTCACCAGGCGAGTCCTCTCCGAGGTTCTGGAGCGGGAGCCGTTCAGGGACCTACCAAAATGGGATTTGCCAAAAAGGGATTTGCCAAAAAGGGATTTGGATTTGGTAGCGATCCAGCCTCATGGCGATCGGATTCCCCTTTTTTGCGTCCATTCAGCCGGGGGCACTGCGCTCGAATATGAGGCGCTCGCACGCCATCTCGGCACCAACCAACCCCTGTTCGCTCTCCAAGCGGTGGGTATGGAGGACAACCGGCCACCTCATAGAACGATCGAGGAGATGGCCATTCATTACGAAGAGTTGGTCCGACGACAGTATCCGTCGGGCCCCTACCTCCTGGCGGGGTGGTCGAGCGGAGGGGTGGTGGCATACGAAATGGCTCGCCGCCTCACCGCGGCCGGCGCCAGGGTCGAGTTGCTCGCACTATTTGATTCGGGTTTCCCGGCGGAACCTCCTGTCCGGAGCCCCAGGGAGTACTGGCGCATTATCCGCCAGCCCGGTCGCAGGGCTTGGCGGCGGCTATGGATTGACGTCAGGCATTTACTCGGGAACGTTCGCCACGGGGTCCCGACCGCGCTTGATGTCTGGCGCCGCCGGCCCCCCTCGACCAGACACAGGGGGTGGCGCTTTTGGCGCATCACCAAAATGGCGATCGAGTCCTATGCACCGCCTCCCTATGCGGGATCCATCGTCTTCTTTCGAGCCCGCGACGGGGGCCGGTCTCAAAGCCTGGCCCCCGGACAATGGAAGACACTCGTATCGGCTGTTGAAGTGTTCGACGTAGATGGAACCCACAGTGGGGTCACCTGTCTGATTCGCGAGCCCCAGGTCGCGTCCCTGGCGACTCCTCTGCGGCGCCTGCTCGACGAGATCAACTCAAGCGGCCGCAATGAGTGACCTGCTCCCGGGAGTCGTCGAGGTCTGGGCGGCGCGTCCACTGGAGGCGGCTGCTGAATACTCGATTCTCTCGCAGGATGAACACGGTCGAGCGGACCGATTCGCGGACTGCGCGGATAGGGAGCGGTACCGAGCGGCCCGCAGCTGGCTTCGTTGCACTCTGTCGAAGTATGCGCGGATCCCGCCCCAACGCATCGAGTTCAGTTACGGCCCATTCGGGAAGCCGATGCTGGCCTTTCCCAAGGTTCCCATCCAGTTCAGCTTGACCCACAGCGGATACCTGGCTCTGGTAGCAATCTCCTCGGGTGAGGCCGTAGGGGTGGATGTCGAAGAGATTCCGGGACGAACGCTGGGACCTGCCGAGTCATCGCTCGTCCTCTCGCCAGTCGAACTCAACTTCATCCAGCGGTCATCCGACCCCGATCGAGCTTTCCTTACGTGTTGGACCCGGAAAGAAGCGTTTGCCAAGGTCGACGGGAGAGGATTGGAGAGGGATTTGAAGGATCTCACGCTGACGGACCCCGGGGGGGTATCGCAAGAAACCAACGGATACCGGCTGGTCGACCTTCCGGTGCCCGGTGCGATTGCAGCGGTCGCCGTTCCCACCCGTTCTCAGGTCGTGATGCGGTGAACTGGACCGCCATCCGACGCTATGCGGCCTTCTATCGAGGGTCGAGGCGAAAGCTCATCTACGGCGTCCTGGTCTCGCTGGTACGAGCCGGGCATGATGATTCCTATTCCCCTTTTGGTGCGGCGTGCAATCGACGAAGCGGTACCCCAGCGCAACGTCGGGCTGTTGCTTGGGACAGGATCAATCATCATCGCACTCACGGTCGCAGGCGCCGGACTCTCCCTCGTCGCCCGCTACGTGAACGCCACAGTGATTCGCGGAGCGATGCGATCCCTGCGCCAGGCCGCACTCGCCAAAGTCTTGGCGCTTTCGAGACGGCGATACACCACCGTCGAGCCATCTGCTCTGCATGACCAGATCGTCAACGAATCCAACCGGATCTATGCAGGCACATCGGCGATTTTCGAGGACTACGTGCCGGGAAGTGTGATCGTCATCGGCATCGGGGTGGTCCTGGCGCGTATGAACCTGCGCCTGACGGCGATCATCGTGGTTTTTGCCCTCGGCATCTATCTCTTGAGCAGACAGTTGGGACGGCGGGTCAAGGTCTTCGTCCAACGCCAGCATCGGGCGTTCGAGGAGTTCAGCCGGTCGGTATTGCAGACCCTGCGTTCTCTTGACCTGATCCACACTCATTCGGCGGAGGGCTCGGAAACCAGGCGCCACCGAGAGGTGATCGGCGACCTGGAAACAGCCGGAATCGACCGCGCCATGTGGGGAGCTACCTATTCGGCCGCCCAGGGAACGTTGTTGTCGATCGCCGCCGCGGCGGTCTTGATCTTCGGAGGGGTCCTGGTCACCCGTGACCAGATAACCCTGGGCGATCTGGTTTCGTTTTACGCCGGATTCGCGCTCCTGCGGGGGCCTCTGGGGACTTTGTCGTTGCGAGCCCCGTCCGTTATCGAGGGGCTCCAGTCGCTGGGTCGAATGGTCGAATTGTTGGACGAGCAGG
The DNA here is from genome assembly GCA_963790345.1 of uncultured Acidimicrobiia bacterium. Lineage (GTDB taxonomy): Bacteria > Actinomycetota > Acidimicrobiia > Spongiisociales > ZC4RG35 > DATEEG01. The sequence goes on along the minus strand of CAWBOD010000012.1, from coordinate 228,292 downwards.
ATGAAGCTCCGTACCACGGTCAACGCCAGACCGAGATCCGCGGCAACCTACGACTGGTCGACGTTGGTTTTGCTTATAGCGACGATCTCGTGGTCGACGGGGTGTCGTTCGACCTGGAGCCCGGAAGAATCGTGGCTCTGGTGGGACCGAACGGCTCGGGAAAGAGCACGATTGTCAATCTGATCCTCGGGTTCTACCGACCCCAACAGGGAGAGCTCCTGGCCGAAGGCATTCCCTACCCGGACCTCGATATCTCGCATCTCCGCCGGGCGCTAGGAGTGATCCACCAGCACCCGATCCTCCTCCACAAGTCAGTGCGGGACAACGTCGCCTTTGGACGGGAGGGAGTCACCGAAGAAGACATCGAAAGGGCACTGCGGGTCGCCTCGGCCATGGAGTTCGTACGTGACCTGCCAGAGGGCCTGGACACTGATGTCGGTCCAGAAGGCGTCTTCCTCTCCGGCGGCCAACAACAGCGCCTGGCAATAGCGAGGGCGGTCGTGCATGGCCCAGCGATCCTGATTCTGGATGAACCCACCAATCACCTGGACCAGGCCGCAATCGCCACTGTGATGAGGAACATCAGAGCGCTATCTCCCCGGCCGGCCGTCCTCCTCATCAGTCACGATCCCAGCCTGGTTGAAGGAGTCGACGAGGTGATCGAACTCAAGGCCGGGAAAGTCATCTCGGTCCGCCCCGGTGGCTAGCCCGGCCGCCACCGGCTCTCCTTATCGAGAGGGTCTCCAAGTCAAAAGGGCGGGTTGATAGAGGCTTCGGATCTAGGTTGACCTCGCACGCTTATGCCAACCCCGGCCACTCTCTTAGCTCGTCTGGAAGCGACGCGGTTCAACTATGGGCCGGGATGGTCGCAGCGCAAGATTTCTCTTCTCCAGCAACTCGGGCGAGTCCGTCTGAACACGTCTCCCCAGGTCCTACGGCTGCACGAACATGTGTGTTTTCTACGGGCCCATCCGGACGACGCCGCGGTCCTCGCGGAGGCCGAGAAGTTGTTGGCCGGGTTCGCTCGACGGGGAGATCTTCTTCAACATCGGGGGAGGCTCGCCGACTCCGGGATTGCAGGCACCGACATCCGTTACCCCTTCTTCTGGCCGACAGCAAGGTGGTTGGCCTCCCGGTGGCCGACCCGGCTCTCCATCCAGTGGGATGAAGTTGGCGATACGCAGCTGCTGGCCGCCTCTTTGCCGCTGCTGGTGAGTCCGGTCGAGGCGAACTGGCTCCGTCTTCACAAACCAGCGCCGCAAGAGGCGCTCGCACGATTGGGTGGCAAGACGGCGACCGATGCCGTATTTCTGGTTCGGAGGGTTCAAGCGATGCCGGGTGATGACTTCACCCACGAGGCCTTCTACGAATCCCTCGCGCTGCCTCTGGTTCTGCGTCATGGAGCCGACACGCCGTCCCGAACTCATGCTCGTTACGCCCCGGCCCGGGTTCACTTCCGGGTGACTTCCTTGTCGGGAACACGCCCCGACTTGCGGGCTGAGCTGGATCGAGCACCCCGATCGGTACGCACGGTCCCACGGCAGGAGGGAGAGCGTCTAATTGCCCTGGCACGGGAAGCAATGGTCACCCGGGCTCGTGACCTCGATACCTTCGCCTACGGGGATCCAGAAGATGTCCGCCTTGTCGACGATGGAGGTGGGTTGAACTGGGCTGTCATCGGCCTGACCCCCGAGAGGCGACCGACCCTCCGCACCGCTTATGGGTACCTGACCCTCCGCAACGGGGTGCCGATTGGCTACGCACAGTCGGACACGCTCTGGAAGTGCATAGACCTCGCCTTCAACACATTCGACACATTTCGAGGCGGGGAGTCGGCCATGATCCTGGCAAGGACGATGGCGATGATGCGTTACCTCTTCGATGGCCATTCGTTCACCCTCGAGCCGTACCAGCTCGGTGACGGCAACGAGGAGGGGATCGCCTCCGGGGCGTGGTGGTTCTACTACAAGCTGGGGTTCCGGCCCCGCAACCCGGAGATTCGGGCACTGGTGAGAGCAGAGCTCAAGCACATGAAAAGCAACCCCGCGCACCGTTCCTCGGCAGCGATCATGGCCCGGCTGGCAGCGGACTATCTATACCTCGAGCCTCCGGGACTTAGGCCTCCGGGACCTAGGGCCCCCTATTGGCCCCGTTTGGCCGAGATCGGGGCTGAGGTCGCCGGTGCCCGGGGAAGAACTGCAGATTGGGGTGCGGCCATGACCGACCGGTTGTCACAAGCCGGCATTCAGCTGCCGCGCCGCGCAACCATGGCGGCGAGGACCGCCTGGGCCGCCTGGGTCCCGATCGTCGCATTGATACCCGGGCTCGACCAATGGAGTGCCAACGAGAAGCACGACCTGGTCCGCGTCATCCTCGCCAAAGGTGGTCGACGCGACAGCGATTATCTCCGACTCTTCGACCGCCACCCCAAGCTCGGCGACGCGTTGCGTCGTCTCACCCGCGCCTGATCGAGTTGATCTCGACCTCGACCGAAGCAAGGCCCCCGGTTGAGCTGAATACGAGAAGAATCAGCGAAGGAAGTCCTGCCTCGCAAATTTGGCGCAGGGCGAACACTCTCCACCAAATCTGGCCCAGGACGAACAAGTGCCGTTCCCCCTGCGCCAAATTTGCCGCTGGACCGTTCGTGGGGCGCCAAATTTGGTAACTCGGTCCCGCCGACCCAAGGCAAGGTCAAGCCAGGCTTTTGCGCACCTCGGCGACAATTCGCTCTTTGGAGGGGATATAGGCCTTCTCGAGTGATGGGCTCAACGGGACGGGGCTGTGGGGAGCGTTGATTCGTCTGATGGGACCTTTGAGCGATTCGAATGCCAGCTCGGATACCGTGGCCGCGATATCTGCCGCGATGGAGCAGCGGGGTGGGCTTTCGTCGACAACGATCACGCGTCCCGTCTTCCGCGCTGACTCGACGAGAGTGTCGGTGTCCAACGGGGACAGGGTACGTGGATCGATTACTTCCGCTGAGACCCCATCCTGTGACAGTTCTGCGGCGGCCGCCTCCGCGACTCTCACCATGAATCCGATAGCAATGAGGGTCACGTCCTCTCCGGGACGGACCACTCTGGCCTTCCCCAGCGGGATCGTGTAGTAGTCCTCGGGTACGTCGCCACGGGTGTTGTACAACCCCATGTGCTCCATGACCAGTACCGGATTCGGGTCGTCGATCGCGGCCAGAAGAAGTCCTTTGGCATCGACCGGGCTGGCGGGGGTGACCACCTTCAACCCGGGGATATGGGTGAAGAGGGAGTAGTAGATATCCGAGTGCTGGCCGGCCGCTCCCAGGCCGGCTCCTATCGCCATGCGCAGGACGAGCGGAACTCGCGCCTGACCCCCGAACATGTAGCTCATCTTGGAAGCCTGGTTCACGATCTGGTCGGCGGCGAGGAGGGTAAAGCTCGACCACATCAGATCTACCACCGGCCGTAGACCCGCCGCGGCCGCCCCCACGGCGATGCCCGTCATGCCCGCTTCGGAGATGGGAGTGTCCCGGACCCGGTTGGCGCCGAACTCCTCGTACAGGCCTTTGGTAGCGCCGAAGGTTCCTCCCATCGTGCCTTCATAGGGCGCCCCACGACCCGCTCCTCCCACGACGTCCTCGCCGAGAACCATCACTCTTTCGTCCCGCCTCATCGCCTGAAACAGCGCCTCGCGCACCGCCTCCAGCATCGTCAGCGATCGATCAGCCACCGTCGGCCCCGTCTCGTGCGTAGACGTAATCTGTAATCGTGGCAGGGTCGGGGAACGGACTGGCCTTGGCATACGCCACTCCGTCGTTCAGCTCTTCCTCGATCCCCTTCGTCAGTGTTTCGACGTCCTCGGCCGAGAGGATCCCGGCTTCGAGCAGCTCCGAGCGCAGTCTTTCAAGAGGATCATTCTGCTTGGCACGCTCGCGCTCGGCATCCGACCGGTAGCCGTCGGGATCGCCCACGAAGTGCCCGTCGATGCGGTAGGTCACGGCCTCGATCAGGGATGGACCGTCGCCTGCCCGGGCGCGCTCGATTGCCTCACCAGCAGCTTGATAGACGTTGCGCACGTCGTTGGCGTCGACCCGGACAGCGGAAACCCCAAACGCGGCTGCCCGTCCCACGACGCCGCGATCTCCGATCGAGTAGTCGGCTGGCGTGGACTCGGCCCAGCCGTTGTTTTCGCAGACATACACCACAGGCAGCTTCCACAGGCTCGCGTAATTGAGGCACTCGTAGAGGACGCCCTGGTTGACGGCTCCATCGCCGAAGAAGCTGACGGCCACGTCAGTCCTCCCTTGGACCTGGGCTGCCAGGGCACCTCCCGTGGCGAGGCTGACCCCTCCGCCGACGATGGCGTTGGCTCCGAGCATGCCGCGTTCGAAGTCGGCGATGTGCATTGATCCTCCGCGGCCTTTGCACAGTCCTGTCTCGCGCCCATACAGCTCGGCGAACATCCCTTTGATCGAGCATCCCTTGGCGATGCTGTGCCCATGGCCGCGATGAGTAGAGGCGATGAGATCCCGGTCGGTGAGGTGGGCACACACGCCCACCGCCACGGCCTCCTCGCCGGCATAGGAGTGGACAAAGCCGGGCATTTCCCCCCGACGAAACTCACGGGTCATCCGCCGCTCAAACATGCGAATCGTGGTCATCGTTTGATGAAGCGACCGCAGGGTGTCAGGCGATATCGGATTCGGGGTCATCACATCATTCTCCGGCGAGGAGGCGGGCATACTCTTCCTCGGTCTCGGCGATATATCCAACGACGGTTCCGATCGGGAGAGTGGTCTCGGCCGCCGTCGTTTGATGGACCCATCCGCTCGCTTCTGCTTCGACCGCCACCTCCACTTTGTCCGTCTCCATGACCAGAACCGCCTGCCCCTCTTCGACATATCCGCCTTCGGCCACCTCCCATTGGACGAGAGTGACGTCGTCGATGTAGATGCCGGTCTTGGGGAGGAAAATATCTTGTGCCATCAGACCTTTGCCTCTCTCACGGGATCACGACGTATTTCCCGTCGCCCCTTAGGAGCCCGGACCACGCCTTCTCCACCTGCTCCAACGGGACTGTTTCGACCCGGACCTCCAAAGCGCCTTTGGCAGCGAGGTCGAGCATCTTCAGGTAGGCGGCCTCCAGGATGGGACGGGGTACCCCGAAGTTCGAGTAACCGAGAACGTTCAGGCGTTTTCCGCGAACCGCTGCTGACGGAATGTTGGCGGTGACTCCCGCCGACGCCCCCAGGTGAACGACGCGCCCGTCCAAAGACGCGGACGGCAGAGCCGCGAGGAGAGGTTCCCCCCACAGGCAGTCGTAGATGACCTGGGCCCCGCCCTTGCCGCACGCAGCCATGAATGCGGCCTCGAGATCGGGATCATCGAGCGGAACGGTGGCGTCGACGAATCTCTCGAGGGCCGCAAGTCGAGCATGATTCCGGCCGGCGGCGATCACCTTGCCGGCGCCGAGGTGTCGGGCGGCCTGGACCGCTATGGTCCCGGCGAATCCGGTCGCACCGAGAATCAGGACCGTCTCACCTGGTTGAACCGCCGCCCGCCATTCCATTGGAAGCCAGCCGGCCAGGCCGGCAGTGCCGAGAGCTACCGCTTTGGCCGCGTCAATGTCCTCGGGGATTTCGATGAAGGTGTCGTCCGGCGCCGCGAACGAATCGCGCATGAGGCCGTGGCGAGCCATGCCGAGCCCGGCCCCCGTCACGTACACCCTGCGGTTGCCGACCCGGCCGACGGCCTCGAGGCCGGGGACATAAGGCGGTTCCGGATAGCCACCGTAAAAGCGCCCCTCCGAGATCGCCCGGTCGACCGGGTTGAGGGCTGCCGCCTCCATGGTCACTTCCGACTCGCCCCCGAGAGGCGTTGCGGCGGGGACCGACCCGAGAGTGGCCCCGTTCCCCAGCTTGGTGATCAATGCGGCGCGGGTCATTCACGGTCCTTGGGGAGGTATCGGTCGTGGTCGGCGAACACGTCGATTCCCCGATATCCGCCCTTGATGCGGGTGATGTGACGGACCCCCGGTGGAACGCTGTAGGTGTCCCCGCGGTGGTACTCGGTGGTGTCGTCACCGATCGTCATCGTCATCGTGCCCTCGAGCACCACCCCCCATTGGGCACCGTGGGAGTGTTCGGGGATCTCGACGTCGTCATCGATCGAGTAGAACATCGGCAATGCATAGTCGTTGGGAATGATGTGAGCCACCATGGCTACGGGGCTGTCCGGGGCGGGTAACGCCTTGATGAAGTCTGGAAAAGGATCGGTCATGGAGCCTCCGCAGTTGTGGTTTCGCCTATGTATCCCTCCAAGGGCTGTATGAGAATGCCTCCATCGACCGGTAACAAGACTCCGGTTACGAAGGCTCCGAGGTCCGACGCCAGGAACAAGACCGCCCGGGCGACATCATCGGGATCACACAGACGGCCCAGCGGGGTGCGACCCTTGATTCCTTCCCATTGGGCGGCAACATCGATGCCCTCGGGCGCCCCTGCCGTGACGAGGGCGATCGCTCCTTCGGTCATCGAAGCACCGGGACAAACCGCGTTGACGCGGATCCCGACTGGTGCGAGCTCCATCGCCATGGTCCGGGTAAGTCCGGCGATGGCGTGCTTGGAGGTCGTGTAGTGGGCAAGCCCCTCGGCGGATGGTGCCACGGCGTCCACCGATGCGATATTGACTATCACGCCCTGGCCTTCCCGGGCGCGAAGTTGACGCGCCATGGATCGTGAGCAAAGGAAAGTACCGGTTACGTTGACATCGATCACTCGCCGAAACTCGGCGGCGGGCATGGCCGTCACCAGGAAGTTGGAGAAGACGCCGGCGTTGTTAACGAGGATGTCGACCGTGCCGACGGCATCGAACAGTCGCTCGACCGAGGTCTCATCGGCAACATCCACCTGGTGGGAGGTCGCCGCCCAACCCTCGGACACGAGGCGGGCCGACGCCCGCCCGGCGGCGGCGTCGTCCCGGTCGGCCACGATCACGTCGGCGCCGGCCTCGGCGATGCGTCGGGAGATCGCATAGCCGAAGCCCTGGGCTCCTCCCGTGACGATGGCACGTCGTCCTGTCAGGCTTACGAGGTCGCTGAGCGTCGTGAGCCCGTTTGAAGCCGCGTCCGTCATCCCGGCGGAGAAGCGCCGGCGGCCTGGGCTGACTCGCGGTTCTCGCGGCGATAAATGGTGGGCGTGTAGATGTGGGCCCGTTCAAAGGAGTGCGTCCGCCTTTCCGCATCCGGCGGCCGCCAGGCCGTGACGACCCTGCCGGCCTGCATGACCATCTCGATGCGGCGCTTGTCCTGGAGCACTGCCACGTCTTGATCGGGGTTCCCGTCGACTACCAGAACGTCGGCGTACTTCCCGGCGGTGAGCGTGCCAATCGAGTCCCGGTGCCGGGGGAGGGTCCGGGCGGAGTTGCGGGTCATGCAAAGCAATGCTTCGTGGTCGGGCACGCCGAGCATCTTGACGAAGATCTCGAGCTCGCGGGCGTGCCACTCGCCGTAAGGAGTCATGGCGAATCCGGTCTCGGAGCCGCACATCAGGGTGGCGCCGGCCGCATATGCCTTCGAAACGATTTCGACCGCGGCGTCGATCTCGAGTTTGATGTGGTCGGCCGCGCTGGCGGGCAAGTCGGGGTTGGCCTCGAGGGTGTTGACGAGAAGGGTCAGGGCCGGGAGGATCGGAATTTGCTTCTCGATCACCATCTCCATCGTCGGCTCGTCCATGAACGAGGCGTGCATGATCCAATCCACCCCGGCCTTCGCGGCGAATTCGACCGACTGACGCGATCGAGCGTGGATCGTGACCGGTCGTCCCAATCGATGGGCTTCGTCGACGGCTAGCTCGATCTCCTCCAACCGGAAGGCAGCGAACTCGTCGGAGAGGGGACCTGATCCGGCCAGCTTGATGAGATCGACGCCGTCTTTGACCTCGTTTCTGATCTCTTGGATCAGCTCTTCATTGCTGCGCACCAGTGCGCCGAAAGATGATTCGGGGACTCCGATCCAGCTGGGAAGGCCATCGCCAATTCCCTGCTGGCTGGTGATCTGCCTTCCTGCCGCCGCCATCCGGGGCCCCTGGATGAGCCCCCCGGCGATCGCATCCCGAACCGCGACCGCCACCCGGTAGGGGCCGCCGGGATCACAGGAACTGGTGACACCGGCGAGCAGGCACTTCTCGGCGTCGACGGCGGCCCGGATAGCCCGGTACTCCGGCGGCGTGTAAATCGACAGCTCCTCTTCGGTCGCGGCCTGGCCGAAGCTGATGTGCATGTGCCCGTCGACGAGGCCCGGCATCACTGTCTTCCCGCTGGCGTCGATGGGCTCGAACTCGGGCGCTTGGAACCGTGCCGGGAGCTCCGCGGACGCCCCGACCCAGGCGATACGGTCACCTTCGGTGACGACGGTTCCGTCGCTGATGACCGTGGTGTCCTCGCACGGCAGCACGCGGCCACCGTGGAACCGATAGCTGGTTCCTGCAGTCATTGGTAGCTCCTTGTCGGTGTCAGAACGGGACGATCGGGAAGTATCGCCCGCCGAGAGGCTCGCCGATCTTGATTCCGACTTCGTCGTCTGAGTAGTTGTACTCGTACCGCTGGGAGCCGAGCCAGATCGTGCCGTCGCCTACGTAACGGACGATGGCAGCCCGGCGGGGTCGGTCACTGGTGTTGGGACCCGATGCGTGCCACATGAGCGGATGATGGATCGACACCTCGCCCTTCTTGAGGGTGATCGTTTCGATCTCCCAGCCCAGCTCCTCCGGATCCCGGATCGCCGCGACGGTGCTCGGCCGTTTGTCGGACAAGTAGGTGGTGCCGGTACTGAAGGCGCCGGGCAATGTTTCGCCGGTGAGATGGCTTCCGGCTGCCATCTTCATGGCCCCGTTCTTCTCTTCGACATCGTCCAGCGCAACCCAAGCTGTGAGAGCGTTCGGTTGGGCGAGCGGCCAATACGAGAAGTCCTGGTGCCAATGCAAGCTTCCGCCGACTCCCGGCTCCTTGTAGAGAGCATTGTCCTCGAGCACCCGGACCTGGCGGGCCCCGATCAATTGTGAAGCCCAGCGCGCCAGCACCGGATTGAAGGAGATCTGGCGATAGTCATTGTCGAAGAGCCAGAGGTTGAAGAGAAACCCGACGGTCTTTCCAGGTTCCGGCGGTGGCTTTTCGTCGTCGGGCCAGAGGCTCGGGTCGAGCAGGTCGTACTCGCGGCCCGCGGCCTGCTCTCGCTCCCGGGCCCGCTGCAATGCGGCATCGAAAACTCTCGACCTGCTCGTTTGTGAACACTTTTCCCGGGTCGCAACATCCCGCGCTGGGAGAACTCGAGGATCTCGTCGCCGGTGAGCGGAGATGTACGAACCGACTCCCGCTCGGTGACCGCCGGGTTGCCGTCGCCACCTGCACGAAAGCTGCCGCCCGGAGCCGAAGTCTCGGTTTCGTGCGCAGTCGCCATCTGATCCTCCTCCTAGAGATGCCTTTTATTATAATATCCGTGTCGGTCGAGCCGGAGCTGAGGGGCCATAAGTGACGGATGGGTATCTCAAAAGGCGCCTTTCCTCCCTCGCCTCACTCGCGGATCGGGTTGCGGTTGTCACCGGTGCCGCCCAGGGTTTCGGTTACGCGATCGCCGAACGTCTGGCGGAAGCCGGAGCAAAGGTAGGCCTGCTGGACATCGACTTGGCCGCCGCCCAACGGGCAGTCGACCGGATCCGGCAATGGGCCCCGGCTGCGGAACTCTTAGCTGTCAAAGCCGATGTCACCGAGCCTGCGGACGTCGACGACGCCTTCACCAGCGTGGAAGACCACCTCGGACCGGTCCACATCCTCGTCAACAACGCCGGAGTGTATTCGAACTACATGTTCCTCGAGATGCCCGTGGCGGAGTTCGACCGCATCCAACGGGTCAATCTTCGGGGGGTCTTCCTGTGCTCGCAACGGGCCGCCCGGCCGATGAAGAGCCGGGGGGGCGGGGTCATCGTTCATATCGCATCGGTCGATGCCCTGGGCAGCTCGGCCCAGGGTCTCACCCACTACACCACCTCCAAACACGGGATCGCCGGTATGACCAAGTCGATGGCAATGGAGCTAGGCCCGATGGGAGTCCGGGTGAACGCGGTGTGTCCCGGCGCCAGCTACACGGAAGGGACTTATGCATTGCTGGCCGAAGGTGCGCCCGAAGGCATCGACGTCGATGCGCAATGGGACGCGATCGTGGGGCACACTCCGCTTGGCAGGCTCATCGATCCCGACGAAGTTGGGGTCGCGGTCGCGATCGTGGCGAGCGACCTCTTTCAGTCGGTCCATGGCTCGATGATCGCCGTCGACGGCGGGATCCTCGTGCAGCCCTTAGAGGGGTACGTGCCGATCAGGAGAGGCCACGAGGGGTAGCCCGGCGGACCCGGTGATGTTATATGATCCCGTTCACGCCCGAGAGGAGAGTCGTGGGATGCCCGGATACCTGGCCAACGTAGGCACGACCCCGCTCGCCGATGTCTCCGGCACGGCTTTCTCACATCTCGAAGTCAAGTATCTCGTGTCCGAGGAGAATTCGGATGCGGAGCTCACGTTCCTGGGCCAGACCATCTATCCGGCCGGCGGGCCACCCACGAGGCTCACTATCACCCGAATGCGGAGGAGACGATCATCGTCCAGTCCGGCACCGGGCGCCATCGCGTCGGGGACGAATGGTTCGATCTTGCCCCCGGAGACATCCTCTTTGTTCCGAAGGGATCGATTCACACGGCCGAGTCCGGCGACGACGAGGACCTCGTGATTTTCTGGGTTCTGGGAGGCGCGGGCTCGTTGGAAACAGCCGGATACGTCTCCGCCGAGGACTGATCCCGTGCCAGGGACCGAGTTCTGGGGTCTGACGGTCGAGGGACTGCAGTCGAGCTATCGATCAGGCGCCGCCTCTCCGGTCGAGGTGGTGGAGGCCCTGTCCGACCGGATCGAGAGGCTCGATCCGGACATCGGAGCGTTTACCACCCTCACCCTGGAAAGGGCCGCCGATGAGGCCCGGGTGCTCACCGACGAGCTCGCCGCCGGAGCCTCCCGGGGCCCGCTCCACGGCATCCCGGTCGGAATCAAGGAACTCTTTGACGTCGGCGGGGCGGAGACCACATTTGGCTCGACGCTGATGTCGGGCCGGGTCCCGACCGAACGACGCGGAGGCGGTCCGCCGTCTTCGAGAGGCCGGATGCGTCGTCATGGGGCTCACTCGTTCACACGAGTTCGGATGGGGGATCACAACCCAGCACAGCACTCGCGGGTCGACCAAGAATCCCTGGGCGCTAGACCGTGTTCCGGGCGGTTCCAGTGGCGGCTCCGCCGCGGCCCTGGCCATGGGGTTCGTCCCTTTGGCATTGGGCAGCGACACGGGAGGGTCGATCAGGATCCCGGCCGCGTACTGCGGGGTGGCCGGGTTCAAGCCCACCTACGGGCGGGTCAGCAAGCGCGGCGCCGTGTCGCTGGCACCCTCGCTCGACCACCCGGGACCATTGGCCCGGCGAGTCGCCGACCTCGCCCTGGCTCTGGACGTGCTGGCGGGCTATGACGACGCCGATCCCACGACGCTGACCGGCGGTCTTGACACCGACGGCTTCGAAAACGGCCTCAGCGGCCTCGTTGTCGGTGTCTGTCCCGATCTGCACCTCCGTCCGTTGTGGCCGGATCATCGCCGAATCTTCGAAGGAGCCCTTGCCCGTATGGAAGAGGCGGGAGCCAAGGTGACCGAGGTTCGCTTCGAGGGCGCAGCCGGCATCAGACCCGCGTTCGACTCGATCCAGATGGCCGAAGCCCACCACTATCACAGCTCCGTGCTCGGGCTCTACCCGAATCGGCGCGATGAGTACGGCCGCGACGTCGCCCGCAGGCTGGAGCTCGCCGCCGGCGTGTCTCTCGAGGCATATCTCAATGCCCGGCAAGCGGCCCTCGAGTTTCGACGGACCTTCGCCCGGATCTTCGAGAGCGTCGATCTCTTGCTCACACCGATTACGGCAGGAGGTCCATCGACTGTTTCGACCCCGGACGTCGTGATGCAGGCTGGCGAGAGTGTTCCGTTTCGCGACCTGGTCATGGGCTACACCGTGCCCCAGGACCTCGCCGGCCTACCGGCGTGCGCGGTACCGGTCGGAGTCGTGACGACGACGGCATCCCCGTGGCGGTCCAGTTCACCGCCGCCCATGGGAGGGATGCGCTCGCTCTCCGGGGCGGGCTCGGGCTCGAGAATGCACTTCCCAACGGTGTGGGCTGGCCGTCGTCGGCCAACTCCCGAACCTCATCTGCCACAACGTCATCTGCCAGAACCTAAATGATCGAAGGAGACTGAATGTCCAGGCAGGCGCTTCCGACCGGCGTGACCCTCTATTACGAGTGGCACGGCCAAGACGACGGGGAACCTCCTGTCATGTTCATCCGGGGCACGGGGGCCTCCGGCAACAGATGGATGCCCCAGGTCGAGGCATACAGTCCCGATCGCCGCTGCCTCATCTTCGACAACCGGGGATCAGGTCAGAGCGACTACCCCGAAGGGCCTTACTCGGTTACCCAGATGGCCGACGACACGGTCGCACTGCTCGATGTGGTGGGTGTCGACCGTGCTCACATCTCCGGCCTCTCCCTCGGCGGCGCCATCGCCCAGGACATTGCGATCCGCTTCCCCGAGCGAGTGGCAACGCTCCAGCTTCATGGCACCTGGGGACGCACCCATGGCTACGTACGCATGTACCTGAGCTTCCTGAAGCGCATGCTCGAGGTGGGCAAGACCGACATGTACTACGAGGGTGCGCTCCTCTATCTATTTTCTCCCGATCACATCACCGAGCACTATGAGGACGTCATGGCTGTTCTCGCCAGCATGAAGCAGCACGCCGCCTCGCCGGTCGGCCTGATGGGCCAGCTCGAGGCGAACTTGACCCATGACCTCTCGGATCGGCTAGGTGAGATCGAGGCACCGACCTTGATCACGGTGGGGGAACTCGACATGTGCATTCCTCCCTATTTCTCCCGGGAGCTTCACAAGGCGATACCGGGATCCGAACTGGTGGTGTTCGAGGGTGGATCCCATCTATTCGGGCTGCAGGATCCAGCCACGTTCAACCAGACCACCCTTGATTGGTTGAACCGCAACCAGACCGGATGACAACCTCCGCCGGCACCGCGCTCGTCACCGGCGCCGGTGGGACCCTGGGCAGGCAGATCGTCCTGGCGCTGCAGGACCAGATGGCGTCGTTGGCCCTCACCGACCTCGATGCTGGTCGAGCGGATCGAGTCGCGAGCGAGGTTCGGGGCTGCGAGACAGTCGTGCTGGCAGGTGACGTGGCCAATCCCGGTTTTGCGGCGGAGCTGGTCGGCGCGGTGATCGAACGCTTCGGGTCGATCGACGTCCTGATCAACGGTGCCGGGATCGAAGGCCCCGTCGCCGCGGTCGAGGATCTGGAGCCGGGGGAGGTGGAGCAGGTATTTGCGGTGAACGTGATGAGCATCTTCTGGCTCTGCTCGGCGATCGTTCCCTCTTTCAAGGAAAGAGGAAGCGGCCGGATCGTGAACATCGCCTCGGGGGCCGGTCTTGAGCGGAGGGGCCTTCACCAGTCCCTACAACGCCTCCAAGCATGCCGTCGTAGGTCTAACGAGATCGCTGGCACGGGAGTTGGCGCCATTCGGAATTCCGGTCAACGCCGTGTGTCCCGGCTACGTGGAGTCGCCGATGCTCGACAGGATCGCGGCCGGGCAGGCTCTGGTGACTGGCGAGCCGTCCGACTTTGCCGGGACCGTTCCCATGGGTCGCCTGGCCGACCCGGCTGAAGTCGCGGCCACCGTGACGTTCCTGGCGACGGCTGCGCCGGTCTACCTGACCGGCACCTGCCTGGTCGTCGATGGGGCCCTGCGGGCATGACCTCGCGTGCAGCGGTGGTGACCGGTGCCAGTCGGGGAATAGGTGCGGCCATCGCCTTGAAACTGGCCCGAGACGGGTACCTGGTCCACCTCGTGTCCCGCCGCCGGGATCTGACCGAAGGAGTCGCAGCAAGCATCGCCGGGATCGGCGGGGAAGCTGTCGTCCACCAATGCGACCTTTCCGATCGTGAGTCGGTGAAGAGGTTTGGCCAACTGATGGCGGAGGAGCTTGCCCCATCTCGACGCCGTCGTCAACAACGCCGGAGTCGTGCATGTCGGGGACGTCACCGATCAGGGAGGCGAAGGATGGGACCACGTCATGAACGTCGACCTCTGGGCGGCCTTCGAGCTGATCCGGTTGCTCGAGCCGCTCTTGCGTCGGGCTGCGGAACGACGACCTGGGCCCGGTTCTTCGATCGTGAACATCGGTTCCGTTCTGGGTCTGCTGGCGTCCCCGGGAACGACGTCCTACAACGTCGCCAAGGCCGGCCTCCATCAGCTGACCCGGTCGCTGGCGGTCGAATTGGGCCCGGCCGGCATCAGGGTCAACGCAGTGGCCCCCGGGTACATCCGCACCGAGATGTTCGAGTCATCCAATACGGTCGATCGGCAGACCGCCCTGGCCGCGGCTCATCCGCTGGGCAGAGTCGGCACCCCCGATGAGGTCGGCGAGGTCGTGGCCTTCTTGTGCTCTCCGGCCGCCTCATTTCTCTCGGGCGCCGTCATCCCGGTCGACGGCGGGCTCACGGCTCGCCTCGCAGTTCCCGACATTGGCTGACCGGTCTGGTCAGGCCGCCGACGGGGTGAGTCCCCCGGGCAGCAGGGAGCGTTCCACAGTGCACTTGGCCGTGTGGAGCGTGTTGGCGATCTGACAGATGCCGACATCGGCGACCATCCCGAGGATGAGGGCGAGTTCTGGTCGTGCCATTCCGGAGAGTTCCTCCCCCCAGGCCAGCATCTCGGCGAAAGCCAGCGCGGCAGCGTCGTCACTCGAAAGTCCGGAGACCAGCGTCGTGAGATGGGAAGGGGATTCGACCCGCGGCCACCTCATCTGCTTCGGCCTCGGCCGGAGATCAACAGAAGCCGTGATCAGAGTGCCGATCTCGGGGGACTGCACGACCTCGCCATCGCCCATCCGGGCCTTGGCATCACCGAAGTAGAGGTAGGCCCCGTCGACCGCAACCGGAAGGATCACGGTGGCCCCTTTTCGCACGTCGTTGCTATCCATGTTGCCGCCATAGGACCCCTGCATCTTCGAAAACACCGTCTCACGATCCGGCGCGGTGGCGATGCAGCCGATCAGAGGTGATACGGGGATGCGGAAGTCACCGAAGACGTATGTGATTGTCCTTGATCTCGAGGCCATCGCAGGCGTACCACTCGCCCCACCAGTCCCGGGGGCTCGCCGCCCGGCAGGTGCTCCAGGCGATGCTGCCGCTGAGTGAGGATCTCTACGTCGTGCAGCGTGATGGCGACGACGTGCTCAGGGGTGGCGCCTTTGACGTATATAGGACCGGTGACCCCGTCGAGGTTGCTCAGGACCCAGGCGAGGTTCTCTTCGGTGAACCCGGCGGGTTGGGCGAATCTTCCCGGAGAAGCAGTCCTCTGTTTCGACCAGGAACATCTCTCCAGGCTCGACGCGGCCGATGGGTTGATGGTCGCCGCTGTAGGTGAACTTGAGGTCGTCAACCGAGAAGCGCTGCACCGTCGCTCGGGCTGTCGGTCTTCGAGAGCTGCGCAGTTCTGTTTGATCAGTCGCAGCTGCTCGGTGAGGCCGAACTTCGAGTCGACCCGCCTCGTGTTGGAGTCGTGGCGATCGCGGGTTTCCAGATAGATGTCGGCAACCTCGGGAGTGCAAAACGGAGTCTGCTCACCATCGATGTCCTCGATCCATACGAAACGAGGGCAGTTCTTGCCGCAGTACTCGCAGGTGTAGACATCGAAGGAGAGGTACATCGGCTCCCGCTCGATCCAGACACCCTTCATCGGAGACCTCTCGCCGGGCGTTCCCGACACGGCCCACTCGCCCTCGGTCTGAGTGAGCTCGAGGCCGTAGTCCCGCCGCGCCGCTTCGGGAGTCACAAAGCCTTCTTCGACGTCGGCCAGCACCCGCGCTTCCTCGCGTTCGAGCGGATTGCCCCAGCCACCGCCGCCGGGGGCGACGATCTTCACCTGGTCGCCCCGGTGGAGGAGAATGTTGGAGAATTTCGACGGCGAGATCGTCCCGTACACCTCGCTGAAAGTCTTCCAGTCTTCGTCGCCGACGCGCTGACGTAGATCCCGCTGTTCTTTCCGGGCTTGCCGCCGTGAATCCCGAAGGGGTCGACGAGCATCCGGTTGAAGATGGCGCTGACGGTTATCTCGTCGACCTCCATGGTGAAGATCCGCTCCATGCCCAGCCCGCCACGGTTCTTGCCGGGGCCTCCGGAGTCCTCGAGCAGCCGGTAGGACTCGACCCGCATGGGATATCTGCTCTCGAACACCTCGACCGGTGTGTTGCGGCAGTTGCCATTGATCACGATGATCTGGCTGTTTCCGTCCTTGGTGGGTCGACCGCCCCAGCCGACCCCCTCGAAATGGAAATGGGAGTACAGATCCCCGGTTTCGGGATGCTTGCCTCCGAACAAGAAGCAGCAAGACGTCCCCCCCAGAGAGGCCGGGATGCGGTCGGGGAGGGCGTCGGCCAGAGCTCCGAAAATGATGTCGGTTATGCGTGGGCTGACTTCGGTGTTGCCTCCCACGAGGGCGGCGGGAAACTCGCAATTTACGATCGTGCCCGGCGGGGCGATGATGTTGATGGGTCGGTAACACCCCTCGTTGCGGGGGATCGTGGGATCGGTGATATGCAGGATGGCGTTGTAGACCGCGGAAGCGGTCACCGCGTAAGTGGCGTTCATCGGTCCTTTGGCCTGCTCCGAGGATCCGGTGAAATCGCAGGTCAGGTGATCGCCGTCCACGACCACCATGCACCGGATCGTGTAGGAACCCTCGGCCACACCGTCGTCCTCGATGACGTCTTCGAAGTAGTACTCCCCGTCGGGGATCTGGCGGATTTCTTCCTCCATGCGGCGTTCGGCAATTCGTATGAGGTCATCGGTCGCCGAATAGAACGTGTCCAGGCCGTAGGTGTCGATGAGGCTGGTGATCCGCCTTTCCGCCACGTTGAGCGAGCCGACCATGGCCATCAGGTCGCCGTAGGAGACCTTGGGAGTGCGATGGTTGGCGAAGATGATCTTCCAGACGTCTTCGACGTCCTTCCCTTCGCGCTGCAGCCACAGGGGCGGGAGTCGCAAGCCCTCCTGGAAGATGTCGGTGGCGTCGCCGGCCAATCCCCCGGGGGCCTTGGCTCCAGGCTCGGCCAGGTGAGCACAGTTGGCGACGAAGGCGACAATCTCACCCTCGTGGAAAACGGCCCTGAGCAGCGTGTGCTCGGGGATGTGGCCGCTGCCCCGATAGGGATCGTTCATGATGATGACGTCGCCGGGCTTGTAGACGTCCGTGCCGAGCTCGTCGATCATCCATTCCACCGTGAACTTGATCGTGCCGATCTGGGAGGGGCAGAACTCGGCTTGGGCGATCATCTTGCCGTCCCGGTTGAAGAGGACACACGAGAAGTCGAGGGACTCGTTGAACATGGGGGAGTAGGCGGTCCGCATCATGGCGACACCCATCTCACGGCAAGTCGTCGACAGGTAGTTGTCGATCACCGTGAGCGTGACCTGGTCGATCTTGAGGTCGGCGGTCGCGTTACTCGTTGACATGGCCATCAGTTCACCTCCACCAGGAGAATGTCGTTATCGGTACGGCGGACGGTCATGCCCGGTTCGACGAGAGTTGTGGACCCGGGTTCCTCGATGATCACTGGACCTTGGATCAACTCGTCGATCGGCATCGCCGAGCGGCGAATGAGCTCTGTTGAAACGGGTCCGTGTTCACTGTAGTAGACGCTGCGAAAGCGCCCGCGATCGGGTTCGTCAACGGTGACCGTGGCCAGGTCGGGGTGAGGTATCGACCCGATGGCCGTGACTCGGAAACTGATCATCTCGATGACGGCGTCCTTGATCACATAGTCGTACATCGACTCATGCCGGTCGTTGAAGGCCCGGTAAGCGGTCTCGAGCTGCTCCTGGGCGGAAGACTGCTCCAGCTCACCCAGTGGCGGAACCTCGACCTCTGTCTCATAGTTCTGTCCCAAATAGCGCATGTTGATCGCGTAGCGAAGGAGGGGTTCTCCGTCGAAGCCCTGCGATCGAAGCTCGCTCACCGCGGCCTGGGTGATCGTGTCGAACTGGGCGACAACCCTCTCTGCAGTGACCCGGTCGGATCGGTAGCTCTGGGTCCAGACCTTGTCCACCCGGAGGTCGCCGAGCAACAGGCCGAGCGCCGAAAAGCTCCCCGGGAAAGGTGGGATCACGAGCTTGGGGATGCCGAGCTTTCGGGCGATCGCCGCTCCATGGAGCGGCCCCGCCCCGCCGAAGGCCACTAGCGCGAAGTGTCTCGGATCGTGGCCTCGCTCGATGCTGACCATCCTGATCGCGTTCGCCATGTTCTCATTGGCGATCTCGACGATCGAGTGGGCGAGGTCAAGTTGGGACATTCCCAGCGACTCGCTCATCGAGGCCATGGCGGCAACTGCCAGATCGGTATTCAGGTCCATCTTGCCGCCCAGGAAGTAGTTCGGATCGAGCCTCCCGAGAACGAGGTTGGCATCGGTGAGGGTGAGATTCTCACCCCCGCGCCCGTAACAGATGGGGCCGGGGTCGGCCCCGGCGCTATGCGGACCGACCTGGAGAAATCCGCCGTTGTTCACCCATGCGATCGAACCGCCTCCTGCCCCCACGGTGTGGATGTCGATGAGGGGGATCGCGGCCGGAATGCCCCATTCGATCTCATACTCGGTCGTATAGCCGAGCATGGAGTCGAGGATGAGACCGACGTCGGCACTCGTTCCTCCGACGTCAATCGTCACGACGTCCTTGAGGTCGAGAAGGTCGGCGATGTGCTGCGAGGCCACTGCCCCGCCGGCCGGTCCCGACATGGCGAGATGGATCGGATGGTCGGCCGCCGCATTGGCGTTCATCAGGCCGCCGTTGGACTTCATCATGGCCCACTTGAGGTCGATGCCGGCATCGTTGAGTCCCGCTTCGAGACTGCTCACGTACCGCTGCATCAAGGGCTTGATAAAGGCGTCGGCGATGGTCGTGCTCGAACGCTCATACTCGCGCCAGATCGGGGCCACTTCGTGGGACACCGACAGCGGAGTGTCGGGAAACCGGGCACGCAGCGCTTCGGCGAGCTTCTGTTCGTGCTCGGTGTTGAGGTACGAAAACAGCAGGCAGACCGCGAGGGCCTCGAACTGGCCTTTCTCGAGCTCGTCGCACAGCTCCTCCACCACGCCGTCCTCGAGGGCCATGACGACCTCTCCGCGGGCGTCGATCCTCTCCTTGACCCCGAAACAATGCTGTCTGCTGCGGAGGAGGGGTCGAGGCTTGTCCCACGACAGGTCGTAGAGATATTGCCGGTTGACTCTCTGGATGTAAGGGATGTCCTCATGTCCGGAGGTGCAGACAAATCCGACTTTGGCGCCCTTGCGCTCGATCAGGGCGTTGGTTGCCACGGTCGTCCCGTGGACCAGAAAGGCGATGTCGTTGGGCTCGGTGTCGGATTCGCGAATCGCGCTGATGAAGGCTCGGAGCGGCTCGCTGGGGGTCGACGAGACCTTGAGGGAGGAGATCGTGCCCTGGGCGACGTCGAACAGGATCAGATCGGTAAAAGTGCCGCCGGTGTCGATACCGATCCGCTTTGCCGCCATCTCATTACCGCCTTGGGATCGCCTTGAGTTCGAGAAGAGATTATAAACTATTGATGTATGGACGGCTCCCCGATCCGGGCCACCCGGACTCGGACCGTCCCAGCCTCGCAGCCATCGACGTCATGTGAATGACACCACCTGGCCCCCGTCGACGAGGATCGTGGTGCCGGTGATGTATTGGGCAAGATCGCTGCTGACGAACACGACGACACGCGCGATCTCATCTGGATGCGCCATGCGCCCGAGGGGCACCGTTCGGGCGGCGTAGGACTCCATATCCCCCCAACCGTGATCGGCGAGGTGAGCCATCGCGGCCGACAGGCCTTCGGTCATCGTGACTCCCGGCGCGATTCCGACCGCCCGAATTCCGTGAGGAGCCAGGTCGATCGCCAGGCTCTTCGTGAGCCCGACAATGCCATGTTTCGAGGCGACGTAGTGGGCTGTGGCTGGTCCTGAGGCCATTCCCGCATTTGAAGCGACGTTCACGATCACTCCCGAGCCGTGTCGAGTCATCGCCCGGGCGGCGGCCCGGGCTCCCCGGAACGCGGCCGTGAGGTTGAGTTCGATCACCCGGTTCCATTCCTGGTCGGTCATGTCGAGCACGTGGGAGGTCGGGTAGATGCCGGCGTTGTTGACCCAAACATCGAGACGGCCATGAATTTCGAGAGTCCGCTGGACGAGACGATCCGGGCCGTCGGGCGCGAGCAGGTCGACCTCCATGTGGGTGGCGTTGCTGCGTCCCGCTCAGCTCGGAGATGTCGAGGTCGCCGACGACCACCGCAGCGCCGGCTTCGACCAGTCGGCCGGCGATGGCACCCCCGATCCCACGGGCCCCTCCGGTCACGACCGCGGTGCGTCCGTCCAATCTGAGAAGGTCGTAAAGGCTGCGATCCAGGCCGGGGGCGAGTACCGGGGGTAGTTCCGGGGCAATTTCCGAGCCAATTTCCGAGGTTGGCGACCCGAGGTCACTGGGGCAAACTTCACCTCGTCCACCCTCCCTCACGCTCCTTGCATCCGCTACCTTGTTTTATATAATCGCCCGACCGTGTCTGGGCACGCGGACAAGAATAGGGAGACGATCATGCATCAGCTGAATACGAGACGCCCTTTGTCGAAGGGCGCGCGTTGGCCAGTGATTCTGGTCACGTTGGCGTTGATCGCTGCTGCCTGCGGTGGCGCGGACAGCACCTCGACAACTGCCGAAGCCGGTGGAACCACAGCCGCCGGAGAACGTCCATATGAGGGGGTGACTCTTCAGTTCGCCAAAGCCCCCCACGGCGAGGATGAAGCGGAGCTCATGGCCGAATGGCTAGCTCCGTTCGAAGAGGAAACCGGAATCACGGTCGAGCACACCATCGTCCCATGGGACCAGTTGGAAGCGATCTACTCGGCCAACTTCGCCGGAGACGACGTCTTCGACGTCATGTACCAGGTGAGCACCCATCTCACGCTCTTTGGCGACCGCGGGGCGTTTGAGGACGTCACCACCCGGTTCGCCGACTGGGAGGACCGGGCCCGGGTGCCCGACAGCATCGTGAACGCCAGCGTCTACAAGGATGCTCTCTACGGAGTGCCGGTCATCATCGGGACCATCGTCATGTTCGTGAACCTCGACCTGTTGAATGCGGCTGGCATCACCGAGATCCCGACGACGACGGACGAGCTGATTGCAGCTGCCAAAGCGGTTCAGACCGAAGACGTGTGGGGCTTTTACACGCCGACGACGGTGGGAGACTTCGGCTGGTACTTCAACCTGCAGAACATCCACAACTTTGGCGGCGACATCATCTCCGATGACTTCAGCGCCACCACCATCGACTCCGAGCCGGTTCAGCAGGCAACGCAGTACGCGGTCGACCTGATCTGCAATGAGAAGGTGCAACCACCGCTCGGGCAGTACGACCGTGAAGGTGGGATCGAGCTCTTCAAGGCGGGCAAGCTGGCATTCCTGCTGGACGAGCCGCTTCGAGTCGAGGTATTCCAGGAGGAGGGCCTTCCCTTCGAGTGGGACATCGCCCAGCCGGTGGGCGCCCCCGACGGAACCCAAACGCAGTTCTCCACCACCGGGCACTGGTCGATCGGAGCCAAGAGCGACAACAAGGACGCCGCCTGGGAACTGGTCAAGTACCTCAGCGGCCAGGAGTTCATGACCGTCTTCAACGAGCGGTTCGGGTTTGTCCCGGCTCGTGACGACGTCGACGTCACCGGTGGAAATGAGATGCTGGCCAAGAACTTCGAATGGGCGATGACGACCTGGGACGGCCTCGTCACCCACCCGAAGATCTCTCAGATCCTCGACGAATACGCCAAGGCCCTGGAGGCGGCGACGACCTGCAACACGCCGGTCGCCGAAGCCCTGGCCGACGCCCAGGCACGGGCGACGGAGGTCCTCGGGCAGTAGGAAGATCGGTCATGGCTCGGGTAGCACCCAGCCATGCCATGGAGTTGGCCCGGTGGCCTCGTGGGAATCGCCCATGACGGCCACCGGGCAACTCAGTGAAGCGCTCGAAGCGATCGTGACGAAAATGGAGGACGGTACGTGACGGCGTCCCTCGGTCCTGCGATCAGTAGCGAGATCGCACTGACAACGGGTCGGAGTGGTCGGATCTCACATTGAGCCCGGAGCAGTATCGCAACGCTGCCCGTCGATACCGGGCGCGGGTCAAATCCCGGGCGATCGGATTTCTGGCCCCGTACATGATCCTGTGGTTCGTCTTCCTCGCCATCCCTACCGGGTGGGCAATATGGCTGAGCTTCAACACCGGCGGGATCGTCGACGACCGGCGCTTCGTCGGGCTCGGAAACTGGAGTCGGATGTTCACCGACACCGAGCTCAAGCGGGCGGTGATCAACACGTCGATCTACGTCGTGATCGCGATCGGGATCGTATTCGTCCTGGCGATGAGTCTGGCCGCTTTGCTGAACCGATATCGGGCGGGCGGCAACTTCTTCAAGCTCGCTCTCTACTTCCCTTTGCTGGCGCCCCCGGTGCTGGCAGCGATGATCTGGTTCTTCCTGGTTCACTTCGACTTCGGCATTTTCAATCTGATCCAGCGCACCGTCCTCCGCGGTGAGGGCATCAACTTCCTCGGTCGCAACCCCAACGCTCTCCTCACCATTGTCGGAGTTGAGGTCTGGCGGGGTCTCGGGTTCTGGGTCCTCTTCTTCCTGGCCGGGATGCAGGCCGTACCCGGCGAGTTGCTCGATGCGGCCCGGATGGACGGGGCTCGTCGCTTCCGCCGGTTCCGAAGGATCACGTTGCCGACCCTGAGGCCATTGCTGCTCTTCGCCATCGTCATCGCCGTGATCTTCAACTTCCAGCTCTTCGACTCGGTGCAGGCGCTGACCCAGGGCGGTCCGGCTCTCGGGACAGCCACGGTCGTGTGGTTTATCTTTCGCCGCATGTTTGCCTTCCAGGACACAGGTTTGGCTTTCGCCGCGTCGGTCGGGCTCCTGGTAGTGATCCTCCTGCTCACGTTGATCGCATTTCGCTACCTCGGAGACAGACGAAATCAGGAGGGCGCGTGACCGCCACCGTGCCCCAGGCGTCGTCCGCCTTCGAGGAGGATCTCGCCGAGTACGAGAAGGAGTCGCGTCGGTATCGGCTCATTCGGAGAATCAGAGCCGGCGGCGCCTACACCATCCTCGCGATCTTCGTGGTGATGGCCGTCGGCCCCGTCATCTACCTCATCTCCCCGGCCTTCCGAGACAGCGTGTCGCTGTTCGCATATCCACCGCAATGGATTCCGAGCAACCCTTCGTTGGAGAACTATCCGCTTCCTGTTCACGCACACCGGTTACGCCCGGTGGGCCCTCAACACCATCATCCTCGCCTCGGGGGCGACGATCCTGACGCTCATCACCAACACCCTGGCGGGCTATGCCTTCGCGAGGTTGTCATTCCCGGGCAAGAAGTTGATCTTCTTCGCCGTGCTGGCCACCCTCATGGTTCCGGTCGCCGCCGTTCTGGCGCCGACCTACCTGCTGGTTCGGGAGATTGGAACCTGGCCGATCATCGGGAAGCCGATTATCGGGCTCGACACCTACGGAGGGCTGATCCTGCCCCTGAGCGTGTCGCCCCTCGGAGTGTTCATGATGAGGCAATTCATCCAGACCCTGCCCGCCGGCCTCTATGAGGCGGCAAAACTCGACGGGGCCTCAGACTGGCGCATCCTGCGCAAGATCGTTCTCCCTCTCATCAAGCCGGCGCTCGTGGTTCTCGCCATATTCGTTTTCATGATGCAGTGGGCCCAGTTCCTGTGGCCACTCGTCGCCACGTCGGGCGACAAGTACCGGGTCCTGACAGTTGGGATCGCCTCCCTCAACGGACAGTTCGTGACCAACTGGGGCGTCATGGCTGCCGCCGCACTCCTGACCCTGATACCGATAACGATCGTGTTCCTGTTCTTCCAGAGGTGGTTCGTGCAGGCGTCCATGGCCGGGGCACTCAAGCAGTGATTGGAAATTCGAGATGAAGGCGGTCTATATGGATTGGACAGGAATGGGCACGGTGGCACTAGATGGCTGAAGTGGTGCTGCGACACTTGACCAAAAGCTTCGGTGGCGTCGTCGCCGTCGACGATGTCTCGTTGAAGATCTCCGACGGTGAGTTCCTGGTTCTGCTCGGACCGTCGGGATGTGGAAAGAGCACGATTCTCCGCCTGATCGCAGGACTGGAAGATGCAACGATGGGTGAGATCGTGATCGACGATCGGATCGTCAACTTCACAGATCCCACCCTTCGCAACGTGGCGATGGTTTTCCAGAACTATGCCCTCTATCCACACATGACCGTTTACAAGAACGTCGCGTTCCCGCTGGAGACGGCAAAGCTGGGCCGGCCGGCGATCGAGGAGGCCGTTCAGCGAGCCTCGAAGATTCTCGAGATCGGGAGTTGCTGAACAGGCTCCCCGAGCAGCTCTCGGGTGGGCAGCGGCAGCGGGTCGCCCTCGCTCGTGCCATCGTGAGAGAACCGGGAGTCTTCCTCATGGATGAACCTCTCTCGAACCTCGACGCCCAACTCCGGCTGCAAACCCGGCTCGAACTCATGGATCTCCACGAGAATCTCGGAATCACGACGATCTATGTCACCCACGATCAGGTGGAAGCCATGACGATGGGTAACCGGATGGCGGTGATGCGAGGCGGCCGGATCCAGCAGGTTGGCAGGCCGACCGACGTCTACGACTTCCCCGCCAATACCTTCGTCGCCCGATTCCTGGGGGCGCCACCCATGAACCTCCTGCCCGGAGACCTCGATTACACCGAAGGTCGCTGGTGGTATCGGCGAGAGGGCTATGAATTGGAGATCGACGCCGAGGCGATGGACATTCCGCTCGATGCCCTGGAGGACGCGACCGGCCAGGCCTGGCTGGGGCTTCGGCCGGAGGACCTGGGCCTATCCCCGGCCGACCACGATGGAATTCCGGGGACGATCCGCTTCTTGGAGCCCGTCGGCTCGGACCTCTACGTCAGCGTCGAGGTGGCCGGTGGCCAGCCGGTCCAGGTGCGGATGCCTCCGCGGTCTCCGGTCAAGAGCGGCGACTCGGTTCGACTCAAATTTGCGGTCACCGACAGCCACCTTTTCGCCCACCATCAGCAGAATCTGCGCAAGGCTCCGGCCACCGCGCGACGAAAGCCCGTTGACCGGCGCCTGAGCATGTCGGTCGGGCGCTCGCTGCCGGACGCGCGGTGTCCGATTCTCGACGCTCAGAAAAAGGTCCTGACTGCCCCCCGGACGTTGTGGTCGTCGTCCACGAGGGGCATGGCCCGCCAGCGATCGAACGTCGCACAGGGGTGGGAGATCCCGCAACCCACGATGTCGCCTACCGCGAGATCGAAGTCGGGTGGGACCCGGATGTAAGCGTGTTGGTCGTTGAGCCCGAACACCTCCAGTTCACCGTCGAGGGCCGAGGTCGTCTTTCCACGCCGGAGATACAAAGGGATCGGAAGATCGACGTCGAAGGAGACATCTCGTTTTCCGAACCCGGCCAGGGCGAGACCGGGCTCGGGACGGGAGAGAACGTAGGCCCACAGGTACAGGGCGGGAATCAACGCCGGGTATCGGTCCATGGGAGGACGGACGCCGAACGGCCCGGACTCGGCATAGAGGATCGAATCGTGGGTGACATACCCTCCGGCGCGGATGATGGTCCTGACCGGGCGATTCAGGTTCCATTGGCCGCCGAGGATCTTGGCCACACGATCGGGGAACATGCTCCCTCCCGCGGTCACCAGAACCTCCGGCAGATGGTCGAACGCGCCTTGCGGAATCCAGCCTCTCGGTGAGTTCGCGGACCCGAAGGAGGAAAGCGTCGACGGCAGTGAAGTCGTCGCCGGTGTAGTGGAGGATGCCCTCATATCCCTCGACCCCGACGAGGTTCAATCGTTCCGAATGACCGATCTTCGCTTGCGACGCCGGTGGCCTCGTCGACGGTTCGGCTCCCGGTCCTCCCCGACTCGAGTCCGAGCTCGACCAGGACATCGATGGGACGGCCCTGTCGGCAGGCTCGACGAGCGCCGCTTCCATGACCTCGGCGCAGTCGACCGAGTCGACCAGACAGACGAATTGGAAGTCGGCGAAGTCCTGGAGCTCTCGCCACACCCATCGCAGCGCGCTTGGATCGACGACCTGATTCGCCAGAAGCACCCGGTCGACCCCGAACCTGCGGAAGATGCGGGCTTGGCTGATCGTGGCGGCGGTGATGCCCCACGCTCCAGCCTCCAGCTGGAGACGGGTCAGCTCGGGAGACATGTGGGTCTTGCCGTGGGGAGCCACCGATATCTGGTTGTCTTCACAGAATCGGCTCATCGTTCTGAGGTGTTGTGGTTTAGGGCTTCCTCATGCAGCGACCATCACGGGGAAGAGGAAGTCGTCCTCGAATATGTTCCATCGTTGCTCTCCGATGGCGTCGATCGTGACGGAAGCCGCCGATTCGGGCCAGCCTTTGTATTGCCAGCTCATGTCGCTGCTGGCGACATCGCCGTACTCGGCTTCCACTGCGGGGCGGGCTTGGGGCATTGGGGCTCTCCTCCGAATCAGACCAGATTTACGATGATATTGCCATCGGGATCCACGGAACTTCGCGCACCGGCCGGAAGCCAAACCGCGGAATCGGCCCCTCGATCGTGGCCGGGACCGAGGATCTTCGTCGCCAGGTTGGAGGGCATCGCGGGCGAACACGGGGCAGTGTTCGAATTTGGCCGACCAGGTCGTTCCACATTCGCCGAGTCTCGGCTGGGTGCCGGCCCCTCATCAGCGGCGGGCGCCGGTTTTGGCCTGGCCGGCGGGGTACCAGGTCGTCGGCTCCAGGTGTGGGGCCCACCGCCGCAGTCCGAATCGCCAGTATTTCGTGCTGGTGCGAGGGCAGATCGAAGCCGTAAAGCTTTTGGTGGGTCTGATCGAACTCACGCGACAGCGACTCCACCGTCAACTCGTCGGCGACGACCGGCACGTCGATCTCCCAGTTCTGTCCGAGATAACGCATGACCAGAGTGAGGGAGGTGGAAGGGTTCCCTTCGAATCCCTCCTCACGCAACTCCGCGATCGCCTCCTCGAGCATCGAAGAGCAAGTCGCGGCCAACGCCTGCAGTCCCATCGCGCTCGAGACGCATCGGCGAGGATCTGATCGACTTCTACCCGAAGATCGGAGAGAACGAGGCCCGAGGCCGACATCAGGCCCGGGTAGGCGGGAACGATCACACGGTCCATCCCGAACTCGCGGGCGAGCAAGAGGGCAATGCAACGGCCCGCCCCCGCCTCCCGCCAACATCGAGTACTGGCGAGGATCCACGCCCCGCTCGGCGGTAACAGCTCGAATCGCTGCAGCCATGTTGGCAACGGTGACCCGAACGATCCCTGCCGCGGCCTGGACCGGGTCGATGCCTAGTGGTCGGGCGATGTGTCGCTCGATCGCCTCCAATGCGAGATCAGGATCGATGCGAACCCGACCGCCCAGCAACGTGTCAGTTCCGATCCGACCCAGCACCACATTGGCGTCTGTAACTGTCGGCAGTTGTCCGCCCCGGTCGTAGCAAGCCGGGCCCGGGTCCGCGCCGGCGCTCGCGGGTCCGACCTTGAGTACACCGCCGGGATCGATCCATGCAACCGATCCGCCTCCAGCTCCGATGGTTCGAATGTCGAGCATGGCGATGTTGAGCGGCGTCACGTCGTCGATGAAGCTCTGGGTCGTCGCGCTCGGCTCCCCGCGGGTGATCAGGGAGACGTCAGCGCTGGTGCCCCCCATGTCGACGACGATGAGGTTGCCGTTGCCGGTGTGACGACCCGTGTACCGGCCGGCGACAACTCCCGCAGCGGGTCCTGACAAGAAGGTTTCTACCGGCCGCTGTCGAGCTCGCGCACCCGACATGATGCCGCCATTCGACCTCATGATCAGGAGACCATGGTCGTAGCCAAGCGTCCTCAGGGTCGACTCGAGGTGGCTCGATATACGCCCCCATGCGGGGCTTGACATAGGCATCGGCCACGGTCGTCGCCGTGCGCTCGTACTCTCGCCACTGGGGGAGGATTTCGTGGGACACCGAGACCGCCAGTTGCGGATACTCCGACTCGATGATCTCGCGCGCACGGACCTCGTGGTCTTTGCTGAGGTAGGAGAAGAGGAAGCAAACCGCCACAGCCTCGACACCGAGACAGACGAGGTGGTCGAGCGCCCAGCCGCAGCTCGCCCTCATCCAGCGGCGTCGATCTCGTTTCCCTGGTAGTCGGTGCGCTCCGTTACATCGACCCGCAGGTACCTCGGGACGATCGGCGTGGGCTCCTCCCACAGCGGGTTGAAGACCTGGCTCTCCGGCTTGTTCCCTCTCCTGATCTGCAATACGTCACGATGCCCCGCGGTCGTCACCAGGCCGGTCACTGCCCCATTGCGCTGCAGGATCGTGTTGGTGGCAAGCGTGGTGCCATGGATCAGCCGCTCCACCGTCCCGAGATCGATTCCCATCTGCTCGAGACCTTCGATCACCGCTCGGGCGGGATCGTCGGGCGTGGACGGGAGCTTGTGATAGGCCTGTGCTCCGGTGGCCCCGTCAACCGCCACGAGGTCGGTGAAAGTACCTCCGATGTCGACGCCCACGATCACGTCGCGACCGCCTCGGAAGTCTCACCTGATGAGCCGGTTCGGGCTCGATAGGCCTGCCGTTTGCGATCCCAGGAATACCGGGAAGCAATCTCCTCGGCCTCGGCACGGTCCAGGCCATAGATTTCTACCGCGGCCTCCAGGGAGATGAGGTCGTCCCCCAGATCGCGTGCGATTGCAGCTCTGTCACGCTCGCCAGGCGGGCCCCATCCGGCCCCGCCCGGTAGGCGCACGACAACGCTTTCGCCTCTTCGAACCTCGATGCCGGTGAACTTGGAAGGCGACCTGGCGCCGGCCGACCGCTGCGGGGCGGTGATCTCGCTTCCTCCCCTTTCCACGATGCGGACTTCGCCTGTCATGCCATCCGATCCGCCGTCGACCCCCTTCGGGGGAAAACGATGGAAGTGGGCGATCGAGTTGAAAACCTGTTCGTCTGACAGCATCTCGTGGGTTCGGGTTACCCCCATCCCGCCCCGGGTCCGGCCCGGCCCCCCGGAGTCTCGGCGCAGCGAGTAGTCCGCTATTCGCCACGGCAGCTTCGTCTCCAATACTTCAGTGGAGAACTGCCTCGCCTGGGGGGCGACCCAGGTGGTCGCTGTGTATCCATCTTGATTGAGCCTGGCCCCGTAGCCGGTCGGCTCCCAGAGGACGAAGGCGTAGAACTCATGGAGATCGGGGTGGATGCCGCCACCGGTGATCAAGCCCGTCGTGGCCCCGGTCGGGGCCATGACCCTTTCCGGCACCGCTTGGCGGAGGGCGGCGATCACGACTTCGGCCACGAGGTTGTGGGTCTCGGTATTGCCGGAGGACAATGCGGCCGGGTAATTGCAATTGACGATCGTTCCGGGAGGGGCGATCAGATGGATCGGGCGGAAGGCGCCCTCGTTGTGGGGGATGCTTGCCTCAAAGACGTTGAAGAGGGCGTTGACGCTGGCAGCGAGGGTGACCGTGTAAGGATTGTTGATCGGTCCTGCCGCCTGCGGACCCGATCCGCGGAAGTCGAGGACGATGTCTTCGTCGAGGACCGTCATGTTCAGCTTGATCAGATGCGGGTCGGCGGTGACACCGTCGTCGTCGGCATAGATCGTCGACTCGTAGACACCATTGGGAATGTCGCGGATGCACCCCCTGGTCCTTCGTTCGGAGTACTTCTGGAGCTCACGCATGTACAGAAGCGTTTCGTCATCGCCCAAACGGTCGAAGAGCTCGAGAAGGCGGCGGTGTCCCGTCACCAGCGAGCCATACATGGCCATGAAGTCTCCGTAGCTGGAGTCCGGCGTACGGGTGTTGGAGAGGACGATGCGCCAAAGTTCCTCGTTGGGCTGACCCCGTACGAAGAACTTGACTGGCGGGATGATGACGCCCTCCTGGTGGATGTCGGTAGCGTCGCCAGGCATCCCGCCCGGAGCCTTGCCGCCGACATCGGCGTGGTGGGCAATGGTCTCGACGAAGGCGACCAATCGATCGCCCCGGAACACCGGCATCGTCATGGAGAACTCAGGCAGGTGGGGTGTTCCGATGTGAGAAGAGTTGTGGAGGATGACGTCACCCGGTTCCAGACCCGCCCGGCCAAACGGGGCGAGGGCCGCTCGGGCCGCCTGCTGCATGGCACCCATCTGTGAGGGAAATCCCTCCCGGGTGGAGACGATCCGGAGATCCGCGTCGAGGATGGTCACCGTGAAGTCTTCCCCCTCGAAGAAGATGGGGGAGTAGGCAGTTCTCGTCATGGTGAACTGCATCTCGGTCCAAATGGAGGTGAGGGCACCCCTGACCACCTCGAGGGTGATGGGATCGGCGCGTGGGTCGGGTTCGAGGTCCGTCTGCTGCAACCAGGGCCCGATTTCGGAAGAATCGATTTCGAGGCGCCCGGACTCGTCGAGAGTCCTCGCCACCGAGTCCACATAGACCTTCCCGGCCTCACCCTGCACGAAGGCCTCGCCGGGGAAGATCATCCTCCCGGTCAGAGCACATTTCGGGTAGAGGAGCTGGTATTCAATCCGGTTGTGCTCCTGCACTACGTCTCCTGTCAACCCGAGCGGTGATCGATAGAGGACCGGGCCCCCTCCGGCCGTGAAACGAGCAAACAAACATTATAAGATCGTGTGTCTGGCCGGTTTGAGATTGTATAAAGACGGTTGACCGCCGGTTGGCCACAAGCTACTTTCCCGCCAACCATCGGCCGGAGGCAGCGGGAATGTCGGAGACGCGCAAGGAACTCATCGGGTACGCGGGCAAGCTCTCGGCCCAGGCCGGAGACGCGGTCGATTTCATGGTGAGCTCCGAGTTCGATGAATACGAGGCCCGGATAGTTCGGCTGATCCATGGCGACGTCAACCCCGAGGGCCCCGGGCACAAGGTCGAGGACATCGATGCCGCCGTCAACGGTCGCTACCCCGGTCGCCGGCAGGAGACGCATACCGGCTCGTTCGTCAGTGTTCCGCAGACGCCCGCAACGCCCGATGGCTTCACATTGCATGCGTGGATATGGCCGACGAATCCGGTCCTGGGTCGCCTGCAGGGAATCATGACCCGTTGGTCGCCCGAGGAAGGTGGCTACGGGCTCTTCATCGATGAGACAGGGAATCTCACTTTCAAGGTCAGAAGTGCCGGGGGCAGGGACCACACCCTCACCGCCGGCGAGCCGCTCAGGCAGGGTCTGTGGTATTTCGTTGCGGCGACTTTCGACGCCAACAGCGGAGAGGCCCGGCTCATGTCTCGGATGCAGCCGGACTGGCCGATCAGTGATGCGGTCGTCGACCTCTCGGCCAAGTTCGAGCCAGGAGAGGCCGCCGGCGCCGGCGGGCCCTTCCTGATCGGCGCCGGATGGATGGAACCCTCCGACAGCACCGATCCCGCGGGCTTGTTACAACGGCAAGATCGAGAATCCCCATCTCTTCGATCGCCCACTATCCGAATCCGAACTGAACGCTCTTTCGATGCACGAGACACGGCGGTTGCCTCGATCGACGGGCTGGTGGCGGCCTGGGACTTCGCCAGCGACCGCATCCGAGCTCCCGACGAGATCAGCGATGTCGTCGGTGGGTATCACGGGGAGGCCATCAACCTCCCGACCCGGGCGATGCACGGCCACAACTGGGATACTTCTGTCTACAACTACGCCGACGCGCCCGCCAAGTATGGGGCCATCCACTTCCATGACGACGACTTCGAAGATTCCCGGTGGCTGGCCGACTTCACCTGGGAGATACCCGATGGGTTGCGAAGCGGATGTTATGCCGCACGCCTCGAAGCCGGCGGAGTCGTTGACTACATCCCGTTCTTCGTGCGTCCGCCGGACGGGACCGCGACGGCTGATGTTCTCTACCTCATGCCGACCAACAACTACCTGGCATATGCCAACGAGAGCGTCATCTGGTCGGGCGGCTTCGACTTCACCGGGCTGACCAACGTCCCGATCGTCATCGATCCGTATGACGTCTTCCTCGATGCGCATCGCGAGTACGGGGCTTCGCTGTATGACGTGCACAGTGACGGCAGCGGCATCGCCTACTCGCACTACTTACGGCCGATCGTCTCGATGCGGCCGACGCATCGCCATTGGGTGAGCAACGGACCCCGCCACTTCCCGTTCGACCTCAATATGGTGGACTGGCTCGAAGCCAAGGGCTTTCGCCTACGACGTGGCTACGGATGAGGACCTGCACAAACAGGGAACCGGTCTACTCAGCCGATACAAGGTGCTGGTCACCGGAAGCCACCCGGAGTACTGGACCGAGCAGATGCTCGACGCCTTGGAGAGCTACCTCCATCAGGGGGGACACCTGGCGTATCTCGGAGGCAACGGGTTCTACTGGGTGACCGCCTTCGACCCAGAACGCGATCACGTCATCGAAGTACGGCGTGGCTTCTCCGGGTCGCGGGCATGGGATAGCCATCCGGGTGAGGTCTATCTCGCCAGCACCGGTGAGCTCGGTGGCATCTGGAGGCATCGAGGCCGTCCGCCGAACCTGTTGGCCGGCACCGGATTCACCGCCCAGGGCTGGGACCTCAAGGCACCGGGATACAAGCGGTTGGCGGACTCCCACGACCCTCGCAGCGGCATTCATCTTCGAGGGAATCGGCGACGACGAGGTGATCGGGGACTTCGGTCTCGTGATGGGCGGTGCGGCCGGAGACGAACTGGACAGAATCGAACCCGCCCTCGGCTCGCCCCCGCATGCATTGCGGTTTGGCCACGTCGGAGGGTTTGCATAGCGACTTCTACCTGGTCGCGCGTGACGAGATGAATGTCATGACGAGGGAGATCCACGGGACCGACAATTCCCGAGTCCGAGCGGACATGGTCTATTTCGAGACCCAGAACGGAGGAGCCGTTTTCTCGGTTAGCTCGATCAACTGGTTCGGGAGCCTCTCCCACAACTCGTACGACAACAACGTGTCACGCATAACGGAGAACGTCCTCCGCGCTTTCACCGCCTAATTGAGCTTCTGAGTTCGCCAAATTTGGTCACTGACGAACGGCGGCACGCAAATCCGGTCACTCAGACTCGGTACTCGATCATCAATGACCGAATTACGACCACAGCGGGCGCCAATGACCAAATTTCGGGACCGGACGACCAGCTTGTCGGGCCTGCTTCTTCGCTGATCCCAACTGCTTCGGCCAAGCGCAACCCGACCTAATACCCCGTGGTTCGGCACTGGCGAGAATGTTATAAGATTAGTTGCAAGGGGCGGGGCGCCCTGAATAGATTCGCATCGCGCGACGTGCCCGAAGATCTACAGACCGATCAGGCGTCGAGCACATGACTAAGGAGGACAGGATCATGCGAGCCCGGCGACATGAACGAAAGGGCATCCTGTGGATCGCGGCCATGGCAGCTTTTCTGCTGATCGCGGCCGCCTGCAGCGGTGCTGCCACCGACACCACCGACGGCAGCACGACCGCCCCACCGGACGACGGTGGCGCGACCACCACGACGGCCGGCGCCGCTGAATAAACGACGACCACTGCGGCCGCCGAGGAGGGTGGTCCCAAGACGGGCGGCTCGTTGACATTTGCTCGCTTCTTCGAGACCCAATCGCTCGATCCGATGGGGGTGGCCGACAACGGCTCCATATTCGTCCGCGTCCAGATCTTCAACACGCTCGTCGAGGCCGATCCCGACACGTTGCCCCGAGGTCGGGCCCGGTCTGGCGGACGAATGGGAATCCAGCGAAGACGGACTGACCTGGACCTTCCACATCCGGGACAACGCAATGTTCTCCAACGGCGATCCGGTCACGGCCGAGGATGTCCAATTCTCGCTGATGCGCTTTGCCGATCCCGGCTATCAACGTGAACATCCCCAGCCTCGGCATCGGCATCGAGAGTGTCGACATCGTCGACGAGCAGACCGTGCAGGTGAACCTCGACCGACCCGTTGGCTCATTCCTCGAGAACATCTCGGTCTTCCCGGCTTCGATTGTGAACAAAGCGGCGGTCGAAGCCGAGGGGGAGGCTCACTGGCAAAACCCCCTTGGAACCGGCCCGTTCAAGCTCAAGGAGTGGGTCCTGGGCTCGCACATCACGGTCGAGCGCAACGAGAATTACTGGGAGGAAGGAAAGCCGTATCTGGATGAGGTGCGCTTCGATTTCATCCCCGATGACAACGCCCGGATGCTTCGGATCCAGGGTGGCGACGCCCACATCGTCGAGGGGGTTCCATTCACCCAGATTCCGGAACTCGCCAACGCGGAAGGGTTCACCGTCCAGGTGGACGACATCGTCCGGTACGAGGCCGTTTTCCTCAATCATCAATTTGCCCCGCTCGGCGAGGTGGGGGTGCGGCAGGCGTTGAACTACGCGACCGACAAAGACGCCATCAATGAGGCGGTCTATGGGGGCGTCGGCGAAGTCGCCAACAGCATGATCCCCAAGGCGACCTATCACGCCGACTACGCAACGGTCCCGGCCTACGACTTCGACCTGGCACGAGCCCAGGAGCTGATGGCGGCGTCCTCGATGCCGGACGGGTTCGACCTGACGCTGATCTACCCGGCAGGTTCATCGACCCACCGCCAGCTCGGCACGATCCTCCAGTCGCAATGGGCGGAAATCGGGGTGAACCTCACTCTCGAGGAGGTCGATACCGGGTCCCTCTTCGGGGACCGATTCTTCACGATGCAGTATGAGGCGGGCATTCCCTTGCCCAAGTTCACCTCCGACGTGGTCGTTCCCGACGAGGTGGCCTTGCTCTTCTACGACAACGATCCCGAGAACGCCCTGCGAGGATTCCTGTCAGGCTGGGACATTCCCCAGGAGTTGGTCGACCTGACCCGCCAAGCCGCATTCACGGTGGACGAAGCGGTTCGGGAAGAGGTCTGGCCCCAGGTCCAGCAGCTTGCCATGGATGAGGCGCCCTGGGTGACGCTGTTCTTCCTGCCGACCACGCACGCCGTCGCCGACAACGTGCAAGGCTTCCGGGTCGTGCCCAACGGATGGTGGGACATGGAAGACGTGTGGCTCAGCGACTGATCCGTTGCAGGTCGAGTCGAGCTTGAAGCTGGAATAGGAGTAAGAGAGCGGGTGGGTTCCGGTCCAGGACCCACCCGGCTCGCGAAGGAGCATTCGAGGGCGTATGTGGATCTACCTGAGACGCCGGTTGCTCCATAGCTCCTGGGTGCTCATCGCGATCCTGATCGGCGCCTTCCTCGTAATTCGCCTGATACCGGGCGATCCGGTGATACAGACTGCTGGGGATCCAGGCCACGCCCGAAACCATCGCCACCGTCACCGCCGAACTCGGCTTGGACAAACCGATTCCCCAGCAGTTCGCCGGCTTCGTGGCAAGGGCTGTGCAGGGCGATCTGGGCGACTCCTTCGTCAAGCGGGCGCCGGTTCGTGACATCATCTTCGACCGGGTGATGCCGACGCTCTACCTGCTCTTGTACTCCACCATCGTGGCCTTGCTGATCGCAATTCCCCTGGGTGCCCTGTCGGCGATCCACGCCAACCGTCCGATCGATCAGGTGGTCCGGCTCGGCAGCATGGTCACATTCGCGATGCCCCAGTTTTGGCTCGGGCTGATGCTGATCCTGCTGCTCTCGATCAACCTCGGCTGGTTTCCCAGTGGCGGCTATCAGACCGGCGTCCTGTCCGTCCTCAAGAGCCTCACCCTGCCGTCACTCACAATCGGCCTGTTCCTGGCTCCCCAACTGATGCGAACCCTCAGATCCAGTCTCATGGAGCAGCTCGAGAGCGAGCACATCGCGGCCGCCCGGTCGTTCGGATTCAGCGAGGCAAGGATTGTTGGAAGGTACGCCATGCGCAACGCGCTCGTCCCTCTCATCAGCGTCCTTTCGATCAACATAGGATTCCTCATCAGCGGGACGGTGATAGTCGAGGTGGTCTTCCAGCTTCCCGGGCTCGGAGCCCTGCTCGTGCAGTCCGTACTGAATCGTGACTTTCCGGTTATCCAAGGTCTCGTGATCGTCTTCGGAGCGATGGTGATCGCGGTCAACATCCTTGCCGACCTCTCGTACGCGGTCATCGACCCGCGCATACGACAGGGAGAGCGGCCACGTGAGCGTTGTCGAATCGACCGGTCAACCGCTTGCCGCCGGCATGGGTCGGGAGGCAAGGCAACTCGTTCGCAAGGCCCAGACCGAACGTCGCTGGTCCAACGCGACCCTGTACGTGGGAGTTGCAATCGTGGGCATGCTGGCGATTGCCGGGATCGCGGCGCCGTGGCTCGCGCCGGCCGATCCGATCGCGCTCGATCTCCCGAATCGCCTAGTGGCTCCTTCCCTCGACCATTTCATGGGCACCGACACGTTCGGCCGAGACATCTTCTCCCGGGCTCTGCATGCCATTCGGCTCGATCTGCTGGTGGTTCTGATAATCACCTACATCCCGATGATCGTCGGGATGGTGATCGGGGCCCTCGCTGGCTACTACCGGGGCTGGGTGGACGGCGTCACGGTGCGCCTGATCGACGCCTTCATCGCCTTCCCGTTCATGGTCTTGGTAATCGCTGTCGTGGCCATCATGGGACCCGGCCTTTCCGGCGTCTACATCGGCGTATTGGCTGTTGGCTGGACCCTGTATGCCCGGCTGACGAGAGGCGAGATGCTGGTTCTGCGCGAACAGCAGTTCATCCTGGCAGCCCGGTCACTGGGATATTCGACCGGTCGGATCATTCTCCGCCATGCCATGCCGAACCTGATTCGCTCCAACCTGGTGTTCTCGATGGCAGATATCGTGCTCAACCTGCTGCTTCTGGCGGGCCTGTCATATCTCGGCCTCGGCGTGCAGGCACCCACTCCCGAGCTCGGGGCGATGGTCGCCGAGGGCCAGCAGGTCCTATTGCAGGCCTGGTGGGTGACCACGCTTCCGGGGGCCGTCATCGTTCTGCTGGGTTCTGGGTTCAGCATGGTGGGGGACGCGGTGGCTGACCGACTGGGTCAGCGTTTCGGTGTGCTCACAGGGTGACCGAAGACCATCGACACCGCTGAGCAGGGACCTCGGCCCGCCGGTGGGTTCCGATCCTCTCTTGAGCATAAGGGGGCTGAGAATCGGCTTCCCGACCAGCCGGGGTATCGCTTTCGCCGCGCAGAACGTCGACCTCGACCTGGCGCAGGGAGAAATCCTCGGTCTGGTGGGCGAGTCCGGGTCCGGCAAGAGCGTGACCTGCAAGGCGATCGTCGGAATGGTTCCGCATCCTGGGGCGGTCCTGGGCGGGTCCATCGAATACGGAGGCCGTGATCTTCTGACGCTTTCTCCGCACGGAGATCAGAGAGGTTCGTGCCCAGGAGATCGCAATGATCTTCCAGGACCCTTCCAGCTCGCTCAACCCGGTGTTCTCCATCGGGCAGCAGATTGGCGATGTCCTGCGCGTGAATGAGGGACTCAACAAGCGTGCTGCCATCGGCGCGGAATCGAACTCCTCGACAGCGTCGGGATCCCGGCACCGGCCAAGCGGATCAAGGCGTATCCGCACGAGCTCAGCGGAGGAATGCGACAGCGCGTGATGATCGCCATGGCCCTGGCCGGCGGGCCCAGGCTGCTCCTGGCCGATGAGCCGACCACAGCTCTCGACGTGACAATTCAAGATCAGGTGTTGCGGCTGCTCGGAGAGGTCCAACACCGGACCAAGATGTCGATGATCCTGGTGTCCCACGACATGGGGGTTATCGGGCAGATGGCCGATCGGGTCGCTGTGATGTATGCGGGCTACGTGGTCGAGGTGGCTGCGGTAGGAGACATCTTGCGAAGTCCCAGCCATCCATACACCAAGGCACTGATCGATGCCATGCCCGAGCTGGTGCCAGGGGAGTCTCAGCGTCTCCGGACAATCCCCGGATACCCTCCCGACCTCTCCGATCTCGTCCCCGGGTGCCCGTTCGCTCCCCGTTGCCCGCTTGCTCGACCTGCCTGCGCCGATGTGTCGATGCGTTTGATCGAAGTTGGACCCGGCCGGATGTCGGCATGTCCGTTTGCCGGGCAGGCTGCATGAACCATATGGGTCCTTCTGAACCCGCGGCCACCCCTGCCGAGCAGCCCGGGTCGCGACCGATCCTCTCGGTGCGCAACCTCGTGAAGTGGTTCGACCTCGATCGTTCTCTGGTCGCCGCGGCGCGCGGGAAGACAGTCGATCGGGTGACCGCTGTCGATGGCGTTTCGTTTGACCTCATGCCGAACGAGGTGCTCGGCATCGTCGGTGAGTCGGGAAGCGGAAAGAGCACCCTGGCTCGATGCCTCGTATCCCTCTATCGGCCGAATTCCGGTCAGGTCTTTTTCGACGGACAGGACATGACCGACGCCGACCGCAGTCAGTTGAGCGCCCTCCATCGCCGGATGCAGATGGTATTTCAGGATCCGTTCACGTCTTTGAATCCGCGGATAACGATTGGAGGCGCCATCCTCGAGGCTGGCCTCGTTCACGGCCGGGTAGGGCCAGATCGGGAAGGTTTCGTGGCCAATTTGCTCAGCACCGTGGGCCTGCCGCGGGCGCTGGCTGGTCGCCTGCCGCGAGCTCTCAGCGGTGGCCAGCGCCAACGTGCGGCTATCGCTCGGGCCCTGGCAGTCGAGCCCGAAGTCCTCATCGCAGACGAAGCGGTGAGCGCCTTGGACCTGTCGATCCAGGCGCAGATCCTGAACCTGTTCGCTGATCTGAAAGACCGGCTGGGTCTCGCGATGGTGTTCATCGCTCACGACCTGGCTGTGGTCTCCAACGTGTCCGACCGCGTTGCGATCATGTACCTGGGCCGCATCGTCGAAGAAGGACCGGTCAGGGCGGTCTTCGGAAGTCCCCAACATCCATACACCAGGGCCCTGGTGGCAGCACATCCCGACCCGATGGTTCGTAGGCGGAGAGGCGAAGCGTCCATCTCAGGTGATGTGCCGTCCCCATTCGAAATCCCGTCGGGCTGCCGGTACCGGAGTCGCTGCCCCTACGCCGAGGATCGATGCGCCACCGAGGACCCGATGCTCGAGCCTTTTGGGGTCGGGACGAGGCGCCGGGTGGCTTGCCATGTGCTTCCGTTTGCCGACTCTTCCCTCGCAGAGAACGCGTGACCGTGCCTTTGACTCCGACGGCCGGGGGATACCTCTTCCTCCTTGGCGGGGATCCCTATTCGTCGGGGGTCGTTGCCGATGGTGACCACCAGATCGTGCGCGCCCTCCTCGAGAAGCCGGTGCCGTGGCGCCAGGGTTTCAGGCTGGTTGATCAGCATCTCGCCTCAGTTGGCCGGCCGCGCACGGCGCTCTGTGCGGTCGAGCTGAGATCACCCGTTCAGTTCTCCTTTCCAGGTTTCGTCGAGTTCAACGCCGCCTACTGCGCCGTCCTCCAGGATTGGGGCCTTTACGACGAGCATGGCGCCAACCCGATTGCCCGCACCAATGTCGTACCGCTTCTCGGTTCAATCGAGGAGCCTTCGATGTATGGCTTCTCCTATACGGTCGAGGATCGCACGCCCCGTCGCCTCTCCTTCGTGACATCGGGGGCCGGTGAGTTGCGAGGCGACGCCCTCTCGGCCGACGCCATCGTGAGCAAGGGGGACCGGACTCCTGCAGGTATGACTCAGAAGGTCGCTCGAGTCCTCGAGACCATCACCGATCGACTTCAGCGTCTGGGGGCATCGTGGCCGGAGACGACCACGGTTGACGTCTACACAGCCGAACTGATGTCCACCGTCCTGGTCGACGCGATGCTGCCTCGGACCGGCTTCGCCCTGATCCGTGGGGTTAGGTGGTATCCGTCCCTTCCGCCGATCGAGGGACTCGAGTTCGAGATGGATGCGCGAGGCGTGTGGACCGAGATCGTGGTGGCCGTCGGCTGACTACGGTCGAGCGAGCATGCCCCCGTCGGCGACCAGTGATGTCCCGGTGACGAACGAGGCATCGTCGGATGCCAGGAATGCGACGACTGCGGCGATCTCGGCGGGTTGGGCGATCCGACCCATGGGATGAAGTGCGGTTATCTCCTCCTCAGCGGCGGCCGGATCCGGTTGTCCCTGGACGTAGTCGCGCATCTGCTCGGTTTCGACAAACCCCGGGGAGACACAGTTCACCCTGATTCGCTCCCGGGCGTATTCGATCGCCATCTGTTTCGTGAGTGCGAGCGACTGCCCCCTTGGATGCGCAGTAGGCGGCGTCAGTCAGAAATCCCACATAAGCAGCCACTGACCCGATGTTGACGATGCTTCCACCTCCGGCCCGGCGGAGATGTGGGATTCCGTGCCGGGAGGTGTGGAAGATTCCACGGAGATTCGTGTCGAAGAGGACGTCGTACTCCTCGTCGTCCGTGTTCTCGACACTCCGCAGCAGGCCGACCGCTGCATTGTTCACGATGATGTCGAGCCGTCCGAACTCGCCGACCGCTTCCTCGATGGCGCCTTTCACGGAGTCGCTTTCCCGGATGTCGCCGCGAGCGACGATGACCCGGGCCGGGTCGGGCACCTCCCAGTCGACGAGTGACGGGGATTGGTTCCGCTGCAACGAAATCACCGAAGCGCCTTCGGTCGCGAGCCGTTCCACGACCGCGTGGCCGATCCCGCGGT
This sequence comes from uncultured Acidimicrobiia bacterium, assembly GCA_963790345.1. GTDB lineage: Bacteria > Actinomycetota > Acidimicrobiia > Spongiisociales > ZC4RG35 > DATEEG01. The sequence continues at coordinate 187,514 of CAWBOD010000012.1, read as the reverse complement.
TCCCCCCCGTCACGAGTGCGACCCGTCCGTCGAACCTCGCCGGCCGGGCGGCGGGGGTCACTTTGTTCGGGTGCTTGCGCCACGTTCTCTCCAATGTTGGGTTAACCAGGACGAACTCCCTGGATCCGGGGTTGGGGATTGGTCGTCTCGCTAGGGTGTCCGGGCCGATTGTATAAAGAGAGGGGCATCCACCCATGACCGGAGCACGCAGGGAACTGATTGGATACGCGGGCAATCTCTCCATTCAGCCGGGTGAACCAGTCGACTTCATGGTCTCATCAGAATTCGACGAATACCAGGTCGAGATCGTCCGGCTGATCCACGGTGACAACAACCCGGATGGTCCTGGATTCAAGGCTGAACCTGTCGAGGCGACTGTCAACCAGAAGTATTCGGGGGCCCGCCAAGACACCCACACGGGCTCGTATCTCAGAGTGGACGATCCTCCCGATCTCCGCAACGGCTTCACCCTGCACGCGTGGATCTGGCCAACAATGCCCGCCGAGGGGCAACTTCAGGGTCTCATCACCCGTTGGTCGCCTGAGCGCGGGGGCTGGGGGCTCTTCATCGATGGCGATGGACATGTGTCCCTGAAGGTAAAGGCGCAGGCCGGCGACGAGCGGGAGCTCCGCACGGATCGACCGCTCAGGTCCCGGCAATGGTATTTCCTGGCCGCGACCTTCGATGCCGAGTCGGGCGAAGCGAGACTCAGATGTCATCTCGCCCCGCAATGGCCCATGGCCGACGGGATCCTCAACGCTTCCGCCGGCTTCGATGGTGTGGTGCCGGGGGACGCGGAAGGGGGACCCGTCCTGGTGGCGGCCGGATGGCTGGAAGGGCCCGATGCCATTGCTCGAGGTTGCTACAACGGCAAGGTCGAGAACCCGCACCTGTTCGATCGGGCTTTGACCGATTCTGAGATCGACCACCTCGCGTCTCGTACGACGGCCATCTCCTCGATCGACGGCCTTGCCGCGGCGTGGGACTTCTCGGCTATCGGGCACGACTCGCGGGAGGTACCAGACGTCGTCCGGGAATCCGATGGGCGGTTGGTGAACATGCCGGTCCGGGCAATGCACGGCCACAACTGGGACGCGTCCGCGTACGCTCCCGCCGACGCCCCCGACCAGTACGGAGCCATCCATTTCCACGACGACGACCTCGAAGACTGCCGGTGGCCCGTCGCCTTCACCTGGCAGGTGCCGGGCGATCTGCGGAGCGGGTGTTACGCGGCTCATCTTTTTGCGGATGGTGCGGAGGACTACGTCCCTTTCTTCGTCCGTCCCCCCGACGGAACGGCAACGGCCGACGTCGTCTTCTTGGTGCCGACCAACACCTACCTGGCTTACGCCAACGAAAGCCTGATTCTTTCGGAGGGGGTCGACTTCTCAGGCCTGACCAACATCCCGATCGTCGTCGATCCATACGATCTCTTCCTGGGCGAGCACCGGGAGTACGGTGCCTCCCTCTACGACGTTCACCGGGACGGAAGCGGGATCGCCTATTCGCACTATTTGCGACCAATCGTGTCGATGCGTCCCACCCACAAGCATTGGGTCACGGGCGGACCCCGCCACTTCCCCTTCGATCTCTATCTGATCGACTGGCTGGAAGCGAAGGGGATCACCTATGACGTAGTGATCGACGAGGATCTCCACAGGCAGGGGAACGACCTGTTGAGCCGCTACAAGGTCATGGTCACCGGCAGCCATCCCGAGTACTGGACCCAGCAGATGCTGGACGGGGTGGTGACCTACCTCCAGCAAGGCGGCCGCGTCATGTACCTGGGCGGCAATGGGTTCTACTGGGTGACCGCGTTCGATCCCGACCGCGAGCATGTCATCGAAGTGCGCCGCGGGTACTCGGGCACACGAGCCTGGGAGAGTCATCCGGGCGAAGTTCATCTCTCCACCACCGGAGAGCTCGGAGGGATCTGGCGCCACCGAGGGCGTCCGCCCAATCAATTGGTGGGGGTCGGGTTCGCGGCCCAGGGATGGGATCTAAAGACCCCCGGCTACGTCAGGCTGGCGGACTCAAATGACCCGCGGGCCGCGTTCATCTTCGAGGGTGTGGGCGACGATGTGATCGGCGACTTCGGGCTGGTGATGAACGGAGCGGCCGGAGACGAGCTGGATCGGTTCGAGCCGGCTCTGGGCACACCGCCGCATGCCCTGCGGGTCGCCACTTCCGAGGGAAGGCACAGCGACTACTACCTCATATGTCACGAGGAGCAGGCGGTCACCATGAAGGAGATCCACGGGACCGACAATCCCCGGGTACGAGCCGACATCGTCTATTTCGAGACGCCGAACGACGGAGCGGTGTTCTCGGTGGGCTCGATCAACTGGTTCGGGAGCCTGTCTCACAACGACTACGAAAACAACGTGTCACGGATGACGGAGAACGTTCTGCGGGCGTTCATGGCCTAAGAACCCGGAACCTAAGGGAGGCGGAGCTCCGCAAGTACCGCGCTCGGCGATCTCGGGGATGATGTCGCCGTCAGGGCTCAGGTCACCCCAGATGATGTGGTTGGCGCCGGCCTCCAGGTATCGGCCGAAACAGTCGACGATCTCGCCTGCCGAGGTGGCCACGCAGGAGGACTCCGTGATCAGTTGCTCATCGACGCTTTCTCCCAGCCGTTCCATTTCCCGGGGATCGAGGACGCTATCGACTACCCCCGGAACGAGTACGCCGGCTTCGAGCCTGCTGGCCGCGAGGGCTCGCGCTCGATCCGGGTGGTAGCTGACCGGGATCCAGATCATCCGTTGCAGGTTGGATGGATCGCGGCCCGAAGCGCGCGGCTCCGGCATTGAACGCCGGAAGCAGTTCATTCCTAGTATCTCTCCGGACTGACGCCCACCGCACAGAACCCACTCGTGAGACGACCGGCATGATTGGCCATGATCGGGCCGTTGGCGGCACAAGTGAGCGGGATCGGTGGGTCGGGCTTTGTATAGAGGTAGAAGAAGGATCGGAAGAAGCGGCCCTCGAAGGTGAAATAGTCGTCCTCTTCCCAGCAACGGCGAATGAGCTCGATCGCTTCGACACATCTGGCAACGCGTTCGCTCGTGTTTGGCCAGATCACCCGTTGTGTTGGCCTCGTTCATCGCTTCGCCCGTTCCGACGGTTAGCGCCACGCGGCCGGGATGGAGCAGCGCCAGCGTCGCCATATCGAGAGCGACGTCCACAGGCTGTCGTCGGATCCCGATCGGGGCGATGACCTGGGCGCCCACCATGATCTCCCTGGTGGCATCGAGGTACGCGCCGATCTCGACGATGACGCTGCGGTTGTGCCCCCTGGAGTGCTGGAACGGGAGTGTGTGATCGCCGAGCCAGATGGCGTCGAACCCAGCCGCTTCGAGGTCCGGAGCTCGCCTGAGCGTCGCCCGGAAATCCTCGAACTGGTTGTCGGGACAGATACCGAACTGCAGGATTCATGCCCTGCTCGGCGGGTCGATGCGACGATGTGCAGTGGCACGCATTTTGTCGACCGTTGGAAAGGCCTCGGTATTCGGGTAGGCCGCCAGGTCGGGCGGTATGATCTGAGGTAGGCTCACTTCGAATCGATTGGTCGTCGTTCGCCTCGCTCTTTCCCGAGTGGACACAAGACCGGTGAGGTGGGCAGCGGAGGAGACTCCGACGGGCTGGAGTTGAAGGTGGGTGAGTCCCCTTAGTCTGCTGCGCGGACATGGGGCGGGCGGTTCGTCTGCGCAAAGGAGCACAGGTCCAAAATGAGAATAAATAGCCACGTTCATATGTCACGCCTGGGAGTTGATTTCTCCCAGGAGTTGGGAGAGTACTTCGCCAACATGTTCGCGGGCACGGATTGCTGGCACACCCAGAAGCCCTGGGTTCCCGAGGACTTCAACGTTCCCCCCGAGATGCTGATCCGGCATATGGACGAGGCAGCGGTCGACAAGGTCGTCGTGTTGGGGATCGCCTACAAATTCGGCAATTCTTATGACCCTCACGCAGCCGAGTACGTCGCCAAGATGGTCGATCAATATCCCGATCGCCTGATCGGCTTCTACACGGGTGACCCGCTGGGAGGACGCGATGAGGTCAAGCGGTTCGAAGAAGCAGTAACAGACCGCGGCCTCAAGGGTCTGAAGATGCTTCCCTCGTACAACTACGTCCCGCTGAACGACCGCAGGATCTGGCCGATGTACGAGGCGGCCGAGGCTCTTGGAGTTCCCGTGCTCCTGCACACGGGGTGGAGTTCTCTTCCCGAAGGAAAGATGCTCGAGTACGACCACCCCTTGTACACCGAGGACATCGCCCTCGATTTCCCCGACTTGAAGCTGGTGCTGGCCCATGTGGGTTTTGCGTGGGCGGAGTTGGTCATGCATTTCATGGCCAAGTCTCCCAATGTGTACGCGGATGTCGCCTTCCTGCCCGAAACCGCTCCGCTATGGCGCCTTTCGCAGATGTGCTCGTGGGCCAAGCAGCTCGGTGTGTTCCGTCGCTTCCTCTGGGGCAGCGACTACCCGTACACGGACTTTGTCTCGGGTTACGAGAAGCTGGGCAAGATGCCCGGATATATGGAGCGGCACGAACTCGATCCCGATCCTGACCGAAGACGACATGGAGAGCCTCTTCGGAGGGTGCCGCCGCTCGTCTCCTCGGGCTGGCGGAAGACAATGGCCCGCAGCTGGGTACGGCCCACTGCTGACCTTGCTGGATACTGGCCCTGACCCGGAGCCTCAGGGTTCCTGGCGGGGCCAGCGAAAGTCGTAGAAAACCTGGCCGTCCAACTCGACTGTCGCCTCGAGATTGATCGAGTCCCGGGTTGTGCGCGTTTTCGATGTGACCTTGACGATCGTGGAGTCCGTGAAGGTGCAGAGAGCCTCGGCGTCCGATCTCGTTATGGCAGTCTCCGGATGATCCGGCTCGACCCGGCAGCTGCATCGATGCCGCAGTTCGACCCGAGCCTGCCCGGCAGGCGTACTCAAGATCGAGTGCAAATCGAATCTGACGCACAGTCGCGCCGGAGGCACCATCCGTTTCGACCGTCCAGGTCGGGTCGTAGAGATGCCCGAGGGGTGCCCGGTCTATGTCGGGCCTCGCGGCTGGCGGGACGCACCGGGACGATGTCCGCCGGCGCAATCGGGAGCTCGATGGTCGAATCCGATCCCTCACCCACCAGGAGGTCGATCTCGGGATTCACCGCCGAAGGCCAGATGCGCGGAAAGTCAGCACACGAAATAGCCAGTCGAATCTGATGTCCGGCGGGAACATGGAAAGCGGTTGCCCACAAATCGATTGAAATCCGTTCCATGACGGTTGATCGGCCGGGATCCAGGACGACCCGCTTCCAACCCGTGGTGATGAGGTGCGAGGCTCCGTCAGGTCCGACAGCCGAGAGCTTGGCGACCAGGTTGAACTCGGCTCCTGAGTTCGGTTCCACCGATAACGAGACCGTCGGAGACCCGGTGATTGTTCGGTCCTGTGGCAAAACCGAACTCGTGAACGAGAGGGATCGAACGTCGTCGGGGCGTTGATCTCTGGGGAGGCCGATGCCGGTTCCGAGGGGATCCCACAATCCCGAGGAGGTGCCCACGGTCGGATCGGCCCGATAGCGGATTTTCTGGGCCGGTCCAGGTGCGGAGGTCAAACCGGAGGCCGAGTCGAGATAGAGCCGCTCCATGCGTGTTCCCGTCGGCGGGAACAGTTGATCCGCGTGCCAGCCCAGTCCCTGCACGTGGTAAGTAACCGGATCGTCAAAGTCGTCCGCTTGCTCCGGACGAAGCCAACGGTCCCACCACGCGCACATGAGGTCGAGGTGCTCGACCGCAGCGGTGGCTGCGGAGTCCGGCTGCACGTGGAGCCACGGGCCCATCAGAAGTCGACGAACGCACGTCAGCCGTTGGTAGATCCGGGTCATTGCCTCCGGGAAAATGTCCCGCCACCCACCGATCAAGAATGTGGGGACCTCGATCCTCTCAACCGGAATGGTCTTGGAGGTCCAGTAGGCGTCTCGCTCCGGATGCTCCAGCCAATCCAGCATGTACGGCGTGGCGTGGGCGAGACGGTCTCTCCAAACTCGCATCCAGCGGCCCTCGTCGTCGCGATAAGTAGGAGGCATCAAGAGCAGTGTGAGCATCATGGGGCCCCATATCCCAAAAGCTCCGAGCATGCTCGGCGATCCCCCCGGATAGAACCAATCCGCGTAGATGTCGTCGGTCGCCATCATCGGGATGATCGCTTTGAGGGCCGCCGGGCGAGCCGCGGCAGTTTTCAAAGCGGTGATGCCCCCATACGACAATCCCCACATCCCGACTCGCCCGTTGCACCATGGCTGATCAGCAGTCCAATCGATTATGGCAACGCCGTCGGTGGCCTCCTCCTCGTGCATGGCTTCCCGGGCCGTTCCCGTCGAGCTACCCAGTCCCCGGAAGTCCACAAGCAGCGTCCCATAACCCCGGGATGCGAAATATCGGTTGGCGTACTCGTAAGCCGCCCCGATGATGTCGTCCTTGTGATAGGGGTAGTAGCTCACGAGAACGGGGTGCGGGCCGGGCTTTGCCGGCAGGTAGAGATCGGCAGCCAACTCGGCGCCATCGACCGGGATCAGGAGGTTGCGGTGCTCCTCGATCGGCTCCCCCGTCCAGGCAGGCACCTCACGGATCAACTCTGCTGACCCGGGGTCCGGAATCGAGCGATCATCCGACAATCTCGCGAAGTTGATCAACTCTCCTGTCGACCTCGCGGATGGTTTCGTTGTCGAGGTGAAACCCGACCGGACCACGGACCCGCGTGTTCTTGAAGATCCCCTGACGATGCAAGAGGTACTTCTCGATGGCGAGAAAGGCATCGAGATTGGTCGCCAGGGCGATCAGGGCGGCGAGGGGACCATGGAGTGCGTCGGCGCGGTCGGCCTGGCCATCCTCCAGGGCCTTCCAAAGCGCCACCAGCGCCCAACAGAGGTCGGCGCCCGGCATCGTGCCCACGATGCCCCGGCGGTAGTTGTCGACGAGGGCGATGCCCCCGGTGCCTTCGAATACTCGAGCGTTGCCGTTGGTCGCTTCCCGCAACTCACTCAGGCGCTGGCCGATGGGAGGCGCCTCGGGTTTGAACATGATCCGGCCGCCGAACTCTTCGGCGAGCCTCGCTTGGGTCGCTATCGATATCGGGCGGCCAACGTATCCGCTCGCATCCTGGACGATCACGGGCACACTCGTTGCGGCCACCAGAGCCCCGTAGTACCCGAAGACTTCCTCCTCGGGGGCGTCGGTCGCCAGGGGCGGGATCGCCATGATCGCGGTCGCACCGTGGTCTTCGGCGTGAGTCGCAAAACGCACGGCGCTGTAGGTGCTCTCGGCGCCGGCGCTGATGACGACCGTTCCGCGGTCCAGTCCAACCCGGCATGCCAGTTCCGCCACCGACAGCCGTTCTTGCTCCGACAGCCGGAGCACCTCAGAGACCATGGCGAAGACGATGCCATCGCTGCCCTGATCAAAGACCCAGGCAAGTTCTTTCTCGAGGGTCGCCTCATCGATCGAGTCGTCGTCGTTGAACGGGGTCTGGAATACGGGCAGGTACGCTCCCCGGCCAAGGAGGAGCGCCCCCATGTCGCTCCTGCTCAAGGCTTCTCTTCAGGAACATAAGCGACGCACTCGATCTCTACGAGGATCGGCCCGTAGATCCTGGCACCGACGGTGGTTCGGGTTGGGGGCTGGGTCGGGAAGAACTCCTGATACACGCGGTTGTAGGCGTGAAAGTCCCGATCGATGTCGCGCAGAAAGGAGTTGACTTTGACGACGTCCTCCAGGCCCGCCCCGGCCGCTTTGAGCGCGATGGCTATGTTCTCGAGCGTCTGGCGGGTCTCGGCCTCGATCCCTCCCGCGACCAACTCGCCAGGCATCCAAGTGCTGTCGACCCCGCTGGGCGGACGGTTCGGAAGCAATCCGGCATTTCCGGAAACGAACAGGAAATCCCCGGCTCGGATTACGGGTGAGAGAAAGGGATGCTGGGGCGGCCCGTCCGGTACGTCGTAGACACGTTTCACTGAAGAGTCCTCCATCTCACTCATCTGGCTCATCTGGCCCGGGATCGAGGCACCGAGGCGGCGTCGGCAGTCGTTATCGGTGGGCGGCCGGGCCCCTCGGGCGCTTCGTGGAGCAGTAGGCTCGACCGGATATTATAAGAGAGCAGGCGAGCGCTTCCAAGTCGCTGTCTGTGTCCGTCAGCCGGTCGATCGCCGGAGCCGGGTCCCCGGGAGGTTTGATTTTGGGAAAGAAACAGATCCAGAGTGACGAGGCAGCCGCACCGGGAGGAGGATATTCCCAGGCGGTGGAGCTGGGCCGGATGGTGTTCGTTTCCGGGCAGGGACCGCTTGATCCCAAGACCGGCGAGGTGATCGGGGACACGATCAGAGAGCAGACCCTCCGCACCATCGACAACATCCGCCTCATCCTTCACGCGGCCGGCCTCGACCTGTCCGACGTGGTCAAGACGACGGTGCATCTGAGTGACATCGGGCTGTTCGACGAGTACGACCAGGCGTACCGCGAGGTCATGCCTCAACCATTTCCTGCCCGGACCACCGTTGCCAGCGGGCTGCTTGGCATCCTGGTCGAGATCGATGCAGTGGCCATGAGGGATGAGTGAGCCTGCACCAACAAGCGGTGAGGAGGTCAGGTGACCGAACAGGGTGATCGGGTGACCATCGAGGAGTACGAGCGACTCTACGAAGAGCTGAAGAACTGGGGCCGCTGGGGAGCCGACGATGTGCTCGGAACTCTCAACTTCATCACCGATGACGCCGTGGTCGCGGCCGCGGCAACAATTCGAACCGGCCGCAGTGTCTCTCTGTCGCTACCTGTCAACACCGAAGCGGGCCCCGACAATGCAGTGCCGGCAATCCATTACATGTCCATAGGGCACGACAACACGATCGGGAGGGGAGAGGGAAGGTTCGCCACGGACTTCATCGGAATCGACTTCCATGGAGAGTCTCAAAGCCACCTCGACGCACTGTGTCACGTCTCGTACAAGGAGAAGCTCTACAACGGTCACTCGACTCGAGCCGTGACCACCCGGGGAAGCTCGGTGCTAGCGGTGGACGACTATCGCCATGGCATCGTCGGGCGAGGGGTTTTGATCGACATACCGCGGCTTCGGGGCGTCGAATGGCTCGAACCCGGGGAATGGGTGACGGCCGAGGAACTGCAAGCAGCGGAGGAATCGCAGGAAGTGCGCCTTCGCAGTGGGGACATCCTCGTCTTTCGAACCGGTCAGCATCGCCGGCGGCTCCGGCTGGGCCCCTGGGACAACAACCGGGTGGGAAGAGCGGGCCTTCACCCAACCAGCCTCCGCTTCCTGGCCGATCGCCAGGTTGCCGCGTTCGCCGCGGATGGGGATGGCGAGACCATCCCGAGTCCTGTGGACGGGGTCGATTACCCGATCCACCCCCTCCAGATAAGTGCGATGGGCATGGCGGCCTTTGACAACCTCCAGTTCGAGGACCTGGTCGAGATATGCGAGCAGGAGAGGCGCTGGGAGTTTCTCTTCGTTCGCGGCGCCGCTGCGAATCACTGGTGGCACGGGCTCACCACTGAACCCGATCGCCATCTTCTAGCGTCCGGATTGTTCTAGATCGCCCCGTGACGTCACTCGCAGCGCCGACTCTCGACAGTAAGCTGGCTCACCGACGTTTGGGACTGGTGTTTCATGGCAGATGACCCGGGACTGGGTAAGAGCCTGGTCGATCGCGCCTTGATACTCACCAGAGAGCGAATTCTCAACGGGGAGTACAAGCCCGGTTCCCGGCTTCGCCTCAATCAACTAGCCGAGGAATCCGGGGCGAGCCTCATCCCGGTCCGGGAGGCCCTGCGGGTGTTGGAGGTCGAGCGTCTCGTCGAGATGGCGCCCAACAAGGGCGCCCGGGTTGCCCCGCTCTCGATCGATGACATGCGCGAGCTCTATGCGACGAGAATTCTGATCGAAACCAAGGCGTTGAAGATGGCCAGGCGAATCGAGGATGACGAAGCGGTTGTCCTCAACGAGATGCTTGACCGGCTCAGCAAGAACCTGGCGTCCAGTGACAGGAGCTTGGCGCTCAGTCACCACCGTGAGTTCCATTTCGCCCTCTACGCCCTGGCCGAGTCCCGATGGCTGATGTATCTAATCGACATCCTCTGGAAGCATTCCGAGCGCTATCAGCGGCTCTCGGTCCCCTTGCGGAGCGACCACGGCCATGAAGAGCACAGCCGGATCCTCGAGGCTCTCCTGGCCGGCAAGCGGAGCGAAGCCGCTCGAGCCCTTCGCACCCATCTCGAGCACACGGCCCGGCTGGTTGAGAACGGATATCGCGATTCCGGGGCTTCCAACGGGGCGGCGCAGAAAGAGCGCTGACCGGGGCCGGGAACGACTCGGAGGATTGTCGCCCGCAGCCACTAGGTGATCGCCGCCTAAGTGGTGGAATTAGAAACCGGATTCGAAAGCCGGCCGATCCCCTCGATCTCGATCGTCACCACATCTCCCGGAGTGAGGAACTCAGCGGGTTTGCGGGTAAACCCCACTCCACCCGGGGTCCCGGACGAGATAACCATTCCCGGCCGCAAGGTCAGTGAGCGGCTCATCAAACTGACGAGATCGAGTGCGCCGAACACCAGTTGCGCGGTCGACGAAGATTGCTTGAGATCGTCGTTTACCCAAAGCTTCACCGACAGATCTCCGGCCTCGCCCAGATCGTGAGTAGTCGCAATCCAGGGCCCCATGGGCTTGAAGGTATCGAATGACTTGGACCGGCTCCATTGACCCTCTCCGACCTGGATGTCGCGAGCGGACACATCGTTGATGATCACGTATCCGGCGATGTGCTCCAAGGCCTTCTCCCGGGGAATATCACGGCCACCCCGGCCCACGACAATGCCCAGCTCGGCCTCCCAGTCCACCGAAGTTGTGAACGCCGGAATTTCGATGGCGTCGCCCGGATTCGAAATGGCATTGTTCAGAAACGGGAACATGACCGGAGAGGATGGGATCGCCATCCCGGCCTCCTCGGCGTGATCCCGGTAATTGATGACCGATCCCCATGAACTGGGGGGGAGCCGGGATCGGGGCCAGCAAACGTACGTCGCTCAGCGGGATCGTCGCTTGCACGTTGCGGGCCGCCTCAGTCAGTTGGGCTTCGTCGAAACCCAGGATTTCCATGAGTGGCTGTCCGTTGAGGGCAGGAGAAAGCAGGTCTCCGTTTACGAATCCCCAGCGCTCGTTCCCGCGGCCCCCATTGCCCCGACTCTCAGTGTCGATGTCAACGAATCGGGCGATCCGCATGGTGTCCTTCCTGACTGTTGACGGGAGAGTTTATAACATTAGGATCCGCCCCGAACGTCCGGTCACGGTGGCGCGCTCGAGATGGGACCAGGCCGATCGACCGTCGCCGGCACCGACCTCGCCGAGAGAAGGGCAGCCTTTATGTCAGACATGATGCGCGTGCTGCTTTTCGATGGTCCTCGGCAATTCCACATCGAGAGTCGGCCGCTGCCGAAACCCGGGGCTGGCGACGTCAGGATTCGTGTCGCCTATACCGGGATCTGCGGTTCCGATCTCCATGGTTATACGGGGGAGTCGGGGCGACGAGTGGCCGGCATGATCATGGGGCACGAGGCCAGCGGCTGGATCGACGAGATCGGACCGGACGTGGCGGGCCTCGCCAGTGGCGCGCCCGTCACGTTCAACCCGGCCCTTCCATGTGACGGCAGCTGTGGTCACAAGGTCGAGAATCAATGCAGCCGGTTGCGTGTAATCGGCGTTACCCCGGATCTGGCCGGCGCCTTTGCGGATACGGTCGTCGTACCGGCCAACCGGGTCGTGCCCATTGACGGAACGAGTATGAGGTTCGGAGCTGCCATCGAGCCGGTCGCAGTCGGCGTCCATGCGGTGCGAAGGGCCGGCGTGGTGCCCGGGGACGCGGTGCTGGTAATCGGCGGAGGCATGATCGGTCAATGCGTCGCCCGGGCCGCCCGCCTGGCGGGAGCGAGCAGAATCGTCGTTTCCGACTTGTTTGCCGAACGAAACGAGCTGAGCTCAAGGTCTGGCTTCGAAGCAATGGAACCCGGAGAGGTGCCGCTCGGACATTTCGACCGTTCCTTCGACGCGGTCGGCGCCTCGCCAACCGCCAGCATGGCAATCTCCGCCATTCGAAAGGGCGGAGTGGCCTGCTTCGTCGGGCTCGAGAGACCAGAGATCACCGTTCCCCTGTTCGACATCGTGGTCGGCGAGCGCCACATCGTCGGCACCTTTGCCTACACCGATCAGGCCTTCAACGATGCGGCCGCCCACCTTGCCACCGGGGATCTGGACATCGACGACCTGATTGGGCCTACCGTGTCGATGGAAGAGACGCCGGATGCCTTTGCGGCCCTGGCCGATGGCAAACGACGCGAGGTCAAGATCATGATGCATACCGGTGCGGAAGACGGAGCCTCGTGACCGCGGATACTTCCTTGACGCTGCCGTCGCACCGAATCCACCCCGCAATGGCACGATGGGCCTCGTATGACTGAACGATTCCTGGTCACCGGGTCAGCCGGCTGTATCGGTGCCTGGGCCGTCCGACTGCTCGTGGACGAGGGGGTGGGCGTCGTCGGGTTCGATTCTTCCGAGAACCGCAGCCGACTGCGTCTCCTTTTGTCTGACGAGGCGCTCGATGGCGTAAAGCTGAAGGCTGGGTGACATCCGCAAGCTGGCTGACATTGTCGACGTCATCCGGGAGGAGGCGATCACCCATATCGTTCACCTGGCCGCCCTCCAGGTCCCGTTCTGTCGAGCGGACCCGATCCTCGGATCCGAGGTGAACGTCACCGGGGTCGTAAACGTCCTCGAGGCGTCGCGCCGCTCGGATGGTCAAGTCCGTGGAACATCCTTGGCCAGTTCGGTGGCCGTCTTCGGTCCCGCCAGCGAATATCCGGGAGGGGTTGCAGACGACCTGTCCCCTCAGAAACCCTTGACCTTGTACGGCGCCTACAAACAAGCCAACGAGCAGTGCGCGCGAATCTATGCGAATGACTGGGGGATCGGGTCGGTGTCTCTACGACCCAGCGTCATCTACGGACCTGGCCGCGACCAGGGGATCACCTCCGACCCGACGGTGGCGATGCTGGCGGCCGCGTCGGGGAGACCCCGGGGCATCGGCTTTGGTGGCACCGCCACCTATCAACATGCCCGCGATGCTGCGGCCAGTTTTGTCCAAGCGGCGCGTATCGAAGCGGGTGGAGCCGAGGTCTACAACTTGCCAGGGCCGACCGCCTCCGTGTCCGAGGTTGCTGCGATGATCGAGGAGGCCGGCAACCTTCCACCGGGATCGGTGACATGGGAATCGGCACTGCTCCCCCTCCCGTCGCACATCGACGGGCGTCGTCTGGAAGCGGCCATGCCGGGCGTTACCCAACGCTCATTACAAGAGGGCATCGCAGAAACGATCCAGGACTTTCGCCGCTTGCTGGAATCCGGGCGATTGGAGCCGCCCGTCCCACTGGAGGCTCGGCCATGACCATTCAAATCCAGGAGCTGTGCTCGCGATTGCGGCAGCTCTACCTTCCCGCAGTTTGTGACGCTCTCTACCAATTGGGTCTCGAGGAGAAAGTGCTTCCCTCCTACCTGCGGCCCCTGTTCCCTGACGACCGAATGGTGGGAGTTGCCTTCACGGTGGAGGGGCGGGGGATAGACCCTCCGGTGCCATGGGCCCAGGGCATCGAGCGGATGACATCCTATTTGGAGGTCTTTGAACGGCTCCCGATCGACAGCGTGCTCGTGTCGGTCAACCACTCCAGTCATGTTGGGCACTTCGGCGAGTTGACCGCCAACGCCGCCCAGCAACGCGGGTGTCGCGGGATCGTCCTGGATGGGAACCTGCGTGACATCGAGGGATTGCGACAAATCGGATTTCCGGTCTTTTACCGCGATCTCTCGCCTCTCAACGGGATCGGTCGATGGGAGATGATCTCCTCCCAGCAGCCTGTGGAGATAGGTGGTGTGACGATCGAGCCGGGAGACATCGTTTTCGGAGAGTTTGACGGTGTTCTGGTCATACCCGGAGCTGAGGCGGCCCGGGTCCTCGAGGTCGCAGAGGGAATCGCCAGCTCAGAGGCTCAGGTTCGCGCCGACATGCAGGCCGGGACATCGCCCCGACTGGGCCTCGAGAGGCATGGTCACATCTGACAATGTCAGACCCGGTGCCAATCGTCGTCCCTCAGCTCGGGGTTGTGGAATCGATCGTCATCGTCGAGTGGCTCGAGCCCCACGGGTCGTCGGTGGCGGCGGGCGACAACGTTGTGCTGATCGACACCGACAAGGCTCAGATGGAACTTCCGGCGCCGGCGGCAGGCACGCTGGAGGTGGTCGTCCCGGCTTCGGATGACGAGGTGCCGGTTGGCTCCATCCTCGGTTACATCGTTCCGTGATCCTCACAGAATTGTTCGGTCTAGCCGGACGGGTCGCGATCGTGACGGGAGCCGCTCGCGGACTCGGTGAGGTGATTGCACGGGGTTTGGCCGATGCCGGTGCCTTCGTCGCATGCGTCGACCGGGAGACAGCCGCGAACGAGTCGGTGGCTGCGTCGATTGGCGCTGATCGTGCCTTCCCGATCTCCCTCGACGTGACAGACCGACCTGCGGTCGAAGCGATGATCGAGGAGGTCAGCCGGCTCAGGGGTTCTGTCGACGTGGTGGTGAACGCCGCCGGGATCGGAGGCCGGGGGCCGGCGATGGACTATCCAGACAAGCTCTGGAACGACGTGATCGCCGTCAACCTGACCGGTTCCTTCCATGTTTCCCGTGCCGCTGGCGCTGTTATGGCTAGGCAGAGGTCAGGATCGATCGTGAACATCGCTTCGATTGGGGGCCTCGTCGGATTCCCCGGGAGTGTCGGATATCAGGCCAGCAAGGGCGGGGTAGTTCAGATGACCAGAAGCCTGGCGGTGGAGTGGGCTCCCTTTGGCATCAGAGTCAACGCAGTGGCACCGGGCCACATCGCCACTCCCCTCGTCCGCCTGCAATGGGAAAAGGAACCCGAGCTCAAGGAGTTCTTTCTGACCCGGACTCCTCTCGGCCGATTGGGGGAGCCCCATGACGTGGTGGGGCCGGTCCTCTTCCTCGCCAGCGAAGCCGCGGCGATGGTCACCGGCCAGGTTTTGGCCGTTGACGGGGGTTACGTCGTTCAATGAGGGAGGCCCTATGACTACCGCGGTTGACCTGAACGGGGTGTCCGAATCGGACGCAATCGAGATGCATCGGGTCATGGTCACAATCCGGGTGTTCGAGTCGCGGGTCGAAAAGCTCTTTCTCGCCGGCGAACTGCCCGGATTCGTCCATCTCTATCTTGGACAAGAAGCGATTGCCGCCGGCGTGTGCCGTGCCCTGAAGGGGGACGACTTCATCACGTCTACCCATAGGGGGCATGGACATGCCATCGCCAAAGGCATGGACCTCGCTGGGCTAATGGCGGAGCTGTTCGGTCGGGAGGCGGGCGCCTGCCGTGGGAGGGGCGGTTCGATGCATGTCGCCGACTTCTCGCTGGGAATGCTCGGGGCCAACGGCATCGTCGGCGGGGGCCTCGGTATCGCGGCCGGAGCCGGACTTTCGGCGCGCTACCGAAAGAGTGGGCAGGTGGCCGTTGCCTTTTTCGGTGACGGGGGGATCAACAAAGGAACGTTTCACGAAAGCCTGAACTTCGCCGCGGTGCACA
This sequence comes from uncultured Acidimicrobiia bacterium, assembly GCA_963790345.1. Lineage (GTDB taxonomy): Bacteria > Actinomycetota > Acidimicrobiia > Spongiisociales > ZC4RG35 > DATEEG01. The sequence continues at coordinate 171,824 of CAWBOD010000012.1, read as the reverse complement.
AGCTTCCGGTGGTCTTCGTGTGTGAGAACAATCAGTTCGCCCAGTTCACCGCAAGACACAAGACCACATCGGTCGAAGATCTGGCGATGCGGGCGACTGCCTATGGCATACCCGGTCTTTCCATCGATGGCAACGACGCGGCACTGGTGTATCGCACGACCTCCAAGGCCGTCCTCCGGGCCCGGTCGGGTGAGGGCCCGACTCTTCTCAACATGTTGACTTACCGGTGGGGCGGTCACTATGTAGGTGACGCCGAGGTGTATCGCGAGCGGGAGGAGGTCGAGCACAAGAGATCGGACGACCCCATCGCCCGCCTCGAGACCGCGTTACGCGATCTCGGCTGGCTGTCGGATTCCTCGCGGAATGAGGTGTGGGCGAGAATCGAGACCGAGGTGGAAGAGGCTGAGCGGTTCGCCCGGGATAGCCCGGCCCCGGATCCCGCGGACGCGCTCGATTTCGTGTTCACGTCGGGGGCCCCCCGTGGCTGAGAGGCGCCTGACCTTCGGCCAGGCCACCGTCGAAGCCACCCGCTACGCCATGCGGGAGGACGAAACGGTCATCGTCCTTGGCGAAGACATCTCCTGGGGAGGCAACTTCGGGCAATTCCGGGGACTCCTCGACGAGTTCGGTCCCGAGCGGGTGCTGGACATGCCGATATCCGAGGCTGCGATCATGTCGGTCTCGGTCGGGGCGGCCTTGTCCGGGCTGAGACCAGTTGCGTCGATGAGCTTTGTGGAGTTCACCCTGGGGGCGATGGACGAGATCGCCAACCAGGCGGCCAAGTTCCGCTTCATGTCCGGCGGCCAGGTCTCGGTCCCGCTGGTGCTGCGGGCTTCGGACGGCATCCTGAGGTCGTCGGCCGGCCAGCACTCATCCAGTCTCGAGGGTCTCTTTACTCATCTACCCGGCCTGAAAGTGGTGGCTCCGGCCGATCCGGCCGACGCCATGGGACTCCTCCGGTCCGCTATCGCCGACGACGATCCAGTGGTCTATTTGGAGAACAAGAAAATCACGTCGAAACGAGGCCCGGTCCCGGAGGGTGATCACCGTGTGCCATTGGGCGAGGCCTTGGTACGCCGTCACGGGTCGGATGTCACCGTCATTACCTATTCGGTGATGACGTCTCATGTCGAGGAGGCGGCGGTGATCCTGGCCGCCGAAGGGATCGAGATTGAGATCATCGACCTCCGCACCCTGGTCCCACTCGACCTTGCCACGGTTCTCGATTCCGTTACCCGGACCCGTCGCGCCGTTGTGGCACATGAAGCCTGGAAATTCGGCGGATTCGGCGCCGAGCTCGCCTCGTTGATCCACGAGCACCTTTTCACGGACCTGGAAGCGGCGGTGGTCAGGGTTGGGGCACGGTCGGCCCCGATTCCGTTCAGTCCGGTTCTCGAAGACCATGTTGTTCCCGGCGTCCAAGACGTGGTCGACGCGGTCCGCCTGGTGCTGGGCTCTCGTCCCCCAGCTTGATCAAGGTGCCTGATCATTGGTGCCCGGCGTCCGTTCTGGCGCGAAAACCCCGCACCATGGTGCGGGGTTTTCGCGCCAAAACGGGTCCTCCGAGATCAGAAGAGGAGGATGAGGATGAGAATGATGAGTATCAGTGTCCCAAGTCCGATGTACATTTCGGCTCCTTTCTCAATGCGTGACGCGAACGTCTGGGGATCTCGGCACCGTCGTCGTGAACCGTGCGTCCGTGCGGTGGTAGGTCTCACCCGCTCGGCCGCCGATCCAGCTGGCCAGGAACACGATCAAGATGGTCACGATCGTCGCCACCCCGGCGCCGACCGTGATGTCATCGGAGTCGAGTTGAGAGATCCAGTCGGGTAGCCCGGCCTGGCCGAAAGCGTTGAACTCCTGACCGATGAAGGCGCCGACAGCGGCGAAGGCGACAATCACGAGCAGCATCCACATCGCAGAAGCGATCGCCGTGATGCCACCGTCGACCCTGGCCATTCGTCCGGCGGCCCAGCCACCTACGAAGAAGGAAACGAACACAACCACAGCCATCACGAGGAAGGCCACGATCTCGAACTCCTGGAGGACTCCGTCCGGCTCCATCATGTTGAGCCGATAGCCCAGATCCGCCGCCCAGGCTCCAATCAAGCTGGACAGAAAGAGCAACACCCCCAGCGACGTGAACATCCCGGCGATGGCAGAGGGCGTATCAACCCCTCCAAATCGCTCATGCATCGTGCCGCGCTCTAATACGGAACCGCTTCGGGGGGCGGTCATCGGAACCTCCTTGGTTGTGGGCGATCGGTACCCCGTGGTCCCGCACGTCAAACCCCCGGGCCGACCTGTTATCAACAGGGCATGCAGTCCCTTGTAGGGAAGGTGGTCGCGGTGACCGGTTCGTCCGGCATCGCCGCGGCGTCGGCCCGCCGCTTCGCCGCAGAGGGAGCCCTGGTCCAGATTTTTTCGATGAGTGAAGCGGAATGCCTCGCCCTCGCCTCGGAGCTGACGGCGCTGGGAGCCGAAAACTATTGGAGAGCGGTAGATCTCACCGATGGCGCCGCTACCGAGGAGGCATTTGCGTTTGCTCGTGCTCGCCTGGGGAGGCTCGATGGGCTCTTCGCTGTCGCCGGCGGTTCGGGCCGCCGATTCGGCGACGGTCCGTTGCACGAGGCGAGCACCGAGGGGTGGCGAACCACCATGGACATAAACGGTCTGCCGGCGTTTCATGCCGCCCGGGCGGCCGTTCGAATCATGCTGGATGAGCCGGGGACGGGTTCGATCGTCCTCACCTCCAGCATTCTTGCCCTTGACCCCTCGCCCAGGTTCTTTGCGACGCATGCCTACGCGGCTGCCAAAGGTGGGGCCATTTCGCTGGTGAGGGCGGCGGCCAGCTACTACGCCCCTCACGGCATCCGCTTCAACGCGATTGCCCCTGGCCTGGTTGACACTCCGATGGCTGCCCGCGCCGCGGCTGATCCGGAGACAATCGAGTTTGCCCGTCGTAAGCAGCCTTTGGCTGAAGGATTGCTCAGTCCAGCCGACATTGCCTCCGCGGCCGTTTTCCTTCTTTCAGATGAATCGAGGATGGTGACCGGCCAGATCCTGGCGGTGGATGGCGGTTGGTCGGCGACCGAGGTCGGGTGAGACCCGTATAGATTCGGGTATAGATATTCGGGCCCCTACGCGCGATCATCTGGCCATGCCAATGCTCGGTCCTGAGGATGTCACGTACGAACAGGTCGCAAAGATGATCGACCATTCGCTGCTTCGTCCGGAGCTAACCCTTACCGACGTCGAGAAGGGTTGTGAACTGGCATCCCGATATCTCGTCGCTTCGGTATGTGTCCGTCCGGCGGACGTTGCTCTGGCCGCCGAACTCTTGAGGAGCTCTGAAGTGGAAGTCGGAACGGTAGTTGGATTCCCACATGGATCACATACGACCGCGACCAAGGTCTTCGAGGCCGAGCGAGCTCTGGCGGACGGAGCCACGGAACTCGACATGGTGATCAATATCGGCTGGCTGCGATCGGGCGAGGACCGTCGAGTTGAAGACGAGATCAGGGCCGTGGTCGCGGCGGCCGGGGGCAAGGCGTTGGTGAAGGTCATTCTCGAGAACTCCTACCTGACCGATGACCAGAAAGTGCGAGGCTCCAAGCTGACCGAGTCCGCCGGGGCCGACTTCGTCAAGACCTCGACCGGCTTCGCCCCGACGGGGGCCACGATCGAGGATCTGAAACTGATGAGGGCCTCGGTCTCGGAGGCGATACAGATCAAAGCGGCCGGAGGGGTGCGGAGCCTTGATGGACTGCTGGAGGTGAGGTCGGTCGGCGTCACCAGGGTGGGGGCGACTCGCACCGCCGAAATCCTCGACGACTATCGGGCCCGCACCTCGGCCTGAGTCGTAGGCGCAGCCAGGGCCGCTCCGATAGCTCCTGCCTTGGACCCGAGAGCGGCGGCGACCACCGTGATTGCTTCGGTTGGTACCAGGGTGACCCTTGATCGGACCGCATTTCTGATCGGGTTCAGGACCAGTTCGCCGGCCTGGATGATTCCGCCCCCGATCACGATTCGGTCCGGTCCCAGTAGGACCACCGCGTTGGCCAAGGCGATGCCCAGGTAATAGGCCGCGAACTCGACCGCCTCCTTGCACTCCTTCTCGCCCGCGGCGACACCGGCGTAAACCTCCTCGATCGTCGCCCGCCCTGCCCGGGCCGCGATCGCCTCGGCCTTGGCGATGGCTTCGGCGCATCCCCGGTTGCCGCACCCACAGAGGGGACCGTCCGGGAGAACGGTCTGATGGGCGATTTCTCCCGCTACTCCCAGCGGGCCGGTGTAGAGGACTCCTTCGAACATGATTCCTCCGCCGATCCCGGTGCCGAGAGTGACGCAAACAAGCGTTGAACTGCCGCGGCCGGCTCCCATGGTGCCCTCCGCCAACGTGAAAGCGCGAGCGTCGTTGATCAGATTCACCGGAAGACCCGCCCCGGCCGCCACCGGCTCTCGAATTGCCTGGCCCCGCCAGGGACCCGGAAGATTGGGGAACAGCTCGATGGTTCCCAGCTCCGGGTCGAAGAGGCCGGGCACACCGATGCCAATCGATTCGATCCCTTCCTGGGCGTCGATCACCCCGCGCGCTATCTCGATCAAGCGATCGACGACCGCCGCCGGGCCGCGCTCGGCGCGGGTGGGGACTGTCTCGGACAGGACGACTCGTTCGGTACCGCCGGCGTCGTCCAGGACGACGACCTTGATATTCGTTCCACCCAGATCAAGTCCGAGGCGCCGGGTCATCGCATGGTGTCAGTACTGTCGCGGTGAAGCACCGTCTCGAAGCGATATCTCTCGGCTGCGTAGCGCGTCTCGGTGTGCTCGAGGGGCATGTCATCCTGGTCGCTGATGACTCGTTGTTCGACCAGGAGGACGGCGGGATGGGTGAGTTCGAGAAGCCGCCTTTCGCGGCCGTCGGCGATGCGAGCGCTGACCCAGGCTTGAGCCCGAGTGGGGATGCGCCCCAGCCGTTCGAAGGCGGCGTGTAGCGAACCCTGTTCCAGATCATCCGTGCCGACACCGGCCAGAGTCGGGTGCAGGACCACCCTCTCGATTGCCATCGGGACGCCATCGGCCAGACGTAGTCGCTCCAGGACCAGAGCCCGCTGCCCGGCCAGGAGCTGAAGGGCTGCGACGTTCTCGGACGAGGGATCGATCTCTCCCCAATGCAGAACCCGCGACGAGGCGGGCAACCCCCGGCGTCGCATGCTTTCGGTGAAAGAAAGGGGCGAGCCCAGAAGTCTCATGACCGGTCGTGCGGCCACAAAGGTCCCCTGCCCACGCCGGCGGAACAAGAGTCCCTCCTGTTCGAGCAGCTGGACAGCGTGGCGAGCAGTCATCCGGCTCACCTCGAAGCGTCCGCAGAGTTCGGCATCGGACGGCAGCCGATCTCCCGGATTGCCCCGGGAAACCAGCGTCCGCAGATAGCTGGCGATCTCCTCGTAGCGGGGTGCGGTTGGCATCGATCCCTTGACGGTCGCGAAACTTCGCTCCTACGATCGTAGTTGTATAGACATTTGAGCGCCGCGCCTAGAGATCTTGAGTATTTTTGCAATTTCGACGTGCTGTGGGCGACCCAAATCTGACGCGATGCTCGGGATGCAGCCGGGAAGAGTAGGAATGATCAATGGCGATCCATGATGCCGGGCGCTGGCTGGAATCGGCCCGTCACGTCCTCGACGAGATCGAGCGAACCCAGATGGAGGTCATCGCCGATGCGGCAGGCCGCTGTGCCTCGACGATCGGCGCCGGTGGACTGGTTCACATGTTTGGGACCGGCCATTCCCGGATCCCTCTCGAAGAGATGTTCCCTCGTTACGGCTCCTACCCCGGCTTTCACCCGATCGCCGAGCTCTCCATGACGTTCCATACCCAGGTGATCGGAGCCAACGGTCAGCGGCAGGCGATGTTCATCGAGCGCGTTCATGGCTTGGCGGAGCAGATACTCGCCAATTTCCATTTCGGTCCCCGCGATCTGATGATGATCTTCAGCGCCAGCGGACTGGCCGCGGTTCCCGTGGAGATGGCCATCGGGGCCCGAGACCGAGGCATGGACGTGATCGCCGTCACCTCGATCGCCCAGAGCATGTCGGGAGAGCCTGGCCACCAGTCCGGCACCAGGCTGCTCGATCACGCCAATGTGGTGATCGATCTCTGCACTCCGGTGGGGGATGCGATGGTGGTTCTCGATGGGTTGGACACTCCGATCGGGCCCGGGTCGACGGTCGCCTATGCCGCCATCGTCAATGAGATCAAGGTGCAGACGGCCTCGATCCTCCTGGCGCGGGGCGCCCTGCCCCCGGTTATCACGGCCGCCTCCGTGCTCGGCCAAGAACGTGCCGACTCTCTCTTCGAGGGCGCCTACGAGGAGCACTCCCGGCGACTTGGAAAGCTTTTCAGCGGCGAAAGGCCCTAGACACGTAGGAATCGGACTTTGTCCTTGACAACGACAAAAGTTGCATGATGAATGGCATAACGTGAGCACGGCGGGCTCGATTCTCGAACAGATCAGGCGGGTGGGGACCACCACCCGATCGCAACTTGCTGACGCCACCGGGTTGGCGCGCTCGACCATCGCCGACCGGGTCGACCAGCTCATCGCCGGAGGTTTGGTGGCCGAGATCGGCGAAGCGCCGTCTTCAGGAGGACGGCCCCCGACCCTTCTGAGCCTCAATGCCGGCGCCGGGGCGATCCTCGCTGCCGACCTCGGAGCCACCCACGGGCGTCTGGCCGTCTGCGATCTGGGTGGTGCCGCGATCGCCGAGCGCCCGGTCGAACTGGACGTGGCCTCCGGCCCTCTGCCGGTTCTCTCCGAAGTGGAGCGGATCTTCCTCGAACTTCTCGACGAATGCCACAGGGGCCCGCGCGATGTCATGGGTGTGGGGATCGGTGTCCCGGGTCCCGTCGAGTTCGCGGCCGGGCGAGCGGTCAGCCCTCCGATCATGCCGGGCTGGGATGGTTACCCGATCAGGGATCGCTTCGTGGCGCGATTCGACGTCCCCGTGCTGGTCGACAACGACGTCAACATCATGGCGCTGGGTGAGCATTGGGTCCAGGTCGATCCGCCCGACGACTTTCTCTTCCTCAAGGTCGGGACCGGTATCGGCTCCGGGCTCATCCTGGGAGGGCGCCTGCACCGCGGGGCGCAGGGCGCCGCGGGCGACATCGGACACGTGCAGGTGGCAGATGCCGCCGACGTGCCCTGTCGTTGTGGCAACACGGGCTGTTTGGAGACCGTGGCGGGGGGCCGGGCCCTGGCCCGAGCGCTTCGACTCGAGGGAATCGAAGCCGCCGATGGCCGGGCGGTGGTTGCGCTGGTCAAGGCAGGCAACCGCTCTGCCATCGCCGCGGTCCGCACCGCCGGTCGGCTCATCGGGCAGGTGCTGGCCTCCACCGTCAACCTTCTCAACCCCGCCTTGATTGTCGTGGGAGGTGACATCGCGGAGGCGGACGAGCAGCTGTTTGCCGGCATTCGTGAGGTGGCTTATCGCCGCTCCACCGCCCTCGCCACCAGCCGCCTCCAGATACTGCAGAGCACACTTGGGGACCGGGCAGGTATAACTGGGGCCGCTGCGATGGTGATCGAGCACGTGCTCGCCCCCTCGTGGATCGATTCGAATTTGCAAGTGTCGGCCCGAGCAGCGATGTGAAGGGTCGGAGCTCGTGAGAGCGAGAAACAGAAACGTGTCGCCCTAAAGGGCGCCAAGAAGAAGGAGAGGACGAATTGCAACGGACTAAGAAACCGATGCGTTCGATCGGATTGTTTGCAGTCCTGTGTCTCGTCATCGCCGCCTGCGGTGGCGACGGCGCGGCCGAAGAGGACGGCAACTATGTGATCGGAGTGTCAAACACGCTGGTCGGCAACGGCTGGCGGGAGCAGATGATCTGCGCAATCAAGGCCGAGGCCGCTTCCAGCGGAGTGGTCGACGAAGTCGTCGTCGTCAATCGCAACGGTGGACCTACCGAACAGATTGCCGACCTCGAGAGTCTCATCTCCCAGGGTGTTGACGCGATCATTCTGAACCCGACCGATCGGGAGGCCCTGAACTCGGTCATCGAATCTGCCATCGAGCAGGGGATCGTTGTGGTCGCCGTCGATCAGGCAGTGACCGCCGAAGGCGCCTATGTCGTCACCAATGACCAGACGGCCTACGGGCGTCTTGGGGCCGAGTGGCTGTTCGATCAGCTTGGTGGCGAGGGCAATGTGGCCTACATGCGCGGCATCGATGGCGTCCCCGCGGACACCGACCGTGATGCCGGCTTCCAGGAGGCTCTGGCCAACTATCCGGGGATCACGATCGCGTCAGAGGTCTTCACCGGTTGGGACCCGTCAGTGGGTGCGCAACAGGCCCTCGACATCATCACCACCCAGGAGATCGATGGCATTTGGACCTCGGGAATCGACTACACCGTGGTCGAGCAGTTCTCCGCTGCCGACAAGCCCTTCGTCCCGATCGTCGGGGCGGACAACAACGGCTTCGTTCAGCAACTCATCGAGTTGTCGGGCGACGGCCTGACCGGAGCAGCGGTGACCAACCCGCCGGCCATCGGTGGGGTGGGTGCCGCGATCGCCATTCAGGCACTCAAGGGCGAGAACCCCGCCCAGGTGACGACCTTGACTCCGGAAGTGATCGACAGCTCGAATCAGGATCGGCTGACCGAGTTGTACGACCCGGCTCAGCAAGTGGGCTGGAGCACGTATGTAGAGATCGATCCCTACACGACCTACGACGCCGCCGCGGTCTCTGCCTGCAAGGGACCCGGGGAATGAGCTGAAACCAACGTGATAGCGGGGCCGGACTTAGGTCCGGCCCCGCCCCGAAAGTGGTCGGTCTTTGAGCAACATTCCAGCCGCCGAGCCCACCCTGCTTGAGACCACAGCCGTCGCCAAGAGCTTTGGCTCAGTGGTGGCGCTGCGGTCGGTTGATCTGCGGGTGCGACCAGGCGAGATCCATGCCCTGCTCGGGGCTAACGGGGCCGGCAAGAGCACCCTTGTCAAGATTCTCTCAGGAGTATTCGGTGCCGATGCCGGAACCATCCGAGTCAATGGGGTTCTGGTTGCACCCGGTCGTCCGGCCGATGCAATGGCCGCAGGGCTGGCGACGGTGTTCCAGGATCCGGCTCTCATTCCCGATCTCACCGTGGCTCAGAACTTCCGTCTAACGGGGGTCGACGTGGGCGCCGTCCGGACCTGGCTCGATCGCATGAATATGGGCGACCTCGAGTTCGACACATTGATCAGAGAGCTCCCACTCGAGCTGCTCCGACTGCTCGATCTCTCCCGGGCCCTGGCGCACGACCCCCAATTGCTGCTTCTCGACGAGATCACCGCCGCCCTCCCGGCCGACCAGGCGGACCATGTCTTTTCCGTGATGAGGGAGTGGAAGGAGCGAGGTCGGTCGGTGCTCTTCATCACGCATCGCCTGGCGGAAGTGCTCACGATGTGCGACCGGGCCACGATCCTGCGCGACGGTCGCAACGTCGCCAGCGTGATCCCGGGCGAAGGCGGCGAGAGCCGCTTGTTGGAGACGATGCTCGGCGAAGCCGCTCCCACCGCCGAGGCTCACTCCGTTCGTGCGCTGACCAGTGGAGCACCGGTGATGCTGGAAGCGAGAGAGGTCCGTTCGGGTGATCAGGTCAACGGAATATCCTTTCAGTTGCGGGCAGGCGAGATATTGGGGATCGCCGCCCTCGAGGGCCAAGGCCAGGATCGTCTGTTCGACGTGCTGGCCGGTGACCGCCGCCCTGACTCGGGGGAGGTGGTGGTCGAGGGCCGGACGATGGGAGCCCGTTCTCCTTACGACGCAATTCGTCGAGGCGTGGTTCTGGTTCCTTCGGATCGCCTCCTCGCTCTTTTGCCCAAGCGATCGGTGCGGGAGAACCTCGCGGTTCCTCTCTACAACCGGATCGGGCGCTGGCTCAAGCTGGTGGGTGACGAGGTCGAGCGAGCGGACAAGGCGATCGCCCGCCTATCGATCGACACCCGGGCACAGCGCCAGGTCCGGCGCCTCTCGGGCGGGAATCAGCAAAAGGTGGTGATTGGCCGCTGGCTGGCTACGGGGTTCCGAACATTGCTCTGCTTCGACCCGACTCGGGGAATCGACATCCAAACCAAGCGCCAGATCTATGACCTCCTGCGCGAGGTCGCCGACACCGGCGCCTCGGTCCTGATCTACACGAGCGAGCTTCCTGAGATCCCCCTGGTATGCGATCGGGTCCTGGTTCTCTACAACGGGCAGGTCGTGCACGAACAAGCGGGAGCGACCGCGACCGAGGAAGGTCTGCTGTCGGCGGCCCACGGATTGGGGCAAACGGCGTGACCACCCTCGGCGACGTGGTTGGCTCATCCGGGTTCGACTGGGCCCGCTGGCGACGCCGTCAGGGCTGGTCGGTCGGAGTCTGGGTTCTGCTCGCCCTCCTCATCGCCTGGTACACGCTCCTCATTCCGCGCTTCGGCACCTTTCAGATCGCTTCCATCGCGAAGAACAGTCTTCCTCTTTCGTACCTGGCGGTAGGGCAGGCGGTGATCGTCATTGCCGGCGGCATCGATCTAGGTCTCGGGGCGATGTTGGTGCTCACGAACTCGGTGGCCGCCCAACTGATGCACGAGCAGCCTTTTGCGATGAATCTCTTGATCGCTGTCGGGATCGTGCTGGCGGCTGCGGCACTCAACGGCTCGGTCGGCTGGGTGATCAATCGCTCCCGGGTGCCGGACATCGTGGTCACTCTGGCTACGAGTTTCATCTACTCCGGTCTTGCCCTGTTGGTCCTTCCCGGGCCCGGCGGGGGATCCTCGCCCGGCTTCCGGTTCCTGTTCACCGGTAGCGAATCGGGATCGGGGTCGAACTTCTTGCCGGCCATCGTGATGTTGGCGATCCCGGTGGCGATCGTTGCCGTTTTCATGCGCAGATCCCGAACCGGCCTCTCTCTTTATGCCACCGGCAGCGATTCCAACGCGGCCTATCTATCCGGAGTGGATACCGGTCGTGCCAAGATCATCGCCTATGCCGTCGGCGGGGCAATGGCCGCAATGGCGGGGCTGGCGACCGTGGCGATCACCGGCACCGGCGACCCCCGCTTCAGCATCGGCTCCAATGCCACCCTCAACAGCGTCGCCGCCGTCGTTCTCGGTGGCGTCGCGTTGACCGGCGGGGTCGGATCGGTGGTGGGGGCGGTAGCGGCGGCGATCATCGTGTTCTTTCTGAGTCCGATCCTCAGCGCCGTGGGGATCGATCCCAACAGCGCCCAGGTCGTGCAGGGCACCTTGATCGCCCTGGTGATGATGCTGGCCGGCCTCCTGGCCTTGCGCCGCCGGAGGGCCGAGTGACCTCCACCTCTCCGCTCCCGGTCCTGGGCGAGGCAAGTCGTCAGGATCGCTGGATGCGACTGCTGGCCGATCGTCCGCTCTACGTGCTGGGAGGAGTGCTGGTAGTCCTGATCCTCATCACCGGCGCGATCCAGCCGAACTATCTATCCGTCAGCGGGCTCCGCAACACCGTTCTGCTGGCGGCCCCCCTGGGGATCATGGCCGCCGGGCAGACCATTCTGATGCTCACAGGCGGCATCGACCTCTCGGTCGCCATGATCGCGACCGGGGCTGCCTATGTCGCCGGCAACCGTTCTCCGAGCGGGGCCGCGCTCGCCATCGTGTTCGGACTCCTGGTCGGGCTGGTGGCCGGTGCGGCCAACGGAATTGGGATCGGCGTTTTCCAGGTCAATCCCTTGATCATGACACTCGCCATGTCGGCGATTCTGCTTGGCCTCTTCACGTCGTGGGCCCAGACAATTTTTACCGGGTCGACGACCGTCGCCCCGTTCATCAAACAGATGGGGGGAGGTTCCTTTCTCGGGAATCGGATCCCCTACAACGCGCTGGTCTGGGCGCTCGTCGCCGTTGTCGTGATGTGGATGTTGAAACGAACCGGTCTCGGCCGCCTGACTTATGCCGTTGGTGACAATCCGGTTGCAGCCCGTCTCTCGGGAGTGCGGATCTGGCAGGTTCATCTGGCGGTCTACACGATCGCCGGGTTGCTAGCCGCCCTGGCCGGGATCATATTGGCCGGTCGAACCGGGGCCGTCGACCTGCAACTGGCAAGCAGCTTTCTCCTGCCTTCGGTTGCGGCCGCTGTGATCGGCGGCACGTCGATCTTTGGAGGGGTCGGCAGCTATTCCGGCACGATCCTGGGGGCACTGATACTGGCGGTTCTCAACTCGATGCTGACGTTCCTCAACGCCGGGCAAGCAATCCAGCAGGTGGTCTACGGCCTGATCGTGCTCTCCCTGGCCTGGCTGTACGCCCGTGTCACGGCCGAGCGATAGTTGCAGGAATGGCCCTTTCCGATATAAGAGCGGCAGTCGTCGGCGTTGGCTTCATCGGCGTCGCCCACGTCGAGGCCTTGCGTCGTCTCGGGATCGACGTCAGAGGAGTGGTGGGGTCGTCGCCCGATCGGGCGCGGGCCAAGGTCGCGGCAGCAGGGCTTCCTCCTGCCTACGAGGACCTCGATGCTCTTTTGGCCGACTCCGAGGTGGACGCCGTCCATATCGCCAGTCCCAACCACTTGCACGCCGAACAGGTCAGGGCCGTGCTCGGCGCCGGCAAGCACGTCATTTGTGAGAAGCCGCTTGCCCTCAATTCCTCGGAGACCGCCGACCTGGTCGAGCGAGCGGCCAGAGCCGGTCTGGTCAACGCCGTCTGCTTCAACCTGCGCTTCTATCCGCTCTGCCATCAGATGCGCGCGATGGTGGCCTCCGGACAGATCGGAGCCCCCCGGTTCGTCACCGGCAGCTACCTCCAGGACTGGCTTCTGCTCGACACCGATTGGAACTGGCGTTTAATCCCTCAGCAAGCCGGAGATTTGCGCTCCGTCGCTGACATCGGCTCGCACTGGCTCGACCTTTCCCGCTTCATCACCGGGCGCAAGGTGGTCGAGGTGATGGCAGAGCTCCACACCTTCGTTCCGACGCGGCGACGTCCCCGTGGACCGGTCGAGACGTTCGCGGCCGCCAGGCAAAACGAGCGAGACCTGGGGCGGGCCTGGTGGAAGAGGAGATGACCTCCGATGACGGGGCCAGCATCTTGTTGCGCTACGAGGATGGCACCAGGGGGGTGGTGGCGATCTCCCAGGTCTCGGCGGGACGCAAGAACATGGTATCTCTGGAGATAGACGGCGCCGAGTCGGCCCTGGCCTGGATGTCCGAGGACCCCGACCGTCTTTGGATCGGCCACCGCGGCCGCCCCAACGAGATACTTCTGCGCGATCCTTCCCTGGTCGACGAGACGGTTCGCCCGATCGTCGGTTACCCGGGCGGCCACGTCGAGGGTTACCCCGACACCTTCCGCGCCCTTTTCAATGAGGTGTATCGACACATCGAGGGGGGCGGCGCTGGAGAAACAACCTATCCGACCTTTGCCGATGGTCATGACGCGGTTTGTGTAACCGAGGCCGTGGCAGTGAGCCACCAACGCCAGTCTTGGGTCAAAGTCGAGAGATAAGGAGGCCACAGAATGAAACTGGGACTGCTGACAGCTCCGTTCCCGCAAACACCGTTGATGGACGTTGCAGATTGGGCGGCGGCCCATGACTTCGAGATGCTCGAGGTTTGCGCGTGGCCGCAGGAATCCGGCGCCAGCCGTCGATATGGCGGCGTGTGTCACGTCGACGTCGAAGACCTCTCCGATGCGCGGGCCAAGGAGATCGTCGACGAACTGGCCGGCAAAGGCTTGGGCGTCTCCGGCCTGGGCTACTACCCCAACCCGCTCCATCCTGATGCCGAGCATCGAACGGCAGTGAAAGAACATCTCATGAAGGTGATAAGCGGCGCATCCAAGATGGGGGTGCCGGTCGTCAACACCTTTATCGGGGCCGACGGATCGAAGACCCAGAAAGAGAATTGGGAACACGCCAAGAAGGTATGGCCGGAAATCGTCGAACATGCCCGCGACTCCGGGGTCCGCATCGCCATCGAGAACTGCCCGATGATCTTCTCCTACGACGAATGGCCCTCAGGTCACAATGTTGCTCACACGCCCTCCATCTGGCGCGCGATGTTCGAGGAGTTTGGCGAAACCGTCGGGCTCAACTTCGACCCGTCCCACCTCGTCTGGCAGATGATCGACCTCGAGCAGGCGGTCGCGGAATTCGGGCATCGCTTCTATCACTTCCACGCCAAGGACTTGATGGTCGATCGCAAGGGTCTTTATGAAAACGGGATCCTCTCGCTCGGGATCGGGTGGCAGGTGCCGCGGCTTCCCGGACTCGGTGATATCGACTGGCCGCGCCTTTTCTCGGCCCTTTACCGGTCCGGGTACGACTATGTCATCTGCATCGAACATGAGGACCGGCAGTGGGAGGCGACCGACGACCTCATCAAGCGCGGATTCCTCCTGGCCCGGGATGTTCTCAAGCCGTACGTGAAGTAGGTCCGTGACGGCCCTCTATGGTCGCTTCGACGTTGTTGTCGTGGGGTCCGGCTCGGCCGGGTCGACTGCCGCCATTGCGGCCGCCCGAGGGGGAGCCAAGGTCCTGCTGGTCGAGAAACTTCCGTTTCTCGGAGGGGTCTCGACTGCCGTTCTCGACACCTTTTACGGGTTCTACACGCCTGGGTCCCATTCGACGAAAGTAGTTGGCGGGATTGCTGACGACGTAGTGGACGGGCTGCGCGCCATCGGGACGGTGGTCGAGCGTCCCAATACCTACGGAGCCGGGACCGGAGTCACCTATCTTGCCGAGCATCTCAAGCTGGTGTGGGAAGACCTGGTGATCGGCGCCGGTGCGAAGGTCCTCTTGCACTCGTTCGTTCAGGACGCCACCGTCGCGGACGGACGGATCACCGAGTTGCTGATGGCCACCAAGGCCGGGCTCCAACGAGTCGAGGCGACGATTGTGATCGATGCCTCCGGCGATGCCGACGTGTGCCATCACGCCGGTTTCGGATACGAGCTGGCCGGGGAGTCGAGCCCCGCCCAGACCCTGACGACCACATTCCGCATGACCAACGTCGACATCGCCCGGCGTCAGTCGATCGGCAAGGACGAACTGCACCGGCTGATGGAGATCGGGAAGGAGTCGGGCGACTTCGACCTCCCGAGAGTCGACGGCAGCGATCACATCACTCCCATCGGCGACATGATCGCCACGATCATGACGAGGGTCGAGCACGTCGGGACCCGGGATGGCCATGTGATCAACGCGACCGACCCGGACGTCTTGACGGCCGCCGAGATAGCCGGCAGGCGTCAGGCCCTCGAGTATTCCCGCTTTCTCGTCGCACGGGTTCCGGGTTACGAAAACGCCTCGCTGGTCGCGCTCGGCACTCAAGTCGGTGTGCGCGAGACCCGGAGGGTCTACGGCGATTATCGGGTCACCAGGGAGGATGTTCTCACCGCCCGCCAGTTCGATGACCAGGTCGGCCTGTGCGGGGCGCCGATCGAGGATCACCATGGCGGTGCCGGGTCCGGCACAACCTGGGAGTACCTGCCCGACGCCACCGCGGTCGGAATTCCGCTTGCCAGCCTCATCGTCAAGGACTCCGTCAACACGCTGGTGGCGGGCCGATGCTTCTCGGCGACCCACGATGCCCACGCTTCGATCAGGTCGATGGCGCAATGCATGGCGATGGGTCAAGCCGCCGGGACGGTGGCGGCGATGGCGATCGCAGCAGGGGAGGTGAGGAAGATCGACCCGGCCGCGGTGAGATTGCAACTCCAGACCGATGGCGCCATTCTCACGATCCAATGACCGCAGACGTGAATGGCCCAATCTCGGGCAGCGCCTTCACCGGCGGATCAGTACGGACGGTCCTGGGTGACATCGACCCCGGCCAACTTGGGGTCACTTATGTCCATGAGCACTTGATCATCGACTCTCCCATCGTGAAGGAAGGGTTTCCGCACATCTATCTGCCGTCAGTGGATGAGGCCGTAGCCGAAGCCGGAACGTGTCGGGCGGTAGGGGTAGCCACGATGGTCGACGCGATGCCCTATGGCGGCAACTATCTCAGCAAGCTCCGCGAAGTCTCGCGCCGGAGCGGGCTACATGTGGTCGCCTCCACCGGACTCCACACCGAGAAGTACTACCCGGATGACACTCCCATCGAGTCGTCCCGATTCGCAGCCGACATTGCCGGAGGCTGTGGTGTGTTCAAGGCCGCCACGGGCCCGGACGGGATCAACCCGAGGGCCCTGCAGCTGTTCACGGCAATCGCTGAGACCCATCTCGAAACCGGCGTGCCGATCATCACCCACTGCGAGGATGGTCTCGGAGCGATGGCTCAGATCGAGCTTCTGGCGGCTCTTGGCGTCCCGTTGACCCGGGTGGTGATTTCCCACACTGACAAGGTGCCAGATCCTGCCTATCACCGCGACATGCTGCAGACCGGCGTCAACCTCGAGTATGACCAAGCTCTGCGTCAGGCCAGCGGCACACCAACCACGCCCCGATTGCTGGCCTCCATGATCGAAGAAGGCTTTTTGGCACAACTCATGCTCGGCACCGACGGTGCTCGCCGCAGCCTCTGGCGAACACTCGGTGGGTCACCGGGCCTCGCCTACCTGGCCACGGAGTTTGCGGAGGTGCTCAAGGCACACGGGGTTGGTCAGGAGGACATCCGGAGATTGTTCGTTGCCAACCCGGCCCGCTGGTTGGTGCTGGCTACAGCAGAGCGGCAGCCGCCTGATCCGACCAAATAATCGCGTCCGAATGGTTCCTGAGCAAAGACGCCGGGACACGGTCGGTGACCGTGTCGTTGACGACTCTCGTCAGGACCTCTGCTTTGTTTGAGCCGGTGACAAGGAGCCAGATCTCCCGGGCCGCGAGGATCTCGGCCAGTCCGACGGCGAGGCCCCAGGTAGGTGGGGGATCCGCTCCATAGTTGCGGGCACCCTCCCGCGTTTCTTCGGTCAGCTGCACGATCCGCGTTGCCTGATCCGCCGCTGATCCCGGCTCGTTGAGGCCCAGGTGTCCATTTTTGCCGAGTCCCAGGACGGCCAGGTCGAGTCCTCCATCGTTGATCAGACCCCGATAGCGCCAGCATTCCATCTCGAGATCGGGAGCATCCACATCGGGAAATTGGAACTCGCCGGCCGGGACTCGATCGAGCAGAGACGTGCGAAGCATCGTTTCGCATCTGCCTCGATGACCGGCCGGGAGGCCCCCGAACTCGTCGAGCAGGAAGACAGTCGACGTTCTCAGAGCGTCGGCGGGAAGACGGGCATATACCGGGATCGGGGTAGCTCCAGTGGCCAAACACAGGCGAAGGCGAGGGTGGGCGAGTCGTTCGCTGAGCTCGCCGGCCACCCTGTCCGCCCAGGTCTCGGCGGACAGCACTTCGACGCGCACCCCTCAGTCACCCACGATGCGATCGACGAAGTCGCCCGTGTCCTTGTCTTTGAGAATCATCTTGCGACGGCCGTCCGGGAGCGTCTCCGACTTGATGACGGTGTGTCCGTCGAAGGCAACCGCGTCCTTGCTGAGCCGCGGCGTTGACCCGTGCCGCCAGTCCAGCTCCACGGCCTCCCATTGCTTGCTGCCCGCCGAGCGATAGCAGGCATCCATGATCGCGTTCACGACATAGCCGTCGTAGATCGTCTCCTGGGGTTGGCGCCCTTCGTCGATGGCATTGAACATGTCGCTGAACATGTCGGAGTAGCCGAGTTCGGAAACCTCATCACCGACCGGGAAGAGCCAGCCGGCCTCGGTTTCGGCCTTTTCGGCCACGTACCCACCACCACCTCCCGCGGTGAACATTTCGTAGCCGGTCCGTAGGAAATGGTTCATCCAAATCGTCCCGTCGGTCCCCGCCACCTCGTCACGCAGGTCCATCCCTCCCCGGAAGGTCCAGCTCACCTCGAACTGCCCGATTGCACCTGACTCGAACCGGATGAGGGCGATGGCGTTGTCTTCGTCGTCGATGGGGTGTACGAAGGTATCGGTCCAGCACATGACTTCCACGGGTCGATTGCCTTTGCCGACGAGGTTGCGGATGATCTCGATGCAGTGGCATCCGAGATCGATGATGGCGCCCCCGCCAGTCAGGCGGCCGTCCCAGAACCATGCCGAATGCGGGCCCAGGATGGGCTTCCCGGGATCGCACCCACGTGACGTCGCCGACAGCCCCTCCGTTGACGGCGGCGATGGCCTTGAGAGTCTTGGGGGTGTAACACAGGTCCTCGAGGTATCCGCCGAAAACTCCCGCCTGCTCGACAATGTCAAGGATGCGTTTCGCCTCTTCGGCCGTCCGCGCGAGTGGCTTCGTACAGAGGACCGCTTTCCCTGCCGCGGCCGCAAGGCCGATCGCCTCCTCGTGCAGATGGTTGGGCAAACCCACGACCACAACATCGGTGTCAGGGTGGTTGACGGCTTCTTCCATCGAGGTGGTCGAGTGGGGAATGCCCCATCTGCTCTGGAAGGCGGCTCCCCGCTCGTCGCTCCTTGAGTAGACCACCTCCACGCGGTCCTGACCCCGCTGACGATGGAGGGTCGTGGTATAAAAGTCACCTATCAGCCCGGTCCCCAGCATCGTGATGCGATGCGATCGCATTTGTTCTCTCCCTCCTCCCGACTCAGCTCTCTGCCCGCAACAATACGAACGCTGTCGGAACCTGGTTCAGTCGGGGATCGGCTCGATCATGATGCACTCGCCGGGGCACTCCTCGGCCGATTCCAGCGCATCCTCGATCAAATGATCTGGGATTCGGGCCAGGCCGCGAGCCCCCTCAGGACCGTGACCGGGGCCATCCTTGCCGTCAAACAGGATGGTTTCGCCGAAGTGCTTCGCTTCCTCTTTGACGACCCAGAGCCCGTCGCCACGCTCAGTGAAAACATCCGGGGTGATCTCCTCACAGATCCCGTCGCCAGTGCACAGATCCTGATCTATCCAAACCCGCAGTTTTGTGGCTGTTGCCATGGCCCTAGGTATAACCGACAACGCTCCGTGGTCAAACTCCTGCGGGAAAAATGTTGTCCGTTCTCCTGCGCGGATCGCGATTGACAGGCTTGTTCGGCGGTTTGCTACGGTGGGTCCCCGGGTACCTCGTCGACTCATCTGTTCGTTTCCTAAGGAGGTTGCCTGTGCGGGGAAACCCGTCTGTCTCGCTGGTAAGCACGCACCCCCCGACCCGCTGTGGGCTCGCGACATTCAACAAATCCCTGATCCAAGCCATGGCGCTCAACCGCGGCACCACCAATGGCCTTTCGGTCATAGCTATTTCGCCACCAAAGGGGATTACGCCTGCTCCCGAGGTCGTGTCGGCAATAGATCCGGGAGAAGGCCCGGTCCCACCGTGCCCATCCGACTTCGTAATCCTCCAACATGAGTTCGGGATCTACGGGGCGGACGACGGAGTCGCAGTCCTCGACATACTCGATCGCCTGGCGAGGCCCGCGGTCATAGTTCTGCACACCGTGCTTTCACATCCCTCCCCGCGTCAGCGCTCCATCATTGAGGGAATGGCTCTTCAGGCTCAGAACCTTGTTGTCATGAGCGACGCAGCCCGCACCCGACTCGAGCTCAACTACCGGTTGCAAGGGGTTCCGGTGAGCACCATCCCCCACGGGTCGTGGCTGAGCGAGCGGCCCGGTCGCCTGCCGGCGGGCCGCCCGATCGTCCTGACGTGGGGCCTGCTGGGACCGGGCAAAGGCCTCGAACAAGGGATCGAGGCGATGACGCATCTACGCCATCTCGAGGCGAAGCCGCTATATGTCATCGCCGGCCAGACCCATCCCAACGTGCTCCGCATTCAGGGGGAGCGTTATCGACGCAAGCTTGTCGACCTCTGCGCTGACCTCGGGGTCGACGACATGGTTCGATTCGTCAATCGCTATCTGACGACTTCCGATCTCGCCTATCTCCGTCGTCGTGCCGACGTTTGTCTGCTGCCTTACGAGAGCCGCGAGCAAGTGACCTCCGGGGCATTGGTCGAGGCCGTTGGCGCAGGTGTGCCGGTGGTTGCCACCAGATTTCCCCACGCTGTAGAACTCCTCGCTTCCGGAGCGGGTCGGCTCGTCGACCACAATGACCCGGTCGGCATGGCCGGTGCCATCGAGCGGCTTCTGACCGATCCCGAGGCGGTTGCCAGCGCCAACGCCGGGATGGCCCGGATCCGACCTTCATTGTCCTGGCTGACCGTGGCCCGGGGCTATGAGTCGCTCATGATGAACGCCGGGGCCGCGGTCGGGGCGGCATGAACACACCTTTCCTCAAACTCGACCATCTGCAGACCCTTTCTGACGAAGTCGGTTTGATGGAACATGCCCGTCTGGCGACGCCACGTCGCGAATGTGGTTACACCGCCGACGACAACGGCAGGATGTTGGCGGTCCTGGCGCGGACCGACCTGAGAGGCTTGGGCGGAGAGGAGGCCGGCCTTCAACTCTGCCGCGTGGGTCTTGCCTATCTTCACCAAGCTTCGCTGCCGGGAGAGCACGGATTCCATAACCGCCTCTCCTATCAGCGCCGGTGGCTCGACCATCGGGGTTCTGACGACAGCTATGGAAGGGCTCTCTGGGGATTGGGCGCCTTGGCCGCCCGCTCGTTCGATCCCCAGCTCAGAGAGTCCGCCAACCGGCTGTTCTGGTCCAACTATCGGTTGGAGAGTCCACATTCGCGGGCCGTGATCTACGCCTTGCTCGGAGCAGCCGAGATGGCAAGCTTCGATGAATCGACGGAGCTTCGTGCCCAGATTCGAAAGTGGGTGGGCCAACTGCGAGGGCCATCCGGGGAGCGGTGGCGATGGCCGGAGCCGAGGTTGACCTATGACAACGCCCGCTACCCGGAAGCGTTGATGGCGGCCGGCATCCTCCTCGAGGACCAGGAGACCGTCAATCGTGGCCTGCAACTTCTCGAATGGCTCGTCGAGATCGAATCCTCGAAAACTGGCAGTCATTTCAGCTGGACGCCGGTCGGCGGGAGGACGATCGCCAACCTGCAGGCGGGGTTCGATCAGCAACCTTTGGAAGCCTGGGCAATGGTCGACGCCGCGTCGGTGGCGGCCTCGATCGACGGGCCTCACTGGTGGGAGGTGGCGGACGTGGCCAGGTCCTGGTTTCTGGGTAGGAACGATGTCGGCGCCTTGATGATCGATCTCGACAGAGGTGCCGGCTTCGATGGGCTCACCGGCACGCGGCCCCAACCGAAATCGAGGGGCGGAATCGACGCTGGCTGCCGTAGCCGCCATGTCGGGAGCCTACGCCGGCGCCCAACGGGTCTAACGCCCGACCGCTGGACCAACCGGGACCCTTCAGGTTCCGGTTGGGTTCGGGGCGCAAACGCCGAAAAGAAACAATCGACGACCCTGTTTTGCCACCATGGGGAGGTAGCCAGGGTCGATCAACCAGTTTCCAGACCAGGAGCTAGTCGATGTTGGATTTGAAACGGGCCGATATCTCGATAGGGCCCGACCCCCGTCGGGTGGTTGCCCGCCCCTTCATCCCCGGATTCTCCGGCACCCTTGATGCCCTGGGAGGGTCGCGGGTCGACCAGATCGTCGAGCGGGTCCTGGCACTTTCCGCCAACGAGGTCGTTGCCCGTCTGGCAGAGGCGCGAGCTCTCTTCACCCACCGTCATCGCGATCTCGAGGCGCGCTGGGAAGCTCACTTCGTCGAGGCGATCCCACATAGCCCCCGCCTGAAATCCGTCCAGGGAGACGCTCGCAGGTTGATCGGGGCGTATTTCACCCAGGAGTACTCGTTCGAGGCGGCGGCCCTGTGCAATCCGTCCATCGTGCCCGACCCCACCTGGTCTGGTGAGGGAGCCCTCCGGTTCATCATGAGTGCCCGGGCGATTGGAGAGGGACACATCTCTTCGATCGAGTTCAGGACCGGAACCGTCACCGAAGACGGCCTGGTGACCCTCGAAGACGTCGGACCCATGGTGGCGACCGGCCGCCGAACCTCGGTCGTCTATCAGAAGGTGTCGTTTTTGGCCAAGCTGGAAGAGTTAGGGGCCGATCCCGAAATCGCCGATGAGATCCTTGGCAGACTCCCGGAAAGATTCACATTCGATGACCTCGCGGTTGTGTTGCCCAACCTCGACGTCCCCACCAGCTATCCGGCCTCGGCTTTCGAAACGATCAGACTCATCCATTGGCTGGCTTCGTCCAACTATCGACTCGAGTTCGTCAATGGCCCTTTGTCGGAGCGGCTGATCTACCCGGCCGGACCTGCCGACAGCCACGGCATGGAGGACGCCCGTTTCGTGAGATTCGTCGACGAGGACGGCACCACTACCTACTACGCCACCTACACCGCCTACGACGGATTCCAGATCCTTCCTCAGCTCATCGAGACCAACGACTTCCTCGCCTTCGACATCACCACCATGTCCGGCGAGAGTGCCCGCAACAAGGGGCTCGCTCTATTTCCGGTCAAGATCGATGGAAGCTATGCCGCGTTGTCACGCCACGATCGTGAACGGCTGTATCTGTCGTACACGGATGACATCAGGAAGTGGGAGTCCTCGGAGCTCATTTATGAGCCCCGGGCGGGGTGGGAAGTCGTACAGGTAGGTAACTGTGGCAGCCCGATCGAGACCGAGGAAGGCTGGCTGGTGATCACCCACGGAGTCGGCCCGATGCGGCGCTACTGCCTGGGCGCGGTCCTGTTGGACCGCAAGGATCCGAGCCAGGTGTTGGGCCGGCTGGCGCGTCCGTTCCTCGAGCCCGGCGAGCCGGAACGAGACGGGTACGTACCGAATGTGGTCTATTCCTGCGGGGGCCTGGTCCACGGAAAGAATCTGGTGCTTCCGTTCGGTGTGGCCGACCACCGCATCGGCATTGCCGTCGTCCCTTTCGAAGACCTCATTGGAGAGATGGTCTGAGCCGGTGCGTCGGGAGTCCTGTGCGTCTATTTCTTTCTGTCGACGGCTTTTCGCAGTTGCTCCTTGTCCATGGAGGAGCGCCCTTTGATGTTCATGCGCTTCGCCTCTTCGTAGAGCTGGTCACGGGTGCGTCCCCGGGGCCCGCCGTGGGATCGCAGACCCCCCCTGCGGCTGCTCGAGATGTCCTCTCGTGACAGTTTCGAGGATTGCCGGGCCTCGCCTTCCTGAGCCCTGGTCTTGTTGACCGTTCGGGCGGCGATCTCTTCGGCCTTGTCCTCGCTCCGTCCCCGCTCGATCAGACTGTCCTTGATATGGTCGTACTGCCGCTCCCTCTTCTTGCTCCAAGCCTGCTGTGGCATAGGCACCTCCTGTGTCAGGCTGATACCCGACCTGAGTTGCCACCAAACTGGTTTCGACCTTGACGGGCCAGCCTTCGAAGCCCCACACCCTGGTAGTTTCCGAGGGTGAGCTATCGCCCCGTCAACAAGGTGCGGTTCGTCACGGCCACCACTTTGTTCGATGGTCACGATGCCGCCATCAACATCTTTCGACGGATGCTGCAGGCGTCCGGTGCCGAGGTGATTCACCTTGGTCACAACCGTTCGGGTTTGGAGATCGTCGAGACCGCGATCGAGGAGGACGTCCAGGCGATTGCGGTGACGTCTTATCAGGGCGGGCACATGGAGTTCTTCCGTTATCTCCGGGACCTGCTCGTCGAACGCGGTTGCGGGCATATCCGCGTGTTTGGAGGTGGGGGAGGGACGATCTTGCCAACTGAGGGCGCGGAGTTGATGAGGTACGGCCTCACCAGGATCTACTCACCCGATGATGGTCGGGTCCTGGGCCTCCAAGGAATGGTCGACGACATGCTGATGTCGGCTGATTACCCGGTAGGAAACCTCGACGACTTCGCCCCCGACACCCTATCGACCGACGATCACCGGGGCCTGGGCCGCTTGATCTCAGCGGCCGAGAACTGGCGGGACAAGTACGAGGAGTTGTTCGAGTCATACGCGACGCAGGCGGCTCAGACTCAAGTCCCGGTCATCGGCATTACCGGCACCGGTGGCTCCGGCAAGTCTTCGCTAGTGGACGAGGTGGTGCGCCGATTCCTCTTCCAGCTGCCCGAGCACCGGATTGCCATCATTTCGGTGGATCCTTCCAAGCGACGTACTGGAGGTGCATTGCTGGGTGACCGGATTCGGATGAACTCGATTCCGAATCCACACGTTTACATGCGTTCGATGGCGACCCGCCAGCCCAACCTGGCGCTGTCGCCGGCTGTCTCTGACGCGGTCAACGTGGCCAAGGCGGCGGGGTTCGATCTCATCATCCTCGAAACCTCCGGGATCGGGCAAGCCGATACCGAGATCGTCGACCACGCCGACCTCTCGGTCTATGTGATGACTCCGGAATATGGCGCCGCCTCGCAGTTGGAAAAGATCGACATGCTCGAGTACGCCGACCTCATCGCAATCAACAAGGCCGACAAGCAAGGCGCCGACGATGCCCTCCGGGAGGTGCGGAAGCAGTACCGGCGCAACCAAGCCAGCTTCGACGGAGACGATGACCTGCTCCCGGTCTATCAAACCATCGCCTCCGATTTCAACGACCCCGGCACCAATCGCTTCTATCTGGCCCTGGTCGGCAAGGTCGTCGAGAAGTTCGGCCCGGGTCTGTCGCTGGACCCCGCCGACCGACTTTCCGCTCTACCAAGTTCCGACTCGGTCAAGCAGCATGTCGTTCCCCCCGAGCGGAGCCGTTACCTCGCCGAGATCGCCGAAGAGATCAGGACATATGACAGGTGGGCGAACGAGCAAGCCCGAATCGCCGAGGAGGTCTACCGCCTGGCGGTGGCAGCCGATCAGCCCGAAATCGACGAACGGCATAGGCGGATCAAGGAGGAACTCGACCCGGCCAACCTGAAGGCCCTGGAAACCTGGGAACAGCGGATGGATCTATATCGGGGTGACGAGTTCGTGTTCTCGGTGAGGGGGCGCGAGGTTTCGGTCCCGATCGGTTACGAATCTCTGTCGCATTTGAGACTCCCCAAGGTGGCGGTACCGACGACGCGGGGATGGGGGGACAGGCTGGCTTGGTCGCTGCAGGAAAACCTGCCCGGCGAGTTCCCTTTCACCGCCGGCATCTATCCCTTCAAGCGAACCGAGGAAGACCCCACCAGGATGTTCGCGGGCGAGGGTCCACCGGAGCAGACCAACCGCCGTTTTCACTACCTCGCGAGCGGCTCAAAGGCCAAGCGGCTGTCGACCGCATTCGATTCCGTGACCCTCTACGGCGAGGATCCCCACGAGCGACCGGACGTCTACGGGAAGGTCGGGAATTCGGGGGTCTCGGTCGCAACTCTCGATGACGCCAAGAAGCTGTACTCGGGTTTCGATCTCAATGATCCGGCCACGTCGGTGTCCATGACCATCAATGGCCCGGCTCCTACGATCCTGGCGTTTTTCCTGAATGCGGCCATCGATCAAGCCTGTGAGAAATACATCATCGCCCACGGACTTGAGGCAGAGGTTGCCGCCCGTATCGACGACATATTCGGCAGCCGCCCCCGACCCGGGTATGAGGGTGAGCTTCCTGCCGGGCATGACGGCCTCGGGCTGATGCTGCTCGGTGTCACCGGAGACCAGGTCCTAAGCCCGGACGTTTATCAAACGCTCAGGTCTGAAACTCTGCAGAGAGTTCGGGGCACCGTTCAAGCGGACATCCTCAAGGAGGATCAAGCCCAAAACACTTGCATATTCTCCACCGAGTTCTCATTGCGGATGATGGGAGATCTCCAGCAGTTCTTCGTCGACAACGAAGTCGACAACTTCTATTCGGTCTCGATCTCGGGGTATCACATGGCCGAGGCCGGGGCCAACCCCATCAGCCAGCTGGCCTTCACCCTCGCCAACGGTTTCACATATGTCGAGTACTACTTGGCTCGGGGGATGAACATCGACGATTTCGCCCCCAACTTCTCGTTCTTCTTCAGCAACGGGATCGACCCCGAGTACGCCGTGATCGGGCGGGTCGCGCGGCGGATCTGGGCGAAGGCGATCAAACACAAATACGGCGGCAACGAACGCAGCCAGAAGCTCAAGTACCACATTCAGACCTCGGGCCGCTCCCTCCACGCCCAGGAGATCTCGTTCAACGACATCCGCACCACTTTGCAAGCGCTTTACGCGATCTATGACAACACCAACAGCCTCCACACCAACGCCTACGACGAGGCCATCACTACTCCCAGCGAAGACTCGGTGCGGAGGGCCGTGGCCATCCAGCTGATCATCAACCGGGAGCTCGGCCTCGCCAAGAACGAGAACCCACTGCAGGGCTCCTTCGTCATCGAATATCTGACCAATTTGGTGGAAGCTGCGGTCCTCGAGGAGTTCGATCGGATCTCTTCCCGGGGCGGGGTGTTGGGAGCGATGGAGCGGCAATACCAACGGACCCGCATCCAGGAGGAATCGTTGTATTACGAACGCCGCAAGGAATCGGGGGAGTATCCGATCGTCGGAGTCAACACCTTCCTGTCACCGGAAGGCTCGCCGATCGAGACCGCCAAGAAGCTCATCAGGTCGACCGATGAAGACCGGCAGCGGCGTCTGGCGGAACTTGCCCAGTTCAAGACCCACAATTCGGAGATGAGCCCGCTGGCGCTGCATTCGCTGCAACAGTCGGCGGTCTCCGACGGCAACATCTTCCAGACACTCATGGAGACCGCCAAGGTGTCGACCCTTGGCCAGATCACCGCTGCCCTCTACGACGTCGGTGGCAAATACCGCCGCAACATGTAAATCCCGAACCTTAAGAACGAAACCTAAGGTTATAAGGCGCGGATTCCGCCCCTCATAACCTTAGGTTTCGGGTCTTTGACGGGTTTGACCGGGTTCCAACCTCCCAGCGACCTCCCAAATCCTGGGGCTGGAGGCATGCACTGGCTGCATAGGGCATGTACCGTTGAGTTGCGGCCACAAGGCCGCCCCTAAGGAGGCAATTCTGATGACCCGAATGCGATGGCTCGCGCTATTCGCTGTACTGGCTCTGGTCGCCACTGCCTGTGGAACGACAGCTGGAACGACCACTACTGCAGCCACTGAAGAATCGACAACGACAGAAACAACTGCCGCTGAAACCACAACAACGACCGCCGGCCCTACTTTCGAGGGCAAGTCCGTGGCGGCCGAGAACTGTGACTACGGCGGCAAGATCAGCTCGATCGAGGCCACGGCCGAGCTCGAGGTGACCTTCACCCTCTGTTCGCCGCTACCGGCGTTTCAGCAGGTGGTGGCTTTCAACGTCTTCGGGATCCAACCCGAGGAGCACCTGGAAGCGACTGGTGGAGCTCCCCTTGACAACCCGATCGGGACTGGTCCGTTCGTCCTCGATGCCTGGAATCGGGGCGACTCGATCGTCTACCAGGCCAACCCCGACTACTGGGGAGACGCTCCGGCTTATCAGACCCTGGTCTATCGGTGGGCGTACTGAGAGCGCGGCGAGGCTCCTCGAGCTGCAGTCGGGCAACGCCGACTACATAACCAACGTTGCCCCGTCCGACATCGCCACGGTGGAAGGCGACGCAACCTGGTCGCCCTGCCCAACCTTGCCCCCAACGTCCTGTACCTGGGGATGTCCACCAACTTCCCTCCGTTCGATCAGCTTGAGGTTCGTCAGGCGTTCGCGATGGGTCTCAACCGCCAACAACTGGTCGACAACTTCTTTGCCCCGGGCTCTGAAGTAGCGTCACATTTCGTCCCCTGCTCGGTGCCCAATGGCTGTGCAGGCGAGGGATTCACCGAGTTTGACGCCGCCGCGGCTCAACAACTCTTGGTGGATGCCGGAGCCGATGGCATGGACGTGATCCTTTACTACCGCGATGTCGTGCGCCCGTATCTGCCGGAGGCCGGTCCGGTGGCCCAGGAGATTGCCCAGGACCTGTCTGAGAATCTCGGGATCAACGTGACCGTCCAGGTGGTGGAGTCAGGCGAATTCATCGAGGCCGCGACCACGGGCCAATACCCGTTGTATCTGCTGGGTTGGACCGCCGACTACCCGCACATCACCAACTTCCTCGACTTCCACTTCGGAGAAGCGAATCCCCAGTTCGGGGCAACCTACGCCGACATCTACGATCCGTTGGTGGAGGCCGCCACACTGGCCGATGTGGCAGCGACCGAACCGCTCTATGAGGCTGCCAACACCGCCATCAAGGCCAATGTCCCGATGGTCCCGATCTCGCACGCGGCTTCGAACGATGCCGCGTCTGGCCTCGCTCGAGGGCGGTGTGAGCCCGATATTCGGTGCCGCCTCAGTTCGCAGTCGATGAACCCCGGCAAGGACACGTTGGTCTTTGTCCAGAATGCCGAACCGATCAGCCTTGTACTGCGCTGACGAGACCGACGGTGAGTCGCTGGCGGCTTGCCAGCCGGTGATTGAAGGCCTGCTTGGATATGACAACGATGGGCAGGTCGTGCCCAAGCTCGCTACCGAATGCGTTGCCAACGACGATTCGACCGTTTGGACTTGCACCCTTCGTGAGGGAGTGGTCTTCCACGACGGAAGCACGTTCGACGCCAACGACGTCGTAACTTCGTGGGAGGCCGGCATCGACGCCGCCAGCCCGCTCCACGTCGGCAACAGCGGTGTTTTCGAGTACTACACCTATCTATGGACCCAGTTGATCAACGCTCCAGAGGCTTGATCGATAGCTGCGATGAGGGGGGCGCACCAGCGCCCCCCTCAGCTATATGGTCAACTTCCTCCTTCGCCGCCTTCTGTTCGCCATTCCGGTGCTGCTTGGCATCGTCGTCGTTGTATTCCTCTTAGTCCGGGCGATTCCAGGCGATCCGTGCCGGTCGATGCTTGGAGAACGGGCCTCGCAGGAAGCATGCGACACGTTTCAATCGGTTGAACGGTCTCGACGAGCCGATACCGGTCCAGCTCGGCATCTATCTGGGAAAATTGATTCGATTCGACCTTGGTGACTCGGTCCGTTCATCGCGCCCGGTCATGTCGGTCCTGATCGAGCGGCTGCCCATGACCATCGAGTTGTCGATGGCCGCACTCGTCATCGCACTGCTCGTGGGGATCCCCCTGGGAATTGCCGCTGCCATGCGTCATAACAGCGCGGTCGACGTCGGAACCATGGCCGCCGCCAACGTCGGCGTCTCGATGCCGGTCTTTTGGCTGGGGCTGATGCTGGCATATCTATTCGCGTTGGTCCTCAAGGACACGCCTTTCGCATTGCCCCCATCAGGGCGGCTCAGCGCTGGAGCAAGTCCGATTCCTTTCTACGAAGTGTGGGGACGCCATCTCGACCCCGCTAGCGCCTGGGCGCCCGTGTACGAGTTCTTCTCCAATTTCTACATCCTCAACACCCTCATCTCCGGCCAGTGGGCGATCCTGGGAGATGCCATCAAGCATCTGATCCTTCCGGCGGTGGCATTGGCCACGATCCCTCTGTCGATCATTGCCCGGATCACTCGATCCTCGCTGCTCGAGGTGCTGGGCTCCGACTATGTGCGAACCGCCCGCGCCAAAGGGGCGCCCGAGCGTCGGGTGGTGGGCCGACATGCCCTGCGCAATGCATTGCTACCGGTCGTAACGATCGGAGGCCTGCAACTGGGCCTGCTGCTGGGTGGAGCCGTTCTCACCGAAAGCGTTTTCAGTCTGGCCGGGGTCGGGCGAGCCCTCGTCGATGCCATCTTTTCCCGGGACTACGCCGTGATCCAGGGCTTCACCTTCGTGGTCGCGTTCGGGTACGTTCTCGTGAACCTGGCCGTCGACGTGTCGTATGCATATCTGGATCCAAGGATCAGGCTCGAATGATTGGCAGCCGCAAGCGTGCACTGGAGCCGTTCGAGGTCCTCGCCGAGGGGGGTCAGTTCCTCGATCGGCCGGTTTCGGTTTGGAAGACGGCGTGGAAGAGATTGCGGCGGCGGCGTACCGGCGTGACCGGCATGATCATCATCGGTTTCTGGGTGGTCGTGGCATTGTTCGCCCCCTTGATCGCCACCCATGACCCAGAGCGGGGCCTGCTCGGCGAGGAGGTAGGCATCGAGCGCCGTGATCCACCATGCATCCATGCGTTTGGCTGTCCTCGCGAGCGCCCCCAGCATCTTCTTGGTCTTGATGGAAATGCCCGTGATGAGTTCTCCCGAATCATCTACGGCGCCCGGGTAAGCCTCACAATCGGGATCACGACGGTCACGGCCGCGATCCTGGTCGGGGCGGTCCTGGGCGCGATCGCCGGATACTGGGGAGGCTGGATCGACAACGTGATCATGCGGATCATGGATGTGGTCCTCGGCTTCCCGGCCTTGTTGCTGGCAATCGCCATCGTCGCAGTCCTCGGCCCTGGACTCACCAATGCCCTCCTCGCCATCGCCGTTGTCACCATCCCTCAGTACGCCCGGGTGATGCGCGCCTCCGTCCTCCAGATCAAGGAGATGGACTTTGTCGCGGCCTCCATGGCCCTCGGCGCTTCGAGCTGGCGGATTCTCATGACCCGCGTTATTCCCAATGCCCTGACACCCCTCGTCGTCCTCGGAAGCCTCGGTGTCGCCGGGGCCATCCTCGAAGCTGCGGGTCTCTCATTTCTGGGCCTCGGAGCACAACCGCCAACTCCGGAATGGGGATCGATGCTCGGGGCGGATCGCAACCAGGTTTTCTCTTCCCCTCACCTCGTGTTCTTCCCCGGGCTCGCCATCATGCTCGTGGTGCTCGGGTTCAATTTGCTGGGTGACGGGTTGCGTGATGCGCTCGACCCGCGGCTCAATCAATGACCTCTAATTCACCTCTGCTGGAGGTCAAAGGGCTCAAGACCTACTTCTTCACCCGGGAAGGGGTAGTGCGAGCGGTTGACGACGTGTCGTTCCATGTAGACAGAGGTGAGGTGCTCGGTCTGGTGGGCGAGTCGGGCTGCGGAAAATCGGTGACATCTCTATCACTCCTCAGGCTGGTGCCTTATCCGGGTCGATTGGTCGAAGGGGAAGTGCGGTTCGGCGGGCGCGATCTTCTCACCATCGATCTCGACGACATGAACGAGATCCGCGGCAAGCAGATCGCCATGATCTTCCAGCAACCCCAGTCGTCGCTCAATCCGGTATATCGGGCCGGTGAGCAAATCGGGGAGGCGATGGAGATCCATCTGGACCTCTCCGACGAAGACATCCACAAACGCGTGATCGCGCTGCTCAAGGAAGTCGGCATACCGGATCCTGAGCGCCGCGCCGAAGCCTATCCACATGAACTTTCGGGAGGTATGGCCCAGAGGGTCATGATTGCGATGGCGCTGGCGGCCGGGCCCGGCCTGCTCATCGCCGATGAACCGACCACAGCCCTCGACGTGACGATTCAGGCGCAGATTCTCGACCTGATCCGCCGGCTCAATCGTGACCTTGGCATGGGCGTGATTCTGATAACTCATGACCTCGGAGTAGTTGCCGAGATGGCCGACCGGGTCGCCGTCATGTACGCCGGGGAGATCGTGGAGCAGGCCGAAGTCCGTCCTCTCTTCCGGGATCCCAAGCATCCATATACCAGAGGGCTGATCGGCTCCATTCCCACCCTCGGGGTGGTCAAGGAAGAATTGGACACGATTCCCGGAGTGGTTCCATCCTTGATGGATCTCCCTCCCGGCTGCCGATTCGCCTCGCGCTGCAAGGCTCGGATCGAATATGGCCTGGAGATCTGCCTCGAGGTACGTCCACAGTTGCTGCCGGTGGGAGACGGCCACCTGGTCCGCTGCTGGATCTATCACAACGAGGACGGAACCCTGAAACCGGACGCCGAGACGAAGAGCCCTGTGTCTGTGGGAACCCAGACGCCAGACGCCAGACGCCAGACGCCAGGAACCAAATGAAAGAAAAACTGGTCCAACTCAAAGGCCTGACCAAGGACTTTCCGGTGCGGGGCGGGATCCTCCAGCGAACACAGGGCTGGGTCCGGGCCGTCGCCAACGTCGACCTCGACATATATCGAGGAGAGACCCTGGGCCTGGTCGGCGAGTCGGGCTGTGGCAAGACCACCCTCGGTCGGATGCTGGTGAGGCTGCTGGAGCCGACCGCGGGAAGGATCGACTTTGACGGCACCGACATCACCCACCTGAGCGGGAAGGATCTCTTCTCGGTCCGGCGCCAGATGCAGATGATCTTTCAGGACCCGTACAGCTCGCTCGATCCCCGGAGCCCGGTGGGTCAATCGATCTCCGAGGGGCTGCGGATCCATGGGGTGTCCTCGAAGGATGAGCGCCACCTTCGAGTGGCCGAGATGCTGCAGCTGGTAGGCCTCAAGCCCGCCCACGCCGCTCGTTATCCGCATGAGTTCTCAGGTGGTCAACGTCAGCGAATCGGTATTGCCCGAGCCCTGATCCTCCGGCCCCGTCTGGTCGTGGCCGATGAGCCCGTGTCGGCTCTCGACGTTTCGGTCCAGGCCCAGGTCCTCAACCTTCTCACCGAGCTCCAGTCCGAACTCGACCTGACCCTGCTTTTTGTGGCCCACAACCTTGCCGTGGTAGAGCACATTTCCGACCGGGTGGCGGTGATGTATCTCGGGCGGGTTGTCGAGATCACCGACCGCGACACCCTTTATCGCCAGCCCCTGCACCCGTACACCGAGGCTCTCCTGTCGGCGATCCCGGTCCCCGATCCGGATCGTCCCCGGCGCCCCATCATCCTGCAGGGTGAAATTCCCTCGCCGCTCAACCCGCCATCGGGGTGCCACTTCCATCCCAGGTGCCCGATCGCCCGACCCGGGCTCTGTGACATCGAGCCACCGGAGCTGATGCCGGGGCCCGATCGGCCAGATCACCTGGCCGCCTGTCACCTCCGAGCGGGTCGGCGGGCCCTGGTGACCAAGGCCCAGCCTTCTTGACGGCAGGGCTCGGCGGATTTGTCAACCACGCACTAAGGGACGTACCTCTACTCTCCCGGTCATGCGGAAGTGGTTCCGGGGGTTGTTTGCAGCGCCGATGCTGCGACGCATCGTGTGGCATCTGCGTCGGGTCCATACGAATCTCGATAAGAGGTTCTACCGGTCGCTGATCCTGGGACTCACCGTTGTACTCGCCATGGCGGCAATGACAGTCACGGTCTTCGAACGAGGTCTCGGGTTCTCGTCCTTCGGCCAGTCGTTCTACTGGGCGCTGACAACGGTGATCGGAGCCGGGGACTCCGCCTACGTTGCCTCACCGGTTGGGTGGGTGGTCAGCTGGTTGCTCAACCTCTTTGGTGTCGGCATCGTCGCCGCGATGACCGGAGCGTTAGTCGGATTTGTCATTGATTTCCTATTGAAGGAGGGTCAAGGAATGGGTGCCGCCGGTTTCACGGAACACGTGGTGGTGTGCGGATGGAACGCCACCGCCCGCGACCTGATCGACGAGCTCAAATCCGACGACTACGGGTCCAGCATCGTTCTCATCGACCCCGCCGAGCGCAACCCGGCTGGCGAGTCCGTCTATTTCGTTCGGGGTGACGGTGTCAACGACGAGGACTTGCGCCGGGCCGGGATCGCGAACGCCAAGGCAGCGATCATTTGTCCGAAGGACGGATCGGACGACGCCGACATGCACTCGATCCTCATCGTCCTGGCGATCGAGAGTCTGGCCCCAAAGGTCAGGACGGTGGTCGAGGTCAACAATCCCAAGCACGTCGCCCATTTCAAGAGAGCCGACGTCGATGAGGTCCTGGTCACCTCCAAGCTGGCTTCCCGGCTGCTCGCCCGGACCGCCCTCCACCCCGGTCTCGGCGACCTGGTCACCGACATGGTGTCCGGTGGGATCGGATCGGAGCTCTACCGGGTCCCGATGCCTGATTGGATGATCGGTCTATCGGTCCTGGAGGTCTCGGCAATGCTTCTCGAGTATCACGGGGCGACCTTGTTGGCGGTCGCGCGCAACGGCGAGCTTCTGGCCAATCCCGCAGCCCGGCTCGTCCTGGAGGCCGGCGACGAGATCGTCTTGATGGCCGAGTCGATCGAGGGCCTGGAGTCGTTGGAACGCCCCCAGCCGGCCTCGCCGGCCTAGACCAACCCTCCCCCGTTTTGGCGCGACAAACCCGTGCCAGGGCACGGTTTGTCGCGCCAAAACGGGGAGGTTGGGGTTGAGGCCCGCTAGTACCCTCATCCGGACCATGGCGTATGACTTCGGGGCCATAGAACTGAAATGGCAGGATCTCTGGGAACGGGAGGGTGTCTTCAACGTCACAGAAGACCCGACCAGACCCAAGTTCTACAACGTCCAGATGTATCCGTACCCATCGGGCGAGCTCCACATGGGTCACCTGCGGAACTACAGCTACGTCGATCTGCTCACCCGCTATCACCGCATGCGAGGCAAGAACGTGCTGTCCCCGATGGGGTGGGATTCGTTTGGACTGCCCGCCGAGAACGCCGCCATCGAAACCGGAGAGCATCCCCGCACTTTCATCGAGCGCCAGATCAAAACCATGAAGGCCCAGCTGCGTCGCCTGGGCGCCGTGTACGACTGGACGCGGGAGATCGCCTCTCATACCCCCGAGTACTACAAGTGGGACCAGTGGCTGTTCCTGCAGTTGTTCGAGCAGGGACTCGCCTACAAGAAGATGGCACCGGTCAACTGGTGCCCCAAGGATCAGACCGTTCTCGCCAACGAGCAGGTCGTCGATGGCGCCTGTGAACGATGCGGCACGGTTGTCATCAAGCGTGATCTCGAGCAGTGGTTCTTCAAGATCACCGACTACGCCGAGCGCCTTCTCAACGACCTCGCCACCCTGACTGAGTGGCCCGAGCGGGTTCGGGTCATGCAGGAGAATTGGATTGGGAGATCGGAAGGATGCCAGTTCCGGATCGAGGTCGCCGACACCGACCTGAGCTTCGAGGTTTTCACAACCAGACCCGACACGGTGTTCGGGATGACGTTTGCGGTTCTGGCGCCCGAGCATCCTCTGGTGGAACAGTTGATAGCGGGCCAACCCCAAGAGGAGGAGGCGCGGGCCTACATCGAACGCGCCTCGCGACAGAGCGAGATCGAGCGCCTGGCCGAAGGGGACAAGTCGGGCGTTTTCACCGGTCGGTATGCCGTCAACCCGGTCAACGGCCGGTTGGTTCCGATCTACATCGCCGACTATGTCCTGATGGGTTACGGAACGGGGGCGATCATGGCCGTTCCGG
The DNA here is from genome assembly GCA_963790345.1 of uncultured Acidimicrobiia bacterium. Classification (GTDB taxonomy): domain Bacteria; phylum Actinomycetota; class Acidimicrobiia; order Spongiisociales; family ZC4RG35; genus DATEEG01. Next base: position 136,850 of record CAWBOD010000012.1, on the reverse strand, counting down.
GCCAGGACGATCGAGACTGGGAGTTCGCCGAGAGATACGGACTGGAGATCATTCGGACGGTTCAGCCGCCATCCGGACTGGGAAGGCAAGGCCTGGACCGGCGATGGTCCAGCCATCAATTCGGACTTCCTGGACGGGCTGGATATGGCCGCGGCCAAGAAGCGAATCATCGCCTGGTTCGAAGAGCAAGGGCATTGGCCAGGGAGTGGTTCGGTACCGCTTGCGGGACTGGCTGATATCGCGCCAGCGCTATTGGGGATGCCCCATCCCGATGATCATCTGTCCCCGCGACGGACTGGTGCCGGTCCCGATGATCAACTGCCGGTGGTCCATCCCGACGTGAAGGATTACGCACCGCAGGGCCGGTCACCGCTGGCGTCGGTGCCCGAGTTCGTCAACGTCGAGTGCCCGGTCTGCGGAGGACCGGCCGAGCGGGAAACCGACACGATGGACACCTTCGTCGACTCGTCCTGGTACTTCCTCAGGTATTGCGATCCCCACGACGCAGGAACGAATCTTCGACCCGGAAGCGGTCAGCTACTGGATGCCGGTCGACCAATACGTAGGCGGCGTCGAGCATGCGGTTCTCCACCTGCTCTACGCCCGCTTCATCACCAAGGTCCTGCACGACATGGGTCTGGTCGACGTCGAGGAGCCATTCGCCCGACTGTTCACCCAGGGGATGCTCGTCAAAGACGGAGCGAAGATGTCGAAGTCGAAGGGCAACGTCGTCTCGCCCGATCGCTACTACGCGAGATACGGGGCCGACGCCATTCGCCTGTTCGAGTTGTTCATCGGACCGCCAACCGATGACGCCATCTGGAACGACAACGGGGTCGAGGGGACCTTCCGTTTCCTCGACAGGGTCTGGCGCATGGGTACCGGCGAGGTCGGGCGCCTGGTGCGATCGTGACGAGAATCCGGGGGATCGGGAGGTGCTGGCGATCACCCATCGCACCGTGAAGAAGGTCACCGAGGACATCGACCGATTCCGATTCAACACGGCCGTGGCGGCATTGATGGGTCTGGCCAACAGTCTCATCGACTACCTCAACAGCGATGAGGGAGGCCGGCGCCAGACCTTCGACGAGGCCTTTCGCCTGATGATCCTGATGCTGGCCCCGATGGCGCCTCACATGACCCACGAACTCTGGGAGCGTTCCGGGCGAGGTCGGATGCTTGCGGTGGAATCGTGGCCGGCCTGGGACCCGGACCTGGTTCGACAGGACACCGTGACCATGATCATCCAGGTCAACGGCAAGGTTCGGGACCGGATCCAGGTAGCCGCCGACATCGATGCGGTCGAGGCGGAAAAGGTCGCCCTCGAGTCGGCCAAGATCAAGGCCCACCTCGACGGCAAGAAAATCGAGAAGGTGGTTGTGAGACCGCCGAACCTGGTGAATGTAGTGGTGGAGCAGTAGGCAGTAGGCAGTCGGCAGTAGGCAGTACGGCGGTGAGTGCAGATGAGCCGCTGACTTCTCGGGCTTCCGTCTCCGAGCGAGATGGCCGAGGTACGACCCGATTGTGATCGCCAGCCCTGTCTCGTCGACCTCGCAGATACTCGGTCAGGTATCGCCTTAGGAATCGGATGGTCCCAGTTCTGGCGCGGGACATTGGCGCACATGAACCAGTTCGTGGGCCATCGAGTCGGCGCGAGTTCTCGGGTGGAGATCTCCGCACAGGACTCGCTTGCGAACGTAGATCGCCCACGGAACTGTTCATGTGCGCAACGTCGCAGCAGCCAACTCGGACCATCCACTTCGGCGCGAGGCGGATCGGAACTCGGTCGATGTCAGCTGAGTCCCAGGCGGACAGGCCATGTCGGCAGGATCGGGCCTACCTGGCCATCGTCACTGGAGACGGAAGGCCCGAGAGGTCGCGGCCAGTCGACACTGCCTACTGCCTACTGCCTACTGCCTACTGCCTACTGCCTACTGCCTACTGCACGTACTGCCTACTGACTATTCAATCACCACCCCGGTCACGCCCGGTTCCGGCTCCGGATAGCGAAGATCCATTTGCTCCAGCACCTCGACCAGAACGGTGGCCACGACCAGATCGCGATACCACTTGCGGTCGGCCGGCACGATGTACCAGGGAGCGAAGGAGGTTGAGGTGTTGGAGATGGCGTCCTCGTAGGCGCGCTGGTAATCGTCCCAGAGCTTGCGTTCCTCGAGTCTCCCGTCGCGAACTTCCACTGCTTGGTGGGGTCGTCGATTCGAGCTTGGAGCCGACCGCGCTGCTCCTCTTTGGAAATGTGGAGGAAGAACTTGACGATCGTCGTGCCTTCGTCCGAGAGGAGCCTCTCGAACTCAAGGATGTGTCGATAGCGCTTCTCCCACCGCGATTGCGGGACCAGGTCGTGGACCCGAACGACCAGTACGTCTTCGTAGTGGCTGCGGTTGAAGATCATGATCTCACCGTCCCCCGGAACGTGACGGGTGGACCCTCCAGAGGTAGTCGTGGGCAAGTTCGGGGGCAGTCGGTCGCTTGAAGGACGCCACCTTCACGCCCATAGGGTTGACTCCGTCAAAGACATTGCGGATCGTGCCGTCCTTGCCGCCGGTGTCCATGGCCTGCAAGACCACGAGCAGACGGTGACGGTGATCGGCCCAGAGCGTCTCCTGAAGCCCTTCCAACCGACTGTTGAGCTGGTTGTGGCCTTTCTCTCAGCGTCTTGCTTGCTGCCGGCGAATTCGGAACGATCGGCCGGATCCCAATCGGCTCAGGTTGACCCGGGACCCTTCCTCGACCCTGTACCTGTCCAAGCTTCGGCCTCCTTTCAGATCTTTCCGGCACGCTAACGGCTCCACCTCTTCCGCCGGCGATCCCTGGCCGCTACAAACAAGGTGGCGGGAGTTTGCCCGGCGGGAGCGCTGTGCGGGAGGCGGAGGTCAATGAACCGCGCCCAAGCCGCCGGCAGGTCTAGCGCTCGTCCTCGTGGCGATTGTCGCCGGCCTGTGGTGGGGCGCCGGTCGGGATGCGGCCCCTCCTTCCTGTTGCTAGCCCTCCTCAGACGATCGGTGAGCGATCCGCCGCGTCGTCCTCCGATCACTGTTCATGTTGCCGGCCACGTGACCAAGCCGGGCCTGGTGGAACTACCCGAAGGATCGCGGGTGGCGGACGCGGTGGCGGCTGCCGGCGGCCTTCTCCCCGGCGCCCGGGCCGATCTGATCAACCTGGCAGCTCTCGTCGTCGACGGCCAGCAGATCGTGGTCTCCGGCCCGGGCGGAGACTCCACCTCCCCGGCTGGCCGGAGGTGTCGGGCGCGAAAGGTCCATCTCAACCTGGCCACCGCAGCCGACCTCGATGCGCTCCCGGGTGTCGGCCCCGTGATCGCCGATCGGATCGTGTCGTACCGGGAGGAAAACGGGCCCTTCGAGGCCGTTGAGGACCTGCTCGATGTTCCCGGGATCGGGGAGGCCAAGCTCGCCGACCTCCGCGACCACGTGCAGGTCCCGTGAGATTGAAGACTCCGGGCCCGGCCGCCAGGCCGGCCGTCGCCGCGTTCCTGTCTCGTCTGGGTCGGGGTGGTGTGCGGCAGATCCGGGTGGTGGTTGGTCCTGGTGGCGACAGGCGGTGGTATCGCCGCCATGCAACGGTGGCGACGGTCGTTGGTTCTCGCCCTGGCCGCGCTCTTGGCCGGAGCTCTGGCGGGTCTTCTTTCACTGCAGCGGGACCGGGCGGTGCTGACCGCCCGAGGTGCCGGAGGGACCCAACTCGGTGTGATGGTCGCCGCGACCGATGCCCGGCCCTCACGGTTCGGGGGCGTCTGGTTCCTGGCCCGACCGGTGGCCATTCAAACCTCGAATCCGGGACCAGCGGCATCGAAGGATGGCCAATGGCTGGCCTGGCAGGGCCCGCCGTTGATCGTCAATGTGCCCGACGAGACCCAGGTCGATTCGTCCTCGACAATCGCGCCAGGTCGCCACCTGGAGGTGGACGGGCACATTCCGATCGTCTCCCGGTGAGGTGGGGGGCTCGAAGTTCGCGGGGACGGTTTCCGCTAGCCGGATCGACCACGGGAGGAGGCGACACCAACCCATTCCTATGGGCTGGCAACGGCATTCGCGGCCGGGTCCTCGGACACCTGCGGAGGTCGCGGTCCGGGTGCGGCCCTCGTTTCTGGATTTCTGGTGGGAGCCGTCGACGAATTCCCGCGGGCCGACATCGACGCCCTGCGATTGCGCGGGGATCTCTCACTACGTAGCGGTCTCCGGCGCCAACGTCGCCGGGTTCCTGCTCCTCTGGTTCATCGTCCTCGGTCCCCTCGGGATCGGCGGTCGCAGACGAGGAGTCCTCGGCCTGGTGGCGGTGGCGGTATTCGCCGTCGCCACGAGATGGGAACCATCGGTGGTGCGCGCCTCGCTCATGGCGGGCCTGGTACTGGTCGGCCGCGCCATCGGGGTCCCGGTCGACTCGTGGACGGCCCTCGGATGGTCGGGGGCGCTTGCTCTCCTGGTGGCTCCCGAACTAACCGAGAGCATCGGTTTCCAGCTCTCGGTACTGGCGACAGCCGGGATCATGAGCGGCGGGGACCTGCTTCCGGGCTCTCTCCCGGGCTGGCTTCGAGGTTCGTTGGGGCCCGACCCTCGCCGCCCAGGCAGCCGTGACACCGCTGCTCCTCATCGCTTTCGGGTCGGTGCCTCTCGGTGTCACCTCTCGCCAACCTGGTGGCTGCTCCGCTGGTGTCGGTGGTCACGCTGCTCGGAGGCCTGGGCACGCTGACCGGGCTCGAGCCTCTTCGTTGCAACAGCCATCGGCCTGGCCGACCTCATCCTCGACCTGGCCCACCTGGCGGCCGGCTTCCCCCAGCTGGGTCTCGGCGGGGTGGTTGTCGTCGCAGGCGTCGGCGTTCGCATGGCCGGTCGGGTCGATTGCGGCCGTGGCTGGCAGTGGCGGCTGCCGCTGGCTCTGGTGTGGGGTGGGCTCGGGACCGCGATGCGTGGCTCCCCCGGCGGTGGTGTTTCTCGATGTCGGGCAGGGTGATGCCAGCCTGATCCTTGCCAGCGACGGAAGCACCGTGCTGGTTGACGCCGGACCCGACCCACCGGTCCTGGCCTCCGCTCTGCGACGCTATGGAGTCGACCGGATCAACCTTCTGGTGGTCACCCATCCCCACGAGGATCACATCGCCGGGACTGGTCGGCCTGGTGGGACGAATCCCGATCGAGCGGGTCTGGACCTGGGGGACGGCTCATACCGGCGAGTCGTGGGAGTTGGTTTCGGAACAGCTGGCACTCGATCGGGGTGCCCATCGAAACGCCCGCCGGTCGGGACGCTGCAGAGCTACGGCGACATCACGCATCGAAGTGCTCGGCCCCGTTGCGCCGCTATGCAGGGCACCAACGACCAATCGATCGTGCTCATGGTCACCGCCGGTTCGACCACCGTGCTGATGACCGGAGATATCGAAGTGGCCGCGCAGGCCGATCTGGGCTCGATCACGGACCGACGTCCTCAAGGTCCCCCATCACGGGCGGCGCCACTTCCAGCCTGTCCTGGTTGGCCGCGACATCGACCGCCAGGTGGCGGTGATAAGCGTCGGAGACAATGACTACGGGCATCCCGGCTCCGGAGGTGCATTGAGGTGCTCGACCTCGCTCGGGGCGGTTGTTCTCAGAACCGATCAAGCCGGAGACGTGTGATCCCGCTCACCGGCGATCCCGCTCAGACGGCTGCCGGTCGCTGCGAGCGGTCCAGTTCCTTGAAGAGGTCGAGGATCAGCTTCAGCGGCTCGGGATCGGAGGGGTGGGTCGCGGTCGCCACCCGGACCTCCGCCGACGTGGTCAAACCGATCAGCTGACGATGCAGATTGTCGGCAAAGATCCGGGCCCCGGCCGCGGCCGTCTCCGGCAGCACCACCCCGATGATGTGGTGCTCGCCGCGTCGAGCGTGAGCCACGTGATCGGTGGCCCTAACGCCGGCGGCAACCTTGATCCCGAGGTCACGAAGGACGGTGCGTTGCTTGCGGGGCGACATTTCCTCCCAGCCGGGAGCTCTGAAGTCGGCGGCGACAACCGAGAAGAGCTTCTGGTATCGATCGGCCCGGGCCCGTTCGAGGTCGACGGTCTCGAGCATGGACCGGGCGTTGCCGAGACCGGTCTCGTCGTCGATGTCGTCGTGGAGCTCGAGCTTCTCCAGGGTCGCCCTGATCTGGCCGATCGCCCATCCACCACCCATTCCGAAGATGATGTAACCGGCCACCCGGGCCGCGATCTGGCCCGCCAGCGGGCTCAACCCGACCAGCTGGACCGCCGGCCAACGCAAGATGACGTAGGCCGCTCCGGCCGCGATCGCCGAGGATGACGCCTCCGGGAACCCCGAAAAAGAGGAACCCGGCGAATACCGGAACGAACAGGAGGGTTCCGGCCACCTCGACCGGATCGACCCCGCGGGTCAGCGCCACCAGGCCGACGACTCCGATCAGGATCAGCCCCGACATGAGGAGAAGTGTCTTGGCGCGGTCAAAGGTAAGGGTCATCCGGGAGCGCACGGAGGCAGTGTATGGGGTTCCGAGCCGGCGCCCGAGTACCATCGCCCGGGTCCCGTGCCCGCCCTCCTCAGACCTCGCCTCGCTGTTTTCGTCCTTTTCGGCGTGTTTCTGATCCCTGTCGTCCTCTCCAGCCTGAGGGGATTGACCCACGTCGTCAGCTGTACTCGGGAGATCGCCCGCCCCTTCGAAGTGGCGGTCGGGGACGAAGATCGGCCGGTGATAACCGGGTCGGCGGTGGTCGAAGCCGGCGTCGAGCAGAACCGTGCGGGGGAGCCCTGGAGGTCGATGTCTCGGTGTCGGCTCAGGGGCCCAACGAGATCGCCGTCACCGTTCCGATCACCAATCGATGGCAGCACGGCCGTGGCGGGGAACGGTGCGGCTCCGGGTCGGCAGCACCGTCATTCCTTTCCAGATCGGTCTGGTGCCGGCGGGAGAGACTCGATCGGAAACCATCGTGCTGCGCTTGCCCGACGGCACGACCGGGTTCAGCGGGTCCCTGCTGATCGGGCCATGAAGTCGAGTGACGTGGTAAAGGAGCCGCTTCGGCTCGGGGGAGTGGACCTCGAGTTTGGCGATGTCACCTACGTGATGGGAGTCATCAACCTCTCTCCCGAGTCGAAGAACACGCACACTGTCGCCACCGGGATCGACGAGGCGGTGGCGCTCGCTCGGCGCTATCGCCGATGGGGAGCGACGATCATCGACCTGGGTGGCCAGTCGTCGCACTACGACAATCCCACCATCGACTCTTCCCTGGAACTGGCCCGTTTGCTCCCTGTAGTCGATGCGCTGTTGGCCGACGGCTTCTTGGTCTCCGTGGACACCTGGAAGCCCGATGTCGCCCGGGAGGCGATCCAGCGAGGCGTGCAGATGATCAACGACACCGGTGGTTTGGTCGACCCGGAAATGCGTCGAGATCGTGGCTTCCTCCGAGGTGGCCGCGGTGGCCGTCTATGTGGAAGGTGATCATCCTCACGACGTCGGAAGCGTCGACACCGGGCCGCGGAAAGCGGCTCGCACGGCCGAAATATTCCGGCGAGCGATTGGAAGAACTGGCCGCCGAAGGGATCGAGAACGTCGTCCTCGATCCAGGGATCGCGCTCAACTATCGAGGCGACTATCAGGCGTATACGAAGCTGCAGATGGAGGTCATTCGCGAGAGCGCCTCGTTGCACGAGCTGGGAAAGCCCCTTCTGATCCCGATTCCCGCGGAAGGCCGAGGACCATCGGGTCATGGCCTACATCACCCTGGCCCTCGAGTACGGAGCCGACTTCATCCGGGTCCACGACGTCGAGGAAGCCGCCGACCTTGTCTCGCTGTTCGGTCGGACCGCGCCCGGGTGCCGGCATGAGGAACATCCTCCATGTGTCGGGTTCCAGCAATGTGGGTCCGGGTGAGCGCCAGGAGATGCTCGAGCGGGGCCGCGGCTTTCCTGATCGCGGCTGGAGTCCCGTCCGACCAGATCGTTCGTCTCGATGTTCCCGGCCAGAGGAGGGGGGGAGGACGGTGATGGCCCGCTCCGAACCGACCTCGAGCCGCTGATTCCGATGCTGCAGTCGGGTTCGCTGTTTGGCGACAAGCAGGGGGTGATGGTTGTCGAAGCCCAGAACCTCAACGCAGCCGAAACCGCCCTTCTGGCCGAGCTGCTGGCCCAGGCCGACGACGAGTCCGTGGCAGTGAGCTTGGTGGCCTTCGGCTCACTGCCCGCCGCCTTGGCCAAGCTGATCAAGGCCACCGGCGAGGTGGTCACGGTTCGGAAGATGTGGGAGCGTCAGGCGGGCGAATGGCTCGGCAACGAGATTCGCCACCGCGATCTCGATGCTCGAGGGAGACGCCAGCGAAGCTCTACTGCAGCGCTTCGGAACCGACACCGCTGCCCTCGGACAGGCCCTCGACCAACTGCACGAGCACCGCGGCAAGATAACCAAGGCCCTCGTGCTCGATCGCTTTCGCAGTCGTCCCGACGATCCGCTGGTGCACTACACCGACGCCATCTCCGCTGGCAACGTAGGTGAGGCGCTCAGACGGCTGTCGGACTACATGACTCACGGTCACCCGCTTGGTCCTGCTCGCCGACCCTCGAGGGCGACCTGCGCAGGCGAGCGGTGGCTTCGGCCTCCGAGGACGAGGAATCGTTCCGGTCGGCGATCGGGGCGAGGTCGGACGACCGTCGAGCAGCCCGGCTCTGGCGCGACCGGGGAAGGGTCAACGATTCCTCGCTGGGCAAGGCCCTGGCAGCTCTGGTGCGGGCCGATCGGGTGATGAAGACTCAACCCGAAGAAGTCCACCGGGTAACCCTGGAACGCCTGACAGTGGCCCTATGCCGCTGGTACGGAACCCGGCGAAGAGCGTAGACGCCAGACGCCAGACGCCAGATATTCAGAGGTGCGTCTGGTTGCCTACCGGTCTGTTTCATGTGCGAGAAGTCTGGCTTCGTACGCGATCCGGCGTCGGCAGTTTTGGCGTCTGGCGTCTGGCGTCTCGCCCGCACTGGACGCAGGCGAACCTACCGACTCGACGCTAGCCGACTCTTCTTGGCCAGCCTGGACTTGCGGCGGGCGGCGGTGTTGGGATGCAGCAGGCCTTTGGTTACGGCCATGTCGATCCGCTTCTGGGCCGTGCGGTAGAGGTCACCGGCATCCTCGCCCTCGGCAGCATTGGTGACCGCCTTGATGCGGGTCTTCAGCTCCGACTTGGCGGCCTTGTTACGGGCTGCGCGGACCTCGTTCTGGCGGTTGCGCTTGATCTGTGACTTGATGTTGGCCATGGGGCAGAGCAACTCTCTCGAAATGTTGGTGAATCGGCCGGGTCAATTCCCTGAGCCAATGCCCTGAAGGGATCGTGAACCGGCTTGAACTACTGAACCAAACATAGAACGGCCAGCCAGGATGTGGCCGACCGCCAGTGCCGGCAACGTTAGCAGCCGGGCTCGGCCAGATACAATGCCGGCGGCTCCCCCTTCACCATGTTTCCTCCAGCGCGCATACGTAATTTCTGCATCATCGCCCATATCGATCATGGGAAGTCGACGCTGGCCGATCGCCTCCTGGAGATGACCGGGGCGGTGTCCGCCAGGGATATGCGGGACCAGGTCCTCGACTCGATGGACCTCGAGCGGGAGCGGGGCATCACCATCAAGGCCCAGGCGGTTCGGCTCTACTACACGGCCCGCGATGGGCAGGACTACGTCATCAACCTCATCGACACCCCGGGCCATGTCGACTTCTCGTACGAGGTGTCGCGCTCGCTGGCGGCCTGCGAGGGGGCCCTGCTGCTGGCCGACGCCGCCCAGGGGGTCCAGGCCCAGACCCTCGCCAACGCCTACATGGCCATCAATGCCGGGCTGGAGATCATCCCGGCCCTCAACAAGATCGACCTCGCCGCCGCCGACCCCGAGCGGGTCACCGGCGAACTTGTCGAAATCCTCGGAGGGAAACCCGAAGAGGTCCTGGCGCTTTCGGCCAAGACCGGGGCCGGCGTCGACACCTTGCTGGAGGAGATCGTCCATCGGATACCCGCTCCGGTGGGAGATCCCGACGCCCCACTTCGGGCCCTGGTGTTCGACAGCTACTACGACATCTACCGCGGAGTCGTTTGCTACATCCGGGTGGTGGACGGAACCCTGTCGGCCGGCGATCGGATCCGCTTCGTCGTCACCGGTGAGACCCACGGAACCGAAGAGGTGGGCGTGATCACGCCCAAAGCCGTTGCGGTCCAATCGCTGGGTCCGGGTGAAGTCGGCTATCTCATCACCGGCGTCAAGGACATCGGCCGGATCAAGGTCGGCGACACCGTCACCTCGGCTCGCGACCCTGCCACCGAGCCTCTGCCCGGCTATGCCGAACCGAAGCCGATGGTCTATTCGGGCCTGTTCCCGACGGATGGGGACGACTTCGAACGGCTCCGCGAGGCGCTGGAGAAGCTCAAGCTCAACGATGCTTCTCTTCAATACGAGCCCGAGTCGAGTCGAGCCCTGGGGTTCGGGTTCCGGCTGGGCTTCCTCGGCCTCCTTCACATGGAGATCGTCCGCGAACGGCTCGAGCGCGAATACAACCTCGACCTGGTCGCCACCGCCCCTTCAGTCGCCTTCCGGGTTGGTCTCACCAACGGCGACGTTGTCGAGATCAAGTCCCCCCAGGACCTTCCCGACGCCGACTCTCGACATCAGATCGAGGAGCCGTACGTCAAGACGATGATCATCTCGCCATCCGAATTCATCGGCCCGATCATGGAACTGGTCCAAACCAGGCGCGGAGAGCATGTTTCCCTCCACTACCTGTCGACCGAACGGGTCGAGCTGACTTATCAGATGCCGCTGGCCGAAGTGGTGTTCGATTTCTTCGACATGCTCAAATCGAGGACCAGGGGCTACGCCTCCCTCGACTACGAGCCCTCGGGGTACCGGGTGTCGGATCTGGTCAAGGTCGACATCCTCCTCAACGCGGTGCCGGTCGATGCCTTCTCGGCCATCGTCCACCGCGACAAGGCCTTCGCATACGGAAAGGTGATGACCGAGCGGCTCAAGGCCCTGATCCCCCGCCAACTCTTCGACGTGCCGATCCAGGCAGCCGTCGGTGGGCGCATCATCGCCAGGGAGACCGTCAAGGCCAAGCGCAAGGATGTCCTGGCCAAATGCTACGGCGGCGACATCAGCCGCAAGAAGAAGCTTCTCGACCGCCAGAAAGAGGGAAAGAAGCGGATGAAGATGGTCGGCTCGGTCGAGGTCCCCCAGGAGGCATTCGTGGCCGCCCTTCGGGTCGACCTCGACGAGAAGATGAACGCTGGCACAAGTCTCTGTGATCGCCGCAGGCGGTGCCAACCTCCCGTGCGGAGACCGGTTCCCCCGACTCGATTGGTCTGGCCGACCGCGCCTGGCAATGGCCGGCGGCCTATGTCCACCTTCCCTTCTGTGCCCGGGTCTGCCCCTATTGCGACTTCGCGGTGGTATCGGGTCGGGACGATCTGATCGAGCGCTATGTGACGTGCAGTGGCGACCGAGATCGACAGAGAAGAAGATCTGGGAGACCCCCTGGCTTCGGTCTACGTCGGAGGCGGCACCCCGAGCCGGGTCCCGCCGGCGCTTGCTCGGGCCGTCTGCTCCAGGCCCTCACCGATCGCTTCGGCATCGAGCCCGGCGCCGAGATCTCGCTCGAAGCCAACCCGGAAGACTGGACCGCCGCCTTGGTCCGGTCAGCTGGCTGCCGCAGGGGTTCGAGCGGGTCTCGTTTGGGTCTCAAAGCTTCGACCCCGGGTGCTTGACCTCCTGGGGCGGCGCCACCGACCCGGAGCAGATCGCCGCGGCGGTCACCGCAGCCCGTGACAGCGGCTTTCGATCGGTCAACCTCGACCTGATCTTCGGAACGCCGGGCGAAACCGTCCGATAGTTGGAGCCGAACCCTCGACCAGGCAATCGAGCTCTGGACCGGATCACGTCTCGTGCTACGCCCTTACCGTCGAACCGGGCACCGAGTTGGGCCGGGCGGTGGCCGCCGGGGCTCCGGCCCCGGATCCCGATCTTGCAGGCCGACTTCTACGAGATCGCCTGCGAGCGGCTCGCCGAGGCCGGGCTGGTCCGGTACGAGGTCTCCAACTGGGCGCGGCCCGGCCACACCGTGCGGTACCACCTCGCCGTCTGGGCCCAGGCCGAGTACCTGGCGTTCGGTATGGGTGCCCATCGGTTCCGTCACGGGAAGCGGTCGCACAATCGCCGCCTCCTCGATGGATACCTGGCATCGATCGAAGCTGGAGACTCGCCCACCGCTGGTTCCGAGGTGATCGAGGGCTGGGCCGCCGAAGTGGAGCGGGTCTTCCTCGGGATCAGGAGGGTCGCCGGCGTAATGGCCGGGATCGCCGGCACCGCCCTGATGAACAGCGAGGAAGGTGAGCGGCTTGCCGCCGCCGGCGTCGTCGATCTGGTCGGCGGCCGTCTGCGGGTCAAACGGCCGCTTCTCACCGATCACGTCGCCCGGGCCCTGTTAGCACTCGCGCCTCCAGAGTGCTAAGCGTTGGCGAGGGGGACTGCTAACTTGACGGGGATGTTGGAGGAACGTCGCTCGGATGTCCTCCGCGCCCTCGTGGAGGCCCACATTCAGACCGGGGAACCGGTCAGTTCGCGCTCGATCCTCGAGCATACGGGAATCGCTTTTTCGGCCGCCACCATCCGCAACGACCTCGCCGCCCTCGAGCGGGACGGATTCGTCATGCAACCGCACACCTCCGCCGGCCGGGTCCCGACCGCCCGGGCCTATCGCTACTACGTTGATCACCTCGGCAAAGGCCGCTTGCACTCCTCTCACCAGGCCCGCATCGCCGGGTTCTTTTCGTCGGTGCAGCTCGAGCTTTCCAATCTCCTGAGAGCCACTTCCCAGCTTCTGGCCGATGTCACCCATTATCCGGCGGTCGTCATTGGCCCCCGTACTGCGGGTGAGATCGTGCGGGCGATGCACCTTGTCAACGTCGGACCTCAGGCGACGATGGTCGTGGCCGTCACCGACCGGGGCCGGGTCATCCAGCAGCACATCCGCCTGGATCATCCGGTCGAAATAGATGAGCTCACCGAGGCCGAACGGCTCCTGATGCCCATCGTCGTCGGCCAGGAGCCGGGCGGAGCCGAAGTCCCCGCCGACCTGTTCGCGGGGCGATCGGACGGTGTCCGCCTGATGGGTGAGTCGGTCCTGGCGGTTCTCGAGAAGGCGGCCAGCGTCGGTGGGGAGGTTCACGTGGGCGGCGCCCGACAGATGGCGGAGGTCTTCACGAGCCTCGGTTCGGTGCACCGGGTGCTCGAAGTGCTCGAACGCGAGGCCGAGGTTCTCAACCTGCTGGCTCATGCCTCCGGCGTTTCGATCCGGATCGGAGCCGAGCTGCCGATGCATGACGATGTCGATCTGGCCGTGGTCTCGGCCACCTACGAGGCCGGTGGATCAGAGGGTTCGGTGGGAGTGATCGGGCCGATGCGGATGGACTACAAGACCGCCATCTCGGCAGTGGAGCGGGTTGGCCGCGAATTAGAAGACCGGATCGGCTCGTAACCTTACGAACATGGCCAGGGACTACTACGCCGATCTGGGCGTGGCCAGGGACGCATCGCCCGAGGACATCAAGAGTGCATTCCGGCGGCTGGCTCGTGAGCATCATCCCGATGCCAACCCCGGTGACCCCGCCGCCGAGTCGCGTTTCCGGCGGATCGCCGAGGCCTACGAGGTCCTCTCCGATCCCGACCGTCGCCGTTCCTATGACCGGGGCGAGACCCTCGAATTCGGTGATCTTTTCGCAGGTTTCGGCGGGCTCGATGACCTGATTCGCTCCGTTTTCGGCGATGGTGGGTTCTTCAACACTCAGGGAGGACGGCCAGCCTCCAACCGAGGACGCGACGTGCTGGTGGGGGTCGAGGTTGACCTGGCGAGCGCGGCTTTTGGCGGAGAGACGCGAAGTCTCATTTCGCACCAAGCTGGCGTGCGAAAGCTGCGGCGGTGAGGGCTCGGCTCCGGGCACGTCGCCCGTCACCTGTCCGACGCTGCGGAGGGGCCGGGGCCGTGCGGGTCGCCCGTCGTGGACTTCTCGGGACGATGATGACCCTCAGCGCCTGTGCGACCTGCTGCGGTCATGGCACGATCGTCTCGGAGCCTTGCCCGGCCTGCCGGGGAGCCGGAGCCGTCACCGGCGACCGCAAGGTTCGAGTCGAGATTCCCGCCGGTGTCTCGGACGGCACCCGTCTGCGACTCTCCGGACGGGGCGAGCATCCCGGCCGCCGGGGGGTCGCGGGAGACCTTCACGTCGAGATCAGGACCAGGCCCAGCGAGGAATTTCGTCCGAGAAGGCGACAACCTGATCCACCGACTCAAGTTGGGCATGGCCGAGGCCGCTCTCGGGGTCAAGGTCGAGATCCCGCTGCTCGAGGGCGGCACCGAGCCTCTCGAGATCCCGCCCGGGCACCCAGCCCTCGACAGTTTTCCGGATGCCGGGCCTGGGGACGGCCCACCTCGGTCGGCGAGGGCGCGGCGACCTGCTGGTCCTCACCGACGTCCAGATTCCGACCGAGCTCAGCTCGCGAGGAGGAAGAGGCCCTCCGGACCTTCGCCCAGCTGCGCGGCGAGCGCACCGGCGGCACCAGCGGGCAAGCGCCGACGAAACCGGTAAGTGGGCCATACCCCCCACCTGTTCCTGCCCCAGCCGTGGCCGCCGAGCGCGGTCCCGATCCCGCCGGCCTCTTCCCATCATCTTGACAAGGGTTCTGCGGCTCGGTCCCGGGGCGGCGGTGACCTACACCGACGGCGCCGGTCAGCATGGTCAGGGCGAAGGCCTGAGCTGCGGAGCAGGTCGAGATCGGCGGCACGGTGGTCCGGGGTGAGGAGCACCGGGTGCCGCCTCCCGCCGTCGCAATCACAGTCGCGGTGGCTCCGCCCCACGACAAGGATCGATTGCGATTCATGGTCGAGAAGCTGGCAGAGCTCGAAGTCAGCCGGATCACGTTCCTGAAGACCAGGTTCGGCGCCGGACGCCTCCCCGACCTATCCAAGGCGACGGCCTGGGCGATCGGCGCCCTGGAACAGAGCCAGGGTGGCTGGCTGCCGGAAATCGTCCCCGGGTGGACCGACATCGGCAGCGCTCGATCTCGCCAATTCGTGGTTTGCGGACCAGGAGGTGCGGACCGATCCCGCTCCGGGCCGCCGGCACGGTGACGATCGCCATCGGCCCGGAAGGCGGATGGGCCGAGGGCGAAGATCCCCAGCGGGGCGACCCGGTTGGGGCTCGGGCGCACGGTTCTCAGGGTCGAGACCGCCGCGATCGTGGCTGCCGGGCTCGCTTCGTAGCCATGAGCCGGGCCTGGACCATCCGGCTCCGTAAGTGTCTAGTTACCTCGAGCGTTCGCTGGGCGAACCGGCCACTCTCCGTGGTAACGTGAACGCCGGGGCAGAAGGGCAATAAGAAATTGGACGATTTTGATCGGGCATTGGGTGAACGCCTGCGAGCGGCTCGCCGGCGAAGGGGATGGTCGCTTCACGAAGTGGAGCGGTCCTCGAACAACGAGTTCAAGTCCTCGGTTCTGGGCGCCTACGAACGCGGTGAGCGGTCGATCTCCGTGCAGCGGCTGCACCGTCTTGCCCAGATCTACGCCATGGAAGTGGCCCACCTGATCCCATCTGCCGATGAAGTCGACAACAAGGAGACGGTCATCGACCTCGATGCCATGGGCACGGCCGATCCGAGTGTCTCCGAGGCCATCGACCGCTTTCTCTCGACCATTCAGCTGCGGAGAAGGTCGGCGGATGGCGATCTGACCGTGCGCCAGAGCGATCTCGAGTTCCTGGCCGCCCTGGTCCGTTCCGACCGGGCAACCGTGCGTCGGGCCATCAACGACCCGGAATGACTCCCGCCGGGACCAAGCCCGACTGCCTCTTCTGCCGGGTGGTGGCCGGAGAGATTCCCTCCACGAAAGTCATCGAGACCGACGATGTGCTGGCCTTTCGGGACATCAACCCCGGCGCTCCCCAGCACGTCCTGGTCATTCCCAAGCAGCACATCGCCGACTCGGTCGCCGACCTCGACCTGGGCGATGCCGAGGTCGCCCAGACCTGGGCCGACCTTCTGGCCGTGGCCCAGAGGGTTGCGGGCTCCTCGCCCGATTCGCCGATGGATGGCGGCTGGTCACCAATGTGGGTGAAAACGGCGGTCAGAGCGTGTTTCACCTTCATCTCCACCTGCTGGCCGGAAGGCGACTGGCCTGGCCTCCGGGCTGAACACCGGCTGGCCACGGTGCCCCGCGGACCGGCTCGATCGGCCCTCTTGCCGGCGTGTCGGCAGCCGGCCTCGACGGACACTGCCTGTCTACGAGGCTCCAACCATTAGTATTTCCTTCTTGTCTCCACCTGCGTGTTTGCGGTGACGCCGGACCTCGTTGAAGAACGCCTGCGTGTCTCCTCGAACCACCTGATGCTCGACTTGCTCGGGCAGGGCGATATCCACCTCAAGGCTGTGGAAAAGTCTTTCCCTCAGGTGGTGATGGTGGCGCGTGGCAACGAAGTGTCGCTGTCGGGCCCGGCCGTCGAAGTCGAAGAAGCCCGCCGGGTTCTCGACGAGCTCCTGCTACTGGTTCAGGAAGGCCAGGCCCTCGACACCCAGAGGGTCGAGCAGATCGTCCAGATGGTGCGCGAGGCGATCCCGAGTCCCGCCGGCATCCTCTCCGACGGCCTGACCGTCGGACGAGGCAAACTGGTTCGTCCCAAGACCCACGGCCAGCACCGCTACATCCAGGCGATTCGCGACAACACCGTCACCTTCGGGATCGGCCCGGCCGGAACCGGCAAGACCTATCTGGCGATGGCGGCCGCGGTTGAAGTCGCTCACGGCCGGAGCGGTTCGACGGATCATCCTCACCCGCCCGGCGGTCGAGGCCGGGGAGCGGCTCGGCTATCTGCCCGGCGACCTCTTCGCCAAGATCGATCCCTACCTGCGGCCCCTCTACGACGCCTTGTGGGACATGCTCGGGCCGGAGGAGACCGCTCGGCTGACCGAGCGGGGGACGATCGAGATAGCGCCCCTCGCCTACATGCGGGGGCGGACCCTCAACGATGCCTGCGTGATCCTCGACGAAGCCCAGAACACCTCCCCTGAACAGATGAAGATGTTCCTGACCAGACTGGGCTTCAACTCCAAGATGATCATCACCGGGGACGTGACCCAGACCGACCTGCCCGCCCAGCGTCCCTCCGGCCTGGAGACGGTTCGACGGATCCTCAAGAGCATCCCAGGCGTCTCTTTCATTGACTTGACCAGCAAAGACGTGGTTCGGCATCGAATAGTTGCAGCGATCGTCGATGCCTACGCCCATTTCGACGCGGATCCCTCGATGAAGCGCCTCAACGTCGTCCGGTTCTTCATCTTCCTGGCCACCGTGGTCGGGGCCTGGGGCCTGTTGTCGCTGGGGGGATCGGAGAACGACCGGCCTTTGCAGCGGGCAGATCGCCAGCCGCGACTACGAGGCTCGCTATGCCAACACCGTCGTGGATCAGGTCGAGACCGAAATGCTCCGAGGAAGAGGCGGCGGCCGCGGTCGAGGACGTGCTGCGCCAGGACGCCAATGCTGAGAACGCCGCGTTCGCCAACTCAACGAACTGCTGGCCGCCGTCACCGAGGTCGCGATCGACGAGACTGCTCAGTGTCCCGGTGTTGGACGAACCCGACCTTGTGCCGGCGACGACCGACACTACCGCAGGCCACCGAGGATGTCACCACCACCGCCCCGGCCGTCATGCTGTCCGCCAGCGGGCCGGGTCTATCTCGACGTCGACAGCGACGGCGTGTTCACCGAGACCGCCGAAGGTCGCCGGGCCGATCAGGGGCTGAGATCCATGACCCTCTATCTCTACGACTCGCTGGGAAACCGGGTCGGGATCACCGAGACCCAGACCGACGGAACCTGGACCGCCCAGGTGAACCCCGGCCTCTGTGAGCGTCGCCGTGGATCCGTCCGACCCCGACTTCCCTCGTTACCTGACCCTGTCGACGTCGAACATCCTGCAGCAGTTCGAATGCGTCGAGGACGCCTGCGAAGCGGTCCCGGTCGGGTTCCGGCCCGCCGTGCGGTCGCAGGAGGCGCAGGTCGCCGATCTGCAAACGGCCTTTCCCGGCCTCGAGCCGGCGACCCTCCAGAACCTCGCCTTCTATGCGACCGAGGACGTCGTCCGGCAGGCGCTGGGCGAAGCTGCCGGTCGTGGGCCTGGTCGATCGATGCTGCCACCAACAAGCTCCAATCCGCCTTCGATAGTCGGGTGACCAACGAAAACCTCAACCGAGGTGCGGGACGACTTCCTCACCCAGCCGCCCATCGTCGTCATCGGGGGTGTGCCGGATGCGACCGCTCGTTCGGTGGCCGCCGACCTCGCCTACTGGGCGATTCGGGCCAACTACGTCCTCGACCCGCAGGCGACCGAGGCTGCCCGCGACGACGCCCGGGCAGAAGTCGACCCGGTCGAGGTCTCGTATCAGACCGGCCAGATAATCGCCCGCCAGGGCACCGAATTGAGTGACCTCGAGATCGACGCGATCTTCGCAGACCGGGGCAGTGTCGGCGATCGCAGGGAAGTCAATCGGGAGGGCTGCTGGCGGTGTTGGCCGCGATGGTCGCCTGCCTCGGCTTCTATCTGGCCCGGTTCCGGCAGGACTTCTGGGCTCGTCCCCGGATGGCGGCCCTGCTCGGGCTCCTGGTCGTCCTGGCCGCCGGGGCGGTCCGGCTCACGATCGAGATCCAGGAGGGGGTCGGGGCTCCGACCGCCTGGTATGTCCTTCCCGGGGTTGTGTTCGGGCTGATGGCCGCGGTCCTCTTCGACTGCCCGGGTGGCGGCCCTCATGGCCCTCGTGATCGCGGTGCTCGCCGCCACCGGAACCAGAGACCCGGGTGTTGTCACCTACGGCCTCTTGTCGGCGATGGTCCCGGTCGGATTCGTTTCGTCGCTGTCATCGCGGGGCTCGTATCGCAAGGCGGTCCTGGCGTCCTCGGTGGCGGCGGCCGGCATCGCCGGGGCAGTCGCATGGTTCTTCCACACCAACGCCGATCAAGAGAGCTGGTCGGCGGCTGCCCTCTCGGTCGGACAGTCGGCCGGCGCTGGCGCTGGGCGTGTCGCTTCTTGACTGCGCTCCTCGGTCTGGCGGCGCTCCAGTTCCTCGAGACCGCTTTCGACATCACGACCAGCCTCCGCCTGCTCGAGTTGACGGATCGAAATCATGACGCCCTGGTCCTTCTCCAGGAGAAGGCGTTCGGATCGTTCAACCATTCCCTGATGGTGGGGACCCTGGCCGATGCCGCCGCCAGGGCAGTGGGGGCCGACCCCCTCCTGGCCCGGGCCGCGGCCTACTACCACGATCTCGGCAAGACCCAGAACCCCACCTACTTCATCGAGAACCAGTTCGGGGCCCAGAACCCGCACGACGACCTCGACCCTAGGCAGTCGGTCGAGATGATCCGCCGCCATGTGACCGATGGCATCGAACTGGCCCGCAAGTACAAGATCCCGACCCAGGTGGCCGAGGGGATCGTGACCCATCATGGCGACGGGATCATGCGCTACTTCTACGAGAAGGCGCGTCAGGCGAGCGGCGACGAGGAAGTCGATCCCAATGACTTTCGCCACATCGGCCACAAGCCCAGGACGGCCGAGATGGCGATCGTCATGCTGGCCGACTCCCTCGAAGCGGCCTGCCGGGCCGTCTTCCGCGACGAGGAACCGACCGCCGAGGCGATCGACAAGGTGGTCAATCGGGTGGTCGACGAGAAGGTAAACGACGGCCAGCTTTCGGAGAGCGCCCTGACCCTGGCCCAATTGACCAAGGCCCGCCGGGCCTTTCTCGAAGCCCTGGTCGGTCACTATCACCAGCGGATCGCTTATCCGAACTTCCCGGGGTCCTGAGGCAGTGATGGTCGACCGATGACCGTGCTGGTCTCCGACGAACATCCCTCGTCCGGGGTCGACCCCGAGCACTTACGCAGGCTCGCCGAGGCCGTGCTTTCTGCCGAGGGCTTTCCAGCCGAGGCTGAGGTTTCGATAACCCTCGTTGACGACGACGAGATGGCTTCGTGGAACTCGCGCGCCCTGGGCAAGAGCGGCCCCACCGATGTCCTGTCATTCCCGGTCGAGACCTTGCGACCCGGCGAGCGTCCCCGCCTCGATCGCCGGACGGTCCGCCGCTGTTGATCGGCGACGTCGTCATTGCCCCCGACTACGTGCGCCGCCAGGCCGATCAGAACGGGATGGCGAGTCGACGATGAGATCGCCCTGATGGTCGCCCACGGGATCCTCCACTTGCTTGGCTACGACCATCGAGGACGATGCCGATGCCGAACTGATGGAAAACCGGGAGAGGGACATCCTCGCCAGCCAGGGAAGGAGCCAGGCGATGATCCTCGGCTTGGTCGATCTCGTTGGCGGCACTGGCCCTGGCGGCGGCGCTCCGGGCCGGTCTCACCTCGGCGCTACGCACACCGCGAGCCGATGCACTCCGCGACGCGGCCGACGGCAACAAGGGAGCGGCTCGAATCGCCAAGCTGCTCGAGGACCGGGATTCGATTCATCCGTCGATCAACGCGGTTCATTCGGTGCTGCTTGCTGACGGCCGCCGTGCCGGCCGCCTGGCTGGTCACCCGGCGAGTCACCGGCGGAGCCCTGGTGGTGTCGCTCCTGGCGCTGGTGATCATGATCTGGCTGGTCGGCGACTATCTCGCCCGCGGATTCGGTCGGGCCCGATCGCGCACCCTCGCCTACCGCCTGGCTCCGCTCCTGGTGACCACCGCCAGATGGGGGAGGGCAGCCAACGAATTCGTATCGGAGGACGATCCCGGCGCCGAGCCCGATTCGACATCGCCGGGCAGCAACGGGAGGAGGAGGAGGAGCGGGAACTGATCGACTCCGTCCTCGAGTTCACCGACACGATCGTCCGCGAGGTGATGGTTCCCCGCGCCGACATGATCACTGTCGATCGGCACGCCGACGTCGCCTCGCTGGCCGCATTGACGGCCGAGCATGGCTTTTCCCGCTATCCCCTGAGCGATGGCCCCGATGGCGACGTCATCGGGGTGGTGCTGACCAAGGACGTTCTCGGAGCCCATGCCGGCCGGCCAGGAAGTCACCGAGGTGGGGGACTTCGCCCGGCCGGCTCTCTTTGTGCCGGAGACCAAGCGGGCCTCGGACCTTCTTCGGGAGATGCAGACCTCCAAGCGCTCACCTCGCCGTCGTGATCGACGAGTTCGGCGACATATCCGGCCTGGTCTCGATCGAGGACCTGCTCGAGGAACTGGTCGGCGAGATCACCGACGAGCACGACACCGAGGAACAGCTGATCTGGGCCAACGACGACGGCTCGTTGGTCGTCGATGCCCGGACCGATGTCGCCGAGTTGGAGCAGCATCCTCTCGATCGACCTGCCCGACGACGAATGGGACACGGTCGGCGGGCTGGTGCTGGGGCTGGCCGGGCGGGTTCCGGAGCCGGGTGAGGAGTTCGCAATCAACGGTCTGGTTTTCGAGGTGGTTCGGCTGCAGGGCCGCCGCGATCGCCGAAGTCATCGTCCGCCGCGGCCCAACCGGTCGCGACCGGCGACTGATCCCGCCGTTGCGGACCGGTCTCGTCGCTCTGGTTGGGACGGCCCAACGTCGGCAAATCGACCCTCGTCAATCGCCTGGTCGGAGAGAAGGTCTCGATCACCTCGATCCGACCCCAGACCACCCGATCGGTCATTCGGGGGGTCGTGAACGCCGGCGATGGCTCGTGGCAGATGGTTCTTCTCGATACCCCCGGGTTTGCACAAGCCCAAGGCGGAGCTGGGGAGCCGTCTCAACCGCCTCGTCTATGGCAGCCTGGCCGAGGCCGATGTGATCTGTTTCGTGATCGATGCCACCCAGCCAGTCGGTCCCGGCGACCGTCTGATTGCCAAGAGGGTGGCGCGACGCCGGCACGCCCGTCGTGCTGGCAGTCAACAAGATCGACCGGGCCAGGCATGGCCAGGTGATACCGCAGCTGGCCAAGGCCAGCGACTGGGACTTCGACGCATACGTGCCAATCAGCGCCCTCGAGGGTGATGGGACCGAGGCGTTGGTTTCGGAGTTGAGCTCCCGGCTTCCGGAGGGCCCGGCCCTGTTCCCACTCGATATGGCCTCCGACCAGTCGGAGGAGACCCTCATCGCCGAGATCATCAGGGAGAAGTTCCTCGGTCGGCTGCGGGACGAGCTCCCTCATTCGCTCCATGTTCGTCTCACCTCGATGGAGGACGAGGGGAATGTCGTCCGGATAGCGGCCGACTTGCTGGTCGAACGGGATTCACAGAAGGGGATCGTGATCGGCAAGGCACGGCGAGATGCTCGGTGAAGCCGGAAGCGAAGCACGAGCCGAACTGGAAGCCATGCTCGCCACCCGCCTCCATCTCGACCTGCGGGTGAAAGTGGAGCCGGACTGGCAACGTCGACCCGAGACCCTGGACCGGCTGGGGTTCGGGAACTGAACAGACAGGCGGGGCGTAAAACCGAATCGGACCCAGTCGTCGGCTAGTTTCATCTACATGGTTTCGGCCGGCATCACCCAGCGGGTCCGACGGCTTCCCCAGGCTGGTGGCCTCCGATCGGCTGGCCGAGGCGTGCTTGCTTCTGGGGACCTTCATCGATCCCGACCTCGACGGGTTCGACTATCTCGGCCGTCTCGATCGGATGGCCGCCGACGTCAACGGGTCGACCCACCTTGCGATCAGGCGGATCATCTCGATCAGGGAGGGCATCGGCGGCAACACCGATGATTACGACAAGATCGAAAACGGATTTCTCCACAAGGTTCTCGACAGCCGGCGCGGGCTTCCGATCATCGTCTCGGCCATTTGGATCGAGGTCGGTCGAAGGGCCGGGATCGAGATGGACGGTGTGAGCCTTCCCGGTCATTTCCTGGTCTTCGCCGGAGGCCAACTGGTGGATCCTTTCCACTTCGGCGAAGCGATCGGAGTCCGACGAAGCCGCCAGCCTAGTGGCCGAGTCCATGGGAGGAAAGCCCCGGCTGGAACCCGCCTGGCTGACCCCGGTGGGAACCTCGGTGATCCTGAACCGGATCCTCACCAATCTGGCGGAGCGCTACCGGCGCCTCGAGGATGCTGACAACCTCGCCTGGGTCGAGGCATGTCAGGACGTCGTTTAGGCCTTACTCGGGAGGTGAAGGGCCGCGAACGATGAGACGCCAGACGCCAGACGCCAGACGGCCAGGAGGAGAATCTTCAGATGCCGCTAGCTCGGACCGAGAGCTAGACCATCAAGACCTTTTCCTGGAATGAGATACCCGGCTGTGGTGACCGTCGGCGGCTAATCGGGAGACGCCATCAAGGCTGTATTCAAATTCAATGGACTTTCAGCGAAGCCATGGCATTTGTCACGAAGGATTGGCATTGGCGGCCGAGAAGGCCGATCATCACCCCGATATCGACATTCGCGTGGAACAAGGTGACTCTTGTCCTCAGCACTCACTCCGAAGGCGGGATCACCAAAAAGGACCTCGGACCTGGACCCTTAGGTCGGCATCAAGCTGGGGTTGATCGATCGTGGCGTCTTCCGCCTTCCGCCTTCCGATGCTCGCCATGCAAAGGGTCCCGGTGCTGAGCCGAGCGTGTCACTACCGTTGGCGCGTGTCGATTCGCTCCGATCAGGGAATCGTGCTCCGCTCCTATCCGTTCGGGGAGGCTGACCGGGTCGTTGTCCTGCTCAGCCCCAACCGGGGCAAGCTGAGAACGGTGGCCAAAGGCGTCAGGAAGACCAAAAGCAGGTTCGGAGGTCGTCTCGAACCTTTCACCCATGTCGACCTGATCGTGTACGAGGGGCGCAACCTCGACACCATCACCCAGGTTGCGGTCATCGAGGCCTTCCCGTTCATGCGGTCGGACCTCGACCGTGTGATGGCCGCCGGAACCATGGTCGAGGCCATCGACGCCGTTGCCCAAGAGGGCCAGAACTCGACCCGGCTCTTTCTGCTTGTTGCAGCGCGGGCTCAAAGCCCTGGACGCCGGGGGCGGTGGTCACGATCTGGTGAGTGCGTTTCTCTTGAAGCTGGCCGGGGTGGTGGGAGTGGCGCCCGCTCTCACCAAGTGCGCCTCCTGCGGCGGCACCGACACCCTCGATCGGTTCAGCTTCTCCGGGGGAGGAGTGGTTTGCTGGGACTGCCGGTCCGAGGGGACCGTCCGTCTTCGTCCCGGCCTCACAGACCTATCTGGCCGGCTTGGCGGCAGCCGATCTCTCCATGCTCCCTCCGACCGACCCGGCCATGGCCGGGGAAGCGATGGGAGTAACGCGGCGTTTCGTCGAGTTCCATCTCGATCGCCGGTTGTCGTCGCTGGCGGTCCTCGGCGATTGATGGCATGAGCAGCCAGCCCGATCCCGGACGATGCCGCCGAACGACTCGATCTGAGCCGGCTTGATCCTCAATCGGATCCCGCGACATGTCGGGCTGATCCTCGATGGGAACGGCCGTTGGGCCAATGCTCGCGGTCTGCCCCGGACGGCCGGCCACGCCGCCGGAGAGGCGGCCTTGTTCGACACCGTCGACGGAGCCATCGAGATCGGGATCGGCTGGCTGACCGCCTACACCTTCTCGACCGAGAATTGGGATCGCGATCCCGAAGAAGTCGAGTTCCTCATGTGGTTCAACGAAGACCTGCTCACCAGGCGACGCAACGAATTGAACGAAAAGGGTGTGCGGATGCGGTTCATGGGGGACCTCGACGATCCCCGGGTACCGGACCGGAACCGACGCCACATGGCCGAAGCGGCCCAACTCACGGCCAGGAACGACCGCCTCAACCTCGTGTTCGCCTTCAACTACGGGAGCCGCCGCGAGACTCACGGAGGCGGCTCGCCTTCTGGCCGAAGAAGCGGTGCTGGGGGTTCTCGATCCCGAAATCGATCGATGAAAGGACTGTGGCCCGGCACCTTTACCTGCCCGCGATGCCCGACGTCGACCTCATCATCCGCTCATCCGGCGAGCATCGGCTGTCCAACTTCCTCCTGTGGCAGGCCGCCTATGCCGAATTCTGGTTCCCGGGGATCCTCTGGCCTGACTTCAACCGTCATCACCTGCTCGATGCGGTGGTCGACTACCAACAGCGGGAGCGTCGTTTCGGAGGTGCCGTCGACGAGGTCGGGTCCGGCCGCGTGATCAGCCGCTCTTGGCGGAGCCGAAGACGATGCTGGCTGCCGCCATCTCGATCGTGTGAAAGACTGCGAATGCGACCAGGGCGATTGCGGTCTTGATCGGTCCGAAACCGTCTTCGCTAGTCAGCCCGATGAGAGCGACCGTGCCTCCGATAGCCACCGTGGCCAGGACGGCCTCGAACGACCTGGGCCAATTTCGCTGTCCGAAAGCGAGGCCACCGATGATCGTGCCGGGGAGCATGATCGAGCCGGCGCCGGCTCCGAGGAGAATCAACGGGATTCCCAACAACCGCCACCATCCTCGGTGACCCTTCCGTCTGAAGGACGTAGGCGGTCCCGAGCCCGAGCCCGGCGAGGAGTGGCGGCTCCCAGGATGAATCCGGTGCCCGACCAGGTGAACTCGGGATCGGTGGAGACGAACCTCATCCACGACCTCATCAGTACACCCCAGAGAAGGCCTCCGACGGCTCCCGAGATGATGGGATGCCTGTCCCCAGAGATAGAGCCCGGAATGCCGATGGTCTGCCCTCGGCGACATTGTCGGCCGGGTAAGAAATGGTATGAAGTGGTATCCATGCTGATAGGACGAATCCGAGGGTGGTCGCGGGTGACAGGTCACCCGCGCGGTCCGCTCCGTTCGTCCGTCTACGAGATGACGGCTTGGATGGGCTCAGCTGAGGAATTGGCCGGGCCGGCGGTTTCCTGGGCGAGCGTCGAGCTTCTGGTGGCCGAGATCTATCGATCCGAGGCCGCCAATCTTGTCCGCCTGGCGCGGTTTTTCGTCGACGATCGGGATGCCGCCGAGGATCTGGTCCAGGAGGCGTTCATACGGCTGGCCCGCTCCGCCCATCGAATTCGGGAGCGGGATCGGGCACCCGCCTACCTTCGGTCGATCGTGCTCAACCTGGCCCGCGATCACAATCGCCGTGGCCTCGTTTCGCTCCGACATCGACCCCCGGCCGATGCCACGCCGCCTGCCATCGACGAGGCAATGGCGGTCAGAGAGGACCAGAAGATAGTCATCGAGGCTCTCCGGCAGTTGCCGATCCGTCAGCGCGATTGCCTGGTCCTCCGCTACTACATGGAGGTGGGAGTCGCCGAGATCGCCCAAACTCTCGGGCTTTCTCCCAACTCGGTGAAGACCCACCTCTCCAGAGGGCTGCGAGCCCTCGAGCACCGGCTGGCAGGCGAGGTGGAACGATGACTCTCGAGCAGCGTCTGCACGATGCTCTGTTTGCAACCGCGGAACATGTATCTCCGGCTCCAGACCTGTTCTCGAGGGTGGTTGAAAGTGTCGAAGCGGACCGCCGCCGGCGTCGCCACATCCTGCGAGGATGGTCCGTGGCCGGTCTTTTAGTGGCTGCTCTCGGAGCTCTGACCTTGGGCTTGGCGGAATATCGAGAAGGGAGACTTCTAATGGATTGGTGGGTGCTCGAACTGATCACCCTGGCGGTGCTTCTCGGCCTGGCTTTCTGGTTGGGACCTTTCATCAAGCGGTTTGGTAGGAGCTATGCCGCTGACGTCTTCCGATCAAACCCGCGCACGGGTAAGAGCTTCATCGTCCTGGTCGACATCGTCTACTACCTCATCTTCACCGCCTACATATTCTTCACGGTCCGTTTCGAACCAGACACTGGATGGGGCCACACCGTCGGGCCCGAACAGCTTCAGTTCGAGGTATCCAAGATCGGCGGGATTCTCCTCATCATCGGAGTTCTCCACGGCATGAACCTCTTGATCCTTCCGGTGCTCGGGAGGCTGTTCTCGATGAATCGGCGTCTGGACGAGAAGGTTCCACCCCAGGACTATTGACCCCGTTTCGCGCCGCAAACGCGGCCCCGGGGCCGCGTTCGCGGCGCGAAAACGGGTAGTTGAAGACGTAGGTAGCCTTCCCGGTCACATGTCCGTATCCCTCGACACGATCGCCAACCTCGCCAAGCAACGTGGATTTGTGTTCCAGTCCTCAGAGATTTACGGCGGGATTCGCTCAGCCTATGACTACGGACCGCTTGGGGTTGAGCTGCTGAGGAACGTCAAGAATGAGTGGTGGCGGGCCATGGTCCAAGAGCGGGACGACGTGGTCGGCCTCGACTCGGCGATCCTGCAATCCAGGCAGGTGTGGAAGGCTTCGGGCCACGAGGCAGTTTTCACCGACCCTCTCGTCGAGTGCCGAACCTGCAATCAACGTTTTCGCCTCGACAAGCTCGCCGACACCTCGATCTGCCCGAATTGTGGCGCCAAGGACAGCTTCACCGAGCCGAGAGCCTTCAACCTCATGTTCCGGACCCACATGGGCCCGGTGGAAGATGACGACAACCTGGTCTACCTGCGACCGGAAACGGCGCAGGGGATCTTCATCAACTACGAAAACGTCCGACGGTCCAACCGCCTCAAGCTGCCGTTTGGAATCGCCCAAATCGGCAAGTCGTTTCGCAACGAGATCACACCGGGTCAGTTCGTGTTCAGGACCCGTGAGTTCGAGCAGATGGAGATGGAGTACTTCACCAGGCCCGAGGAGGCTCCGCGGTGGTTCGAGTATTGGCAGAAGGAGCGCTTCCAGTGGTACCTGGCGTTGGGCATGACAGAGGAGCACCTCCGCATCCGCCCCCACGATGTCGATGAACTCTCTCATTACTCGGCCGGCACGGTCGACGTCGAGTACGCAGTTTCCCTGGGGCTGGGACGAATTGGAGGGCATCGCCAACCGAACCGACTTTGATCTTGCGCCAACACGCCGAGCACTCCGGGGAGGACCTTCGTTACTTCGATCAGGACACCAATGAGCGATTCTTTCCCTATGTCATCGAACCGGCCGCCGGGGCGACGAGGACGACCTTCGCATTCCTGATCGACGCCTACGCCGAGGAGGAGGTAAGGGGCGAATCACGGACCGTCCTCAAGCTGCACCCCCGGCTGGCCCCCTACAAGGTGGCGATCCTGCCGCTGTCCAAGAAAGCCGAATTGATCGAACCGGCCAGCAAGCTCGCCGCCGATCTTCGGAAGGATTTCATGCTCGAGATGGACGTCACCCAGTCGATCGGGCGGCGCTATCGGCGCCAGGACGAGATCGGAACCCCGTTTGCAGTAACGGTCGATTTCGACACCCTCACCGACGAAGCCGTGACGGTCCGCCATCGGGACACTATGGAACAGGACCGGATTCCGATGACCGGGGTGCGTTCATATTTGCGTGACCGACTGGGATTTGTGTCATGAGGCAGATGTCCTCTGACCCCTGGGCTTTTGATCTCGCGCAGCACCTCGTAATCCCTCAACAGGGATACCTTTCAGCCTGCCCCCAAGGAGACCCGATTGAAAGTCGTCAGAACAATCCTGCTGCTCGCCGTCCTGGTCGTTGGTGGAGGCCTCGCCTACATCTACTTCTCGGGCGGATCCGGAGACCCATCCACTGATCTGACGACGCCGGAGCTCAACACGACCACGAGTACGGCATCCGAGCCCGAGACGACGGCGCAGGCGGTTGAACGATCGAGACACGCTCCGGCGGCGGCGGCCTTTGTCCTGGTTTCGGACGAGTCGGTCGCATCGTTCGAATTGGGAGAGGTGCTGTTTGGCGAGGCGAAAACAGTTGTCGGCACTACCTCCGAGGTTGCTGGCCAGGTTCTGTTTGATCCTGGCGATCCGGCCACGGCCCAGTTCAGTGAGATCGTGATCAATGCCCGCACCCTCGAGACGGATCGGGCCAATCGCGATCGGGCCATGCGCAGTGCGGTGGTCCTCGACTCCGGGAGCGATGAGCACGAATTCATCTCTTTCGTTCCGACCGCGATCGAGGGCCTCGAAGGACCGGTCGCAAGTAGGCGATCAGATCACGTTTGACATAGCCGGTGACCTGACGATCAAGGGCACCACCCAACCGGTCACTTTTTCGGTCACTGCGGTCCTGGAGGCCGAAGATCGTCTCTCGGGTCGAGCCGAAGCCGAAGTGTTGCGGACCGATTTCGGTATCGAGATTCCCAGGGCGCCGGGCGTCGCTGACGTCACCGACGAAGTCACCATCTCTCTCGAGTTCGTCGCCGAGAAGGCTTGAGACACTGAAGAATCAGGGGACCTGCCTGCCCCGAGACCGGAATCGGCCCACAGAGTGAGACCTTCCTTCCCGGTAACCTTGGGACGTGTACGGGCGGGAAGACATCGATCGGGTGCGGGCGGCCACCAACCTCGTTGACCTCGTGGCCGGGGTAACCACCGTGAAGCGTCAGGGTCGGGCCCATGTGGCTGTGTGCCCGTTTCACCAGGAGAAATCGGCTTCGCTTTCTCTCGACCCCGCCCGCGGTCTCTACCACTGCTTCGGATGCGGCAAAGGCGGCGATGTCTTCACCTTCATCCAGGACACCCAGGGTCTCGACTTCAACGAAGTCGCTGGAATTGTTGGCCCGCCAGGCCGGGATCCAACTCGAGGTCGACCCCGGTGCCGCTCAACAACGCGGTGAGCGCGACCAAATGGTCGAGGCGGTTCGCCATGCTGCCGACTTCTACCACCGGACCCTGAAGAATGATCTCGATGCCGGCCCGGCCCGGGCATATCTGCGAGGCCGCGGGATCGACGTTGCGACCGTCGACGAGTACCGGATCGGTTTCGCCCCGGAGGGCGATACCTGGGGCGCGCTGGTCAAGGAACTGCGCGGTGCCGGCATCAAGGAGCGGACCATGGAGTCGGCCGGCCTGGTCGCGCCGCGGCAAGGGGGGTCGTCTCTACGACATCTTCCGTCGCCGAGTCCTGTTCCCGATCCACGACCTGCGGGGCGAACCGGTCGGATTCGGTGGTCGGGGTTTGGAAGGCGTCACCCCCAAGTACCTCAATTCACCCGACTCGCGCCTCTATCAGAAGAGTCGCCTGCTTTATGGACTCCATCGGGCCAAGGGCCCGATCGCCCGGACCCAGGAGGCAGTGGTGGTCGAGGGATACTTCGACGTCATCGCCTGCAACCGGGCCGGGATCGACACCGCCGTAGCGACCTGTGGCACCGCCCTGGGCGAGGATCACTTCGATCTTCTCCGCAGGTTCACTGATCGGGTCGTCCTGGCGTTCGACTCGGATGCGGCCGGAGGCAAGGCCGCTCTGCGAGGGGACGATCTCGCGACTCCGGTCGATCTCGATCTGGACCTCCGAGTCGCCGAAATGCCGGATGGCCTCGACCCGGCCGACCTGATCCAGGCCGGACGAGGTTCGGAGTTGGCTCAGGCCGTCAAGTCGTCTCGCCCGTTGCTCCAATTTCGGATCGAAAAGGAAGTCGAGCGCTTCGACCTGCGCGAACCCGAGGCCCGGGCCAGGGCGGTGCGTCGGCTGGTTCCGCTCCTCGCCCGAGTCGGCGATGAGATCGCCCGGGCCGAGTACGTCCGATTCGCGGCGGGCCTGATCGGGATCGAGCAGAGCGGCAATCGAGCGAGCGTTGCGCGGAGGCACCTCACCGGATCAGGTCAGGTTGCCCCGGTCGAAGCTGTCGAGAACTCCGACCCGATCCAGCGAGAGCTGTTGCGGGTTGTCCTCAGCAATCCTCCGCAGTTGGCCGATCAGGACATTGGGCCTGACCTCTTCACCGACGGCCTGTTGAGAGAGGCGTTCGAATCGGTCGACCCGAGGCGAGACTTCGACCGCCCCGGGGGTGCCTCTCGACATCTCGGGGCTAGGTCCACACCGAAATTCTCCAGCGTCTCGCCTTGGATCCCCGTCCGCTGCCCAAGGACCCGTTGGAAGTGCTGGCCAGGGCCCGCAACAAAGCGATCGAAGGCGAGATCGATGAGCTCAAACAGGAGATGTCGACGACTCGATCCCACGTCGCAGACCCATTCCGACATGCTCCGGCGGGTGATAGCTTTGGAGCAGGAACGGCGGAATTTGAGGGGCATCGCGATGAGCGACGACATCGAACGTTTGATCGAGCAGCTGCTGCGGCGTGGCCGCCAGCGTGGCTTTTTAACCGTCTCCGAGGTCCAGCAAGAACTCGAGGAGGCCGAAGCCGGCCCGGAAGCCTTCGAGCGAGCGGTCGACCTGCTTCGGACCCGAGGGCATCGAGCTGACCGAGGATGAGTCCGACCACGACCACGGGCTGAGCGAGTCCGACGAGGTCTGGGTTTCCGATCCGGTCCGCATGTATCTGAACGAAATCGGCCGCTATCGGCTGCTCACCGCCCAGGAGGAGGTCGAGCTTTCGATGGCCTTCGAGGCCGGGCTGAAGGCGGGCGGCCAGCTCGAGAAGGAAGGCGAGCTTTCGCCCGAGGACCGGGCGATCCTGGTCGCCACCGGCGTCAAAGGCGAAGCCGCCCAAACCCGCCTGGTCGAATCGAACCTGCGGCTGGTGGTTTCGATCGCCCGGCGCTACGTCGGCCGCGGCATGGCCCTGCTCGATCTCATCCAGGAAGGCAATCTCGGACTGATGCGGGCGGTCGAGCGGTTCGACTATCGGCGTGGATTCAGATTCTCGACGTATGCCACCTGGTGGATCCGACAATCGATCACCAGGGCCATCGCCGATCAGGGCCGCAACATCCGCATGCCGATTCACATCGTCGACACGATCAACAAGCTCACCCGGGCCCAGCGCGAGCTGGCCCAGTCGTACGGAAGGGAACCGACCCCCGAGGAACTGTCGAAAGAGCTCGATCTGCCGGTCGACCGGCTCATCGAACTGACCCGCATCGCCCAGGACACGATCTCTCTGGAGACCCCGGTGGGGGAGGAAGAGGATTCGACCCTGGCCGATTTCGTCGAGGACCTCGACGCCGAGGTGCCGGCCGACGCCGCCACTTTCCGGCTGCTTGCAGGAGAACCTCGCGCTGGCCCTCGAGGGTCTCAACCCCAGGGAGCGGGAGGTGCTGATCATGCGCTTCGGGCTGGCCGACGGCCGGATGCGGACCCTCGAGGAGGTCGGCGAGCATTTCAAGGTCACCCGTGAAAGAATTCGCCAGCTGGAGACCAAGGCCCTGGCCAAGCTCCGGCACCCCGAAAAGGCCAAGAACCTCCAGGGATTCCTCGAGAACGGCTGAGTCCCCCGCCTCGGCGGCGCTCTTCGACGGTGCGTTCAGGACCTCGCTGATCCGGCCCTCTCGGTCAGCTCGGCCGGCGGACCAGCTCGGAGACCCTTTCGAGGACTCCCGCAATGATTGACCGCACCAGGTCGGACAGGCTCTGGCCGACGGTCGACACCCGCTCCACCGACGGATTACGGCGGGCCGATCCCCACCATTTCTTTATGTCCTCATAACGCTCGCGCCCTGCCTTGGCGCCGAGGACATATCCGGCTCCGCCCCGATGATCAAGCCCAGTCGAAACCTCATCCTGGAGAGAGTACCCAGGCCGAGAAGTTGAAGCTCAAGGAACCCTCAACA
The DNA here is from genome assembly GCA_963790345.1 of uncultured Acidimicrobiia bacterium. GTDB lineage: Bacteria > Actinomycetota > Acidimicrobiia > Spongiisociales > ZC4RG35 > DATEEG01. Next base: position 104,339 of record CAWBOD010000012.1, on the reverse strand, counting down.
CCTGACCACCTTTCATCACCCAGTCAACGGTCTCCAGCAGGGTGATGTCTTTGGTCGGGTCGCCTTTGACTGCAATCAGGTCGGCGAAGAGTCCGGGTTCGATCCCGCCAATCCGGTCCTGCCAACCGATCAGCTCTGCCGCCCAGGTCGTTGCCGATCGGATCGCCGCCATCGGCGACAAGCCGTACCTGACGTAATAGGCGAACTGGCGACCGGCGTAGGAGTGGGGAAAGACGCCGGCGTCGGTGCCAAACGCGATCTTCACGCCCGCCTCGAGGCATTTGACGAATCCCGCCCGCTGAGCCTCCGTCGTCTCGGAGTTCTTGCGCAGCGTTTCCTCCGAATAGCCCAACTTGGGTCCCTCTTCGCCAATCCAATCTCCGTCGTAGAGATCCGCAACCAACCAGACGTCGTTGGACGCCATCAAGTTCACGGCCTCGTCGTCCATGAGAGATCCGTGTTCGATCGACCTGACTCCGGCCCGGACGGCCCGTTTGATGCCTTCGGCCCCATGGGCGTGAGCCGCGACGTAGCCACCGAACACGGATGCCTCTTCGACCGCCGCCCTGATTTCTGCCTCCGTCAACTCCGGAGCCCCGGGGTTGGTCCCGGAAGTCAACACGGCTCCGGTCGCCATGACCTTGATGAAATCGGCGCCCCTCCCGAAGATCTGCCGAACGGTCGACCGCATTTGATCGACTCCGCTGACAACACCAAAACGAAGCTCCTTGGAAACCGCCGCGTCAACATCGACGGCGAGCCCGGTGATGTCGCCCCCGCCCCCCGGGCAGGTGACGTAGCAACCGGCGCATTGCATCCGCGGCCCTTCCACCCACCCACCGTCGATGGCCTTTCGCAGCGCCACATCACCAAACGCGCGGAAGGTTCCAATGTCGCGGACGGTTGTGAATCCGGCCCTCAGTGTCTGTCCGGCATGCTTGACGCCGAGCAATGCCTCGTCGGCCCCGCTCCGAGTGACCAGAGAGGCATAGCCTTGACCGGTTTCGACTTCACCGACGAGATGGGAATGGCAATCGATCAGACCCGGCAGAACGGTATGACCCGACAGGTCGATGACCGTTGGAATCGAAGTCCACCTCCTCGGCGGCGACCACCTTCTCGATTCTTTCACCGGCGATCACAATCGCTGTTCGTTCGAGCACACGCCCTGAGCGGGGATCGATCAGTCGGTCTGGTAGCAGAGTCGATCGTTCCAAGCTTCAGCCCCTCCACTCTTGTCGATAGCGGTCGTGCCAGCGCCGGATGGTGTCCTCGTGATGATTCGACCACGAGCCAAGCACACCCCCGACGTAGAGGTCGATCGAGCCGGCGTCGATCGGTTCCGATGAGATCAAACCGGCGACTGTGAGCGGGTAAGACTCCGGTGGCGGTTGGAGCCACTCGAAGCCGCCGGTTCTCTTTCCAACCGATACCGCTCGGACCCGGATATCGATCGCCTTTTCAACATCTGCTCCTGACCTCAGAATGGCCCACAGGGTGACAAGGTGAACGGCGACGGACTGCCTTGCCTGAGGAGAGTCGGAGCCAGGGTGTTGCGCTGCGTAGGCATCGACGAGGAGGCTCCCGTACTGGTCGCGCCCGACGACGGCATATCCACCTGCCCCCAGCGTTGTGTAGATCTGCCAGCACGCCGGCGATGCGCCGATGTATCGGTGAGTTGGCCCGTCGATTTTCTCGAGCGAAGCCTTGCAACCGGGACATACTTCAGTCAAAGCGCCCCCGCTTGGTTCGAAGCGAGACGGTTCGAAATCTCTTGGTCGTCGAGCAGGGGACAGGTGTCGCAATAGAGCCCGGTAATTCCGGTGTACGCCAGACAACAGACGCTGCGCAGTGAGAACCACATGCCCGTGTCCGGATCCACATGCCATCGGGGCGTGACTCGAACTTCGTCCGGAGCGCGGGTGAGGATCGCCTCCGCCGCCGCGATACCGGTGTCCACCGAACCAAGGGCCGATCCGGCTCCGAGCAGCGCTCGCCCCACCAGGTCACTGACACCGTGCCACAACCCGGCGAGGCCGACCCGTCTTGTCATCCGGATGGCTTCGATCAGCGGTTGCAGCGAAGCGACGATCATGGCGCCGGTCGTTGCCGCGAAGGCTTCGTCGGTGATGGCGGCCGCCACATCTCCGCTGATGGCAACCCGATCGAAGAGGCCATGCGGATGCTGGCGCAGCCACACCGCGCCGGGGGAGATGTCAGGGATCCCAGGACCGAGCAGCACGCACCACGCGACGAGGGAGACGAGGGGATGAGCGACCTGTTGGATCAACGAAGCGGCCCCGTAGCCGGCATGGCCGCCATATGCGGCCTCAAGCCGGGCCAATCTCAGCTCGATCTCGTCGAGATTGGACGCGAGTTCGGACAGGCCGATCCATTCCCCTCGTTCCGGTCGTCCGAGTACGGCCCGGTACCAACCATTCCCCCGGTTGAAGGCGATGACGGCCGGCGCCAGCGGATGGCTCGCGGGATCAAGCTCGAGAGATTCTCTTCTGACCATCGCCACCGAGCCTAGGAAAGCGATACCGGCCTATGAGTTCAGAGTTCCGGCGTGACACGGCCAGGTCACATCGTCGTCGCCAGTAAGTTCCCAGAAACGCGCCGGACTCGGCCCGCGGCGATGGACCGTTCGAGTGCCTCGGTCGGGAGCGTCCAGGTCAGCGCCCGCCGAGCTTCGCTCTCTGGGATCAGGGCCGCCGAGTCGACCACCGCTCCCAGCAATCGGCGAGTGACTCCTCCGCCTCAAGAGGGGACTCATCGACCACTTGATCCCAGCGACTGATCTCGCTCACATGACGGTGCCTGCCGTTCCCGCCCTCGATGGCAATGCTTGAAGACACGATGGCGCCTTTGCTCTCGAGCAACCGCCGCACCCTACGGTATCCCCGAGCTTCCCAGCCGAGTTCCAGTTTGAGGTCGTCGGCAGTGGATCGTCCTGCCGAAGCCAGATGGGCCATCACCCGGGCCGCCTCTGCTCCCAATTCCCCGGCTTCAGCCCTCGTGATCTCGACTCGACAGAGGGGATCCACCAACTCAACCAATTGAGGTGTCAGATAGAGCGTCTTGCCCCGATGGAGTCTGGTCGTGATCGCTCCGGGGCTTTTCTCCGACGCCCCACCCCACCACCAGCGGGTCTTGGGCCATTGGCCGAAGCCGGCTCGCCCGGGGCTGGCGGGCTCTTCGTGGCAGGCGCCAAACAGGCTTGGCAGGGAGCAACAGGGTGTGAGGGTCAGGAGTCCGCGCTCGTCAAGGAAACGCCTTGCTTCCTCGAGGTCGTGGAGGGCGAACACCGGATCTAGTCGACAGACTTCCTTCCATCTCTTCTCCAACTCCTGCAAGCCCGGCACTTGGCGAAGACTACGTTCGCGACTCATGAAGGAGGTCGGGTTCCGAAGTACGATTCCGGCACGCGAGGAGGGCCTATGGAACAGTCGAGTGCACAGATCTTGTCACGAATTGGCGAACTGGTTGATGAAGAGCGCAACCTGCGGGAACGCCACGGAGAGAGAAAGCTCGACGACCCGGAGAGAGCGCGTATGGAAGAGATCGAGACTCAACTCGATCAGTGCTGGGATCTGCTGAACCAGCGCAGGGCCCTCCGCGAATTCGGCGCCGATCCCAACCAGGCTCAAGTCCGTGACGAAGAAACGGTCGAGCGGTACCAGCAGTAGCGGTACCCGCGAGCGACCGTCCTCTCGAATTCAGCGTTCGTTTCTTCTCAAACCCTGAGCCCTAGTCCATGCTCGGAGTGTGGGAGCGGCTGGAATGATGGAGTGGGGCGCTCTCTACAATGAGGTTGGCCACCTATTCGATGAACCATCGCTCCTGCCAAATCTGAGCGCCAAAGGATCCCTGTAAAATCGAAATGGTCAATGGTGACAAGGGGGTTTCGACCCCAAACACTTTCCGGGGTAGCTCAATTGGCAGAGCGGTGGACTGTTAATCCATAGGTTGAGAGTTCAAGTCTCTCCCCCGGAGCAAACCCAATAAACATAAGGCTTGTTCAGCGTTTGGTCATGATCGTGGTCCACCCGAGCCATCATTTGAGCATGTGTAAATGAAGGTTGCATTCTCGCATGCGGCTATGTAGATTGTCTACATGACCCGTACCGAGCACACGCAAAAGCACAGCGACTGGATTCTGGTTAGCAATAGTCGTGAGAACTCCCTCGAGCTCACGGGCGTCGTTCATCACGTAAACGGGTGTGGGATGAACAATGGGAGGAACAAGCTATTCCCAATCGAGGTCGCGGCGGCCCGGGATCTCTTGCATTGCCAGCGATGTGAGGCCAAGCTCGGCCTCAGGCCGAACGTGTCTCGGCCACAGGAGGGCATCAAGATCGAAGTGCGCCTTCCGCCGGATGTGCTGGCACGGATTGACGAGCGCGCTGATCTAACGGGAACAACACGAGCAGCGACGATCCGTTCGCTCATCGCGTGGGGGCTGAACCGGTGACGAAACGTCACGACTGTGGTACGACTACGTGCAAGCTGCACAACCCTCGACCCCAGTCGGCGACCGCAGCCTTCGACCGAGCGGAGCCGAGGAGCGCGAAGAAGAGCAAGACCGTTCGCTCGGTGCGAACGAACTGGTGCCCAGAGGGTCACCCAGCCGCAGGAACCGCTGGTAATGCTTCGCACACCACCCGCGGGAGACTCGGCGTTCGGGACACCCTTCGATCGAGCAGGGATGGATACCCCAACGGTCAGCCTTCGCCATCGCGCTTCTCACTCATCTGTGTGCTTCGGGTGGCTTCCACTTATCGGCGGGGCTTTGCAAGTGGTGCCATCTCTTCCGCGTGACCCACCGAAAGAGACTCATACCGGGCCTCTTACACCAGCAGCCGGATTGGCAACCGCAAGTACGACCGAGCATGCCGGTCGATTCGGCGGCGCTGGTGACGATACCGGCCAGCACATACAGGCCGAGGAGTCTGAGGAGGATTCGACGCATGACTGGGGAGCGTAACCCCATCATCTGAGCTCAGCCGCCCGAGCCTTACCCGCCGGCGTCAGCCGATCCGCGCCCAACCCAGTCGACTCGGTGTAGCCGGCGGATCGGGCGAAGTCCGAGGCCATCCCGGTAAGGCGGTGAAGGAATGGAAGGACGGGTATTGCCGGTTAAAGGCCGGTCTGGCCCACACCGTAGGTGGCTTGGTCGGCGGTATACCCGTCGTACACCAACTGATCTATGAGTCCTGACTGGGAGAATGCCATCACGTCCAGATAAGACTCGGCTGACTTCCACGCTTGCTCGTTCCAATCCACATTGAGATAGTCGACCGCCAAGGTCGCCTCTGCAATAGGGAACCCCTCGTAGGCCAACTGATCTATGAGTCCTGACCGGGAGAATGCCATCACGTCCAGATAGGACTCGGCTGAGCGAATGGCATTCTCTTCGGAACGCGTGAACTGAGGCTCTGTCGCGGTGGTCGTGGTCGGGGCCCATGTCGTGGTTGCGGTGGCGCGGACGGTGGTGGAGGTTGTAGCTTCGGCCGTAGTTGTAGTTTTTGGCGATGCGGGTGACGTCGAGACGGCGGCTTGTGAGCAAGCGGCCAGAATTAGACAGATTCCGAGTATCCGAATGTATTTCATCCATATGTATCGGCAGAACGACCAAAAGCCTGGATCATGGACTGAATCGCTGCGGAAGGATCATGACTGAACTTCTAAGCCGCGCGTCCTCCCCGCCGCTGTCCCAACCCGGTCGACTCCGTGTAGCCCGCGGATCGCCCGAAGTTCCAAGCGCCCCTGACTTCATCCTCCGCGTGGCCGGCCGCCATCAGACGCGGCGGCCGTAGCGGGCCAGCAAAGTTCATCTCGAGCGAAAACGCTGCATGGCCAGTGCGGCGAGCCCAGCGGCAAGTATCAGCACCGTGCCCGCGGCCCACGGCAGCACGGCGGAGTCGGCAATGGTATTGAGGATGGAGCCCTTCGTTGCCTCAGCGGATTCGCTCGCAACGGCCGTAATGGGGCCGTCATGAGGATCATTAGGGGCCAGGGTCGGCCGCTCGACTCCCTCCCTCGTGGCGGGATCACTGAAAATCGCCGAGTCACCAGCGGAGAGCGGTGACATCGTGACGGGCGGGTTCGCCGGGGTCCCCCCGCTTTCACTGGTGGTGAGCTGCGCCTCCGGAATAGGAGCGGGAACGGGGCGGGACGGTGGTAGAAGCCGGGGCCGGGACAGTTAGGCGCCGGAGGGGCAGCCGTGGTGGCGGGCGGCGGTGCGTCCGTGGTAGTCGGGACCGGGGCGGTGGTGGTCGCCGGGACCGGAAGGGTGGTAGTCGGGACCGGGGCGGTCGTGGTCGCCGGGACCGGTGCGGTGGTGGTCGCCGGGACCGGGAGGGTGGTAGTCGGGACCGGCGCGGTCGTGGTAGTCGGGACCGGGGGGGTCGTAGTGGCTGGGGTGGGGTTCACAAGGGCCTCTTGCAACTCCGCCAGCGCGGCTCTCAAGTCGGCCGGCAGGGGCATCTGCCGCTCCAGCGCCTCCGCCATATCTTCCCAGTGCACTTGCTTGGTACTGATGAGCACGTTGGCCAGGCCGTCCGAAATCTCGTCCACATCCTTCACGATTCTCCTGAACTCCTGGATCTCGAGGAGTTCATCAACTGCGGCGAGAGAGAGGACGATCTGTACGGTCCCCGACTCATCCTCATCGGCAGTGACGAGGTCGCCCACCTCTTCCAGGGCATCCTCGAGTTGCTCCGTTTTGAGCAGACTGGCCCCGGCGGTCACTGGTAAAACGATGCTCAGGCTCAACACGGCGAACACGTATGGCCAGGAACGCGCTCGCCCCGGCCCGACTTTCTCACCTCATTACGGCTAACAAATGCCACGATCCCACCCCTTTGAACCGAACCGGCCCTTATCTACCCGGGAACCGGGGGCAGCAAACTTGTGCCTAAGGGCCGGACCGCTCAGGTCGGGCCCATCAAGCAGCTGCTCTATGGAGACGCCGGTAGGATATGCCCAGGCCGTTGAGAACCGTGATGAGTTCCCGTGGCTGGTCGAAATGGAAAAAGCCCCATGGCTTTTCCAACGACATCGACAGGAATTGAGTGGATCGGATCGATCGCTCATTGTGGCCAAATCACAATCTGGCTATCGGGCGACCCGACGGTTCCTTCGAACTCATCGGAGTCGGTGAGGATGAAGATGACTGTCGGATCGCTTTGGCCTTTGCTTTTTGGCCGCAGCACCTGACGAGACGAGCATTGGGGGCGGCTCCGCGCTCCCAACCTCGCCCCTGCGAGCTAGTGCGTGGTCAGGTACCTTCCAAATGGCCCTTCGTTGCTTTAGAGGTCCATGTCGAAGGCAACACCTAGAGGAGATCCGTCGGCGAAGCTCCGAGTTCTTGTGACGGTGAGGGCGTACCCGACGACCGGCGCCAAACTAAACCGTTAGAACTTGAACTGCCGGCTCACGCAACAACAGAGCGTCGGTGACCGCCTGTCGATGACAAGTGTCGGTCGCCTTCTCGAAACACAGGATTGCCACAGTCTCGCTGTTCAATCGCTCGGCGATTCTGGTTAGCGAGTCTTCTGCCGAACGGAGTCGTCGCCGATAGGTTTCGCGGGCCAGTCGAGTCCCTTCCCTGAATCCGGACCTGTTCTCCTTGGGATTGCCTAGAGCTTGTTCGTGCTCGTACCGGATGCCGGCGTTGGCCAATTGCTCCTCCAATTGCCGTTTCGAGAAACCGGGCTTTCTGCTCAACGGGGTGAGACGAACGTCGATCACAACATCGACCTTTGCCGCCATCAGACTGTCGATGAGGTCAGCGACCGACCGACCTTCGTATCCAACGGAGATGAGGCGCGGCACGCGGCGGCTTGTGTCCCATGCTTGCTCTGTGTTCGCGATCCGCGATCATAGTGCTTGCTATCGCGATCGCTCGCCCACGGCACACTAGGTCAGGAGCTGACTGGCCTCAAATGGTCAACAGAGTGCACCGACCTGGGACATCCGGCAGCCATCCAATAGACATTGTGTGATCCTGGCATGAGCCAGGGAGAGCTCATTAGGCACCGAGTGGCCGTCGCCGCCTCCGACCGCCAGTCAATCCTTTAGAGCGGATAACTGAGCCAGTTTCGGTCAGTCCTGACCAGGGGTTTTGCCACTTAGCACACCGCTTCTGCGGCTAGTGCTGTTAATCCATAGGTTGAGAGTTCAAGTCTCTCCCCCGGAGCAAACCCCAGCTCACTCCACAAATCGGGCTATTCACCTTCTCTCGGATCGTTCCATGCAGCCAGGACCAGATAACCGACGTTCCTACAGCCGGGTCCGGGGCAATGGGGATTTTGGTTCTCGGCGTGGGCCGCCAAACAGTTCTTCCATGCGGAAGCGCGACGGCGGGCGTTCAGAAGGTGGAGGGCTCAACCTCAGGCCATCCACCTTTTGATGTTTGTTCGTGGTGACACGCCGGGTACCCCCCAGGAAAAGAGGACCTTTGGACCCCGTTCTTCACTTGCTCTACAGAGAGCGTATCCCCTTGGACCTTTGGGCTCCGAGAGTGATCCGGACGAGAGTGGCCGGTTTCGCCCCGCTCCTGGGTAGCACAATCGAGGCGGTCCGTCTGGCGGCCAGTGAGTTGGCCAGCGCATTCCTGCGGTACGGACGGGCCGAAAGTTTTGAATTCCGCTTCTACATGGGCGATGATCGGTTTCGGGTCGAGGTGGTCGATTCGATTTTGAGCGAAAGGAACCTCACCGACCCCGACGACCACGAGGGCGTTACTCGCATGAGAATCCTCGATGAAGCCACTAACCGTTGGGGTGTATTGGGCGACGGAGTCACTGTCGTCTGGTTCGAAGTTCTGAGAGAAGAGGTGACGCCGGCCATTGAGAGTGACCGTGAGGAGATGCCCTAGCCATTCTTGGGGGTCAACCACCCCGAACCGTCCGTCTACCCGGTCTGGCCTGCCATGAGACGGTGCGCACTCTCGCGGTCTTCGGCGAAGTGGAAAAAATCGGCGATTCCGGCCATCTCGAACACCTCGGCCACGAAGAAGATGTCCCCTTCAGCCAGATCCGACCGTTAACCAGCTCTGATGCCCCCAACAACAACCGCAGCCCGGTCGAGTCGATGAAATCGAGCCGCGACATGTCGACCTTGATGTGGTCGGGAATCGATTCAATTTCATCGAGTGCCGCTTTGAGGATCGGAGCCGTCGCAATGTCCAGCTCACCGATGAGCTCGACCACTTGGCAACAGCCAACAAGGCGGCTAGTTACGTTGAAAGCAGCATGCGAAGTCGAAACATCCATGAAGGGACCTCCCTCCCGAACGTCAAGCAGCCAACCAGTTCTTGCGGACAAACCCCCCTGGCCAATTTCCGACTTCGAGGGGGTCCGTCGTCCGGCTGCCTTTGCCCGGCCTCCGGAACTGGCAAAGTTTATCCGCCATGACCGGTTGATGCCAAGAACATCTCATGACCTGAACGGGGGTTCAGAACCGTCCGGACCGGGACCAGCTCGCCCGGGGCGAGAGGATTCCGTTGTTCCGTCAGAGCGCCCCTAAGAGGCGAATCGGTCCGCAGAGCTTACAGCGTCAGAACCCGAGAACGAGAAAACCCTCCGCTTGAGCTAAGTCGGCCTTGGGGTACCTGTGCTCTTAGTCGGTGGGCCAGGGGGGGGTTCTGTTCTCTCGCTGGTCTGGCGTGCCGATCGCACAAAGGCTCGTGTCCCGGTCGTCATCCCGCTTCTCCACCGCGCAGAATCGTGTTCGAGAAACCGCGCAACTGCCCTGTTGGCCTAATTGCTCGGGACGGACTGGTTGGTGTTGCCGTTCGCGTCGATGACCCACCACAAGTCGTCTATGCCCTGGCCCTTGCGATGCCCTGGGAACAGGTCGGCGGTGCGGGTGTAAAGCGGCCAGCCGTTATAGGTTGCCTGCACTGTTCCATCCGAACGGGTGGTAGTGCCGAGCAGAGATTCGTCCACTCCCTTCCCGGCCACGGCCCTCCACTCAACCGGTAACCAGCCCGCGGCACACCTGTCATAACAGGTTGGCTCACCCTGATTGTCCGGTGTGAAGACATAGAGAGTATGCCCACTTCCTCTGACCAGGAATTCGTTCGCATCGGACATCGTGACGATCGGGCTAGGGCAACCCTGTGGTGTGCGATCCAGCCGAGGGCACACCTCCATCGTGTAAAGGAAGGATTCGAGAAGCCGCTGGGCGCCACCGTACGGATCCACGGACGGGTGGGACTCGGGCCGCCAGACCGCGACGACACGCATGTCCGTTCCAATGACTCCGGCCCTGAGGAAAGCCTGGAGATCGCTCTCAAACGGCACCATGAGCCCGGGGTGACAGTCCCACGTCTCGATACATAGGGGTACGGCCCGATCGTGGATCCCGGTACAAGAGGGATCGTTCGTCTGCGGGCAGTACTCGTCGACCACCCACGCCTCGATAGCATGAAACTGCTCCTGTAGCGTCGTGCCGCCATGAACTTCCCAGACGCTGACCCGGATGTCCTGGGCCGGCGAAAGAAAGACTTCATGACCCGTACTCAGCCAATTATTGGCGTCCTCCGCCAGGGTCCAGTCATGGTCAGCGGGCACCACGGTCCAGTCGGACGGATAACCCATGCTGAATTCATAGCGGTCCGAAAAGAAGGTCGTCCAGGGCGTCGTGTCGATCCACATGGGCGGCGAAGTCAGGCTGGCAGGCGTCGACGGCGACCCACTGGCCCCCGGAGTTGACCCGGGCGTTGTGGGACTCGCACTAGTAGCGGGGCTGGCCGTGGGGGTCGCAAACGGGCTACACGCCGCCAGGAGTAGAACGACCAGTACGACCGGCTTTGCGAATAGTCGCATCAGCGAACCTCCTCAGTCTGGGGCGGCGCCGTCGCCGCGGACGCCCAAGACTTCCATATGAATGGTTTCGGAGCGGGTCAACTCCCGCCTACCCGTTGACCGCTTCGTCGTACTCTGTCAGATATGTATCTAAGAGTTGAAGCGCTTCCGGCGTAAGCCGTGCCGTGGTCGTGCCGTTCTCGTTTCGATAAAGCTGATCAAAGGCCCCCGGGTGCTCGGCATCCAGCCAAGCCGCGAACTTTTCGAAGACGTTCGCCCCGTATTCCGTGAAGTTGAAATTGTGGGTGAGGGCAACAATACGACCGTCAGATACAGTGAAGACGAAACTACCGTTACCGGCGGATAGCCCACGACGTGCTGAGTTCTTGGAATCCATCAGGTAGGTGCAGACAACCTGGGTCGGCGGTCCGCGTGCTTTCAATGCATTCGTACGGGGAGAACTGGAATTCCGAGCAACCGATTTACCTCGAACCCAGCGCTGAGCTCACCGAGGTCACGAATCATCGGTTGGTCCCTCATGACCACATCCTCGGCAAGGAGTGATCGTGCTGCCTCAGCGTCGTAAGCGTTACGAGCCTCCATGTAGGCCTCGGCAATCTCCACGGGGGTCTGCCGGAAGAGCCCGAACACGTCTCCGCTGTCTCGGGTCAAGAACAAAGGGACACCGATCAACAGCACGACCAACGCGGCGACGAATGCAGGTGCCCATCGACGACTTTGTTTCGACTGTGGCTTCTCGATGGTGGGGGTGCGGGTGTCCACAATGTCGCTCCTTCGTGCGATCGGTGAATGTGGGCTGGACTGGTCCTGCAACTGGCGTCGCAGCGCCGTGGGGTCTGGCTCCGGGTTGGCCCGACGTAGTTGCTGAAAGGCAGCCTCGACCGACATCAGTTGCTTCCTTCGTTATTGAGTTTGAGCTCAGGCTTAGCCGACGAAGACGCCAGTTGGAGAGCGCGAGCGAAGCGATGTTTGGCCCGGTGCAGACGTTGTTCTGCCGCCGAGACCGACAGCCCAAGCACTCGGGCGATCTGGGGACCGGTCAGGTCTTCCCACGCCGACAGCATCAGTACTTCGCGATCGGCCGGCCGCATGTGGTCGAGAGCCCTGATCGCTTCGAGTTCCTCGACCCGGCGCACCAGGACATCGTCCGGTCGATCATCACGTGAGATGGTTTGACCCGCGAGGTGTCCCATCAAGCGCAGGCGGCGACGTTGAGATCGCCAACGGTTGGCCAATACCCCTCGCGCTATCCCGTACAGCCACGGTCGGGCTGTCTGCCAATCGATTTCATTCACCCGGCGCGAGGCAATAGCGAAGACGTCCGCCGCTGCATCCTCGGCCTCGTTGCGACCGATTCGACGAGCGCAATACGCGAGCACTTCGTCGTAGTGGCTCCGAAAGGCCTCCTGAAGTTCTGCGTTGCCCGTGCCGTCCGTCATTTCCATCCCCGAGATCGCCTGGGTGATCGCCCTTTGTTGTCCACCCGGATCGGAATCCTGACAGGGACACTGCCGAAGCGCCGACAAAGGCTTTTAGACCAGGCGTACTTGACTGGGCAATCGTGGCTTCTGTCAGCGTTTCTGGTACCTCCCCAAAAGGCGAGCGATCACGGCCACTCCGATTCGGCATGACCCAGGTCCGAGCCTTGCCTCCGTCTCCTCGCATATAGCCGTCTAAGACGGGCATAGAGCCGATGTAGAGCCGGCCTCAACTGGCCGTTGAGCGGCGTCCGGCATGGTGTCGACAGCAGCGGACACCGACGAGGAGGTTGGAAATGACTCAGCTGTTGGACAAGAAAGACACCACCCTGGTTGTCGAGCCGCCGGTCGGCGTCAAGAAGCGGATCGGGTGGATCGTGGCGGTCGCAGCCCTGATCGTGGTCCTGGGCGGCTGGTTGGCCTTCGAAGTGGCATCAAACCGGGCCGAGACTCAAAGGATGGAGGCCACGGTGGCCCGCTCCCAGGCGATGGACCTGTTCTACCAGGGGCAGCTCGAGGCCCAGCGGTTGGAGAGGTTGACTGCCCGATCGGTTGCGATGGACGAGTTCTACCAAGGGCAGCTCGAGGCCGAGCGGTTGGAGAGGCTGATTGACCGGTCGCAGGCGATGGACCTGTTCTACCAAGGGCAGTTCGGGGCCGAGCGGTTGGAGAGGCTGATCGCCCGTTCTCAAGCGATGGACGAGTTCTACAACACGCCAACCGAGAGTGAGCTCCTGGATCGGCTGATCACCCGCTCGGTTGCGATGGGCGAGTTCTACGGAGCCGACTGATAAGGAGGCCTTAACCTGTCCCACGACTCCGAGAACACTGGGGCGGGTCGGTGATGTGCCGGCTCGCCGCCCAGTGGCGACCCGCGTAAGTTCCCGATTGACAGAGGAAGAGAAGAGACCTGTGCAGTTCCGAATTCTCGGCACACTGGACGCCGAGGTGGATGGGGGCCCGATCGAGCTAGGCCCTCCCAAGCAACGGGCCCTGCTGGCGGTGCTCCTTCTCCACCTCAGGGAGGTGGTTCCCACCGAGCGGCTGATCGAGTTGGTGTGGGGTGAAGGGGCTCCTCGCACCGCCGCACACTCGGTGCAGATCTATGTCTCGGACCTGCGCAAGGTGTTGGGTCCGCACGGCGCTTCCATTCTCACCAAGCCGCCCGGCTACGTGTTGGATGCAGATCCTGCCTCTGTGGACGCCCGCCGCTTCGAGCGGGAAGTTGATGCGGCGCTGGCCGAAATCGCTGAGGGCAGTCTTTCCGCCGGGGCCGATCGGCTGCGTGGCGCACTCGAGTTGTGGAGGGGTCCGGCCCTTTCCGAATTCGTCTACGAGCAGTTCGCCCAAAGCGACATCCGCCGGCTGGAGGAGCGGCGGCGGCTGGCGATCGAGGAGCTGGCCCGCGTTGAGCTGGAATTGGGGAGGGGCCGCCTGTTGATCCCGCAACTGGAGGAGCTGATCGGTCGGAATCCACTGGCCGAGGAGCCACGCCGTCTCCACATGCTGGCTCTCTACTCCGCCGGCCGCCAAGCCGACGCGCTGCGTTCCTTCCAGACCTATCGAAGGCTGCTCGGTGATGAGTTGGGCATCGCCCCTTCCGGGCAGTTGCAACGGTTGGAGGAGCAGATCCTGCTCCAGGATCCATCACTCCCGGGATCCTTTCCTGCCGCCGAGCGGGCCGTGTCGGGCGGGATCGTCCGCAACCCTTACAAGGGTCTGCGGCCCTTCGGGGAGGCCGACGCAGAAGACTATTTCGGAAGGGGTCCGCTGGTGGCCGACCTGGCTCGGCGGTTAGGGGAGGGGCAGCGGCTTTTGGTGGTGACCGGGCCGTCGGGGTGTGGGAAGTCGTCCCTCGTCCGGGCCGGGTTGGTTCCGACGCTTCGGGCGGGCGGCTCCGGGTGGGTGGTGGCGCAGATGATGCCGGGGTTGCGTCCCTTCGACGAGTTGGAGACAGCTCTCCACCGGGCGACGCCGGGTGGGCACCTGGTCGCCCTCGGTGAGGCGGCGACACCGCCCTGCTGGCAGCGGTCCCCAAGGTCCTCGCTTCGGAGGGCGGCCGCCTGCTCCTGGTGGTCGATCAGTTCGAGGAGCTGTTCGCCCTCGTCGGCGAGGAGGAACGTCGCCAGTTCTTGGACACTCTCGTCACGGCCTTGGCCGACCCGAGGCGGCGGGTGTCGGTGGTGGTGGCCCTCCGGGCCGACTTCTACGACCGGCCCCTCCTCCACCCGGGATTTGCCGCCTTGTTCGTCAATTCGCTGGTCACCCTGCTTCCGCTCAGCCCGAGCGAGGTGGAGGCGGCGGTGGTGAACCCGGCCGGCCGGGTGGGATTGGAGGTGGATCCGGCTCTGCTGGTCGAGCTGGTCGCGGAGATGGCCGACCAGCCAGGGGCTTTGCCGCTTCTCCAGTATGCGTTGACCGAGACCTTCGAGCTGCGGGAGGGCCCGATTCTGGGTTTGGACGCCTATCGGCGGGCGGGAGCTTTGAAGGGTGCCCTGGCCGGGCGCTCCGAAGACGCCTTCCAAAGCCTGTCTCGGGTGGAGCAGGAGGCCGCCGACCAGGTGCTGTTGCGGCTGGTGCGGCTCGGCCACGGCGCCGACCTGGGACGGCGGCGAGTGGCGGTCTCGGAGCTGTTGGGTTTGGAGATGGATCCTGTCGCGCTTGGCCATGTGTTGGAGGTCTTCAGCACCAACCGTTTGATCACCCTCGACCGGGACCTGACCTCGGGGGCGGCCACTGTCGAAGTCGCCCATGAGGCGTTGCTGCGGGAGTGGCCCCGTCTGGCGGCTTCTATCGAAGGCCACCGCCAGGACCTCCTCCGCTACGAGGCTCTCAACCTGGCGGTGGCCGAATGGGAGGAATCAGGTCGCGACCCCGACTATCTGCTCTCCGGTGGCCGGCTCGCCCAGTATGGGAATTGGAGCCAAGAGACCACCCTCCGGCTCACCACCAGCCAACGCCAATACCTGGACGCCTCCCTCGACCTGAAACGGATTCACGAGGCACACGAGAAAGCCCGCCAGGAACGGGAACATGCACTCGAGCGAGTCGCCCGGGGTGCGTTCGTCGGGCCGCCCGAGGCGGTCCTGTTGTGGCCCGGGCACGTGCTCAGTCCCTTACATCTCATGGTCGAGCAAGGATTCGATCGGGCAGTCACCGAGTTGGGACTGACCTCCGAGAAAGTCATCCCTCTCAATCTGGCCGAGGAACTGGAACGTTATGCCGCACGGGGAGCCGGGCTAGTCCTCACTGCGCTGACACCCAACGACCAGGCCGATCCTTGCGATGTTGGCAGCCGATTTCCCGAAACAAGGTTCGCTTTTGTGGAAGACCTTCACCCCGATTGTGAGAACGTGTCCTATTACGTGTTTGCCCGTGAGCAGGGATCCTTCTTGGTGGGGGCTGCCGCCGCTCTCCGCAGCGCGACGAGAAAGGTCGGCTTCGTCGGAGGGGTTGATGATCCGTTCATCCGTACGTTCCTGGCCGGTTTTGAAGCCGGTGCCCGTCATGTCGACCCAATCGGTGGAGATCGAGTCGATTTTCCTCAGCGTCCCGCCTGACTACAGCGGTTGGTCGAGTCCGGCCCTCGGCGAGCTGAGGTCGGCCGGGCTCTACCGGGGAGGGGTCGACATCGTCTTCCACGCCGCCGGCGAGTCTGGGTGGGGCGTGGCAGCCGCTGCTCGCAAAGTCAGCCAGGAGCTCGGGCGTCACCTCTGGATGATCGGGGTCGACTATGACGAGTACCGGTTCGCCGAGTTGGAGGAGAGGCCCCACATCCTCACGTCGGCCCTCCTACCTTGGGAGGATGCCGCGTATATGGCGGTGACCGACTTCGCCCGTGGCCGTTTTGAGCCCGGCATTCACCTGCTCGAGCTTGGCAGCAGGCGGTGTGGGCTATTCGACCAGCGGCGGCTTTATCGACGACCTGGTCCCCGAGTTGGAAAAGCTCAGAGCGGAGATCATCAGCGGCGAGATCCCTCCCTTCTGGCGCGGAGATGACGTGCCCCGGCTCCAGATCTCCACGCAAGAAGGGGGGAGAAGCCACCGGGTCGGCCGGGTAGGTCGTGATCGCTAGCACGGTCGGACCGGACCGAGCACGACGACGGTCGTCGATCTAATGGCCGGCTACCCCCATGTGACCGAGTCGGCTGGAGTATCCGAGCGCCACGGTGATCGCCATTCGGGCGCTTCCCATCCTTCCGTGATGTAGACCCGCTCGTGGACGATCTTGTCGTCGGCATTGAGTTCGATCAAGTGGACCGTGTACATGGGCTCTGCGCCGTCGTAGCTGATCAAATTCTCGGCTACCACAAGGTCGCCCGACCTATCCATGCGGCGAATCTTGAAGGCCAGTCGAGCCGGGTACTGTCGGCGCCACTCCCTGAAGTTCTCGACGCCTTCAAAACGCTCCCCACTTTGAGGGAACTCCAGGACGGCGTCCTCGGCGTAGACCTCATGGGCGATGTCCTCGTCGTGGCCGGCGTACTCCCAGTGGCGTTCCAGTTGCGCCCTCAGTTCTGCGTCAAGCATCGGATCACTCCTCTCCTCGAATCTATCGAATGACGCCTCGGGTTCCCCCGATCGATCCAGCCCGGCCTCACACCACGTTTGACGAGACCAACTGGGGGGTAATCGGTGGTCGACCGGTGGGCCAAACGACTTTCAGCTCTCCAGCTGTTTCGGGCCTGCCGAACGTCGCAAAGTAGGTCCGGGTCTTTGGGTTCGCCCGAGGGCCCGGGCCGTTTCCATTCTTTGGTAACGAGCCAGCCACACGATGCGACAATCTGGTGCGCCGCGGTGGGGACAGGGGATCGAGTTCACCCGGGGCGGGTAGGACTCCGATCGTGAGCGATCGCCCGCTGAGAGGTGAATCGGTCCCCCGGTACGATCAGATTAGGTGGGTGCGCCTTCGGTCGGGAGGGCTCTTTTCGCGTACTCGGGCGCTCGATGGTCCCTAGGTCGATGGCTCGCGATCCCGGATTCGCAGACCTGGACACCCCACGATGACATTTCCCGTGGCCGCCCGGCTCCTTCGCAGAACCCTGCAACCAACGCCGTTTCAAAGGTCCAAAAGGACCAGATTATGAGTTGTCTTCGATAAGCCTCCCTGTCTCTGCACAGACGCCGATAGATATTCATGCAACCTCAACAGCCTCTGAAATGTCGTCCTATGCAGGGGCTTCGTTTGTCATCCATTTCCGTCTTCATCGGGTTCCGTGGTCGCCTTGACCTTGGTCAACCTGCTCACCGTCGCAATGGTGGCCACAGCCGCGATCGTCCCGACTGTTCAACTTGGAACAGCCGCCAACTATTCGGTATTGGGAGCGTCGACGGTCACCAACACCGGGAACAGCGTTCTCAATCGGAGTCTCGGGCTTTCACCAGGAACGTCCATCACTGGATTCCCGCCGGGCGTTGTCAATCCACCGGCCACGACAGACCAGACCAACGCCGCGGCCCAGCAGGCCCAGGCCGCCCTGACGGCCGCCTATGGGGATGCCGCCGGGCGTCCAACCAACGCCACCACGACCGCTGATCTTGGCAACCTGATCCTGGTTGGAGGCGTGTATTCGGCGTCATCCAAGGCACCTCTGAGTCTCACCGGCAATTTGACCCTCGACGGGCAAGGGGATCCAAACTCTGTCTTCGTCTTCCAAACCGATTCAACCCTCACCACAGCTTCAGGCAGCGTGGTGTCGCTCATCGGGGGAGCCCAGGCCTGCAACGTCTTCTGGCAAGTGGGCAGCTCGGCGACTCTCGGTACCGGCTCCACGTTTGTGGGCAACATCCTGGCCCTTACCTCGATCACAGTGACAAACGGCGTCACGGTCCAGGGACGCGCGATTGGCCAGGAACGGAGCCGTGACGTTGGATAACGACACCTTCACGGCGCTGTCATGCGCTCAGGCGGTACCCGTCACTACCACTACAACCCTGGCCGGAACCACCACCACCACACTGGCAGGGGCGACAACGACGACGACCGGCGGAGGCAACCTCGGTGACTACTGCTGCCGGCACCCCCGCACTACTGCTGCCGGCAACCCCGCGACTCCGACAAATGGAGGAGGGGGCGGCCCAGGGCCTGTCACGAGCCTTCCGTTTACCGGTGTCCCGGTCCTCGGCACGGCGTTAGTCGCAGCCATGGCGGGAATTCTCGGCATCCTCGGCATATGGAGCGGCCGCCGGGAACGCCTCGGCCTGAACGAGAAGCGCTAGGACCTGACACACGCGCGGCTGCGGTCGGACTACCGATCCAGGAAACAAATGAAGAAGCCGGCAGCATCCCGCTCACCGGCTTCCTCGATGGCGGCCTTGCAGCCACCAAGATCGAAACGATAGCGCGCCGATTCGACAGTTCACAGTGTTAACCATGCTCATCGAGCCCAACGGACCCCAACGGACCCCTGACCAGGGGGACGACAAACCCCCAGGCCGGTTCCGGGTCGGGGGGTTTGCTCGTTTCCGGGTACTTGTCTCGGTGCCATTGGGAAGAACGGCGCCGGGCCCGGACCTCGCAAGCCTATACCTCGGGGTGCTCGGCTGCCGATCAAATCGGCTGGCCCGATGAAGCAGCCGATGAAGCAGCCAGATGAAGCAGCCAGCAGCCTTGCTAGGCCGAAGGCTGGTCCAAGTCCCGACGGCCAAACGGGCAGTCGGTCAGATATGAATCCAGTCCAGGCCGCGGCTTACGACGATCAGCGGTGACTTCGAACGACTTCACCCCGCTCTTCGCCAGTCGGCGAACCAGATGGTCTTCCGGATCCACGAAGTCCCAGAATTCGCCCTCGTCGGTGTCGCGGACTGCATGTGCGTCGAGCCACAACTCCTTGTGAGCGAATTCATCCGTCGGAACCACGAACACTCGATACATGTGGCGATATCGGCACAACCCGGGTCGGGTTGAGGAGGAGGGGTCTATTGGCCCTTTCCCCCCAAAGGATCCCCCCATGCCAGCTTTGACGGTGTCTAGTCCGAAGTTTTCTAACCTCGTCGCGTTGTGAACGAGTTCACCCGCTTTCAGGCCCTCAGCTTCGACTGTTACGGCACCCTGATCGATTGGGAAAAGGGTATGTCGGTTTTCCTCAGGGAGTGGGCCGATCGATCGGGTCTAGACGTTTCAGACGTGCAACTTCTGCACTTGGTATCCGAAATCGAGACAGTGGTCCAGGGAGAGCACTCCCCGGCAATGCTGTATCCGGAGGTCCTGGCTGAGGTCCTGAGGCGAATCGGCACCCGGCTTGGGGTTCCAGTCGACGATGAGGATGCGGTGAGATTCGGGAGATCGGTGGGAGATTGGCCGGCCTTCGCCGATTCGGCCGCGGCTCTGGCCAGACTCTCCCGAGCGGTTCCGGTTGATCGTTGTATCCAACGTTGACCGGGCGTCCTTCGCTGCGAGCAACCGGCGCCTACATGTCAGGTTCGACAAGGTCATCACAGCTGAAGACGTCGGAGCCTACAAGCCCCGGCCCCCTCATTTTCAGGCCCTGTTTGCAAGCTTGCCGGAGATGGGATTGAACCGCGTCGGCCTCCTTCATGTGGCCCAGAGCCTGTACCACGACCACGAGCCAGCCCAGCGATATGGAATGGAGTCGGTATGGATCGACCGCGGCCACGATCGGCTCGACCCCGGTGCAACTCCGGTCACTCAGACGCCCGTCGAGCCGTCATGGCGTTTCTCGACGCTTGAAGATTTCGCCGATGCAGTCGAGTCAGGCACATGAGCGACCGGTTGTGGGCTCCCACCCGGGAACGAGTCGCGGCCAGCAACATCGACGGATTCCGTCGGTCCGTCGCTGCCGGCAGCGGTCTCGACCTTCGCGACACAAGGTCGCTCTATAAGTGGTCAATCGAGGATCCTGCCAGGTTCTGGGCGGCCGTATGGGACGACGTCGGCGTTATCGGGGAGAAGGGCGATGTCTTCTTCACGCCGGGTGATCACATGTGGGAGGCCCGCTTTTTTACGCAGGCTCGACTCAACGTCGCCGAGAACCTTCTGGACGGCAGGGGTGTCGGACCCGGCCACCCTGCCTTGATCTACCGGCGCGAGGATGGCTTCGAACGTTCGATCACCTGGGCCGAACTTCGCCGGCAGGTGGCCTCGTTCGCTGACGCGTTGAGGGGGGCCGGAGTGCACGCCGGAGACCGCGTAGCTGCCTGGATGCCCCACGTCCCCGAAACCATCGTCGCGTTCCTGGCTTCGGCCTCGATCGGGGCGATCTTCACCTCGACCTCCGCCGATTTCGGAGTGCGGGGAGTGGTCGACCGGTTCGGCCAGGTCGAACCGAAGGTGCTCGTGGTGGCGGATGGGTACCGGTACAACGGTCGTTGGTTCTCTCGTCTCGAGCATCTCCAGGAGCTCAGAGCTGCCTTGCCTACGGTGAGAGTGGTAGTCGGTGTCTCCGAGACTGGTGATGACTTCCCGGCCGGCATCACTCCGATCGATCAGTTCGTCGATGGGCATGGTTTGGCCGAGTTGACCTTCGAGCAGCTCCCATTCGACCATCCCCTCTACATCCTGTACTCGTCGGGAACCACAGGAATGCCCAAATGCATCGTGCACCGCTCCGGTGGGGTTCTCCTCAAGCATCTGCAGGAGCAACGCCACCATTGCGATGTCAAGGGAGGCGACCGGCTCTTCTACTTCACGACGTGCGGGTGGATGATGTGGAACTGGCTCGTCTCCGGCCTGGGACTCGGTGCTGCGATCGTGCTTTATGACGGAAGCCCTCTTCATCCCGGGCCCAATGCGCTGTTCGATCTGGTCGATCGTGTCGGCATCACGATGCTCGGAGTGTCTGCCAAGTACATCGACTCGTTGTCCGGAGTCGATCTGAGGCCGGTGAGCACCCACGACCTTGGTTCGCTCCGGCGTCATCGGCTCGACCGGCTCGCCCTTGTCGGCCGAGAGCTTTCGCTACGTCTACAAAGACATCAAGGAGGACGTCCATCTGGCATCGATGTCGGGCGGCACCGACCTGTGCGGCTCGTTTGTCGGTGGTGATCCAACGTTGCCCGTCCACGCCGGAGAGATCCAGGGGCCGACGTTGGGAATGGCGGTGGAGGTTCGAGACGATCGACGGGCGATCCGTGGAAGGCACGGCCGGGCGAGCTGGTCTGCACCGCGCCGTTTCCCTCGATGCCCCTTCGGTTCTGGGGGCCAGATGGAGACGAGCTGTACCAGGCCACCTACTACCTGCAGAACCCGGGGATCTGGACCCACGGTGACTATGCGACGACGACTCCCCATGGTGGCTTTGTGATTCTGGGCCGCTCGGACGCCACCCTCAACCCCGGCGGGGTCAGGATCGGCACCGCCGAGATCTATCGAATCGTCGACGCTCTTCCCGAAGTGGCGGAATCGGTTGTGATCGGTCAGCGATGGGACAACGACACCAGGGTGGTTCTGTTCGTCCGGCTGATGCCGGGCTTCGAGCTGACCCCTGACCTCGAGGAGCGGATCCGTGTCCGACTTCGAGAGGAGGGATCGCCCCGCCACGTGCCGGGTTTGATCCTTGCGATCGAAGACATTCCTCGCACTCGCAGCGGGAAAATCAGCGAACTGGCGGTCCGGGCCGCCGTCAACGGGGATCCGATCCGAAACCTCGAAGCCCTGGCCAATCCCGAGAGCCTGGATCTATATCGCAACCTGATGACAATCCGCTGAGTCGCCCCGAAGCTGGGCGAGGCCGGTCAGCCAAGCGAGCCAAGTAAGGCCCGTCACCGACAGTCGATCGCGGCACGTATTCTCCTTCGGTATGGAATGGCTGACCGACCCCGAGATATGGATTGCACTGCTGACATTGACGACCCTCGAAGTGGTGCTTGGCATCGACAACATCATCTTCATTTCGATTCTCTCGTCGAAACTGCCGGAGAGCCAGCAAGCACGCGGACGTCAGGTGGGTCTCGGGTTGGCGATGATCACCCGGATTCTGCTGCTGTTGAGTATTTCCTGGGTGATCGGGCTCACCGAGCCTTGGTTCTCCCTCTTTGGCAGGGAGTTTTCGGGGCGCGACCTGATCCTCATCGGGGGCGGACTCTTCCTTCTGGGCAAGGCAACCTTCGAGATCCACGAAAAGCTCGAGGGGGAGGAGGCTCATGGTCCGGCGGTTGCGGCGGCGGGCTTTGCCTCGGTCATCTTTCAGATTCTCCTGCTCGACATCGTCTTTAGTCTCGACTCGGTGATCACCGCGGTCGGGATGGCCGACGAGGTTGGAGTGATGATCGCCGCGGTCGTCATCGCGGTCGTCATCATGCTCCTCTCGGCGCGCAGCATCAGCGACTTCGTCAATCAACACCCGACGGTCAAGATGCTTGCACTGAGCTTCTTGTTGCTGATCGGAATGTCCCTCGTGGCAGAAGGCTGGGACCTTCACATCCCCAAGGGCTACATCTACTTCGCCATGGGCTTTTCGATCTTTGTCGAGGTTCTCAACCTCCGTCTCCGGACCCGGCGGGCTGCTCGCCACCCCGTCGAGTTGCGACCAACGTTTGTAAAAGAGACCGAGGCGGGCACGGCCGTTCGGGTCGGACCATCGGACGATCCGGGACCCTCTGCCTAGGCGGGTCTTGACTCCTGATCGCCGGACTCGGTGGCGGCCGTGATCCAATCGGACCACCGTTTCGTCAGGTCGTTGACGGCGGCACGGTCCGAGCCTTCTGGATAGAGCGTGGGCCCGATCCTGACCCGCACCGTCCCCCGGTGGAGTTTGTTGTCGATGCCGAGAACCCGATCGGTTCCGATGGCTGCCATCGCCACGATGGGTACGCCTGCCTTCACCGCCAGCCAGGCTGCCCCAGGCAGTGGCCGAACCTGGCCCCACTTGGTAGCCCTCCTCCCTTCTGGGAAAAGGCAGACCACGCCTCCCTCGGCGAGGTGCGCCAGCGACTGTCGAATCGCCGCCAGCGGAACGTGTCCCGCGGCGAACCCTGATGGCTTCGAACGACTCCAGGGTGAAGTCGAGAAGGGGATAGTTGCCGAAAAGATCGGACAGGGTGATGAATCTGAGTCGCCGTCCCCAGGCAGCGGCCACCAAAGGGGGATCGAGGAAGGAGAGGTGGTTGGCGGCGATGATGAACGGAGGGTCCGGGAACAGCGCCTCGGTCTCAACTCGAAAGCGCCACATCAGCCTGGCTGCCACCCTTATCGAGGCGGGACCGACGGCCCAGGCCAGCCGCTGTCTGAGCGCCAGTCGTCGTGGAGGGGCGGTGCCCTCATGCCTGTGGAGAGGGGAATTTTGGCCAGGATGGCTCGACACTCACGGGAGGCTACGACACGCCCGGACCGATGTATGTCAGGTCGTTCCTCGGTCGGTCGCCGCCTCGATGAGGATCCTTCTGACTTCGGCGTCCTCGACCGGGGAAAAGTCGGAGTAGAAGAGTCCGATCGCTCCAAACCGGCTCGGGGTCTCCAGGCAGATCACTTCGTCGCATACTTCGCGGATGCGGGCGATGGCTTCCCTGGTCGCCACTGGGACGGCAACCCTCACCTTCGAGGCTCCCCTCCCGGTCATGACCTGACATGCTGCTCTCACGGTGGCGCCGGTGGCTATTCCATCATCCACGATCACCGTTGAACGTCCCTCGAGGGAGACCGCCGGCCGCCATTCCCTATACAGAGCGATGCGGCTCTCGAGCACCGCTCGCTCCCGCTGCTCGATCACTTCGACCTGCCGGTTCCTCAGCCCGGTCGCCGACAGAACCGACTCCTCGATAACGGTGATGCCGCCTTCGCCAATGGCTCCCATGGCCAACTCCGGTTGAAATGGGACCCCTAGCTTGCGGACGATGATCACGTCGAGGGGCGCTTGCAGAGCCGAGGCCACCGGAGCAGCCACGACCACCCCGCCTCGGGGAAGGCCCAGGATCACAGGGGACTCCGCCCTGAGGTCGCCAAGGCGCTCTGCGAGCAGTGTTCCGGCATGGTGTCGATTTTGGAAGAGCACAGTCGATGGTGAGACGGGGACTAGGGAATAGGGCCGATTATCGGAGGGGTGAGCCGACACTCGGTATTTCCGGGCCCGACCCCCTTTGCCGTTGAGGCTATCGTTTGCCGTCCGGCCTCTGGGTCATCCGTCAATTCCCGAGAGAAACCCCAAATACCACATGGCCAGGATCTTGGTCGCCGACGATGCCGCAACTGTTCGCATGCTGGTGTCCCGGCACCTTCGAGCGGCTGGCCACGAGGTAGTCGAGGTAGAGGACGGATCGGCAGCGTACGAAGCCGGTCTCAACGGGGATATCGACCTTGCGATTTTGGATCAACTGATGCCCGCGATGCTTGGCACCGAGGTGATTTCGAGGTGGCGCGAGGCAGGAGTCGCCTTCCCGGTCCTGGTTCTGACCGCCGTCGACGACGACGACACGGTTGTGCGCTCTTTCGAGCTCGGGGCTGCTGACTATGTCCGTAAACCCTTCAGCATGTCGGAATTGACCGCTCGGGTGAACGGCCGGCTCCCCTCGAAGTAGGGCTGAGCGGTATCCGGGGCCGTCCCGAAACCTGCAGATAGGGGTCAATTGGCCGCCAGGACGGCCGATCCACCCTATGTGAGCGGGACCCTGCCTTGGGTAACGGTTGTTCTCGCCGCGTCAACAGCGATAGCGGCCCTCTTCTTGGTGTCCGTGAAGGTTGCGCATCGCACCATCCTGCACAGCCGGGGGGTGCGCGCCGCCCACTACGTCGCCGCGGCCGCCGAGATGATCCAACGGCGATACATCCCCAGCAATCCCCCGAAAGGGTGGCGCACAGACCCCGTCTTTCACGACATTCTGATCGACTACCGAAGGCTGATGGAGGGGGAGGACGGCCGATTCATCGACCGCATGATCGAAGAATTCGGCATCGTGGACGCACTGATCCCGCGCATTCGCCGAATCTTCCCGCAGACCTCGCGTCTCCAGGCCGTATCCACCTTCGTAGAGCTGGCCGACAAGTCGGCTGCACCGTTTCTCCGCTCCCTGCTCGAGGATCGCAACGACTACGTCCAGACTCACGCCGCCCATGGCCTGGCCCGGATTCACGATCTGACCGCAGTACCCCTCATCCTCGATCTCTCGACCAGGGTGCGCCCATGGGAGGCAGCCCGGCTGACCGACTCCCTCATTTCATTTGGACCCGATGGCGTTCCGTTGATAATCGAGTGGGTCGGGGAGGAGATGACGAGTGCCCGGCCCTCCACCGAAGCGGTGACTCAATGCGCCCGGGTGCTGGGGTTCATCGGGGACAATGCCGCCGAGCCTTTGCTGATACGGCTGATCGCCAGTCCCAATCTGGAGTGGCGGATTGCAGCCGCGTCGGCCCTTGGTCGGGTCGGATCCGATGCCGCCCGGACAGCATTGCTATCCGCGCTGGCCGACCCTGCCTGGGAAGTGCGTGCCCGCGCCGTCAGAGCGCTGACGTCGTTGGCCGACGAAACGGTCGGGCCGGCCGTGGTCGAGCTTCTGGGCGACACCGAATGGTGGGTCAGACAGAATGCTGCAGAGACCCTGGCAGAGATTCCGGGGGGCGTTGCCCGTCTTGTCGCGGCCCTTGACTCCCCGGATCGGTTCGCCGCCGACTCTGCTCTGAACCAATTGGCAGAGATACAAAAGCTTCCCCCGGGCGACGTCCGGTGCTCGTGCGCGAGCGAATTCCGGTTGACGCTGCGGTCGGGACCGGACCGTCGACATGAAGACGGCGATGAATCTGATCTCGATCACGGTTCTGATCTATTTCGTTGCCATGCAGCTCTACATGCTGGCTCTGGCGATGCTGTCCGCCCGGGCCCTCTACAAGCAGAGGATGTTCGAGCGATTCGGCAGGGTCCAGGACATGCTCGGATCGGACCTGAGCCCTCCGGTCTCGATCGTGGTACCCGCGTACAACGAAAGCGTCGGCATTGTCGAATCAATCCGGTCCATGGCCATGGTGACGTACCCGAAGTTCGAGATTGTGGTGGTCAACGACGGTTCCAAGGATGACACCCTGGAGAAGATGATCGAGCACTTCAAGATGCTGGCGGTGCCGATGCCGTTCCGGCCCAGCATCAAAACCGCCGAGGTTCGCCAGGTCTATCACTCCCGGGTGCCGGTCTCGATCACTCTGGTCGACAAGGCGAATGGGGGACGCGCCGACGCGCTAAATGCGGGCATCAACGTGGCCCGTTATCCGTATGTGATGCTGACCGATGCGGACGTCCTCATCGATGGGGATGCTCTCGTGAACTCGATGAGACATGTCGCCGAGGACCGGACCCGCACCGTGGGGGTGGGGGGAAACGTTCGGCCCCTGAACGGTTGTACCGTCAAGCATGGCCACATCGTCGAGGCAAAGCTGCCGAAAGGCTGGCTTGAGCGTCTTCAACTCCTCGAGTACGTCCGTTCCTTTGTTGGCGCTCGGCCCGGGTGGTCTTCGATCAACTCACTCATCTTTCTCTCCGGGGCCTTCGGGGTCTATTTGCGTCAGGCGGTGATCGATGTGGGAGGACTGACGTCGGGACATTTCGGTGAGGACCTCGACCTGAGCATGAGAATTCACCGGCACTATCGAAGGCTCAAGAAACCGTACCGAATGGTCTACGCCCCGTCGGCCGTCGTGTGGACCGAAGTACCTGCCACCCGGCAGGTCTTGCGCCGTCAGCGGATCCGATGGCATCGGGGGTTGCTTCGGGCGACGTGGGACTTCCGATCGTCAATCTTCAATCCCCGTCATGGACCGATCGGGATGGTGGGGTGGCCGGCGATGTTCCTGTTCGAGTTTTTGGCACCGATCGTCGAGTTCCTTGGGTATTTCGTGGTGCCGATCTCGCTTATTTTTGGGGGCGTGTCTCCCTGGCCGGTTCTCTGGTTCCTATCGATCGCCTTCCTGGCCGGGACGTTCACGTCCCTTCTTTCGCTGGCCCTCGACGAACGGTTCGGCTACTTCAACGAGCCCAGACAAGCCTTGACTCTTCTCGCCCTCGGGTTTGTCGAGAATATTGGTTTGAGACAGCAAACGGTGTGGTGGCGGATCCGGGCGTTGTTCGGCGGCGAGAGCACGAAGCAGTGGGGAGACATGCAACGCAAAGGTGTTGGCAACCTCGCCGCCAAACCCGCTCAACCCGAATCCTGAGGGTGGGCCATCGAACCCGGCGGATACAGGGAGACTCAGGCGTCGATGGGTGCCGAGAGGAGAATCGCGCCGGTCGGCAATTCGACCCCACCGGCCGCCTCCTCCGTTACGGCTACGACCATGCCCGGGCGAACTTCACCATCGATGAGAACGCGGGCGCTCCCTTCTGATGTGTTGAAGAGCCCGGCCGGCAGGACCTCGTCACCCTCGACCAGCCAGAGTTCGTAGACCCGATCGGCCGGGAGCTCATCGAGGCCCTCCACCACGAGCACAGCGGCGCCACGGTCCTCCGAGAACACCACTCGCGCCGCATCGAACTGACCGGCTCCCGGTGCCGCCTCGATCGTCACTGAGCCCGGATCGTTGAGTACCGAAGTGATCAGTCGCCCTGTCCCCAGCATCGACCACCCGAGTAGAGCTAGGACCACCACTGCTGCTGCGATACCGGCCGGGATCCAGCGTGGCCGCCGGGACCGGATGGGTGCCACCTGCCTGCTCGGGCCGACTTCCTGAGGAGTGCGGGCCACCGCGGCCAACACCTTTTCCCGCAAATGCTCCGGAGGATCTGCGGCTTGTTCCAGCGCGAGGTCGATGGCTACCTGGCGCATACTCTCGACCGAGGCACGGCAATCGGGACAGCTTTCCAAATGGGCCCTGAAGGCTGCCGATTCCCCATGGGACAGCTCACCGAGGACATAGCTGGTGGCTTGGTCGTGGATATCGTGGTTCATCGGCTCGCACTCAAAGCTTCCTGGAGCCGAAGCATGCCATCTCGGATCCGGGTCTTGATGGTGCCCAACGGCACCCCCAGGCGTCCAGCAATCTCTGATTGAGTGAGGCCGCCATAGAAGGCAAGTTCGATTGCCTCGCGCTGCAAACTGCCGAGATCACGAAGGGCTCGTGAGACCGCGCTCCGATCTGAAGATCGGATGACTTCCTCGGAGACCTGATCATGATCGATCTCGATCTGTTTGGGCGCAACCTTCTCTACCCGGTCCCGTGCGGCCTGCTCGCTCCGGATCCGGTCGATCGCACGGTGCCGGGCGATCGTGAGAATCCAACCAAGTGCGCTGCCCTGAGAAGGGAGGTATCTGGGAGCGATCCGCCACACTTCGAGCATCACCTCCTGGGTCACCTCTTCGCTGTGAGACGGATCGCGAACGAGTCTTCGCACCAACCCGAACACGGCCGGCACGACGAGGTCATAAAGCTGTGCGAACGACTCACGGTCACCGCGGGCAACGGCGGCCAGAATGTCATCGAGACGGGCGTTTTCGTGGCGCGCCCCGGATGACGGTTCTCGGTCGGGAGTCACTGGCGTGAACGGTAACCGCCATCGGAACCTTGCTCCAGGTTGAGGTCCGGCCCGAGTCGCGTTGGTCAACGTGATTTTCAGTTTCTCTCCGGTTGGTGAATGGGTTCGTAGCCGACCGCCAGCCGGATTGAGATTGAGACTCTCAGGCGCCCATACCCGTGCCGTTGTGGCTCGGTGAGCCCGTTCGGGGCGTCTGACTGGGACAAACCGGCGCTTGGTTACCATTCAGTTTCCGTCCCAGTTGGACGATGCCCCCCGAAAGGATCCAGCGGTTCATGTCACGTACCGGAACCAAGAAGACCGTCGACGACCAGGTCGCCGAAGCCGAGGCCCGTCGCCTGGCCGCGGCCCGATCTCTTCGCAATCGACGGTTGGCCATCGGCGCAGGCGTCGCCCTGTTGCTGGTGGGCGCCATCGTGTTTTTTGCCACCCGGCCGCCTCCGGTGGCGCTGACCAACGTGCAGACCTTCCCCGATCAGGGTCAGCTGCACCTCGCGGCTAGCGACCCTGCTCCTGATTACAACTCGGATCCTCCAACCAGCGGACCTCACGCTCCGGCCGCAGCGGCCTGTGGCATCTATCGGGAGGCGCCGCCCGACATCAACCTGGTTCACGATCTCGAGCACGGAGTGATAGTGATCTACTACAACCCGGTGACGGCCTCAGATGCTCGAGAGGATCTCGAGAACTTCGCCCGCGATGCCGGAACCCACGTGATAGTCACGCCCCGGGAGGGGATGGAAAAGCCAATCACTCTCACCGCCTGGACCTATCTATTGGACCTTGACGCATACGATCGCGGGGCCATCGACGCCTTCTATGGAGAGTACGCCCAGCGGGGTCCAGAACTTGGTGTGAGCTGTCCCTTCCAGGTCGACCAAACGCAGGGATGAGTCCAAGCGATCGTTGATCCGCTGGTCCAAGCGGCTCAGGGGCTGATCGTCGTCTCGGTGCCGGGGTCGACCTCGCCCGCGGGGAGTTCGATGGTGACTTCGGTGGAAGGCTGCTCGGATCCGTTCTGGCTGAAGAACCAGACCGCGGCCACCACGACGAGCACGAGAACCAGGACCCCGACCAACAAACCACGGCTACCACCACCGTCGCTCTCGACGACTATTCGGGGTTTGTTGTCGGCCATTGGAACCTCGGAACTCTGATCGGCATCGCCTTACCTAGGCTGCTCAGGTGCCAACCTACCAAAGCCACCGATGACGCAGGACCCGCCCCGACCCGGTTGGTTCTATTGCCTCGACCACCACACCGTCGAGCCTGAGGACGGATGCCGGGCGGAGGTTCGCCTCGGCCCTTATCCGACGCCGGAGGAGGCTGCCAGGGCTCTGGAAACTGTCCAGGAGCGCAATGAAAAATGGGACACCGATCCCGCCTGGAACGATGAAGACGAAGAATGACCAGGCTCAGAGAACTGGGCATCTCGATCGGTCGACTGCCGACGGGGGCGTTCAATGCCATAACCGACGTCGATGGCGTCTTGGTTGGGCACACCACCGTCATCGCTGATCAGCCTGCCACGGTCAGGACCGGTGTGACGATGGTCGTTCCCCGCCACAACCAGATCTGGGCGGATTACGCCTTTTGCGGTTGGCATTCCTTCAATGGCAATGGGGAGATGACCGGGATTCCCTGGATCGACGAGTCGGGCCTTCTCGGCTCACCGGTCGGCATCACCAACACGTACCAGGTAGGTCTCGTGCGCGACAGTGTCGTGCGATACGCCGTCGAAGCCGGAATGGAAGATGCATTTCATCTCCCGGTGGTGGCTGAGACCGATGACAGCTGGTTGTCCGATGTCAATCCGTTCGTTCTGACCGAGGCCGATGTGCAGTCGGCCATCGCCAATGCTGCCGGAGGCGAGGTGGCCGAGGGCAATGTGGGCGGAGGCACCGGGATGATTTGCCACGAATTCAAGGGCGGCATTGGAACCTCGTCGCGTGTGGTGGACCTGGCAATGCACACCTACACCGTGGGTGTCCTGGTCCAGGCGAATTATGGATCCCGACAGGACCTCCGGATAGACGGCGTGCCGGTCGGTCGCGCCATCTCCTACGACCAGGTACCCGCCCCCTGGCCGACCCACGAGCGGGACGGTTCGATCATCGTGATAGTCGCCACCGACGCTCCGTTGTTGTCCGATCAATGCCGGCGGCTGGCCCGCCGTGCCACCGTGGGGTTGGCGCGGGTCGGGGGAAACGGCCACAACGGCTCGGGTGATATCTTCTTTTCATTCGCTACCGGCAACAGTCTGCCCGCCGGTCAGGCAGCGCCCTACGCATTGCGGATGCTTCCCCACGGGATGCTCGACAACCTATTCAGAGCTGTCGCCGACGCCACCGAGGAGGCGATCCTCAACGCATTGTGCGCGGCCGAGACGATGACCGGATTTCGGGGAAGGACAGCCCATGCGTTGCCTTTGGATCAGGTAGTCGACATCGTGAGTCGTCACCGCGGTTGAGACTGGAGCCTCGCAGGAGACAGGGCACTCAAGTCCACCCCGAGTTCGAGAAGCCGGCGCGGAGCATCGCCATTGGTGATGATGGCTGCGGCCAATTCTCCGGCAGCCGGTGCGGTCTGGATCCCGGTGCCGCCCTGGCCCGCCAGCCAGAAAAAATGAGGGACCAGAGGGTCGAAGCCAATGACCATGGCGCGATCCGCGACGAAGGATCGCAAACCGGTCCACGACGAGCGCACAACCCGGATATCGATTGTCGTGTGGGCGTTGATGCGGTCGATGGCAAGGGCTATGTCGAGCGGCTCGGGCCGGACGTCGCCGGGGTCGGAGGGATTCTCTTCACCCAGAGAACAGAGAAGCTGGCTTCCATCGGGGCGAAAATAGAATTCATTGTTGGCGTTGCTGACGAGCGGCCATCCAGCCCACGCCTGGTCGCCCGGCACTGTGAAGGCGGTACGCCGCATCGGCTGTAGTCCGATCTTCATTGCGCCGGCCATCGCTCCTACCTGGTCGCACCAGGCACCGGCAGCGTTGACCAGCACGTCCGCCGTGTAGCGGACCGCCATCCGCCACGACCGTCCAAGAATCTCCGGCGTGCTCAAGGGCCGAGACCCGGGACGAGAGATGGATCCTCCCCCCGGCGGCCCGGAGACCGCGAACGAACCCCTGATGGATCGCCGCCACGTCCAGGTCGAGCGCCTCCGACTCCCAAATCGCGCCACCAATCATTTCCGGCCGCAACACCGGGACGACGGCCACCGCTTCCTCTGGTTCGAGCCATCGGGGCGAGCCTTCGTCGAGCAACTCGCTCAGCGAATCAATCTGGTCGGGCCTCCCCACCCACAGGGCCCCTCGGTCCTTCAGCAGTCCATGATCGACCAAGCCAGCCGGTGGGTCATCGAAGAAGGGGCGGCTGGCCCGGGTCAATGGGCGGTTGGCGTCCGCTCCGTAGTTCTCGAAATAGATGGCCGCTGATCTGCCGGTCGAGTGATACGCGAGCGTCGATTCTTGCTCCAGGAGTATGACCTCAGCACCCGACAGCGAGAGGTGGTAGGCCGCTGATACGCCCGCGATACCCCCGCCGATGACGGCGACCTTCATCGGCAATTCATGCCTATCGAGCCTGAGAATTGATTCACGACTTCCTCAATGGCGATCCGGCTCCTCGTCGTGAGGGAGGCTATCGGCCATCGGACGATGCATTGTGGGGTAGCGTCCCGATTCTGGCGGTAGGGCACCGGGCCCCCCGCCGAGTTGATGGCGGTAGGGCACCGGGCCCCCCGCCGAGTTGATGGCGGTAGGGCACCGGGCCCCCCGCCCGCTAGTTGATGCCGGTAGTGAAAAGGTGAGCGCCTGCCGATCGAACCCATCCCGAGCTCGTTCCGCCTTCCTGACCCCCGCACCGCCGGCTCCGGAGACGTTGTCGCGGTCGGTGGCAATCTGGCTCCGGGAACGATCCTGGCCGCTTACCGCCGAGGCATGTTCCCGATGCACGTGCCGACCGGCGAACTTGCGTGGTGGTCACCGGCGGAACGAGGGATCATCCCGCCCGGCCGCCTCCAAATCAGTCGATCCTTGCGTCGTTCTCTTCGAAAGTTCCAGGTGAGCTTCGACCTCGACCCGGAGGGTGTGATCGACGGCTGTGCCGATCCGACTCGCCCTCATAGTTGGATCACGGTCGAGATGAAGGAGGCATATTTGGAGCTTTTCCGCCTGGGGTGGCTGCACTCGGTCGAGGCTTGGGACGACGACGGGAACCTCGCCGGCGGCCTGTACGGCGTTTCAATCGGGGCTCTGTTCGCAGGCGAGTCGATGTTCACTCGACAACGTGACGCTTCCAAGGTGGCCCTCGTTCACCTCGTTGGTCGCCTTTCGCAGGTCGAACATTTCCTACTCGACGTCCAGTGGGTGACGCCCCACCTCGCCACGTTGGGGGCGGTGGGAGTCTCTCGAAACAGGTACCTCGAGATGCTGCCGGTTGCGCTGGCGGCACGCGATCCCTGGGATCCCTCCCGATTTGGCACGTAGCCAGACCACCCGACCCGATCTGCCGCTCTAATGGGCGGGGTCCCGCTGCCCATCCACCTCATGGAATCCCACCTGAAGGTGAGTCGGCCGGGTACGGGTAAAGTCGCAATGCCTTGGAGGGTGGAACTGTGAGCGGCCCGGTCGTGGCCGGTATCGATTTGACTTCGATCGGCCGCCGGGTGGCCGATCGCGGTCGCATGCTGGCCGAGCAGCGCGGGTTGCCGTTACATCTGGTGTCGGTCAACGAATCCGCCGCCGAGGCATTTCTGGATGACGGTCTCGGGAAGCTGCTGCTCGATCAGCACCGCCAGCATCTCGAAGAGGTAGCTGCCTGGTGCCGGGGCCGGACCTCGGTGACGGTGACTCACGAGACCCTCCGCGGCTCCATCGGTTGGGAACTTGTGCGAGAAGCCAAGCAAGCGTCCATCGTCGTGGTGGGAACGTCGGCGGTAGATGTCGAGAGATGCGGACCGATAGCCCGCCGCGTGGCGATCATGTCCACCGGCGACGTTCTGGTCGTCCGCCGCCAGCCCCGGTCGGGTTACCGCAAGGTGCTGGCGGCTGTCGACTTTTCGGTTCATTCCAAGAAGGCGGTGGAGGCGGCGCTTCAGTGGTTTCCCGACGCCGAGGTAACCGCCACCTTCTCGCTCCCTGCGCGGTTTGATCCTGCTTTGGCCGACGCCGGTTTGTTCGATGTTGAGGTTCTCGGCTCGCGCAGCACTCGCCTCCGGCGGGCGGCCGAGCGGATGGAAGAGTTCGTGGCCGAATGGCCGGGCCGGGTGAAACCTCTTGTGGTGGATGGGGCTCCGCAGACGGCTATCGACGAGGTGGTGCGAAGGAAGGGGGTTGATCTGGTGGTGGTTGCCAACCGTGGCGCCGGTGCCACCAGGATGATCCTCCTTGGCACGGTGGCGGACGGGGTTCTCGAGGCGATGCCTTGCGACGTTTTGGTGGCCCGGGTCCCTGGCGACTTCCGCCGCCCATGAATCCTTCGTTGCACGGCTAACGGTCGTACTTCCAACGCTTCGTGGTGGCGCTCCTCATGGTCGCTCGTCCGGTAGCTGATCACCTTTTGGTAGCTGGAACTCATTAGGGCCTAAAGACCCTACTGCTAGGGACTTTCGGCCACATGTGTGCCCGCTCCCGGCAAGACGATGAAATCGAATGAACCACCAGGCTTGCCAGACGATGACTTCGACGTGTCCGAAATGAACCTGAATTTGCGACGATCGAGAGACGGATTGTTCCGCCGCACGGGAGCGGCTCTGGTCGCCTTCAGCGTGGCAACTTCAGGGCTTCTCATCGTTGCAACCCCGGCGTCGGCTAGCGCTCCGCTGGCAGTTCCAATGGGAACTCTGACCAACTTCTCGGCTCTCGCCCACACGACGATTACTGACACGGGAAGCACGAGCACATTCGCAGACGGCGTCGGTGTGGCCCCGGGCTCCGCGATCACCACAATTGGCGATGGCCAAGTGCACTCTGGCGGAATCCACCGCAACGATTCGGTCGCCCAACAGGCCCAAACCGAACTAGATAGCCGCCTATCAGTACGCCAAGGCTCAAATGGGCGGGCTCATTGCAGCGGAGCTCGGATCGCAAACTCTGCACGCCGGGGTCCATTCGGCAGGGGCCACTGCCCTCGGTTTGACCGGCACCTTGACTCTTGACGGAGATGGCAACAGGAACTCTGTCTTCATCATCAAGACTTTGGGCGCCTTCACAGCTGCAGCCGGCGCGCAGGTTGTGTTGACCGACAGTGCCCAAGAGTGCAATGTCTTCTTCCAGGTTCAGGGTGCCGTGACGTTGGGAGCCAACGCAATCTTCCGGGGGAACATCCTGGCCGAGGGCGCCGTGACGGTGGGCGCCGGCGCAGACGTTTACGGTCGTGCGCTGTCCACTCTGGGTGACATGACCTTCTCCGGCAACGAATTCCTCGAACCCACCTGTGCAGGCGAGGTTGGCGTGACGGTGAGCTCCATCTCAGGGCCGACCACCGAGGCTGCGACCACTGCCACCTTCACGGTCGTTCTGACCTCGGAGCCGTCGGCCACGGTGACGATCGGAGTGTCGAGCAGCGACACCACCGAGGGAACCATCTCTACCAGTCTGCTGACTTTCACCAGCTCCAACTGGGCGACTCCCCAAACGGTGACCGTGACCGGTGTGAACGACTTCCTTGATGACGGGGACGTCGCCTACACCGTGACCCTCGCCCCGGCCGACGGTGGTGATTACACCGGGTATCGACCCGGCGAACGTGTCAGTGACCAACATCGACAACGACACGGTCGGGGTGACGGTGGGTGCCATCTCGGGGCCAACCACCGAAGCGGCCGGTACTTCTAACTTCACAGTTGTGTTGGCTTCGCAGCCAACGGGCGAGGTGACGATTGGCCTGTCGAGCTCAGACATGACCGAGGGGACCGTCTCTACCGGTCTGCTGACCTTCAGTACCGTCAACTGGGCCACCCCCCAAACGGTGACCGTGACCGGCGTCGACGACTTCCTCGATGACGGGGATATCACGTACTCGATAGTCCTGGCGACCGCAGCTGGTGGCGACTACGTCGGGATCGACCCGGCGGACGTGTCCGTGTCCAACACCGACAACGACACGGTAGGCGTGACGGTGGGCGCCATCTCAGGGCCGACCACGGAGGCCGGGTCCACTTCCACCTTCACGGTCGTTCTGAACTCGAAGCCGTCGGCCCCGGTGACGATTGGCGTATCGAGCAGCGACGCCACCGAGGGGACCGTCTCAACCGGTCTGCTGACTTTTTCCACCGTCAACTGGGCGACGGCGCAGACGGTGACAGTAACCGGCGTTGACGATGCGATCACCGATGGCAACATCACCTACCTGATCGCCTTGGCGACCGCGGCTGGCGGCGACTACGTCGGGATCGACCCGGCGGACGTGTCAGTGACCAACATCGACAACGACACGGTGGGAGTGACTGTGGGTGTCATATCGGGCCCCACTGCCGAGTCGGGAGCTACCTCCACCTTCACCGTCGTGCTTAACACCCAGCCGACTGTCACGGTGACGATTGGCGTCTCGAGCAGCGACACGACCGAGGGGACCGTCTCTACCGGTCTGCTGACCTTCAGCACCTCCAACTGGGCCACGGCCCAGACGGTGACCGTGACCGGGGCCGACGATTTCCTCGATGATGGTGATGTCGTCTACTCGATCGTCCTAGCCACCGCAGGCGGTGGCGACTACACCGGGATCGACCCGGCCGACGTCTCAGTGTCCAACACCGACGACGACACCGCCGGGGTGACAGTGGGGGCCATTTCGGGGTCGACGACCGAAGCCGGTGGGTCGGCCACCTTCACAGTTCTATTGACAGCGCAACCAACCAACGACGTGACGGTCGGGGTGTCGAGTAGCGATACGACCGAGGGGACCGTCTCTACCAGTCAGCTGACCTTCAGTACGGTCAACTGGGCCACGGCCCAGACGGTGACTGTGACCGGCGCCGACGATGCGACCACCGACGGCAACGTGGCCTACTCGATCGTTCTAGCCGCCGCGGCCGGTGGCGGCTACACCGGGATCGACCCGACCGACGTGTCGGTGACTAACACCGACAACGACACCGTGGGGATAACGGTGGGCGTTTTGTCGGGGCCGACTTCGGAGGCGGGAGCCGCTTCCACTTTTACTGTGGTCTTGAATACGCAGCCGTCGGTGGCGGTGACGGTGGGGGTGTCGAGTTCGAATACCTCTGAGGGAACCGTCTCTACCGGCTTGCTGACCTTCTCTACTTCTAACTGGGCGACGGTTCAGACGGTGACCGTGACCGGCGTCGACGACCTGGTCGATGATGGTGATGTCGTCTACTCGATCGTCCTGGCCACCGCAGCCGGTGGCGACTACACCGGGATCGACCCGGCCGACGTCTCAGTGTCCAACACCGACAACGACACCGCCGTCGTGGGCGGAGGCGGAGGTGGAGGCGGAGGTGGCAGGAGTGGTTGTTGCACCCGCAGGGACGGGTTTGGTTGACACCTCGGCTGTGTGTCCGGATTCGATCGCGAGTTCCGGCTCTGAGGATCTCGCCGGCTTCGACGAGACGATCATCCGGGCCATCGACTGCATCTTCGCCTTTGGAATCTCGAACGGGACGACCGAAGTGACGTTCAACCCGAACGGGACGGTCCCGCGATGGCAGATGGCACTCTTCCTGAATCGTCACCTGCGGACAAGCGGGATGTTGCCGCCAACCTCGATCGACCAGGGTTTCAACGACATTGGCGGCTTCGACCAGGAGACCAGAGACGCCATCAACCGCTTGGCCCAACTAAAGATCACCCTGGGCACCGGAGTCGATTCGTTCTCCCCGAACACACCGGTCTCCCGATGGGAGATGGCATTGTTCCTGGTCCGTTCGGTGGCGGTGGTGGGAACGCCCCTACCGGCACCATTCGGGTCGACGCGATTCAACGACTTGACTCTCCAAAGCACGGAAGCCACGGACGCTATCGACCAATTGGTAACGCTCGGTATTGCTGAAGGAACGAGCGCCACAACCTACGGACCGGAGAACAGCGTTCTTCGTTGGCAGATGGCCCTGTTCCTCACCCGTGTTCTGGCAGTGGACGGAATCGTCCCGAACTAGGGACCCGATGCGGTGCCCCGATCCGAGGTGGCATGAAGCAAGCGCGGGAACGGAAACGATCGAGCTCGGCCTTTCCATCTCACGCAAACTCGCCCAACGCATGGGCGGCGACCTGTTACCTCTACCAGGACGCAATGCCACTTCGCTCTCCTTGCCCACTCGCAGGGCCGTGCTAAGACTTAGAGCCGATCGCCAGCTGAAGCCACCCTTCAGTCCTTAGAGGACGGGACGGGCGGGGCCGATACAGTTCTATGCCCACCCCCAGACTCTTTGGCTCTGCCCGAACCTGTTCCGTTGGATGCCGCACAGATGTCGTCGGGTGGAACTTCGGGAAAGCCAACCAGACGTCGACTAAACCACCGCCTGGTTGCCAGCTTCTGAGCCGTCCCTATTGGGACCTGCACGAAAGCACCGCGTGGGGAAACAGTCCGATCGATGCCTACTTCACCCGGAAGTTCGAATCATCAGACCTCGAATCATCAGACCTCCTGCCCGACCGGGTCGGCCAGACTCGCGACTGACTCGTCGGGACCGCTTCGATCTCGAGTCTCAGGTGTCGCTTGTAGGTGTAGTCGCGCAGGTTCTCGAAATGCCGACCTCTGCCGATTGCGCCAGGAATTCGACCCGTCGTCTTGCCGGATCGAATCGGACAGAGACACGACCTCTTGTCGACAGGTACCGCGGCGCCCGCCCTACCTAGTCATCCGCATCGTCACTTATGGCGTCGGGCTTTCCCGGGCCGGCGTACCCGGATCGGCCTTTCTCCCACCAATCCCAATCCTTCGACTTGACATAAGGGTCGATTTAGTACTAAAACTGTCCTTGCTTCTCAAAACGAAAGGAAAAGCACATGAAACGTACCGCAATTCTCTTGTTGACCGTGTTCGCCCTGGTGGCAGCGGCCTGTGGCAGCACAGCCACCACGACCTCGACTACCGCCACCACTGCGGCTCCGGCCACCTCGACGACAGACGCGATGAAGCCTGAGATGGCCGACGTTGTTGGAGTCGCCACGGAAGCAGGGAATTTCTCGACTCTCCTCACGGCAGTCGAGGCGGCGGGACTGGTCGACACCCTCCAGGGTGATGGCCCGTTCACCGTCTTCGTGCCAACGGACGAGGCATTCGCCGCCCTTCCTGCGGGCACTCTCGAAGCTCTATTGGCCGACACTGAGGCACTGAGCGACGTGCTGCTATACCACGTGGTCTCGGGTGAGGTACTGGCTTCCGATGTGATCGGTCTCGACAGCGCCACCACTGTTCAGGGCGAGGACATCGCCATCACAGTCGAGGGGGAATCGGTCAAGGTCAACGAGGCCAATGTGGTCACGACGGACATCGCCGCCTCCAACGGAGTTATCCATATCATCGACCAAGTGATCTTGCCGCCCTCGATGAGTGCCGCGGCGGAAATGGGCGACATCGTCCAAACAGCCCAGGCAGCTGGTGGTTTCACAACTCTCCTGGCAGCAGTCGAGGCGGCCGGGTTGGTCGAAACCCTTAAGGGTGACGGTCCCTTCACCGTTTTTGCGCCCACCGATGAGGCCTTCGCCGACCTGCCTGCAGGCACCCTCGAAGCCTTAGTTGGCCGACACCGACGCCCTGACTCAGATCCTCCTCTACCACGTGGTAGCGGGGCAGGTGACTGCCGACCAGGTGATCGAACTGGAGTCAGCCCAAACCGTCGAAGGCTCTGCGATCACGATCCGAGTCGAGGACGGCAAGGTGTTCATAAACGACGCCGAGGTCGTCACCACCGACATCCTCACGTCCAACGGGGTAATCCACGTCATCGATCAGGTGATCCTTCCTGCCTGATCGCCTCGCCTCCCGGACGCAAAGCTGAGGGTAGAACCCGGTTTCGACCGGGTCCTACCCTCCCGACTAACTCGAAATACGGTTGACCGCAATGATCACTGCAAAGGCCACCACTGAGACCGACCGGCCCGGGATAATGGCCCGGCTGCGCCTGTACAACGTCGCCATGGGCGTCTTCCACGCTGTGCAGGGTGTGGCGATCTTGGTTCTCGGAAATTCCTTCACACTCCCGGTGACCGGCACCTTTCTGGAGGGTCCTCCCGGCTCTCTCTCCGCCGACCCGATTCGGCTCGCCGATGTGTCGATCGCTTGGGGAGTGGCGATCTTCCTGTTCCTGTCGGCCGGCTTTCACATGCTGATTTCTTGGCGCGGTTTCTTCGAGCGCTACCGCAACGGCCTTGCCCACTCCCGCAACTACTTCCGGTGGGTGGAGTATTCGCTCTCTTCCTCGGTGATGATCGTCCTGATCGCAATGCTCACCGGGATCAGCGACATCTCGGCGCTCATTGCCCTGTTCGGCGTGAACGCCTCGATGATCTTCTTCGGGGGGGTGCAGGAGAAGTACGAACGGCCCGGTGGATCCTTGCTGCCGTTCTGGCTGGGGTCCGTGGCAGGCGCCATCCCCTGGATCGCGATTGGCTTGTACCTGTTCACCCCGGGTAGCGCTGCCCAACCGCCTGGGTTTGTATACGGCATCTTCTTCTCGCTGTTCGTGTTCTTCAATGTCTTCGCCCTGAACATGTGGCTTCAATACCGCCAGATCGGTCGCTGGCGCAGCTATTTGCACGGTGAGAGGGCATACGTGCTTTTGAGCCTGTTGGCCAAGTCGGCCCTTGCCTGGCAGGTTTTCGGCGGCACTCTGGCCATCTAACGACGCCCCACCCGGACCGACTAACTCAACACTCCGAACAAGGGACGGCGTAGTCATGACTAACCATCGAGGAATTGTTGAAACCACCAAAACCAATGAATTCGTCATCGATTGCATGGCCGATTTCCGCAACGCCGCCGAGTGGGATCCAGGCCACGGTCAGCATTTCACAAGACGGCCGGCGATGGGGCCGGACTTGGTGCCCGCTATCGACTTCTCACTAGGTTCGTGGGACGCTCAGTGCCGCTCGACTACGAGACCACGGGACTTCGAACGCCCCGGGAGGTGGTGCTGAGCTTCGAAGGGGGAAACATCACCGGACCGAAACCGTCGCAGTGACCAGGGTGACAGGACGCGCCCCGTCTACTCCCTGGATTGCAAGCTCAAGAAGTTCGCGTGCTGACGTCGCTCATGGCGGCGCTCATCCGGCCCACTACAGATAAGGCATTGGCCGGCCTGGCCCAGGCGCTGGGAGGAACGGTCGTCGGCCGCTGAGACGAGCATCGTCCGATCCCTGGCGTCGGCAGGTTTAGTGATAATATCCCACGAGTGCCGTCACCAACTC
Organism: uncultured Acidimicrobiia bacterium; assembly: GCA_963790345.1. Taxonomy (GTDB): domain Bacteria; phylum Actinomycetota; class Acidimicrobiia; order Spongiisociales; family ZC4RG35; genus DATEEG01. Next base: position 63,238 of record CAWBOD010000012.1, on the reverse strand, counting down.
CCGACTTGAGCATGCAGGAAGCTGCCAACGAGCTTGGCGTCCATTACATGACCGTTTATAGGTACGTCCGCCTCGGCATGCTGCCGGCACGCAAAGTGGGGACCAATTGGAGAATCGATCTCACCGACCTCGAACGGTTGGATACCTCCCCCGACGTACCTTCTCGAAAGCGTTCGGCACCTTGGCGAGATCGACTGCGGGCCAGGATGCTGGCCGGAGACGAAGCGGGGAGTTGGGGAGTCGTCGAGGCTGCGTTCGCGTCAGGAATGACCCCGGCGGATTTCTATTGCGAGGTTCTCACCCCGGCTCTTCACACCATTGGGGACCACTGGCAGAACGGCAAGTTGGGGGTGGAAGACGAGCACCTCGCTAGCGTTGTGGCAGCGGGAGTTATCGGCCGCCTCGGACCCCGCTTCGCCCGTCGAGGACGGACCAAAGGGACGGTGGTTCTGGCCATGCCGGAGGGCGAACGTCATCATCTGGGACTGGCGATGCTCGCTGACATCCTTCGTTCGGACGGCTACCGCGTGCTCAATCTGGGCGCCGACACTCCGGCTTCAGCGCTGGTCGCGGCCCTCCGTCAGGTCGAAGATCTCTCAGCCATTGCTATTGGTGTGGTCAATGCCGATCGCCTGGCGGCCGCTACCTCCCTTATCACGGCCGTCCGTCGATCGTTCGGCGGGGTTCCGGTGATGGCGGGCGGGGCGGCCGTTCCCGATGAGGACGCTGCCCTCAGCCTCGGCGCCGACGGCGGGGCTACGATGCCCGTGCGGTTGGGTCATTGATCTCGGCTATCGCCGCCTCCCATTCCAAAGCCCGCCACTGACCGGTTCCCTTCGGACGGTCCCACCCTTCGCGCCTGACGTCAGACGACACCGGAGGCCCCTTTCTTGCTCGGTGCGCCCCCAGTGTCCTCCCTCTACTCTGACACCGAAGCGGCCGTCGACACTCTGGAGTTTCCACCGTGTTTCCAACCCATCCCGGGCCCGTAGCTCAAGGGTCAGAGCAGCGCACTCATAATGCGTCGGTTGCAGGTTCGAGCCCTGCCGGGCCCACCACATGGCCTTCCCGATGGTGACCCGAACTCTGGGCGTCGCACGGATTCAGGTCGGGCCGCTACCCGGTCGCGGGCGCTCGAGGTAGGTTGAATCGGCCGGCTGAAAGCCAAATCGATCGTAAAGCCCGTGGGCATCGGCGGTGTGGAGCATCCAGCGAAATCCAGCTCCGGGTCCGCGATCGATCATCGTTGCGACCAGCTCCTTGCCCAGTCCCCTTCCACGAGCCTCGGGAAGCACGAAGACATCGGCCAGATAGGCCATCCCGACACCGTCCGAAACTGCCCGGGCGAATCCGACCATCGCCCCGGTCGACCTTTCGTAAACGCCTACGACGCGCCAGGCAGAAGTGAGCTGACTTTCGAAGTCGCTCCGTCTTCTCCATGTGGCCCAGTAGGCCGATGTCGACAGGAACGCCCAGGCCGCGTCAACGTCCACTCGTTCGGGATCGTCGTCCACGTCATAGGGCCCGGTGGAAAAGATCATGGGAGCCGGCAAGACCATAGCGGTACCCTCCCGACTCCATGCCCGCCGACCTGCTCATCCACAACGCTCGGATTTTCACCGGGGCCGATCCCGTGGACGGAGCCATTGCCGTCGAAGCCGGACGGATCCTGTCGATCGGGGAAATGTCCGAGGTGCGCCGCACGGCTGGCAAGGACACGGAGTCCGTCGACGCCCGCGGCGGCCTGGTGACACCCGGATTCATCGATGCTCATGTCCATCCCATTTCCGGTGGCCGCAAGATTTTGAACTGCTCTCTTCAGGACGCTGTCAACCTGAGCGAGGCCACCGACATGATCTCGGCCTATGCGGCCCGGCACCGCGAGCGGGAGTGGATCTGGGGCGGAGGCTGGGCGATGGCCTGGTTCGAGCGCGGCTTGCCCAGCGCCGACGCCCTCGATCGAATCGTTCCGGATCGGCCGGCGTTTCTCTACAACCGCGATGGCCACTCGGCCTGGCTGAACACCAAAGCCCTCGAAATGGCCGGGATCGATAGGAGCACGCCCGATCCATTTGATGGGCGGATCGAGCGACTGTCCGACGGCTCCCCGCAAGGAACCCTTCATGAAGGAGCGATGGCAATCGCCGAGGCGATCCTGCCCGAGCCGGGTTCGACCGAACTCGAGCAAGCCCTGCTGGCGGGCCAGAAGTATCTCCTGGCGCTGGGGATCACCGGCTGGCAAGACGCCGACGTTCAATCCCCCGAAGAGGCCGCTTACCTTGCGATCGCCGGCCGGGGCGAGCTGATCGCGTCCGTGGTGGGGGCCCTCTGGTGGGATCGCTACCGGGGGTCCGAACAAGTCGAGGAGTTGATCGGTCGTCGCACCATCGTCGGACCCCGATATCGACCCACCAGCGTCAAGTTGATGCTCGACGGAGTGGCCGAGAACTTCACCGCGGCGATGCTGGAGCCCTATCAGGACGGGGAAGGCAAGCAAACCGGGAACTCCGGGATCGATTTCATCGAACCCGCCAGGCTGAGCGAGATCGTCACCGATCTCGACCGTCTCGGCTTCCAGTGCCATTTCCACGCGATCGGCGATCGGGCCGTTCGAAATGCTCTTGACGCCGTGGAGACGGCCAGACGGACCAATGGCGACGTCGGATTGATGCACCACATTGCCCACATCCAATTTGTCCACGAAGACGACATCGATCGCTTTCGCTCCCTACGCGTGGCCGCCAACGCCCAGGCCTATTGGGCATGCCATGAGCCCCAGATGGACGAGTTGACTCTCCCATTCATCGACCGACGGCAGGCGCAGAGGTTGTACCCCTTCGGCCGCCTCATGAGGTCAGGCGCACAAATGGTTATGGGGTCCGATTGGTACGTGTCTACTCCGAATCCGATGCTGCAGGCCGAGGTCGCCGTGACGAGACGAGTACCCGGAGAACCGCATGGGGAGCCGCTGTTGGCCGGCTGAATCATTGACCCTTGCCGAGGCTCTCGGCGCGTTCACGCTTGGTTCGGCGACCATCAACCGTGTCGACGATCGGGTCGGCTCGATTGAGGAAGGAAAGGATGCCGACCTGGTGATCTTCGACCGGGATCCGTTCCTCGATGGACCCATAGGGGATGCCAAGGTCGTGGCGACCCTCGTCGGGGGCAAGGTCGTTTACGAGGGCCACTGAGTAGCGATCGAGGCGGCCGGTGAGAGATGCGACTCGCTACCGTGCTCCCCAGTCGTAGCTCTGCTTCTCCAGTCTCAAGTAGGTGAAGACTTCGCTGGCTTCGACCTTCGGCAGGTTTCTTATCGAGCTCAGGACCCGGAGGAAGTGGACATTGTCCTCGGCCACGATCTCGGCGAGAAGGTCGAAGCGTCCGGTTGTGATGACGAGGTAGTCGACCTCAGGTAGCCGGCCGATCTCACCGGCGATCGATTCCAGGTCGCCACTGACCCGGAAGCCGACCATCGCCTGAACCGGAAATCCCATCTTGATGGGGTCGGTCACCGCGACAATCTGCATCACCCCGGTTTCCAACAATGCCAATACCCTTTGTCGGGCTGCGGCGGGGGACAAACCGACGGCGGGGCCAAGGTCCGCATAAGACATGCGGCCGTCTTCCTGGAGATGGCGGATGATTGCCTTGTCGATCTCGTCGAGCCCCGACAGGACGGTGTCATTGGCACCGCGCAGTGATCTCGGTGTCACGGTCATTTATCGGCCTTTTCCGTATTACAGTTGCGCAAACTGCAAGCGATACTGCCGTAGATTTAGCAGAAGACAAGCGTTTCGATTGCCTCGTGTACCCGGGTGGGACGATAAATGACTACTACCGCAACCAGCATTCGCCTCGTCTCCGACATCCCCGGCCCCGCCAGTCGTGAGATCCTGGCCCGGCGGGAGGCAGCTACCCCGGTCGGCAACGCCAAGCTGACACCGATCAGCATCGATTTCGCCCATGGCTCGGTCGTCGTCGATGTCGACGGGAACCATTTCATCGATCTGGCCGGTGGCATCGGTGTGCTGGCGGTGGGTCACACCCCCGAGCGGGTCGTCGCCGCCCTCCAGGAGCAGGCCGCCAAGCTGATCCACATGTGTGCGATCGTCTCGACCTACGAGCCCTTCGTGATTGTGGCCGAGCGACTCAATCAGCTTGCTCCCGGGGATTTTGTAAAGAAGACCGTGCTCATGAGCACGGGCGCGGAGGCAGTGGAGACCGCGGTCCACATCGCCCGATCGCACCAGAAGCGCCAGGGCATCGTGGTCTTTGAAGGCGCTTTCCACGGACGCACCAATCTGACCATGTCCATGACCTCCAAGTTCAATCTTTTCAAGAAGGGGTTCGGACCTTTCGCCCCTGAGGTCTACCGATTCCCGTTCCCCAACGTCTATCGCCGTCCCCTTGGTATGTCTGAGGATGCGTTCGTCGATTGGCATCTCAGCCTTCTCGACCAGAGTTTCGTTGCCCAGGTCGATCCCTCCCATGTCGCCGCGATTTTCGTCGAGCCGGTGCAGGGTGAAGGTGGTTTTGTGCCGGCTCCCTTTCCGTGGCTCCGGCGCCTGCGCGAATTGGCGGACGAGCACGGCATCCTTCTGGTGTCCGATGAGATCCAATCCGGGATGGGAAGAACCGGCAAGCTCTGGGCCATCGATCATTCGGGGGTTGTCCCCGACATGATCACGACCGCCAAGTCACTGGCGGCCGGGATGCCTTTGTCGGCCGTGGTTGGGCCGGCGGAGGTGATGGACGCACCTCACCCCGGGGGCCTGGGCGGCACCTACTCCGGCAACCCGCTCGCTTGCGTCGCCGCGATCGAGGCCATCGACCTGATAACCGAGCCGGGGTTCCTCGAGCGCTCGACTGCGCTTGGTCATCGACTGCGAAGTGCCCTCGAGGGAATCAAGGCGGCTCATCCCGGCCTGATCGGTGACGTTCGCGGCCTCGGATCGATGCTCGTGATGGAATTCGTCAAGGATCCTGCAACCAAGCAGCCATGGATGGAAGCCACTGCTGCGGTGACATCGGAGACCTTGAAACGGGGTGTCATCACGATCAGGGCGGGTCTCTATTCGAACTGCGTGCGATTTCTCCCGCCGCTGGGAATCACCGACGATCAGTTGGACGAGGCCCTCGCGGTGGTGGCGGCGTCGGTCGACCAGGTGGCCAAAGATTTCGAAACACGAGCCGAGGTATGAAAATGGACTTTCGACAATTCATCGGCGGGGAGTGGACCGGAGCCGCCAATGACGGCAGTTGGGAATTGGTCAACCCCGCCACAGAAGAGGTCATCGACCTGTTGCCCTTCGGCGATGGAGCGGACGCCATTGCTGCTCTCGATGCGGCATCGAAGGCCCTTCCCGGCTGGAGCGACACGACGCCATATCAGCGTGCGGCAATTCTGGAACGCACGGCCGCTCTCATGAAGAGTCGCGCTGCCGAGTTTGCGGAGATCACCACCGCCGAAGCGGGCAAGCCTCTCGACCAGGCGAAGGGTGAGTGGCTGTCCGCCCCCAACTACTTCTTGTGGGCGGCCGAGGAGGCCAAGCGAATCTACGGTCGGGTGATCCCGTCCCGGGTGGCCAACCGGAGGATCGACGTCACCTACCGACCGGTTGGGGTAGTCGGGATCATCACCGCCTGGAACTTCCCGGTCTACAACCAGACCCGGGCCATCAGTTCGGCGCTGGCCGCCGGATGCACGATCGTCTCCAGGCCGAGCGAATACACGCCGCGGTCGGCCATGTTGATCATGTCGTGCCTCGAGGAAGCCGGGCTACCCGCCGGCGTCGCCAACCTGGTCAACGGTGAACCACACTCCATCGGTCAGGTCTTCCTCGACGATCCTCGCTGTCGCAAGGTCAGCTTCACCGGTTCGACCCGGGTGGGAAAGCTTCTGATGGACGGTGCCTCCCGCACCGTGACGCGGCTGTCCCTGGAATTGGGCGGTAACGCCCCTGTCATTGTTTTTCCCGATGCCTTGGACCTGGCAACGGTGGCGGCCGAGGGCGTCACGGCCAAGGTTCGCAACGCCGGGCAGGTGTGCGTGGCCCCACAGCGCTTTTACGTCCACGAGGAGGTGTCGGCGGAGTTCGCCGATGTCGCGGTGTCCACTGCCGACCGCCAGGTAGTGGGGGATGGCAGCGACCCGGCCACGACGGTCGGGCCCCTGATCAACGCCACCCAGCGCGATCGGGTCGAACGAATCGTCCAGGAGACGGTCGACCAGGGCGGACGAGTCCGTACCGGCGGTCAGCGTCCCGAGCGACGCGGCTATTTCTACCAACCGACCGTCGTTACCGACGTGAAACCGGGAAGTCCCCTCCATGAGGAAGAGGTCTTCGGGCCGGTCATGCCGTTGATCGAATTCTCCACGATCGACGATGTGATCGAGATGGCGAACTCAACGGAGTACGGGCTCGCTGCCTACATCCACACCTCCAACATCAACACCGCCCTGCGAGTGTCCGAACGGCTCGACTACGGGATGGTGGGAATCAATGAGTGGTCTGTGGCCCTGCCCGAGGCGCCCTTCGGAGGCATGAAGCAGTCGGGGCTCGGCCGGGAGTCGGGACCCGAGGGCGTCTTCGAATACCTCGAGCCCAAGACCCGTCACTTCGGCGGTGTTATTTGAAGGGTCGGCCGATCCGGGAATTGGTAGTCGGAGGGCGACGCGGGTCACCGCGGCAGCGTCCACGGCGCCGCGTTCCATAACGAGATCCGCCGGTATACCGACGAGCGGGTGAAACTTTCGGCCAACGGGAGCTGGTCAGGCCGTCCCGCTACCGTCGAAGATGTAGTTGCCCTGGCGGATCGGATGTTGCCTGCCCATCGATCCTTCGACTCGGATTTGTTCGAGGAGATGGAGGCGATGGCAATCGCCGCCGGCATCAGTACTGCCGAGGCCGTGGTCGTCGGGGGCTTCACGGACTTCGTCGATGTGCTCCGAGCCGGAGGGCTCACCGGTTTGGCCGAGGAGGACGATTGCACGGCGGTCATCGTCCCCGATGATTTGGCGGGGGGAGCCGGCTTCCTCGCTCAGACCTGGGACATGCACGACTCGGCCACCGAGCACGTCACCCTGGTGAGAGTCATGCCCGATTCGGGTCCGGCGGCGTTGGTGTTCACCACTGTTGGTTGCCTTGGCCAGATCGGAATGAATGAGGCCGGGATCGCGATCGGGATCAACAATCTGACCGCCTCCAACGGGCGGGTCGGGGTCACCTGGCCCTTCGTGGTTCGCAAAGCTTTGGCCCAGACCTCAATCGAGGACGCGCTACTGGTGGTCCTTGAGGCGGAACTGGCCGGGGGGCACAACTACCTTCTCTTCGACGGCGATGGGACCGGGTACAACATCGAGGCGATGCCCGGATACCGGGCGGTCACTCGCCTGGATCGAGAGCCGCTGGTTCACACCAACCATTGCCTCGACCCCGAAGCCCAACAGCTGGAAGCGCCTCGCCCAGCGGATCTAATGCGGTCCTCCGTGGACCGGCTGGCGACGGCGTCAGACCTGCTGGCCAAGCGGGTGGCCAGCGGGGAGGCCCTGACCACGGAGCACCTGATCGAGTTGACCCGTGAACCCGAGGTGATCTGTCGGCGATCGACCCCGCCCCATCACAACGAATCGGCCGGGGCGGCGATCATGCGGCCGAACACCGGAGATTTCTGGGCGTGCTGGGGCATCCCCGCCGACAACGACTTCGAAGCGTTCCGGGTATGAGCGATCCCGTTGTGGCTCACGAAGGGGGACCGGATCAGTTCCGGATAGTCAACCTGACCGCCGACCTCGCCGGGCGGTGCGCCGCTCTGGAGGCTGCAGCCTTTCCCCATGCCAACCCGGAAGACCTGCTCAACGAGGAGGACATCAGGGTCTACTCGGGGGTTTTCCCGGAGGGATTCTTCGTGGTTCTGGATGGGGACCGGGTGGCCGGCCAGGGGGCGGGGATCTTCCTCGACTTCGACTTCGATCATCCCCAGCACACCATCGCCGAAATCACCGGCGAACACCAATGCGGCAATCACAATCCGGCGGGGGCGTGGTACTACGGGACTGACATGGCGGTCGATCCCGACGTATCGGCGGCGGGGGATAGGAAGGCGGTTGTACGAGGTTCGTAAGGACCTGGTTCGCAAACACAACAAACGAGGGATCATCGCCGGCGGCCACATGCCCGGATACGCCGCTCACCGGCATGAGATGGACTCTGCGGCGTATCTGAAGAAGGTGGCCGATGGCGAGCTATACGACTCCGACCATCAGCTTTCAGATGGAGAACGGGTTCCGAGTCGTGACCATCCTTTTCAATTACATACGGGACGAAGAAACCAACGGCGACTCCGCTCTGATCGTGTGGGACAACCCGGACTTCGAACCAGTCTGAACCGTTGAGCCCGCCGCGGTTCAAATCGAGGCGGGGGTTTGGAGATTGCGCCGCTTGAGTCGCTTCCAAACGAACCATGAGATGAGGAACAGCGGGCCCACCGCGATCGACGAGAATCGGCAGGACGTAGAGGCCGACCCGGATCAAGCCATCTCCTAGTCCCTGCAACGCCTCGACCAGGTCCCGCAAGGCGGCCTTGGCTTGTGCAGCCGGTTCCCAGGCTGGGTCGTTGGGAACGATCGGCGCCGCGGCCGGCAGGGGAGAGATCCCGATCTGCAGCGTCGCCAGTGACACCAGGTTCTCGAGCATCTGCCGACGGCCCTCGAGCTGCTCGATCTCTCCGCGGGTGGCTCTGATCTGGTCGAACACCTGGAGCAATTTGGAGGGATCGGCGTTGTTGTTGTCCCGCAACTCGGCCAGGAGGGCGAGGAGTTCGGTCTCCAAGGCCTTGAGGTTGCGAAGTTGAGCCTCGATGTCGACGAACTCGTCGGTGACGTCCTGGCTCTGGAGCGATTCGGTTACGACTCGGTCGGCCACGGCTCTGATCTGGCTGAGGGTGGCGGTCAGCTTGTCGGCCGGCAGCCGCAAGCGTGACCGAAATGGTCGGCTGCTCATCTCGTTCGTAGGTGTCGCCGATGCTGGTGGCGGCCACGAATCCGCCCGAGCCCTGCACCAGTGCGACGATGCGATCGAAGGCAGCGCGGGTGTCGGCGGCCTCCAGTTGCATCTGTCCGTCGTAGATGACCTTGCGATCGCTCACCGCCGGTGTGCCGACCACGCCGCGCTCTTCGGCGGCGAAGTCGCCTCTCGCCGGGGATGGTCGTTGCGGACGCGGCGGTCGTTGTGGTTGCTGCTTCGCTTCCCCCAAGGTTGCCTGAGATGGTTTGGAACTCATCTGCTGTGGTGGCGCTGCAGGCACCGAGCACCACCAGCACGGACAAGAAGGCCACGATGCGCTTTTTCACGATCTCCTCCGGTTCGGGAGGCGGCGTCCGCCGCCTACGCCCCTTGGACGGACCCGCCGCCCCACCGGTTCCCCCGTCCCCGGCTCCCGCCCTGCGCGTCTCCTCGTTTTGGCGCGAAAAACCCACGCTATGGCGCGGGTTCTTCGCGCCAAAACGAGGAGATCTGCTGACGAACGACCTCGGCATTGCCCCAGACGTCAGCGTCCCACAGGGTCAAGACCCTTCGCCCGGACCTCTCCAGGAGCTCGAATCTCTTGGTGTCTGCCTGGCGATCGAGGAAGGCCGAGTGGAAGCGCTCGGAGAGGACTTCGATGACATCTGCCGTCCCGACTACCTCGAAGTCGACGCGCCCAATCCACTCCTGTCCGCCAACGTCAACCTGTCGCCTGAGTTCGACTCCGACCTCGCGGGCAAGCCGCTCAACCCGCGCCTCGAGTCCGCTCTGTGGTGGCACGTAGCCTGGAGGTCGTTCGGCCATTAGGGCCCGCATCAGGCGAATGCCGTTTCTTCCGCGAGCGGCCAGCTGACCCAACAGGAGGTGCATGCTGTTGTTGCTGAACAACCTCATGGCCAGACCGTTGTCGAGCGCCCGTTCAGTCCGCCCTGGATGTTCGGTGCCGGCCAGGAGGAAGATCGCCAAAGCGGGGGAGACCACCTTGATGCCACCGGTTTCCAAGAGATGATCGGGAGGCAGGCCGCGGTGGTAGTGGACGGTGGCGAGCCGAGTCCTTTCCTTGGTCCCATGCCATGGAATGACGACCTGAATCGGCGGAGAAATCGAGAAACCGGGCAACCGCCAGAAGGCCGAAGCCGACCTATGGGACAGATAGGCCGTTCCGGGGGCATCCAAGATGCCGGCGGAGGCCCGCTGCATTTCGGTTCTCGTGCTGCCGCGTAATCGGAGGACGGCGGGAGACATTGGGATGAGGGTGCCTTCCGACACTCGGTGCCGTATGGCGCTCTCACTCAGATCGACCTCGGCCAGCTGCTTTCGGTTGACCACTCCATGCTGCCGGGAAGCCAGTTCGTCGATGACTTCGTCGATGCCCACTCTGCGAGGGTGCCGCACCTCCAGGCCGAAGGGAAGATCCCCGTTCTGGCGCGAAAAACCCGCACCAGGGTGCGGGTTTTTCGCGCCAAAACGGGGGGACGGGGGTTTAGACGCCGGCTTTGCGTTCGGCCAGGCCGTTGAGGATCTCGAGGACCACTCGGTTGGCGAGATAAGACGTGACCTCGGCCGAGTCGTAGGGCGGGGACACCTCGACGACGTCGGCACCGACGATGTTGAGCTCCTTGCTCAACCGCCGCACGGTGTCGAGCAGCTGGCGTGAGGTCAAGCCGCCGGGCTCGGGAGTCCCGGTCCCAGGAGCAAAGCCGGGGTCGACGACGTCGATGTCGACCGACAAGAACACACCCTTTGGCGCCCCCCTCGAGGGAATAGGTGACGGCTTCGTCGACCACCGTCTTCAGGCCCCGATCCTCGATCTCGTTCATCAGATACGACCGCATCCGTTGCTCACGCATCCACGCCATCACGTGAGGCTCCGGCCAATACCCACGGAGGCCGATCTGGACGAACCGGTGGCCCGGGACCGCCCCCGACTCGACCAGGCGGCGCATCGGGGTGCCGTGTCCATATAACTGACCGTTCTGCATCTCCCCGGTGTCGGCGTGGGCATCGAAGTGGACCAGCGCCACTTCGCCGAACCCGTGGACCCGGGCTACTCCGGTGGCATTGGCGAACGTGATCGTGTGATCCCCACCGAGGACGATCGGGATCTTCCCGGCCCTGGTGACTCGTTCGACCGTGTCGGTTATTCGATCGAGAGACAACTCAACCTGTCCCGGCACCACGTACACATCTCCGATGTCGACCACGCCGAGGGCGCCCAGCGGCGTCGATGCCGGTAGGCAGGTGCGGGCGGTAGCCGTCCATCGCTCCGTAATCGGCCTCCCGGATGGCCGCCGGTCCAAATCGGGCTCCCGGTCGGAAAGTGGTGCCCCAATCAAACGGAGCGCCGAGAATGACCACCTCGCCGTCCCCGAGATCGTCGAGGCGGCGGGCGGGCACCCCCAGAAACGATTGGCGCGATGCGAACGAGACGTATTCGGACGATGCGAAGGGGATCTCCGCAGCACGTTTCTCGTAAGGGACATGGACGGGGTCTTCCGCCATCCCGGTAGACGCTAACTGATCGCTTGCCCTGGCTACGGAGCCTTGCCAATCCGCTTGGCCATGAGGATGTCCGGCTGACCCGGGGCCATTGGCATCGGGGATGATCCCGACCAGGACGTATCCCAGTTTCCGATAGAACTGGAAGGGATGATCACCTTCGAGCTTCGCAAGATGCAGGAGCGGGTCCGGGTAGAGATCGATTCCTGAGACTGACGTCGACCCGTCCTGATCGTCGGTCCCGAGATAGATCGTCCCGCCACCCGAGCTGGCAATTCGAGCCATGAAGCTCCTCGACCAATGCCCGGTCCGATGCCCTCTCCCTGCCGAGCCGACGGCGACCACCAGCGGGTGCAACTCCCAGGCATGGTCGTAGGTCGGGATGGCGCCAACCCAGCCGACCGGTTCCTCAGCACTGACCGCCACGAGGCTCATGCGACCCTCGCCCAGCGACTCCTCCACCTCGGCGGCCGCGGAGGCGAGATCGGGCCATGCCCCCGGCCAACGCACTCGAAATCCCTCCCACAACATCAGGCCTACCTGATCGACCAGGTCCCGGCGGTCGGCCAGGTCGATGATCTCCACGACTAGGCCTCGCGGAGATTGAACACCACCGTCTGCAGATCGGTGAACTCTTCGATGCGCTGGCGTCCCCAACCGGTCTCGGTCCCGGCCGCTCCTCCAAACGGTTGGAAGGTCTCCCAGAAATCGGTCGAGTCGTTGACGATGACCGTGCCACTGCGTATCCGGTCTGCGTACCAGAAGGCCTTGCTCAGGTCGTTGGTGAAGACGGCCGCCTGCAGGCCCAGGTGGGTCCGATTGGCAATGCCCACCGCGGCCTCGTCGTTCGGCCGCGGTCAGAATCGGCACCACCGGTCCGAACGACTCCTCCCGTGAAACCGCGGCCTCTTCGGAGACCCGATCGATCACGGTCAGCTCGTAGTACAGATCGGTCGGGTATCCACTCGCCCGGCCTCCGCCCAGAAGGACTTCGGCCCCGCGCTCGACGGCATCCTCGATGTGGCGATCCATCTTGGCGGCGGTGGGCTCGTTGTTGAGCGGGCCCATGGTGGTGTCGTCGGCAAACGGGTCGCCAAGCCGCACCAGCCGCGCCGCTTTTAGGGTGGCCTCGACAAACGCGTCGTGGAGCTCGTCGATAACGATCACACGCTCGGTGGCTGTGCAGACCTGGCCCGCGTTGTAGTACGCGCCATAGACCGCGGCGGTGGCCGCGGCCTCCACGTCGGCATCGCCGGCGACGATCAGCGGACCATTGCCCGACATTTCCATGATCGTTCGTTTGAGCCCCATCGCCGCGACGATCCGTTTGCCGGTCTCTGATGATCCGGTGAAGCTGATCCCATCGATCCCCGGATGGGTCACCAGGTGCTCGCCAACCTCGCGGTCGCCCGGGATCACCGACAACGCGCCTTTCGGGAAGCCGGCTTCCTCGATGGCCCGGGCGGCCTCGAGCATCGCCCAGCAAGTGTTGAGAGGGGGCTTCACGATCACCGCATTGCCCGTAGCCAGACCCGGGCCGACCGTTTCCATCGGGATCATGACCGGGAAGTTCCAGGGCGTGATGGCAGCCCAAATCCCGACCGGTCGCCTCACCGTGAACATCCGGCGGTTGCGCTCGGTGGTGGGGATCAGTTCCCCCTTCATTCGCTTGGCGTCTTCGGCGGCGATATGTAGGTACTCGCCCGACTCGGCGATGTCTTCGATCGCCTCCGCTTTGAACGGCTTGCCCTGCTCCTTGGTGAGGATACGGGCGATGTCCTCGACCCGACCTTGCCAGATCTCATAAGCGCGGAGACACAATTCGGCCCGTTCGAAGGCCGACCAATGCCTCATCTCCTCGGTGGCGGCGCGAGCGCCGGCGACCGCCCGGTCGATGTCGTAGGTCGATGCCAGCGGAACGTTGGCCAGATGCTCTCCGGTTCCGGGGGACCGCAGCTCGTAATGCCCGTTGCCGCTGCCTTCGGTCCAGTCCCCGGCGATGAATAGCTTGAGGTCGGTCGTCAGAAGGGTCCTCCTGTAGTGGCCCGCAGACGGTATCAGCCATCAATCCCTGGCTATTCTGCGGCGATGGGTTCAACGACCTGGAAGGGGTGATGGATGGAAGGAACTTCCGTCCCAACCCGCCGTCGATGAACAGAAATTGATTCGGAATTTGCTCTCAGGCGTTCTCCGGTGGGACTGAGTTACCCGGTTCGACAAAGTCGGTCCGGCGTCACGAAGCGGGATGGGCACAACGGTCGCGCGACCGTCCGGACCCCCAGCAACTGACGAACCAGACCGGCCGCAAACAAGGGATGCGCTCGGTCACCAAATCTCGGAGGAACCCATCTCATGAGCATGCAAGGACCCCGCACCGCGGAATGGTTTGAGCGCGCCCGGGCCAATCTTGTCAACGGAGTGTCCAGCGGATTCCGCTATCTCGGTGATGACGACACACTCGTCATCGACCGCGGCGAAGGTGGATACGTCTGGGACATGGATGGCAAGCGATATGTCGACCTGCAATGTGCGTGGGGCCCGATCGTCCTTGGGCACGCCGATCCTTTTGTCACCGAAGCGGTCGTGAAGGCGGCTCGAGAGGGAACCACTTTCGCCATGACCCAGCGGCGAGAGGTGGAAGCTGCCGAGGCGGTGCTCGGGGCTATCAAGTGGGCCGACAAAATACGTTTCACCAACACCGGCACCGAAGCCACGATGCATGCCATCCGGCTGGCCCGCGGATGGGGCGGCCGCGACCTGATAGTGAAGTTCGAAGGGCATTTTCACGGCACCCACGACTACGTCCTGTTCACCACGGCCGGGGCCCCACCGGCCCACCTGGGGTCGCGACTGCGTCCGATCCCGTATCAGGTTTCCTCCGGGATTCCCGATGCCATCCGGTCATTCGTGCGCACTCTGCCGTTCAACGACGTCGAGGCTCTCGAGGATCTCTTCAACGATCACGGTCATGAGATTGCGGCGGTCATCGTCGAGCCGGCCTGTGGCAACGCCTTTGGGATCCTTCCCGAGCCCGGGTTCCTCGACTCGATTCGCCGGCTGTGCAGCGAATACCAGGCAGTCATGATCCTCGATGAAGTCAAGACCGGGTTTCGGTTCGGGCTCGGGGGAGGGGCCGAGATGTTCGGAGTGATCCCAGACATCGCGACCTATGCCAAGTCTCTCGGCAATGGCTTCCCGGTCGCGGCCATTGCCCTCGGGGCAGACATGGTGGAGGGGTGGCAACTGGGGGGAATCGCCCAAGCAGGCACGTACTCTGGCAATGGCGTCGCCACCGCGGCCGCCATCGCCACGATCGACCGGCTTACGACCACCGACGCCTACGACCGGATCGAGAAAGTCGGCAGGGCCATGATGGAGGGCATCCAGCGGATCCTGGTCGAATACGGAGTTGAGGGTCAGGTCCTCGGCCATCCTTCGATGTTCGGGATTTTCCTCGGAGAGGGTCGGCCCACCGAGTACCGCAACCTGGCCGGTCACGACGCCCGCCTTTACACGGCCATGGTCGATGGCATGGTTCGGCGCGGAGTGATGCCATGTATCGATGGCCGCGAACCATGGTTCATCTGTGCTTCCCATTCGATGGAAGACGTGGCCCTCACCCTCGAGGCGATGTCCGATTCCTTGATCGAGGCCCTCGCCCGGGCCGGGACTCTTCCATCTCACCTCGACGAGGCCGAGTAGAAGTTGAACACGTACTCCTCGCTTTCTTTGTGGCATGACACCGTCGGGGAGACTCTCGAGCCGCGTCCCGGTTTGCCCGGTGACGTGGTCGCCGATGTCGCCATCGTCGGCGCCGGCTACTCGGGACTTTGGACCGCCTACTACTTGAAGCGACAACAGCCGGACCTGCGGGTGGTAGTCATCGAATCGGAGATCGCAGGGTTCGGCGCCTCCGGTCGCAACGGCGGCTGGTGTCTCGGAGAATTGGCCGGCGACAAGGACCGGTTGGCCAAGCGGCACGGTCGGGGACCGGTGATGGCCCTCATGAGGGAGATGTTCTCCACCGTGGATGAGGTCGGGAGGGTGGCAGCGGCCGAAGGGATCGACTGTCACTTTCAGAAGGGCGGGATTCTCACCTTCGCCACCAACACCGCCCAGTTCGTGGCCATCCACGAAGCGATCCAACACCACCGATCCTGGGGATTCGGAGCCGAAGATTTCCGCTGGCTGGGGCCGACCGAGTTGCAGCGCGCAAGCTCGCGTCGCCGGTTCCCAAGGGGCTCTGTTTACGCCCCACGGAGCCGCCATCCATCCCGCCCGCCTCGCCCGGGGCCTGGCGCGGGTGGTCGAGGGGCTGGGGGTTTCGATCTTCGAACAGACCCGGGCGGAGGCGATCGAGCCGGGTGTGGTCAAAACCAGCCGCGGGTCGGTCAGGGCCGAAGCGGTGCTGCGGTGCACGGAGGCGTTCACCGTGCAGCTGCCCGGTCAGAGCCGGACCTATATCCCGGTCTATTCGCTGATGGTCGCCACGGAGCCGCTTCCGTCCTCGTTCTGGGACAAAGTTGGCTTCGCGGAGCGGCCCACATTCAACGATGCCCGCCGGCTGATCATCTACGGACAGCGGACGATCGACGGGCGTTTCGCCTTCGGTGGCCGGGGCGCTCGCTATCACTTCGGCTCGAGGCTCGACCCCTCCTACGAACGGCAAGCCTCGATTCATGAAGGGATCGCCCGGATCCTCTGGGACCTCTTCCCCGAACTCGGAGACGCCGCCATCACCCATCGCTGGGGCGGAGCCGTGGCGGTCCCTAGAGATTGGCAACCTTCGGTCAGCTTCGACCGGACGACCGGCCTGGGCCACACCGGGGGATACGTGGGCGACGGGGTCGCGGCAGCCAACCTGGGGGGCCGGACCCTCGCTGATCTGGTATTGGAGAAGCCCACCGAAATCACCCGGCTTCCCTGGGTCGGTCATCAATCCAAGCCGTGGGAGCCGGAGCCTCTGCGGTGGATAGGAGTCAACGCCGCCAGGCGGCTGGTTCCCGCCATCGATCGCCGCGAGGCGAAGGCAGGTCGTCCCTCGCCGGTGCTGGGCGCAGCGCTCAAGCTGCTGACCGGACGGTGAGTCGGACCGTTGGCACGATGCCAGGGGATTTGGGCAGCCTTCCGACCTGATAAGAATGGCCCATGTCTTCGGTTCCCTGGTCGCTTCTGCCCGACACAGCGGAGGAAGGACCAGCGGGAGAGCTGTTGATCGGCGGCTGCTCGACGCTGGATCTTGCCGCGCAATTCGGGACCCCGCTCTTCGTCTACGACGAACGCCATCTCCGGACCCGCTGCCGGCAGACCCGCGACGCGTTTGGAGAAGGCGCGGTCTACGCGAGCAAGGCGTTTCTCTGTTTGGCCATGGCCCGGCTGGCCCACGAAGAACAGATGAAGATCGATGTGGCGACCGGCGGGGAGATGTTCGTGGCATTGGCGGCGGGGGTTCCTGGCGAGCGATTGATCGTGCACGGCAACAACAAGAGCGAAGCCGAGATCGAACAGGCCGCGGCAGCCGGGGTGGGGCGCCTGGTCGTCGACAGCTTCGACGAATTCACCCGTATCCGACGGGTCCATGACCGCACCGGCCACGTCTTCGACGTCCTCCTGCGTATCACTCCGGGCATCGAGGCTCACACCCACCACTACGTGGCGACCGGACAGGACGACTCCAAGTTCGGCTTCACGCTCTCTACCGGTGCGGCCACCGAAGCGATGGCGGCCGCCCGCTCTCATCCCGGGATTCGTCTCCGGGGCATCCACCTCCACATAGGTTCACAGGTGTTTCGGGTCGATTCATTCGCCGCGGCCCTCGCGGCAGTGGCAAGTTTCGTGGAGTCCCATGGCCTCGTCGAACTCTCGATGGGGGGCGGCCTGGGCGTGGCATACGTCGAAGGCGAGGAAGCGCCATCCATCCCGGACTATGCCCGCACGCTCGAAATCGCAGCCCGTGAGGCGGGGATCAAAGCTGCGTTGTCGGTCGAACCCGGTCGGGCCATCGTGGCCGGTGCCGCCGTGACCTTGTACACCGTCGGGACGATCAAAGAGATACCGGGGATCCGCAGCTACGTCGCCGTTGACGGGGGCATGAGCGACAACCCGCGCCCGGTGCTCTACGGCAGCGGCTACGAGACGTTTCTCCCCAGATCGGTCAGAGCGGATCGCCCGAAAAGGGTGAGGGTCGTCGGGAAACACTGCGAATCAGGCGACATCCTCGTTCGGGAGGGATTTGTGCCTGACGATCTGGTGGTGGGGGACTTGCTGGCGACTCCGGTGACCGGGGCGTATGGCCACTCCATGGGCTCGAACTACAACAAGGTGCCGAGGCCCGCGGTGGTATTCGTCGCAGATGGCCAGGCCCGGCTGGTGGTCGGCAGGGAGACCTACGAAGACCTGGTCCGCCACGACCGATGATCAAACGCGCCCATCTCGATGACATCGACCTGGTGCTCGCATTCGCGGCCGAGTTCAACGAAATAGATGGCCATCTCCACGACGACGACAAGGTTCGCACCGCCCTGGCTCCGCTCCTTCGTGACGATGCCTTCGGGGTCGTATATCTCCTCGGGGACCCACCGGATGGCTACGCGGTGGTCACCTGGGGTTATTCGATCGAGTCCGGCGGCAGGGATGCCCTCCTCGACGAGATCTACCTTCGCACGAGAGGAGAAGGCGTAGGAGGGGCGGCTTTCGCTGAACTTTTGGACGACCTCCGCCGGCGTGGCCTGGGCCGGGTCTTCCTGGAAACCGAGCGGCCCAATACCAGAGTGCGGGCCTTCTACACCCGCCACGGTTTCACGGAAGACGACTCGATCTGGATGTCCCGAGAATTGTGAGGGGGCGATCGAACCTCCGCCGTCTACCGTCTGATCCATGAAGATCCACGGGGGCCAGGTCATCGCCCGGGCCCTCAAGGCCGAGGGCGTGGACACCGTCTTCACCCTCTCGGGGGGCCACATCGTCGCCATCCTCGACGGCTGTGTTCAAGAGGGGATCAGGATCGTTGACGTGCGTCACGAACAAGCGGCCGCCCATGCGGCTGAGGCGTATACCCGCCTGACCGGCCAGCTCGGGGTAGCGGTGGTGACGGCCGGTCCCGGCGTGACGGATTCGATCACCGGCGTGGCCACGGCTTGGTTCGGGCGCACTCCGATGCTCCTGATCGGGGGGCGCCACTTCATCCGCCAGGAGCTCAAGGGCGGTCTCCAGGAGATGAATCATCCGCTTCTCTTCCAGGGGATTACCGCCTGGGCTGCGACCGCGTGGGAAGTCGGCCGGCTCGCTGATTACGTTGCCACCGCCGCTCGCCATGCCTTTTCTGGCCGGGGCGCTCCGGTCTTCCTCGACGTCCCGATGGACGTCCAGTTCGACATGATCGATGACGACGCAGTCGTTTGGCCAAAGGGCTACCGGTCCCAGACCAGCCACGGTGCCGACCAAGCAGGGCTGGACCAAATCGTGGCCGCGATCCAGGCTTCCTCCCGACCGGTCATCTTCGCCGGAGCCGGATCGAGACCTGGGGCAGGCAACCGCCTGACCGAACTGGCCGAGGCGATCAACGCCCCGACCTTCCTGAATAGTCGCGCCCGCGGGTCGTTGCCCTACGGGCATCCCCTGCTCGGCAACTATGCCCGGTCCCAGGCGATGGAAGGTTGCGACCTGCTCCTCGCCCTGGGGGTCGACTGGGACTTCCGGACCAACTACGGCGAGCGCGTCAACCCCGGCGCCACCGTCGTCCACGTCGACCTCGACTCGAACAAGATCGGTTGGAACCGATCGGTAGACGTCGGCATCGTCGCCGACCCGATCACTGTGGTCGACCAACTCGTCGCAGATGGCGGATCTCCACGGAGGCGCCGATCCGACCTGGGCCGATGAGATCGGCTCGGCATCGAGCGAACCCGGCGCGAGGAGTTGGAGGAAGAGGCCGAATCGGCCCCTAGCTCACCTGTCAACCCGCAGCGGTTCGGGCGAGAGGTAGGTGACTTCTTCGGCGCCGATGCGATCGTCGCCGTCGACGGTGGCGACATCGTCTCGACCACCGCCCGCTGGCTCCAAGTCTCCAATCCCGGGCATGTACTCGACCCGGGACCTTTTGGGACCCTGGGTACCGGCGCCCCTTACGCCCTCGCCGCCAAAGTGGCGTTTCCCGAGAAGCTGGTGGGAATCGTCTATGGAGACGGGGCCTTCGGATTCAACGGTTTCGAATTCGACACGTTCGTGAGGATGGGTCTGCCGATAATCGGGGTGGTCGGCAACGACGGAGTCTGGGGGAACATCAAGACCTTCCACACGATGCTGTATCCGGACAGGGTCGTAGCCGCCGATCTCGGCCGGCGCCCTTATCACGAGGTTGTGCGTGGCTTAGGCGGCTATGGCGAACTGGTGACCGACGCCTCGGAGCTGCGACCCGCCCTCGATCGAGCCGTCGCCTCCGGATTGCCGTCGCTGGTCAACGTCCACATCGCCGAGACGATGAGGATGTCGAGCAACTATCAGCAGTGACCACAGGAGCGATGAGAAGCGAGGGACATCTCATCGCTGACCTACGGCTTGCGACCGAAGCCGACGTTGTGACCGGCCGCTGTGGTCAGCCGATTCGCTTCTCGATCTCCCCGGTGCCTTGGATTGACAACGAACCGACGTTCAACGCGAGCTGAACTGTGCGGCTGAGGATCCGGACGCCATCGGCGGTCCTTTCCCGAAGCGTCCTGGTCGATGCCACCGCGTCGATCGAGACCGGGCCGACATTGCCGGTGACCGCGTCCACTCCGGGACAGGTACTGGTCACGCTCAACCCTCCGACCACGTTGGCAACCAGCGTTGCCGAGGACAGGTTGTTTTTGACCGACAACGTGGCGGGGGCATTGGTCGCCTGCCACCGTTCGGTAGTCGAGGCGCCCGGCACTGCCAGACAGGCGACCGTGCGGACGATGTCAAACGACAGGGTCACCTCTCCGGTGACACCCTCGGTCATCGTCACTTGACCCGTTTCGACCACCAACGCGCCGGGCCCACCCACGCTCCAACCTGCGATGAGGGTGGCGGTGGACTGGCGGAGCCGCCTGAGCGGCGGTGGCCATCAGCAGAAGCATCACCGCCGTCGCGGCAGCGACGAATTTGCGACCGAACATTCCCTGACTCCCTTTGTTTCCCTGGCCTTGTCGAGGCTAAGGCCCCGTGACTAGGCGTCAAGGATCACTTTCGCGCTAGTGCGCGATCGTCTCTCCGAAGCCTCGTTGACTCGGCCGAACTGTTCCGGCTCCTACAGAACGAGGAGGGCGATCGCTCCGACGACGACGCAATAGATCGCGTAGGGAGCCAGGCCCGGTCCTGGCGAGCATCCTCAGCAGGAAGGCGATGGCGCCGTACCCGGTGATGGCCGCCACGAGCACCCCCACCCAGGCCGACGCCGGGACCCCACCATCGTCCAGCAGCGTCCAGAGTTCGAGGAGACCGGCGGCGGCGACGGCGGGGACGCCAAGGAGAAACGAGAAACGGGCGGCCTCGACCTGATCGAAGCCCCGGGCGATTCCGGTGGAGATGGTCATTCCCGATCGAGAGATGCCCGGGAGCACCGCCAGCAGCTGGGCAAAGCCGATCAGTACTGCGTCCGATGGCCGAACGTCGTCGATCGGGCGGTCCCCTTGACGCATCCGGCTGGCAACCGCCAGGACCACCCCGGTGAGAATCAGGAAGATCGCCGTGGCGGTGATCGACTCCTGAAGCTTTTCGACCTCATCGACCACGAGCAAGGCGAGGGCGGCCGGCAGCGATCCGATGATGATCATGGCCAGGAGCTTCCGGGCGGCCGGATCCCGCCGGAACCCGGCCATCGCAGCTAGATCCTTGCGAAAGTACGCAAGGACCGCGGCCAGGGTTCCGAGATGGAGAACGGCGCGAGGTGGCCAGGTCCGGCGGGTCGATTCCCAAGAAAGCCGGCACCAAAACGAGGTGACCATCAGAAGAAATGGGGAGAAATTCGGTGACGCCCTGAACGAATCCCCAAATGATGGCTTCGAGCACTGCGGCACGTTACCCATGAGGTCCCACCAGAACCGACAGGGCACTATCGGCGAGGGCGGCCGCCACGGCCCCGGCCTCCCCCTCGGGGATTGCCACCAGCGCGGTCGTCCCTTCGATGGTGGTTTCGTCGAAAGTGCGTATCAGGAGACCCGGCACCACCCGCGGGGCCCCGCGCACATCAACGACGAGGCGGACCTCAGACCCGGGGAGACTGTCCTCGGGCACCGGGACGGTGAGTCCCCACCATCCGGCCGGGATCAAAGGTGCGGCGTCGAGCATGTCCGGAAGCAGGGGATGCCCGGACTCGACGTCGACCAGCGAGGAATCCTTCGAGGACCGTCTCTGGGAGCACCCCGATCGGGATCGAGCGAAACACGACTCCCGCCTCGGTGATCTCCGTCCCCGCCTCCAGGTCGGCTCCGGGCGAATGGATGCTGCGACACTGGGCGTGGGTCGAAGCTCGAAATACAGCGAGGACCCGACCAAGAGGATGGCCGCCGCCCATCGCCAGTAGGAGGGTCGGGCCAGCCAGTACACCTGGCGACCGTATAGGGCTCCCCAACCGGTTGGAAGGGGATCGTCTGGCGCCGAGTCTCAGTCTCGGTTGGCAGACGAGGTCGAGGGCCTATCGCCCGACGACTTCTTGCTCGACTTGGACTTGTCCCGCGGCTTGTCGCCAGCGCCGGACTTATCTCCGGATGGGGCCCTGTCTCCCGATGAAGCCTTCTCACGAGAGGGCGCCTTGTCTCCAGACCCCGATTTGTCGCCCGACTTGGAGGAATCGGCCGATACCTTGTCGGAGGAAGAACCATTCGATTCCCCCGACTCTGACGAGCTCGAGCTTCTGCTGCGGGAATCGGTCACATAGAAACCCGAGCCCTTGAAGACGATCCCGCGGGGATGCAACACCTTTTCGAGCGGGCCGCCGCAGTCGGGATGACGGCGGAGCGCACGATCCGAAAACGATTGAAAGACTTCGAATTGTTCGCCGCATTTCTCGCAGCGGTACTCATAGGTCGGCATAGCGCGATCTACCAGGGGTCTAGAGGGACAGTTGTAATTCTAACGCCCGGTGCTTTCCGACAATTCCACAGACCTGGAACGACCGACCCACCTCTAGACTGGGTTTGGTGAATCCGGCAGTCGTGGTGGGCGCATTGGTCGCCTCCTACCTCATCGGAAGCGTCGACTTCGCGGTCCTCGTAGCCCGTATGCACGGGGTCGATATTCACGAAGTCGGCAGCGGCAATCCGGGTGCTTCCAACGTCATGCGAACCCTGGGCAGAGGACCGGCCGTCATGGTGTACGTCGGCGACACTTTGAAAGGGGTCATCGCAGCAGCCATCGGAGCGTTCTTGATCGCCGAGGCTGATCCACTCAGCCCGTGGGCCTTTGCGGCCGGTCTGGCGGCAGTCGCAGGACACTGCTACCCGATTTATCACCGCTTCAAGGGCGGCAAAGGGGTGGCGACCGGGGGCGGGGTTCTTCTCTTCTGTATCCCGCTGGCGGCCGTGATCCTGACGACGACCTGGGCCCTCGTCGCCAAAGTCGGGAAGGTCGCCTCGGTGGCGTCGCTGGTCGTGATCCTTCTCACGGTGCCTCTGGCCTACTGGCAGGGGGTCCGTTGGCCCGCCCTCGGGGTCCTGGTGGCAATACTGGCTCTCGTGACGTTCCGCCACCGTGGGAACATCATCCCGGATATTCCGGCGAGCCGAGCAAAAGGTGACCTTGTGACCGTTTCAGTAGCTGTGGTTCCGGCCGCCGGCAGAGGGACCCGCATGCGCCCCGCCACCAGGGTCGTACCCAAGGGACTCTTGACCGTCATCGATCGCCCAGCCATCCAATACGTGGTCGAAGAGGCCGCCCGGGCCGGGGCGGAGGAGGTCCTCATCGTCGTCGATCTCGACGCCGGCCATCTGATCCAGCAGCACTTCCTGGTGGAGGGACGACTGCCGGGCCTCGAGGACGTCAAGATCAGGATGGTGGTGCAGGAAGAGCCGCTCGGCCTCGGCCATGCGGTTCTGCAAGCTGCCGAGGCGGTCCGGGATAGGAGCTTTTTCTGCCTGCTGGCCGACAACATCGTCCGTCCCGGTAACGACGTCCTGCCATCGTTGGAGGCGGCTGCCGCCGGGAGCTCGGCGGTATGTCTTCGCAGGCTGTCGACCGACATGCTGTCCCATTACGGGGTCATCGTCCCCGGTGGGGAGGAGAAGGACGGGGTCGTGGACGTCATCGGGGCGGTCGAGAAACCGGGACCGGATCGAGCTCCGTCCAACCTGGGTCTGATCGGGCGCTATCTCTTCACGCATGAGATCTTCCAGATCCTGGCCGATCTCACCCCCGGTCATGGCGGTGAGATCCAGCTCACCGACGCCATCGACCAGTTCGCCAAGCGCGGTCGGGTGCGGGGATTTATCGCCAACGACGATCTTCTCGACGTCGGTACCCCGAAGGGCCTGGTGGAAGCCACCGCGGTTCTCGGCCGGGATCTCTTCCCAGAGAACTCCATGATGCGCTCGTTGACCGCCGCCCAGGCCGAGGTCCTGGGCGCCCTGAGCAGGCTTCCCGCCGCCCTCGTCGCAATCGGAGACGCGTCTGGGCCTGGTGCCGGCCACTCCCGTCGTGGCTCCTTCCCCGGTTCCACCGTTCACGAACTCGGCCATGGACGGCTACGCGGTTCGAGCCGAAGACGTCGAATCGGCTCCGGTGGATCTGACCGTCATCGAAGATGTCCCGGCGGGCCGGGTGGCCACTCGCAGTCTGGTTCCCGGAACCGCGATCAAGATCATGACCGGAGCCCCCATTCCCGAAGGGGCCGATGCAGTCGTGCGGGTCGAGGACACCAGTCAGTCCGGCGACATCGTGACGATCATGATCGGCGTGCCCGCCGGCACCTCGGTGCGCCGCGCCGGTGGCGACGTCGAGGCCGGAACCGAGGTGATCGGCTCCGGGATCCGCCTGGCGGCGGCCCATATCGGCGTTCTCGCCAATCTCGGGATCGCCGAACTGGCCGTCCATCGCCGGCCCCGGGTCGCCTTGGCCTCGACCGGCGACGAACTCGTCCCGGTCGATGGCCCCGCTCTCGGACCCGGCCAGATTCGCGACTCCAACCGGCCGATGCTGGCCGCAATGCTGACCGAACTCGGGGTCCAGGTCATCGATCTTGGTCGGATTCCGGATGACGCGGCGGCGTTGCGGGAAGCCATCGCCAGCGGGGTGGAAGCGGCCGATGTGATCGTGACATCGGGCGGGGTTTCGATGGGTGAGTACGACCTCGTCAAGAAGGTGCTCGGTGAACTCGGCAACATCGAGTTCTGGCAGGTGGCCATGCAGCCGGCCAAGCCATTCGCGTTCGGCACGATCGGCGGGAAGCCGCTCTTTGGTCTACCGGGAAACCCGGTCTCGTCGTTCGTGGCATTTGAACAATTCGTACGTCCCGGACTTTTGAAGATGATGGGAGCGCGAAGCCTCTTCCGTCCCCGGGTGCAAGGTCGAACAAGGGTCAAGCTGTCGACCGATCCGGAAAAGACTGTCTTCGTCCGGGTTCGCACCTCGACTGAAGGTGAGGTGCGATGGTGCGCACCATCCGGCGGGCAGTCCTCCAACGTGCTGTCGGCGGTGGTGGCCGGGGATGCCTTCGCGGTCGTGCCGGAGGGAACCGGCCGACGTCGACGTCGGCGAACCTGTCATGCTGGAGATGTTCCGATGGCCCGAGGAGAGAAGCTTCGATGAGCGATGAGCAGCCCTTCACGCATCTGACGGCTTCGGGCGACGTCCATATGGTCGACGTCTCCTCCAAGGAGGTCACAACCCGGGAGGCGGTCGCCACAGCGGACGTCACCCTTGCGGTCACGGTCCGGGATGCCCTCTTTTCGGGAGACCTCCCCAAAGGCGACGCTCTGGCCGCCGTGAGGCTGGCAGGCATCGCCGGGGCCAAGCGCACTTCCGAGCTGATCCCTCTGTGCCATCCGTTGCCGATCGACGGGGTCACCGTCCAGGTGGAGGCGACCGACGGGGGCGCCCGCATCACCGCTTCGGTGGTCACTACCGGCCGGACCGGCGTGGAAATGGAGGCACTGACGGCTGCCGCGGTCGCTGCGTTGACCCTCTACGACATGACCAAGGGTCTGGATCGAGGCGCCGTCATCGGGCCGATCCAGCTGATTCGCAAATCCGGAGGGCGCTCGGGGACCTGGGAACGCTGACAGTGGTTGTTAACCCCTCTGCGTCTCGCTACTCTCCCGCGGGGAACAGGGCCTTTCAAATGCTGACATGCTGACACCAATAATTGTCGCCGGACTGGTGATAGCCGCCGTTTGGGGGCTGTATCTGTTGCCCGGCATCTTTGGTGATCACCGAACGACCCCTCTCAATTCCACCGAAGAGTTCGATCGCGTCACGCGGAGGATGGCCGACATCCAGCGCCACTCCTACGACGCCAAGCTCGCCTCGGCCCGCGATCGGGTCAGAATCAGACGGAGGCGGGCGACGATCGTCTTTGTAGTCCTGGCCGTGGCTTCGGCGTTTCTGGCCTGGCGGGACGGTTCCCTCAACTGGTTGTTGGTCCATCTCGGGATCGATGCTTGCTTCGCCTGGTATCTGGCGATGCTGGCCCAACTCCGTCAACGGCATGCCCAGCGCATCGCCAATCGCTACTTCTCGGACGGGGAGACTCAGTGGGAGGAATTCCCGGTCAAGGTCATCGCCAACCGCTGATCAATTCGGCGTGGATCCTCTCGAGCTCGACCAGCTGACCCAGCCGATTCGCGGGGAGCTCGATGCAAAGTTCGCAGCCCGCGAGGTCGGCTATGTGAAGAGCCGTGAGGTCATTCGAGCGTCCGCCAACGCGATCCGTTCATTGCATCGCGGACAATGGGAAACCGCCGATGAGTTGGTCGACCAAGGCCGGCACCGACCCTGCAAGAAGTGCAGACGGTCCTCGGTGATCATCACGACATCCTTCATGCCGGTTTCGTCCACGACGCCGCCAAGGAATACGCCGAGGCCGCCGTGTGCACGGCCCTGTTCCGAGGCCGTCCGCTGCCAACGCCGGTGGAGTTGGAAATCCATCCAGTCGCCTACCTGCACGGTCTCGGGGAGGCGGTCGGCGAGTTGCGTCGGCGGATGCTGGATCGCCTTCGGGATGGTGACCTGGTGACGGCCGAGCAATGCCTGGTCGAGATGGATCAGATCGTCGATCTGCTCGCCGAACTCGACTATCCCGATGGAATGACCGCCGGGCTGCGGAGAACGACAGATGTCTCCCGGGCCCTGGTCGAGCGGTCACGCGCCGACCTCACCACGACCGTGGTCCAAGAACGCCTTCGCGCCGAACTCTCCGAAAGAACCCACGAAGAGGCATAGAAGCCGCGAATGACTGATATCGGGATAAGCGGCCTGAGATCGGCAGACAAGGTCGGTACTGAACGAGCAATTCCGGAGTGGTTGGCCCCCGGATCCACCGCTAGATGGCCGCACATCCGGTGAGCTCATCCGCCTCGAAATCGCCCCGGTTGTGACCCAATTGTTCGCCGCCCTGCTGGCCCGGCGTATGCCCTGGAAGGGCAAGACTTTCGATGCGGCAGCCTCCCGGCGGCGACAACATTTTCTCTCAGAGGTTCGCTGAGGCTGGCTCGGCTCTTCAATCCGGTCTATCGCGGGTTCCGCGGCGATGGCCCGGAGACTTACCGCGCCTTCGCCTTCCGCACGTATCTAGCTCCCGGCCTCGAGGACGCCGACCGGACGGTCCTCAAGATCGATTACGACCTGCCCGGGAATCCGAAGCTGACGGTCCGACGGGTGCTGGACGAGTTGGTCCAGATCGGCGACGGTGCCTACTTGGGGAAGGCACACGTGAAGTGGTGGTGGGGTCGGTGGCAGCGGGTGGCCTTCTTTGCCCTGTTCGAACCAACGAGGTCGCCTTAGGAGCGCAGGTGGAAATTGTGTGGGCACATGCGGCCCTACCATTGCGTTCCCATCTGGGGGTGTAGCTCAGCCCGGCAGAGCGCTTCCCTCGCACGGAAGAAGCCAGGAGTTCAAATCCCCTCACCTCCACCATCGAAACCGGTCGTTCCGAGCGGCCGGTGAGCATAGTTGCGGGGAATGCTGCGACGACCAAACTCCTTTTGCACAAAGGTCATTTTTTGTCGCCCCTTGTACTGCGGCCCGAGTTCACCTGGGCCTTATGGGCCGCCAAGAGCCGATGGGAGTTCAGGTCCCACAGCTGGTGATGCTTCCTCCATCGCTGGTCGTGAGGAGATCTACGGCCAACCCCCGGCCCTAAGGCAAGCGCCTAACGACGAAATCGACCGCCTCCTGGCGATCTCGCCAGACCTTCACCAGGCCCCGATCGCAGATTTTCAAGTCGGGAATCGTCACGGCCAGGCAAGCAAACCCGACGGATGTGATGAGGCCGTCGAACGAAACTCCGAGGTGATCCCGGATCGCATCGGCTACTGCTGTAGCACCAGTTGCTACCTCGCCTGAAGGAGAGTCGGATAGGATCCCGAAAGGGGAGTTGCGCAGCTTGGCGATGACGTGCCCGTTCACCGCGACGACGATCCCGCCATTGAGTTCGGCGGCCCGATTGGCGGCGACTGCCATCGACTCCGGGTCGACTCCGATAACCATCAGGTTCATCATTCCTGGATTGATCGTTGTTGCGATCGCCCCGGCCTTCAAGGCGAATCCGCGGATGAGACCAAGCCCTTTGTTACCTGTACCCGCGTGGCGGTCGATGACGGCAATGGTGGCGAGACCCTCGGATCCTGAAACCCGACCGTGTTCAAAGGTGACGTTCTCGGCTAGGTCGGCAGTCACCAATGACCCCGGGGTGATGCCTATGACGCGAACCTCGGCCGCTCTTAGGCCAGGGTCGAAGAGAAAGTCGGTCGGCTCCAGATCCTCCTTCACGTGCACGGTGTCGTACCAGGCTTCGGGATAGCGGGGCACGGGTACGTTGAGCAAGTAGCGCCCATCCCGGGCGGACTCCACACCTCCGCTGACCATCATCCGAACGTCGAAATCGCGGAGGTCGCCGAGTCCTGCTATCGATGCCGTCTTTCCCGGGGCGATGCTTCCGAAGTCGCTGTTGCACTCCGAGAGACGAGGCGGCGTTCAGGGTGGCCATTCTCACGGCGTCGATGGGGGAAACGCCGTGGGCGACCGCCATCCGCAGCTTGCGGTCCATGTGCCCGTTACGGGCCAGGGAATGGAGTTCTTGCTCGTCGGTCGAAAGGCTGAAGTTGCGGGGGATCGATGCCATGTTCCGTTACGGCTTTGATGACCGCCTCGAGATTGCGAGCCCCCGATCCTTCCCGAATTTGCACCGTGATACCCAGTCGCACCATCTCGAGGGCCTCGGCGGTTGTGGACGTCTCATGGTCGGTCATGATTCCCAATGCGACCGACGCCTGGAGATGACTGCCGGTCAGTCCTTCGAGGTGACCTTCCACGGCTAAGCCCCTTTGAAGGGCCCTTCGATAAAAGGACTCAATCTGATCCAGCGGGATCTTGCTCGAAGCCGGTTCCACTCGCGGATCGCGATTGCTCGCTCATGCTGCGCCAGATCGGCAAGTTCGTCGAGCGTAGTCCCGCCGACATTGCCGAAACTCCCGAAGCCAAGGGCCGTTGCGTGAAAGGGGGAGAAGAGAATATGAAGCCCCGTCGCGTCCGACCGCTCGAAGGAGTTCCTCAATTGCCGCGATGCCGGCAATGGCTCCAGGTTCGTAGAAGTCGGTTGCGATTGCTGCGGTGCCTCGAGGGACGAGCACTTCCGCCAGCCGCTCGATCGATAGCTGCGAGCCACCGATGTGGAGATGGGGATCGATCAACCCGGGGTACGAGTACCAGGCCTTCGCAGTCGAGGATCCTGGTATCAGAGCCAACGGTGTATGCGACCTCTCCTACAGCTGCGATTCGACGGCCGGCGATTGCGATCTCGGCGGGTTCAACTATCCCGGTGTGGACCTCGAGCAGTGTGCCCGCCCGTCAGCAGCAGATCGGCGTGAGCCTCGCCCACCGCCACCGCGGCAGCCGCCAGTCTTTCGTTAGCTGCATTCACTCAAACTCCTTCCATCAGCTGATCGAGGCATGAAGCAGATCGGCTTCGGTTATGTCGATGCCCGAAAATCGCGCAACGATTTCTCCTTCTCTGAAAACAATCACACTGTCCGCCCAACCCGGTATCTCCTCGAGTTGCGACGTGGCTGAGACCACCACCCGCCCGAACCTGAGAGCTTCAGATTTTATTAGGCGAAGCACCTCACCTTTGGTGGCGGCGTCGATGCCCTGCGTCGGCTCGTCCAGCAGCATGACCGTGGGGTGGGCCTCCACTGCCCTCGCCAGAGCCACCTTTTGTTGGTTTCCTCCACTTAACGTCGCCACGACGTCGGAACTGGCGGCCTTGATTTCGAATCGGTTGATATAGCGACGTGCGGTATCGCCTTCACGGGGTCGGGCTCGGAATCCCCAGCGCGTGGCTCCGGTTCGTGGTGATAGAACCGTGTTCTCCCTAACCGACATCGGGCCAACCACTCCCGAGGAGCGGCGGTCAGCGGGCACCAGGACCAGGCCTGCCCTGGCGGCCGCATAAGGGGACGAGAGGTTCAGCACGCGGTTACCGAGTCGAGCCGTACCGGCTGTCGGCATGCGTAAGCCGGCGAGCGCCTCGACCACCTGGCTCTGGCCGGCGTCCTGGACGCCAACGAGGGCCAAAACCTCGCCAGCCGGTGCGTGAAAGCTGACCCCGCCAAAGCCAGGCGCCGAAAGTCCTTCGACCGTTAGTCCAGGCTGCCGACCCACCTCAACAGAAGGTTCATCAGCCTCGGTAGTCGGAGTCCGATGCTTCGAAAGAAGGTCGATGAGGCCGCGACGATCCACCTCGCCCCGTTTGAACGAGGCTGCCTTGCGGCCGTCCTTGAGGACGGTGATCGTGTCAGCCAAGCGCAGGACTTCGCCAAGGCGATGGCTCACGTAGACCACCGCTTCGCCCCGATCTCGCAATGTTGCGATTCTCTCCAGGAGTCTTCCCGCATCCACCTCGGGGAGAACTGCGGTTGGCTCATCCAGGAGCATCACCTTGCCCGGAGCCAGCAACGCTCTTGCTATCTGCATCAGCCTGAGCTGGGGGATTGAGCACTCCCGCGAGTCGGTCTCGGGGTGAAGGCTCAGACCCAAGCGGTCGAGCGCTTCGGCAACTTGGACGAATTCGGTTCGATCGAGCCGTCGCCGACCGAAGGTCCACGTCTCCCGTCCAAGGAGGATGTTTCGTCCGATCGACATAGCGGGGACGAACATGACCTCTTGGGGGACGAGGCTGAGCGCTTCTCGATCTCCTGAGGAGGCGAGGAACCTGATGACACCCTCATCGGGTTGGACTAAGCCGGCCAGCAGATTGACCAAAGTCGATTTGCCGGCCCCGTTCAACCCGACGACGGCATGGACGGTTCCTTCCTCGATATCGAGGTCGAGATTCTCCAATGCGACCACTCCCGGGTACCGCTTGGTGACTCCTCGCATCTGCACCAGGAGTGGCTCATTGCTCCCCATTGCGAGGGACCCTTCAGACTTCGAGCCCAATCTCAGCCTTCAGGGATGAGCTCGTTCAAGGCGACCGGTGACCCGGCTGATTCAGCTGTGAAGGCCGGAGCCGGGAGACAGGTGACGCGGGGGACAGTCTCTCCCTCGAGGAGCGATACTGCTGTACCGATTCCGACCCGGCCCATGGACACCGGTTCGATGGCGAAGACGGAGTTGAGGACACCAGAATCGAGCGCGGCAATGCTGTCCGGTTCGTACCCGAAACTCCGATAGGGGACTTGGCCGCTGTATTCGGCGGGAAGCGCCGCCGGCTGCAGGATGAAGTAGTGGACGGAAGCGATCCAGGCGATCTCGGGATTGGCCTGTACTGCATCCTCGAATGACTTCAAACCTTCGGCCGGATCGACCAGTTGAGTCGGCGCAGCCAGGATCGATATGTTGGGGTAGCTCTCAAACGCGATCCGAGAAGCCGAGAGTGCGCTTCCTTGACCACGTGGCGTTGGCCGGGTCCGGCGATGAGAATTCCACCACCACCGTCCGGGACAACTTCGGCCAGCCGGTCGGCGAGCATCTGGCCCAGGACATAGTCATCCTGCATCACCATGTAGACATCGGGGTGGGCAACCTCCGTCGAGATATTCACCACCGGCAGGCCGGCGTCGATTGCCAGCTTGAACCGCGGGAATAGATCCCTGGATGTCCGAGGGGGCGATGACGATCGCGTCGGTCCCGACTTCGACGCGCGTCCTCGATTTGGCTCAGCTGCAGATCGGGCGAAGCGTATCCCTCGGCTGCGAGAGTGGTTACCTCCACGCCGGCTTCGTCGCCAGCCGAATGGGCCCCATAGTCGATGGCCTGGTAGTAATACCCGGCCAGGCTCACCTGTAGCAGGGTTATGTCGAAGGGCTCGCTGGCGGTGGGAACGACGTAGTCGGCTAGTTCTTCTGCGGTCGGACTCAAATCACACGCCAAGGTCTCTCGGAGTGCTGCATCAGGATCGTTCGGCGGTGGTGGTGGAGGTCGGAGGCGACGTGGTCGTGGCTGCATCCTCCGAACCGCATGCTGCAACACCGAACAGGAGGAGGACGATGGCGATCCTGACCCGCGACGGATATCTCATGTTGTTCCTTTCTGCTTGTCATGAATCCGGGGAGTTGCCCCCGGACCGAATCCAAAGGTGGCGATGGTTCTACACAGAACCACATCGCGGCTCCGGGGCCCGTTGTTTCGCCGCAATCGGTCGATCAGCACCGCGACCACGAGAACCGTTCCGGTCAGCATCTGCTGAATGAACTCCGAAACCTGGGCGATGTTCATGCCGGTCGACAGGACGCTCAACAGGGCTACACCGAACACGACCCCGCTCAGGCGACCGACTCCACCACCCACGGCAAAACCCCCGATGACGGCGGTGGCGATCGACATCAACTCAAATCCCTGCCCAAGGCTTGCCTGCCCCACCGAAACCCGGGATGCCAACATGAGCCCGCCGACGCCAGCGAGAAGCCCACACATCGCATAAGCCATCAACTCATATCGCGGGACCTTGACGCCTGCGAGGCGTGTGGCATCCCGCGAGCCCCCGAGTGCATACAGGTAAAGACCCGCCCGGCTCATGTAAAGGATCACCACCGCGAGGCAAAGGACCAGAGCGGCCATTCCGACCGTTGCCGGAATCGGGCCCCAAGAGCCACCCCCGAAGATGCGGAACGACTCCGGGAGCCCCGACACCGACGCTCCATTGCTGATCTCGTTGGCCGCTCCCCGGGCAAAGGCAAGCATCCCCAACGTCGCGATAAATGGGGTTACCGCCAGCCTGGCGATCAGAGCGCCATTGACAAGACCTGCGGCGAGGCCGGCTCCTAGTCCAGCCAATATTCCTACTACGAGGCCGTATTCGATCATGACGAGGGCCCCGACTGTGCTGGCGAGACCCATTACGGCCCCTACCGAGATGTCGAATCCTCCTTGGACTAAGGCAAAACTCTGTCCGATGGCGACGACGAGCAACGTCGCGCCTTGTCGAGTGATGTTCTGAAAATTGCGGAACGTGGCGAATCGGTCTGGGTACAGGACCGTGAAAAAGGCGGCGAGAACAATGACTCCGACCAGCAACTGAAATTGAACGGCGTTCCTCGCAACGAGCCTTCTCAGTACTATCCGGGTGGCTGGGCGCGGGGATGCCCCGAATGTGGAGTTTGTGGTCA
Organism: uncultured Acidimicrobiia bacterium; assembly: GCA_963790345.1. GTDB lineage: Bacteria > Actinomycetota > Acidimicrobiia > Spongiisociales > ZC4RG35 > DATEEG01. The sequence goes on along the minus strand of CAWBOD010000012.1, from coordinate 29,937 downwards.
CTCCGGCGTCACCGCGACCGCTCGCAGCTCGAGCACCAGTCTGGGATCGGTAGCGAGGCGCACGACCTCCACCGTGGTCGTTGCTGGCCGGTGAGCCCCAAGGTAAAGCCCCATTACGAGGTTGATCGCGTCTTGGTTGGCTTCAAGGTTGACGATGTATCTGGTCAGGTCAACGACGTCGGTCAAGCGTGCACCGCCAGCCTTGAGGACCGCCGCCAGGTTCTCCATGCACATCTCAGCCTGACGTTGTGCATCCACAGGGATAGTTGCGAACTCTGCCGGGTCGTGCGGATGGCTGTGATAGACCGGAGCCGCCGTGACCCCGGCCAGGTACATCGTCTTCCCCGACCGGACTTTGACGGCTGGCGTGTAAGGCATGTTGAACTGCGGAGAGTTGTCTTCGGTGTGAACCAACTCGATGTGACCCGACATAGTCTCTCCCTGTGTCCTTGTCGAGGCTCCGACCCTGACCGTGGTTCTCAAGCCAAACCGAGCCATTGAAGCGGCCCCGCGACGCGGGCACATTCCTTGAGGTTGGCCCGAAGTCCTGACGGTTGCACCCAATGGCCGCGGGACACTGCAATCGATTGTAGTTGTCGAGCGACTCTCGATGTCAACTCCAACGAAGCTGCCCGATGCGAGCGATTGTGGCGCACGAACAAGCGGCCGGTCATAAGTCGCAAGCTCTCTGACCAACCTTTGTCAGTTGGCTCCGCTCAAACGATGACCCTTTCGTTACCGTAGGACCGAGTGTCCTTTTAGTCACGAGGTCGGCGGTTATAGGTTGTCGGACGTCGTGAAGCGTGGGAGTGTGAACACACCGACCGGTTCGAGCTGCCCGTCGTAGCGCTCGACGTTGACGAGACACGTCTGGGCGGTTGGCCCCTGGGCCAGCCGGGAGGTGCCCATGTCTCGCGTGAGAACGTTCGGGTTGCCATGCCTGCAGAGGGTGCCCACTCGGCCCGGCTCCTCAGGGTCGTACCAGGCACCGGTCGATAGTTGCACGACTCCCGGCCTGACCGCATTCGTCACCACGGCGCCGGCCTGGCAGGCACCCCTATCGTTGAAGACTCGGACGATGTCGCCTGTAGAAATGCCGCGGCTGTCGGCGTCGCTGGGGTGAATACGAATTGGTTCGCGGCCTGCCACCTTGGCGTTGAGGCTCGTCTCACCATGATCCCACTGAGAGTGGAGCCGCGTAGTCGGCTGGTTTGAGATCAGATGGAGCCGACTACCGAGATCGGATGTCCCCAACCACTCGTATGGCTCCATCCAAGTGGGGTGCCCCGGACAGTCGTCGTAGCCAAAACTCGCGATCGTTTCCGAGTAGAGCTCGATCCGGCCCGAGGGCGTGCCAAGGGGATGATTCTCGGGATCGCGGCGGAAGACGGCGAAGGGATTTTCGGAACGCGCGGCGATATCGTCCGGAGTCTGGAAGTAGCCGTGAGCCCGAAGCTCCGCGAACTCCGGGTAGCGCTCGTTCTCGGCTTGGAATCGGTCGTAGAGATATCGAATCCACTCGTCTGCTGATCGCCCCTCAGTGAATTGCTCCCCCCGACCACATTGGTCGGCGAGGGACGCGAAAATGTCGTAGTCGTTGCGGGCCTCGCCAACCGGATCGAGCACGCGCTCCATCCAGAAGATGTAATCGTCATCGGGAGCACCGCCGATGTCGTTTCTCTCGAGCGGCGTCGTGGCTGGGAGGACGATATCGGCGTGACGGGCGAAGGAGTTCCAAAACGGCTCGTGGACAACGATTGTGTCCGGCTTTTGCAATGCCACCAACAGGCGGTTGATGTCCTGATGATGGTGGAATGGATTCCCGCCGCACCAATAGATCAGGTGGATGTCGGGGTAAATGGACCTCTTGCCGTTGTAATCGAACTCGGCACCCGGTGAGAGCAGCATGTCAGCGATACGCGCCACCGGAATGTAGGCCGCCACCGGATTGGTGGGACGTTGGAGGCGGGGTAACGCCCGGTAATCGAACCCGCTCCCGATGGTTCCTACCGCGCCGTATCCAAAACCGTAGCCCCCTCCAGGCAGACCGATCTGACCTAACATCGCGGCGAGAGCGATCGCCATCCAGTACGGCTGCTCGCCGTGGTGTGCGCGTTGCACCGACCAACTGACATTTATGAATGTTCGTGAATGTGCCATTCGACGGGCCAACTCTCGGATCCGCTCCGGTGCAATGTCGGCGACGGACCCGGCCCATTCGGCTGTCTTCGGTTGGCCATCCTCGAAACCGAGGAGATATTTTTCAAGTTGGTCCCAGCCGACGCAGTAACGGTCGATGAATGGTCGGTCATGGAGACCTTCGACGACCAGGCTGTGGGCGATGCCGAGCATGATGGCGGTGTCGGTATTCGGCCTCGCCGGTATCCATTCTGCATTCGATGAGCTTCGACCATATCGTCACGCAAGGGCGAGACGTTGACGAACTCGAGACCCCGATCGCGACACGTCCCGAGCCAATCTCGAGTGGTGTGTCGTCCATGCCCTCCCGGGTTGACCTGTGCGTTTTTGAGGGCTATGCCGCCAAACGTCACAACGAGTCGGGTGTTATCGGCGATCTCGCGCCAAGATGGCTGGCCCTCGAAGACGTCCAACCCGACTATGTGTGGGCTGATGACCTCACCAGCAGCCAGGCTGTAAGTGTTGGCGGAACTGGTATATCCGCCGATGACAGCCAAAAAGCGGTGGATCTGGCTCACGGCGTGATGGAAACGCCCAGCACTGGCCCACCCATACGAGCCACCGTAGATCGCCTCGTTGCCGTGCACCGAGATCACCCGGCCAAGTTCGGTGCCAACGAGATCGATCGCCATATCCCAATCAACTTCTACGAAAGGCTCGGCCCCTCGTTGATCGGCCTTGGCCCCAGGGCCATGGTCCAACCAGCTCTGCCTTATCGCGGGCCGCATCACCCGGCATTCCCTGACGGCCTTCAACGATTGCCCGATGGGAGAAGGATCCGGGTCTTTGGCGAATGGATGGACCGCTGTTATCTCGACGCCGTCGGTCTCAATCTCGTAGGCGCCCCAGTTGGTGAGTGTCAAGTGTCGATCTCTCATCGCCCACTCCATGGACCGTCGCCGACTGTATCAGCGGCGAGCGAAGCTCTAACGGTAGCGGTCGGCCGCTAGATCGGTTCGACCCTTCTTCGGATTCAACCGCGAGCTTGTACTGGGGGTCGGGAAAGGGCACCATGCAACCTGCAGGTCCTCGACTGGACTCCCATGGGATATCTGTTCAGCCCGCCTTGATGGTGTGGAGTTCTTCTCTATCGACCAGCTTTTCACTGTGGCACTCGTTCAAGGCGCGCAACCGCAGCACCCCCTTTTACAAAGGGATTGGCTGACGTTCTTGACGCCGTGGGCGGAACGGCCGGTTTCACCGGCGAGGATCCACCGAAGGGCTTTCACGTCTCTCTCCGGCATAGGCCCCACATGCAATGCACGATCAATCGTCTCCACCCAAAACAACGCCCACGGCAATCGTGGCGGGAAATGCCGAGCAGGATGTGCTGATATGAAGTGGGTTGGATTCGGACTCATTTGCCTCGGATCAGTCGTTCTTGGACGAGGGTCGCCTTCTTGCTGACATGGCTGGTGGCTGGCGCCACCCAGGGATGCAGACGGTCGATGGCGTCCATGCGATCCTGGGAGACTTGCCGGGTACTTAAGTGAGTGACTCCACCCAATTCCTCCGATTTGCATTACGAATGTTGCATTCTGAAATGCGGAAACCTCCTCTCCTGGAACCATCTTGGCATCCCAGTGAGATGCTCGAGAATGGGACAGGATTCGGCTCTATCTGCTCGCGATCGTTTCGAGATCGGGACATGGGTCGATGCGGTAGGTCTCGCATTCTTCGGCGGTGAAGCCCCGCGTCAGCCGGGAAACCGCCAGGTCCTTCAGTTCTTCGAGGTCAAGGGTGATCGTCGTCCAGAGGCCGGTGGCGGAACCGATGACGATGTGGGTCTCGTCGAGCCACACGCCGCCGGAGGGCGCGGGTAGCGGAATCCGAAAGAGTTCATTGCCGGCGTGGGTGTCCCAGATGCGGACGTAGCCGTCGTTTTGGGCGGTCAGGATCTTGGAGCCATCGGGGGAAAATGAGATGCCGCGACTGGAGCCAGGAGCAAAGGACGTGATCGGCTGCCAGGTGCCAGTGTCGTAGACCGTTAGCTCTGCGGGGTTCCACTCGAAGATTGCCACCAAATCTCCGCTGGTCGATACGTCTGACCAGGCGTTGGAGGATCCGGTCGGCAGGGTCGCCACCACCCGACCGTCAGAGAGGTCGACGACCCTCGCAACTTGTCCGTCACTGCTCAGGAGCCAGGACCCGCCGTAGGCCAGGACGGTCCTATGGCCTGCCGGTAGGGCCGGCACGGTCTGTTCCACCAGGGTGCGCGCATCGAAGACCTTCACCTCTCCAACAGCGGTAAGCAGCAGGCTCGACTCGTCGGGGCTCAGGAGTGCTCCATCCATCAAGAAGTAGTCGCCTTCGCGATCGGCGCACGGGATCGGCTCAGAGCCGAAGCCACTCCGTTCGACCGCCTCCAGGGTCGTCCAGCACCCGGCCACCTCCTCAACGCTGTCGCTGGCGGGGTCCCAGGCCACCACCGGGCCAAACTCGGGTGTGGTTTCGGACACCTCGAGGAGCACGATGCGTCCATCGGGAAGAGGTAGGGGGGTGTTCGTCTCGGTGGCACGGCGGTCTGTGCTGATCTGGCCGGAAGGGCGGTCAAAAGGCACCACATCGGGGTGGAAGCGAAGAGTGGAGAAACCCAAAAAGACACCGGTGTCTCCGGCGGCGGCGAGAGAGTTGGCGTTTACGAAATAGCCGGAATCGACCGAGTTGAACTCACCTCCAGCTGTGGTCGACAGATCCCAGGTGAGCACCTCACCATCGCCGTTCGAGTGCAGCAGGGTTTCGCACTGAGCGAGGCAATCGAACGAGAGCGGAATGCCGGTAGGGCTCAGCCGATGAACGAGCTTGCCCGACTCCAGGTCAAAGACCAGCACCTCATGCCCCGCTATCCCAACAATCAGCCGGGAGCTGTCGGGAGTGAAGGCCCTGTTTGACACTAAGAGATCAAAGCCGGTGAGGATGTCGGTTCGGGTCCCCGTCGCCACCTCGATCACATCGAGGCCGCCGAGACCAAATCCTGCATCTACTACCAGGAGTTGTCCATCCGGGCTAAGAATCCCTCTATTAGCGGGGTACTGCAGGACTTGTTCCCGGGTGGCGACTTCGAAGACGATGGTGCCAGACATTGAGGAGGCGTCGCTGGCGACCGAGAACTGCGATCCGTCAGCGCTCCATGTCAGCGCCGCGTCGGCGGTCGTCTCCCAGCGGTGCACCGATTCGAAGGTAACGGCGTCGAGCAATTCGACCGCCCATTGATCCGCCCGACAATCGGGGCCGGCAAGACCCGCCACTGCCAGCCACGCTCCGTCGGGGGAGAATCTTGGAAGCGGTACCGCCTCGACACAGGAGGGATAGTCGATGGTCCGCAGCACCTCCCCGGACTCGACCGACAAGAGGATGACCCGGGGTGGCAGGTCGTCGGGGATCTCCGAACCCGGCCGGGGCGGCATCCCCGGGTGGAAGGTCTGCCGGGCGGAGTCCACCACCCCCACCGCGAGCACTTCACCGTCGACGGAGAAGGAGAGGGAAACGAGATGGTCCACGGTCGAGTCGGTATAGGAGGAGATCTCCCGACCGGTGGCGACATCGGTCACGGTGACCTTGGCGTCTACCTGGGATACCGTGGCGAGCCGGGTCCCGTCCGGAGACAGATCGAGGGCCACGAAACCCCCCGATGGAGAGGCGACCTCCCGGCTACGCAGACGGCTGGCATGGGTGGCTTCGCGGAGGGCGTTGATCGCTTCGACCGGCTGCTCAGCACCCGACGGGGTCGACTCGATCGCCTCCAGCCCGAGGAGGATGCTCAATTCGGGATTGTCATCCAGCAGGTTGATTGCCGAGGCGGCCAGCTCCCGGGAACGGGCCAGCGATTCGGCCGACTCCGCCCGCACGGTCTCCTCCTCAGCCCGGGCCGTTTCCGCTTCGGCAAATGTCCTTTGGGCTTCGGCCTGCTCCCGCTGATCAATCGCGATGACCGCACCGGTGATGGCGGCGACCGCGAGAACCGCCAGGGCGATCCCCGCTCCCCAGGCCGTGCGGCGGGTACGGCGGTGCTGGCGGACCTCCTCGGATTCGAGGTCGTCCTTGGGGATGCCGCGCAGCGACGAGGCGATGTCGGCCACCACGTCGCGGAAGCGGCCGTTGCGGAGATCGAGCTGGGTTTCCTCCTCCGGCCACCGCAGATCCACCCAGCGGGGCTCGCCCGAAAAAGCGTCGAGCAACGACCGGGGCACCGACGAGTTGGGGATCGAGCCGACCCGAGGCCTCGTCCCAAGTGAGGGTGCCGGCGGTGAGGACCGGCAGAATCCTCTCGGGGTCCTTGTGCTCACGCCAGTAAGCGACCTCCCGATCGACCCACGTAGAGGCCGCCGCCTCCGGGGAGGTGAGGAGGATGAACCAGTCGGAAGCATCGAGGGCGGCGGTGATCGACGACCACAGATGCGGGTTGGCCGAAAGTGACGACTGGTCGCGGAAAACCCGCAACGCCCGCCGTTTCCACCACGGCTTGGCGAAGGTCTGGAGGGCTGCCTGCAGACGGGGGGCAAGCAATTCGTCGGCGGTGTGGCTGTAGGAGATGAAGCCATCGAAGCGGACTTGCCCGGTCCGAGGCTCGGTTTCGGCCTGTTGCACTGTGGCCATGACTACACCTTCTGATGGAGAGCGTAGAGAGGCAATGACCCGTAACCCTTGGCGGTGGGAAGAGTGCCGACGTACTGGCAGGCGATCGAGAGGTCGCCGGCGAGGGCGGCCAGAGCGGCGAACGGATGGGTGACGTAGACCTCACCCTCGGGGGTGCGGGGTTCGATACGGGCAGTCTGCGTGACTCCCGCCCCGAAGAAGAGACGAGCCCCCGGCGATCGGATCCCACCCTTCGAACACCGGGGCGGCGTGGGCGGCCAGGCGGAGCCCGCGCAAACCGCGCAGGCCGGCGGCTTCGAAGTCGATCTGGCTGATCGAGGTCTGCAGATCGAGAGCACACTGGGCCGCCGCCCCAACCTCGGAGAAGACCAGATGGAGACCATCGCCCCAAGTGCGTCCGGAAAGGAGGTGGGCGCCGAACTTCTCGACGGTGCGGCCGATCTCGGACATCACCTTCTCCTGGAAGAGCAGCACCTGGGCGTCGGAAAGGCGGGAGAAGCCGGCGAAGTCGGCGAAAAGTAGCGCCCGGACCTGCCGTTTGGGAGGGGCGGCGGGACCGTTGGCAGCGACGGCCGTGGCACCGGCCGGAATGATCGTGGCGGGGTGTCCGCCAGCCTTCCAGCGGGCAACATCTACCGAGGTGCCGGCCGTCTGGCTCGTTTCGACGCCGTCCCATACGGCTACCTGGCAGACGTCGGCCTCGAGCTGTCGAGCCCGGACCAGGGCATCGCCCATGGCGATGCGTGCGCAGAAGTCGAAAAGGGTCGGGTCGTCGAGGTACTCGCCGTGGACTGCGGTAACGACCGCGGTGGCCGAGGCGAGGCAGCGTTCGAAGCGACGTACCCAGGCGGGACCTGCCGGTGCCACAGAGGTGCGGACAAACTCCTCTCGATCGAAGGGAAGGGTGACATGCAGTTCGGCTCCCCGGTCGAGGAGGACCTCGGCGGCCATGATGTCGGCCCCGGCGGCGAGCGAGCCATAGCCGATCCCGGCCCCCAACCGATCGAACTCCGCCTTCAGACTCGGCTTGCACTCGCGGCTCCTCCTCGGCGGGAAAGCGGCTCCCTTCCCCGGGGGCGCCGATGCGATGACCGCAGAAATGGACCACGGTCGGGTTGGCGATCGCCGCCAGCAGCGAAGGATCGAACCCCTTGAGTTCGCAGACGAGCCTGAGCTGACGCAGCGTGGTCGCCCGCGAGGCAAGAGCGGACTCGCTCCCATGCCCGGCCCGTCGCAAGGGCATCCTCGGCCCTTTGGCGGTCACCGAGCACCAGGGCGGCTTCGGCTTCAGAGACCAGCAACCAGTAGCGGTCCTCGGAACTTGCTGCTTTCGCTTCGGAGAGGACGTCGAGGCCCTGGCGGGCGGAGGCTGGTGGCCCGCTCTTCTTCTCCGGCGACGAGCCACATCGTGGCCGCGTTCACCGCCAGGTAGGGGGAGCGGTGGCGGTCGAAGGCGGCGCCGTAGCCTCGTCGCCGAGCGCGACGCCCATAGACGGCGCTGCTCGCCGTCACGGGCGAGGGCGATGTCCTTATCGAGGCGGGCATCGAGGGCGGCGATGTCCTCGGCCAGACGGGCTGCGATGGAAGCGCCGTTCCACCGAAGCGAGACCGAAAGAGTCGTAGCGACGGCGGGCCTGGATGGTGGCTCCCGACCGGGCGAGGGCGAGCACCGCCAGATAACCGCAGCTCGAGGTCGCCGCTGCCCAACTCGAGCTGGCCGGCGGCGAGGTCATAGGCCTTCAGGTACTGGCCCTGTCGGATCAGTTGGCGGACCTCGTCGGCGGAACTCGGGCCGGTCTCGGGCCGAACCCGTTCAATGCCTAGGCGGCGGCGAAAGCTTTCGACGGTGTGGACCGAAAGGGTGGTCGGCGCGGCGGCTCGCACCGAGGCCGTGCGTCCGGTGCCGAGCAGCGAGGCCAGCTCGCCGAAATAGCGGCCGGTTCCCAACCGGGCAAGTGGCACCTCGGAGCCGTTGGCATCGGTGCGAAAGATCTCCACTTCGCCGGCTTCGATCCAATAGACGGCGTCGGCCGGGCCCCCCTCTTCCACCACGGTCTCCCCGCTTGCGAAGGTGATCAGTTCGGGGCTGTCGAGCCAATCGGCGCTAGTGGGGTCGGCGAATTCGGTGAGGGCCGGATCGTGGAGGAGAATGCGTTCCTCGAGGGCGGCGAGCTCGGGCGACGGGTCCACTCCGAGCTCGGTGGCCAGCGTCTCCTTCACCCGGGCGTAGGCGCGCAGGGCCTCGGCCTGACGGCCCGAGCGGTACAGCGCCAGAATCAACTGCCCCCACAAGCGCTCTCGCAACGGGAAGGATTCGACGAGTCCGCTCAATTCTCCGAGCACCATGGCGTGGTCGCCGACGAGGAGCTCTGTATCCATCAACGCCTCCACCGCCACGAGCCGCTCTTCCTCCAGGCGGCGGCCGGCCTGTTCGGCGAATTCGAAACGGCGGAGGTCGGAGAGGGGAATGCCGCGCCACTGGGCGAGAGCCTGGCGAAAGGCTTCGGCGCCTTTGGCGGGGTGGCCGAGGGTCCTGAACTGAACGCCCCGCTGGACGTGGCGCCGAAAGCGGGCCAGGTCCGAGTTGGCCACCGGGATCTCGAGGAGGTAGCTGTCGGCGACCCGCTTGATGATGTCCTTTCCCAGCGCATGGCGCAGCCGGGAGACCGTCGAGTGCAACGAGGCCTCGGGGGAATCGGGTGGTTCCTCGCCCCAGAGCGCATCAACGATGCGATCGCTGTTGACCGGCGTCGGCGCCTGGAGGGCGAGGACAGCCAACAACGCCTTCGGCAGCTCGCCCGCGATCTCGATTATCTGGCCTGTTCTATCAACGACCTGCACGGGACCGAGCAAACGAACGTCCACGAACATGGAAACTACCGATCCTGCCGGCAAAAGGTCGGGGTACACGCGGTCATCAGAAGCATGACCCAAGGCTCGCACCTGGGACTTACGAACTTCTAACGGAGTCGACGCCGGGGCGGGCCAGTTACCCTGCCCCGACTGCTCTGGCTGAGCAACCTTGGGGGTCAAGGTTCGAGATGCGGTTTGAGGAATCCATCGACATCGACGCCGAGCCGCAGCGCGTTTGGGACGTGCTCTCCGACATCGAGGCGTGGCCGCGCCGTGTCGAAACGGTCGATGTCGCCGAGCTGCTCACTCCCGCTCCTGTGGCGAAAGGCAGCCGTGTTCGCCTCAAGCAGCCGAAGCTGCCAGAGGGCACATGGGACATAACCGTCTGGGACGCCCCGTCTTACTTCGAAATGCGCCAGAAGTCCGGCGGCGTCACCAGCGTGGCGGGCCATCGCGTCGACGCGTTGGAAGAAGGCCGTTCCCGTCTGACGCTAACCGTGGATATTCAGGGATGGCTTGTCCCGGTCTTCGGCCTAATTTCGAAGGGCATGACCACCCGGTACCTGACCAGTGAGGCGCAGGACATGAAGCGCGCCGCCGAGTCCGACGAGACAGCGCTGGGACGTTCCTAGCCCCTTAGCGAGGAGGGTGCGCCGCCAGCCCGCGATTCGAGCCGGTTCAGGGGCCGACGCTCGTCAAATCCGAAGGGGCGGGGATTGAGATCGTTGAGGACCACCCGGTCCGACGGAGTATGAGCTCGAACACCGTCCAGCCGGAGCGTCGATCAAATCCGAGGTCGCCTCCCATCGCCCGCGCCAACTGGCGCGACACTGATAGACCCAACCCGAGCGAACCGGAGGCACCTCCGGTGGCCAGGGGTTCGAACAGCCGGCCAGCCAGCCCCTGCGACCAAACCTTGCCCGTCGTCGCGTAGCGATATTCGTATTTGGTCTCGATGCACCTCGACATGGAGCTCACGGTGGGGGCCGCCGTAGCGGCGAGCATTGCTCACCAGATTTCGAACGATCTGGCGGATCCGGAGCTGGTCACCCCAGACGATGATCCCGGGTTCGACCTGACGGACCACCCCTTCTAGATCCACGCCGGCCAGAACCTCATCGAGTTCGAGGGCTGCGTCGGAGACGGGGACAGTCGGTCCGGCGGCGGCGGCCAACAGATCCTCGAGCAACAAGGCGACGTCTGAGGCCTGGGTAGCGGTCAATGAAGCCATCTCCCGGCGGTCGGCCTCAGATAGGTCCTCCCAATCGGAATCGAGGATGGAGGTGAAGCCCACCATCGACGTCACGGGGTTGCGCAGTTCGTGGGCGATGGTTGCCACCAGACGGTCCTTGGCCTCGACTGCATCGGTGAGGGACCGCTGTGTCGCGCGCAAGTCGGTGACGTCGAGATCGACTATCACAATCCGGCTGTAATTGGCGACCCCGTCCAGTTGCGACGCCTTCCAATGTGAGCGGACCACCACATCCCCAGCCACGGTCGGCGCGACATGCTCGCTAACGATGGAGCTGACGCCCATCATCGGGGCGGTGAGCTGCTCCATCATGCTCCGGGCGAGATCGGGATACCGATCACGAGAGAATTGCCGGTCGGGGAGGTCGGGAGCGTCGGCGGCCAGGGGGGATCCGTAGAGGTCGACCCACTCCTGGCTAGAGGCGAGGATGCGGGGAAGACGGAGGCAGGCGAGGAACTCGTCCTCGTCAGAAAGCAATTTCTCGACCTGTTCGCGATCGTACCCAGCGAAATGTTCGATGATGGGCGTGTAGTCGACGATGGTCATCGGCACGGCAGCCGCCGACACGATGAGCTGGATTTCGGCCGCGGTCCCATCGGATGTAGGCATTTACCCATTTATCGGCCGAGGTCAGGTGGGCCTTGAGGCCCCGCAGTACGGGTCAGCGCCGCGACCGCGACCTTGGCGCGGCCACGTCTACGCCGGTTCGGACGAGCGATCCTTTTCCCAACGCACCTCGTGGAGCCGCATGGGGTCGTCGAAGCCTTGCAGGTGGACCTCGCCGCGGTCGGCGAACGAAAAGCCCTTGCCGGCAACGAGCTGCCGCACCACGTCCGAGACGAGGATCTGACCTCCATGTGCCTGCGCTCCGATGCGCGCCGCGGCAATCACGGCTGTGCCGAACAGATCGTCGTCTTCAGAGATCGGCTCTCCGGCATTCATTCCCACGCGTATGAGGAGCTGCTGACCGGCCGAGTCGTTGTGCACCGCAAACCGAAGCTGGAGTGCGATCGCGCAGGCAACGGCGCCGGTGGCCGAGCCGAACGACGCCATGAACCCATCGCCCATCGTCTTGATTTCGGCGCCATCGTGGTCTCGGAGTTCTTGGCGCACGATCACCTCGTGGGCCCGCAGAACGTCGCGTGCTCCTTCGTCGCCCAGTTGTTGCGTCAGCGCGGTCGAGCCCTCGACATCCGTAAACAGGATGATCCGTAGAGCGCGGGAATCCGCTCCGGTTCTGGCCCGAGGCGACTCGGTTGCCGGCCTGTCGGTGAGGAAGGCGTTGATCTCTCTGATGACCGCTCCCACGTCATCGAGATAGGGAGCCACCGACGACCCTTCCAGCACCACCAGGCGGGCGTTCGGGATGCCCGCGGCCAGCGACCGGGCGTGGTCCAGTGGTGGCGATGCGGAGCTCGCGACGGTGCATAACGAGGGTGGGGGTACGCACCTCGGGAAGGAGCGCGGTCACGTCGAACGTCGCGGTTGCAGCCAGCGCCCTGTGGGCCATCTCCGGCGTTGTGCACTCGCGCATCAACCCGGCAAAGCGTCGAGCTGCCTCTGGCTCGGACCAGCCAAGCAGCAACCGCGCCACTGCCTCGGTGTAGAACTCCCAGTCTTGATGAATGATCGGTCGCGTCGCCTGGGTGAGCGCTCCGCTTCCGAAGTCGTCACCGTCGGCATAAGAGCAGAACAGCACGAGGTGGGCGACTCGTTCGGGCCAGCGCGCTGCGTAGGCGATGGCGACCGGCCCCGAGTGCAGGCCAGCGTAAAGATCGAAACGTTCGACCCCGACGCGCTCAACGACCGCTTCGAGGTCCAATACCTGCGCATCGAGCGACATCGAATCGACCTGGCGCTGTGAGAGACCGAATCCGCGGCCGTCGTAGCGGACGAGCAACCGGCCTCGCCCGAGGTCCTCGTACCAGCGCCGCAGCTCCGGAATCGTCCACTCGAGCTGCAGATGGGTCCAGGGCATAGACGGCATTGCGATCAGCGGCATGCCTACACCCATCGTCCAAAAAGCGATGTTGACTCCATCGGATGTTCGGCCGTACTGGATCCCGGGCTCCATCATCGACCCACGCTAGACCGCGTTTTTCTACTGAGATCGCAAGAGTTCGATCATCTGCCAGAGAAGCTCGTCGGCGATCCAGATCGTGTCAAAACCTGTCTCTTCACTAGGCGGCGATGTCGCGCAGCTTGGTCCACCGAGGCGTAGTTCGCTCCGGTCCGAACTACGCGATAGGCAGCACCAACCCGATTTCAAACGAACCCATCATGCCTCTCCTCAGTTTCACTGAAATTCCGAGGTCAGCCCACGTCGCGAGTTTCCCAGGCCATCTGGCCACCGCTGATGCCGAGGTTGCTCACGCCTCTTGTCCCAGGACCTCGAGCCGAATCGTGACCTTGTCGCCGAGGTCGAGTCTTTCTGCTTTACGGACGAAGTCTTTGATAGGGACGATGTAGCGGCCGTCCTTGGGCCACAACGCCGTCTTCCATTTGGTCCCTCCGATCCGAACTTCGGCCGGGATCATCCCCCATCCATAAGTGACGAATCCCGAGATGTCCTTGATGTCCTGGGAGTGGTGGTCGGGGACAGTGACGAAGTGGAATGGAGAAGGCCCACGCCAGTACCAGAGCTCGCCAGAGAACTCGAAGTTCACCCAAACAGCGTATTCCCATCTGATTCGGACCCCGATTGGCGAACTCGGGACTCGCGACCGCTCACTTGCTCAGGATGTCATCGAGGCGAAATGACGAAGTCGCCTCGAGCTGATCGAACCGGCAGCTCAGCGGGTCGCGGTCTGGTCGCCACCGCAGGAACTGCGCGGGGTGGCGCAGCCGGCCGCCATCCAGTTGATTGAATCGCACCTCAGCTACGAGTTCGGGCCGAAGTGGGGTGAATGAAAGGTCCTTCTCCGGGTTCCAGCGGCTGCCCGGGTAGGCGGCCGCTTCCGCCGCCACGCCGGCCCAGGGATGCTCGGCCAGATCGACGACATAAGGGGCAAGCTCGCCGAACAGCTCTCGTCGCCGGGCGGCGGGGAACGAAGCCGCCACCCCGATGGGGATGAGCCCGCCGAACATCGTCTGCCAATCGTCGTCCTGGGCCGCCGTGTCGGCATAGACCGCGAGGAGGAGGGAACCGACGGCGTCGCGGCTCGACTTGTGGGTCCGGTAACCGACCACGACACAATCGGCGGTGCGATCGTGCTTCAGCTTGGCCATGACTCTCTTGCCCGGCTGGTAGGTGCTGTCGGGGTGCTTGGCGACGATTCCATCGAGCCCGGCACCTTCGAACGCGGCGAACCAGTTCTTGGCTTCGTCGATGTCGACAGTGACGGGTGTGAGAAAGACCGGAGCAGCATTGTCCTCGAGCAATGATTCGAGGCGATGGCGGCGATCTTTGAACGGAACAGGTCTCAGATCCTCATCCCCGAGCGCCAGGAGGTCGAACACGATGAACGTCGCGGGGGTCTGGGAAGCGAGTAGCGCAACGCGGCTGGCCGCCGGGTGCAAACGTTGCTGGAGGGAAAAGAAGTCGAGCTTCCCGTCATCGGGGTTGGCGACGACGATCTCCCCGTCCACGACGCATCGCTCGGGAAGAGCCTGCTTGACCGCCGTCACCACTTCGGGGAAGTAGCGCGCCATCGGCCGGTTGTTGCGGCTCTCGATCAATACCTCGGAACCCGCCCGGAACACCACTGCCCTGAACCCATCCCATTTGGGCTCATACCACCAGCCCGTAGGCAACTGGTCGACCAGCCGGGCCAGCATCGGCTCGACCGGCGGTGTCACCGGAAGCTGCCCGATATTCATCTGGAGGCGACCCGGACCTGGCTATTGCTTTGCGGAAAGGTCGTCACGAGAAACGGTTGCCCTTCGCCGTTCAAGGCGTGAACCACGGGTACCCAACCCGGACGTCGACGCCGGGGGACCAGTGGACGATCGGGGCCGTCGTTGGCGTCGGGAGGCCAGCTGCTTCCACCAAACCATCCTGCCACGACAGCAACCGGGCCCGATGGAGGGGCCAGGGCGGATGTTGAGCCCGGGCCATCAAGAGCCGACCTCCCCAGGTTCCGTACAGAGTCCATCGGGCGGTCAGATAGTGATCGAAATCGGTGAGCTCGGTCGCGCGTGTATTTGTGACCGATCTCAACCTCGATTCGGGATTCCCTCCCACGGGGCCCGGGCCATCGCCGGCGGGTCGAATATGTCATCGAATCGCCCCGGCGCCGCACGTCCATCCTTGACCAAAAGTAGGGGACCCGGTAGGTGCTTCTAGCCGTGACCACTGCCGCCAAGCGGGCGGCGTCGAGTGAGAAGAACCACACCCCGGCATCTCCGGACGGGCCGCGAACGTAGGTGCGAACGTTGGTCTCAGGAAAGTTGAACAACCAGGGAATCCTTCCCAGGCGGGGGATTGAGACCTCCATGTAGAACGGCACCAGGCCCACCCAGGCGTAGCCATCGAAGGGCTCCACTTCGAGGCCCGTTGGCAACAGCGCCTGCACCGTGTCGATGTCGAACCTCCAGTGCAGGAAGGTGAGCCGGTCCCAGCGCTGCAACATTGCAGGTCGAGCCACAACGTACGGACATGCGGCTGGATAGGGCTCGAACCGTCCCGCTTCGGTCACCAACTGAGGCTAACCCCGTCGAATCTTGCGTTTTGGAGCCGAGGTGAACTGACTCAGGTACATTGTGCAAGAGTGCCCAGATCGGCGACCGAGAGGTCAGCCGGAGTTGACGACTCCGGCGGATGAAGTCGCTCGCCGGAGTCGGTTCAGCTCCGAGCGCCCTCAGCGGGGCGTCGTCGGCCTGCGATGGCCGCTTGTCAGCAACCAGCGACTGCCCCATGACCGAGGCCAGATTGGGCTTGATCTTCCGCAACAGTGTGGCCCCCGCCGCAAGCGCGGCGCGGGGACATGGCGGCGTTGCACCGGGGCCCCTATCGCCCGCTCGAAGAGATCGACCGCCTGATTGCGGGTGAGGCCTTCGGGTCCTCCGAACTCGACCAACCTCGGAGGATCATCGGCGAGGGCCCAACCCACGACGCCGGCGGCGACGTCGTCGACCGCGACATAGCGGTGCACGGTGTCTCCCTTTCCGAAGATCGTGAACTTCCGTTCCGGCCAATTGAAGTTGACCAGCGGTGTCAACCAAACCTCCTGGAACATGTCCGGCCGCACGATCACCTCCCGGATCGGCGAGGCCGCCAGGCGGATCTCGGTCGCTCGTTTGGCGTTGGAGAACGGGCTGGCGGACTCGAGGATCGAGCCATGAAAGGACAGGAACACGAAACGCTGGACGCCGGCGGCCTCGGCGGCGGCGATCAGATCGGCGTGTCCGGCCACGTCGACATCGGCGATGGTGAGACTCTTCTCGCCTCCGAGGACCCGGGCCATGGAGTTGGCGGTGCTGATGATGGTGTCGGCGCCACGGACTGCCTCAGCGAGGCTATCGGGATCCCGCAGGTCGCCCACCACCATCTCCGCATTGAGCGCTCGGAGCGCCGAAGTGTCCGAGGACTTCCGCACCAGCACCCGGAATGCACGTCCGCTCTCGGCCAGTCGGTGAGCCACCCGCTCCGCCCAGCATCCCGGTCCCACCGCACAGCAGTATCAAGCCAGCTCCTCACTCGGGTCGCAACGACTGTAGGCCGGAGTTGTCTTCAGCAATCAAGCTGCGATAGGTCAAGTACCAGAAGCCGGGATCACGCCTTGGTTGCTTTGACCAGCTTCGCTGGTTGTCCGGCGAAAGTCGTCGCGCTCGGCTTCCTCGACGACGAATCCGGCAACTGCAAGCTTGTTGCCGACCTCGGAGGGATCGATGTGGTCGAACTCGAGATCGTGACGGCGTGCGCGGAGCCGCTCATGGTCCTCATGGGCCGGGTCGTCGAAGTCCTCGTCGACTAACAGCAGCCGACCACCGCGGCGTAGGACCCTCCTGATCTCTCCGATGGCCGCGTCGAGGTCGGTCCAGTGGTGCATCGCGTTGACAGCCCAGACAGCGTCGACATTGGCATCCGCTTCAGGGATTTGCTCGGCGGCGCCATCGAGGATCTCAATTCGATGGCCACCGCGCTGCCAAAGCCGACGCACTCGGAGGACCACTCGCATGAACGGCATCGGGTCGACCGCGACAACGTGGGCCCCCGCCTTGATCGCCAGAACAGAACCTGGTCCCATGCCCGCGCCGATGTCCAGAACCCTCTCACCCGCATGGATGTCTAGCCGCCTGATCACTTCACGGTTTACCGGAGACATCCACATACTCCGGGAGAACCGAAGGTAGCGGACGATCGCCCGCCAGCCCTGGTCGTGGTGGTGACCGTGACCATGCTGATGGTCTTGTTGCTCGCCCATCTGCGGATTGTGTCTGCGCGAACAAAGAATGGTCAATAGCCAATTGCTGGAGGCCGGGAAATCGGGCCCTAGGTCCAGCGAGTCTTCAGTCGGCATAAATGCCGCGGGAGGGACGGGCGCTCGCGACGCAAAGGCTCATCGCTCTTTCTCGTTCTATCTTCAGCGAAAAGGGAATCTCACCGAGGAGGAGGCCGACTCGGGATTCGTATGTGGCCTCCCAGCCCAAGTCAGTCATGCATTGCGCGAAGTCGGACAAGTAGCCCTGTCCAGACCAACCAACCGGTGGTCGGCGCTCGGGGATCGGCACCGAATTGGCGACGCCGGTATTGGCGGGAGCCGTGATCGTGGTTCTGGGCTCAGAGAACGCCATGCCTCACCCGATCCGGTCGCAACAACAACGAGAGCGAGGGCGAGCAGGTACGAAGGTCCACGCTTGTAGTTCATCTCATTCCTTTCAATGGAGGAATCCGCCACCAAGTGGTGACAAGGTGTATCTACAAGCAGCCCCTCAAGGATTTGTCGGAGATCGATCGGAAGCGAGTCTCACCAGGAGGAATGCCAGCTCTACCTCCGGTGGGTTGTCATGGCTCGACCGAGCTCACGTGGGCTGATAGAGGGCTTCGAGATGTCTCAGGTAGGCGTCCGTGGCCGCAGCGTTGTGTTGCCGCCAAAGCTCGACATGGTCGGGGGTTGCTCGGTGGTGCTGTCGAGGGCGGCCAGTGTCGGCTGCAGGACGACTCGCTGGGCCCGGACCAGGGCAAGAGGTGACTGCCCGGCTCGGTTCAGGAGGGTGACCTTCAGTTGGAATTCGATTCGCATGTCTCGGATGTGTTGGACGGGCTCGCTGAGCCAGTTTTTGAGCCGCCTCTTTCCCGGGGGGGTGATGCGGTGAATGATTCGTTCCGGACCGGCGTCGCCTGGTTCGGTGTGGACAGCTGCGGCCAAGCCGAATTCCACGAGGCGATCGAGGGCCCGATAGGTGAGCGGCCGGCGCACAGTAAGGACTCGTCCGACCGGTCCGCCGGGGGCGAGTGCTTTGGAGATCGCAAACCCGTGGGCGGGGTGTTCGGCGAGGACTCCGAGGACGGCGTACTCGGTTAGCGACAGGTCTGACGTTTCGACGCGGGGCATCCTTCGGCGAAGGCTAGGACTGCGATCGGCAGGTCGGTGTTTGCGGCGGTCGTACCTGCTTCGTATTCTCATTGCGACTAAGAGGTAGTCACAACGAGAATATGGAGACTCTTCATGCTTAGACACCGCTTGGTTCTCCTGGCGAGCGTGCTGTTGGTACTGGGGGCATGTGGTGGGACGGGAGTCGACACCACCACCACGTCGTCGAGTCCACCACCACCGACAGCGGCGCCCACCACGACCACAGCGGCTGGTCTCGAGGGGGAGTTGTTGGTTTCGGCGGCGGCCTCGTTGACCGACGCCTTCGCCGAGGTGGAGGCGGCGTTTGAGGCAGCCAATCCCGGAGGTGGATGTGGTGTTGAATCTGGGGAGCAGCTCGTCTCTGCGGGAACAGATCCTGGAGGGTGCTCCGGCGGATGTGTTCGCCTCGGCCAACACTTCCAACATGGATCAAGTCGCAGAGGCGGGCGAAGTCGAAGGCGAGGCAGATATCTTCGTTCTCAACGAGTTGCAGATCGCGGTCCCGGCCGGCAATCCGGCGGGTGTTACCGGGCTCGACGACTTCGCCAATGATGATCTTCTGATCGGGTTGTGCGCCGAGGAGGTGCCGTGTGGCAGTTTCGGCCGTGAGGCCTTGGAGAAGGCCGGGGTGACCCCGGCCATCGATACCAATGAGCCCGATGTGCGGGCTTTGCTGACCAAGGTGGAAGCTGGTGAGTTGGACGCCGGGATCGTCTATGTGACCGATGTCTTGTCCACGGCCGGGGCGGTGGAAGGGGTCGTGATCCCTGAGGAGTTCAACGTGGTTGCCGCCTATCCGATCGCGGCTTTGGTCAACGCTCCCAATCCCGAGGCGGCGGCGGCGTTTGTGGACTTCGTCCTTTCCGATGAAGGAC
Source organism: uncultured Acidimicrobiia bacterium (assembly GCA_963790345.1). Classification (GTDB taxonomy): domain Bacteria; phylum Actinomycetota; class Acidimicrobiia; order Spongiisociales; family ZC4RG35; genus DATEEG01. Next base: position 10,645 of record CAWBOD010000012.1, on the reverse strand, counting down.
AGGCGATCCTGGTCGGATTCGGGTTCTCGTCCCCTTGATCAGGCAGCATTCCCGAGGTCGACTGTCGCGAGGCAACCCGCCCGCCGTCCTGGTGGTGCTGGGAGTCCTCGGGCTGGCGGTGTTCGCGGTGCCCCTGGCGGGGCTCTTGGCGAGAACCCCTTGGTCCGATCTTCCCGGCCTCCTCGCCGGGGAGGTCGTGACCGACGCCCTCCGGCTTTCGCTGGTGACGTCGCTGGCTGCGACTGCGATCTCGGCGCTGGTCGGGGTTCCCCTGGCCTGGCTGTTGGCCCGGATCGAGTTTCCGGGCCGAACCCTGGTCCGGGGCGTTGTCACCCTGCCGTTGGTGCTGCCGCCGGTGGTTGGGGGAGCGGCCCTGCTCTTCGCTCTTGGTCGACGGGGATTGATTGGGGAGCCGGTCAATCAACTAACCGGACTGCTGCTGCCCTTCTCGACCTGGGGGGTGGTGGTAGCCAACACGTTCGTGGCGATGCCGTTTCTGGTCATCACCGTGGAAGGCGCTCTCCGCAATCTCGACCAACGCTTTGAAGGGGCCGCCGCCACTCTCGGTGCGAGACGGTGGACGGTCTTGCGTCGGGTGACTCTGCCGATGATCGCACCGTCGCTGGTGGCGGGACTGGTCCTGACCTGGGCCCGCGCCCTCGGCGAGTTCGGTGCCACCATCACCTTCGCCGGCAACCTCCAGGGCAGGACCCAAACCCTGCCGCTGGCAGTCTTCGTTGCTCTGGAAAGCGATCGCGACACAGCCGTGGCCCTGAGCCTGGTGATGGTTGCGGTTTCACTGATCGTTCTGGTGACATTGCGGGAACGATGGTGGAAGGCCCTGTGAGCGATGCTGGACTCGAAGCCCATCTGGTGGTCTCGCGTGGCGGAGTCTTTCCGGCTCGACCTCTCGCTCTCAATTCCGCCGGGCACGACCGCGGCTCTGCTCGGACCCAACGGCTCGGGCAAGTCGACCGCAGTTGCCGCCCTGGCTGGTCTGCTCCCGCTCGAGGATGGTCGGATCAAGTTGGCCGGGTCTGTCCTCGACGATCCGGGAAAGGATCGTGTTCGTCCCTCCCGAGGCACGGAAAGTGGGCGTCGTATTTCAGGACTATCTCCTGTTCCCGCATCTCAACGTGATCGAAAACATCGCCTTCGGGCTCCGCAGCCGTCGAGCCGGCAAGGAAGTCGCGCTGGCCCGAGCGACAGAGTGGATCGAACGGCTCGGGCTCAGCGGGCTGGCCCATGCGCAAGCCGGGAGATCTCTCCGGTGGCCAAGCGCAACGGGTGGCCCTGGCTCGAGCTCTGGCCACTGAGCCGGACCTGCTGCTGTTGGACGAACCGCTGTCCGCCCTCGACGTCACCACCCGGGTCCAGTTCCGGCGGACGCTGGCCGAGCATCTGGAAGGGTTCGCCGGGCCACGCATGCTTATCACCCACGACCCCACCGAAGCCTTCCTCCTCGCCGACGAAATCCACGTGATCGAACACGGGACCCTGACCCAGACCGGCACCTCCGACGACATCCGGCTCCGACCCCAAACCCCGTACGTTGCCGACCTGGCCGGCTCCAACCTGATAGCCGGAACCGCCAACGACGGCGTGATCGACACCGGGACCCACCTTCTCCACATCGCCGACCACAGCATCAGTGGTCCGGTCCTGGCCACGATCCGCCCTTCGGCGATCTCGCTGCACCGCCGCGAACCGGACGGCAGCCCCCGCAACGCCTGGAAAACCACCATCGACCTCGTCGAGCACCTCGGTGACCGAACCCGACTGCGAACCGGCAGCCCGCTTCCGCTCACCGCCGAGATCACCGAAGAAGCCACCCGGGCCCTCGACCTGGTCGAAGGATCTGACGTATGGGTTTCGATCAAGGCCACCGAAATCACGGTCGAACCGGATCATCCCGATGCGATCAAAGGAGCGCCTGTGATCACTAAGGCCCAAGACCGTCCTTGACCCCGACCTTGACTCGCGAGCGGAAATTACGTCCTGCCCGCGGCGAGCGCACCAATCTGTTTTGACACCTCTATCGCCTCTTCGGCCGAGAGGTCGGCGCCCCCCGAGATGCTGGCTGACGCTGCCTCGTCAACATCCTGAGCCCACCGGCTCGACGAATCGGGTCTCATAGAATCCGTTTCAAAAGGGTGGACGAGAAAGACAATGGCGAGGAATTTGGGGGCGAGGAATGTGGGGGCGAGGAACCTGGGATTGGTGCTCGGGAGCTCTCTGGGGCCCGAACGCCTGGCGACTGCCGCCCAAGACGCCGAGAAGGCCGGCTTTGCCGACCTCTGGTTGGCCGAGGACTTCTTCTTCACCGGTGGCATTGCCGGCGCTGCCATTGCGCTCGGCGCCACCCAGGACATTCGCGTCGGCCTCGGCGTGGTCTCGGCGCTGGTTCGACATCCCGCTCTCCTCGCGATGGAGATCTCCACCATCGCCCGCGCTTTTCCAGGACGTTTCGTGCCCGGGATCGGGCTCGGGGTGCCGTCGTGGATCCGACAGATGGGCCTCGTCCCGGACTCTCCCTTGGCGGCGGTGAGAGAGTCCGTCACCGCGGTCCGTCGTCTCCTGGATGGTGAGGAGCTATCCGAGGCAGGAGGGGTCTTTGAGTTCGACCAAGTGCGTTTGGCGTTCCCTTCGGTCGAGCGTATTCCCATCCACCTCGGGGTCATCGGTCCCAAAATGCTCGAGCTCTCCGGAGAGATCGCCGACGGTTCGGTGTTATCGGTTTTGGCCGGCACCGATTACATCAGCTGGGCCCGCCAGCGCATCGACGCAGGAAGGAAGCGCACCGGGCGCATTGACAATCATCACGTGACCGCCTTCGCGATTTACTCGGTGGATCCTTCCGCGAGCCGGGCCATGGCGGCTGCAGAATCGACTTTGGCCTTTTACCTGGCCGCCGGCGGTCGCAACGCTCTCACGGACGCCGCAGGGATCTCCGAGCGGCTCCCCGAGATTCTCTCTCAACCTTCATCGGTCATGGCCCGCGAATTGGTCGATGCGTTGACCATCACTGGCACTCCGGACGAAGTTGGGACAAAAATTCACAGGCTCATTGATGCGGGCGCCGATTCGGTGGCGTTGTTCCCGACTCCGCCCGAGCGCGCCGAGGAAATCATCGATCTCACCGCTCGTTTCGTGCTGCCTCGTCTTTGACCCTGGCCGTCCACCATCCGAGGTCAGCGCCCTGGGATCGGCCGATTCGTCGAGTTTCCTGGCCCCGCTCCCGATCCCAAATCGAAGCCAAGCTCGTCGGGTCCGGCGGCGAGGATCAAGTTCGGGGTTCTCTCCAAGTCGTGTTGCAGAGCCGCCGACGCGGCTTCGAGATCATGATCGGCGATTGCGTCAAGAATGCGGCCGTGCAGGTCGCGCCCTTCGTCGATGAAGGTACTCAGCCTGGCGACCAGGCGGCGGTAGCGCTCGGTATGGCTCCACATGATCTCGATCAGATGCATCAGCCAGGGCGACTCGGCACGCTCGTAGATCGCAAAGTGAATCTGCCGATGCAGTTCGTACGCAGCAATGGGATCAGCCTTGGTGAGGGCATCCACCATTTGCTTACGGACTGCCCGAATTTCCTTGACGAATCGCGTATCCATGGCCGGCCAGGCTTGGCGGAGTGCCTGGAGCTCCAATGTGATGCGAGTGGCATAGACATCACGAAGATCGTCGATCGAAATGGCTGCAACCCGTACCCCCTTGTTGGGGATGGCTTCGACCAATCGCTCGACCTCGAGCTTCCGCAATGCTTCCCGCATCGGAACCAGGCTGACTCCGTAGGTTCGGCCCAGCCGTTCCACTCGAAGCGGGCTGCCGGGTGGGAACTCTCCATCGATGATCGCCTGCCTCAGCCCCTGATACGCCCGTTCGACGCGCGAAACCACCGCTCTCTCAGTCGTTTCTCCCTTGTCTGAGGAGCTCACGGCCCGCCTAGTAAGGAGTGAAGCCGTGGTCGGCCGTGATACAGGTACCGGTCAACACAGTGCTTCCGGGCGAAGCCAGGAATGTGACAAGGTCGACGATCTCTTGAGTGCTGGGATGGAAACCTGTTGGTGAAAGCGGATTGGCCCACTCCCAAAACTTTTCGCGGTCCCCTCCGAATTCCGGCCGCTGAATGTGGTCGACAACGACCGATTCACCCATGTCGGTATCCGCCACCAGTCCCGGATGGACGCAGAAGGTCTCAATTCCCTTGGTTCCGTATTCCACTGCTAAGACCTTGGTCAGGGCCATGAGTCCGGCTTTGGCTACGGAATAGCCGGCATCGTTGGGGAAGCCTTTCTTCGCGGCGTTGCTCGACATGAAGATCACCTTCCCGCCGCCATGGTCGAGCATCGAGGGGAGAAAGGCGCGAGTGACCAGACGGGCGCTGTTGAGGTTGACGTCGATCATCTCGTCCCATTGCTCGTCGGACTCGTCCATGAATGAACCGAAGGCGAGAGCGCCGGCGTTGTTGACGAGTATGTCGACCCGCCCGAACGCTTCGAGAGTGGCTGCTGAGAACCGGTCCACCGCGTCGATCTTGGTGACGTCGCACTGGACCGCGAGCGCCCGACCCCCGCCTTCCTCTAGCTCCCCCGTAAGTTTTTCGAGCAGGGTCATGTCCCGAGAGGCGAGGCTGACCATTGCCCCTTCCCTGACAAAGCGACGAGCGAACGCCGCACCCATTCCTCTCGAAGCTCCGGTTATGGCGGCGACTTTTCCTTCCAGCTGCATTGCGTTTCCTCCTCAGCCACCTCCAGTGGCATGGTCGACCGGGCCCCGGGAATAGACGAATGCTATATTATTTTCTCGATCGGGTACACCCACCCAGCAAGATTTGGGTGCTCAGCTTGGGAGGAAAAATGAACCGTCTTGGGTTGATCAATCGACGGAACCGGGTCCTGTTGACAGGGCTTTTGGTTACCTTCAGCGCCTGCGGAGGCGACACCGCCGAGACCACCGCCGCGACCACCACGACCGCGGCGCCTGCCACGACCACAACCGCCGCCGCGACGACCACGGCCGCGGCCGCGGCCGAGCCGATCCAGATTGCTTTTTTCGCCCCGTTGGCGAACAGCTACGTCGCCGCCACGATCGAAGGCATGCAGGAGGTCGCCGACCGTGAGGGGGCCGAGATCACAATGTTTGATACGGGTTTCGACGCGACGTTGGAGTTCAGTCAGATGCAAGACGCAGTCTCTCAGGGCACCTTTGACGCGTTGATCGTGATTCCTCTTGACCCCGTTGCCCTGGTGCCGGCTGCGGAAGAAGCGATTGCAGCCGGACTGGCCGTGGTGAACACCGACTTGGCCCTTGGACCTGACCTCACCACCAGCCAGCCGCAGATCGACGGGCAGGCCGGAACGGTCATGACTCCGGGGACGGTCAGAGCCGAGAGCATCACCACTCTGGTCCTGGAAGCTTGCGAGAACGTCGACCCATGCCGTGTTGGATGGATTGCCGGAGTGGCGACGATCGACTTCGAAGTCAAGATCAAAGAGCGTCTCGACCAGATCGTCGCTGACAACCCCAACATCCAGCTCGTCGCCTATCAAGACGGTGGTGGTTACCTGGCCGATCCGGCCGTTGGTATTGCCCAGGACATATTGTCCGCTAATCCCGAGCTTGAGGTACTTGCCACCAGCGGTGATCAGATGACGGCCGGAGCCGAACTTGCTGTGACAGATGCCGGGTTGGTTCCTGGTGAGGACATTCTCTTGATCGCCGGGGGCGGCAGCTGCCCAGGCGTCACGGCGGTGACGGAAGGCCGGTGGTTCGGCACCACACTCGACGTGCCTCGAAACGAGGGAGTGCACGGAGCCGAGATCGCCATCGGGTGGGTGCGAGGTGAAATCACCGAGCCCCAGGGCATCGATGCCCAGGCCGAGAGCGGCTTCCCCCTCGTGTTGACGGCCGAAACCGTCTCGCAATTCGAATGCCAGTGGGAGGGCTGAGCCGCAGACTCTTCGCCGCCGGATAGGGTCGGGATCCCGTTCCTATGCGTGTTGAAATGAGCGGCATCACCAAGCGCTTCGCCGGAGTCGAGGCTCTTTCGGGCATCGATCTGACGGTCGAACATGGCTCGGTGCTGGGTCTGGTCGGTGAGAACGGTGCCGGCAAATCCACCCTCGGCAAGATCCTGGCCGGGGTGATCCAACCCGATGAGGGTGAGATCACTGTGAACGGCCATGGCAAGGTGCGGTGGAGAACGCCTCGCGATGCACTCGCAGTGGGAATAACGATGATCGCCCAGGAACTGACGCTCGAGCCCAGACGGTCAATCGCCGAAAACGTGATGCTGGGTATCGAACCCAAGCGTCGCGGATTGATCGACCGAAAGGCGCTCAACGCCGATTGTGCCGAACTGGCAGGCAGGGTTGGATTCGAGGAATTGGGCGCCATGCCCGAGGCCCCGGTGGGTTCGTTGCGTGTTTCCGACCGACAAAAGGTTGAGATTCTGCGGGCACTCGCCAGGCATGCTCAATTGATCGTTATGGATGAACCGACGGCGGCGCTTCCAAGCGAAGACGCCAAGGTGTTCCTCGAAACCGTTCGCGCCCTTCGGGATCGTGGAATCACCATCCTCTACATCTCGCATTACCTCCAAGAGGTCCTTGCCGTCTCAGACTCGGTCTCGATCCTCCGGGATGGGCACCTGATCCGGACCGCATCGGCAGCCGACGAGACCCCGGAGAGCTTGGTGGCGGCCATGCTGGGGAGGCCCGGCGACCTCGCCTTCCCGCCCAAAACGTTCCCGCCGGAAACCGCACCGGTCGTTCTGTCCGTTCGAGGGTTGGCGCGTCCGCCCGTCGTCAACGGCGTCGACTTCGAGGTCCGAGAGGGCGAGATACTGGGCTTGGCAGGTTTGATCGGAAGTGGGCGGACCGAGATCGCCCGAGCCGTTACGGGCGCCGATCGACCCACAGCTGGCGAGATTCGGCTCGGCGGGGAGCTTCTGGACCTCCGTTCGCCAAGGGACGCCATCGACCGGGGGATCGCTCTGTTGCCTGAGTCCCGCAAGGACCAAGGGCTGTTCCTCCGTCTGCCTGTTCGGGACAACATCACCCTGTCACATCTGGCCGATCTGACAAGCTTTGGCATCCTGCGTCCCGGCCGTGAAAAGGCCGAAGCCACCAAGAGTGTCGATCGCTTGGCCGTCAAGCCCCCAAGCCTCCGATCGAAGGTGGCGACCCTGTCAGGCGGCAACCAACAAAAGGTGCTCTTTGCCAGGTCGCTCTTTCTGCGACCCCGGGTTCTGGTTGTCGACGAGCCCACACGTGGCGTCGACGTCGGAGCCAAACGATCGATTTACGAACTGATCGTCGCTCTGGCGGAGGAGGGTCTCGGCGTTGTGCTGATCTCTTCAGAGCTAGAAGAGGTGATCGGGCTGGCACACCGGGTTCTGGTAGTCCGAGAAGGAAGGATCGTGAAAGAATTGATTGGAGATGCGATCGACGAGGAAGCGATGTTGCAGGCTGCCTTCGCCACGACACCGGTGACCACCATGCCCGCGGTTGGAAGCGATGTCGACCAGCCCCTCTAGTTTGCACCGCTCGACGACGCAATCTCCGCGAAGGAGACGCATCTCCGCGCTGCGTGACTACGGCATCGTCTTCAGTTTCGTGGCGTTGTTTGCGGCGTTGGCCTTCTCCACCGATGCCTTCCTAACCCCCCGGAATCTTTTCAATATTCTCGACCAGCAGGCGGCGATCGGAATCATCGCCTGCTTTGGAACGCTGGTGCTGATTGCTGGAGGACTCGACCTCTCGACAGGTGCAGTGTTCGCCTTCTCTGGGATAGTGGCAGCCGAAACCGTGGGGACATTGCCGGTATGGGGGGCAATGGCGCTGGCGGTCGCGGTTGCTCTGATCCTGGGAACCTTGAACGGGCTGCTGGCCACTGTCGGTCGCATCAACGCAATCATCGCCACCCTGGCCACCGGCATCATGATCCGGGGTCTGGCGATAGCGGCCACTGGCGGACTGCTGGTACGTGTGGACGAACCCGCCTATGCGACTTTGGGGCGCGGCAGCTTCTGGGGGGTCAAGTACTCGGTCTGGATGTTTGTCGCGGTCGTCCTCATCACCGGTTTCCTGCTTCGGGCGACAACATTCGGCCGATACATCCTTGCCGCCGGTGGCAACCAGGAGGCCGCCCGTCTGGCAGGAGTACGAGTCGATTTGGTCCGATCCGCCACTTTTGCTCTCAGTGGATTGGGCGCAGGGCTGTCGGGAATCCTGGTCAGCTCGAGGGTGGCGACCGGTCAGGCCGACGCCGGGGCGGGTTTGGAGATCTCAGCCATTGCCGCGATTGTGATCGGGGGGACCAGCATCCTGGGCGGTGAGGGGGCAATCTGGAGGACTGTCCTCGGACTGTTGCTGCTCGCTCTGGTCCGAAACGGGTTCAACCTCCTCAACATCAACCCGATATTTCAACAAATCTTCCAAGGGGCGATCATCCTTGCCGCGGTGGCGGTCGACGCGTGGGCTCGACGTGACACCACCTGATCAAGGGAGCAGCGGTCAGACCATGGCTCATTCGTCCGACGAGCTCAGGGAAGACTTCGAGCGGCTCTATCGCGACTGGTTCTCACGAGTTGGAGGCGACCCAGGCGACTTCTTCGAGCGGGTACTTTCTGACGACTGGGCCTACATCGACTATCGTGGCGACGTTCGTGGGAAGGCCGAATACGGGCCCTACGTGGCAGGGGTCCCACCGGAGCGGGCCCCGGCGCATCCCCAAGATCTGAACGTCGAGGTTGTTCGGCGATGTGGCCGTGGTGCATGGAAGCTACGAAGCTCCCGGGGGCGTCGCCGACATCGACCGCACTCTCCGGTTCACCGCGGTGTGGATCAACCGTTCTGGCCGCTGGCAGGCTCTCGCGGATCACACCTCCGTGGTGGAGGAACACTCATGACATTGACCAAGGACCCAGCCAGGATGGGCTTTCGCTCATGTCAGAGCGAGACAGAGGCGCTCGAAGCCCTTGCCGAGTTCGGGGAGGATGCCCGAATCCTGGCAGGCGGGACGGACCTCATGATTCAGTACCAGCGGGGCGAGATCAACCCAGCCTTGCTCGTTCACATCCGTCGGATCGCCCGATTGCGTGGCGTCAAGTTCGATGGCCCGATGACCATCGGCGCTCTTACGACCCATCGGCAGCTCGCCACTGATGAGCTCGTCCGCCGACACTTTCCAGCGCTGGCAGAAGCGGCAGCAACCGTCGGTGGATGGCAAACGCAGGAAGCGGCACAGTCGGCGGCAACCTATGCAACGCTTCCCCAGCCGCCGACACCGTTCCGCCCCTGTTGGTCGCAGATGCCATCGTGCATCTCGCGTCCTTCGAGGGAGCGGAGGTCGATGACACTGGACAAGTTCCTCTTGGAGAGGCGACATACCGCTCGTCAACCGGATGAACTCCTCACCGGCATCGAATTGGCACCGACCCCGTCGCATACCGGCGAGGTCTACCTAAAGGTCGGGCCTCGCCGGGCCATGGAAGTGGCCCTGGTGGGGCTGGCTGTGCGGTTGACCTTCGGAGAGGACTCCGCCACAGTCAACGACGCCCGGATCGCGGCCTGCTCGGTTGGACCTCGCCCGTTCCGGGCAACTGAAGCGGAAGCCGTGTTGATTGGATCTCGGCTTGAGGCCGCGGCGGTAGCCGAGGCTGGGCAATTGCTGACTACTACGGCCCAGCCGATCGATGACGTTCGGGCAACGGCGTCGTATCGGCTGCGGGTACTTGCCCCTTTGTTGGGTAGGGCTGTGGCGGAGTGTCGGGTCAGGGCTGGCGGGCGATAGCGATGTTGCTGACCCTGACCGTCAACGGCCGCCTCCAAGAGCTGGACGTCGATCCCGATGAGACTCTGCTCGACGTCATTCGAGAGCGTCTGCACCTTCTCGGAACGAAGGAAGGATGTTTGGAAGGAGAGTGCGGCGCCTGCACCGTACTCATCGACGGTGGGCCGATCGACTCTTGCATCGTCGCTGCCCTCGCGGTCGACGGGTCCGCGGTGACGACCATCGAGGGTGTCGGATCTCCCGACGGCGGCCTCTCTCGACTACAGGAGGCAATGCTGCGAGCAGGCGGCGTGCAATGCGGATTCTGCACACCGGGTTTCGTGATGACACTGACAGCCCTGCTGACGTGTCTCCCGGCCCACGGAGTCTGAGATTCGCATGGCCACTGCTGGAAACATCTGTCGCTGCACCGGATACGGCCAAATCGTCGACGCCGTTTTCGATGCGGTCGGTTACAAACCATGAAGGTCGTCGGCACCAATACGGTTCGAAGCGACGGTGCGGCCAAGCTCCGGCGCGAGGCCGTCTACGGAGTCGACGTGGCACTGCCAGGCATGCTCCACGCCCGGCTGCTGCGCTCGCCGATATCGGCCGGGGGGCGTTTGTCCAACTCGACGTGACTCCTGCTCGCGAAATGCCGGGAGTTTGGTCGGTCATCACGGCGGAAGACGCTCCCGATCATCGCCACGGGCTGGTGATCAACGACCAGCGCCTATTTGCCTCGGATCGAGTTCGTTTCGAGGGTGAGCCCGTTGCCGCCGTAGCCGCCGAAACCAGGGCGGCGGCGCAGCGAGCCGTAGCGGCCATGAAGTTCGAAGTCGAACCCGAGTCACCGGTTGTGGACCTTGAG
>CAWBOD010000011.1:0-443582 GCA_963790345.1 uncultured Acidimicrobiia bacterium | reverse complement strand
CAGCGTGGTGCCGTCGGTGGTTCTTCCGGTCCCTCCTTGCCAACCGACGGTCCACCCGCCGCACTGGAGGCCGATGTCGTCCGCCGCCGGGCCGGCGACCGCAAGCGATCCGATGGCAGGGGAGAGCGGGAGCGTCGCCGTGTCCTTCAGCAGGACGGCGCTTCGGCCGACGGCCTCCTTGGCGAGTTCGCGGTGTTCGATCGAGCCGACCGTGCTGAGAGGTGGCGCCTCGATGGCCGTATCGAACAAGCCTGCCGTGGCCTTGGCGCGCAGGATGCGCCGAACCGCGTCCTCGAGTTGTGCGCGGCTGATCCTTCCGTCGGTGACGGCGGCGGTCATCGCCAGGATGAAGCGTCGGTAATCCTCCGGGACCATCACCATGTCGATCCCTGCGTTGATCGCCGTGACGACGGATGCGCCGTAGTCGGCACCGATCTGGTCGATGCCCATCCAGTCCGAGACGACGAACCCGCCAAATCCCAGTTCGCCCTTCAGGACGTCGGTGAGGAGATGCGAGTGGGCATGAAGCTTCACACCATTCCATGAGCTATAGGAAGCCATCACCGTCATCACCCCGGCCCCGATGGCGGCGATGTACGGCGTCAGATGAATCGACCGCAGTTCGCTCTCGGAGATGCAGGCGTCGCCCTGGTCGATGCGCCAGCCATCGCCCCAGCTGTCCCACCAGTCGACGAAGTCCAACCGGGGGGCGGTGCCCCACATGGTCGCTCCATCGCCGACGTAGTGCTTGGCGCAGGCGAGCACATCGAGGTGCTCGGTGTCTTCGCCCTGAAGACCCCGGACGGCAGCGGCGCCGAGGGAAGCCACCAGGTGGGGATCGGAGGCGTATCCCTCGTAGGTACGCCCCCACCGAACGTCTCGGGGAACGGCCACGGTAGGTGCGAAAGCCCACCGCACTCCGGTCGCCCTCAACTCCCTGGCGGTGGCTCGCCCGATTCTCTCGACCAGGTCGACGTCACCGGCAGCTCCCAGGCCGATGTTGTGGGGAAAGACGGTGGCGCCGCCCACGCTGCCATGACCATGGACGGCGTCCACCCCGTACACCAGCGGCACTTCGAGCCGGGTCTCCCGGGCGGCCTGGAGAAACCCGACACCATGTCGAACCACACCTGTGGCGTGTTGGGACTCGGATTCCCGTTCCCACCGCTGAGGACCGAGCCGATGAAATAGTCAGCGACCTCTCCGGGAGAGATGCACTCGTTGGAAACCTGGGTCATCTGGCCGATCATCTCGGGAACGGTCATCTCGAGGAGCAGACGCTCGATGGTTTCAGAGCGCTCGGTCGTCATCGCTGAGTCTGTTCGGCCCTTCATCTTCCTCTACCTCTCTCTCGCGCCATACAGCTGTTCATTCGCCCGAGTTCACCGCTTGCGCTGTGATCGCTTCCCCCTGCAGCCCCAGTGACCGCCGTTCATCGGGCGACAATCGCGACGCCCACACGATTCGCGCACAACCAAGTCGACCGGCATGATCTCGACGATGGGTGCCTGGGCCGCACCGGTGACCAGGTCGTTCAACATCCGAACCGCGCGTGCGCCTGTGTCGGAGACGGGTTGGCGAATGGTGGTCAGCGGGGGTTGCGCTTTCTCAGAGGCCGGTAGGCCGTCGAAGCTGGCGAGCGCCACGTCGTCGGGAACGACGAGGCCCTTGTCCCGGAGCGCCCCCATTGCTCCGATCGCCATCGTGTCGGAGGCGACAAAAACGGCGTCGGGCCGGGCAGGGATCAGGTCTTGCATCGCCTGATAGCCGCTTGCCTCGGAGAAATCGCCATCGATTCGCAAGCTCGGATGAAGGGCCTTTCCGTGTAAGGCCAGGCCCTCGATGAAACCGTTCAAGCGATCGACCCCTGCAGTCGTCGATACGGGTGCGCCGACCAGTCCGATTCGCTCGTATCCCAACTTGCACAGGTGGTCGGCGGCGAGTCGACCCCCTCCGAGGTTGTCTACGTCGACGTAGCTGATGTCTTCGACCTCAGGGCGCCCGACTATCACGACGGGCATCTCCCCACCGGTCATTCGGGCCAGCAGCGGGTCCGCCATCCGGGTGGCCGTGATGATGAGACCATCGAGGAAGCCCGAGGTGACCACCCTCGGGTAGAGCTCGCTCTCTTCCTCCTCGTTCTGGAACAGAAACAGGCTGAGGGTGGTGCCGGATTGATTGCTGGCGGTGCTGATCCCCTGGATCAGGCGCGAGAAGTAAGGGTCCTCGAAGAGGCTGTGCACCCGACTCGGGATGACAAGTCCGATGACCCTGCTGCGACCGGAGACCAGCGACCGTGCCGCCACGTTTGGCGTGTAACCGGTGCGTCGAATCACCTCCTCGACCCGTTCGCGTACGGAGGCGTTGACGCTGGGCTGGTTGTTGATGACGCGGGAAACGGTCGAACGCGACACTCCGGCCAGTCGGCCGATGTCTTCGAGCGTGAGGTTCACGGCGCAGCCCTTCCCGATCGGATCGCCGCGCTCCTTCGGGAGCGCTCCCAGAAACCTATCCGCCAGATTCGACTACGTCAACGTTGACGCCGGATGAGGTCCGCGGTATGGTGCCTGGGAGCGCTCCCAGAATGGTGGGGGGCCGGACCCAGAATGGGAGCGTCGAAGGGCACACCGACGTATTCCGGAGTCGTTAGCAGAGGAGGACTGACATGAGGAACAGACGAAGCCTTGCGACAGCGGTTCTCGTGGCGATGTCGCTGGTTTTCGCCGCCTGTGGTGGCACAAACAACACCGGCACGACGGGCGAGGCCACGACCGCACCGGCAGGTGAAGAAACCACGACCACGTCCGGCGGCGCAGAGACCACGGCCGCTGCCGAGGAGGTCACCCTACGGGTTCTCATTCACCAGAACCCGACGTTCACCGAGTTCATGGAAGGGTTCAATGACGGGTTCGAGGCCGCGAACCCCGGAGTGACGGTGGACATGTCGGTGGTGGATCCCGCTGATATGGCAACAGCCATCCAGACCCGACTAACGGCCGCAGACGTCGACGTCATCGACTACTGCGTGGCTCCCTGTGCCGGGTTCTCCAACGCGATTCAGCCATACATGTCGGGCATCAGCGCCCCTCCGACGTGGCAGCAGTTGATCGAGGCCGGACTGATCATGGACATCACAGACGAGCCGTTCGTCCAGAACTTCGATGAGGCATCGATCCGGGATGCCGCCACCTTCAACGACCGGGTGTACGCCATCAACATGGGTCGTGTCTCCTACAGCGGCATGTTCGTCAACAACGATCTCCTCGCCGAGGCGGGAGTTGCGCTGCCGACCACCTGGAGCGATCTGGTCGCGGCGTGCGAGACGATCGTGGCTTCCGGCAATGAGTGCATGACGGTTGGTGGCAAGGACGGTTGGCCGCTCTTCGTCGGCGCCTCAGGTCTGCTCGGCGCCGCCTTCCCCGACCAGGCGGGGCTGGTCGAGGGTCTGTGGACCGGCGACATCAAGTGGAACGAGGGTGCCGGTCTGGAACTGATCGAGAAGTTCCAGGTCTACACCACTGACATGCTGGAAGCAGGCGTGACCGGACTCGGTCACGACGAAGCCACCGGACGGTACGCAGCGGGTGACGTCGCCTTCATGCCGACCGGCGTGTGGCAGGCTCCCAACCTCGAGTCGTTCGAGCCGGAGTTCGACTGGACCTACGTTCCGTTCCCGGGAAGCGATGATGCCGCCGACAACCAGTACCTGTTCGGTAAGTACGACCAGAGCTTCATGATCGCGGCGGACACACCGAATCCGGACCTGGCCAAGGCTTACCTGGCTGCGTTGTCCGATCCGGAGACGTACCAGGAGTTCGTGAATGCAGTGGGCTTCCTTCCCACCCAGCCCACGGCAACCCTCGACAGCAAGCTCGGAGAGGCGGTAGCTCCCCTGCTCAGCAACTACCAGATTGGTTTCGAGCAGTACTGGGTCTCACCGACCGGTGCCGGCCAATGGGCCAACGCCTCCCAGGCGGCTGCGTGGTTCGCTCCCTTCAACGAGTGGACCGATGCCACCGAACTAGCCAACCAGGCACAGGCCGACCTCGAGGCGGGTCTCGGCGGTTAGGCAACGAGCGAATTGACGCTCCAACCGGGGGTGGGTTCCCTTATGGGGAACCCACCCCCGTAGACCGGTCAGGGCCACAGGAGGCATCCCGTGCCAATCATGCAGAAGAACTACGTGTTCGGCAGCACCGACCGGATGAGACGCCTCACGCCTGTGATGCTGCTCATCCCGGGAGTGTTTCTCTACCTCCTGATCGCTCTCGGTCCATCATTGGCGACGGCCGTGTACTCGTTCACCGACGCCAGCGGACTTCGTGGCGCCCCGGTCAACTGGATAGGGCTGGACAACTACGACGAGTTCCTCTTCCAGGGCTTGGCGTCCCGTGACACCATCGAAGCCACCCTCCGTACTCTCCGGTTTTCGGTCCTCGTCACCCTTATTCAGTTCACTCTCGGATTGATCCTCGCCCTGCTCGTCAATCAGAAGCTGCGAGGCCGAAACTTCTTCCGCACGCTTTTCTTCCTGCCGGTGATCCTCGGCGTCGTCATCCAAAGCCTCATGTGGAAGCTCTTCCTGCAGCCGCGGGTGGACCCATGGCGACCATGTTCGGATGGCTTGGTCTCCAGTCGGAGTTCCTCGGCGGACAGCCTGGTGAGGCGTTCGCCTGGGTGGTGGTCGTACAGATCTGGGCGAATGTGGGCATCACGATGGTCATCTTCCTGGCCGGGATGCAGACCATCAACACCGACCTGTATGAGGCGGCCCGAATAGATGGCGCCGGTGGGTGGCAGCTGTTCCGCAGGATCACCTGGCCCCAACTCACTCCGGCGATCAACACCAACTTCCTATTGAACATCATCGGATCGCTCCAGGCTTGGCAGCTCTTCCTGGTGCTGGTCGGGTACAAACCCGGCACTCAGGTGCTCGGTTACGTCGTGTTCGCCGAGGGCTTCGGGCAGGGCGAGACCCCGGCGTTTCGTCAGGGATTCGCAGCGGCGGCATCGATAGTCCTCTTCTTGCTGGTTCTGATCATCGGGTTCTTGGCGAACCGCTACGTCAACTGGCGAGAGAGGAGGTACATGGCATGAGCGTCGCCCTGGACAAAGCTTTTGAGGTCGCCGACAAGCCGGCGAGCGTCACCACGCGATCGCGCCTCGTCAAGTTTTCCTCGTACTTCCTCCTCAGCCTCGTCGCGGTCTTTTACATCTGGCCGCTCTTCATGCTGATCAACACGGCTCTGAAGAGCCTGCCGCAGTACCTGAAGGACCCGGCTGCGATCGTCAGCGAGCCGAGCCTGGCCAACTTCGGCGAGGCATGGCAACTCGCCAACTTCTCCCAGTACATCCTCAACTCGGTCCTCTACACCGTCACTGCCACCGCCATCTTCGTGGCCACGTCGCTGTTCGTGGCGTTCCCCATCGCCCGCGGTTACTTCAAAGGCAGCAACTTCATACTCACCCTGTACGTGGTGGCTTTGTTCCTGCCGCCTGCGTTGATCCCCCAGTTTCAGCTGATTCTCAAGCTGGGTCTCTACAACACGCGTCCGGGGTTCATCCTCTTATTCCTCATCAACCCCATCGGCATGATCATCCTGGTCAACTACATGAAGTCGATTCCCCGTGAGTTCGACGAGTCGGCTGCAGTCGACGGCGCCGGCTACCTCCGATACGTAACCTCGGTGATCTTCCCGCTGGTCAGACCGGCAGTGGCGACCGTCACGGTGCTGCATGCAATCGGCATCTGGAATGAGCTGATCCTCCCGACCATCTACCTGACGAACGAGGACTACTTCCCCGTCACCCGGGGCTTGATCGTGTTCGAGGGCGTGTATGGGAGCAATTGGCCCGGGATCGCCGCCGCAGTGCTCATGCTGATGCTCCCGATGCTCGTGCTGTTCATGTTCTTGCAGCGTTACATCATCGGTGGCCTCACCGCCGGCGCGGTCAAAGGCTGATCGCGCAACGACGACAGGTGAGTCCTGTGCCAACGGTTCGAAGACCGGCGCACTGGGTCATCGCGTTCGTTGTGCTGGCGACCGGCGCCTGCCAGTCGAGCTCGGATGGCGGTAAGGCGGCGACCACGACGACCCAGGTCGGGATCTCCACCCAGACTGCAGCCGAGGCCACCACGACAACGGCTACGGTGCCGGAGACCACGGCTACCACGATCTCGGCACCGGAACCCATTCCGATAGACCCCCCTGAGGGTATGGAGTTGGTGTGGAATGACGAGTTCGAAGGTGACACCATCGATCCGTCCAATTGGACCTACGACATCGGCGGCTGGGGATGGGGAAACGGGGAAGCTCAGTACTACACCGATCGGGAGGAGAACGCCCGGGTCCGAAACGGGTTGCTCGTGATCGAGGCCAGGTTCGAACGTTTCGAGGACTCGTACTACACCTCGGCCCGGCTCCTGACACAAGGGCTCCGAGAGTTCCAGTACGGACGGATCGAGGCCCGCATCAAGCCGCCGACCGGTGTCGGAACGTGGCCGGCGTTCTGGATGCTGGGGGCGGACTTCGAACGTGACCCGGAAGATCCGATTCAGGCCAATTGGCCAGACGTCGGCGAGATCGACATCATGGAATACGTGGGACGAGAGCCGGATCTGGTCCTCGGAACGCTGCATGGACCAGGTTATGCCGGGGCCGGCGGGCTCACGAAGTGGAACCGGCAGGACTACATCATCGGCGACGACTTCCACACCTTCGCCATCGACTGGGACGAGACCGGGATTCGTTGGCTGTACGACGGCGAGGTGTTCTACGACCTCGAGCCGGAGTCCGTCGGCGATCGGGAGTGGGTGTTCGACCACCCGTTCTTCATCATCCTGAACCTCGCCCTCGGCGGCACGCTCGGCGGGACGATCGCCCTGGACGCCGAGTTTCCCCAGTACATGTACGTCGATTACGTCAGG
Source organism: uncultured Acidimicrobiia bacterium (assembly GCA_963790345.1). GTDB lineage: Bacteria > Actinomycetota > Acidimicrobiia > Spongiisociales > ZC4RG35 > DATEEG01. Next base: position 436,654 of record CAWBOD010000011.1, on the reverse strand, counting down.
GTCTATCAGCGCGGTTGACCGGGCTCGCCTCGGGCGGGCCTGCCGAACATGCCGGCACCGGCTCTGCCGAAGGTGCGTGCCCCCGTTCTTGTGACGGTTGACCACCTCTGCGGTAGGCCAACCGTCACAAGAACGGATCATGCTCGTCGTTAGCGTGCTGCTGTTGTGCGCCGAATCGGTGAAGCCATAGCTCCAAGTCGTCTCGGGCGGGACTTTCGATGGCTGTTCGCTGCGTCCTGGATTACGAACATCGGCGACGGTATCGCCGTTGCCGCCGGACCTCTCCTCCTGGCGACCCAAACCCGCGATCCCGGACTCGTGGCCATGGCCCTTCTCGTGCAACGCCTGCCCTATCTTCTCATCGGTCTCTACGTCGGAGTGTTGGCGGATCGAGTCAACCGACGGCGGGTCGTGATCGTGGTCAACATCCTGCGTGCCCTGGTGGTTGGTGCCCTGGCGGTAACCATCGCCACCGGACGGGTGAACGTGGTGGTGGTCCTCGCCACCCTCTTCATTCTGGGCACTGCCGAGGTCTTTGCTGACATCACCAAATCGACCCTCCTCCCGATGGTCGTGGCCAAGCCGGATCTGGGAGTGGCGAATGCCCGGATCGTGTCCGGATTCCTAACTGCCAACCAGCTTGTCGGACCAGCGATCGGTGCCTTCTTGTTCGCCGTTGGGATGGCCGTGCCCTTTGGCGCCCAGGCGCTGTGCATGGCTTTGGGGGCGGTGTTGATCTCCCGCCTCGCCCCGACATCGCCCGTGAAACCAGGCGAGCCCTCCCACCTCGGGCGCGACCTCAAAGAAGGGGTCCGCTGGCTCTGGAACCATGCCCCGCTCCGCACCCTGGCCATCACCGTCTTCGTGTTCAACATCACCTTCGGGGCCGCCTGGTCTGTCCTGGTCCTGGTCGCAATCGAACGCCTCCAGGTTGGAGAAGTGGGGTACGGCTTAATGATTGCGGTCGGTGCCTTTGGAGGGCTCCTGGGCGCCGCTGCCTATGGGGCGCTGGAGTCGCGATTCAGCCTGGCCGACATCATGCGGGCAGGGCTCATCGTTGAATGCCTCACCCATCTGATCCTTGCTACCACGACCACCCCCTGGGTGGGAATGACCATCCTGTTCTTCTTTGGTGCCCATAACTCGATCTGGGGAACCACCACGACGACTATCCGCCAGCGGGCCGTGCCCACCGACTATCAGGGACGAGTGAGCAGCCTCAACCAGCTCGGCTCCTATGGAGGATTGGTCGCCGGAGCAGCACTGGGTGGAATCATCGCCGGTAGATGGGGCGTCACCGGGCCTTTCTGGTTCGCCTTCGCTGGTTCGGTTGTCATCCTCGCCTTGATCTGGCGAGAACTGTCCCACATCGCCAACGCCGGAGGCGAAATCTGAGCCCCACCGTTTCCGACGGTGCGACCCTCAGTTCGATCTGCCCCGCTCAACCGAAGTGCATTCGAATGACGTTTCTGTGGGATCCCTACGAGAGTTTGGGATCCGATCGTGAGGCATTTCTACGCAGCCACGCAATTGAGCAGAAAAGGAAGATGCCGGTGAACACCGCACCAGCAGCCTTGGCGAGAGCGAACGCAGGGTTATACGAGAGGTATGCCGGGGTGCGGGGGCGCGCCTGCGCCATCACGTAACCAGGGTCAGGAGTGTTGTGTGGATCCGATTCGGTTAAGTAAACGACGTCGACTTCGGAGTTGAGAAGTCCGACATCTCGGGGATCCATCAGTGCCTCGTACCTGACACCATCGGAACCCTCAATCCGCACGACCGCGAGCCTCCCAAAACGAGCACCCATACCCCGACCACCCCAGCCATCCTTCAATCCGGTCACCACGCCTACCGCCTCGTACCCGTCATTTCGCCAGTATTCCTCCGTGACAAATTCGTCCCAGTGTTCGGTCGCAATGACGAGGCAAAGCAAACCCAAGATCAAGGAGATTACCGCCAAGAAGGTGTTCAAAACCCAACGCAGACGCACCAAGTCGCTGCTCCTTGTCGAGTCGCGACGATAGCCTTCATCCGGGGATCGGCCTCGTCCGCCCTAGGAGGCCCGGCCGACAGGGACGGCATCCCTTGGCGCCGGCTGCAACCCTTTCGAGGACTGTGTTCGGTTCGCCCGTGTGACCTTCGTTCTATTTCGGTGTTCGCGGTCAAACCTGTGGGCGAAGGTGAGGCCATCGGGCACAATTGTGGGTTGTGAGCTGGACCTGTCCTGACTGCAGCCGCACCTTTCGCCGGAATCGGCAATCGCACGAGTGTGCTCCGGCTCTTTCTCTCGAGCAGTACTTCGCGACCGGTCCGGAATGGGAACGTCCCATCTTTGAGGCGGTACGGGCACATCTCGAGTCGCTCGGGCCCTTGGTGATCGAGCCGGTGTCGGTGGGGATCTTCTTCAAGTCAAACGGCAGCACCCTGGTTCAGCTGCGACCGAAGACGAAGTGGGTGGCAATGTCGTTTCCACTCAACCGTCGTCTCACTCAGGCCCGTATCACCCGCAAGCCCATCGTCAACGGGCAGAAGATTTACCACTTCGTGAACCTCACTTCGGCCGCCGACGTCAACGACGAGCTACGGGGCTGGCTCACCGAGTCCTTCGTCCAATTCGGCTGATGAGAGCCGAGGCGAGGGTTCCTTTCACCATTCCTCGATCGACCTCTCGGCGCGACGTAAGGCGGTGGTTAAACGGTTCTCAAGTTGGGTAGGCATGCGGCCGGGATCCATGGAAAAAGTCACCATCTCCCTCAAATAGCGAGGTGATCTTGGGGTCTTCACAGTCCGCCCAGCGTCTCGTCGGTCGTCACTGGCGTGTCAAGCATCAGTCGGCCAGGGTCAATGGTCCTCTCACCGGGATGGGTTCGGGTGTTTGAGCGGATTTCGAACGGATCCCGAACACTCTCCTCCAAGATTGCTCATCGACACCGCCGGAAGTCAGCATGACTACTGGCGCCGCGACAACTGCTGACTCCGATGCCAGTACCGCGAATGCGACTCCGATCTCTGGCCTGAGACCGGCGGTCCGTTGGTACATGAAGGGCTACTCGCCCGACGCCGCCCCGCTAATCGTCCAGTGCATGAATGACCTAGGTTGGGAGGCCACATACGACCCCCGATTCGGGGCCTCCCTTCCTGAGGTTTCGTTGTCGCAAGGGATGGAAAGAGACGCCGCGATGAGCCTTTGCGTCGCAAGTTCTCATCCCCATCGGAGTATCTACATCGACTGATGCCGATGGAAGACTCGTTGGGCCTACGGGCGGTCAACGCCTGGTTTCCGGGCGCCAGGCAAGCGACAAATGCCTCATGTGCGCCAGGAGCCGGGTCCTAATCTCGGCTTATGGAAGACCAGTTGGTGCCGCCGAATTTCGAAGTCCCACAGGCCTACGCCTGGTCCGAGTTTCACCTGGAACCACTGGGCGAGCAACACAACGACCGTGACCACGCTGCATGGATGTCGAGTATCGACCACATCCGATCAACTCCCGGATTCAGTCCAGGTGAAGAGCCGACGTGGCCGGAAGCCATGACGCTGGAAGACAACTTGGAGGATCTGGTGCGACACGCCAAGGACTTCGAGGAGCGCAAAGGCTTCACGTATTCGATCCTCGAAGGCGACGATGTCGTCGGTTGTATCTATATCTATCCGAGTCGCCTCCCGGGCCACGACGCGGAAATCAGTTCGTGGGTGTCCAAGAGTCGTGCTGACCGGGATGCTTCGGTTCGGGAGGCATTGGCAATGTGGATCGATGAGGCATGGCCTTTTGCGAACCCCAACTACGCCGGGAGAGCCTAGCCGCCGACTTGGGACGACAGGCCCGATCTACCTTATCGGCTCATAACGCATTGCCATCGCCCCCGAGCCGAACTCCAGCCGGCTCACGAGCTTCAAATCGATTCGCTTTGATAGCCCTGCGAACAACGTCGGCCCATGGCCCGCCAGCCTGGGGTGCACGACGAATTCGTACTCGTCTATCAATCCCAGTTCCGCCAACGCCAGCGGGAGTTTCACGCCTCCCGTGAACAGCCCATTACTCGACTCCCGCTTGAGCTGCTGAACGGCCTTCCCCAGATCACCGCGCACAAGTTCCGCGTTCCAATCGACCCGGTCCAGGGTGCTCGACACGACGTACTTCTTTGCCGCGTCGATCGTTCGGGCAAAGGGTTTCGTCCAATCAGGCATCGCTCCCGCCGGCGTCGGCGCCCGCCACGCCGCCTCCATCATTTCGTATGTCACCCGGCCAAAGAGGAGGGCATCGGCCTGCGCGATGTTCTCGGCTGCGTGGCGATGCAACTCTTCGTCCGCAATCCCTTCACGATGATCGCAGCACCCGTCCAGGGTGACGTTGATGGAATATCGAAGCGGTCCCATGTCGCAAGAGTACCGACGAGGAGTGGACCTGGCATTTGCGGCCACGCGATGGCGCTTATCAAGTGTGCTTGTGTATAGAGACGCAGCTCCGATTCCCGGGGGCCAATGCTTCGATGAGGTGACCACGACATGAAGTTGACGACGACAACCAACATTTCCGTGGATGGCGTGATGCAGGGCCTGGGCGGACCTGACGAGGATCGCAGGGGCGGCTTCGACCGCGGCGGGTGGGCCCTTCCCCTGGTCGACACCGAAGCCGGGGACTATCTCAACGAGGTTTACAGCGGCGCGACGGCGTTTCTATTCGGGCGGCGGACCTACGAGATCTTCGCCGGCTACTGGGGATCGATGATCGATCCGAGCACGAGCCCTATCGCCGCCGCGCTCAACAGCCGGCCCAAGTACGTCGTATCGACCAGCCTTACCCACCCGCAATGGGCGGGCACGAGTGTTGTGACCGGCGACGTGGCTGCGGCCGTCGGCGATCTGAAGGCCCAGCAGGACGGCGAACTGGTGGTGCCCGGCAGCGGTGCCCTCGTCCGATGGCTGCTCGCCAACGACCTGGTCGACCAGCTCGACCTGCTCACGTATCCCGTCATCGTCGGCCAGGGCACACGGCTGTTTCCCGAAAGCGGTCCCGACACCGCGCTCGAACTGATCAGCTCGCGGACCACTTCCCGGGGCATAACCATCCAGACCTATCGGCCTGCCGGGCGCCCGGAGTATGCGCCGCCCACGGACCCGAACACATGACACTGGCGGTCGCACGAGTCGTCGGTACCCTCGATTTCGGTCGGGCCTGGTCGAGGTCTAGCTCCCAGAGCGGTCGACGACGAGATTCAATCGGTAGGCCAGTCCCGCCGCCTCGGTGCGGCTCGATGCTGAAAGCTTCCGCAGAATATTGGAGACATGGACACTTGCGGTCTTCTCGCTGATGAAAAGCCGCTCGGCGATCTGCCGGTTGGTATCACCGGCGGCCAGCAGCTCCAGCACTTCTCGTTCTCTAGGTGTCAGCCCATAGCGCCAAGCCGGGTCCACGACCGCCACTGGTTCCCCGGTGCCCTCTGCGCCGATTTCAAGCCGTGACCGTTTGGCCAGCTCCTCCACGTCGCGGAGCAGAGCAGCTGCACCGAGGTCCCGAGCCAGATCGTGGGCGTGCCGGAGGACATCTTGGGCCGCACGGCGAGAATGGTTCCTGTGCAGGACGGCCTCGGCCTGTCGGAACCTTGCATATGCCTCGGCGTGGGGCATCACGAGATCCTGCCAACCAGCCGCTGTTTCGGACCAGATCGTTGGATCCGACCGACCCTCAAGACGACTGACTTCGGCTGAGCCGAGGGTCAAATAAGCTTGGGCGAGGGGTGCGAAAGCCGGCTCGTTGTGGCTCGTCTCGTGAGCCACCGCATCTAGCTCTGCCCGATAGGCCGCGGCAATGACTTGGCACTCGGCGAGGTCCGCCTCAGCCCGCGCGCGCACGGGCGAGGCCAGCGAGGTCTGCTTCGGCGCGGATGCCAAGGGCGTAGATAGGCCCCTGCCGTCCTACCTGCGACCCTCGCAGCGGGGTCAAAATTCCTAGGCCCTCGCTAACCGCCCGCCGGGCTGATTCAGGCTGGCCAAGTTCGATTGCGAGCGCTGCTCGATACTCGGTGAGGGGAGCGACCCATTGCGTATCCGGTGTCTTCTCACAAAGCTTCTTTGTGTGGTCCAGACGCCGCTCGGCGGCTTCCAGTTCACCCCTTCCGACCTCCAGAGCGGCCAAACGGAGTTGAAGAAAAATTTCGGCTACTCCGCTGACCTGCAGCTGTTGGGCCCGTTCGAGCAAGGCTGTGCTCTCTGCCCAACGGCCAATCCGGTATTGGGCAACCGCCAACTCACAGATCATGAAAATACGCAGCTGGACCAGGCGATGTCGGTCGTGAAAGGCAACGCCTTCCAGACCGATCGTTACCGCTGCCACGAAGCGTCCAGCCTGGACCAGGAGGTCCGTCAGGTTGATGTAGGCACGCGAGGCGTTGTCGACATCCTCAAGCCCCTGCGCGACCTTCAAGGACGTCTCTGAGATGGACCAGGCCTGCGTCGACGTCGCCCATGTATCCGAGGTCCATGCCGAGGGTGTTGAGGGCGTGTGCTTCGACGTCGGCCACGCCCACAGCTCGGGCAACTTCTACTGCCTCTTCGGCGATGGGCTTCGAATCTTCCGGGCGCGGGTAGACCATGAGGACCTGGGAAAGCCCGGCAAGCACACGGGCGCGGGCAATTGACGGAGGCACGGCTGGAACCAACCGAACCGCCTCTTCGTATGCGGCTAAGGCGCCGTCAGAGTCCCCCGCCATCCATCGAGATTGGCCCAGTCGCTCATGTAGAAGCGCTGCACGGCTGGGATCTAGCTGCGTGTCGAGGATCTCGAGCGCGCTGAGAAGGTATGAGACTGCCCGGCTTGGTTCGACTTCTGCCGCCACTCGGGCAGCGTTCTCGAGCAGCGAAACCCGATCCATGCCCGCCAGCCCGGATGGGTCGGGGACCCGGTCCCACAGCTCTAGCGCGCGCTCGTAGTGGGCTTGTGCCTCAGGAAAAGCGAAGACCGACTCGGCGCTGAGCCCTGCCCTGATCGAGGATTCGAGGGCGTAGGGGAGGTTATGGGCGGCATACCAGTGATGGGCTAGTTCTCCAGCTATCGAAGAGTCCCGCTCGAGTTCGCCCGTCTCGGTTAGAGCCTCTGCGTAACTCTCGTGGAGCCTGGTGCGCTCACCAGGCAGAAGATCCGAGTACACCGCCTCTTGCATCAGAGCGTGGCGAAACAGGTACTCATCTTCCTGTGCCGTGCCGGGCTCGCCAACGATCAGGATCTGATGTGCGACGGCTTCCCGCAGGGCCGGTAAGAGTTCTCTTTCCGAGCGAGCCGACACTTTGGCCAGCAACGTTCCCGAGACCCGTCGCCCTGCAGCCGAGGCCACCCTCAGCAAGTCTCGACTACGTCCGGTCAGGGAAGCTGCCCTGGTCAGCAGAACCTCTCGAAGAGTTTCGGGCAGCCGGCCGGTTGGCAACCCCGCAGCCAGGAGTTCTTCAGCGAAGAACGGATTTCCTTCTGAGCGTGTGTAGATCTGGTCGACCACATCTGGTTCTGGCGCCTCGCCGCCCTGGATGGCCGTCAGAAGCTGGGCCACCTCTTTGCGATCGAGGCGGGGGAGCGTGACCCGCTCGGCCCGTCCCGACCTTTCCAGCTCGGCGAGGAACGGAGTAAGTGGATGTTTTCTGACCACCTCGTCGGTGCGGTAGGTGGTGAGGAGGGTGAGCCGTTCGGAACGAACGTTCCGGGTCAAAAAGGAGAGCAGGTCGATCGAGGATCGATCCGCCCAGTGCAGGTCCTCGATCAAGACGAGCGCGGGTGCAGCTTCAGTCACCTGTACGAGAAACCTGAGCAGGCCCTCGAACAGACTTGCCTGGGGAGAGCTATAAGGCAGTCCGGGCGATGCCGCTGCCGAGGGTGGATTGTTGACCGGGAACAGGATGTGGGAAAGGTCCCCGTCGCCTATTTCGAGGGGACTCTCTGCAGCGCTCGCGGGTATGGGCCTCGAGAGGTCGCGAAGCGCTTCGATAAATGGGGCATACGGGTAGGCGTCGCCGAGGTTGAGGCAGCCACCCGCAAGAACCACGAACCCAAGTTGGCGGGCCCGGTTGGCAACTTCTTCGACAAATCGGGTTTTGCCGACACCCGCCTCGCCCGCGACGACGATCAACCGGCGCTGGCTTGGTGTTTCACCACGCAGGTGGGCCAACGTTCGCTCGAGTTCCTGGTGGCGACCTACGAGAGTCGGACTCGACACCCGGGACGGCATGAAGTCCATTATGGCGAGCGACGGCCGGATCGGGCCGGCCGGTCTAGATCATCCCTGAACCACCTCGAAGATCTCGTCAGCGAGAAGGCCGTGAGCTTCACGATGCACTGCAACGGCATCTTCCATGGTTGGTGCTTCGACCAAGCAGAACACCCTGCCCGCCTGGTCATCCACCCAGTAGTTCCGGTAGGTCACACCGAATTGTCCTTGAATTGCGATATCGGCTTGGTGGGCGGAGGCGACATCGGCTGCCGAGGCCCCGTGGGGAAGGTTGCGGTGGACGTCCATGTAGAGCGGCATCGTCAACTCCTCTGTCTCGTGATTGCAGTTGCCAGGTCGTCAAAGAGAGCCGTTGGGGGAAGGTTCAGGCGTGGGTTTGGTATGACAAGTCTCCCGGGCCTCCGACTCGAACGCTTTCTGGACTTCAGCAGCCGAACCCGGCGACCCTGTATGGCTTCCTGGTGCCATTCCTTACTGCGTTCCCGGGCTGAGAACTCGTAGAAGTAACTGTTCATGAGTCTCCTTTCGAGCCTGACCGTACGGGTAAGGCCACCCAGGACACATCGGGAGAATTACCTAGATCGAGCGGCCAAACGCCTCATTCCGCAGGAGGGTGCGACATTCCCCTATCAGGAACGGGTCCGCGGTAGGAGCTCCATCCCGGCCAGCGACGTTGAGCCATTACGCGACTCGGGAAGCGTTTGCCACCTGAAGGCCGGTTGGGCGGCCTTATGTCATCTTGCTGATGAGGCCGGTCTCGAGGGCCCGATCCGGTTCCCGCCATATCGCCATGGCCGTGTTCATCCGGTAGAAGCCGAGCTTGGCGTAGAAGCCCTCGGTACCCGGGTTGGCATACAGGATGATCTTCTTATGTCCTTGCGAGAGTGTCACGAGGCGTTCGATGATTGCCTTTCCCAACCCCTGTCCCTGGTGTGCGGGGTGGACGGCGACATCAGCCAGGTAGGAGCAGTCGAGACCATCGGCCAAAGCCCGCCCGGCTCCGACGAGGGCTCCGTCGGCATGAACAAAACACTTGAACATGCTCTTCGAGAACACCGTCATCAGGTCAGCGGGTGACTTGTTGCCGAGGGGGGCGATCCGATAGAGCTCGGACAATTCCGACCAGTCGACCGAGTTGTCGTCGTAGCCCCAGGCGTATTGATGCATTTCGCGTTCTCCTCCGAGCTGTTTGCTGTACACGAGTTGCCTACCGAACCGGGTCCCGTGCTCGGCTACTGGCTCGGGGTGGCCTTTATCGACATGGGAACAGAGGTGAAGGTTCGGTCGATTCAAACAGGAGGGGCCGCGGCCACGTTGAACACCCAGGGGGATAGAGTGGCGCCGGAAGGCGGGGGCCCACGTAGGCGGGAGTTGGGTTTGAGTTTGAAGGAGGATTCTTGGTGAAGCGGCGGGTAGCGGCAATTTGGAGGATCGCTCGGATGGGCGGAGCTGTGCTCGTCCTGATCATCGGTGCATGTGGTTCCGGTGCGAGCGACGAGATCACGGTCCGGGTCGACTACGACCATGACGAGTTCGCCACCCAGTTCATCAAGTACTTCCCGGACAGCATCCAGGTGCATCCTGGCGATTCGGTCAAGTTCGTACAGGACTGGACCGGTGAGGCCCACACCGTCACCTTCGGAACCAGGGTCGACGAAGTCTTGTCTGTCACCAAGCCTTTGTACGCAGAGTGGGGCGACGTCCCCGAGGATCAGGTCCCTCCGGAAGTGCTCGGCGCCTACTTCGAAGCCGAGTGCTCGCTACCTCTGTTGTATGGGTGCGAGCCACCACCCTCTGAGGAACCCGTCACCGAGGAGCCGGCCGAGGAGGAGACCGTCGACGCAATCAACCAGACCATCGCCCAGCCTTGTCTGATCGAGCAAGGCGAGGTCCCGCAGGACGGAGCCCCGTGTGCAACGCAGGAGCTCGGCCCTTTCGATGGGACGGAGGCGTATTACAACAGCGGATTTCTCGGCTTCGAGACCGATGAGGAAAACATCTTCGAGTTGAACCTGTCCGACACGATCGCCCCGGGCGTGTACAACTTCTACTGCGCGGTGCACGGATCCTTCCAGAGCGGGACGATGGAAGTAGTGCCGCTGGACCAGGCGATTGCCTCCCCGGCTGAGGTCAACCAGCAGACCCGCCAGGAACTCAACGAGGTGATCGAGCCCTTCCGACAGGTATATGACAATGCGACTGAAGGTCAGTTCGTCTTCGGAGGCGAGGCGTTAGCCGGTCCCTTCAGCGGGCTGGTGGATGAACGGGTCGACGGCTCTCTCAACGAGTTTGTCCCCGCGGTCATCGAGACCGGGGTGGGCGACCCGGTCACCTGGCTGATCTTCGGTGGCCATTCGATCAGTTTCGATGTCCCCGAATACTTCCCGATCTATGAGGAGTCGGAAGACGGGACGGTCGTGGCGAACGAGCAGGTCTATCCCCCGGCGGGGGGAGCGCCCGAGGTTCCAGAGGCCAACGGCCCGCCCGGGCCCCCAGAAACGGGCGATCCTCAGCCCCTCATCATCGATGGTGGCACCTGGGACGGGTCCGAATTCTGGTCGTCGGGAGTCTTGTACCACGAACCGTATGTCCAATACACCCTGCGATTCTCGACCCCCGGCACTTACCGGTACGCCTGCCTCATCCATCCACCGATGGTGGGCACGGTCACGGTTACGGGTTGACCTCGTCGAAGAATCAGTCGTGCGGTACAGGGTTCCCTGCGCCTGGCGGGGAAACCGGGATGGGACCGCTTTCGCTCCATCGGTCGGCGAGTTCGGCGAGGAGCGTCAACGCAGGCGCAAAGTAGAAGGCACCGCTCACCGCTCGGGAGAAATCGGTCAGGTGATCGTGGATCCGGTCGGCCTCGAGGCCGAACATGCGGCCCAGCATCCGCTCGAAACGTGATCGCTCGGCTGAGAAGGCAACGAAGTAGAGCCCGTGCTCACCCAGGGTCCCGTAGGGGACGCTGCGGCGGTAGATGGGAAGCTCTTCTCCGGAAGCGTCGGTGATTTCCACCCGGGCGATATGGGCGTCGATCGGCTTCGCCGCGCCTTCCAGCTCGATGCTGTCGAGTTTGGTGCGCCCAAACACGCGCTCCTGATCGGAAATCGGCAGCGCCTCGAAGGCGGCCAGGTTGTGGACCCAACGCATCACCAGCACATGGCTGCCGCCAGCCCCGGGCAGATCGGCTGGGACCAGCGCCGCGGCCGGAGCCTCGTGCGTCATCGGGTTGGCCGTTCCGTCGAGGAAGCCGGTCAAGTCGCGACTGTCTCGGTGCACAAAGCATGGCTGCTCGGAAGCAACAGTGGCGACGTCGGTAAGCGCGAGGACCGCCGCCCGGGCATGCTCGAAGACGACATCCTGGGACGATCCGCTGATCCACAACCAGAAATCGTGCTGGGTGGCGGGAGCATGGTGTCCACCCAAGGTCCCGATCCGTTGGAATGGAGCCAGCTCAACTGGAGCATGCTCGGGGGCGACCGCCCGCCACATGTCGCTGCCGAAAGCTATGACCAAATTGACTCCACCGGCGGCCACGGCCGGTGCCCGGAGGCGGCTGAGCGCCGCAGTGGCAATGGGCATCTCGATGTCCGGGCGAAGATCGAACTCGATGAAATAGTGGGCGATCGTCCCTTGGGCGAATATGCCGAACTGAGGGACGTTCATGATTCGCTCACGCTACCGCGCACCATGGCCGTCTGGTCGGTCAGCCTCTGCCCACCATAGCCCTCTGGTCGGAGCCCTGGTGCGCCCGGACTGGCATCGTGGCCCCGCACGTCGATATCGTGAAGAGGCCGGATGCGGGGTTCGGTCCGGTTCCGATCCGGGTGCCGATGGCAGAAAGACTGGGTGGAATGTGACGATCGCTGAAGAACGCAAGGCCTTCATCAGGCCCGACGGGAAAGAGAAAGTGACAGGCGCAGGGCGGTACACCGCCGACCTCAACCTGACCGGGCAGCTCTACGCCAAGTTCCGCTACGCCGATCACCCTCATGCTCGCATCAAGCGGATCGACACCACGGCCGCCTCGGCCCTCCCTGGGGTGTTCGCCGTCATCACCCATGAGGACGTGCCCGACGTGCTGTACGGGGGAATGGTCCAGGACCGGCGGCTCTTTGCCAAGGAGAAGGTTCGCTGGGAAGGCGACGTCGTTGCCGCGGTAGCTGCTCGCACGCCACAAATCGCGGCTCAGGCCGCAAATCTCATCGTGGTCGACTACGAAGTCTTGGAACCGCTTCCCGACTTTCTCGCCAACATGGGTGAATCGGCCTTCTTGGTCCACGAAGGATGGAGCGACTACGAGGCCGACGAAAGCCTCGGCCGCAGCCGCAACACGCTCGGCCACTCGAGCATCGTCAAAGGCGACGCCACCGCCGCCATGGCCACTGCCGACGTGGTGGTCCACAATCGTTACGTATCCGACGCCTCCCAGGGTGCTCCGATCGAGCCTCGGGCGATCCTGGCCCAATGGCAGGGAGACAAGGTGACTGTTTGGTCATCAACCCAGGTCCCTTTCGCGGCCCGCACCGGCATCGCCTACACCCTCCAAATCCCCGAGTCGCAGGTCCGGGTCATCGTCCCCCTCCTCGGTGGTGGATTCGGGTCGAAATGCGACTTTCATTTCGAAGCACACGTCGCCGCTCTGGCCCGCGCCACTCGCCGCGCCGTGAAGCTGGTGTTCTCGCGCCAGGAGGAGTTCTTTGCTCCTGACCATCGGCGAGAAGGGATGGTGATCGAGCTCGAGACCGGAGTCACCCGGGAAGGTCGGCTCGTTTCCCGCCGTGGCCGGCTCGTTCTCGACAAGGGCGCCTATTGCGGCGAAGGGGGATTCTTCGCGCAGATGGCGGCGATGCACGCGTGTGGCCCTTACAAAATCGACAACATCGACATCAACTCCTACCTCAACTATTCGACCAACCAACCTTCCAGTTCAATCCGCGCCCCTACGGCTCCGCAGACCTGTTGGGCACTCGAGCAGCACATGGACGAGGTCGCCGCCGCCATCGGGATGGATCCGGCCGAACTCCGCCGACGCACTCTGATCGACGAAGGCGACGAGGGGCCTACCGGTCAGGTGTTCGAGGAGATCGGCGTCAAGCGGACCCTCGAAGCCGCCCTCGAAATGATCGGATATGGACAGGAGTTGCCCGACGACGAAGCCATCGGCATCGCGTGTGGATGGTGGCCATCATTCGGGACGAATTCCGGTGCCTACATCAAGCTCAACGGAGACGGCACCGGGACCATCATCACGGGCGCCATGGAATCCGGCACCGGAGCCGTGATGGGGCTGCCCATCCTCGCGGCCGAAGTGCTGGGGATGAACCCCGGGGACTTCTCGATCCTCTACCAGGACACCGACGCCGGTCCCTGGGATATGGGGTCTTCCGGATCCCAGACCACCTTCAACAACGGTCGGGCCGTGGTGGAAGCCGCCAAGGAGGTTCGCCAGAAACTCCTCGACATGGCAGCTGAGGAGCTCGAGGCAGCTCCTGAGGATCTCGAACTGGTGGCCGGCGAAGTCAGAGTGAAGGGCTCGCCGGAAAAAGCGGTGACGGTCGCCAAATTGGCCGGGACCGGAGAACCGATCCTGGGCAAAGGATCCGGTGAGGTGCCCGAGGCCCCCGAGGTCGACGCTTCGGCCTGCGTCGGCCGCCTCGGACAAGAATCGTTTCTCGCGCCCCAGCTCATGACTCACGCGGTCCGAGTCAAGCTCGACCGGGGCACCGGAGTGGTGCGAGTGCTTCAATTCGCGGCGGCTCACGACTCGGGCATCATCATCAACAAGACCGGGGCCGACGGGCAGGTCTACGGAGGGGTGTTGATGGGGATCGGCCAGGCCCTGTCAGAAGTCACGCTGTTCGACGATGACGGGCGCCAGCGCAACCCCGGGCTTTTGGATTACAAGTTGCAAACCATGAGCGATGGACCGCGGATCGATGTTCGCTGGATCGAGATCGACACCCCCAATGCCGGACCCAACGGCTCCAAGGGTGTCGGCGAGCCACCCAGCGTTCCCACCTCGGGAGCCATCGGCAACGCCATCGCCCAGCTGATCGGACGCCATGTTGATCGGCTGCCCATGACCCCTGAGCGAGTCTGGGAAGCATCGCACACGCCCGTGGAGGTTTGACCATGGCTACCTATGTGGCAGCGCACACCGTCGAACAGGCGGTGGCGGCGCTGGCGAGCGGGGCTCGCCCGATCGCCGGAGGGACCGACCTCGTGGTGGGGGGTCGCCAGGGCAAGAAGCCGCTCCCGGATTCACTCGTTGGAATCCATAGGGTGGAAGGGCTCGGGTCGATCGATCAGACCCCCGATGGCCTCAACCTCGGGGCTCTCGTGACGCATGCTGCCATCGCTTCCGACGATCTCATCCTCGCCCGCTACACGGGCCTCGCCGACGCATCGGCCCTCGTGGGATCTCATGCCACCAGAGCCAACGGAACCATCGGAGGCAACGTGATGAATGCGTCGCCAGCGATGGACACCGGCGCCCCCCTGCTGTGCCTGGGGGCACAGGCCGAGCTGGTCGGTTCCGGCGGCGCCCGCCTGGTGGACCTGGCCGAGCTCTGGGTGGGTCCGGGCTCCACTACCGCTCGACCGGATGAGCTTTTGGTTTCGCTCCGCATACCCAACCCGGCCGATGGAACCGGCAGCTCCTACGTGCGGCTCCAATACCGTCGACAGATGGAGATCGCCGTGGTCGGAGCCGGGGCGGCCCTGACCCTCCGGGACGGGTTGGTGACCCACGCCGCAGTGGCCATAACCGCTCTCGCTCCCACCATCCATCGGGTGGCAGAAGCCGAGGCCGCCCTGGTCGGCACCGACGGGGGCTCCGCTGCAATCAAGGCCGCTTCCGATGCTGCGGCCGCCGCGGCCCGACCGATCGGCGACGTCAGAGCCTCGGCCGATTACCGGCGCGCCATGGCGGCAGTCATCTCTGGCCGCGCCATCCGAGCCGCGCTGGCCCGGGCCCGGGGCGAGACCGTGGCCGTTCCCGCCAGCGAATCCACTTATGGCCGCTGAAGTGACCTATCCCATTGCCCTGAATGTCAACGGGGTTCTGTATCCGCTCATCGTTGACGCCCATGCGAGCCTCCTCCACACCGTTCGAGATCAGGTTGGGCTCACCGGCTCGAAGGAAGGCTGCGACGACTCCGAGTGCGGCGCCTGCATGATGTTGATCGATGGGAGACCGGTGAACGCCTGCTCCTACCTGGCTATCCAGGCCGACGGCAGTCGTGTCACAACCGTAGAGGGTCTCGTCGACGGATTGGACCTCACCCCGCTGCAAGAGGCATTCCTCACCGAAGGAGGGGTGCAGTGCGGATTCTGTACGCCCGGAATGCTGATTTCGGCCACGTCGCTGCTCTCCACCAACCCTGATCCGACCGACGACGAGGTCCGCATCGCCCTTTCGGGGAACCTGTGCCGATGCACCGGGTACGACGGAATCCTGCGAGCAGTGATGAGCGTTGCCGGGCGGGCGAGGTCTAACTGACTGTTGCTCAGGTCGGAAACGGGGTTGTTGTCGGAGTGCGTGCAGTAGCTAGGCGTCGTTCCCCGCCCGAGGGAACGTGATCGATTCGGCCGCGACCCGAAGCTCGTATTTCTGAACCTTGCCAGTCGACGTCTTGGGCAGCGAGGCGAACACGACGGCCTTCGGGGCCTTGAAGTGGGCCAGCCGCGCACGCACATATTCGATGAGGTCCCCTTCGGAAACCTCATGCTCGGGTCGGAGCGTCACAAATGCGACTGGCACTTCTCCCCAGGTCGGATGAGGGGAGGCCACCACTGCAGCTTCCGATACGGCCGGATGGGACAGGAGGGTGTTCTCGACTTCGATGGAGGAAATGTTCTCCCCTCCGGAAATGATGATGTCTTTCCTGCGATCGCGGACTTCGAGGTAGCCGTCCGGATGCATGACGGCGAGATCACCTGTGAAGAGCCAGCCATCTCGAATGGCCTGGCCGGTTCTCTGCTTCGTCCCCGTGATATCGAGGCACCACCGTGTTTGAGCGGATGACGATCTCCCCGATGGTTTCGCCGTCCCGGGGACGTCGGCGAATGAACTCATCGACCACCCGCACAGATTCGACGTTGATGGTTCTCACGCCTTGACGGGCGATTGCCTGCGCCAGCGACTGGTCGTCCAGGTCCGTCCCATTCGGGTTGCATCTCGCAGATGATCGAAGGCCCGTAGGTCTCGGTCAGCCCGTAGAGATGGGTGACCTTGATGCCGAGCTCGCTCATGGCGGCGATGGTCGTTGGAGCCGGCGGCGCCCCGCCAGTGGCGAAGCGAACCGGATGGTCGAACTGACTACCGAATGCGGCACCCCGGTCGGCGATCTGGTTGAGCACGACGGGCGCTCCACAGAGGTGGCTGATGCGATGCCGGGCAATTAGATCGAGGACCACTCCGGGGTCGAAGTCGGCAAGTGATATGTGGGAGCCGCCGACGGCAGTTACCGCCCAGGTGAAGCACCAGCCGTTGCAATGAAACATCGGCAGGGTCCACAGGTAGGTGGACGAGGGACTCAAGCCCGAGTTCCAGGGCCACTCCCAGCGCATTCAAGTAAGCACCCCGGTGCGTGTAGATCGCCCCTTTGGGTCGTCCGGTGGTGCCGCTCGTGTAGTTGATGGCGATGGGGTCGACTTCGTGGTCCGGTCGATCCAGAGGTCCATCCTATGGCAACGCCATCGAGCCATTCGCCATACCCGATGCCCAGACCGCTGCTCGACTCCGAGTGGGTGTCGGCGTCGGGCAACTCGACGATCTGGCACAAGAGACCTGCCGGCGATCGGTCGGATGCGATCGCTCAGCGCCGGCTCGACGAAGAGCACGTCTGCCCCCGAGTCGAGGAGGATGTACTCGTATTCCTGGGGAGCCAGCCGGGTGTTGAGGGCAACGAGAGCTGCCTTGGCACCCGGCACGGCATAGTGCATCAGGAGAGACGTCGGGACCGTTGCGAGCCAGCACTGCCACCGTGTCACCCCGGCCGACGCCGGCCTTGCGCAGACGCTCGGCGACCCTTCCCGCTTCGGCCCGAAACTCCGAGTAGCTCTGCGTCCAGCCGGAGGCCGTAGTGACCGCTGGCTTGTCGGGGAAGACATCGGCCGCGCGCTCGAGGAAGCTCAACGGGCTCAGAGGGACGACCTCCGGCTCAGTCGTCATCTATTTGGAGCTACCGGACTTTCGTCACACCCGGACTTCGATCTCGCTCAGGGCCGGGCGTGTGCGGAGATACTCGGCGGAGGCAGCCTCACGCTCTTCCTTCAGGTAATAGGCGATTTCGACGAGTTCGAGCGCCAGCCCGTCGGGGTCGCTGAAGTAGCACCACCGCCAACCCGCCAGCGGTCCTTCGTCGACCACATTGACGTCCGAGTAGAACTCGACCCCTTTGCTCTCGAGCTCGGCCTTCTTGGCCCGAATGTCATCCACCAGGAAGCACACGTGAGCCGCCCCGAGGTAGTTGTTGGGGATGGGCTTGTTGCTCTCCACGGGCCGGTTTCCGTACTCGATCAACTCCATCATCGAGGCCGGACCGGCCCAAAGGGCTACCTGGCGAAGAGTTGCTCCCGGCACCCCGACACCCTTTCTCGAGTTGCAGGACCCGAGAACCAGGGCGTGGGCTCGTTGGCGAAGGGGAGCCCGAGGAGATCGTGATAGAAGTAGATGGATCGGTCCAGATCTCGGACGACGAGTCCGACATGGTGTACAGCCTTGAGTTCCAATGTCTCTCTCCTTTTCGAAACGGTAGGTGGGTTGGAATGACCTCTAATCTGTTGGACCGCAACGACCTCACAAGGCCCGCCGCAAGCCGCGGACCTGGCTGTAGATGATCGCCGCCGCCATGATCAGAGCGCCCTGGAAGAAGTACTGCCAGGTCTGATTGAGGCCGAGGAAGACGGTCGCATTCTGAACCTGGACGATGAGGAACGCGCCGAACAGAGTGCCGATGAAGGTCCCGCGTCCGCCCAGGAGACTGGTGCCTCCGAGGACCACCGCGGTAACGCTGCTCAACGTATATCCCACGCCTTGGGCAGGATCACCGACTCCCAGCTGGGCGAGGAGGATGATCGCCCCCAGGAATACGAACAACGAGGTCGTCACGTAGGCCGCAACCGCCGTGCGATTGACGTTGATGCCCAGCCTTCGCGCGGAGTCCTCGTGCGACCCGATCGCCCGTAGCCGTCTGCCCCATTCCGTTTTCCGGAGAGCCGTTTCCATCAAGATGGCAATCAGGACGAGCACGATGAACGCCCACGGCACCGGCCCCAGCTTCGCCATTATCGGTCCGGTGATGGTCGAGCTCATGAAGCCGCCGGGCCGATCGCGCAGAACGAATGCCAGTCCGCCAAGCGCGATGTACATGGCCAGGGTTGCCGCCACCGGCGTGAAGCGTCCGTAACGGATCAGCACTCCGTTGATGCCTCCGATGATGATGGCGATGACCAGCATCAAGAGAAAACCCAACACCATGACCGCCCCTGACTTCTCATCCACGAGAAAGAAGGACGCCACGACGACCAGCAACCCCGCCAGGGGACCGACCGACAGATCGATCCCCGCCACCATCAAAGCGACTGTTTGACCCATCGCAATGAAGCCGAGCGCAGCCACCAGCATCAGGACTGACGTGATGTTGAACGCACTGATGTATCTGTCGTTCCCCGAGTAGATATAGGCACCAAGCCCGACGATTACCGCCGCGAGGATCAGCACCGGGGCGTAGTCACCCTGCAGGAAGCGTCCCCACGTCGACGAACTGCCCTTCGATACCGGGCCTTCCTGATAGTCCTGCTGCGTCGTGGCGCTGACCGCTGCCCGGACGATCCGTTCCTCGGTGACGTCATCCCCGGTCAGCTCGACAACGCTCTGTCCGCGGGACATCACGATCACCCGGTCGCACAGACCCTCCAGCTCGTGGGCGTCCGACGAAGCGACGATCACGGGGATCCCGCTGGCGGCCACCTCGCGAATGATGCGGTAGATCTCGGCCCGGGCCCCCACATCGACACCCTGGGTCGGTTCGTCAGCTATCAACATGGCGGGCTTCCTCAACAGCGCCCGCGACATCACCACCTTCTGCTGGTTGCCACCGGACAGTGAAGCCACATTCGCTTCCATCGAGGGGGTCCGAACATTGAGGGCGTCGAGTTCGGCCTGCACGCCCGAAGCCTCGAGGTCGCGCCTCACGAAGGTCGCTCGTCTGAAGCGCTGTAGCGCGCTGACCGCGGCGTTCTCCCTGACCGAGAGGCTCATCATCAGGCCCTCCCGATGGCGGTCAGCCGGCATATAGGCGGCGCGGGTTCGCAGCTCACTCGACGCATAAGGCTTGCCGTTGACGTCGACCGAGCCCTTGAAAGGACGCAATCCCGCCAATGCAGCCAGCAGCTGGCTTTGACCGTTTCCGACCACACCGGCAACTCCGACAATTTCGCCCCGATTGGCGCTGACGGAGATGTGCGAGAAACCCTGGCCGCTGAGATCCGAGACCTTGACGTACTCCTCGGTTGCCTCGGCCGACGCCTTCTCGGGAAAGGTCGAGCCGATCAGGCGGCGGCCGACGATCCAGGCGAGCAGCTGATCATCGGATACTTCGTCCACTTTGGCGGTGCCGCTGACTTTGCCGTCGCGCAGCACCGTCACCCGATTGGCAAGGAGGCGCACCTCGGCCAGGCGATGCGTGATGTACACGACCGCGGTCCCTTCGGCGGCAGCGGTGCGAACGTGTTCGAAGAGGAGGTCGACCGACTCCTTGCCGAGCGGCGCCGTCGGCTCGTCGAGGATGAGCACCTTCGGAGAGACGGCCAGCGCCTTGGCGACTTCTAACAGGTGCTGGTTGGCGATGCTCAGGGAGTTGGCGCGGTCGTTGAGGTGGACATTCATGCCCACCTCATCCAATACAGCCTGCATCGATGCATCTTCGTTGCCGGCGAACGCGAGGTGTTCGGGCGGCACCGCCAGAAGAATGTTCTCCGCCACCGTCATATCGGGCAGCAATGCAGGGTGCTGGTGAACGATGGCGACGCCGAGCGAATTGGCGAGCTTCGGCGTCAGCGATGGCTGGGGCGAGCCGGCGAAGATGATCGTCCCGGCGTCGGCGGGGGTTTCCCCGGCAGGCGACGCCCATCAATGTCGATTTGCCCGCCCCGTTCTCGCCGAGCAAGGCGTGGATCTCACCGGGCAGGATCTCGAGGGAAACATCGGTTAGAGCGGCGACACCGGCGTAGCTCTTGGAGATCCCGGAGAGGACCATCGTCGGCTCGTCGGTGATCTGGGTGTCTTCAGACGTCGTGTGGGTCGCCATCCGCTCACTCAAAATAGTGCGATGGGGATCCGCGAGCCTCGCGGATCCCCATCACTCGATGTCGTTTGCTGGCTGATCGTTAGCCCATCAATGCGGCCTGGTCCTCTCCGGACATCTCCGCCGAGAGGTACACGTCCCCCGGAAGGTCGGGCTCGCACTGGACCGGGTTGGGATCTCCTGTAACGGAGTTCTCGAACACCAGATGCTGGTGGGAGCTAGCCGCAGGCGGCGTACCGTTCGTAGCGAGAGCGACTGCCCATTGGATCGCCAATCGGGAATGGTCGTTTCCGGTCTGAATGGTGAGGAGCTTGAAGTCGGGGTTGTCCGGCGACTTCTCCACCCAGAAGCATCCCAACAGGTTGCCGTCCGAAGTGGCAATGGGCGGAATCGAACGACCGCTGTTCTCGAACTCCGGAAGGGCTCCCACCAGGGAGGGACCGAAGTCAGACACGATGACGTCGATTTCCGGATTGCTGGCGATCGCCGCCGTTAGCACCTGCTGGGTCACAGCCGGGTCCCATCCGGTCGGCTCGAAAGGCTGCTCACCGATGAATGTGTACAGACCGGTCGGATCGAGGACCTCATGCAGCCCTTCGGCTTCGCCCTCTCCCTGGCTGTTGCCGGGAGGGCCGCTCAGCATCAGGACAGTGCCACCCTCGGGGAGGATCTCAAGGATCCAGTTCGCCCAGGTATGGCCATCGTTGGGCGAGTCGAGAGCCACGTAATGGGTGTAGTCGACACCGTCTTCACCTCCGGGGAAGACCCGGTACGGAACCGTGACCACACCGGCCTCGAACGCGCTTCGTAGTGCCGGAAGCACCGCCTCACCAGCGTCGGGGAACACCACCAGGGCGTCGACGCCGGTGGCGACCATGCCCTGAATGTCCGAAATTGCCTTTTGGGTGTCACCCTGGCCGTCGGCGTAGACGAACTCCGTCACGCTCGGGCACTTCGCTGCCTCATCCTCAGCGGACGCGGTCGTCACCAGCCGCCAGCTGTTGCCTCCGAAGCCGTCCGTCATGCCCAGGACGATTTCGTCGGGACCGCACCAGGAGGGAACCTCACCAGATGCGGCGGTCGTAGTCGTGTCACCGGCTGCAGCGGTCGTGGTGGTGTCAGCGGCTGCAGCGGTGGTCGTGGTGTCACCGGCTGCGGCGGTGGTGGTCGCCCCGTCATCTCCGCCGCAGGCCGCTATCAGGGCGAGGACGGTGAGAACCGAGATCAGCGACACGCTGGGACGCTTACCTCTCATTTGTTGCTCCATTCCGTTCGGTTTGCTTTTTTATTCGACTGGAAGCCGGATCTCGACTTCGGTTGGGGCTGGAAAAGGGGCGTGGGCCTCCGGGTCGGGCTCTTGATTCGCCTGCTCCCTTTCCTGTCGTCTCCCTGCCATCAGGGGAATGCCTGTGTCGGACCCTAGACTCGGTCGTCCGGCAATGCAAGCGCTTGCAGTCTTTCTGCACGTTCTGTAATTTGCCTTGCAAATTGGTTTGGCTCGTGAGGTCGGAATGAGGCGGCAGGAGGAATAAGACAGTGCCCGATTCGGCAACGACGGGTGGGGAAGCCAGAAAGCCAGGGATCCTCTCGCGGATTCACGGCGGCCTCATAACCGTTGTCGTCGCGACCGTCTTGCTGTTGTTGGTCGGGGCGGTGTTTTCCCCCGCGAGCGTCAGTCGGGGAGCCATCCTCGGCATGCTTCCCTACGCGGCGGTCCTGGTCGTCGCCGGTCTCGGACAGACGCTGGTCGTCCAGCAGGGCGGGATCGATCTTTCCGTGCCGGGTGGGATCTCTCTCACAGTGGTGATTTGCACGCATCTGGCGAACGGACAGGACAGCAGATTGCCAAGGGCCGCCCTCACCGCACTGGCCGTGGTGCTGGTCGCCGGAGTAATCAACGGGTTCTTGATCACGCACCGGGGACTCAACCCGATCATCGCCACCCTGGGAATGAACGCGCTCCTCTATTCGGTCGTTCTGGGCATGTCCGGCGGTATCCCCCGCGGCACCACCCGGCTGCTGG
This sequence comes from uncultured Acidimicrobiia bacterium, assembly GCA_963790345.1. Taxonomy (GTDB): domain Bacteria; phylum Actinomycetota; class Acidimicrobiia; order Spongiisociales; family ZC4RG35; genus DATEEG01. The sequence goes on along the minus strand of CAWBOD010000011.1, from coordinate 414,103 downwards.
CGAACATCGTCACCAACAAGACGTTCGGTATTCCCCACTCGGTGTACTTCGCGATAGCGGCCGCGGTTCTGGTCACGGTGATCGTGAAGAAGACGGTGGCCGGACGGCGCTTCGAAGCGGTGGGCGCGAACCCCATCGCGGCGTGGGCGGCGGGAATCCGGGCCAAGCGTCATGGGATGTCCGCCTACGTGTGGGCGATGGTCATGTATTGGCTCGCGGGTGTCTTGATCGCCGGGATCGTCGCTCAGCCAACCGCGTATCAAGGGGATGCCTACCTGCTCTCCTCGGTGGCGGCCGTAGTCCTCGGCGGCACTTCCCTGCTGGGCGGGAAGGGTTATCCGATCTCTACCGCAATTTCGGCCCTGTTCCTGACACAACTCGGCCAATTCGTCCTGACGCTCGGCGTCTCGACCGCGATCCGCACCCTGGTCGAGGCCGGCGCCCTCGCCGTCGGCGTCGCCCTCCACACCGTGAACTGGGCCGCAATACGAGAACGGTTCGACCGCAATAAAACCCCAGTCGTTGCGTCGGCTTAGGAACGGTCACGTCGCGCCGCCCCGAATGTGCCGCGCGGAGCAAGATGCAACGAGTCCAACCAGCGCAACGATGACAGGAGCCACCGGTTTATGAGAGCAGTTCAGTTCGTCGCACCGAACGAGGCGCGGGTTTCTGACGTCGCCGACCCTGCGATCGGCGACGATGACGTCCTTATCGCCTCCCGGGCCGTAGGCATTTGTCATTCGGACTTCGAGTTGCTGTCGGGGCGCTACATCATCCCGTTCAACTATCCGGTCACGCCCGGTCACGAATGGTCTGGAGAGGTTGTAGGCGTGGGCAAGGCGGTCGAGGGCCTGGTCGCGGGCGATCGTGTGGTCGGGGAGTGTGTGGTCGGACCGGGTGGCCGCGATCACTTCGGCTTCAACATCGACGGTGCTGCGGCGCAGCTGTTCAAGGCTCGGAGCGAGTGGCTGCACAAGATCCCCGATGAGCTGACCTACACACAGGGTGCCCTGGTCGAGCCGTTCTCGGTGGCATACAACGCTGTTCGTCACCTCGACCGGGTCGATCCGAGTGACCATGTCGCCGTGCTCGGCGGGGGGCCGATCGGCCTCATGTGCGTGATGGCGGTGGCGGCCTGCAATGCCCGCGTGACCCTGGTCGAGCCCGACGAGAGGCGCCGGGCCATTGGACTCGATGCGGGTGCCACCAACACGCTGGACCCGACAGTCGACGGATTTGCCGACGCCGTGGGGGATCTGACCGACGGGCGTGGATTTGATGGGGTGATCGAAGCCGCCGGGTCTCCGGCCGCCATGGCGCAGGCGATGGAGCTGGTGGCTCACAGTGGGCGGATCGCGTATGTGGGCATCAACATCGGCTCAAAACCGCCGGCGCCGATGGGATACCTGCAATCGAAGGCACTCACCATGCGCGGGCTGATCGGATCGATGAACGTGTGGCCCGAGTCGATCAGATTCCTTGCTCGGGGCCTGGTGGACCCTTCGACCCTGGTCACCGCAACCTTCGGGATTGAAGAGGCGCTCGACGCTTACGACGCCGCCCGGGACACGGGACGCAACATCAAAGTCCACATCAGGACCGGCTCGTGAGGGCTGCGGTCTACCGGGGGAGAGGCTTGCTCTCGATCGAGGAGGTTCCCCGGCCCTCCGAACCCGCCGCAGATGAGGTTCAAATACGGGTGACCCGGGCTGCGGTCTGCGGGACCGACTCCGCCGAGTGGGATCATGGACCTGTTCTCGCGGTCCCGCCCGTGATCCTCGGTCACGAGTTCACCGGGGAGATCGTGGTGGTCGGCTCAGACGTCACCCGGTTTCAGGTCGGGGATCGGGTCGTGTCAGGGGCGGGTGTGTCCTGTGGAAGGTGCGAGTGGTGCCTGTCGGGCCGCACCAACCTGTGCAGTTCCTATTACACGCTGGGCCTGCACGTGGACGGGGGACTCGCCGAGTATGTGAACGCGCCGGCATCGACCCTCATGCCGGTGCCGGACGACGTCTCCGACGATGCGGCCGCCCTGGCCCAGCCGCAGTCGGTGGCGATCCATGCCGTCCGTCGGAGCGGTGTCAAGCCGGGGGAGACCCTGGCGGTCATCGGCGCCGGGGGGATCGGCGCTTTCATCATCTCCGCCGCCCGCGCCCTCGGTGTCGAAGACATCATCGCTCTCGACATAGACCCCGAGCGACTCGAGACGGCTTCCAAACTCGGAGCCTCCAAGGCGGTCGACGTTTCGGATACCGATGTTGTGGAAGCGATCCGGTCGGCGGCCGGCCCCGATGGCCCCCATGTGATCATCGAAGCCACCGGTGCGGCCCACGCACCCGCCGCCGCATTCAAAGCGGTGCGCAAAGGTGGCCGGGTGCTTCTGGTCGGACTGCACAACGCTCCCCGCGAGGTCGATCTCCTGTCGCTGATCGTCCGCGAGATCGATGTCACGACCACGCTGGCCCATGTCCTGGCCGAAGATCTGGCCGATTCTCTCGAAGTGTTGCGCACCACTGACGTCTTCGACATCGTCCTCGACAAGGTGATCGGCCTCGACGATCTGCTCGACGAAGGCATCCGGCCGCTCGCCCAAAGGCGGGCCAAAGGAAAGATCATCGTCGACGTGACCCGCTAGGGGTCACAGCCAGAGATCAGGCGGCGGCCGAGCCGAGGACTTTGACTTCCTGGCCGGTCGGATCGATCAACCGGTCGAATCCATCTGACACGATTGAATCCAGGGGGAGTTTCGACGTGACGATCTTGTCGACCGGGTACTTGCCGGCTGCGACGAGCCGGATGACGCGCGGCCAATCCGTCACGTTGTAACACCAGGTGCCCTCGATCCTGAGGTCTTTCATCGCCCACTTCTCAGGGAAGGTCGTTGCCGGCGCCACGTGCAGGCCGGTCTGCACGACGGTCCCCTGCGGCTTGACGGCGTCGATGCAGGCGTTGAACGCCGCTTCCTTCCCGGCGCACTCGATCGCGGCGTCGACGCCTTCGCCGTGAGTCATCTCTCGCAGTCGCTCCGTCAGCGCCTCGCCGGTCTCCGTGAGGACCGGGCCGACATCGAGTCCAGCAGCAAATTCACCACGCTTCGGGTTGGGTTCGGAGATGATCACCTCACCGGCTCCGAGAGCGGCGGCGGCGAGGGCCGCCAATGCGCCGATTGGCCCGGATCCGGTAATCAGAACCCGGCCCCCGCCGGGAAACCGGGCTCGCTCGACTCCGTACATCGCAACGACTGCTGGTTCGATGGCGGCTCCCTGGACGTCGGTCACCTCGTCGGGAAGACGGGCGACCTGGTACTCGTGCACCAGGGAGTACTCGGCCAGCCCGCCGCTCGATGAGCTGAGACCGGTGCAGGCCATGATGCGACACATGTGGTGCTTCCCGAGCCGGCACTGGTCGCACTTTCCGCAGAAGATGAGCGGCATCACCGAAACCCGGTCACCGGTTGCGACGGAGGTGACTCCTTCCCCGGTTTCCACTACGGCTGCCGAGAATTCGTGGCCGAATATCTGGGGGATCGTGACTCCCGTCAGGGGATGGGGCTTGGCGGCGGTGACAATCGGCCCCGACGTGTATTCGTGGAGATCGGTGCCGCAGATTCCACACCACAAGGGCTGCAGGAGCACGTCCCCCGGTCCTGGATGCGATGGCTCGGGGACGGATTCGACCCGGATGTCCCGCGGGCCGTGATAGACGACTGCCCGCATGCTCAGCTCGCTTCGGCCGGCTCGGAGTCGGCGCCCTCGCGGATGTAGCCCGCTTCGGCGAGCGTCCCGGCACCCCCGTAGCACCAAACCATCACGGCTCGTTCGGTCTCCGACGTGTTGTAGAAGCCGTGGTAGGCGTCGGTCGGGACGAAGACGATGTCCCCGGGCCCCATGGCCACGTCATCTTCACCGACCCGGGCGATGCCATGGCCCTCGACGATGTATTCGGTCTCCTCGGCATGTGGATGCCGGTGGATGTCATGTTTGGCGCCGGGAGGGAACACGGTGATCCCAAACACGGTCTGCTGAGCGTTCACGGAATCCCTGGTGATCAGGAACTTGACGTTCATGTCGACCCACCCATCCTCGGCTTTCAGGGTGCCGTCGGCGTGGAAGGAATCGACATGGACCTTCATCGGATGGGTGTCGTGGATGGGTTGTGACATCTCCCTCGCCTTCCAAGGACAGGCGGGGAACCTACTCGCCTAAACTCGTGGTTGCAAGCGCTTGCAATGGAGGGTCGGATGCGAATGGAGGGCCGCAAGGTCATCGTCACGGGAGGCGCCCAGGGCATCGGCCGGGGGATTGCTTCCCGGCTGGCTCAGGAAGGTGCCGGCGTCATGATCGGGGATCTCAACATCGACGGAGCCGAGGAGGCGGCTGCCGAGCTCAGGGACGCCGGGTTTGACGTAGCGGCTCACCAGGTCGATGTGAGCCGGCGTGACTCGACTCAGGCGTTGATTACCGCCACGGTCGCCCGGTTCGGCCGACTCGACGTGATGTTCAACAATGCGGGCTTCAACAAGCCGGAGCCATTCCTCGAAATAACCGAGGAGGTGTGGCACCGGATCATGGACGTGAACGGCCTGGGCGTGCTCATCGGGACCCAGGAGGCTGCCAAGCAGATGATCGTCCAGGGCAACGGGGGCAAGATCATCAACACCGCGTCGATTGCCTCCCGCCAGGGGTACCCGAGCTTCGTTCCCTACTGCGCGTCGAAATTCGCGGTGTTGTCGATCATCCAGGGGGCGGCGAGAGCCTTGGCGGGACACGGCATCACCGTGAACGGTTTCGCTCCCGGGGTAGTGGACACACCGCTCTGGAAGCAGCTCGACGCCGATCTCGTCGCCATCGGGGATGCCGACGAGCCGGGGCAGGCGATGAAGGATTTCTCCGCGGGGATTCTGCTCGGTCGACCCGCCCAACCCGAAGACATTGCGGGAACGGCACTCTTCTTGGCTTCCGCCGACTCGGACTACATGACCGGTCAGGTCGTCATGATCGACGGCGGCATGGTCCTCGTCTAGCCGGTCCTCGTCTGGCTGGTCCTCGTCTAGCGGGGTTATTCGAGCAGGCCCTCGTGCCGGTGCTTCTCGTGTATTTGGCCTGGTCTATTTGGGAGCCACCCCGGTTGATCCGCGGGGGATAAAGGTCGGATCGAGGCACACCGACTGCACCTCCTGTTCGCCGGCGAGCAGCCGCAGGGCGACCTCGGCTGCGGCGTGCCCTACTTCCCAACTGGGGTAGTGAACGGTCGTGAGGCTGGGGGCGAGAAACTCCGTCAGAGGCATGTCGTTGTAACCCGAAACCGAGATGTCCTCGGGAATTCGCAGCCCGCGCTCGCGGATCGCAGCGATGGCGCCGATCGCCATCGCGTCGTTGTGTGCGAACACGGCGGTCGGCACCTCGGAAGCAGTGTCGAGCAACTTCGACATCAAGCGGGATCCCTCTTCGAGCGTCGGCTGGAGCGCTTCATCACCCATCGACAACTGGCGGAGGCGCCTCTTCTTCAAGACCGCCGAAAAGCCCTCGTTGCGGAGCAGGAAGTTGACGACGGCGCTCGGGCCGAGAAGCTGGGCGACGAGCTTGTGGCCCAGGTCGGCGAAGTGCTCGGCGACCATCTCGCCGCCCCGACGATCGTCGTGGGTGACCACCGGCACCGAGACTCCGAGCAGATTTCTGGCCGCCACCACCGTAGGGACGAGGCGCCCGGCGGCTTCGATGACATCGGCGTCCTGCCTCTGTGAAGCGAGGACGATGATGGCGTCCACGCCTCGGGCCAACATATGTTTGATCAGCTCGGCCAGCACGTGAGAGTCGTTGTTGGTTTCGGCGATGATCGGAACGATCCCCTCGACGACCACCCGGCTAGCGACGCCGTGAAGGATGGGTGTCACCCAGGGGTTGCCGAGGTCGGGTGCGATCACAACGATCGTCTGGGTCCGCCCCGTCATGAGGCTCCGGGCCGGGAGATGGGGCCGGTATCCCAATCTCTCGGCAGCCTCGGTGATCAGCTCGCGGGTCTTGGTATTCACCATCAGGGAGCGGCGGGGATCGAGAGCTCGCGAGACGGTCGACGAGCTGAGCCCGACATCGTCGGCAATGTCGGCCAGCGTGGGCCCGAATCGGGTTTGGATCCGATCTCCAGAGTTGTGCATCAGCCGGAGTCACGCATCGGGTTGGGCGAATGATTTCACAAGGAAGGGATGATGCGCTCGCGGCGGAGTCGATCGAAGAGGTCGAGGAACGATCGGTCGGTGGGCTGGTAGTCCGTGAATCCGAGTAAACGGCTCTTGGTCATGTCGGTGAAGGTCTCGATGGTTCGGCCGAGATCCGCGTCCGAATGCCACCACGAAGCAAGTTCGCCGAGAGGATGTTGAGCAAGATTGTGCTTGGTGACGATGCGATCCCACACCGGTGCTGAGTCCTTCATCTGTTCTACCAACGGGGTCGGGTGACCGGGATATTCGGCGGGCTCCACCCCGAGGCCTTCGGCGATGATGCGCCACATCCGCCGCCAGCGGAACTGGTCCCCGTTGACGATGTTGAACGCCTCATTCGCCGCCTCCGGCGTCACTGAGGCCCATTCGAGATGGCGGGCCAGGATCCGGGCGTCGGAGACATCGGTGACGGCGTTGTACTGCTCCGGCGACCCCGGGAACACGAACGGCGCGCCGGTCTCCCGGCAGATAGCGGCGTAGACGGCAAGGGTCACGCCCATGTTCATGGCATTCCCGATCGCCCATCCGATAACGGTGTGAGGTCGGTGAACCGACCAGGTGAAACCGACGTCGCCGGCGAACTCCCAGAGGATGTCTTCCTGGTCGTAGTAGAAGTTCTGATAGGGGAGACGTTCCTGATCCTCCCGGAAGGGAGTGTCGGGTTTCACAAGGGCGTAGGCCTCGAACGGTCCCAGGTAATGCTTGAGCCCGGTCGTGAGGGCAACATGCTTGAGGCTCGGGGCGTCGGCAACCGCGGCGAGGAGGTTGCGGAGCATGCCTCCGTTTACCTGGATGTTCTCGGCCTCGGTGGCCTGGCGGGACCAGGCTGTAAAGAAGACGTGGGTCGGATCGATCCCGGCGAGTGCTTCCTTGGTTAACGAGGCATCGGTCAGGTCGGCCGCGATCGGTGTCACCCCTGCTTGGTCGGAGGAGGGCCGCCGGGCGACGCCGAGGACGTCCCACCCCAAATCCCCGAGGTGAGTTGCCAGCGCTCCCCCTGGATTCCGGTGACGCCGACGATCAATGCTCTCTTGGCCTGATCTGCTCCACTGGCCATCTCCATCTCCTGATTCTGCAAGCGCTTGCAGTCACTCTAGACCGACGATTCCGGGGTCGGTTCTGGTGTCCGGTCAAAGACCTACAAGGTCTCGGTGAACCAGCGTTGAGCGTGGCCGGCGGCGACCGCCAGCTTGTCCTGATCCGAGTAGAGGGTCATATGCGTCGTGTGGGGGAGCACTTCGAGGTGCTTGCGCGCCGACGGGATGGCGTTGAATGCTCCGATCTCGAGGTCCCACAGGGTGAGGTCGTCACCCTCTGCCACGATCATGAGGACCGGGGTGTCGTAGATGCGCTTGACGAACGGGCCAACGTCATAGTTCTGGAGCAACTCGACCGACTCCACCGTGCTGCGATTCTGATAGAGCGGAGCCGACGTCTCCCGGATCGCGTTGAACGTCTGGAAGGTCTCGGGGAATGGCCAGGCCGAGACTTCGCTGTTCGGGTCGGGGGCGGCATGGGGCAGGTACAGCCGCTTCTCGGGGTCGTCGTAGCGAAGTCGGCGATCTTCCGCCATGAGGGCGGCCAGGCGCCGGTATCCCATCGTCCCGTGGACGCGGCGCATGTTCTCGTATCCGTCGACGACCGGGATCTGGCTGACAATGCTCTGCACCCGGTCGTCGATGGCGGCAAGGATGAGCGTGTGGCCACCCGAATACGAGATGCCCCAGGCTCCGATCCGCTTGCTGTCCACGCTGGGGTGGCGCTCCAGGAAACTGATCGCGGACTGATAGTCGCGGATCTGGTCCCAGGGATCGAGGTGCTGACGATTGTCACCATCCGAGACTCCGAGGTTGCGGTAGTCGAAGACCAAAGCGTTCATCCCGGCCGACGAGAATGCCTCCGCGTACGTCGGCATCACAATCTCGCGGACGTAGCACCAACCTCCTGCCAGCACCACAGTTGGGCGGGGTCCGGCCTCCGGTTCGTGATACAGCCAGCCCCGGCACACCTGGCCCTCGGACTTGAACTCGATGTCCTCCCGCACTTCAGGCAGCCTCCTCAGCTCCGCCGCGGGGAGGTGCAATCGAATCTTCCTCCTCGGCGGCCAGTGATTTCGCGGCGACATGATGCCATGTGAGAGGGAGAACCGCGGTTCGACGGGTCTCCCCGCATTCCGTCGCGGCGGCTGGCTATAGATCAGCCATCCTGGCTGCGAGCCAGGTGGTGATGGGGACGGCGGAAACCAGTCCGATCGATCCGACCAATGTTCGGACCAGCTCTATCGCCACCACTTCAGAATTGGCGACAACGCCGAGCGGCAACTCCGAGAGGGTGAACAGCAGGAGCAAGGGCATCGAAGCACCGGCGTAGGCGAGAAGGAGGGTGTTGACGGTCGAGGCGATGTGATCGCGTCCGACCCGGAGACCACCGTTGAACAACGCTGAATGGGATGAGGCCGGGTTGGCTCGTCGCAGTTCGAAGACTGTGGACGCCTGGGTGACGGTGATGTCGTCGAGGGCACCCAATGTGCCGAGGACGGTCCCGGCCAGCAAGAGGCCGCGGATGTCCAAACCGTCGACGAAGGTCAGATAGAACGCTTCTTCGGTGGCAAACCCTGAGAATCGTGCCAGCTCCATCACCAGGGCCGAGAGGACGACCGTCAAAGCGAGCGAGGCGAAGGTTCCGATGGCGGCGACATGGGTCAGAGTCCGCCACCCGTGGGCGAGGTATAGCGAGAGCAAAGCTATGGCCGAGCCGCCTACCGCGGCCACCATCACCGGGCTGCGGCCGGCGAGGATCGCAGGGGCGATGAAAACCACAAGCACGAAAACCGATGCCAGCAAGCCTCCGAGGGCAGCCAACCCCCGCAGGCGTCCCAAACCGACCACAGAGAGGGCGAACAACCCCGTGAGGACCCAGAGCAGGGGACGCCGTTCTCGGTCGGCGTATTGATACCGAAACAGGGGATCGGCATTGGGTATCACATTGAGCACCACGCGATCACCCGGCTGGAAATGGGGTGCTGAAGGCAGCAACTCGAACTCTTGCGACGTAACTGTGCCCTGGTCTTGGCCTTCGAGAATCTCAAAGGTAACTCTGTGACAGGACAGTTCGGGGGCGAAGGAGCAGGTCCCATCGACCGCCTCGGACACCACGCTCTTCACTACCTCCGAAGCCAGACCCAGAGCCTCGAGGTCGATGTCGGGCTTCGATCGAGGCCACAGGGCGATCAAACCCAGCAACGTGAGGAACGTCAGGCCGAGCACCGTCACCACCAGCCAGGTGGCCGGTGGCTTGGCGTCAGGGCCGACCAACCGATCGAGATCAGGGTGGCTACCCAAAGCGATCCGGGCTGGTTGACAGCATGGAGGCCATTGTCACCGATTCATCGGGAGCCATCGGGCATTCGTAACTGCGATGGCAACGAAGGGCACCTGCCGGGCGGGACCGGTCATGAGACGCCCATTCTCCTCTTGAACCTGGCGCCGGCCAGGAATGGTTGGGGGCTCGGGCGTGTTCGATCCGTATGGATGCAACGATTGAACAGGCACTGGACCGGGGCGGCATTGTCGACATAACGACCACCGGTCGCAAGAGCGGGCAACCTCGTCGAATCGAGATCTACCTCCACAACCTCGACGGTGACCTATACCTGACCGGTAAGCCCGGTTTTCCCCGCGATTGGATCGCCAACCTTCTTGCAGATAGGCACATGACGCTCCATCTGAAGAAAGGGGTGGTCAAAGACTTGCCCGCGACCGCCGAGGTGATCACCGACCCGGAGGAGAAGGGCCGGATCATTCTCCGCGCCCGGGTCGAGAGCTGGCGTGCGGATCCGGCCGTGGCTCGGGCGGAACTCGACCACTGGGTGGCCACCTCACCCCTGGCGCGTGTCTCCATCGTCTGAGAATCCCCCGCCGGGCCAACCGCGATCGGCCGGTCGGACGTCTGTATAGCTATTCTGCGGCCACCGCTGTGCGTACATATGATCCGCGTTGCTTGACTTCAGCAAATAGCATCCCCGGGCCTGGCGCCGATGACCGCCCATGATCCGTTGGACAAGTAACCGACCTCGCCGGTTTGAAGGTCACCAATGATCGACATCCTTGAAGTCGCCGCTCAGGTGGGCCTTCAATATGGACCTTTCGTGGTGGCGCTCTATCTGGTGTTCGTGATCATGAGCCTGCCGGACTTGACGGTCGAGGGCTCGTTCGCGCTTGGTGCGGCGGCGTCGGCCTCGGTCGTGTTTCAGGACGGGAACCCGCTCCTCGCTCTGTTGTTCGCTTTCGCACTCGGGGCCGCGGCCGGTCTCGTCACCGGACTGCTTCACACTCGCCTCCGAATCAACGCCTTGTTGGCCGGAATCTTGACCGCGACGGCCGCCTGGTCGGTCAGCCTGATCGTCATGGGTCGGGGAAACATCGGGTTGCGAGGCAAGGTGACGTTGTTCGAGTGGATCGAGGATTGGTTGGGGATCGGGTCGCAGTGGGCGGCGATCTGGGTGGGCCTGGGGGCCTCCGTTGCCACGGCGGCGGCTCTCGTCTGGTTCCTCAGGACCGAATTCGGGCTGTCTCTGCGGGCGACCGGACGCAGCATTCAAACCGCCCGGGGGCTAGGGGTTCGGACCGAGCGTTATCAAGTTGTCGGCCTGATGCTCGCCAATGGACTTGCCGGGCTCTCAGGCGGATTGGTGGCCCAGAACCAGGGTTTCAACGATGTGCAGTCCGGCGTCGGCGTGATCGTGGTTGGGCTTGCTGCCCTGGCGCTGGGAAGCGCCATGATCAGGAGCACCCGCCTGGTCCCCAGTCTGTTGGGGGCCTTGCTGGGCATCTACCTCTACCGGGCGATCGTGGCGTGGACGCTGCGGATGGGACTGCCCGCAGGCAATATTCGCCTCGTCACTGCAGCTGTGGTGGTGGTCGCCATCATTGCGCGGATGCAGGCCCGCGGCGTCTTTGCCACCGATGGCCGGGGACGAATGAAGAGACAGCGAATCGATTATCTCGAGAATGACCGCGTCTCCCCAATTCTCTGATAAGGCTCCCGCCGCCGCGGGGTCCGGGCTTGCGGCGTTGGGGCTACATGGGCTCACGAAGAGTTTCGTGGATGCCGGCAGCCAGCGGATAACTGCAGTCGACGGGATCGATCTCACAGTCAAAGAAGGTGAGGTGGTGGCCATCGTTGGATCGAATGGAGCTGGCAAGTCGACCCTCCTTTCGCTCATAGCCGGCAGCTCGCTTCCAGATTCCGGCCGGATCCTGATAGCCGGCGACGACGTCACCGTTGCTCCCTCATGGATGAGGGCGTCTCTCGTGCGGCGGGTGCGCCAAAACCCGTTCGACAACGTCCTGACCACCCTGACCATCGAGGAAAACTTTGCTCTCGCCATCCGAGGAGCGCGCTCGTTTCGCCTGCGGGGAGCCCTTCGCGCCGATGTCAGGGAGCAGGCTGTCGAGGCTCTGCGTCCGTTTGGGATGGGTCTCGAGAACCGGCTCAAGACGCTGTCGGAGCAATTGTCAGGAGGCCAAAGGCAGGCGCTGGCAGTCGCCATGGCCGCGGCCACCAGGCCGGCTGTATTGCTTCTCGACGAGCATGTCGCTGCCCTGGATCCCAACAGCGCCGGGGCCGTGATGGAGGAGACGGAACGAATCGTCCGTTCGCACCGGATCACGACATTGATGGTCACCCACGACATGGCCCGCGCCCTGGTGCACTCCGATCGCCTGCTGATGATGCATCGCGGGAAGGTCGTATCCGATCTCTCCGGAACGGCCAAGCAGCGCTTGACCCCGTCGGACCTCGTAGCTCTCTTCCAGGCCCGTTCGGGTGAATCGGTTCCCGATCGATCTCTATTGGGATGACCGACCAGCCGGCTGAGCGGACCCTGGCTCAACTGTTTGCCTCGGCGGTGGCAAGCGCTCCGACCAAGACGTTCCTGGCGATGGAGGACACCCGGCTCAACTTCCAGCAAGTCGACGACTGGTCACGGGCGGTCGCGGGTGGTCTGGCGGCAAGCGGAGTGTCGGCAGGAGATGTAGTCGTCCTCGTTGCAACCAATCACCCTGAGGTGGTGGTCACCTGGCTGGCCTGTCTTCACATAGGTGCCTGCTTCGCACCTCTCAATGTTGGCTTTACCTCAGCGCAACTGGCCTCCTTGTTCGAGCGGGTCCGGCCGGCGGTCGTGATCGCGGAGCCGGGCTACCTGGACGCGATCGATGCCGCAATCAGCAAGGCAGTCTCGGACCCGAGCCGTTTCGTCTTGCGGGGGACCGGCCACGGTTGGCTGCCCTGGTCCAGCCTGGAGCGAGAAGGGTTGATCAAGCCGGGCGTCGTCGGAAGGTCCTCAGACCTGGCTGCGATTCTTTGCACCTCCGGCACCACAGGAGCCTCTAAGGCCGTTGCCCTCACCAACAGATGGTTCACCAAGATTTGCGAGTCGAACGAGAGATATTGGGGGTTCCGCAACTCGGACACCTTTTATTGCCCGTTCCCGCTGTACCACATGGATGCGATGGCCATGACCGTGGCGGCCGGCATCTATCACTCGACCACCGCCGCTATCGCCCGTCGCTTCTCCGTCAGAGGGTTCTGGGACGATGTCCGCAGATATGACGCAACTGTCTTTGACTTTCTCGGAACGACTCTGAGCCTCTTGTGGAAGGAGCCGGCGCGGGCCGAGGATCGCGAGAACCCGGCCCGGCTTGGTTGGGGCGTTCCCATGCCCGAGTTCCAGGCTGGATTCGAGCAACGCTTCGGCTGCACCCTGGTCGACTGCTACGGCTCGACCGACGTCGGGATCCCGATCTACGGGACGCCGGGTGATGCCAAACCTGCCGGGTCATGCGGACGGGTGGTCGAGGGCTACCGGGTGGCCATTCTCGACGATGAAGGCCGCGTCCTAGAGCCCGGTCAGACCGGCGAAATCTCGATTCGCCCAAACGAACCGAACATCATCATGGAGGGCTACGTCGGCGACCCCGAAGCCACCCGCCAGACCTGGCGAGGGCTCTGGCATCACACCGGGGATCTGGGGACGATCGACTCCGAAGGGTATGTCTATTTCCTCGGCCGGGCCCAGGACTACATTCGTCGCCGGGGCGAAAACATCTCGGTGGCAGAGCTCGAAACAGAAGCTGCTCGACACCCCGATCTGGTCGCGGTGGCGGCCGTGGGAGTGCCGTCGGAGCTCACCGAGGAAGACATCAAGATCGTGGCGGTGTGTCGGGCCGACAGCGGGCTTACTCCAGCCGACCTGGGATCGTGGCTACGGAGCCGACTGCCTCGGTACATGACCGTTCGATATGTCGAACTCGTGCAGTCCCTGCCGACCACCGACACCGCCAAGGTCCGTCACCGTGACCTGGTCGCCGACTGGAACAACCCTTCGACCTGGGATCTCGAAAGAGACCGCTACTTGTCGTGATCGACGACCTCAGGCGGTGCGGCGCCGTGACATGGCCGCTCGCTCGAACATGGCTACCACCGCTGTCAAGGGAGTGCCGGGCGGTGCGACATCGAAGATCCCCTCCGCCATGAGGGATTGCCGATCCTCCGACGACACTGTCCCGCCGACGACGATCGGGATATCTCCGGCCTTTCGATCCGCCATTGCTGTCAGCAGATCCTGGGACCATCCGAGGTGTCCGCCGTCGAGAAAGCTCACCCCGACGACATCGACGTCCTCCTGGGCTGCCACCGATGCAAGATCCTCGGGTGTGTGATAGGGGCCGATGTAGGACACTTCCATGCCTGCATCCCGAAGCCACAGAGCCACGAGCTTGATGCCGCGATCGTGGGTGTCGAGGCCGACTTTTCCCAGCAGTACACGAATCGGGGGCCTCATCGTCCCTTTCAGCCCGAGGCTCTTGCCAGAATCGGTGGGGCCGACCACTCACCGAACACCTCGGTCAGAGCGCTACACACTTCCCCGACGGTGACCTCGGCCTCGACACATTCGAGGATGCGAGGAAAGATCGGCTCGGAGTCGTTTGCCGCCGCCTCCTGCAGGGCGCCCATCGCCGCCTCTGCCGCGCTCTGATTCCGATCCAGTTTTAGCCGCTGGCACCTCTCGATCGCCGTCGCCCTTTCGGCGGGATCGGTTTTGAAAATCCTGATAGAACCGGCCGCGTCCTCGTCGACGAAGACATTGAGACCAACCACTGAGCGCGCGCCGGTCTCGATGTCGACCTGGCGTTTGGCCGCAGCATCAACTATCTCTTGCTCCAGGTATCTGTTGTCGATGGCCGCCACGATGCCGCCCATGCCATCGATGCGAGCAATCTCGTCCAGAGAGAGGCTCTCGAGTCGCTCCGTCAGGTCCTCGAGGACGTACGAGCCGCCAAGGGGATCGGCAAAGTCGCCCATCCCGGTCTCGAGCTGGACGATCTTGGAGGTCTTGATGGCGATTTTGACGGCCTCCTCGGTGGGGATGCCTAGAGCCTCGTCATATGCACAGATGTGGACACTCTGGGCTCCCGCCAACTGGGCGGACAGGGTCTGTAATGCCACCCGAACGATGTTGTTCAAGGGTTCTTGGGCCACCAGCGAGGCACCCGAAGTCTGCATATGGACCTTCATCCGGCAGGCCTTGTCGGACTTGACTCCTACGCGTTCCCTCAGCAGCTTCGCCCACAGCCGCCGGCCGGCCCGGACCTTCGCTATCTCCTCGAGAAAGTATGAGTCCTGCGCGAACTGGAACGTCATACGGGAGGCCGCCTCGTCGGGATCCACCCCGCGCCGGACGCACTCCTCGATGATCGCCAGACCCTTGGCAATGGCGAATGAGACTTCCTGAACAGCGGTGGCGCCGGTCTCGCGCAGGGAGTAGCCGTTGACGCGGCAGGTGTTGAAACGAGGCACATGGTCCACGCAAAACTTGGTGAGATCGGCGGTCATACGCAGGGCCGCCCGCGGCGGAAACAGCTTCATTCGGGAGATGAAGTAACCCTCGAGTGGGTTGTTGGTGACAATCCCCCGAAGCGCCTGCCAGGACACCTTCCTTTGAGCAGCGAGGGCCAGGTACATGGCGAATACCGGTGGTCCGGACCGGTCGAGAATGATCCCGACGTTTAGTTGTTCGAGGTCGAAACCATCGAAGATCCGTTCTATGTCGTGGACCGAGTCGACCAGGACCCCGACCTCTCCCACCTCGTGCCGTGCCAGAGGATGGTCCGAGTCGAAACCCTCGAAGGTGGGTCTGTCGAAAACCAGGTTCATCGAGGACAGGTCCCCGTAGCCGCCGTGCCCGAGGCGGCGCAGCAGGTGCTGATGGCGATTGGTGGTCTCCGGCAGCCCGAATCCCGAAGCAAAGCTCTCCATCCAGGCGCCGTCCCGATAGCCGTTGGCAAAGATTCCGCGACCGAAAGGGAAAACCCCCGGCGGCTCGAGAGGGTCACTCGGCCCGGGGAGCGGAAGGAACGGCTCCACCTCGAGCCCGGTCGGTGTAGATCGTTCCTCGGTGGCCATTTTCACCTGCCGGTCAGTCAGACGTACGGGTACCTATCCTCATTTTAGGGATGGGAGCCAGTATCTACCATAGATGTCAGTCGGACGCCCGACCAACCAGATGGCACCAACCAGATGACTGGGATCGCCGCCGCCAAGGAGATGAGCATGGAAGACGCCGTCATCGTCGAAGCCGTCAGAACTCCGCTTGGCAGGCGCCGCGGGGTCCTGGCGACGGTTCATCCCGCGGATCTTCTGGCTGACCTCATGCTGGCGATCTTCGATCGGAGCGGAGTCGATCCCGGGAGCCTCGATGATGTCATCGTGGGGACGATGGAACAGATCGGGCCCCAGGCCAACACGATCGGGCGGGTGGCCTGGCTGGCGGCCGGCTTGCCCGACCAGGTCCCCGCCACGACGGTCGAACGTCAATGCGCATCGTCACAACAGGCACTCCACTTCGCGACCATGGGAATCCAGGCAGGTCACTATCGCGCGGTCCTGGTGGGGGGCGTCGAGAGCATGTCCCAGGTGCCAATCGGCGCCAGCGTGACGAGCCTCGATGGCAAGTGGTATCCGCCTCGCCTCGAGGAGAGGTACCGCCCACAGGCCGAGTGGGGTGGAGTGGAGGTAACCCAGTTCGCGTCGTCGGAGTGGATCATTCAGAACTGGGACCTGCAGCGGGAGGAGCTTGATGCTTACAGCTACCGATCCCACCAGCGGGCGGCGCAGGCAACCGATCGCGGTGAGTTCCGCCGGGAAATCGTCCCGGTGCATTTAGAAAGCGACACGGGATCCGAGTCGGTCGTGAGCGAGGACGAAGGTATCCGCCGGGACACGACCATGGAAAAACTGGGAACCCTCAAGCCGATCATCGAGGGCGGCAAGACCACCGCCGCCAGCTCGAGCCAGATCACTGACGGAGCGGCGGCCCTGTTAGTCATGTCGCGTTCGGCGGCCGAGGCGGCCGGCCTAACCCCGCGTGCCCGGATCAAGGCCATGACTGCCGTCGGCCACGACTTCATTCAGGGGCTCACGGCCCCGATTCCCGCCACCGAGAAGGTTCTGGCGGGCGCCGGGTTGGAGCTGGGCGACATGGATGCCATCGAAGTCAACGAGGCGTTCGCCTCTGTGGTTCTTGGTTGGAAGGCCGCCCTGAAGATCGACGACGCCTGGTTTGACGAGCACGTGAACCTGCGCGGGGGCGCTATCGCTCTCGGCCATCCGATCGGCTGCAGCGGTGTCCGTCTGACCACTACCTTGCTTCATCACCTCGAGGACACCGGCGGCCGCTTCGGACTGCAGACGATGTGCGCCAGTCATGGCCTGGCTACGGCCACCATCCTGGAAAGACTCGGCTAGCGCCCCCATCACCACACAAAGGGCGACCCGAACCTACCCGGCGATTTTGTCCAGAGCCTGATAGGTGCTGAGAGAGCCCTCGCTCACCTCGTTGGCGAGGCGAGCCAGCTGAGCCGAGTCCGCCAGTCTCTCTCGTACGGCGGCCATGGCCTGGGATTGGACGGCGTTGAGCAGTCGAGCACGAGCCCGCTGGCGCCGGTGCACCGCCAGTTGTCCGCTCTGGACCAGGTGGTCATGGTGAAACCCGATGGCCTCTCTCAGGTCTTCCACCCCGATTCCCTGGGTTGCGGTCGTAACGAGCACCGGCACTTCCCATCCGTCCCGCCCCGAGGTCACGCCCTCGAGTTCGGCAGCAAGCTGTTTGGCACCGGGGCGGTCCGACTTGTTGACGACATGGATGTCGGCGATCTCGTACATACCGGCCTTCTCGGCTTGAACAGAGTCCCCGAGACCGGGGACGCTGACAACGACGACGCTGTCGGCGAGGCCGGCAATGGCTAGATCATTCTGGCCGGCCCCGACGGTCTCGATGATCACGTGGTGGAAATCCAACGAGCTCAGAAGGTCGACGGTGTCTTCCGTGGCCTCGGCCAGGCCGCCCGCGGCGCCCCGGGTAGCCATCGAACGCATGAAGGGCCTGGCATCGGCCGGCCAATCCATCCTGACCCGGTCCCCCAAGAGCGCCCCACCGGTGAACGGGCTGCTGGGGTCCACTGCGACCACCGCCACTCTTGACCCATTCTCGATCAAGGACGACGCCAAACGCCCGGTCAGGGTGCTCTTGCCTGCCCCGGGCGGGCCGGTGACGCCAAGAATATGGGCGCTCCGTGGACTCCCGACCAGCTCGTCCATCACCCGGCGGGGGTGGCCGCTCGATTCGATCTCGGAGATCAGCAATCCGATGGCGCGATCCTGTCCCTTACGAGCCAGGGCGACGAGTTCTGAAACCGCGATGTCACGGCTCATGTGAAACCAAAGCGGCTTTCCGCACGGCTTCGACGATATCGGCCGGCCGGCTCCCCGGCCCGAAGACCCCGACGACTCCGAGCTCGTCGAGCAGGGGGCGATCGGCATCCGGAATGACGCCTCCGACGAGGATCGGAAGCGACCCGTCACCCAATGCGCTCAGACCTGCCTGGATCAGACGCACAACCTGCATGTGCCCTCCCGCGGAGCTGCTGATGCCAATCAGATCGACTCGCTCCTGCACCGCCACCGAAGCCACCTCGGCCGGATCGTGAAACACGATGTAAATGACCTCCATCCCCGCCTCGACCAGCTTGCGGGCCAGGTAACGAACGCCGCGGTCATGCTCCTCGAGGCCTGACTTACAGAGAAGCACGCGAATAGGCGGATTCGGGGTATCGAGCATTACACACTGAAAAGGCTGGTCGCGGCCATCAATAGATGCTTCCGCGGCCCCACGCTCCCCGGAAGACTTCCATTACTTCACCCAGCGTCGAGTCGGATCGGAAGCACTCGAGGACAAACGGCATCAAGGGCGCAGTGTCGTGAACTGCTTCGGCCAGGGCCTTGAGCGAGCTGGCTGCGACAATCGGATCCCGCCGATCTCGGAACGCCTTCAGTCGTCCGATTTGGAAAAGTTCAGCCTCATCCGACACGGAGAAAATCGGCGTCGGCGAACCCTGGTCGGTGACGAAGCGATTGACGCCGACGATCACCCGCTCGCCTCGATCGACCCGCTCTCGATCTCGATATGACTCGGCTGCGATTTGTTCGCGGAGCCAGCCCGTTTCCCAGGCTGACATGAAACCGCCGCCGTTGCGATCGAGATCGTCGAGGATTTGCGAGGCGGCCTCAACCAGATGATTCGTCAACCACTCCAAGTAGTAGGAGCCTCCCAGGGGATCGGAGACCGCGGTTACTCCGGTCTCGTGGGCGATTACCTGCTGGGTACGGAGGGCGAGGATGGCGGCATCCTCGGTTGGAATCGAAAGGGCTTCGTCATGGGCCGACGTTTGGATCGAATTGGCGCCCCCGAGTACCGCGGCCAGGGTCTGGAGGGCAGCCCGGACGATGTTGACCGACGGTTGCTGAGCGGTCAGCGAAGCTCCCGATGTGTGAACGTGGATCCTGGCCTGGAGCGACGCAGGATCTTTGGCGCCGAAACGCTCAGCGTTGATAGTCGCCCACATCCGCCGGAGCGCCCGCAATTTGGCGATTTCCTCGAAGAAGTCGTTGTCGGCGCACATCTGGAAACCGAAGCGGGGAAGAAACTCGTCCGGAACGAGACCGTCCTTTACACACGCCTCGGTGATGGTGATGCCAGTGGCGATGGTATAGGCGAGTTCCTGAGCGGCATTGGACCCGGATTGTCGAATGTTGTACCCGCAGAGGTTGGTCGAGTTCCAACGGGGCATTTTCTGGGAAGTGAATCTGATCGTGTCGACGATCAGACGCATCGCACTCGCAGGTGGAAAGCCATGACGATCCATGTGGAAGGTGTTGTAGAGGAAGTTCATGGTGTTTCCCCTGAGTCGACCGATGTCAACCCCTCGCCGCTCGGCCAGCACCGCGTACATCCCGAGAATTGCGATCGACGGATCGGCCATGATGAGACTGGCGTTGATTTCGGCCAGGTCGAAGCCTGTGAACAGACGGTCCATATCATCTACGGTCGATACCGACACACCGGATTGGCCGACACGTCCGGCCGCGACGGGGTCGTCGGCGTCATAACCCTCCTGGGTCGGAAGATCGAAGACCAGGTTGAAAACCGGCCGGCCCCCATAGCCCGACATTCCCTGGGCGAGCAGCGCCCGCATCCGTTCGTTGGTGTCCTCCGGGGTACCGAACCCGTGGACCATTTGATTCATCCACGGTACGGCCTGATATTGGAGCGGGTAGATGCCCCGGGTAAACGGGAAAAGCCCGGGATATTCGATGCTCCCCGGGTCGACGGTGGCGGCGTCGTCGGGACCGTAGACGGGGCGGATCGGGATACCCGCGGCGGTTGCACCGGCGTACCCATCGATGTCGCCGTACTTCTCGGAGGCCGCTCTTTCCCACGCGAGCTTCTGCGACCGATTCGCACCAGGCTCGGACATTGAGCAATCTCCCACGCTGTGTCGGTCGGACGTACGACAGAATAACTGGCAACCGCGTTGCCCGGTAAGCTACCGCGCCGACCTCCCCATCCGCGTTCCAGGCTCGTCGAAAGGGGGGCAATGGCCTCCCCCAGCCAAGCCCCGAACCGCCAAACGATCAAAGACGTCGCAGCGAAACTCTTCTCCGAGCGCAGCTACGGCGCCACCAGCCTGCGTCAGATCGCGGCCCGGGTCGGGGTGACCCTGGGAACGATCTATCACTACTTTCCTTCCAAGGAGGACTTGCTCGTCGAACTGATCGACGATGCCATGGCCCCCCTGGTCGAGACGACTGACCAGGTTGACGAGCGCCTCGCCAAGTCTTCGCCGACCGAAGTTCTGACCTGGATGGTGGAGAAGTTCGTCCTCGGAACCCTGAGCCGCCTTGGCACGGCCACGATTTCCGACACCGAATTGCGGTCGCTGTCCCGCAAGAATCTCAATCACGCCCTGGCCCAGCGCGATGGCTATCAGGCGGCGATGGAACGCGTCGTGACCAAGGGTGTCAAGACCGGCGAATTCCGCGTGGATGATCTGAAGATGACCGTCTACGCCATCCTCACCGCCTGCAACGGCATCGCTCAGTGGTACCGGCCTTCGGGCCGGTTGCACGCCGAAACAGGTCGCCGCGGTGTACTCCCGACTGGCGCTGAGGATGTGTGGTCAGGTCGGCAGCAAACCCTGACCGCGGCTAGCGCTCGCTCGGCCTTGGCTCCCGCGGAAGGCCCAATACTCGCTCGCCGAGGATGTTGCGCTGGATCTCCGTGGTTCCGCCCTCGATCGTCGTCGCCCGGCTTCGCAAGAAGCGAGGAGCTGCCTCTGTGTCGGCCCGAAGCGATTCGAGGCCCAGGACCCCCATCGCCGTCTCGTTGAGGGCCACGCTGAACGCCGCAGCCTTGAGTTTGAGGATGCTGCCCTCCGGTCCCGGCTGATCGGCGTCGATGGCCGAGATGAACTTCCGGAGCATCAACTTCAGTATCAAGGCGTCGATGTAGAGCGACGCCATTCGTTCGCGAACTATGGGGTCGCCCGCGACACCACGGTCCTTGATCAGATCCACGACCACCTGGTAATCCTCGGTGTAGTTCATGGATACCCCACCAACTGCGAACCGCTCGAGCATGAGGCTGGTGGTGGTCACTTTCCACCCGTCGCCGATTCCACCGATCCGGTTGGCGTCGGGAACCTTCACCCCTTCGAGGAACACCTCGCTGAACTCTCGATCACCGTCCATACCCCGCAGGGGTCGGACCGTGACACCGGCCGAGGTCATGTCGACGATCATCGAGGTGAGCCCCGCGTGCTTGGGAGCCAGCGGATCGGTTCGAGCCAACAACAAGCCCCACCGACAACGATGGCCGATGGTGGTCCACACCTTCTGACCATCGACCACCCATGTGTCTCCGTGCAGTTCGGCCCTCGTCCGGACGGCGGCAAGGTCGGAACCCGCATCCGGCTCGCTCCACAGCTGGCACCAGATCTCACTGCCATCCAGAATCGTTGGCAGGTAGCGCCGCTTTTGTTCCTCGGAGCCGTGGAACATCAAAGTCGGCCCGGCAATCCCGAGTCCAACGATGTCGACGTGGAAGGGCGCTCCGGCCCGGGATGACTCCTCGCCAAAGATGAGCTGCTGGGAAGCGGTCAATCCGGCTCCGCCGTATTCCTGCGGCCACACCAGACCGGCAAATCCACCCTCATGCAACTTCTTGGCCCAGGCCCGCATCCTCTCGAACCAGACGTCGTCGTCTTCGAGCTTGCCGGCTCTGGCGACGGGCATGTCTTCTGAGAGGTTCTCCGCCAGCCACTGCCGGACCCGCATTCGAAACTCGGCCTGCTCTGGAGTGTCGGTGAAATTCACGTTCGCCTCTGGTCCCGATAGGGGCTGCCCATCTGCCACCCGGCCTCGAGCGATGCCAGATTGGCATCCAAGCGGTCCTGGCGGTGGGCGGGGATAACTGCCTTCACGGCTGCCGCCAGGGCATCGAGAGAGGGCCGGCCCCAAAAAGCCCCGACCATTCCTACTGCGACCATATTGGCGGCCCGTTGGTCGCCGAGACGCTCCGGCGACTTCGGCAAAGTCGACCGGGATGGCACGGGTCCTGGCCAGGCCCGGATAGTCGGCGCTCACATACGTTGGGTCATAGAAGACGAATCCTGAGGCAGGAACTTTCGGCTGAAATCGATCGAACCAGCCGGAGTGAAGGGCAGCCAGCACCTCGAACTCCGAGCGAATAGGGGTGTTGGGGGGCTGGTCGCCCACGATGATCGTTGACGCGATTCGCCCACCCCGAATCAAACCGTCATAGATCGAATAGAGCATCGGATAACTGCCGCACGCCAGGGCCGCTTGCCCGAGAACGGATACAGCCAGCTTGGTGCCCTGGCCCCCGCGACCCGTGAAGACGGCAACGTCCTCGATCATTCGTCCTCGTCGCCTTCCGTGGCGGGTTTGATGATCCCGACCGGATAGTGGTTGACCATCTCGGAGCGGATCATTGCCCAGGACTCCACGGGATCCAATCGCCAGTGGGTGGGGCAGGGGCTGAGGATCTCGACGATTCCGAGGCCCTCTCCGCGGCGCTGGACCTCGATCGCCCGTGCCAGTGCCCGGGTGACCCGGCGAACTCCAAGGACCGAGTCGATCGCGACTCGCTGGGCGAAGGCGACGCCGTCGAGGGTGGCCAGCATTTCCAGAAAGGGAAGCGGTTTCCTTCCCGGTCCCGGGGCAGATGTACTGGTGGTGAGAGATGGCGGGGTGCTGGGGGAGTACTGACCGCCGGTGTCGGCGAGGACGCCGTTGTTGAGTACCACGATTGTGATGGGGTCGCCCCGCAGGGCCGAGTGGAGTGATTCGCCGGCACCCACCGCCATGAACCCGCCGTCACCCTGGATTGCGACCACCAGTCGATCGGGGGCGACGAACTTGTAGCCGGCTGCGAGAGCCGGGGTCCTTCCGTGGGTTCCAATCATCGTGTCGCCGGGGAGATGACCGACCATGAAGTCGACACAGCCGATGTCGAGTAGGAAGAGGGGATCGACCTCCCGTGCCCGTTGCAGCGCCTCGATGAGGCACATGACGACGGATCCATATCCGCAACCAGGGCAGAAGTCGAACCCATCGGGGCCAAGACTCTCCTCGTTCGGCTCGTAGACGACCTTCAGGGGGGTCCTCCCGTTTCAGTTTCGACCTCCTTGATGATCAGCTGAGCGAGTTCCTCGGGGGAGGGGACCACCCCTCCCAACCAGTTGAGGAGTCTCAGGTCCCTACCTTCGACACTCAGCCTCACGTCCTCGAACAGCTGCCCCATCGAGAGCTCGGCCGTCACGATCAGACGCGGACCTCGACGCGGCGGCCGACAGTGAGGCTGCCGGGAAGGGCCACAGAGTGATCGGTCGGAAAAGCCCGCCTGTGACCCCGGCCTCACTCAATAGCGGGAGGGCGGCGCTCACAACCCGAGCCAGCGATCCGTACGCCACGATGAGGACGTCGATTTTCCCGTCCGGGCCGATGACCTGATGGCGCGGCTCCGTCGCGGCGATCGTTCGGTATTTGCCTTCCCATCGCCGGGCCAGGCGCTCGATGGCATCGAAGTCCCCGGCCTTGGAATCCACCGCCACCAATTCGGGCAGAATCCTTTGCGACCTGGCCGCGAAAACGTTCTCGCGTCGCCCAGCCACCCGCCGGCGGCGACACTCGATAGGTCTCGGTCGTGAGGGCGGAGATCTGGTCACCAAGCACCAGCACGAATAGGCGATATTTGTCGGCCAGCTCGAATGCCAGCTGCACGAGGTCAGCCGTCTCCTGAACGCTGGCAGGGGCGAGGACGATCATGCGGAAGTCTCCATGGCCGGCGGCTCTGGTGGCCTGGCGATACGTGTCTTGCCCCGGTCCCAGCGACCCGTCTCCCGGTCCCCACCGCTGCTGAACAACCACCACGCCAGGAAGCTCGGACAATCCGGAAAAGAACGACAGGGCTTCGGACATCAGACTCAGTCCGATGCCTGACGTGGCAGTCATCGCTCGATGCCCGGCCAGGGACGCCCCGGCGACCATGTGAATCGCGGCAATTTCGCTCTCGGCCGGAACCACGATCCGGCCATGTTTGACGAACTTGTCCGCAGCCACCTCGAGGATTTCGGTCGCGGGAGTGATCGGGTATCCGGCCAACAGCATGCATCCGGCCGCGAGGGCGCCATCGATCACTGCTTCATTGCCCGGCCCCAACCTCAAAGGAAGGCTCATGCCAGAACTCCGTCGCCGTTCATGACCCGGTACACGGTGAAGACTCCGTCCGGGCAGGCGAGCGCACACATCGTGCAACCGGTGCAGCCCGACTCAACCAGAGCGACCACTGGCCAACCTTTCTCGTTGAGCGTCGTGGTCATAGCGAGAACACTCTCGGGGCAGGCGGGTACGCAGAGGTTGCATCCTTTGCAAAGTTGCTCGGCGATATCGACCGTGCCGACCGTCTTCATTTAGGCAAAGCGTAATCGAAGTGCTAATCGGACGTTCGACTGACTACATCATCAAAGTTCCATACGAGAAGCGATGTTCAAGTCATCCACTGACGGTGAGTCCGCCATCGATGAAAACCACCGCACCGGTGATGTATGCCGCCAACGGGCTCGCCAGGAAAGTGACGAGACATCCGACTTCCGATGGCGACCCGAATCTTCCCAGCGGGATCAAACCGAGAAAGTGATCCCGCATCTTTTCGGGGACGGAACTCATCATGGTGGTATCGATGGCGCCGGGGGCAATCGCGTTGACGCGAATGTTGAACCGGGCCAGCTCCACGGCCAGTGTCCTGGTGATGCCGATGATTCCGGCCTTAGCGGCGCCGTAGTTGACCTGGCCCGGATTGCCGTAAGGGCCGGTGCTCGACGACATGCTGACAATCGCCCCGTGGCCCGACTTCTTCATAGACTCCACGCAGACCTTCGAGCAGATGAAGTTGCCGCGCAGATGTACGTCGAGCACTTCATCGAATTGCTCCACTGTCATCTGGGAGATGAACGCATCACGGATGATGCCTGCATTGTTCACCAGTACGGTCACCGGCCCCCAGGTTGCTTCTATTTCGGCAACAGCATCTGACACCTGATCGAGGTCAGTCACGTCGGCTGCGAGCGGGCGCACCAGATCCGCCGTCGTCACCGCCACCACTTCGGCTACGGCGGTTTCGAGTAACCCGGGATCGCGTTCGAGGAGGGCGACCCGTGCTCCTGCCTTGGCCAGCTCGACTGCGCTCGCGAGTCCGATGCCCCGTCCCGCCCCAGTCACCAGCGCGGTTTCTCCCTCGAGCAGGCCGGGATGCCAGACGGGTCTACTCATGATGCTCCGGGGTGGTCGAGCACCATCATCACCCAGGTACCGGATTGGACGACTTCGTCGTGCTGATCGTGCACCTCGACTGCCACGTTGAGAAGGCTCCGGCCCGGCTTCGAGGTCGAGGTCAGCTCGGCGAGTGTCATCCGGCATCGAATGGTGTCTCCGAACTTGATCGGCTTCCGAAATCGCCAGTCGTTGATCCCCAGGAATCCGATGAGGGCGAGATCGTCGAGCTTGCAACGGAGGCCGCTGGCGATGGTCAACCCGAGAACCCCGTGCGCTATCCGCTCACCATGTGGTCCTTGGGTTTCCGCCCAATGGCGGTCCATGTGCAGGGGGTTCATGTCACCGCTGAGGCCGGCGAAAGTGACGACGTGCGCCTCGGTGACCGTCATCGCGTCCGAGTAGAACGACTCACCAATCTCGAGGTCCTCGCCATAGAGCGTATGTGCCTTCATCGCCTTCCGATCACTCCGGTGAAGCTGTCAGTCGGACGACCGAGAGGCTAGTTAGCCGTCTTGGTATGCGCCAGGCACCGGTGCGGGCTCGGATGATGATCGGGCGGCACCGATCGAATAGAGTCGCGCCAGTGGCCCCCCTCGTTGTGACCGAGTCGATGGCCGACGTCGAGATAATTCGTTTGGCCAGGCCGCAGGTGCTCAACGCCCTAAACGGTCCTTTGATCGCGGAACTGCATGCCGCATTGCAATTGAGTAGGGCCCGGGTCATCGTTCTCACAGGTCAGGGATCGAGCTTCTGCTCCGGGGGTGACCGCAGCGAGGGGATTGCGGTCGATGGGGAAATTGCGCCATCGATCGGCCGACTCCAGGAGATAACCACAATGCTCCGCTCGTCGAACCGAGTCTCGATATGTGCCGTCGAGGGATGGGCGGTGGGGGGTGGAATGGAACTGGCCCTGGCCTGTGACCTGGTGGTCGCTTCCGTCACGGCCCGTTTCTCACTACCCGATGTGGCGATCGGAGCCGGCCTCACCGGGGGATCCACCTGGCTGCTGCCCCGCAGCATCGGGATCCATCGCGCCAACGCCCTCGTCCTCGGTGGTATCGAGCTCGACGCCGTCACCGCCCGTGAGTGGGGGCTCGTCGCCCGAGTCGCGGAATCTGGTGGGGCGGAAAAGGAAGCGATGGAATTGGCAAACAGCGTGGCAGCCATGCCCGCCACCTCGGTGTCAGCGTTCAAGGCGGTGGCTTCTCACTCTATGGAAGGTTCCCTCGAGGAAGCCCTGGCCGAAGAGTCGGAATCCGTGGCCGTCATCTTGCAGTCCTCCCAAACTTTCCACTTCAAGTAGCGGGTGCGGCCGGTTGTCTCGGTCGGACGTCCGCTATGCTCGCCCGGTTTCCCAAACTAAGCATTAGGAGGACCGTTATGTCGGTCAGGAGAATCTCCGGGGCAATCAGGCTCGTTGTCCTGGGACTCATTTTGTTTGCATGCGGGGGCACAGCCGCAACCACCACCACGGCCGCGGCCACGACCACTACTACCGCCGCAGCGACGACGACGACGGCCGCTGAGACCACCACGACGGCTGCCGAAGTCGAAGCAGCCCTGGTGGGGATCAATGTGTACGGGACTTTCGATGTTCTCGACCAGGCCCTCGCCGGTCTCGTCGCTCGGATGGAGGAGTTGGGGTACACCGAGGGCGAGAACATCGAGTACGACATCCAGAATCCTGAGTTTGACGAAGCAGCCAACTTCACGATCGCCCAACAGTTCGCCGACGAAGGTGTGGATGTGATGGTTGGCTTCGCCACGCCCCCCACCCAGGCAATGATCTCGGTCACGGAGGAGACTCCCATCGTCTTCGTCGCCTCATCGACGCCGGTGGAGTCAGAGCTCATCGCGTCGATGGACGCTCCCGGTGGCAATGTGACCGGAGTTGCAGACCTTCTTCCGATCGAGGCAGAGATCGACACGATGCTTGCCATCGCCCCCGATATCGCCACCGTCGGACTCATCTGGACCTCCGGTGATGTCAGTGGCACCAACTCCAAGGAACGAGCCCAGGCTTATCTGGAGTCACTGGGTATCGCCATCGAAGAGGCTCCTATTACGGGGCCCGAGGACACCCAGCAGGCCGCTCAGTCCCTGGTCGGCCGGGTCGACGCCATCCAACTGCCCTGCGATTCTTCAACGCTGGCCGGAGTCGAAGCAATCACATCGGTGGCGACCGAAGCCGGAATCCCGGTCTTTGGCTGCACGGGTGAGGCCGTCTCCAAGGGGGCGTTGCTGGCCGGCGCCTACAACTACACGGAGGTGGGGGCAGCGGCGGCCGATCTCATCGACGCCATCCTCCAAGGGGCCGACCCGGCTTCCACCCCGGTCTCAGTTCCTGAGATCACCGGAACCGAGTTGAATCTGACCGTGGCCGGCGAGCTGGGGATCGAAATTCCCCAGGACATCATCGACGCTGCGGTCAAGACCTACTGATCTAACCCGCCTCGCACAGTTCTCGCAGCCGTGCGAGGTCGGGTTTGCCGGTGACCGCCAGCGGGATCGTGTCGAGGGTCAGGATCTTGGTCGGCCATTTGAACTGGGCGAGGCGCTCACCCATGACCTGTTCGACCCGGGCCGGATCTATCACTGATCCCGGAACTGGAACCAGTGCGGCCGCCGGAACCTCTCCCAGGATCTCATGGGGGAGACCGAAAGCCACCGCTTCGGCTACACCTTCGACCTCGCAGAGGGCCGACTCGATCTCCCGAGGAGAGACCTTTTCCCCTCCCCGGTTGATGAGCTGGGATTTGCGACCGGCGAAGTAGATGAGCCCGGTGGGGTCGCGCCATCCGATGTCCCCGGTGTGGTACCAGCCCTCATCGTCGATGGCGGCGGCGGTCGCCTCGGGCATCCCCAGATACCCCGGGGTCCGATTGGGACCCGTCAACAGGATCTCGCCGAGTTCGCCGTCACGGCTTTCACCCGAATCGGAAACGATCCTTAGCTTGGTGATCGGGCTGGGAATCCCCACGGAGCCGGGGGCATCGTGAGCGCGTTCCGGCGGCAATGCCGTCGCCAGGCTGCTCATCTCGGTCATGCCATAACCCTGGATCGCCACGACACCCGGGATCAGGCTCTGGAGAGAGCGAACCGTGGTGGTGCTGATCGGCGATCCCCCGTAGAGAGCCAGCCTCAACGCCAGCGACGACGCCGGCGGTCGCTGGACCAGCATGGCAAAGACCGCCGGCACCGAGATCATCATCGTGATCTCGTCCTCGACCAACGATTGGATCATGGCGGTTGTTGAGTACTCGGGGAGGATCCGGCACATCCCGCCGAGCCAGAGCATTTGCAAGAGCTGGTCGACGAGTCCGGTCACGTGGAAGATGGGCACGGCGATGCAGGTCCGCTCGTCGGACCCGCAGCCGAGGACGTCGACGAATGACATCAGGCCCTGAATCAGGTTGCGGTGTGTGAGCATCACCGGCTTGGGCACTCCGGTGGAGCCCGAGGTGGGGAGAATGACGGCAACGCCGTTCCCTTCGAGTTGGAGTGGGCCGCTTGCCGGCCTGTCGTCGATGGGGAGAACGGCTCCTCCGGTGAGCGGGCAGCCCTGGGTGGCCAGGGTCAAAATCGATCCGGTCCGAGAGACCAGACCCTCCAGTTCGAATGGGGTCAGGTGGTGGTCGAGCGGGGCCAGAGTCGCTCCCGAGGCAAGGACTCCGAGGGCTCCTGCGATCCAGTCCACCGTTGGGTGACCGAGCAGCGTTACGACCTGTCCGGCCGCGACCCCTGAATTGTGAAGCTGACGGCGCACCGCCTCGGCCCGAGCCCCGATCTCCCCGAAGGTGATTGAGCGATCCCCGACCCGGTAGGCCTCCGTTTGATGATCGTCCCGGAGCCGGGACAGGGCAGGTTGCAAAAGGTGTTCGAAGGGCACGTCGTAGAACGGCTCGCCATTGCCCGGCTTGAGGGTTCGATGAGGATCGAGCAGGGGCGTCGGCTTCATTGAGTTGCTGTGCCGAGGATGCTCTCCGCCACCTGCTCGATCAGCCGGTCGGTGGTTCCCATCTTCATGTCGAAAGTGCCGAGTTCATCCAGGACTTCACGATACGGCTCCGCCGAACTCGAGGTCATCGTTGCCAGAAGGGCGCCATCGACTGCCTCCCCGGCCAAGCGCCGGGCTGCCACGTAGACCCCGATCCCGGCCACGCTTGCGGCGGGAGACGTACCCCGCGCCCGGACAGTCGCAGCCAGGCGCCTGGTGGCGGCTTCGATCATCGTCCAGCGGGCGGCCAGATCCCCGAGCCGAGCGTCTCTTACCTCTGACAGAGTTCGGGTGTCGGGATCGGCCGACGCCTGCGCCACCAACATGGTGTCCGCTATCTGGAGCACTCGCGCGGTAGCTGCATCGGTTTCCGCGTTTGGCGAGGCAGGGGCCGAAAGCCGCGACGCTTGGTCGAGGTCCCGGTGAAATCCTTTCGCTATGGCAATGCGCATCACCTCGCTGGCACCCTCGGCGATCCTCAGTACCCTCAAGTCGCGCACGTAGCGCTCGATCTCCGCCTCGGTCGTGTAGCCGAGACCGCCGTGGATCTGCATGGCCCGGTCGGCAACGCGGGATGCAGCCTCACTGGCGACGAGCTTGAGCCGAGCTGTTGCAGTGCGAATGTCCTCACCCGCATCGCTTCGTTCGGCGAACTCGAAAAGAGCGCTCTCGAGACAGAAGAGGTCGATGGCCGACATGGCGATCATTGCCCGGATCTCGCCGCGGCCGGCCAGCGGATGACCGAACGTCATCCGGGCCTGGGCATATGCGATCGTTCTGTCCAGAAGTTCATCGGCGGCCCCCAGGCAATCGGCACTGACCGTGAGACGGCCCCGATCGAGGGTCTTCATCGTCACCCGAAAACCGTCGCCCGGATTGCCCAAGACCGCATCGTCCGGGACAAACACTTCGTCGAAGACGAGTTCGGCTTGACCAGAGGCGCGGTATCCCATCATTGGCTGAAGGCGACCGACCTTGAATCCTTCCATTTCCGGAGTCACCAGGAAGAGGCCGAACTCCTTGGATGACTCGGACGGAGCCAGCCGGGCGACCACAGTGACCAGTCCCGCCGCGGCACCGTGGGTGATGAAATGCTTGGTGCCATTCAGGCGATAGCCGCCGGGAACCCTTCTGGCGGTGGTTTGAATCGCGGCGACGTCGGAGCCCGCATTCGGTTCGGAGACCGCAAAGCTGCCGAGCGTGGCGCCGCTGGCCAGACGCGG
Organism: uncultured Acidimicrobiia bacterium; assembly: GCA_963790345.1. Classification (GTDB taxonomy): domain Bacteria; phylum Actinomycetota; class Acidimicrobiia; order Spongiisociales; family ZC4RG35; genus DATEEG01. Next base: position 383,415 of record CAWBOD010000011.1, on the reverse strand, counting down.
AAGCCATCGCTGCTTCTGTTGTTCCGTCCCGGCAATCAGGAGAGCGGCCGAGCCGATACCGTTGTTCTCTTCGGTGAGTTCCTGGAAGGCGGCGTTGGTGCGAGATAGTTCGCGTACCACCTCGAGGTAGTCGACCAGTCCGAGACCGGCCCCGCCGTACTCCTCGGGAATCGTCAACCCGAAGTATCCAAGGCGTTGCATCGAGGTGACGACGTCGTCTGGTATCTGTCCGTCCGTGTCGGTTTGGAGTGCGACGGGCCTGAGAACGGAATCGACGAAGTCGCGCGCCGCCAGACCTGGAGCGGCGGGCTGGCGTCGGAGGGAAATCATGAGAAGGGAACAATCGGACGTCTGACCGAGAGACTATAAAACAGGCGAACTCGCCCGCTAGCTCCGCGTCGACAGGCCCGTCGGGTTTCGTGGTCAGGGAAAAGGGGTACCGGACAGCATCACCAACATAAGGAGATGTTGTGCAAAACGATGCTGTTGGCGCCGTGCTCGAAGATCTCATCGAGACTCTCGAGGACGGCCGTAAGGGATTTCAGGAGGCCGCCGAGAAGCTGCGCGCTGGTGGCCACGGGGACCTTGCCCAAAAGATGAGCGAGTTTTCGGCTCAGCGTGGCCAGTTCTCGGCTGAGCTTCGGAAGGCCGCCGGTTCGATGGGTCACGAGATCAAGGAAAGTGGATCGGCCGCCGGCGCCTTGCACCGGGGTTGGATCGCCGTAAAGGATGCTTTGACCGGCGACGACGCCCACGCCATCCTGGCTGCCGCCGAGACCGGCGAGGACCACGCGGTGGACCAGTTTGAGGACGTCCTCACCAAGGAACTGCCCTCAAGTATCCAGGACGTGGTTGCCAAGCAGGCCACCGCAGTTCGGGCGGCTCACGATGCCGTCAAGGCGCTGCGCGATCAGAACTGATCAGATCAGGCCACAAGAAGTATCTAGGAAAAGTGAGAGGCTGGCGACACGGGTCGCCAGCCTCTCTCGTTGTTCGATGTCTACTCGATCAGGGCCACCTGAATCCTTCGACGTCGATAGCGAATTCGGCTCCGGCATCGAGCAATGCGTCGAAGAGGAATTGGCCGGACGACCGCTCGCAATGGAGCAGATACGACCTGGTGCCATCGACGTCGTCACGAAGCACGTCGGTTACAACATTTGCCACTGAGGCACGGAAGACGGCCCGGTCGGGGCACATGCTGTCAGAAAGGTCGATGGGGCAGACCTTTTGCAGGACCTGGGGGGCCTGTCGGCCGGTGAGCCGCAGCAGAGCCCGCCCGTGAGTTAGGTCGATGACTGTGGAGAAACCCGACGTGTCCACGTGGAAGGTTCCACCGGGGGGACCTACCAGGGTCCATTCTTCCGGGCCCGAGCCTGCCACGATCCACTCGCCGATTCGAAGCGAGCGGCCATATGCGATTGCGAACGGCGACACCAGCGCCTTGACGCCGATCTTCGCCACCTGCGAAAGGTCTGAAAGCCTTAGCGCGCTGGCGGATTCCTTCTTCGACACCTCCCAGCCGCCGATGATCTCGGTGGGACCGACCTGGCGGATAGGACTGCGAGCGACGGGTGCCTCAAACACGGAGGCGGGTTCCTTCCGGATCGAAGTGGGCGTGGTGTGCCATCACGGTGGCCTGAACTCGGCTTCGGTCCGGCAACTGAATCGTGACCACTGTCCCTGCCGCCGCAAGGTGGGGAGCCACTACGCCCAGACAGATCGAGCGGTTGAGGGTGGGGGAGAACCGGGAGGAGGTGACACGACCTGCAATGAGGCTGCCGTTCTCGATGATCTGGCTCGCCTCGGGCGGCACCACCTGCGGATCGATGGGCTGGAGGCCGACCAGGTGAACATATTCTCCGGGTCGTTGCCACCCGAGTTCCGTCTTACCGGCAAAGTCCGCTTTGTCGAGCTTGATGAGCCAGTCGAGGCCAGCCGAGAATCCTTGCATCAACCCGTCGGTGTCCTGCCCAACAATGAAGTGACCCTTTTCGAGTCGCATGATCCGCTGCGCTTCGACCCCGAAGGCTCCGACTTCGAGATCCTCCCCGGATTTGAACAACGCCTCCCATACGTGGAGTCCGTACCCGGCGGGGACATGGATTTCGTACGAGAGTTCGCCGGTAAATCCGATTCGCCACATGAAGCACTCGATTCCTGCGACGGTGCCCTGGCGAACGGTCATGTACGGAAATGCCTCAGGGGACAGATCGATGCCCTCAACCAGCCGTTGCAACAGCAGCCGCGACGAAGGTCCGGCCACGTTCATCGAGGCGTAGGCAGTGGTGACAGGAGTCACGTGGACCTGCCACTCGGGTCGCTCCGTCTGCAGCCAGTTCTCGATCCACTCCCACACCGTCGCCGCCCCCGACGAAGTCGTGGTCATCAGGTAGTGATCCTCAGCCAGCCGGCCGGTAACTCCGTCATCCATCACCACGCCGTCCTCGGCACACATCACCCCGTAACGGACACCACCGATGTCGAGCTTCGACCACTTATTGACGTAGACCAGGTTGAGCAGCTTGGGAACATCGGGGCCTCTCAGATCGAGCTTGCCGAGCGGCGTGACGTCGATCACCCCAACGTTGTTTCGGACGTTCACCACTTCGTCCATGGGGTCGCCGTAGTGATCGGGCCGTATCCATTGTCCGGCCACCAATGGCTTGGCCCCGTTTGCCTCGTGCCAGGGCTGCATTGGTGAATAGCGAATCGGATCCCACGACCGGCCTCCGAGAGCCCCCAGGGTGATAGGGGCATAGGGGGGCCGCCAGACCGTGGTGCCGACTTCATCGATGGTCTCACCCCGGGCCTCCCCCAGTACCGCAACGGCGTTGACCGTTTCGAGTTTGCCCTGGTTGGGGCCCATCGTGACCGTGGTGTAGCGCTTGACCAGCTCAACTGAGTCATAACCCTCGGCACTGGCGGCGATGATGTCCTTGGAAGAGACGTCCTCGCTGAAGTCGACCATGCCGTGGGTTGACGACCGATATAGCTCCGGATGAGGCCACCGAGGCATCTTTGTGATCTCGACCGGTGGAACTTCGTCCGCTTCCTCGACCTTGGCGGCCCAGGGCCGGGCCGACTGCCACGATCGTCCAACAACCCGAGCCCTCCTGGCTGCCTCCCGGCCGGTGGCGTTGGCGTGTTCGATCATCTCGGCGGTGGTGCCATCCCCGGCGATCGAGCCGGTCACCATGACATTGTCGGGAAGCTGCGCCGAGAAAAACCTTGCCGCGGCGGCGTCATAGGCCGGTCGGTCACCGGCCATGTTGAGCAGTGAGGTCGGAGCCGTCCATCCCGTTGCGGTCACCACCAGGTCGCAGTCGACGCGGTTCCCGTTGGCGAGCTCCGCCCAGCGAACTCCTCTCTTGCTTCCTCCGACCCGGGCGATCATTTCCCCCCTGCGGGCATCGACGACGTGGCGGACCGATATCCCGGCCCGCTCGAGATCGGCTATGGCGACGTCTCCCGATTCATTCGAAGTCATCACGACAGCCCAGGTTCCGGGCTTCACCGCCCAGAGATTGACGAGGCGTCTCACTGCGGTCGAGAGCATCACCCCGGGGAGGTCGTTGCCCTGGAAAACAAATGGCCGTTCGACCAGGCCCGGGGCTACCACCAGGGTCTTGGCGCGCGCCTTGACCAGCCTCTCGTGGATGCCCGGAATGCCTCGCTGGACGATGGCCACCCAGTTCTCGTCGTAACGGCCCGTGACGACTGAGTTCGTCATGACTTCGATTCCGGTCCGCGCCGCGACGGCCCCTCGTAGCTCGGCCAGGAGGGGCAGGGAAGATGGTTCGAATCGCAGGGTGCCGCCGAGCTGATACTCCTCCTCTACCAGGAGTACCGAGGCCCCGGTGTCGGCCGCCGCGATGGCGGTCGCCATACCGGCCGGTCCGCCACCAGCCACCAATACGTCGGGGTGGACGTACCTCTTGTCGTAATCCCCGTGAACCGACCCGGGATGGACCCGTCCCCCGGCGGCGAAGCGACTCAGGACGGAGTCGTACCAGGGCCAGAGGCGCTGGGGCTTGATGAACGTCTTGTAGTAAAAGCCTGCGGTCAGGAAGCGGGCGACGACGTCGTTGGCGGCAAAGAGGTCAAAGCCGAGGCTGGGCCAGCGGTTCTGGCTGGACACTTCCATGCCCGCCTCGAGCATTCGATGAGCGCCCCGCACATTCGGCTCGTCTCCTACCTGGACGGTTGCGCCCGGGTCGAGGTAACTGGCCGTCATCATTCCGCGGGGCCGGTGATACTTGTAGCTGCGGGACAGAACTCTCACCCCTTCAGCCAGAAGGGCGGAGGCAATCGTGTCGCCGGGATATCCACGGTGAGGGCGGCCGTCGAATGTGAACTCGATCGTCTTCGAACGGTCGATTACCTCGCCCGGCTGCGGGGGCAGCCGCCCTGTCACAGACCCTCCTCCAGTTCTACTTGACGACGAGGGCGGCGTGAGCCTCTGACTTCGTTGGTCACCGAGTGGCGTTCGACGACGAAATAGCGGCGGCAGCCGGTCCGGCAGTACCAGGTTTCGGTGGTCCATCCAGCCGGGTTCCGGCGCTCATACAGATACGCCCGCCACTCGGCGGGGGTGGCGTTGTCCGGGTCGGGGCGCGGGCGTGACTCCCCGACGTATCGCAGGTCGGCCGAGTTGCGGGGCCCGCACCACGGGCAAGGAATCGTGATCATCAGTGCCCGACCGAGGCGGCGCCCTTTTCGCCCACGAGACGACCCTCGGCGAAGCGGGCCAGGCCAAAGGCCGCGATGATCTCCGGCGTCTTGTTGGTCGCAACTGCCTCGGCCATGGCCTCTCCGGAAACCGGGCCGGCCTTGAAACCGTAGGTGCCCCAGCCGACGTCGACCAGGAACCCGTCGACCGGGGTGAAACCCATGATGGGCGAATAGTCGGGGGTCATGTCGCACAGCCCCGCCCACTGACGGAGCAGGCGCATCTTGGCGATGGAGGGGATCAACTCGAGCACATGCCCGGCCAATTCCTCGGTGAACTCGAGCGACCCGCGCATCGAGTACGACGCATACGGATCGACCGAGGCGCCAAATATCAGTTCTCCTCGTTCGGTCTGACTCACGTACACATGGAGAGAGCCGGACACCACGACGGCGTGAAGAAAGAATTTGACCGGTTCGGTGACCGCGGCCTGGAGGGGGTGCGTGATGATCGGCAAGCTCACCCCCACCATGTCGGAAATGGTGCTGGCCCATCCGGCCGTGCAGTTGATCACGATCGGCGTAGAGACTGTTCCCTGGTCCGTCCTGACGCCGGTGACTCGCCCCGCCGACGTGTCTATGCCGGTGACGGTCGTGTTCTGATGGATGTGGACTCCGCGAGCGTCGGCCCCGCGGGCGTACCCCCAGTTGACGGCGTCGTGACGTATCACCCCGCCCGGCGGGTGATAGAGGGCGCCCAGGATCGGGTAACGAGTGTGCTCCGATGTATCCATTTCGGGAACGATTTCTTTGATCTCATCGGGACCGATCACCTCCGAGTCGATGCCCTGGAGCTTGTTGACTTCCGCCCGCCAACGCATCGTACGGACGGCACCATCGTTGTGCGCCAAAGTGAGATGGCCGCGGCGGGAGAACATGACGTTGTAATTGAGGTCGGCGGCCAGGTTCTGGTACAGATGCACGGAGCGGTCGTAGAAGCGGACTCCTTCCGGGGTCAGGTAGTTGGAGCGAACGATCGCCGTGTTACGCCCGGATCCACCACCTCCGACATACCCCTTGTCGAGCACGGCCACGTTGGTGATGCCGTGGTTCTCGGCCAGGTAATAGGCGGTGGCGAGGCCGTGCACGCCCGCTCCGATGATCACGACGTCGTAGCTCGATTGCAGGTCATGCTTGCGCCATGCCTCGGGCCACGGTTCCCCGCTGAACCCGCGTCGGATCAGGCTCCAGGCACTGAACTTGGCGGGTCGGCGATGACCGTTTGATGTCATGTTGGGATGGGCGATTCTAAGGGGTCCATGAAACCCGTTCCACCCTCGGTGAACACGGGGATCCTCAGTGGTCGGCGCTGCCATCGCCCGTCCCGTATGCCTTGACCGAGAGCAACCTGACCGGAATCTCCATGAGCCGGATCGGGCCGTGAGTCACCTCGCCGTCGAACTGGAGCGAATCACCGGGCTCCAGGATGAAGCGCTCGGCTCCATAGCCGTACTCCATCACTCCTTCGATCATGTAAAGGAACTCGGTTCCAGGGTGCCGAAAGCTTTCCGAGACCTTGGAACGTCGGTTGAGGGTGTAGAGGATCGGCTCCAACCGGCGGTGGGTGCCGCGCAGGTTCCCGAGCAGTTGCGAGCGCAGGCCGGACCGCGAGCCGCGGGGTACCAGGTCGAGGCCGTGGCCGCCTTTGACATGGAGCACCGTGTGCACCTGGAACGAGTCGAAGAACGCGGTGAGAGGCACGTCGAGGGCGGTTGAGATCCGGGCAAGGGTTGAGAGCGATGGCGAGGCCTGGGCGTTCTCGACCTTGGACAGCATTCCCTTGGAGAGCCCGGAGTGGTCGGCCAGCTGGGCGATGGTGTAACCCAATTGGATCCGGTAGGAGCGGACCCGCTTGCCGATAGCCTCGCTGAGCTGGGCGTCGAGGTCAGGCGACAGCTCGGCTTGGTTGGGTTTCCTCGCCATTCACCCGAAGGCTAAATCAATATCCCTCGACCTGAGCCAGAGAGCCTGTTCAGGACCCCGGGGTGAAAGCAATCGGGAGGGTGATCGGGTCCGGTGTTCCCACTGGCCGGCAGCCAGATAGCCTCGCCGTCGGCCCGTGGTGAGCGAAGCCGGTCTGCGAGGACGACAAGCGCCTCGCTCATGTCAACCCGGGCCAGTGTGGCTCCCAGGCAGAAATGGGCACCTCCGCCAAATCCAAAATGAGGTGGCCGTTCCAGCGTGATGTCAAAGTCGGGATTCGATACCACCCTCGGATCGGTCCCGGTCGACCAGGTCCAGAGGTGGATAGTCGTGCCCTGGCTGATCGCCAGACCCTCGAAGGTGAAATCCTCGAGCGCCTCCCTGGTCACCCAGGTCGTCGTCGCACGAGTGCGCATCACCTCTTCCACGGCGTTCCGTCCCAGCTCGGGCCGTTCCCCCAGTAGAAGCCATTGCCGGGGATGCTCGATGAAGCTTTGCATGGCCAATCCCAACTGGTTCCGGGTTGTGTCGAAACCACCGAAGACCAGGAGTACCAGGGTGTCGAGCAATTCGACGGGCGACAACTTGTCCTCGTCCACCTGCGCCCTGACGATTCTGGATATGAAGTCGTCGCGCGGCTCAACCATCCGCTCCTGGATCAAGGCTTCACAGAATTCGAACAGGCGAGCCAGGGCGGTCTCGATCCGATTCAGGTCCTCACGGATGGTCACACCCATGGCCAAACCCAGGGTCGCGGCCTCGCGAGCAATGAAGGGCCACTCGGACTCCGGCGCTCCCAGGAGCATGGCGATTACCCGGGCCGCATATGGTTCGGCGAACTCGCTCACGAACTCGCAGCGGTCCGGACTTGCGAACGAGTCGACCAGGTCCCCGGCCAGGGCCCGGAATCGAGGTATGAAAGTCTGGATGTAGCGCGGAGAAAAGGCAGGGTTCATGAGCCGGCGGATCCGGTGATGGTCGTCGCCTTCGAGATTGAGCATCCAGGTCGACCACCAGCGGGCGAACGGGCCTTCGGTCACCCCGTTGTGGGCCGGCCAGGCGATGCTTCCCTGCCTTAGCTGTGGATGCCGGAGAAGACGGTTCGCCTCGTCGTAGCGGAGGACCGCGATTCCATAGTTCGTGTAGGCGAACCAGTCCTGCTCTCGGGCGGTCCGAACTCGCTCGGAGGTGACGGAAAACTGCGGGTCAGCGACGTTGAAGAGCGGGATCTTGTTGACCGGGGTGCTCACCATTGTGGATCAAAGACTGAAAGGCAGTCCTTCCCACATCTTAAGCCGGGGAAATCTCAAGCGGATTCATGAGGCATTCGAAAAGGACTCCGGCCTCCACCTTCGGGTAGGAACTGAGCCCGAGATGATGTGGCTCAAGCTGAACCCCGACGGGACCCCCTCGGTTGAGGGCAAAACCAAGCCCTATTGCTATCACATCGACCAGTTCTCAGAGCTGCAGCCCCTGATCCACAAGGTCATGGAGTACGGCAAGGCAATGGGTCTCGAGATGATCCAGGGCGACCACGAAGATGCCCCCGGCCAGCTCGAGCTCAACTTCATGTTTGACCGGGCCGAGGTCACGGCCGACCGGTTGACCACTTACCGCCAGATCTGCCGTCAGGTGGGCCGGGAAATGGGGGCCTTCGCCTGCTTCATGCCCAAGCCCTTCATGGGGGTATCCGCCAACGGCTGCCACCACAACATCTCGTTGTGGAAAGGCGACAAGAACATGTTCATGCCCGAGGGCGACAACCCCCGCCTCCCCGGCCAAATCGGACTGTGGTCGATAGGAGGGGTTCTCGATCACCTCTCCGCCCTCACCTGCATCTCGGCTTCGACGGTCAACTCCTATCGGCGTTTTTGGGACGCCGGGTTTTGGGCTCCGGTCTTCGCCGACTGGGGCTTCCAGAACCGCACCACCGCTTTGCGTATATCGGCTCCCGGCCGCTTCGAGTATCGATCGGTGGACTCGGCCGTCAATCCGTACCTTTCGTTTGCGGCCCTGATCAAAGCGATGGAAGACGGCATCAATCGCAAGCTCGACCCCGGTCCCCCCGAGGAGCGCAACATCTACGACGCCATCGCCGGCGGGAAGCAGGTCGAGAGGATCCCGGAGCATTTCGGGGCGGCTCTGCAGGCTCTGGAGAAGGATCCGGTGGTCCGTTCGGCGCTGCCCGGGGAGATGTGGAACGTCTTCTGGCACTACAAGACCGACGAGTGGAATCGCTTCATCGCGACTGTTTCCAATTGGGACATCGAGACGTACCTGGATGTTCTCCCGTGACACCGGCGGGGCCCGGGCGCATCGCCCGAGTTTCCCCGTGGTGAACACGGGATACTCTTGGTAGGATCGGTTCTAGGCCAAGAAAGGACCAGAGATGTGCGGTATCGCCGGGATCATCCACCGGGACGCTGCAGTCCGATATCGGCACCGAAATGTCGCGGATGTTGCAGTCGATGAAGCATCGTGGACCCGACTCCTCTGGCTATGCCCTCTTCGGTCCTGCCACCGACCGGCGAGATCGTGATTCGCTTCAAACTCGCCGACGCCAACGATCCCCGCGGCTTCGATTTCTCCGACCGCCTGGAGCGAAGCCGGATGGAAGTCGAATCCCGGTTGCACAAGATCGGAGCTTCGATCGAACGGGTCGAAGGGGACACCGAATACGCCTATCGGGCCCAGGTCCGCTACGACGGCGATCTCAAGGCCCTGGCCGATTACCTGGAGAACATTCCGGGCTGCGAGGTCCTTTCCCTGGGTCATTCCTTGGAGATTGTCAAGGACCTGGGCGACGCCGAAGAAGTGGCGACCCTTTACAAGCTGGCCGGCTTTCAGGGCACCCACGCCATCGGCCATGTCCGAATGGCGACCGAATCCGACGTCGATATTTCGGGTGCGCATCCCTATTGGGCCTATCCATTCTCGGACGTGGCGGTGGTTCACAACGGGCAGCTCACCAACTACTTCCACTGGAAGCGCAGGCTCGAACGCAGCGGTCACCGATTCCAGTCCGAGTGCGACTCGGAGATCATCGCGGTCTACCTGGCCGAGAAGATGGCTGAAGGACACGGCCTCGAAGACGCCATGCACAAGAGCCTCGAAGAGCTCGACGGAGTCTTCACCTACATGGTGGTTACCGCCGATGCCCTCGGGGTTGCCAAGGACGCCATGGCCGCCAAGCCCCTGGTCCTCTATCAGTCCGACGATTTGGTAGCGATGGCATCCGAGGAGGTGGCGATCCGGGCGATCCTCAACCGCGAGATCGAAACGTCCGATCCGTATGAGGGCGAAGTTCTGGTGTGGACCGGTGACTGGCCGAATCGACTCTGGCAGGGTTGAGACTGGTCGCGTTGACGCCGGCGGAAGCCGCCAGATCACGTACGACGCCCGGGGACTCTCCGAACCGAAGGCAGAAGTACCCGAAGATTTCGGATATCGACGGGCAGCAGGCCCGCTTCGACGCCGCCAACCTCTCCACCCGCCAGATCAACCTCGAGTTGCGCTGGCTGCTCTCCGAAGTCGGAGTGCGGGACATCACGGTGCTCAATCCCGGGGCCAAACACTCGCTTGGAGTGGGGATCCTCCAGCGATGCAAGATCACGTTCGAAGGGAGCCTCGGCTACTTCGGTTGCGGGCTGATAGATGGGCCCGAGGTCCACATCACCGGCCGGGTCGGGTGGGCGTCCTGCGAGAACATGATGTCGGGCGTGGTGGTGATCGACAAGGTGGCGGGGTCTCTGGCCGGGGCGGCGCTGCGCGGGGGCGATCTGGTTGTTCACGGAAGCGTCGGAGCACGGACCGGAATCGATCAGAAGGGGGGCACGATCCTGGTCGCCGGAGACGCCGGGACCTTGACCGGCTTCATGATGCAGCGGGGCCGAATCATCATTTGTGGAGATACCGGCTCCAACCTTGGCGACTCGATGTATGACGGCACCATCTATGTGGCAGGGTCGATCAAGTCGTTGGGAATCGATTGCGTGCCCGGGGAATGGACCCCCGCCGACTCCGAGATGATCCAGAGGAAGTTCGCGATCTACGGGCTAGGAACTCCGCCTGAGTTTCAGAAGTTCGTCTGCGGAAAACAGCTTTACAACTACGACAACCTCGAACCCGCCGAGAGGAAATTGGTGGTGATCTAAGTGATCGACGACAGCACTCCCTCGCGCCAGGACGTGCTCGGGCGCAGTCCCATCTTCACCCCTGAGGTCATCAATGACATCCATGTGAAGTCTGAGCTGGGGCGATACCGGATGCGGGGCTTCTCGATGTTCAAGAAGATCCCTCACTGGGACGACCTCATGTTCCTCCCGGGCACGCTCACCAGATTTGTCATCGAGGGCTATCGAGAGAAATGTGAGACGAAGACCGTTCTCGGAGCCCGATTCGCCCGATACCCGATCGAACTCGACATCCCCATCTACATCACCGGCATGAGCTTCGGCGCCCTCTCCATCGAGGCCAAAACCGCCCTGGCCAAGGGCGCCTCGATGGCGGGGACCGCGACCTGTTCCGGCGAAGGGGGCATGATTCCACCCGAGAGAGATCTCTCCACCAAGTGGTACTACCAGGTGATTCAGAGCCGCTACGGCTTCAACCCTCACCACTTGATGCTGGCCGACGGCATCGAGTTCTTCATCGGCCAGGGATGCAAGGTGGGGATGGGAGGTCATCTGATGGGGCAAAAGGTGACGGAGCAGGTGGCCGAGATGCGTTCGCTTCCCGCCGGGATCGACCAGCGCTCCCCGGCTCGCCATCCTGACTGGCTCGGCCCCGATGACTTGTCTCTGAAGATCCAGGAGATCCGCGAGGCGACCGACTACCGGGTTCCCATCCAGTTGAAGTTGGGCGCCGCCCGGGTCTACGACGACGTGCGGATGGCCGCCAAATGCGGACCGGACATCATCTACCTCGACGGCGCCGAAGGATCGACCGGCGCCGGTCCCCACATCGGTGCCGAGGACACCGGGATACCCCTGATGGCCGCCATCCCCGAGGCGCAGGCGCGCCCTGGAAGACGTGGGACTGGCCGACGAGGTCGACCTGGTTGTGGCAGGTGGGATCCGCAACGGGGGCGATGTGGCCAAGGCGTTGGCTTTGGGGGCCAAGGCCGTAGCGATCGGCCATTCGTCGCTTGATGGCTCTCAACTGCAACAAGGAGATTCCCGGCGTCACCGATTACCTGGGCACGGTGGGAGTCCCGGCCGGTCAGTGTTATCACTGCCACACCGGTCGCTGCCCTGTTGGGATCACCACCCAGGATCCCGAGTTGCGGGCCCGGCTCAACGTGGATGAGGCCGCCAACCGGGTCTACAACTTCCTCACCGCCATGACCATGGAGTTGCAGATGCTGGCCCGGGCCTGCGGCAAGACCGACGTCCACTCGCTCGAGCCTGAGGACCTCTGCGCCCTGACCTTGGAGGCCGCGGCGATGGCCAAGGTGCCCCTGGCCGGCACGAGTTACGTGCCCGGCGTCACCGAGCAGGACACCCTGACCGAGATCAAGACCATGCTCGCCAAATACCTGGCCAACCAGGGGTTTGCGCCATGAGCATACGGGTAATTGTCAATGACACCCAGCGCTTCGCCGGCACCAAGTCCGTGGACGCCGAGGTGCTGGCCGGGAGGGGATGGTCCTATCAACGCAACCCCGAGGAACTGGCCGACATCGACTTGATGGCTCTCACCCCCGGACAAGACCTCAACTGGTTGGAAGACATCCATCTTCTCGAAGAGGACGGGGTGCCGGCGGTGTTCGATCGATACTCGAACTGCTTTCTGAAGATCTACTTCCCGATTCCCGACGGCCAGCAGGACGAGTACGCCCGCAAGGTGCTGATGAAGCACCTGGTCTCAGGCAATTCCTACGGGATCCAGCTGAAGGCGATTCATGCCAAGTTCCCCCAGCCGGAGCTCGGATCCTGGATAGAGGGCTCTCCGACCGTGGGCGTCGACTACCAGCCAGGAACGCTCGAAGGTTGGGAGAGGCCTGCTGGGCACTGAGATGATCCTGTCAATGGAGGTCACCATCGACACCCTCGACCCTGAGGGATCGGCCGAGTTCTGGCAAAGAGCGCTCTCATACCGACACTGTACACGCGCAGCCCTACATCGTCCTGGGGCCTCCCGAGGGCCATCACCTCCCGCGGCTCCTGCTTCAGAAGGTGGCAGCTACACCGGGAAAGACCCCGGTTCACCTCGACCTGCGGGTTGATGATCCCGACGCAGAGGTGGCCCGGCCCATGGAGCTGGAGCGAGCGTCAACTGGAGGGTCGAAGAGGCGTCGACCCGGTGGACCACCATGTCAGACCCATTCGGAGTCCTGTTCTGCGTCTGTCCCCAGCGATGAACAGGCAACGAGTCAGTGAGGCATCTGTGAGCCTGCCCCGGTCGGCGCGGTTCGTGGTGATCGGAGCAGGAGTCCATGGCCTCTCAACTGCCTGGCATTTGGCAGCGCGGCTTGAAGCTTCCGGGTCCGGCTCGGGAAGCGACGTCATCATCCTCGACAAGACGGGTCTGGGGGCGGGTCCTTCTGGCCTGGCCTGTGGAGTCATCCGCAACAACTATTTCCAGCCGGCCATGCGCCGGCTGATGGCCCACTCGGTGAGAATCTGGGAGTCGGACCCCGAGGCTTTCCACTATCACCCCGTCGGCTACATGCAGATCTCTCCGGAGGTTATGCAAGCTGACGTGGCCTCCATCTATGAACAGCAGAAGGAGATCGGTTACGAGTCGGTCCTGGTCGAAGGGGAGGAAGCCTGTCGCCGATACATGGAAGGCATCTTCTCCGATTGGCAGGCGAAGAACATCACCGTGGTCCTTCACGAGAAGCGAGGCGGATACGCCGAGAACATGCCATCGATGATCGGGCTAGCGGCCAAGTCGAAGAACCTCGGGGTCGAAATGCATGCCCCGGTGCGGGTCACCGGCATCGAAACCGACGGACGGGCGGCCCGCCGGGTCCTGACCGACCAGGGAGCCATCGATTGCGAGGCGGTCGTGGTGGCGGCCGGCCCATGGGTGCGCGACTTCTGGCACATGCTGGACCTGCCGTCAACCACCGTGGTCAAGGGCCGGGACGGCCAGGTCTACGATCGGCCGACGTGGACCTATTGGTGCCTGGAGGAGGGCACCCTCGGGGTCGATCCCAACTATCTGATGGACAATGAGGGCAACATGCCACCGGTGATGCACGTGGACACGGATGCCCCCTTGATCGACGATACCGATGGGAGCCTGGTGACGGATAAGTTGTGGGGGATCTACTACAAGCCGGACTTCAACTTCGACGGAGTGCAGGGCGGAGGGATGCCGTGGGTCGTCGATCAACCTGCCGACGAGGTGGCGATCGATCCGTACGGTCCCGCCAGTCCCCAGTTCGTGGTGGGGGAGGGGTTCGAGCGGATGTGGACCTCGGCCCTGGCCCATTGCCACAAACGCTTCGAGGGAAAGCGAGGCCTCTACCGCAAAGCCCCCACCGGAGGGATCGGCGCTTTCACCCCGGATAGCTTTCCCATCTTCGACACCTTCCATGAGAATGTCCATGTCATCGCCGACTCCAACCACGGTTACAAGATGATCGGTGTCGGGGACCTCATGGCGGCAGAGGTGCTCGGCGAACGCCAGGAGCTGCTGGAGCCTTTCCGATATTCCCGCTTTGGGGAGGGAAGACTCCACCCGGTGAGCAACTCGCCCTTCCCCTGGAGCTGAAGGTCATGGTGGGCGGCAACGACGATCCCCTCCGGTCGAGTTCAAACAGACCCTCGACCACCGTGGCTTCACGTCGGCGGCGCCGGAAGGGATCGGTGAAACCTTCCCGGCACGAGGGGGAGGCTCGAGGTCTGGAAGTAGCAGGCGAAGGGGAAGACCTGTCGTTGGGCATTCGTCGGATCATGGGCATGTTCGCCACCGGCGTCACCATCATCTCGCTTCGGGTGGGTGAGCAGGTGCATGGGATGACCGCCAACGCCTTCATGTCGGTGTCATTGTCCCCCCCGCTCGTGCTCGTGTCGGTGGACAAGCGGACCCGCATGTGTGGACTGCTTCACGTCGGGCTCCCGTTCGGGATCAGTGTTCTCGCCGAGTCACAGGCGGCCCTCTCCGATCGCTTCGCCGGACGGTCAGGCCCCGAACTCCCTGAACCTCAATTCGACCTCGTCCATGACAGCCCGCTGCTGGAAGGTGCCCTGGCCCACATCGCCGCCCGGGTGGAACGGTCTTATTGGGGAGGCGACCACTCACTGTTCCTGGGTCGGGTCCGGTATGCCCGCCGGGGAGAGGAGACGCCCCTCCTCTTTCACGGGGGGAAATACACGAGGCTCTTCGAGAAGTAGGCAGCTATCAGTAAGCAGTCAGGCAACAGACTGCTTCTGCCTTACTGCCTACTGCCTACTGCCTACTGATACTCAGGCCCGTGGGCGCCGCTTCTCCGGGTCGTAGAACGGAAACGGCACCACCACCGCGGGATCCGCTTTTGCAGACCGTCCAACTTGCCAACTTCCACTGTCGGTTCCCGGGCTCCCGGTACTGCACGGCCATCCGGCACAGGGCGATGTTCTTCTGCAGGACAGGTGAGCGGGTGCCGCTGGTGATCACCCCTACCCGGTTGCGGCCAACGTAGACGGAGTCGCCGTGGTGAGCGGTTTCGTTGCCGGAGAGTTCCAACCCCACCAGGGTTCGCTGGCGGATGGGCCTGGCGCTCGACGAGAGCGGCGTGGCCGATGAAGTCGATGTCGTGCGCGAGGTCGACGGCAAACCCGATCCCGGCCTCGAAAGGATCAACCTGATCGTCGAACTCGGCGCCAGCGAAGATGAGGCCGGACTCGATGCGGAGAATGTCGAGCGCCTCCAGCCCCAGACGGTTTGAGCCCATGAGGCTGGCCCGCCTCCCAGATCGCGTCCCAGACCGCCGGAGCGTCTTGGGGGTGGCAGAACACCTCGTACCCCAACTCGCCCGAGTACCCGGTGCGCGAGACCACGATCGGGATCCCTTGGGGTCCCCCGATCCGGCCCAACCGCAGAACCGGAACCAACGCAGTTCGGCCAGTGAGGTCTGGGTGGGCGGCGGTCCAGACGATTTCCTTCAACACGTCCCGGCTCTTCGGCCCCTGCACGGCCAGGTTGTGAAGTTGATCGGTTGAGTTCTTCACCACGACCTTGAGGCCCAAGGCGAGCGGCCTGCTCCCTGAGCCAGACCCCGTCGTATTCGTCACCACCCACCCACCGCATCCGATCGGGACCAAGCCGGAACAAGGTTCCGTCGTCGATCATGCCCCCGGACTCATTGCACATGGCTGTGTAGGTCACCTGGCCGACAGCGAGCCTGCGGACGTCACGGGTGACAACGGTCTGCATCAGTTGCTCGGCGTCGGGCCCAGCACCTCGAATTTGCGCAGGGGGGACAAATCCATCACCACCACTGCTTCTCGGCATGCCCAATACTCGGCGATGGCCCCGTCGTTGTTGAAGGCGGTCGGAAGCCAATAGCCCCGATACTCGGTGAACCGGCCGGTGAGAGCCTCGATCCGCTCGTGGAAGCCGGTCTTCTTGGTCAGCTGAGCCTCGGCGTCGGGTGTGACTCGATGGGCGATCGCCGCCGAAAACTTGTGCTCGGGCGAGTAGACCCGGATGTGGATCTCGGTCGGATCCCAGCCGTTGGCGGGGTCGATGTCGTCGGGACAGGCGGACGAAGCACAAACCAGGTCGGTCATTGCCCGCAACAGGACGTAATCGCCGGGCCGCGACCAGGGCTCGTCGAAAACCAGCAGGTTGTCGGTCCCAAACATCGTGTTGTAGAAGAAGTTGAGGGCCTGCCAGCCCTGGCGCCGGGCGATGGCGTAGCGGTCCAGGGCGGCGTTGAAATTGTCGGTGCAGTTGACGTGGCCCGGATAGCCCATGTCGGCGTAGTACTTGGAGGTACAGGCGAGGAGGAACGAGTCGTGACGACCGACCGTGTCCCGCACCACTTCCACCAGTGGATCCATGTCGAGGTCGTAGAACTTGGAGTACAGCCCCGGCTGCGGGAAGGCATTGCCCATCAGGGTGCGGGTGATGGTCGGGTCGAAGCCTCGCTCCAGGCCGTTCTCCAACTTGCGGCGGTGAAAAGCCAGGAAGTCGGAGCATTGCTTGCCCTCGACGTCGATCACCTGGATGTACTCGCCCGCCTTCACTTCATAACTCTGGGCGGTCGCCCGGTCGATGCGGAAGTCAAGCCGGGGGTCGGCCAACGGCGGCGGGATCTGGGCTTCCTGGGTCGGGCGCGGAACCGCCTTGTGAACATCGATCGAGGAGGTTCGAAGGAGGGAGGGCGCCATCGATCACCGAGCCGTTGCCGGGAGCCGCCACCGCCACCGTCACCGATCCGTTCGGCCCTGAAGGTCTCCGATGCTCCGGGGGGCGACCACTCGCCGAAGACCCGCACCGCCCTCACCTGTTCAGGATTCACGCCCGGGAAGTCGAGGTCGCCGCTTCGAGCTGTTGGGCCGAGCAATGCCTCGGAGAACCGTCGCGCTGGAGTCGGCCCTGGCCCCAATCGCAGCGGCGTCGTCATTGCCGTCGGCATTCAAGACGGTGATCTCGGCGGTCTGGGCGCCGTCGACGTCGATCGAGGGTCATCCGGTCGTCGGGGTTGAGCATGAATACGGTGACCCCGCCCGGGCGCACCCAATACTTCTCCCGGGCAGGGTCGGCCGGAAGCAAACCCGGCAGGTTCAGCCGCCTCATCTCGCTCGTGATGGACATGGTTTCACCTGATAGTTGCGGGCTCCTTGGCCTCCGCCTCGGTGGCTTCGGCCATCAGCTGTTCGGCCAGCTCTCGCTTGCCGGCGCCGTCGAGCTTCTTGAGCTCGTTCTCCACCGCCCTGCGGTTGTAAGCCTGGTTCCAATAGTCCAGGCTCTCGAAGCCGAGCAGGATGGCCTTGCCCACGAACTGGCGCAGCACTTCGTTGGTGGGCCCCATCACCCATCCCGCCTTGGCATCGCGCAGATAACGCTCCAACTCCATGTCCCGCTTGTAGCCGGAGCCGCCGCAGGCGTGGAGCATCTTGTCCACCACATGGGCGGTGTTCTTGGCGGCGGCAAACTTGATCTGCCAGGCCCAGTGGAGGAAGGCGGCGCGAGCGAACTCGCCGGGAGAAAGGCGAACGCTGTTGTTCTTGGTGGCGCCGTCCATGGCCTGGGCCACGGCCAGCACGAACAGGCGGGAGGCGTTGGTATCGATCAATGCCTCGCCGACGTAATCCTGAATGGTCGGATAGTCGGCCACCCGGAGGCCGACGTCGACATGCTGTTTCCTGGTGGTGTGCCGTTTGGCGATGTCGATCGCGCCCATCGCCAGCCCGTTCCATACGGAGGACGATCCGATCAGGAACCAGGGGTCAACCGACTCGTCATTGGAGGCCGCGCCGTCGCCGGTCGGACCCACCAGCTGGGAGTCGGGGACTTCAACATTGGGGACCTCGAGTGGGCCGGACTGATTGCCGCGCAAACCGAGGGCGTCCCACATCGATGGCTCGGCCTTGACTTGATCACCGTCGACCACGAAGACGGAGAGGTCGTCGTAGCCCTTGAAGTTCGGGCTGGTGGTTTGGACGACATAGAAATCGGCAAACCCGGCCGAGGTGGTCCATGAAGCCTTCTTGCGGACCCGATAGCCGCCGTCGACTTTTTCGGCCCCTGAGGAAATGGGGTACCAGAAGTGGGAGCCGGTCTCCGGGTCGGAGTAGGAGAGGGTGCCGATCTTGCCGGAGTTGAGGGGCCGGATGTACTTGTCGATCAACTCGGGAGTGGGCCGCAGCATGATTGCGTTGACCGCCCCGATATGCATCACGTAACACATGGCGGTGGAGGCGCATCCGTAGCGGGCGATGGTTTCGCACACCATTGAGTAGGCAACATGGTTCTCGCCGAGCCCGCCGTATTCCTCGGGAACGGTCAGCGCCAGAAACCCGTGCTCGCCCAGAAGCTCGAGATTGCGACGGGGAAAGGTCAGCTCGTCATCGAACCGCTTGGCATTGGTGCGCAGTTCCTGCTCACAAAGCTCGATCAGCTTCGACCGCAGCTCTCGTTGGCGCTCGGTGTACATCCAATCGGGATCCCATTCGAAGCCCAAGCCCCAGAAGGGTTCGGCCCCCCACATCTTGTCGGTCATCTCATCTCCCGGTCGATAGCCGTGTCTTCATCCTAAAGCGGAGCGGAAGGGGAGGGTCCCCCGCCATTGCAGCGGAAGGGGAGGGTCCCCCGCCATTGCAGCGGAAGGGGAGGGTCCCCCGCCATGACGAGAGGGGCGGTGGCCGCCCCTCGCATCGATAGTTTGTGGCCTAGCCGCTGGCTCCTAGGCCTTGGCCTCTTCACGAAGAAGCTCCATTTGGGCGGCGTTGGGCATGGTGGGAACGTCGGGGTCGCGCAACGTGATCTTGGCCCGATCCTCCACGGCTCGTCGGTAGAAGAAGAGAAGCACCGACAGGACGAGGACGCCCATCCCGACCAGGAAGGGACCTTCGGCGGCGGTATACCCACCAAGGAACGCGGCCAGTTCCTGCTGGGTGACCCCCCAAATCACCAGCACCAGATTGAACAGCGCAAACACAGCCGCAAGGGCCACCCAGATCGCCCCCACCTTGATGGACGCGGCCAGTTGGGGCGGTCCTTTCGCAGCAGCAGGAAGGCGGTGAGAGCCAAGACGTGGCTGAACACGTAGCCGATGTTGGACAGATAGAGGATGGCAAGGTTGCTCGCCCCCAGCAGGAGGATCAACCCGATGTTGACGACGGCATCCACTGTCATGCCCCGCGCCGGAACATGGTGGCGGTTGAGGTGGTGGAACCACTTGATGGTCATGCCATCGCGGGAATGCCGTAGAGCGCTCGACCGCCATCGGCAGTGGCGGTGTTCATCGAGAGGATGAAGCTGGCGATGAGACAGGCGAGCCCGATCCCGCCAAAGGCCGAGCCGGCGATGGTCTCAAAGGCACCGACATAGAAGGTTCCGACGTCACCGGTGGTTCCCACCACCCCTCCCAGGCCCAGCGGAACGAAAATGTAGACGAACAGTGAGAAGGCGGCCGACGATCTCAAAGCCAACGAGGTATCGTGCCTGGTGTTGTGGTACTCGGGGGCAAAGCTGGCGCCAACCTCGATCCCATAGGCCGACCAGCACATGATGAACAGCCACATCAAACCAACCTCGAGTTTGCTGAAGCCCTCCACGTCGGTATACGATGTTGGATGACTGCCAGTCTCCGGTGAGATAGGGGAGGACGATGAAGATGAAGAGCGGGATCATGAGGAGCGCCCCGGTCACGTAAGCGACCCGGAGGGAGGGTTTGACGCCGAAGATGTTGAACAGCCAGACGCCGATCACCAAACCGATTCCGATGATTTGGGCCGGGCCCACGGTTCCGATCCCGGTGTCGTAGTAGACGACCTCGGCGAGGCTCGGGAACCATTGGGCGACCACCAGGGTGCCGATCAGGTTGCCGAAAACCGACAGCACCACCGACCAGCCGATCCAGTAGCCGAAAGCGGCGATAGGGCCGGCCAGGTTGAAGTACTTCCGCCATCCCTCGTGGGCGTAGAGCGCGATCCCGCCGGACTTGTCCGGGAACATCGTGGCCGATTCCGAGTAGATCCAGTTCTGGAGGAGTCCGACCAACGTAGAGATTCCCCAGAGGATCACCGACCCGAGGGCTCCCACGGTGGCCAGCGTGAAGCCGAGCGAGCCGATCAGAAACCCGGGATTGCACAACGCGATGACAAATCCGTCGTACCAATGCATCGACTTGAGGAGTTGTCTCTCCTCAACGAATGCTTCTGCCACCAGCCACCTCCTCGGACAATTTCAGCCGCCATGTGGTATAGCAGAAGGCCCTATCGCGTGCCGCCAGAGAGGCTAAAGGTTTCATGGAATGGCGGCTGGGTTTCTTCACAGGGTACGATGCCGCCACGATGCGCGGGGCCAAGATCACCGTCAAATGCGACTGCGGGGAGGTGCGCTACGCCGATTATGGCGAGAGCTGGGAATGCCCCTGCGGCCGGCGTTGGAACACCCGCCAGATCCCAGCCGAGGAGTACTGGGGGATGATGCAAGAAGCGTGAGCCCAGCGCCTGCTGATCATCGCGCTGGCGGTGGCGGTCGCGACGGTTTCGGCGTCCTGGCCGTCACGGCAGGACCGTGGGCTTTCGTGGCGGCACCTCTGGTCATCGGGTTCTGGTACCTGGTGGTCATGCCTCGGTGGCGGCGCCGCCTTCGTCAGCGAACCCGTGCATCTGCCCAAATGGACGCTCACCCCCGAGTGATTCGTCGTGGGTGAATTGAGGTCAGTCCGAACTAGCAGCTGGCGGGGCTGGTGTTCGGGGTGGGCGACGACTGCATTTCTGAGGCCGCTGGTAATGGGCGGTCCGGTGGTCTCTGGGTTTGAGGAGTCGTCTTCGGTGGGTGGGGCTGTCGGGGTCGATGGTGAAGCCGAGTTGGTGGATGGCGACGTGATGGTGGTACCAGCAGAGGGTTAGAAGGTTGTCGGGATGATGGTCGCCGCCGTGGGCGCCGTTGCCGGATGTGGTGGGGTTGGAGCCGGTAGCGGCTGTGGCAGCCTTCGATCGAACATTGCCCCTGATCCCGCCACAGGACGAAGGAGCGGATCGCCGGGGGGATCGCCTCCCCCAGATCGGAATAGGCCAGGGGGTGGAGCCCGTCGGTGACGACCATCCGGATCTGGCCGGTGCAGAGAATCTCAGACAAAGTGTTGGGACCGACCCTGGGTCCGGAGGAGACGGTGGCTCCGGCCTCTCCGAACTTTCGGCGGCGAGGGTGGCGTCGATGAACACTTCCGCCACCGTCACCGCCCGGCCCTCCTCCCCTTGCTCGGAGCTGCCGGTGAGGCTGTCCATACAGATCGAGGTCAAAGCGTCGGCCCGCCGCTGCCCCTGCCCGCTCGGCTCTGGTCGGGGAGGGTGGGGAGGTCGCCTTCCCGCTGGGCTAACGCTTTTTCGACGATGCGGCCGTCTACTCCGGGGAGCTGTCCCCACAGTTTGAAGACCGATTCGTCCAAATTGGGTTGGATCACCAGAAACCGGGACTCGAACAGATCGGACTCGTCGGCCGGGGTGAGGTGGCGGAGCCGGTCCAACAGCCCGTACAGCCGACCCAAAGAATATTTCTCGGCGGCCTCGGCGAACAGGTCGGGGCTGATCCCGGCCTGGCGGAGTTTGACCAGAGCCGCCGACCGGTCCAACCCCCACCGGCCCTTCGGCCATCGCCCGGTCGATCTCCGGGTCTTCGGTGTGGGCCAGCTGGGTGAGCCGGCTCGCAGTCTGACGGGACAGTCCAGCTGGGCGGAAGTCCAATCGCCCATCGTCCGCGCCCCCTCGGCGGTGTCGACCTGATAACGGTCCAGCTGTCGGATCAGCTCAACCTGCCGGGCTCTGATCCGGGTGACCTGCTTCACCCGCAGGAACAGTTCCGCTCTGCCAGGCTTCGATCTGCTCATCGACCGTTCGGGTCTCACCCCACCTATCCATACCCGAAGTATGAAGGTCAGGTGTGACAAAAACCCATATGCCAACTGGCTTTTCGGGACATTTCCAAACAATTTTGCCAAGCCGAAAAAGACCCCGCCACGGTGGCAATCGCACCCGTCAACCAAGGGCCACCCCTCTTCCTTCGCTGATTCTTCCAAGCCCGTTGCGCCTCAGAAGAGCGTTAGGTACCGCTCAGTTTCCCAGACGCTGACCCGGGCGTGCCAGTCCATGAACTCTTGACGCTTGGTATCGGCGTAGTAGTCGATGTAGGACCCGCCCGGCACCTCGCCCAGCGCGGCTCGCAGGACGGAGTCTTTGACGAGGTTGTCCGTCGCATGGAGCAAGGTCGGGGGCATCGCTTTGATGCGACGTTTGGCGATGACCTTGGGGTCGAGGGTGTAGAGATTGTCCGTGTTGGGCTCTCCGGGGTCAGTTTGCTTCTCGATGCCGTCCAAACCGGCCGCCAACTGCACTGTGAAAGCCAGGTAGGGGTTGGCTGCCCCGTCTACCCCCGGTTTTCGACGCGACCGGCGTCGGGGATGCGGAGCATCTGGGTGCGGTTGTTGGATCCGTAGGTTGCGTAGGCGGGCGCCCAGGTGGCTCCCGAAGTCGGTGCACCCACCCCCATCCGCTTGTAGGAGTTCACGATCGGACAGGTCACCGCCACCATCGCCGGGGCGTGGGCTATCAGGCCGCCGACGTAGTGATAAGCCATCTCGGAGAGACCCAGTCCCCTGGGGTCTTTGCGATCCAGGAACAATTCCTGTCCGTCCCGGGACCAGAGGCTCTGGTGGGTGTGGAGACCGCTCCCGGTCAGGTGGGCGAAGGGTTTGGGCATGAAGGTGGCGGCCATGCCGGCCTCGTGGGCGAGGACGTGCACCATGTACCGAAAGAACACAAGACGATCGGCGGTGGTGAGCGCATCGGCGTATTGAAAATTCTGCTCGAACTGGCCGTTTCCGTCTTCGTGGTCATTCGCATAGTTCGACCAGCCGAGCTCGTTCATGAATTTCGACACCTGGGTCAGGTGTGGAAGCATCCTGGTCAGGCCCTTGGCGTCATAACACGGCAATTCCATGGTGTCGATCGGGTCGGCAAGATCGATGCCGCCCTCCGGCTTCCTCCGCACCAAGAAGTACTCCGCCTCCGCCCCCACGTTGAAGGTCCAGCCCTTATCGGCGATCCTGGTCAGGAAATTCTTGAGAATAACGCGGGGCGTATACGGCCATGGTTCTCCGTCGACGGCGATATCGCACTGGAGCACCGCCAGTTCGCGGTTCCAAGGCACCTGGACATACGAGGCAGGATCGGGCACGGCGATCATGTCAGGATCGGCCGGGGTTTGGCCCATCGGTCCAGCCGCAAAGCCGGCGAAGCCGGACCCTCCGCCCACCATCACGTCATAGGCTTCGATCGGGACCAACTTGGCACAGGCTTTTCCATGCATGTCGACGAACATGGCGAAGAAGAATTTCACACCGTCCTTCTCGGCCCGCGACTTCAACTCGGCTTGATCGTCCGTCATCTGATACCTCCGTGCAGGGGACCGGCGGAATCTAGAAAGCCGGCGAAGTGGTCCGCCCTGGAAAGGGCCGATTTTGTGGTCTCGCCATAGTTCCTCTGCTTCAACCTCGGGTAATATGCATAAACTCGATCGAGGAGCCCATTCAACCATGTGCGGCATCATTGGCTTGCACTTGCGAACACCAGCGCTGACCGCCGAGCTTGGCGTTCTTGCCAGCCAGATGCTCGAGGCCATGACCGACCGCGGACCCGACTCGGCCGGTATCGCCGTCTACGACGATGCAATTCCCGGCGTCACCAAATACTCGTTGCGTTCTCCCACACCCGGCTTTGATTGGTCGGCGCTAGGCAAGCGGCTCGGTGCAGAGGTTCGCCTGGTTGGCACTGATGCGGTTCTATCGGGAGCCGGCATCCCCGAGTCCTTCATCGACACCTTGGCCTCCGCGGCTCCCGAACTCGACCTCGTGAGCTGGGGCGATTCGCTCGAGGTTTACAAGGACGTCGGGTCCCCAAAGGAGATATGCGATCGCTTCGGAATTCGCGCCAGAAGCGGTTACCAGGCGATAGGCCATACTCGCATGGCGACCGAGTCAGCCGTCACTACCCAGCACTCCCACCCGTTCTCTCCTGCGGCCGATCTGTGCTTCGTCCACAACGGCTCGTTCTCTAATTACTTCACAGTTCGACGAGACCTGGAAGCCGAGGGAGTTCGCTTTGACACCGACAACGACACCGAGGTCGGAGCCCGGCTGGTGGCCCTGGAGATGGAAAGGGGGAGTGATCTCGGAAACGCGCTGCGGACTCTCTTGAAGACCATGGACGGCTTTTACACCCTGTTGGTCTCGACGCAGGACCAGTTCGCCGTCGTGCGCGACCCCTTTGCCTGCAAACCGGCAGTCATCGCCGAGACCCCCGACTACGTGGCCATGTCCTCGGAGTATCGAGCCCTGGCCGCCCTGCCTGATATCGAGAAAGCCGACGTGTTCGAGCCGATGCCGGAGGAGATCCACATTTGGACACGCTCAACTGCGACGAACTGACCACCCGCCAGGTCAACGAGCGTCTGCGGTCTCTTCCCGACGGGAGCAAGGTGTTTGTGAGCCAGCCGCGGGGGAAGCACAGCCTGGCGGTAGGCCTCACCAACGACATCGACATCGTGATCGACGGCAACGCGGGCTACTACATCGGTGGGCTCGGGGACGGTCCCGACATCACCGTGCTCGGGTTTGTTGGCTGGGGAGTCGGCGAGAATCTCATGAGTGGAACAGTGCGGGTGAAGGGCAACGCTTCGGAATCGGCCGGGGCCACAGCCCACGGAGGCTTGATCGTCGTGGAAGGCGACTGTTCGTTTCGAGCCGGCATCTCTCTGAAAGGTGGAACGCTGGCAGTGGGCGGCGACGTCGGGGCAATGAGCGCATTCATGGCCCAGGCCGGCACCATCCTGGTTGGAGGCGACTCCGGTGACGCCCTCGGGGACTCCCTGTACGAAGCGGTGATCTACGTCGGCGGTCGGATTCGCTCGCTGGGTTCGGACGCGCAGATGGAGGACTTGACGGAATCCGATGTCATGAAGGTCAAGGATTTGGCCGCCATGGCCGGCTTCGACCACATCGAGCCGGAAAACGTCAAGAAGGTCGCCTCGGCCAAGCAGTTGTACAACTTCGACGCCGTCAAGGCGGCCAGGTACTGATGGCCGACTCCACTCCGGCGCCCGGATATCCCCACTCTCCGCCGCTGCGGCCGAGCCACACATTCCCTCCGGTCGTGATCGACCAGATCCACACCATGGCCGAGGAGGGTCGGTACGAGATCAGGGGATGGGGCGCCAAACGGGCCCTTCCTACCTTCGACGACCTTGTGTTCATCACCGCCTCCGCTTCGCGGTATCCCCTGGAGGGCTATCGAGAGCGCTGCGAGACCAAGACCGTCCTCGGTAGCAGATTCGCACGCAAGCCCTTGGTTCTCGACATCCCGATAACGATCGCGGGGATGAGCTTCGGTTCGCTGTCTGCCAGCGCCAAAGAGTCACTTGGGCGTGCCGCCTCTGCGGTGGGGACATCTACGACCACTGGCGATGGTGGCATGACGCCCGAGGAGCGGAACGCTTCCAAGTATCTGGTGTACCAGTGCCTGCCGTCTCGCTATGGCTTCAACCCGGAGGACGTCCGTAAAGCTGATGCAATCGAGGTGGTGATCGGCCAGGGGGCCAAGCCCGGTGGCGGGGGGATGCTGCTCGGTCAGAAAGTCTCCGAGCGAGTGGCGGCGATGCGGACGCTGCCGGCCGGGATCGATCAGCGCTCGGCCAGTCGCCACCCCGATTGGACCGGTCCCGACGACCTCGTCATCAAGATCGAAGAATTGCGCGAAGCGACCAGTTGGGAGGTGCCCATCTATGTCAAGGTGGGTGCCACCCGCACCGAGAACGACGTGAAACTGGCAGTCGCCGCTGGTGCCGATGTCGTAGTTGTCGACGGGATGCAAGGCGGAACCGGGGCCACCCAGGACGTGTTCATCGAACATGCCGGAATCCCTACGTTGCCAGCGGTGCGTATTGCCGCCGAGGCGCTGAGGGATATCGGCAAGCAAAATGAAGTGCAGCTCATCGTCTCGGGAGGAATTCGATCCGGGGCCGACGTCGCCAAGGCATTGGCGTTGGGGGCGACTGCCGTTTCGATCGGTGTGGCATCGCTCATCTCGCTCGGTTGCAACAGGTCGGCCTGGTTCGACGGGTCGGATTGGGTCGACGCCTCCTCCGATTACGAGCAGCTCGGCACCAGCCCCGGCTTTTGTCATCATTGCCACACCGGTCGGTGCCCGGTCGGCATCACCACCCAGGACCCGGTGTTGGAGCGGCGTCTCGACCCTGAGGTCGGGACCGCCTGGGTCACCAACTATCTGAGGGCAATGACCATGGAGCTGACCACGCTGGCCCGCGCCTGCGGCAAGTCGAACGTTCACAATCTCGAGCGCGAGGATCTCGTGGCCCTCACCATTGAGGCTGCCGCCATGGCCGGGGTGCCGCTGGCAGGCACCCATTGGATCCCCGGTCGGTAGTTCGGGTCCGACGCCGAAAGCGACGGCTGTTCGAGCGAGCGATAGGGGTACGCTTGGCTGGGATGAACCTCCGACAACCCAACCCTGCCGAAGTGGCGGAGACGATATGGGACCGGGTCGTGTCGGTGGATCTCCGGATACTGGGATTCCTGAAACGCCACAGCCTGACACTTCTCCGCGTCTCGCTTGGTGTCGTTTTCATCTGGTTCGGCGCCCTGAAGATTTTCGGGGCGACTCCTGTGGCCGATCTGGTCGCTTCCGTCGTCTATTGGGTGGATCCTGACTGGTTTGTCCCGGCTCTCGGCATCGTCGAAGTCATCGTCGGGGTCGGCTTGCTCTTTGGCCGCGGGCTGCGGGCCATCCTGTTGGTCTTCGTCGCTCAGATGATCGGGACGTTCCTGGTGCTGGTCATCCGACCCGACATCGCATTTCAAAACGGCAACCCGCTCCTCCTGACCACTGAAGGCGAGTTCGTCGTCAAGAATCTTGTGCTGATCTCCGCTGGTCTAACCGTTGGCTCTCACCTCCGATCCCTGCCGCGATGGACCGCTGCCGATCCGGCTTCATCGGAGGGCCGGCACCCCCCGGTGCGTTCCTCCTGACCCAAATCTGACTAGTCCTTATGTGGAGGATGGCGAAGGGTCCTTCTGCTTTTCGTCGATTTCTCCGATATGGAGCGATGGAAGTACCTGGGAAGAGATCACTTTCGACCGATCCGGTTCTGGAGGTATCAAAACCCGGAACGCGTGATCGCCCCCTTCTGGTGACTTTTGCCACGGTCATGGTCCTGATCGGTTCGGCTGCGGCCATGTTTGTCGGTTCCTACAACGGCCAGCGGGTAGCCGGCTTGGCAACGCGGGTTCAGCACCTCGAACGCGCAATCGGATCGGCCGAGCTGACCAGAGTGTTCCTCACTCAGGCCGCATATCTGACTGGCGACCCCGACTCGGTCGACACGTTGGCGGCGACGGTCGCCGCGGCCGAGGGATCCCTGGGGGCCGTCTCTTTGGCGACCGAGGGGTATCTATCGCTGGCGTCCTCCCGGTCCCAGGCAATGATCGACGCGGAGGAAGATTTCGCGACGGTCGCCGCGCAGAGGTTTGGACCTTGCTTCGACCGGGCGCACCGCCCAGTTCGGGACGTTCATCGTTGAGACTCTCAACCCTGCGCACGAGGAGCTCAGTGCGGAGCTCCTGGTCCTGCAAAGGGCCGATGCGGCTGAGATCAACCAGACCTCGTCGGCACTGGGGCGCATCGCCGACGTGGTCCGTTTCCTCCTGGCCTTTGCCCTCCCCGCGGTCGGGATGGCGACCTATCGCTGGGTCATGAATCGTCAGCGCCTGAATGCCGAAGTCCGGATGAGGCTCGAGACCGAGAAGGCCATCAACAAGTCGAAGGACGACTTCATCGCCAACGTGTCTCATGAGCTCCGGACGCCTCTCACCGGGATCGTGGGATTCGCCCAGCTTCTTCAGGAGTCCGACCTTCTTCCCAACGATCTCGAGGTGGTGCGGATGATCGTCGACCAGTCAGCCGACCTGAGCCGCATGGTGGACGACCTCCTGACCGCTGCCCGGGCCGATGCCAATGCCCTGACGATCCATCCCCGGGAGGTATCGATCCAGGCCGAGGTTGCCGAGATCGTTCGCTTTGTGGAACTGATGCGAGTCGAAGTCGTCGTGGATTGCGACGATGCGATTGTGGTCATCGATCCGGAACGTTTCCGTCAGGTGTTGCGGAACTTGCTGGTGAACGCACGCAAGCACGGCGGGTCGCGGATCAAGGTGCGAGGAGTGAGCAAGGACGGAAGCTACGTGTGCACTGTGATCGACGACGGCCCGGGAGTCCCTGCCCACGTTCAAGAAAGACTGTTCAGCCGTTTTGTCCACACTGGCGAAGGCCCGGCGATCATGGATTCGGTAGGCCTGGGTCTCTCCATAGTGCGCGAGCTTTGCCGGCTCATGGGCTGCGAGGTCTCCTACCGCCGGGTTCGCGGCGAGACCTGGTTCTCGGTAACCATGCCGGTCGCCCATGCGGGCATCGTTCATCGGTCCGACCTAGTCACGGCGGTGGCATGACCCGCCTAGCCGGTGTTCTGGCAGCTCTGTTTGTCTGTGTGTCTGGCCCTTCCGGCGCTGGCAACGGGCGGGCCGAGTGTGGTCGACGACTACGTAGACACCGACAACAAGGTGTCTCACATCGACGTTCTGGCCAACGACACCAGCGGGCGGCGCAAGCCTGGACCGGGACACGCTGCGCATCGCCTCCAATCCATCGCAAGGAGAGGCGATCGTCATCGCCTCCGGCTCGCCCCGCATCAAGTACACAGCGTTTGGAACCGACCCCGCCGTCGATACCTTCACATACGAGATCTGCGACTCGGACGGGTTGTGCGCTACCGCCACCGTCACGGTCAACTTTGCGGGCGAGGTCCTGACGACCACGACCACCACAGCGCCCTCGACTACGACGACAACGAGTTCCACCGCAGCCACCACCACATCCACGGACCCGACGACCCCTACCACCATCGCTACCGACACGACCTCGCCTGACGTCGTCAACCCCCCTGCCCCGGCATCCGACGATCCGACTCCGGTCGTGGACGCTCCTGCCCAGCCCGCATCACCACAAACGCCGATCGCGGCGGATTCTCCGAGTTCGCCGACGGTCGCTCTAGCGACCACCTTCACCCCCAAGGTCCACACCCTCGGGGAGATGACCCTCGGATCGCAGGAATTGCTCACGGCCGGAGCGACGATCGGCGAAGCCAGAGGCATACGACTGGGCGAAGACGTCGCCTATTTGGGTCGGTCTGGCCTCGACACCATTGCGCTGGTCGCTACGCCCGCGCTGATGGTCTCGGGGATCATCGGGTTTCTGATGATCGGACTGCCCCAGAACGTCATGGCTTCGGTGCTCGGCTTGCTCGCAGGTTTCCGGCGCCGACGAGACAAGGAAGCGGCCAGTCGCGTGGACGGCGGAAATTTGAAGCCCTGATCGGTAACGGGCGCGACCGGCCGATCACACACCATCGTCCTTCGTCTCCTCGGCGCCGCTCCGGTGGGCGTGGCGTTCGTAAAGCCATACCGAGACGTGGCGAGGCTCGATCACCGAGGTAAGGACATCGTCGAGCCGTCCGACGATGTCGCTGAGATCAACCTTGTGGCGGAGCTCCTCGGTGAACCTCTCCATGGTCACCTGGGAGTCGTAGCGGCTGCGATTGAAACGTCGATCGATGAATTTCTGCACCTGGTCTCGAACCGGTCGAAACGCCGAAAGGAACAGGAAGGTCGTTACGGCGACGGCCGGCTTCGAGTCGATCAAGGGTGATGCCGCCACCGTGCCCAAGAGCAGTTGGGCCACCACGATGAAAACTGCGTAGATCGCGCCGAGAAGCCCGGTGGCAACGGCATAGACAGTTGTGCGATTGAGCAGGCGTTCGGTGTCCCACAACCGGTACCGAAGAATCCCGGTGAACAAAGCGGCGGGGATCAGCGCAAATGCCACCTGAAAGGTGCGATAGAGAGCGACCGGTGTGTCCGGGATATTGCGCCCGGCCAGAACGTTGGTAACCGGCGACAGCCCTTGACGGGCCAGAAAGACAATTCCAAAAGCGACCGAGGGCAACAAGGCCCAGAAGAGCAAACGGGCTTGCGCCTGGCTGGTGGCATCTTGGGTCTTGACGATGCGATACGCCTGGGCTGCCGCTCCGGCGGAAGGGACCAGCAGACCAAAGAACAGCAGCAAGGCGGCCGGGCGGGCCTGTCCCTCCAGTCGAATCGAGAGAAATATGGCAGCGATCGTGGCGGTGAGATAGAGAGGAATGAGTGCGGACCGCTCCCAATACGGGACCGGGCGACCGTCCGGAAACAGGAGAAGGGCATATACGTAAGCCAAACCAGCCAAAACATGCGCCGCCACCTGGCCCAGGTTCTCCCACGCCGTGTAGGGCAACTGCTCCAGCACCGCCTGAGATGTGAGGTTGAATACACCAGCCGCACCAACCAGAGCCGAGGCGAGAAGCCGTGCGGTCCAATCCCGCCAACGGAGTCGGAGCAGGACCGCAGCCAGGGCAAGATGAGCCACACTGAACAAGTAGTCGGCGCCGATCTGGAGACCGGACGGAACCGAGTGGGACGCGTCGGCCGCTCGCAACGCTGCCCGGGCGAAAACGCCGCTTCCCAGGCCCTGCACATGGAGCGACTCATGCAGCGCCGGCGAGGCGGAGGCAGCCACGGCGAGCAGGCCCTGGCCGAGGACCAGGATGCTTCCCAGGACGTACAGGGAGAGCCCGATCAGGAATGCGAGGTCGGCGCCAGAGAGGCGACGCTCGCGATCAGTCATGCCATCAACCTGTCACAGCGACGGTTGCCACCGGGGAAATGGACAGGGAGGCGGGTCGGTAGGCCGGACCAGTCGGGTCGGCCGGGACCAGTCGAGTCGGCCGGGACAAGTCGGGTCGGATCCTCACAAACTCTTCCTTGTTTCGATGCCGCTGCGCCATCATCACCCCGCGCCCATTACGACGTCGTTACGAGCAGATAATCGGAGGCCAGCGCAGTCCTGCCCCTCCGGGTTGCGCAGTGTACCGGCGGGCTTCAGGCGGAGCGCTTCGCTTTGGTCTGTTCGACGCTGGCTCTCAACGCCTCCAGGAGGTCCGTCACCTTGGCCGACGGCGCTGCAGCCGTGGCGACCGTGATCTCTTCTCCATTTATCTTTGCGTCGATCGCATCCTCGAGACGCTCGCGGTAACTGTCTGCGAATTTGGCGGGATCGAATTCACCGGTTAGCTGGTCGATCAACAAGCGAGCCATTTTCAGCTCGTCGGGCGAGACCCTGGCTCGGGTCTTGAGCTGCTCGAATTTCGGCTCCCTGATCTCGTCGGGCCAGTTCATGGTCTCCAGCACCAGAACGTCGTCTCGAACTCGCAAAGCGCAGAGCCGCTCCTTCTCGCGGATGGCAACTTTGGCGATCGCCACCCGATCGGACTCTGCAAGAGCGCGCATGAACAGGGTGTAGGCCTTGACGGCGACTTTGGTCGGGGCCACGAAGTAGGACCGGTCGAAATAGATGGGATCGATCTCAGAGGCTTCTACGAATTGGACTACGTCGATGGCGCGCGAGCTTTCGGGCTTGATCTGCTCGATTTCCTCGGGCGTAAATACGACGTACTTCCCGGTCTCGTATTCGAAGCCTTTGACAATGTCGTCCCAATCGACCTCCCGCCCCGACTTGGCCGAGACTCTCTTGTACTCGATCCTGGACTTGTCCTTGCCCGACAGGAGGTGGAACGAGATGTCGCGGTCCTCGGTCGCCGTATACAGCCCGACGGGGATGGTGATCAGGCCGAAGGTGATTGCCCCGCTCCATATCGAGCGCTGACTGGTCGGGGCCGGTTTGGACTTGGGGTGCCGCCTCGCGTTCGAGCGGCCTTTCTTCGGGCGAGCCGTTCGGCCTGCGGCCCCGTGGTCGCTGCCCGGCTTCTCGGAACCGTTGGCAAGGGCCGCGACCAAGTCCGCTTTCCCCATCTCCGATCGTCCGGTGACGCCAGCCTTCTGGGCTCGTTCGTAGAGGTCGGCCTTCGATAGCTTTTGGAGCGACTGCTTATTCATCGAACCTCACTGCTCACCCGAACGGTACCCGCATGGTTTCGCCCACAAACCCGGGGTGGCGGGGCAGGGGCGGCCGGGTTTATCGGTCAGGCCCTCCGGGTAGGGCGCCGAATCGACGATCACGTACCAACGGTGAGAAGGGCAGAGATGTGAGCCTGGAGATACCCACTTTGCCGATTCCCGATGGGGAACTGGAGCGACCTGGCATTGTCCGGATCGGGATCTCGGGCTGGTCCTACCGTCATTGGCGCGGGGACTTCTATCCGGCCGGATTGCCTACGCGGGTCGAACTGAACTACGCCCTCGAGCGGTTTGCGAGCGTAGAGGTCAATCGCACCTTCTATTCGCTGGTCACGCCGTCCGCATATATGCGCTGGTACGACAGTGCCCCTCCCGGATTCGAGTACGCGATAAAGGGCAGTCGTTTCATCACGCACAACAAGAAGCTTCACAACGTCGAAGATGCCCTGGCCAACTTCTTCGCGTCAGGTTTGTTGGCGCTCCGCGAGAAGTTGGGCCCCCTCCTCTGGCAGATCGGTCCCAACCTGACATTCGATCCGGTACGCCTGGAGAGATTTCTACAGCTTTTGCCCACCCATATGAAGACTGCGGCAGAGATCGCCCGTCGCCAGACCTTGCCCGGGAGGGAAACGGTGACCACCACCGACCTCGACCTCTCGCTGCGCCATGTCCTCGAAGTCCGCCATCCCAGTTGGTTCAACGATGAAACGGCCGAGATCGCCCGCCGGTTCGGGGTCGCGCTGGCTTTCTCGCATTCGTCACGTTGGCCGTATGTCGAGGAGATCACTGCCCCTTTCGTCTACGTGCGACTCCACGGGCCGCGTCAGCTGTACTCGAGCCCCTATTCCAAGGCACAGCTCGGCGCGTTCGCACGGCGAATCGACTTGTGGTCCCGAGGTCGAGAACCCGAGGATGCAGTCCGGATTGGTGGCACCACCCCGGCTAGCGGGCGGCGTGACGTCTACGTCTACTTCGACAATGACACCGGTGGCTACGCCCCCCGCCAGGCGTTGGAACTCGCTCGTCTCTTGGCCCGGCGCCGTTGGGAATGAGATGATCCCGGCTCGGTGGGGACAAGAGTCCAGTTTGGATTCCGATCGAGCAGGTGAAATCCGTTGGGTGAAAATCTCAAGCAACGATTCGCTGCACAGCTGTGGTCTCTGGCCGACCTCGTCCGGGCCGGTGCCACTCGTCGTGAGTTTCGCTCGAGGGCTTATCGGCAGGCCGTGTGGTCGCTCGACTCTCTCTCGGATGACCTTGGTGAGCCGCTGGAAGAGATACTTCTGAGTCCCGGGAATCGGGCCGGGCGTCGCCCGATTGATCGCAGAATTTCGTGAGGAAGGCGCCATCGCCGAACTCGGTCGTTTGGCCGGGACCCTCCCCGCGTCGGGCGAATCGCCTGCGGCTCCTGCCGAGGATGACCCCCAACCGCCTTCGATGGCTCAAGTCCGAGCTCGCGGTGGAAACTCCTGAAGATCTCGTGCAGGCGATAGGCCGGGGGCGGTTGACGAAACTGAAGGGAGTCGGAGACGAAACGGCCCGAACCTGGCTAGGCCGATTGGAGTCGATGCCGCCGACCGGTCTATCGCCGGTGGCGGCCCACAATTGGGCCTACCGAGTTGTCGCGCATGTCGAACGTCACGTGATGGGCTCGGAGCTGATTGTCACCGGCTCGATCCGTCGGCTGGATGAATGGGTGCCGGCCATCGATTTGGTGGTCGCGGAGGCGCCGCCGGTCATCCGCTTCATGACACAGTCAGCAATTGTGACCGGATCCGTCGATCTTGCCGACGGGGTTCGGTTCGACACACTGGGAGCACCTGTAAACGTTCACACGCCCGAAGCGGGAGGCACCGCCGCCGCCGTGTTCCGAACGACCGGGCCGCAGGACCACGTGGAGGCAATAATCCGATCGATAGGGGATGGGCAGGGGATCGAGGGCGTCCTGACCGAGACGGACATATATGGCTCGGTCGGAATGGCGTATGTACCGCCACCCGCACGTTCCGGCGTCCTCGAAGTCCCCAACGAACTGATCGGTGTCGAACATCTTCGGGGCGACCTCCACCTGCACAGCGACTGGTCGCCCGATGGACGCCAGACCATCGAGGAGCTGGTAGAGGCCGCCCGAGCCCGGGGACTTCGCTACGTGGGCATCACCGACCATGCCAAGGGGCTCCGGTTCGGTGGGCTCGACGAGGAAAGGATCGAGCAGCAGCGTTTGACCATCGAACGGATCCGACCCCGCTATCCGGACATCGTGATTCTTCATGGCTCCGAGCTGAACATCGATCGGAATGGGCAGGTCGACTTCGATGACGACTTGCTGGACGGCCTCGACTTCGGGCTCGCGGCAGTCCACTCGTTGTTCACCCTCAATCGGGACGAGCAGACGGCCCGCCTCTTGACTGCGATTGCGAACCCGAAGATCAATGTGATCGCTCACATCACCGGCAGGCGAATCGGAACCAGGCCACCGATCGAGTTCGACACCGATCGCGTGCTTGCGGCCGCGGCCGAGCACCGGACTGCGATCGAAGTCAACGGCCATCTGGATCGCCTCGACGCCTCGGCCGACATGGTGGACCGGGCCCGCCGGTTGGGAGCGCTATTTGCGGCCAATAGCGATGCCCATCGGCCCGATGAGCTTTCCAACGCCGGCTACTCGGTCGCCATTCTGCAACGCGGTTTGGTAACTCATGACCTGGTGGTGAACGCCTGGAACGTCGATGACCTGCTCCATTGGACCCGCGGTCGATCGTCCGTGGAGTTGGGACGAAGCCGGGTCGAATGAGGTATACGTCGGTACCGAGCCCGAGTTGAGTTTCGGTTATGTTCGCCTGGCCGCAGCGGGATGCGAGGTCTTCGACTTGCCGGGGGTCTTCCCATTGCGAGTACTGGCCCATAGAACGGCCACCGCTGCAGCCAAGCCCAGCCAGGGGCTGTCTCGTTTCTCGGCATCCGAATGTTCGGCAGATTTAGGCGATTGGCTTGCGTCGAGTTTTTGCCTGCTGTTCGGGTCTTCCGATTCGACGCCCACACCTGAGTGAACTCCGCGCCGAAGAACAGAATGAGCGCCGAGTAGTAGATCCAGACCAGGATGACGATCACCGATCCGGCTGCGCCGTAAGCGGAGCCGACTTCGCTTACTCCGAGATAGAAGCCGATGGCGAATTTTCCAACCACGAAGAGGCCCGCCGTGAGGGCGGCCCCGACCCAGACGTCGCGCCATTGAATCTTGGTGTCCGGAAGGACCTTGAACATCAAAGCGAATAAACACGTGATCACGATCAGGGATGCCACCACGTCGAGCGAGGCCAGGTATGGAGCCATCCACTCGATATTGCTTGCTCTTTCGACCAGGGCTCCAATTCCGGCGCTCATCGCCAGCGACACCAGCAACAGGAACCCGGTGCCGAGGATGGTGCCGAAGGAGAGCAGCCGGGACTTGGCGAATCGCCAGATCCCTCGCCCTGGCTTCGGTTTGGCCTCCCAGATCGTGTTGAGAGCGTCCTGCAACTGACCGAAGGCGCCGGTGGCGCCGACCAGGAGCGTCAGAAATCCCAACACGACCGCTCCACCCGACCCGGTGGTTCGCTGGGCATCCACCACAGCTTCGCTGAGGGTGGCTGCCGAATCGGTGCCCACCAACTCGGCGACCTGAGACATGATCCTCTCGCGCACTTCGTCCACCCCGTACACGACCCCGGCGATGCCGATGACGGCAACCAGTAGCGGCGGCAGGGAAAAGGCCGTGTAGTACGACAACGCAGCGGCCAGGCGGGGAGCCTTGTCCTCCATGAAGTCCTTGGCTGCCGCCACCAATAGGCGAGGCACTGATCCCATGGTCAAGCTCCTGGTTTCGGGGTCGGTCTGGTGATGAAAACTCCGAGACAAATACCCCCAATGGTCGGCCACAAAACTCCGCGGAGCTACTCTTTTGACAAGCTCCAGCAGTCATTGAAGGTGCTGCGAGCAATTGAAGGTGCTGCGAGCCTTGGAAACGGAAAGGAGGCCATGCCGGGCGACCGGTTCATCGAGTTGGCCATGCAGAAGGATCGTCACGTTCTTGACGTCCTGTTTCGCCATGCCGGGGAAGCGATCACGGTTCAGGATGCGTCAGGAAAGTTGGTTTACGCCAACGACCTGGCTGCCCGCCTGATCGGCTTCGGAACGGCCGAAGAGTTGTTGCGGACCCCGGTGGCCGACCTGGTCGGAAGATTTGAGATGGTCGATCAGTCCGGAGCGGTCCTCTCTTCCGATCGTCTCCCGGGGCGGCGGGTCCTGATGGGCGAACAGGTGGTCGAGGAAATGATCGGCTACAGAAGTCCCGGCAGTCCGCGGGTGCGCTGGTCGCGGGTGAACGCCAGCCCTATCAAGAACGATGCCGGCGAAGTGGTGCTTGCCATCAACTTCTTCACCGACATAACCGAGCAGGTTCGACGTGATGAAACCCGCCGACTGCTCTCGAACGCCAACGAGCTGCTCGGTGCCTCGCTCGAGGTCGAAGAGAATTTCCAGGCGCTGGCGGAGCTTCTGGTCCCCGAGCTGGGCGCTTGGTGCGGTCTCCATCTAATCGGCGAAGACGAGACGCTCTCGTCGGTGGCACTCGTGCACCCCGATTCCCCCGAAGCCGACCTGCTGGTCCAGATGAGAGGGGATGAGCGCGTACCCCTCGATTCCGATCGTCTTCCGGCGCGAGTTGCTCGGAGCAGGAAGCCGGAAGTGGTTCGCGAGATCACAGACGAGATGCTCGACGATGGCGGAGGAAATCGAGGGCCGCGAATTGGTCGATCTGATCAGGCGTCTGGAGTTGAATTCGGTGGTTTGCGTTCCCCTGCTGATGGGCAGCCATGTCATCGGAGCTTTGAGCCTGGCCCGCAGCCATCCCGATCTGCCGTTCGACGACGACGACGTCGAAGTCCTCATGTCAGTGGCCGATCGGGCCGCCGTCACCCTCGAGAACGCCCGCGTCTATCAACACGAGCACGAGGTTTCCCAACTCCTCCAACGAGGGCTGATGCCCCGATTTCTCCCGGAGGTGGAAGGCCTCGAGGTGGCGGCTCGCTATCAGCCACTCACCCGAACCGGTCACGTAGGCGGCGACTTCTACGACGTGATCCCGATGTCGGCCGATCTCTGCGCGCTCGTGGTCGGGGACATCGAGGGGAAGGGCATCGCCGCCGCCGCAGCTGTTGGACTGGCCCGCCACACCATCAGGGCGATCGTCAACGTCGATCCGACGCCGGCGATCGTGATCGGCGCCCTCAACCGTGCGCTGTTGGAGGAGGAGGGACGGATGTGCACGCTGGCCTATGTCCTCTTCGACCGACAAGGTGATCGGTTCGAGATGAAAGTCGCTCTGGCCGGGCACCCTCCACCGATCCTCATTTCCTCGGATGGAACCATGACGAGAGTTGGCATCCCTTGCCCGCCGGCGGGAGTGATGGCTTCCATCGAGCCCATCGAACAGAGTTACTGGATCGGACCTGGCGACACCCTTCTGACCTACACCGATGGCTTCGCGATGGACGACCAAGCGCCACCGGAAAGCGTTGAGTCCGCCCTCGCTGAGACCCGTATGGAGGGCGGCCTCGACGACCTCCTCGACCGTCTCATGGAAGTTCTGCAAACACCGACAGTACGCAAGATACGGGACGACGTAGCTTTGCTCGCAGCTCGCGTGATCTGAACCGTCGCCCAGGCACCCATCCCGGCCTAGCCGACCGCCGCGTTACCGTCCCCTTGCCCCTCGGCCCCGACTATGGACTTGTGCAGCCGAACCACGGTTTGGCCCTCAGTCGATCTGATTTGGACGAGATCGCAGAGCTGGTTGACCATCCACAACCCGCGCCCGTGGGCCAGAGCGCTCCCGGGAAGTACTCGTCCGACCATGGGTTCACTGATGTGTCCCCGGTCCGTGAACTCACAAACCAGGTCCCGATCATCGATCCATAACCGTGCCCGGCCGGAACCGCCTCCGTGCAAGACACTGTTGGTTGCCACTTCGGCGGCCGCCAATATCAAGTCTTGCCGGGCCTCTTCGTCGAGGCCGGCGCTGAGGGCATGACCGGTCACCCACCGGCGCAGGCCACTCAATGACTCTTTGTCGTATCTCATCTCATGAAAACTTGTCGCCGGTGGAGGCAACGGGTCTCTGAAATGCTCTTGCCTCGCCCGGGCTTCGTCATACGACGGGCTGGCGACACCCCCGTGCCCGCTGTCTACGACCGGATGGGTGCGGGACAGGCGCTCTATCACTTCGGGTTGCATGGCGCCAGTGTCGTAAGGACACATCAACCAGAATCGCGGTACCGAGGCAAACGCCGAATTCAGCAGGGCTTCGTGGTGGTGGCATTCGGCCAACTCGGAAGGCGTGCGTGACGGCCAAGTCGGCTCACCGATCCCCCTCATTCCACGCTTTCGCTCCAAACCGGTGTCAACGAAATCTTGCCACGCTGGAATGATGCGGGCGGGGTTGGCTCCGATCTCCTCCATCACGGCAAAAGAGACCGCTCCGGCATCCGAGCCCAACCGATCCTTCAACTGGTCGATTTTTGGCTCGCTCACCACTACCAGCACCGCCTCATCGGCCCTGACCCCTTCCTGGATGAATGGCAGGGTCCTGTCGATGAACTGTTGGCTCCCGGCGTACAGCAGGGCCTCGTGTCGAAAACCGGATGGTGACGACGCTGACCGAAACGGTCATAAGCCAATCCAAAGAAGGGCCAGCGCACGTTCCTCGCGGGGGGTCAGGCCCTCTTCCGCTCGGCCGCGAGATCGAATTCTGCAGCGGACCATCATCAATTGTTGCAAGGGTGCAAGTGCAGGCCGTTCCTCAGGTGGGTGGAGGATTGTACTGCTGGCCCCTCCAAAGCCTGACCAAGCCCGTTGGAGACGACCTCAGTCTCGGATCCGGAGCCACGGCGGCGCCATTTCTCAGGTTCTAAAGTGCCGGCACTAGCCCGTCCATCCGATGGATGGGACCCGTTGCTTCGGACAGAGGAGCGCGGAGCGAATCGACGAGATTGCCCTTGGTTCAGCCCCGCGCAGGCATCCAAGGGTCAACGGGATTGAGGGGTGATCCTTTGGACGACTATCGGGCGATCTACGAGGCCACGGGCGAGCTGAGCAGGCTTCTCCTCGAAGAGACCCGACTTGAGACGACTCTGTTGGGAATCGGCAATCTGGCTGCCTCGGTGATCCCGTCTTGTGAGGAGGCCGGGGTCACTCTCGAAACGAGCGGGCACGTTTCGGTCAGGGTCTCGACGGGTGATGTCGCCGAGAGGGTCGATGCCTATCAGTATGAGATCGACGAAGGGCCATGTGTGGCCGCCGCCGACACCAAAGGCCGGTGCTTATCACCGACATGAGCACCGAAGAACGATGGCCTCGGTTCGCCTCGTTCGGTGATGCTCAAGGGGTCAAGAGCTCCTATGCCATTCCAATGACGCTCCGAGGTGAAATGATCGGCGTCCTCAACCTTTACTCGGTTGATAATGCCTTCGGTCCGGCCGACGAGCAGATCGGGGTCAGGTTCGCCGAGCAGGCTGCGATGGCGGTTCGGCACGCGGCCACTTTCAGCAAGACGAAGGACATGATCGAGAATCTCCACCGCGCCCTCGAAACGAGGGACGTAATAGGAGCAGCTGTTGGGATCATGATGCAGCGGGATAGGTCGACCATGGAGGCTTCCTTTGCCAAGCTCAAGGACATGTCGCAGCGTGAGAACTTGAAGCTACGTCAGGTCGCCGAGAACATCGTCTCCGAATTCCAGGCCGAACCAAGTAGGGAACCTGCACCGGATTTCGACTCGACCTGATCAGGGGTCGGGTGGGCCGGTGGTTTGGGTTGGGCGGTTGAAGCGTCGCCGGTGGGGTGGGGAGGTGGGGTCGAGTGTCAACCCGAGTTGGTGGATAGCGACGTGGTGGTGAAACCAGCAGATCAACGCCAGGTTTCCGAGGTGGTTGGTGCCGCCGTCGGCCCGATGTTTGAGGTGGTGGGGTTCTAACCGGTAGCGGCTGGGGCAGGCGTCGATGACGCAGTGGCCTTGGTCCCTCCGCCACACTTGGGCTCTGACCGCCGGGGGGATCGCCTCTGACAGGTGGGAAACCCCGACCGGGTAGCCGTCTTCTTGAACGATGGTGCGGATCCGGCCGGTGCAGAGGACTTCTGCGAGGGTGTTGGGTCCGACCCTGAGAACCGGACGACAGGGTGACTCCCAGCTCACCGCCGGTGGGGATGGTGGTGGCGGCGTCGATGAACACTTCGGCGACGGTCACCGCCCTCCCCTCCGAGCCGCCGGTGAGGCTGTCCAGACAGATCGAAGACATCGCATCGGCCAGTTTCTGGGTGCGGTCAACCCCGGGGAGGTCGGGAAGGAGATCTGACCGGGCCCACAGGGCTTTTTCGATGGTTTCGGCGTCGACCCCGACCGCTTCCCCCCAATATTTCAAGGTTGACTGATCCCAAGACTTTTGGACGACCAGATATCTCGACTCGTAACCCTCGGTTTCGGTTTTCGACTCGATCCGCTTCAAGCTGGCGGTCAACCGGGCGATCGCCGGCCAGATCCAGCCCGAAGGACTGGGCGATCAGGTCGTCGGTAGCGCCGGCGAGGCGGAGACGGACCATCGCCACCGCCCGCTCCCACCCCACCTCACCATTAGCCAACAGGGCTTCGACCTCGACGTCGGCGGCTTTGGCGACCAGCACCAAGTCTCTGGCGGTGGAAGGGGACACGTCGAGGCGGGAGGAGACCCACTCGACCATCGACCGGCACCCATCCACCAGATCCACCTGCGCCAAGTCGAGCTGGCGGATCGCCTCCAACTGGCGGGCGAACAAAGAGGAATGCTCCGCCTGCCAGTCCAACAAGTGGACTTCGATGCTGTCGACAGTTCTTACTCCACACTCCAACATGACCCCAAGTATGAAGGCGGGGTGTGACAAAAACCCATATAGAACCTGACGAATCAGAGAAATATCAAAGAATTTTGAAGGCCCCGCCAACCCCTAACGGCACACCCGTCAACCAGGGTCGAACTCCCTTTCCCTCGCTGATTCTTCTCTTGAGACGATGAGCTCGAACCCGACAAACTCGTGATACCGACTTTCCCTCGCTGATTCTTACTCTTGGAAACGCTGCGACCTGCTCCGATCAACTCTCGACAGCGTCTCGGATCTCTTTCTCCCAGAAGGTGACGAAGCCCTCCTGGTCGTCACCTATCTGGTGGAAGTAGAGGTGGTCGACTCCGGCATCGCGAGCCTCGCGGGCCTTCTTGATGATTGGTTCGGGGTCGGGTCCGCAGGGGACCTTTTCGGCGATCGTCTCAGGTGAGACCAGCTCCGTCGCCTGTTCAAAGTCGAGGATGGTCCGGAGTTCCTGGTTGAGCTGGCCGGGAAGCCCGGTGTTGGGCCATTGCTTGTGTGCCAACTCGATTGCCTCGTCCTCATCGGGACCCCAGCACAAAGTGAGTTGCGAGAACACCGGCCCCTCGCCGCCGGCTGCCTGGAAGGCCGAGATGGTGTCCTCGTCGAGACTCGAGAGCCACAGCCCATCGCCTACTCGGGCAGCCAGCTCGGCCGAGTTTTCACCAAAGGCAGAGATGACGATCGGCACCGCCTTGTCGGGCCGATCCAGGATTCGGGCGTCTTCCACCACGAAATACTCACCACGATGGGTCACCGATTCCTCGGCCCACATTCTGCGAATCAGACCGATCGACTCCTCGAGCATCTCGGCGCGAACCTCGTAGGTTGGCCAGGGGTCTCCCAGGATGTGCTCGTTGAGATTCTCTCCTGTACCAACCCCCCAGATCAATCGGCCTTCCATCAAGAGAGCTGTGGTTGCAACGGCCTGGGCAAGGATGGCAGGGTGGATTCGCAGGATCGGGCAGCTCACTCCCACACCGACTTCGATGCTCTCCGTCGCTGCTCCGATCCCGCCCAGCACGGACCAGACAAAGGGGCTGTGCCCTTGCAGGCCTATCCACGGGTGGTAGTGATCGGACACCGACACGAAGTCAAATCCTCGTTCCTCGGCGAGAATCGCCAGGTCGACGAGCCGACGGGGCCCGTGTTCTTCCGATGAGAGAGTAAGACCAAGTTTCATTAGGCCCTTCCTGACTGACAACCCGTCTGTCCTCAATGAGCGGGAGACAGGACCTACAGGTTGTCCCGGTTAGTAGTCCGACTACTACCCGCCCCGGCGGGTCATGAAACGGCCTATGTCATCGAGTCGAGCCGCGAGAGATCCTGTTGCTACGAAGCCCGCCCCTTGTCGGCCCGCGACGCAAGACTTAGTGAGGTGGATCTGGACCACGCAAGCAGACCTGATGGGTGGATGGATTTGCCACGCCAGACTGTCCGATGAGGTACTAAGAAAGGGTGTCGAAACGTTCCTTGCCCGTTCGTCCTTGAACTAGAACGCCCGACAAGAATGCGGGCCCCGATCTAGGAGGGAAACTAATGCGCTATCTGTTGATGATCTACGGACCTCAGCAAGACTTGTCCCAGGTCTCGGCCGAGCAGCAGGCAGCCACGATGGAGGATTACAACAAGTTCACCGCCGATTTGGCCCAGAGAGGCGTGATGGAGGGAGGCGAGGCTTTGGAGGGCATCGAGATGGCCACGACCGTCCGCGTCAAAGGCTCCGAAGTCCTCACCACCGATGGACCGTTCGCCGAGACCGCCGAGGTCCTGGGCGGTTATTACGTCCTCAAAGTGAAGGATCTCGACGAGGCGATCGCTATTGCTGCCGCCTGCCCTGGCGCCAAGAATGGATCGATCGAACTCCGGCCGATTTTCGAATTCGGTGAGGCATCCCAGCAATCTGCAACGGAGCGTGCCGGGATCGCCTAAATCTCATCGGGCACAGGCTGCTGACGACTTCGATGCGGCTGCCGCCCGGCTCTACCGCCAGGTTTGGGGCCGGGCGCTGTCCGCTCTGGTGCGATTGCTGCGGGACCTCGACGCGGCCGAGGATGCCCTGCAGGAAGCGTGGCTCATCGCTCTGACCCGCTGGCGGGCAGACGGGTTTCCGAATGATCCCACGGCCTGGTTGATCACAGCCGCCCGCAACAAGGCAATTGACCGAATACGACGCGACCGCACGTTTGCCGACAAACAGCATCTTCTGGTCGAGGGCCCAATGAGCAGTGATCCATTCGAAGAGTTCAACTCCGACTCGCAGCTGGTCGACGATCGTCTCCGCCTGATGTTCGCCTGTTGTCATCCGGCCCTCTCAGCCGAAGCGCAAGTGGCTCTGACGCTTCGAACTCTTGGTGGACTGACGACGCCAGAGATTGCCGCGGCCTTCCTCGTTCCGGAGACGACCATGGGCCAGCGATTGGTGCGCGCCAAGAAGAAGATCAAGGTCGGAGGCATTCCTTTTGAGGTTCCGGCCGATCACATGCTCCCCGATCGTCTCAACTCGGTGCTGGCGGTCGTCTATCTGATCTACACCGAGGGCTACGCAGCCTCGTCCGGCGAAGGCCTGCTTCGGACGGCACTTTGCGCCGAGGCGATTCGGCTTGGTCGGCTCGTCGTCGAACTTATGCCCGACGAGGCGGAGGCCCGGGGACTGCTCGCATTGATGTTGTTGCACGATGCGCGCCGCGCAACCAGGGTTGATGTCCACGGTGATCTGGTTCTGCTTGAGGATCAGGACCGAAGCCAATGGGACCAGGACGAGATCGAAGAAGGCCTGGCCCACGTTCGAGCGGCACTATTGCAGGGACGACCCCGGCCCTATGTCCTCCAAGGCGCGATCGCTGCCCTCTATGCGGAAGCGCCCTCGTTCCACGAAACGGATTGGGCGGAGATGGTCGGACTGTTCGACGTTCTCTACGGTGTTTCACCCACCCCTGTGGTGGCCCTCAATCGGGCGGTGGCCCTGGCGATGCGGGACGGGCCCGACCAGGGCCTGGTTCTTCTGGACGAAATGGCCGGCGATGCCCGGCTCCTGTCCCATCATCTGTACCACGCATCGAGGGCAGAATTGCTCAGGCGCTCAGGTCGCATTCCGGAGGCGATCTTGGCCTATCGACGGGCGCTGTCGATGCCGCAGAACAACGCCGAACGGCGATATCTCGAGCGTCGTTTGCGGCAGGCCGGCGGCGAGGATTAGCCCAGTTTTCCGGGCACCGATCAGAGGGCCCGCATCCGGTTGTTGCGGGCATTGTGTTCTACCTCGGCCAGGCCGAGGGCCTCTAGAACGGGCGGTACATAGTTGCCGACCCTCCCGCGCAGTCCCTTCTTGAGGCCGTACCAACCACCGATCGGGTTGTCAGCAGAGCGGGCCCAAGCTTCGACGGTTCCTTCGGCGGCGGGTTTCTGCTCGTCTGC
Organism: uncultured Acidimicrobiia bacterium; assembly: GCA_963790345.1. Taxonomy (GTDB): domain Bacteria; phylum Actinomycetota; class Acidimicrobiia; order Spongiisociales; family ZC4RG35; genus DATEEG01. The sequence goes on along the minus strand of CAWBOD010000011.1, from coordinate 338,672 downwards.
GTTTCCGAGCGGAACCCAATCGCCGCGCTCTTTCAGCATCTTGTGAAGATCATCGATGATCCGCAGGTCGTAGTGGAGCACTGTGCCGCCGACCGTGCAGACCAGCACCGGGGGATCGTGATCCTCGTCGCGGTGCATAAGGATCTCGGACCCGAGGCTGGGAGTCTTGAGAACCCAGGGGTCGCTTTCAGTGCCGGAGCCAGTGAAGGGCGCGGCCGCCATCTCTCCTCCAATTCGGTAACCGTTTTGTTACATTATCACGTGTGATTCGCCTTGGTCCCTGAACCCCACGCAACCGATCCTTTCGCGGCGCTCGGCGACCCCAATCGGCGAGCGATCGTGCAGATGCTGGCCGGCCGGGACCGCTCGGTTCAGGAGATCGCCGATCGCCTGCCCATCAGCCGGCCCGCCGTATCCCGACATCTGCGCTTGCTCAAAGAGGCAGGTCTAGTCCACGATCGGGCGGACGGCACCAGGCGCGTGTACGGCCTCCATCACCAGGGTGCGGAGTTCGTCGCCGGCTACATGGAACAAGTGTGGGGTGATGTAGCTCACCGTTTCCGCATGGCTGTCGAGAACACGAAAGACCGGGATTGATCGACCCGATCGTGGTCGAGTTCGATGTCATGGCTTCGCCCGGGCATGCCTTTGAGGTGTGGACGAAGAAGCCCTCGATGTGGTGGCCGCGAACGCACACCATTACCGGGGATCCCGATTTGAGCGTGGTTTTCGAGCCCCATGTGGGTGGGCGAATCTACGAACGAGGATCAGACGGGGTCGAGCACGAATGGGGTCAGATCCTGGTCTGGGAGCCCCCGGTGAGGGTCGGCTACCGGTGGCACCTGTTCTTTGACGCGAGCGAGGCCACCGAGATCACGGTCACATTTACCGAGATCGAATCCGGATCGAGGGTGCGGTTGGTCCAATCAGGCTTTGAAAGACTGGGAGCAAGTGTCGGCCCGGAGCGACGGAGACGTACCAACAGTGCGTGGATCGAGCTGACCGGTCAGTATCGGGCGGCCGTTGAGGTGGCCTAGTACCCCGCCCGGACCTGGCTCGTTGTTGCTGACAAGCCCCAGCGCCGATCCTTGATCAGGTACGACGTCACGGCCAGAAGCATCGACACCGGAGCTATCAAGCCCGACCCCGCGGTCAGCAGGGCCCTGGTCAGTAGTTCCAGGAAGCGGATCGGCAGGGCGATCAAGGAGAGGAACTCATTGGAGTTGATTCGCAACCAGCCGGTCAATCCCTCGAAGAAGACGGACTCGGTGTCGGTTGCCTCGGTCGGCAAGGCAAGATTCCCGGCATCCTCGGTGAGGACGAAACTCTGGGCCAATGCCGTTTGCAACAGCAAGGCCGCCTGCAGGCTCTCGCGGTCCGTCGTCACCCTTGGGCCGAGCGCGGACTGGTTCGAGGTGGAGACAGTGGAAGTCATGACCCGGACCGGTTCGGGTGGCTCTTCGATGCCCTGCAAGCGGTCGGCCGCGGCTGGCGCGGCAATTGTCGTGGCCGGTGGCGCGTCCTTGACCAGTTCAACCACCGGCGAGACCGCCTCGTCAGCAGGGGGCTCGACCGTGGTCGTGACGGTGGTGACGGTGGGCGCAGTGGTGACGGTGGTGACGGTGGGCGCAGTGGTGGCGGTGGTGACGGGTGCGGGGAGGATCTGGTCGACAACGGGATCGACCAGGGCGCCCGTCACCGGCGCCACCACATCTTGAACCAGCGGAACAACAACAGCCTGAACTACGGGATCCAATACGTCGCCGACCACGGGAAGGTCTTCGACTGGATTGAGCAAGCCGCTGAGAAGGTCACCCAGTCCTGCTTGGGCAGGCATTGCCACCATCAGCAAGGAAACGAGGCCCAGGGTCAGAAAAGTCAGCTTCCCCAATTTGTGCCCTACCAGCTCAGGTCTCATCGAATCGGTATCGGCTCTGGGCCTCAGTTTTGACAGGCTGGACCCGATACCATTTCCATGACGCGCCGAAGGACTAGTCCCTGGGCCAATGGAGCTCTCATCGCGGCGATAGCCGTTGCCATCGGGGCCGGCATCGTCTTCGCTCGAGCCGATCAGGTCGAACGGATCGGCGCCGATGCCCAGGATCTCTCGACTCTGGAGCGAGTCTCGGCTGAAACCGCCACCCATCGGGCCTCGCTGGTGGTGGCCTTCGCAGCGGCCGGAATGGATCAGCCGCTCGTCTCGAGCGAGGCTGCGGCCGAGGCTGTGTTGGCGGCTGAACGCATTGTCGGCCTGGTTTCCGTGCTGGAGGTTCCCCGCCAGCCGCTGGTGGTCTCGGCCGAAGACTTGTTGTCGAGCACGGTCCAGGTCTCCGACCACTTGCGGGGCGGCCAGATAGAAATCGCCCGGGATCTGGTGGATGAAGCCACATTGCCCCAGGTCGGGAAGATCGCCCAGGCGGCCACCTCGGAGGCAGCCACCCTTGCGAGCCGAATCGCGGGAGAGCGATCAGAAGCCGGAAGTCTCGCCCGGACCAGCTCGTTCGTGGTTGCCTTGCTGGTGCCGGCGATGACCGTGGCGGGGTTTCGCAGGGTCGCGAAGCGCCGAATCGAGCGAGAACGGCTCGAGGCCGAACTGACCCGACAGAAGGAGCTGAGCCAGGCCAAAGACCACCTGATCGCCGGCCTCTCGCACCAGCTGCGTACACCGATCACCGGAATCTACGGATTTGCCAACCTCTTGCTTGGATCACCGGACCCGGACCTCGTGGCCGAAGGTCTGGCCACGATCCTCAAAGAGTCGGGCGACCTCAGGCGGATGGTCGACGACATCCTGGTGGCCGCCCGGATCGACGCCGAGAACGTGGCGTACAACATCACGGAGACCGAAGTAGCCGAGGTGGTCGATCGGTCGGTCTCCCACTTTCTCAAGCTCGGGGCAGGGATCAAAGTCGATTGCGAGCCTTGCCTGGTGCAGGTCGACGGCCCGCGCCTCGAACATGTGCTGCGCAACCTCGTCGCCAACGCCATCGGGCATGGGTCCGAGCCGATCCTGGTGGTGGGCCGGAGCGCCGGAGAGTTCTACCGCCTGGCCGTCCGCGACGACGGCCCCGGTCTCGACCATGAGTCGGACCAGGATCCATTCCGGGCTTTTCCGCACGACCCTGCCTCCGTCACGGTTCGGGGCAGCCTCGGTCTCGGGCTCTCCGTCGCCAAGACGCTGATCGAAGCGATGGGAGGCAAGATCGTGTACTCGAGGGTCGATGAGACCACGACTTTTGCCATCACGCTGCCGACGATCCCTCCTCGGCGTTAGGCGGTAGGGCAGGGCACCGGCGCAGCGTCGGCAGGGGAGCGAACCTCCTTCAAGTGAGGACGGGGTCGGTACCATCGCATCGAATGACGACCGTGGCTTCAGTGCTCGCCGAGTTGAATGGGCGAGCCCCGGGCGACAAGGCGGCGGCATGGGATCCTCACGGGCTCCAGATCGGCGACCCCACTATGGAAGTGCTTCGACTGGCGGTGTGCCATGAAGTCACTGACCCGGTTGTCGAAAAGGCGATCGATCTCGAGGTCGACCTGTTGGTGACTTATCACCCGCTGCTGTTCAAGCCGATTACTCGCTTGGTGAAGGGGCCCGGCCCATCCGGGCGGGCTTACGACCTGGTCAGAGCCGGCGTGGCAGTAGGAACCATTCATACCGCCTGGGATGCGGCCAGTGGTGGAACGGCCGCAGCCCTGGCAACGGCTCTGGCGTTGAAGTCGGCGAAAGGATTCGGAGTCATCGACCCGCTCCCATCACCAAGCTCGTGACATTTGTCCCCCCACCTGCTGTCGAGACGGTGGCCAGGGCCCTGACCGAGGCCGGAGCCGGGCAAATCGGCAACTACAGCGGGTGCTCCTTTCGATGGAGGGGACCGGGACTTTCATTCCGGGCCCGGGTGCGCAGCCGGCCCTTGGGCAACCTCGGCGCGGTCAGCGAGGAGCCCGAGGTCCGCCTCGAGCTCGTGGTACCCAAACGGCTCGAGGCCAGGGTCGTGGCAGCTCTCCGCGCCGCACATCCGTACGAAGAACCAGCTTTCGATCTTCACGAGGTGCGGTCCAACCTCGGCCTGATCGGAAGGGTCGGCAACCTCGAGTCTCCGATGGCTCTAGGTGAGTTCTCCGATCGGGTTGGCGAGATGCTGAATAGTCGGGCTGCGGTGCTCGGGCGATCAAACCCAGGTTGTGACCCGGGTGGCCATGGTGCCGGGATCGGGTGGGTCATTCGTCCCGGAGGCGGCGGCCGCGGCCGCGGACGTCTACGTCACCGGGGACCTCAGCCATCATGACACCCGGGCCGCTCTCGATCTCGGCATGAGTACGATCGATCCTGGCCATGCCGCCACCGAGCGCCCCGGGGTGGTCGAACTGCATGTCAATGGCCCGCACGATCTTGCCCGATGTGATCGACCTCACCGAAGACGCCACACCGTGGAAGGAGAATTGATGGGCCCTGCCCCAACGTCTCGGCGGACTGGGCCTCTCCGATCTCCTCGACTTGCAGGATGTCGACCTGCACATCGATCGGCTGATCCATCAGCGTCAAACTTTGCCCGAGCTGACCACGTATCAGGAGGCGGCCGGTCGTCGTGAGCGGCTCGAAGCGATCCGGGCGGAGAGAGGCGGCGCCCTCCGGAGCCTCGAGCTCGATCTCGACAAAGCCGAAGGCGAGCTCGAAATCGTCGAGATCAAGCTCAAAGAGTCCGAGACGCGCCTGTACGCGGGTGGCATGAGCGGCCGCGAGACCGAGCAGAAGCGTCTCGAGGTGCAGTCGCTGCGGGGTCAACAAAGCGCACTCGAGGATCGAGTGCTCGGGCTGATCGATCAGGTCGACCCGGTTCGAACGGAGGTCGGCCGCCTCGACGCCCAGTTGAGCTCGACCGGTGCCGAGGTCGCCGGACTCGAAGAGGTGATCACCGCAGCCTGGCGCCAGATCGATGCCCAGATCGCACGCCATGAAGAGAACAAACGAGAGATCGCCGCCACCATCCCTCCTGAGTTGATTGCTCTCTACGAGCAGCTGCGCAAATCGAAGGACGGCGTGGCGGTGGGGCGGCTGACGGGCGGAGTGTGCGGAGGCTGTCATCTGGCGCTGTCGCTCCCGGAGCAGAGCCGAGGCAGCCGACTGGGATCCTCCTCGATGCCTTCACTGCATGCGCATCCTGGTTCTGTGACGTCCGCCACAGAGCCAAGGCGGAGGCGAATGGGTCCTCTACTCGGACGGCGCCTCCCGCGGCAATCCTGGGCGGGCCGCGATCGGCGCAGCTCTTTATCGCATGGTGGATGGCCGTCCCGAATTGGCAGGGACAGGTTTCGGAGTCGATCGGCCAGGCGACCAACAACGTTGCCGAGTACCGGGCCCTGATCGAGGGTTTGAAGCTCGCCCAGCGAGCACCAACCCGGACCGGCTCACGGTGCGGGCGGACAGCCAGCTTCTGATTCGCCAACTGGAGGGCCGGTACCGGGTCAAGAACGCTCGCCCTGCAGCCGCTCTACCTGGAGGCGAAGCGGCTCCTTGAGCAAGATCCCGCACCGGCTCGAACACGTACCCAGGGAAGAGAATGTCGTCGCCGACGCTCTCGCCAACGCCGCCCTCGATGGGATCTGAGACGGAGCGGTGATCCTGTGGCACGTGGCCGGCTCGATTTTCCTCTTTCAGATGGATCTTCCGGGATCCCAAGGTCGACCTCAGGCTGCTGGTCCTCGGGGCCGTCCTCCCCGACTTCATCGATCTCGTGGCCGGGGTCTTCCTGGGCGAGCCCAGCCGCCAGCGGTGGGGCCACGCACTGATCGTTCCCGTCCATCGCGACCATCGTGATCCTGCTCACCAATCGGAGAGGCCGGCGCCGCCGCCAGCTGATGACGGTCGTCGTGGCCTGGCTGTTCCATCTGGTCCTCGATGGGGTCTGGGTCCGGGAACAAACCTTCCTCTGGCCCCTGTTCGGCACCGGTTTCGCTCCGTGGCCCGGGGGCACGGCCTGGTCCCGAGCCTCGTCCGACCCCTGGCGGTTTGTCAAGGAAGGCGTCGGGCTTCGTCTACCTGGTGCTCCTGTGGCGGGCCCTGCCGCGGTTGCCCAAGGGAGGGGACCCGAACCACACGGTCGGGTGACATGCCCGCTCCTCGAGGAGTGCTAGCTGGAAGAAGGGCTGGAGCTCATCGCTCGCCTCACGGGCACGCTGACTACGGTTCCTTCCCCATGGAGCTGGCCATCAGCCCATCAACGCCGGGTCTGAGCGTCTCCGAGCTCGCCGACCTGTGCCGCTTCGCCGAGGACCTGGGGTACCGCCAGGCCTGGCTGGCCGAGGTCGCCGGGCCTGATGCGTTCGTTCTGGCCGGGGCAATCGCCCAGCGGACCGAGCGAATGGAGTGCGGGGTCGGGGTGGTGCCGGCTTATACCCGGACCCCCGCCGGCCTGGCGATGGCGGCGGCGTCGGTCAGCCAGCTCATGGGAGGGCGGCCCGTTTCGTCTCGGAATCGGAGCGTCGTCGGGGGTGATCGTCGAGCAATGGCACGGGCTGCCCTTCATCAAGCCGCTCGCCAGGGTTCGGGATACGGTGCTGGCGGTCAGAGAGGCCCTGGCTGGTCAGGGCGACTATGTCGGAGCGACACTGACGATGAGTCGTTTTCGGCCCGCAACCGCTCCCGCCGGCCCCGTACCGATCTTCGTCGGGGCCCTGCGGCCACGGATGCTGGCGCTGGCCGGTGAGCTGGGCGACGGCGTGTGTCTCAATCTGATGCCACCGCGGGTCGTGATTCGCCAGCTGGCCGAAGTTCGACGCGGGGCCGGCGCCGCCGGGCGAGACCTGCCCGCCGACTTCGGGGTGATGGCACGCCTCCAGACCGTCGTCACCGATGACCCGGCAGGCGTCAGCGAGATGCTTCGCGAACTCAATTCCTTGGCCCCTACCTCGCCCAGCCCGTCTACAACCGGTTCCTGGCGTGGATGGGATATGAGGAGGAGGCCGGGGCGATCGCCGCCGGCTGGGCCGCCAGGGATCGAGCGTCGGTGGCGGCCGCGATCCACGATCGGCTGATCGACGACCTGGTGATGGTCGGTGATGCGAAGCCATGTGCGAAACCGCCTCGACGAATTCGCCGCATGCCGGATTGACCGTGGCCGCGCTGATGGTGCTGACGCCGTCACGATCCGCGGTCGAAGACACTCTTCGGGCTCTGGCTCCATGAGGACCATTGGCTGCAGGCATGGCCCGGGCCCAACGACCTTTCAGGTGAGCAACCTGCTGATGGCGGCTTCGATCGCCATTCTTATCTGTGCCTGCTCAGCGGCGAGTGAGACCACGACCACCGTGCCGGCCGGAGCGGCCCAATCCCCAGAGGTCGGTGGCGACGACTGGTGCTCGATGCCCTCAATGCCGGGGACGTCGAGACTGGCTGCCGCCAACACGATCGAGGAGCAGATGGTGTGGCTGGCGATGGCGGAGGGAGCCTCGCTGCAAGAGGCCGCCAGACCTTCTCGACGATGGCGCCGAGTCGGTCGCGGTCAATTATTGGACCGGCTTCACGCAGCTGGGGGACGTGCCCCCGGTTGCGATCACCTCTATTGTCGAGACCCTGGTTGGCGACCACACATTCGCGATCGTGTCACTTGGGTGGCACCGACGATCTCCGTCTGGTCTTGCGGAGCGAGCCGGAATGGAAGGTCGATGTTGTGGCGTCGTTCGGCTCGACGCTGGCCGCCCGGCTGGCGGATGCGGTCGAGGTCGTCGCCGCCAATTCCGGCGACGAAGCCGACCGTCTTCGTGACGTACTGGGCGATCAGAAGGACAGCGTCGAGATCGCAGCGTCCGACCCCGGCCTCAATGAATCGGCCCGCCAGGCTCTCGCCGACCTCGCCGAATCGCTTGGACAGGATGTCGTCGTGAGCGAGCTGCGGACTCCTCGAAGCTCGTTCAACGTCTGGCCGCCCTGTCACAGACCGGTCTGGCCTTTGCCGAGAGCCCGTTCGACATTCAGCGGTACGAAGAGGTCGGCGGACATCGCAGCCGAACTGGCGAGTCATGGCGAGACCGACGCTCTCGAGGGTGGCGGCCATCTTCCGCAGCGACGACGGCTACGTCACCCCCAAGATGATCGTCCGGGCGGCGGTGTTCTCATTGCCGGAGGGCACCCCGCACATCCTCATGGTCAAGGAGACAGCCGACGGCCGCTGGACCCTGCCAGGTGGCTGGATCGATCTCGGGGAGTCTGCGGCCTACGCCGCCGAGCGCGAGGTCCTGGAGGAAACCGGAGTGAGGGTGACCGCGGAAAAGCTGGCCGCGGTATTCGACAAACGACGGCATGACCATCCCCCGGCACCCCATCACGCCTACCTCATCTTCTTCCTGTGCCGCCTGGAGGGCGGCTCGTTGACTCCGAGCATCGAGACCAGCGAGGTCGGATGGTTCCCCGCTCGACCGGCTCCCGGAACTGTCGACGGGTCGGGCCACGGAGCAGCAGATCCTGAGGATGTTCGAGCACTTCGAAAATCCGGACCTGCCGACGGACTTCGATTGAGCGAGCTGCCGGGTAGGTGATGCGACCGGCCGTCCGGGCGGGATCCGCCACCCGTGATGACAGAAACCCGAAAACGCGCTTTGCCGCGATGTGCCCTGAACTTGCAAGCGTCCTATCTTTCAGTTTGTGGGCAATCCTGTGATCCTCGCCGTCGACGACGATCCGCTGGTTCTGGCCGCCGTTCAGCGCGACCTGCGGAGCCGCTATGCCGCCGACTATCAGGTCCTCGGGGCTTCTTCCGGCAAGCTGGCGCTCGAGACCCTGAACGAATTGACCGCGGCCGGTGACCAGGCGGCGTTGCTGGTGGTCGATCAGCGGATGCCGGAGATGACCGGAGTCGAGTTCCTGGAAGCAGCCCGTCGCCTCGATCCGCTGGCGAGGCGAGTGATCCTCACGGCTTACGCCGACACCGAAGCCGCGATCAACGCCATCAACCGCGCCGGGGCCAGCCTCTACATCCAAAAGCCATGGGATCCCCCCGAAGAGAAGCTTGTTCCCTCTCCTCGACGACGAACTCGAGTCCTGGCGGAGCACCTACCGGCCCAACTTCTCCGGCATCCGGGTGGTCGGCGATCGCTGGTCGGCCTCAACCCATCGGATCAAGGAACTGCTCGCCCGCAACCAGCTTCCATATCAGGCCATCGATGCCGGAGGTCCGGAGGGCCAGATGCTGCTCGACGCCGTCGGGGTCTCCACCGCTCAGCTGCCGGTGGTGCTGCTCGAGGGCGGATCAAGTTGATCCAGCCGAGCCTGGCCGAGCTGGCCGAGGCCGTCAATCTCCACACCCGGCCCCAGCTCGAGACCTACGACCTCTTGATCGTCGGGGCCGGGCCCGGCCGGTCTGGCCGCCGCGGTTTACGGCGGCTCGGAGGGTCTCAAGGTGGCGGTCGTCGACAGCGAGGGGCCCGGGCGGCCAGGCGGGTCAGAGCGCCAAGATCGAGAACTACCTGGGCTTTCCGGCCGGGCTGTCGGGCGCCGACCTGACCAGGCGCGCCGTCGCTCAGGCCACCCGTTTCACGGCCGAGATGCTGATTCCGGTCGAGGCGACCGGCTTGGAGCGGCTTGACCCTTTCCGGATCGTGCAGATTCGGCGACGGAACCGCCGCCAACTGCAAAGCCGTTCTCGATCGCCACCGGGGTCTCCTACCGCATGCTCCCGGCGGAAGGAGCGGATCGTTTCGCGGGCGCCGGGCGTCTACTACGGAGCCTCCGGGGTCGAGGCGGCCGACTACGCAAACCAGGACGTGGCGGTGATCGGTGGCGGCAACTCGGCCGGACAGGCCGCCCTCTACCTGTCGGCGACGGCTTCCTCCGTCCGGGTCATCGTCCGGACCCCCGACCTCTGGTCGATCATGTCGAGCTATCTGGTCGAGCGCATCCTCGCCACACCCAATATCGAGATCGTGCCTCAGACCAGCGTGTTGGCGGTCAGTGGCGATCAGCGACGTCGAGGCAGTCGATCTCGAGGGTCCCGAGGGGACCCGGACGCGTGCCGGTGGCGGCCCTGTTCGTCTACATCGGCCAGGCTCCCCGGACCGATTGGCTGGGCGATGCCGTCCAACGCGACGAGCAGGGATTCGTTCTCACCGGCACCGAATGCACGCCCGGCGCTAGCGTGGACGGTAGGGCAGGCCTCCGCTGCCTTTGGAGACCAACCTTCCCGGGTGTATTCGCGGCCGGTGATGTCAGGGCCGGATCGACCAAGAGGGTGGCGTCGGCGGCAGGGGAGGGTGCGATGGCGGTGCGGATGGTACACGAACATCTGGCCAGCCTGTGAGCACCTTTCGAAGTCCTTGCCGGCCTTCCCTACTTCTCGGGCCTTCCGATCGAACAGATCGAGTCCCTCTGCCGGGCGTGCGAAGTCATGAGGTCGAGAGGGGCCAGGTGGTGATCGTGGAGGGCAGCCCCCCCGAAGGGCTCTGCGTCGTGGTGGAGGGCACCTTCGAAGCGACCCGCCAGGCCGGGGCAGAAGAGGTCCGGCTGGGAGACGCGGGCAAAGGCGAGGTGCTCGGCGAAATGTCGATCCTCGAGAACCGCTCGCCTCCGCGACGGTGCGAGCCCTCGAAAACGGCACGTTGATCAAGGTTCCGGTGGAGGTGTTTCGGGAAGTGCTCTCCGACCCCGGCCTGCTCGGCGCAATGGTGAGCACCGTGACCCAGCGTCTGCGGGAACGGGAAGCGGCCCTCTTTCAGAACGAGAAGTTGGCCTCGCTGGGCGTTCTCTCGGCGGGCCTTCTCCATGAAGTCAACAACCCCGCGGCCGCCATCGTCCGGGCGGCCCATCACCTCGCAATCGTTGCCGAGGAGTTGGTGCCGGCCCAGGAGCAGGTGAATTTGTCGCCCCTGCAGCGGTCGCAAAGGGAGCAATCGATGACTGACCTTCTCGAGAAAGCCGGGCTTGAGCAGTCCGACGACCTGGCCGCGTCTCTCGTGTCCCAGGGTTGGAGCCCCGAGTCGGTGTCAGCGAATGCGAAAGACCCGACCGAAATGGGACGGCTGGCGCGGCTGGTCCACGCCCGTCAGCTGGCGGTCGAAGTCGGGATGGCCGCCGCCAAGATCAGTGAACTCGTAAATGCCGTCAAGCGATGGACGTATTCAGGGCAAGGCCCGGTTCAGGACGTCGACCTCAACCAGGTCATAACCGACAGCTGCACACTGTTGAAGCACAAGGCTTCGGGAAAGAAGCTCGAGCTTCTATTGGCGGATTCGATCCCGCTCATTCCGGCGAGGGGTGTCGAATTGAGTCAGGTCGTAACCAATCTCATCGACAACGCCCTCGACGCGGCTTCGTCGATCGTGACCCTCAAGACCTCCGCTGCTCCCCATGAAGTCGTCGTCGAAATCTCCGACGACGGAGCCGGCATCCCGGCCGACCACATCTCTCGCATATGGGAGCCGTTCTTCACCACAAAAGCCCCCGGAGTCGGGACCGGGATCGGCCTTCCTATCAGCCGAAAGATCATCGTTGATCACGGTGGGCGAATCGATGTGGAGTCGCAACCCGGCCGGACCGTCTTCCAGATCCACCTGCCGACGGATGCGAAGCCTGGCGACGCCGAACCGGCAGGCTCTGGCGAGGTTCCCCGGTAGCCTCGTCAAGAGATGGTCAGCCTTCCAACCGGGACGATCACCTTTCTCTTTACGGACATCGAAGGCTCCACGCGCCTGCTGCAGAAGTTCGGCGATGATTACCGCCAGATTCTGACCACCCATTCAGAGATCCTCCGCGAGGCCATCATGAGTCACTCCGGGATCGTGGTCTCGACCGAGGGCGACTCCTTCTTCGCGGTGTTTACGTCGCCCGACGAGGCGATCGCCGCCACGGTCGATTTTCAGCGCCGTCTCGAGGCTCATCCGTGGCCCGATGGCGCTTCGGTCAGGGTAAGAGTGGGCATCCATACCGGCGAGGGCGCGATCGGTGGGGACAACTACATCGGGATCGATGTTCATCGCGCCGCCCGAATCGGGGCGGCGGGCCACGGCGGGCAAGTTCTGGTCTCCAACTCGACGGCGGTGCTGGTCGGCGATCACCTGCCGAACGGGGTCAGCCTTCGTTCGATGGGCAGTCATCGTCTCAAGGACCTCACCAGACCCGAGAGCCTTCACCAATTGCTGATCGATGGCCTTCCCAACGATTTCCCACCTCTGAAAACTTTGGACTTCGTTCCCAACAACCTTCCGGTGGAGCTGACGTCCTTCGTTGGACGAGGAGAGTTGTCGGCGGTCCTATCGCACCTGGACCAGGCCCGCATCGTCACCCTCACAGGCCCGGGAGGGACGGGCAAGACCCGCCTCTCGCTCCAGGTCGCCGCCGAGTTGACGGGCCGCTTCCCTGATGGCGTCTGGTTCGTGCCACTTGCCGCCATTCGCGAGCCGGACCTGATCACATCAGCGGTTGCCACCACCCTGGGCTTGCAGCCGTCGGGCGAGGATCCCGACGGTCGCCTCGCCGAATACCTTCGCTCCAAGCAACTGCTTCTCGTCCTGGACAACTTCGAGCAGATCATGGAGGCGGCGCCCAAGGTCTCTCGCTGGCTCCAGGATGCCCCGGGTCTTCGGATCCTCGTCACCTCTCGGGGTCCCCTCCGGATATCGGGGGAGCAAGAGTTCCCGGTTCCCCCACTGGCGCTGCCTACTGCGGACGAATTGCTGACGCCGGAGACGATCATGCGATTCGAAGCAGTGGCCCTGTTCGTCGAGCGGGCCCGGGCGGCCCGGCCCGACTTCGCTCTTGACACGCGAAGTGCACCCATCGTCGCCGATATCGTCGCCAAGCTCGACGGATTGCCCCTTGCCATCGAACTGGCCGCCGCGCGGATACGCCTGTTGTCCCTGGAGGAAATCCGGAATCGTCTCGGCTCCCGGTTGGGCCTGCTGACGGGTGGCGCCCGCGACGTACCCGAGCGCCAGCGCACACTGCGGAGTGCCATCGAGTGGAGTTACGACCTCCTCGACCAGGAGCACCGTCGCCTGTTCGCCCGCATCGGGGTCTTCGTGGGAGGTTTTGCGATCGAGCACGCCGAGGTCATTTGCGGTCCAGGCCTCGACCTCGATCTGCTCGAAGGGATCTCGACCCTGGGAGACCAGGGCCTGTTGCGCCGGGTCGAATCCGAGGGCCAGTCGCGGTTTTTGATGCTCGAGACGATCCGTGAATATGCAGTCGAGCGCCTGGCATCGAGCGGCGAAGACGAAGCGATTCGCGACCGCCACGCTCAGACCTATCTGGTGTTTGCGGAGGAGGCGGCTCCGAGGTACACGCACCGTGACGTCAAACTTTGGCTCGATCGGTCGGCCCGCGATCACGACAATTTGCGGGCGGCGTTTGCCTGGGCCGTCAGCAGACAACAAGGCGAAGTCGCTCAGAGGTTGAGTGGGGCATTATGGCGCTTTTGGCAGATGCGGGGTCATCTGCGCGAGGGTCGGGAGAAGGTGGAGATGGCCCTGCAGCTTCAGGGAGCCACCGAGGCCAGCGAATTGGCTGCGCGTGAGGCCGCCGGGGGCCTGGCCTATTGGCAGGCCGACATGTCGGCCGCGGAAGCTCATTACCTGGCCGCTCTCGAGCTGGCCCGTGGCACGAAGGACCCCCGGGTCATTGCCAATGCCATCTACAACGTATCGTCGCCCCGTGCGATAGCCCTCGGGGTGCCAGCCGTTCTCGCCATGCTCGATGAGGCGCTCGAGTTGGCCAGGAGCACCGGCGACCGGGCCTTGATCGGCCGAATCCATTGGGGGCGAGGGGGCGTGCATTACCTGACCGAGTCGCCCCAGGAGGATGATCCGGAAGCCGCCCTGGCCGAGTATCGCCTGGCGGCCGAGTACCTGGAGGGGTCGGACGAGATCTTCGATATCGGATGGACCGAGCGGATGACCGCAAGTTTGCTGCTGGGACTGGGCAGAGCCGACGAGGCCGAAGTCCACCTGCGACGCGGTTTGCGAACATTCGTCGAGGCCGGTGATATCTCGGCTCTTCCTCTCCACGTGGCCGATTTCGTCCAATTGGCCCTTGCCCGCAAGCAATTCGCTCGAGCTGTCACGCTGGCCGGGGCTGCCAGTGCGTTGCAGACCTATAGCGAGACTCGTTTGCTCGACCTGGTGGCCAACGACGTCAAGGGACTCGAGACCGCCATCGAATACTTGGGACGAGAGCGAGCTGAGAAGTTGGCCGCCGAGGGCCAAGCACTCAACGTCGAACAGATCCTCGAGCGGATCGCCGCCGACGACTGAACGAGGCCCTAGACCAGGGGCCAGGGGACCGCGGGGCGGTCCTCGGGGGGGTGGGGATGCACCGGGGTACGCAACAGTTCGTCGACCCGGGCGGCGAGGCCCTGGGCCTCCTCATCCGAGAGGAGGCCCGAAACCCTGGCGGACAGGCTTGTTGCAAGGAGCGATCTGAGGTCGCTGAGAGCTCCTACCAGCGGCTCGGGGATCGCCTCGCCCGCAAATCCCCATAGGACCGTTCGTAGTTTGGGCTCGGCGTGAAAGGTCAGACCGTGGTCGATCGCCCACAAGCGATCTGTGGTCTTGTCGTGGATCACGTGCCCGACCTTGCGGTCGGCGTTGTTGCAGACGAGGTCGAGCACGGCCACCGGCCACAAGCGACGGTCGAGCCGGGGTATGAACAGCGGCCTCGGGTCGAAGTCGAAATCCTCGTCGACGAATCGCTGGGCAGATCCGGGCCCGAAGGGTCCATCGGCCAGGACCGTTTCCGGCACCAGGTCCAGACCCATCCCGCTGGCAACTTCGTAAGTCAGGACCTCCCTTGCCGCCAGCGTGCGCCAGGCGAAATCCCACAGCGGGTTCTCGCCGCGCTCGGGCTTGTACACCCACAATCCACCGGCGTCGTCCTTGGCGAGAAGAGTGGTGTTGCTCGCATAGGGCATCCGGCCCTCAATCCCCACCAGAGCCGAGTACGGTCGCGTCGGGCACAGGGTCAGCCGTGATGGCCGTTGACGGATGGGCAGCGATGGCCGTCGGGATCCTCCGGCAACCCGCACCGGGGGCAGATCGGACGCCCCGCCGCCACCACCTCGACCGCCACCAGCGCCATCGCTCGAAATTGCTCGGGAGTCACGACGAATGTGGCCGACTCTTCCTCATCGGTCGAGGAAAGGGTTATCGAAAGAAACTCGCTCTGGTGCACCGCCACTCCGATCGAACCGATCCTGAACTTGGCCTGCTCGGGATCGACGATCGGAAGACGGCTCTGAACCAGGCGTTCGACGGCCTCCTCATCGGAGTCGAGGCCGGCCACCTTCAGCAACTGCAGACCTTGCTCGGCCAGCTCGGCAACCTGACCTTTCTCACAGAGAAACGAATGGACCTTTCCTCCCGCCGTTACCTCCAGGAAGAAGCGCCGCTGGCCGGGCTGCCCGATGGCCCCGGCCGCCAGTCGCTCGGCCGGTCCCAATTCTTCTATGCCATGAGTCTTCTATTGCCATGAGTCTTCTATTGCCATGTTTGGGGATCTCCGTTGCTGTTCATGGTGAGAACCCGCGGTCCGCGCCCCTCGAGAAGATCTATCACGGCCACCGAGGCAGGAGCGACCGCGATCCGATGGAACAAGTCAAGCGGTTGACCGAGGTAATAGGACAATGCCGCCTTGATCGTGTCGGCATGGCTGACCGCCAGGACCGTTTGGTGGCGGTGACGGTTGATGAGGTCCTGACACGTTCTCACCATTCTCGCTTGTGCTTCCAGAAGTGACTCCCCTTCGGGGAATCTGAATTGCGACGGGCTGGTGATGACCATCCGCCAGCCCTTGAGCTTGGAGAGGGATTTCAAGCTGCGACCCGCCCATTTTCCGTAGTCGACCTCGGTCAGGCCGTCGTGGGTCAGGACTCGTTTTCGTTGCTTGATCGCGATCGCCTCCGCCGTCTGCTGGGCCCGCTGCAAAGGCGAGGCATAAACGGCGGCGACCTTCACAGAGGTCAGACGGTCGGCGACCCGGGCCGCCATCTCGAGGCCGGCATCCGACAGAGCATGGCCCGGCAGCCGCCCATACAGCGTCTTTCCGGTCTCCGCAGTAGGGGCGTGACGGACCAGCACGAGTCGGGTCATGGCGAGAAACGGTAGTGCCCTCTCTCCACCCCTAGTTCTCGCGCAGCAAACGCGGCCCAAGGGCCGCGTTTGCTGCGCGAAAAGGGGTTACAGCAGCCTCGCCTGGTCGGGTGGTTCGAGGAGATCGGGCCCGTTGTTTCTCGACGCTGTTCACCTTGTTCGAGACCTCGCGTTCCATCCACAGTTCGGCGTCGATGGGCTGGATCAAGGCCCTGGCCTCCTCTGGTTCGGTGATGTCCCGATCGAGCCACTGTTCCCAAACCTCCGGAACCAGTGCCACCGGCATTCGGTTGTGGAGGCCTGCGATCACCCCCGTAGCCGCCGTCGTCAAGATGGCGCAGCTCCGAACCCACTCTTCGGTGACGGGGCTTTTCCAGGCCGACCAGACGCCGGCAAATCCCACCGGATACCCGTCGGCCCGGTAGAGCCAATGAGGACTGCGACCCCGGTCCTTCGGCTCCCATTCATAGAAACCGTCGGCCGGGATGAGACAGCGCTTACGTGAGAACGATTCCCGGAAAGCAGGCGTGCTGGCGACCGTCTCGACCCGGGCGTTGATGTTCAGGGTCCTGGTGTCTCCGGCCCAGTGGGGGATCAGACCCCACCGCATCGTTCCCAGGTTGCGGGCCTCGTCGCGTTCGGCGACCACGTAGATCGGGTCGGTGGGGGCGACGTTCCAGGATGGATCGAGCGATTCGGTGAGGATGTGGTCTACGCCGAAGTACTCGGCATAGAAATCCACGTCGCCCGACAAGGAGAACCGACCGCACACCGCGGTCAAGCCTCGACGGCGAACCGGCGGAGGTCGTCAAGCGCTGCGAACTCGAGAGTGGCGGCGTGGGTTGCTTCCAGCACGACCGGGGGCGCAACTCCGGCTTCCAGCGCCTCGACCCATCGAGAGGCGCAGAGGCACCAGCAGTCACCGGGCTGCAATCCCGAGAACCCGTAGGCCGGCATCGGAGTCGACAAGTCGTTGCCGACCTCCCTCGAGAATTCGAGGAACTCGGCCGTCACCCGGGCGCAAACGGTGTGCACCCCGACGTCGTCAGATCCGGTTTCGCAGCGTCCGTTCCGATAGAAACCGGTCAGAGGCCGACTGGAGCACTCCTGAAGTTCAGTACCGAGGACATTCTGGGCCACGGGAGAAATGTAGGCGTCTCGGTGTCGCAAGCAGAATCACGACGGCCTTGCAACCACGTCTATGACGGGATTTAAGCCACAGCCCCCCTACCCCCGCCTCGTTCCTCGGCGGCAGGGACCTTCCCCCCGCCCTTCGGGCGAAGGGACAAAGGGGAGCCGTCAACCGACGTCGTCAACGTGTTCGCCACTGTCTTTTTTGTCCCCTCGCCGATAGGCGGGGGAAGGTACCGCTGGCTGCCGAATAGGCGGCCAGGTAGGGGGGTGTGGCAAACCCGTCTAGGGCCCCCGATAGTCGGGTGATTGGTGGTATCCGGGAATGGTGAAGGGGCCCTCTTGCGAAGGCCCCTTCACGGTCACGAGTCCACCTGTAAGCCGGATTCTGTGGGGAACTCGCGTTCCCCGGTGACCATCCATCTGGGGCGGCGATTGCTCGCCGCCTCGTGCGGCCTACCCGGGACTTGATCGACGGGCCGTCGGCGTCCCTGCTCGGCCTTGCTCCGGGTGGGGCTTGCCAGCCGCCCGGTTACCCGGGTCGCTGGTGGTCTCTTACACCACCGTTTCACCCTTGCCTGTCCCCATCTCTTGCGAGAGGGTCATCGGCGGTCTGTTCTCTGTTGCGCTTTCCGTCGGGTTTCCCCGCCTGGGAGTTACCCAGCACCCTGCCCTGTGGAGTCCGGACTTTCCTCGAACCGCCCGCTGAGGCGATCCGCGGTCACCCGGTGGGCTCGTTGCCTCCATTGTATCGCCGCCGACCTCCCAGCCATCCCGAGAATCCACCAACGACGATCGCAATGGCAGCCAGCAAGGCAACCTGACCGGTCGGGGCCGGACTCCCGCCCAAGACCGAGATGACCAGCACTACGGCTGCCATGGCCAAACCGGTCACGGACCCATGGAAACGTCCGTTGAAAGGTGCGACCCTTCCGGCCAGGAACCCACCTCCCGACGAGGCCGGCCAGGAGGGAAACCGTGAGCACGACGGCCGGGCCCTCATCGGCGCCGACCAGGCGAGCAACCAGTATGCCGACCAGGAAGATCGCTGCGGCGAGGAGGGTGCCGCCGGCGGTCCCGATCATCACCGCGGAAATGCGCACTACTCCGAGCATCGATCGCCTCCCGTTTGGTTGGGCGGTTGAGCCCGTGATACCGGGCCGAGACGCCTCGGACCCGTAGATTGGGCCGAATTCACGGCGCCGTCGTCTCGACCGGGACGGTCGAAGGAAAGGAACGTTCTCGTGGTCATCAACAAATACCTGGCTGAATTGGTCGGGACCTTCATTCTGGTGTTCTTTGGTTCGATGTCGGTGCTCGCGGCGATCGCGACCGAAGGTCCCTTGATGATCATCGTTCCGTTTGGCTTTGGCCTCGGCCTTCTGGCGGCGATATTCGCCGTCGGCCACGTTTCCGGAGGTCATTTCAACCCGGCGGTCACGCTCGCGATGTGGCTCGACAAGCGGACGACCTCTTCGGACCTGATCGGTTATTGGATCGGTCAGTTCCTCGGGGCAACCATCGCCTCGGGGGTGGTGCTGGCCATCGCCGACACTGCGGCCGTTCAGTCGACCATCAACCGGCACACATCGAGTGGTTCCGGCCTGTTGTTGGAGGGAGTCCTCACTCTGGTCTTCGTCATGGTCATCCTGGCTTCGACCCGCACCGCCCCGCAGTTGGCGGGCATCGTGATCCCGCTGACCCTGGTGGCGGTTCACCTGGCCGGGATCCCGTTCAGCGGCGCCTCGGTCAACCCGGCCCGCTCGTTTGGCCCGGCGCTGATCGGGGGCGACTTCGGCGGTTTCTGGATCTATATCGTCGGGCCGTTCGCCGGTGCCGCCGTGGCGTGGGTCTTCTGGCGCATGTTCGGAGGCGACGAGGAGCCCACCTCGGGGCCGGTTCTGTACACGGATCCTACTGAAGGAGGCGCCGAATCGCCGGAATCTGGAGCGCTGCGATGGCGTAGGTTTCGGTTTACCGGCGGAGGGCTTTCCAGACTCCGAGGGCGGCCAGGACCACGAGTGATGCCGGCTTTGGTGAAGTCGATTACGGGTCGAACCTCGATTCCGTTGGGTCCGACCCTGATCACGGCGACCGGTCGTCCCTGAGCTCCGCCGCCTCCACCGGAACCGAATCCGCCGCCCTCCTTGTTGTCGCCGCCGGCGCCGAAGCCAAATCCGCCTCCGCGCTCCCAGGCAGCGGCGGTGATCACAAGGTCGCCTCCAAGCATCACAGGTTCTGAGAACACCGTGCCCGGCGATGTCTCGCCGAGCAGGGCTGTCAGTGCTTCGACGGCTTTGGTGCCGACGTCATCGAGGGATCCGGGAAAATCGGCCATCACATTTTCCTTCTCATGGAGGGTGTTTACTTTCGAACGTTCAGAGCACGAAGCGACAATGCAATCATCGCGACAACGGCACCCAATCGAGCAAGCAACAGATAGTCGCGAATCCTGATGGGCGCCAGGCCATCGAGAATGATGGTGGTAGGGGACCGATATGAGAAGGCCCCGACAACGGTCCCTCGGCGTCGCACGATTAGCGACCAATTCGTCTCTGTCAGGGTCACCGTGGCATCGACGTTGGAGAGCCGGGTGGCCCGCTCGGTCCGACGGAGCCTGATCATGCCCGGCTCAGATCACAAATCATGCAATAAATCGGCCACTAGATCGGGCCACTAGATCAGGGCGTCTTCGCCGAGGTCTTCCAATCCTGCCACCCATCCGGTCGGAAGGCTCCAATGACGGGCGCCTCTCACGACCTGCTCCATGTATTTGGGATCGGGAGCGTGGTCCGCTTCGACGCTCGAGTGGCAATAGGTCACCACTTCGTATTTGTTGCCGGCCCGATCCACCGCCCGGAGATCGGTGCGAGGCTTTCGGCCTTCCCCGGCCTCGGCCTTTTCGATCACGGCCGACTCCTCGGGGTTGACATCGAAGATAGCCCCCCACACGGTGTTTCCCGAGGCTGGCCGTACCGACGGGCGTCCGTCCGGGGTGGGGAAGACCAGCTTCGCCTCGGGCAGGTGGGCGATGTAGAGGAACTTGGCGTTGGGGGCGATCGACGACAACAGTTCCGGGTCGAGAGTTGCGCTGTATGCGAAGTAGAGCATCGTCTGAGCTCAGGATTGTACCGAGTGTGTGATTAGTCCCCCGAGATAAACTCCCGAGCCGATGGATTGGCCCACAATTCTCGGCAAACTCGCTTCGGGAACTGACTTATCCCGGGACGAGGCCCGCGGAGGCAATGTCCGAAATCATGGGAGGGACGGCCACCCCGGCTCAGATTTCCGCTCTGATCGTGTCCTTGCGGATGAAGGGTGAGACCGTCGAAGAGATGACCGGCCTGGTTGAAGCCATCAAGTCGGCGGCGGTCCCCGTCCCCGTCGATGCCGACGGCCTGGTCGACGTCGTCGGGACCGGCGGGGATCGATCGGGGACCTTCAACATCTCCACTACCGCCGCGTTGATCGCGGCCGGGGCCGGAGTACGGGTCGCCAAACACGGCAACCGTTCGATGTCTTCGAAGTGCGGTTCCGCCGATGTGCTGGAAGGACTCGGCATGAAGATCAACTCTGCCGGTCGAATCCAATCTGGAGCTACTCGCCGATACGGGCTTCGCCTTCTTCTTCGCCCCGCTCTACCACCCCTCCTTTCGGCATGCCGGTCCGGTGCGGCGGGAACTGGGGATCGCCACGGTCTTCAATTTCCTCGGCCCGCTGGCCAACCCGGCCGGGGCCCGACGGCAGGCGGTCGGGGTGTCGGATCGCCGGATGGCAGAACGGGTCATCGGAGTCCTGGCGAGCCTGGGATCGGAGTACTCGTTCGTCTTCTCGGGGACGGGGGAGTGGACGAGATCACGACCAGCGGTCCGACGCTGATCTACCGGCTGATGGATGGTGAGATCACGCACGCCGAGTTCACCCCGGCGGACTTCGGGGTCGAACGCTCCGGGCTGGACGAAATTCAGGGAGGCGGGGTCGCAGGAGAACGTGGCGATTCTCCGCGGGGTTCTCGACGGGAAACCGGGCCCGTATCGGGACGCCGCCCTGATCAACACCGCTCCGGCCCTGGTGGTGGCGGGTCTGGCGACGCGGATTCGCCGATGCTGTCGAACTCGCCCGTCGAACGATCGACACCGGGCGCGCCGCGGCCTTGTTGGATCGGGTGGTGGCCCGCAGCCGCGACCTGAGCACGCCAGAGACTGACTAGCGATGCACATCGATGGCGACGTCCTCGTCGCTTCGCTTCGCTCCTCCGGCCTGCGCATCACCGTCGCCCGCCGGGCAGTCTGCCAGGTCCTGGCCGAGGCTCATGACGATCACCTGACGGCCTCGGATCTCCATGAGAAGGTTGAGGCTTTGATCGGGTCCAAAGTGGATCCGTCGACGATCTACCGCACGATCGATGTGCTCGCCGCCGCCGGTCACCTGCGCCATGTTCATTTCGGTCACGGTCCCGGTGTGGTTCACCTCATCGACCAGGGCGAGCATCATCACGTCGTCTGCGAGAAATGCGGGCGCACGGTCGACCTCGCATTGAGCGAACTCGAGACCTCGCGGCCATGCTGGGGGCCCATGGATTCAAGGTGGGCTCGGTTCATTTCGCCATCGTTGCCCAGTGCGAGAATTGCCCCTGATCGCGATACCGCAGCCAGCCTGGGTCGGGTATATTGCAAGTCACTTGCATTAACAGGAGGCTGCGGCCGGTGCACATGCCCGATGGCTATATGAACCTGGCCACCGCGGTGGCGGGCGCGGCCGTCGCGGCCGGCGGAATCTGGGCTTCGCTCAAGCAGACCGGCAAGCGGCTGGCGGAGAGGCAGATCCCGATGGCCGGCTTGACCGCCGCCTTCGTCTTCGCGGTCCAGATGCTCAATTTCCCGGTGGCGGCCGGAACCAGCGGCCACCTGCTCGGCGGGGCTCTGGCCGCGATCCTCCTCGGGCCGTGGATGGGCGCCCTGGTCGTGACCGTGGTGGTGGTCGTGCAGGCGCTCCTGTTCGCCGACGGTGGCATCGTCGTCGCTGGGATTGAACGTCCTCAACATGGCCTCGTGACCGCGCTGGTCGGTTGGGTCGTCTTCCGGCTCACTGATGCGGGTCCTGCCCAGAACCACCGGCGGCGCCATCGCCGCCACGATGGTGGCCGGGTTTCTCGGCGGTGCTGGCGGCGTCGTTCGCCTTTGTCGTCGAATACGCCATCGGGGGCCAGGGCGGCGCATCGCTCTCCATCGGTCTTGGCGGCGATGACCGGAGTCCACTCCCTGATCGGGATCGGCGAAGGACTCATCAGTTCCGTTGCGGTCGGAGCCGTCCTCGCCGTCCGTCCCGACCTGGTCACCGGTACGGCCGACATGCGCCTCCGACGCACCGCCACCGCTCCCGGGGGTCGGGCGCATCACCGGCTTTCGTGGCCGTGGGTCTCGTGGTGGCCCTGGCGCTGGTCTTCTTCGTCGCCCCGCTCGCCTCCGGCGATCCCGACGGTCTCGAGCGGGTGGCCATCGACCAGGGCTTCTCGTCCAGTGCCGACGGCAATCCGGTCGGACGCCCCGCTGGCCGACTACGGGGTCGAGGGATCGAGAGCGACGCGCCTGGGGACCATGGTGGCCGGGGCGGTCGGAGTGGTCGTCGTGTTCGGTCTCGGGCTCGGGGTGGTCTCGGTGCTTCGAAGGCGCCGATCCGCGTGAGCGGGGCCCACGCCCACGCCCTCCATTACCACGGGCATAGCCCGGTTCACCGCGCGGCCCCCCAGGTAAAGCTCGCGGGGCTCGTTGCTGTTTGTCCTGGCGGTGGTGACGACCCCGCCCGAGCGGTTTGGGCGTTCAGCATCTACGCCGCCATCGTCGTGTCGCTGGTGGGGATCGCCGAGATTCCCCCTCGCTTCTTCCTCACCCGGCTGTCCGATCGACGTGCCGTTTCGTGTTGTTCGCGTTTCTGCTGCCATTCGTCGGCGAGGGCCCTCGGGTCGAACTCGGCTTCTTGACTCTGTCCAGCTGCGGGGCTGCTCGGGGCGTGGAACATCCTGGTGAAGGCGACCCTCGGGGCGGCGGCCTCGGTGCTGCTGGCGGCCACGACCGAGGTCAGCGAGATCATCGCCGGGCTCCGGAAGCTGCGGGTGCCGATCGTGTTTACCGCGATTGCGTCGTTCATGATCAGGTACCTGGATGTCATCGCCGGGGAGATGCGGCGCACCCGCACCGCCATGACGTGCTCGAGGGTACGACCCCTCGTGGATCGCCCAGATCCGGCCGCTCGCCACCGCCGCCGGGGCGCTCTTCATCCGCTCCTACGAACGGGGGGAACGGGTCCACCAGGCCATGCTGGCGCGTGGGTTCATCGGCGAGTTTCCGGCCGCGTTCGAGACCAGTCGGAGGCAGTCCGATGGTGGCCGGCCATGGCGCCGGTGCTGCTGGCATGGGCGACGATGATCTTGGCCCGGGTCGTCTCGATGAAGGCCCGAATCTCGATGAAGGCACCTGTCCAATGAAGGCATTGGCAGTCTCGGGGCTGTCCTTCACCTATCCCGACGGCACCGCCGCGATCAACGGTGTCAACCTTGAAGTCGAGACGGGCGAGCGGGTGGCCGTGCTCGGTCCCAATGGCGCCGGCAAGACCTCCCTCGCTCCTGCTGCTCATCGGCGTCCTCGATGCCCAGGCTGGCATCGATCGAGATCGGCGGGCTGCGACTGGAAGCAGACCAGCCTTCGCGAAGATCCGGCGACGGCTGGGGCTCGTCTTTCAGGATCCCGACGACCAGCTCTTCATGCCAACCGTGGAACAGGACGTCGGCTTCGGTCCCGCCAACCTCGGGCTACAAGGCTCCGAGCTGAGACAAAGGGTCGACGACGCCCTCGAGGCGGTCGGCGAGGCCGGGTTGGCCGACCGGGCGCCCCACCACCTTTCGGGGGGAGAACGCCGGCGGGTATCGATCGCGACCGTGCTGGCGATGAACCCCCAGATCCTGGTGCTCGACGAGCCCACCTCGAATCTCGATCCGGCCGGCCGCCGGGAGCTCGTCGCCCTGCTGGCCGGCATGGAATCGACTCAGATGGTCGTCACCCACGACCTTCCGTTCGCTCTCGAGTTGTGCCCTCGATCGGTGATCCTCGATGGGGGCCGGGTGGTGGCCGACGGCCCTACCGCGGTCCTGATGACGGACCGGGATCTGATGAGCGCGGCACCGGCTGGAACTTCCGTATGGCTTCGACCCTGCCAACATCCGCGCGGCGTTGAGACGATATGAGTTGATCCTGGCCGGCGTTTGCGCCGGCGCTGTCATCTGGCCCGCCCTTTTCGGCTCGCGCTCCCGCCGCGGCATCGTGCTTCTCGCCGACGTCTGGCGGCCTGGTGGCACAGCTCGTGCATCGAAGGCTTCCGGTGGCAGATGTTCCCTCTGTATGTCGTGGCTGTCGGGCTCGGGGTCGGCGACCTGCTGTCGATGGAGCGAAGCCTGCCCTGGTGGCGCCGGGTTTCGCGGCCCGGCGCTCGGTCTGATCGGCATCGGAATGATGGCGTTGCTGCCCACGGTCCTCCCGGTTCCTGAGCTTCCCGATCCCGAGCGGTCCGCTGGCGATCGGGACGATGAGCGTCGAGCTCACATTTCCCGACCGGCTCGAACCCTATGGCCCTCAGCCCGACACGACTCCGCGGCGAATCATGGTCCAGGTCTGGTACCCGGCCGAGGCCGACTGCTGGTGCCGAGCCCGGTCCCTGGACCGAGGACCTGGATCTCGATCGGCCCGGCCATGTCGCGCCGGCTCGGATTCCCGGGATTCTTCCTGTCCCACACCCGCTACAGCAGGAGCCACTCGTTCGAGGGTGCCGCTCCGTTGTCGGGGCTGTTCCCGCTGGTGATGTACTCGCATGGCTGGACCGGGTTCCGGACGATCGCGGTCAATCAGGCCGAGTCGCTGGCGAGCCATGGGTACGTCGTCGTCGCCGCCGACCACACCTATGGGTCGGTCAGCACCAGGTTCCCCGATGGGACCGATCGCCGGGCTTCGATCCCGGCGGCCTTGCCGGATGAGACGACGGTGGAGCCCGAGGTCTACGCGGAAGCCGGGGTCGAACTGGTCGGGCACGTTCGCGGACGATCTCGCCGGGATCCTCGACGCGATCGCCGCAGGGAGAGTCGCGGTGCCTTCGGAGAGATCGCCAGCCACATCGACCTGGGATTGGTGGGCGTCTACGGACACTCCACCGGTGGGGGCGCGGCCGTCCAGTTCTGTCTGTCCGACGAGCGCTGCAAGGCCGTCCTCGGGATGGATGCCTGGGTCGAGCCCGTGCCCGACCGTGTGATCGCCACTCCGGCAGCCAGAGCCGATGCTGTTCATGCGCTCCGACGGCTGGCGAGGCACCCCCAACGACGGGAGGTTGCGGGGCCTGGCCGAGCGAAGCGAGAGACGTCACCTATTGGATCGGGATCGAGGGGGCGGGCCACAACGACTTCGTCGTGACTCCGCTCTTCTCGCCGGTGGCCAGCCGGCTGGGTTTGAAGGGTCCGATTCCCGCCGGCCGCATCATCCCGATCATCGACCGATTCCTGGTGGGCTTCTTCGACCGGACTCTTCTCGGCACCGGCGCCGCCGCCATCGAACAGAACCCTTTCGACGAGGTGACTCTGGAGGTGATCGGCTAGGGCGGAGTCCCGTCTGACGGAAAACCGTACCAGGGTGCGGGTTCGGCCAGAACGGGGGTTTCGGGTTACCCCGCGGGCCGGTGAAGGTGTCGCCGAGCACATCCTGGCCGGGGCGCTCGCCCCGCAGGACCGCGTCGATGGTCGTGCCGAGGGTGAGGGCCTCGGTGGCGCCGATGGCCTTTCCGACCACGGTGCCATCGGCTGCCACGAAGAAGGTCTCCGGAATGCCGAATACCCCGTAAGCGATGGCCGCCCGGCTGCCCGGGTCGGCCAGGTAGATCGCCGATTCCGACCTGCCGAACTCGTCGAGAAACTCGAGGGCGGTGGCGGGGTCATCCTGATAGGCGATCTCGACGATCACCACCTCGCGGTCGGCGAAGGCGTCGGCGGCGGCCGCCAGGTCGGGCTGCTCCTCGCGGCAGGGAACGCACCATGATGCAAAGAAGTTCACCACGACCACCTTGCCCTCGAGGTGGACAGGTCGAAGGTCCCGCTGCCATCCAGCAAAGGCAGCTCCAACGCCGGCGCAGGCCTGCCCGAGCAGGGGAGAGGGGACCAGGTTGGGATCCTCACCGAAGCGGGTCGTGAAGATCACGGCCAGCACCACCGACAGGACCACCACTCCGATCGCGGCCCATCCGGACCGCCTTCATGGACAGGACTCTCCCGCCGACGCTGGCCGCCGCCAGGTCGGCGGCAACCTGTCCCCGCACTGCGTCGTCGAGGCTCGACGAGGGCCAGCACTTCGTTGAAAAGCGACGCGGCGCCGTCGTGGTCGTCCTGGCCGCACCACAGCACCCGGCCCTTCAGGTAGAGGGCGAAGCGGATCCTGGGGTGCGATCTCGAGGGCGTTGTCGATCAGCGAAATCCCCAGAGTCGACCTCGCCGTTGCCGTCGTAGACCATCCAGCCAAGCCGCGTATAGGCCTCGGCGGCCTGGACCGGGGTCGGGCTCCCGTCGAGCACTGCCTGATAGTGGGGAAAGGCCTTCTGGTAGTTGCGGTCTTCGAAGTATCGGTTGGCCAGGGCCAACCGCATCCCTGCGATTTCGGGATTGTCGAGGTTGGCGCGCGATCACCGCCTCGAGAGTCTCGTTCGAGACCGGAGTCGGGGTCGACCCTCGCCGCCGGCGATTCCCGACAAGAGACCGGCGTCGGCGCGGGCCTGCCGGAACTGACCGACAGTCACCACCGCCCCGGCCCCGGCGAGAAGCAGAACCAGCGCGCCGATGGCGATTCTCTGTTTCGACCGAGGCGGGCCCGCACTCCTGCTCCTCTCGGCGTCGCCAGACGCCTTGACCATTCCTGGGTTGCCGATCCCGGATGTCGCCGGCCGGACCCGCCGGACGACGGCTGCCAACCCGATCGCGAAAGCGGCGACCGGCGCCAGCCAGACCCACAGCGTGGAGCCGGCCACGGGAGGGTCGAGCAGCAAGCGCACCGGAGTAGGAAGCGAGCAATTCGTCGAGGATCTGCTGGTCGGAAAGCCCCTCGTCGATTCGCTGCTCGATCAAGTCCATCATGTCGCGGGCTGTCTGCGATGGGGAGTCGGCGATCGATTCCCCCTGGCAAACCGGGCAGCGGATCAGAGAGCCGAGGGCGCGGGCCCGATCCTCGGCCGGGATCGGGAGCCGTCAGCGTCGAGGACGACGATGAACACCGCCAGGCCGGCCGTGACGATCCAGGCCAGACGGCTTCGAATCGATTCAGACACCGACCGCCACCTCGGCGCGGCTGGCGGCGGCGGGCGGTCAAAGACCAGATGCCACCCGCGGTTGTGACCAGGCCGCCGGTCCACAACAGCCAGATCCCGGGCGAGGTGTTCAGCCGGAGGAGAATTCCGGTCGGGTCGATGTCGATCAGCGTCAGGTAGAGGTCGCCGCCGATTCCCGAATGGACGGCGGGGGTGGTGATCCCGGAGGTGTCGGTGCCGAAGAAGTTGGCCCGCGGCTGCAGCGTTGTGACGAGGTCACCGTCCCGGTAACCTCGATCGTGGCTCCCTGGACCCGGCGATGGGGCTCGGTGACCAGGAACGGGGACCGGTAGGTCAATTCGTAGCCAGCGAAGCGAGCCGTGTCCCCCGGGGACATCTCGACCTCGCCGTGCAACGCCAGGTTGGCGGCCAGCGCCATTCCGATCGCGACCAGGGCCACGCCGGAGTGCGAAAGCTGGCCCGCCCAGAAGCCGGTGTCCGATCGCAGCTGTCGGCGGATCTCGGTGCCGAGCGTCCCGCCCCGGGCCCGGGCAGCGCGGCCGGCCCGTCTCGATCAGCAGGCTGATGGCCGAGGCGATGACGAACACCCCGAGCACCACGGCGGCCACCACGTAGCCGATCCGGCTGGTGGTTATCACCGTCACGGCCCCGGCCAGAAGGCCGATCTGGAGCGGCAGCCGCAGGCGCCCCGCCACCACTCCGGGATCGGCGTCCTTCCAGGGCACCAGCGGCCCGACCCCCATCGCCAGAAGCAGCCCGAACGAGAGCGGCACCGCCAGGCGGTTGAAGAAGGGCTCTCCCACCGACACCCGGTCGCCGCTGAGCGCTTCGACCACGATGGGATAGAGAGTTCCGGTCACGACGATGAAGGCGTAGATGGTCAGCAGGAGGTTGTTGAGCAGGAAGCTGCCCTCCCGGCTGAAGAGGGAATCGAGCCGGGGCGACTCGGCCACCAGGTGGGAGCGGGCGGCAAAGAGACCGAACGACCCCACCAGCACGATGAAGAGGAAGCCCAGCAGCACCGGTCCGATGGCGGACTGGGTGAACGAGTGGACCGAGGCGACGGTGCCCGACCGGGTCAGGAAGGTGCCGAGGATGGTCAGGGCGAACGCGGTGATGACCAGCACGAAGTTCCACGCCTGCAGGGCACCCCGTCGCATCTGCACGAGCGCCGAATGAAGGAAGGCGGTAGCCACCAGCCACGGCATGAACGAGGCGTTCTCGACCGGGTCCCACGCCCAGTAGCCGCCCCAGGACAGAACCTCGTAGGCCCACCATCCACCGAGGGTGATGCCCAGGGTGAGGAACGTCCATGCCACCAGGGTCGAACGGCGGCTGCGGCGCAGCCACTCCACGCCGGGAAGGCCCAGGGCGAGGGCGGAGATGGCATAGGCGAAGGGCACGGTCAGACCGACGTAGCCGAGGTACAGCATCGGCGGATGGATCGCCATGAGGATGTGGTTCTGGAGCAAGGGATTGGGACCCGGTCCGTCGGGCGGCGCCTGGGCCGCGGCCCAGGGGAGCGGGCTGGCGCCCACGCATCCGTTCGCCACGGCCTCGACGCAAACCCGGAACGGATTCGCTACCGACAGCTGGAGACCGAAGAAGAAGACACCGACGATCCCCAGAACCGCCAGTGCCCCGGCCCCGAGGCGATCCGGGGATCTTCGATAGGTCCGCCAGGTGAACCAGGTGAAGATGGCCAGCACCAGGCCCCACAAGACGATCGACCCTTCGAGGGCGGCCCAAGCCGTGGCGACGTTGAATGGGAACGGGGTCGCCCGGGCGTGATGGTTGGCGACGTACTCGAGGCTGAAGTCGTTGAAGACGAGCGCGGCCTCGAGAGCCAGCATGGCGAGCACCGCCCCGCCCAGCATCGTTCCACAGCGGCCGGGTGAGGCGGGGTGGCCGGGGATCGCTGCTGCGGGCGGCCCGCAACTGCCTCGATCGTCAGCCAGACCGAGCCAATGAGGCCCGGTGACGATCCCAATCGCTCCGAGGAGGGCGAACATCAGCCGGGCGCAGCGGTCGAAGGCGGCTGGTAGTTCTCGTCGTGACGGACCAGCGCCACGTCGGCGGCGAATTCGCCTCCGGACCATGCCCCCTCGACGACCACGCCGACGTCTTCGGCGAACAGCGGGGGCACGACTCCCCGCAATCGGACGGTGATTGTTTCTGCTCCGTCGGTCACGTCGAAGACTTTGACGGCGCCCAGGTCCTCGAGGGATCCCTCGACCACCAGCCCGCCCAGCCGAAAGCGGTCGCCGTCGGCGAATTCGGCTCTTCGTTCGACCGCCTCGGATGGCGTCAGGTAGTAGGTCAGGCTGCCACCGAGGTTGACGACGATGAGCGTCACGACAACGGCCGCCACCGCTGCCAGGGCCGGCCAGACGAATTTTCGGTATGGCACGGTCAGTCCCGGTGTTGATCCAACTCGCGGGTGAGCCGGCGGTACCGAAGATGCAGCCGGGCGGCGTACCAGAGAATGATCCCGAACGTCACCAGGAAGGCGAGATTGACGACGGCTGCCTCACCCATCGACTGCTCCCCTCAGATTCGGGCCCGTCAGCTTGGGCGGGAGCACCGCGCTGCCGGCGGCCGCCATCTGTCGGCGCCCGGACCTCATCGTCGAGACGGGCGATCACCATCCTCGCCGACATCAACGCGACATAGACGAGGGTGAAGGCGCCGAGGTTGAACAACATCGCCCGCAGCATGGTCGGATGCATCGTCGCGCCGCCCGGGCGGACCGACTGGGTCTGATGAAGGCTCCGCATCAGGTTCACCGAGAAGTAGACCAGCGGTACCTGGATGACCGCGATGATGCCGAGGATCGACGCACGTGCGGCCCTCTTCTCGGGGTCGATGGTGGCCCGGCGGAGCGCCAGATACCCACATACACCAGCAACAGAACGGCGGTCGAAGCCATCCGCGGGTCGGCCCAATCGAAATAGACCCCCCAGACCGGCTTGCCCCAGATCATCCCGGTCACCAGACCGACCACGGTGAACAGAACGCCGATCTCGGCCGAAGCCCCGGCCAGGTGATCCCAGCGCCGATTGCGGGTGATGCGCCAGACGATCGAACCCAGGGCCGTGACGCCGAAAGCCAGGAACGCGACCCACATCGACGGTACGTGGATATTGATGATGCGGGCATACGATCGCTGGAGCGCGTCGGGCGGCGTGCGAATAGGCGAGCCAGACCCCGATTGCCGAGGCGAGGCCGGCCAGGCCCATCAGCACCCGCGCTCTTGGTCATGTGGCAGCCTCCTCGAGGGGGCGAGCAGTCAGTACACCGACGATGGCCAACAACAGGTCGGCCAGGACCAGCATCAGCAACCAGGGGAGGATACCGCCGGACCGAAGTAGAGAATCCGTGGCCTGGGCGGCTCCGATCAGCAAGGGCAGGGCCAGCGGAGCCACCAGCAGCGGAGCCAGCGTACGATCTGGCGCCGAGGCCGATGCGTGAGTTCGGCGGCCAGAGTCGCCAACTGGGCCAGCCCGGCCGCGAAGAGCAGGCCGACCACGATCAGCAGCGGCCAGCGCCGACAGTCGCAGCGGGCGAGTACAGGAAAATGGTCAGGACTCCGATCACCGGCATGAACCCCGACAGGAGGACGCCACTGGCGAAGGCCCGCCCGGTGAAGCGGGCGGCCGGATCGACCCCGAGCAGCATGATCAGGTCCCTCGATGGCGCTTCTCTCGCTCGAGGCATGGCGCCAGGCGACCTGCATCCCGAACAGGAGGGTGATAGCTCCAGAAGATCGGCCATCCGATCGAGGAGATCAGCGGGAGGTTGATGCCGATCGCCAGCGGAATCGTCATCAAGGCGGCGGCGGCGAAGGGCGTGATGATCGACCAGGTCTCCCCCGATCTCCGTCTCGATCAGCAATTCGTGCGAAGCGATCGCCCGCACCTGGCCCCAGAACCTCATGCGGCCGCCTCCAAGGCCCCGGAGCGCAGGGTCAGCATGCGGTCGGCGAGACCGGAGAAGCCGGCCGGGGTCGTGGGAGACCAGGACGGCGCCGCCGCCGCCGCCGACGACCCGGCCGAATCAGTTCGTCGACCAGCGGCTGGGCCGAGCTGTCGAGGCCGGCCTGCGGTTCGTCGAGCAGCAGCAGCCGGGGAGGAGCGAGGAACAGCCGGGCCAGGTCGGTTCGCCTGCGCATGCCGTGCGAACATCGATCGGCCGGCCGTCCCGCGGCGCCGGCCAGACCGACCCGGGCGAGGGCGGCGAGCGGCTTCCTCCTGGCTGCGGCCGGTAAGGCGCGCCACCAGCAGGCAGGTTTTCGATCAGGGAGAGCGGTCCGGCCAGGGCCGGGACGTGGCCGGCCAGTCCGATGCTCGGGCCGCACCGAGGGAACGTCCGCCGACCCGAGCGCGGACCCCGAGAACGGTGCCCGTGCCCCCGGTCGGCGCCAGCAGCGTCGCGATCACCCGGAGCAAGGTCGTCTTGCCGGCGCCGTTCGGTCCCTGGATGCCGAGACACTCGCCCTGGTCGAGATGGAGCGAGACCGCCGAGATGATCGGCACCAGATCGACGGCCACGTCGACATCGTTGCAGTTCGACCAGGCGGTTCACCGGGGAAGTGTATGGGCATCGCTACTGTCCGACCCCGATGGAGCGCTACACGAAGATCGTCGCGACGCTCGGGCCCGGCGGTCGCCAGCCCCGAGAAGATCCGTGCCCTGGTGCATGGCCGGGATGGATGTGGCCCGGCTCAACTTCTCGCACGGGGACCACGCCTATCACCGGCAGTTCGCCGAGTGGGTCCGCCAGACCGCCGAGGACACCGGGCAGGAACGTCGCCATCCTCCAGGACATCCAGGGCCCCAAGCTCCGGGTCGGGTCCTTCAGCGGCGGGATCGATCGAGCTGGAGGCCGATGAGATCCTCCGGATCTTGCCGGGCCGGCTGCTGTCGACCGAGCCCGACCTGGTCTACGTCGACTACCCGCACCTCCTCGAAGATGTCGAGGTCGGCGAAGAGATCATCCTCGCCGACGGGCTCATCCGCCTGGTCGTCATCGGCCGGGATTCCGGACCACCTCCGGGCCCGGGTCCTGATCGGCGGGATGCTCAGCGACGGCAAGGGAGTGGCGTTTCCCCACACCGATCTGCGGGTCCCGACCATCACCGAGAAGGACGAGGTCGACCTTGCCTTCGGGCGCGAGTTGGGAGTCGATTGGATCGCGGCCTCATTCGTCAGGAGCGGCGACGATCTGCAGGAGGGTGCGGGAACTGGCGGGTGACGTGCCGGTGATCGCCAAGATCGAACTCGCCGCCGCCTACGCCAACCTCGACGACATCCTGACCGAGGCGGCCGGGGTGATGGTGGCCCGCGGTGACCTCGGAGTTCAACTGCCGCTGGAGACGATTCCTCTGGTCCAGGCCAACATCCTTCGCAGAACCAACGAGGCCGGGGTGGTGTCGATCACCGCCACCGAGATGCTCGAGTCGATGACCCACTCGCCTCGGCCGACCCGGGCCGAGGTCACCGATGTCGCCAATGCCGTGCTGGCCGGGACCGATGCGGTGATGCTGTCGGCCGAGACGGCGGTCGGCCTCTATCCGGTGGAGTCGGTCTCGACGATGGCCCGGATCTGCGCCTCGGTCGAGTCGGAGACGTCGGCGACCACGGTCAAGCACACCTATCTCACCCACGTCAGCGCGGTGGCTTCGGCGGTGGCCCAGGCGGCGGTCGACGCCGCCGCCAACCTCGGCATTCGAGACGATCGTCGCCTTCACCGAGTCGGGATCGACGGCCCGCCTGCTCTCCAAATACCGGCCGGCGGCCCGGATCGTCGCGTTCACTCCGGTCGACCACCACCCGAAGGGTCATGGCGCTCTATCGGGGCGTCACGGCCTACCCGTTCGAGCGGCGGGACTACACCGATCTCATGATCGCCGCCGCCGAGAAGTTTCTGGAGAAGGAAGGAGTGTGCAGACCGCGGGCGAGACGGTCGTGATGGTGGCGGGCATCCCTCCCAATCGTCAAGCTTCCACCAACCTGCTCAAGGTGCATGTGATCGGGGAGCGGGACCGCGGGGTCCAGTCGCAGAAGGACGCCCGCACCACGCGGAAGGGCCGGAAGCCAGGGCAGGAGCTAGCAGCCACGGGAAGCTGGCCACAGGAAGTCGGAAACGGCAAAGCTAGGATCTGCGCCCCATGGGTCAGACCATCCAGATCCGGGATGCCGACGTCGTCGGCGACGTCCTGTTGGTGTCCACCGACCGCTCGTTCACCGGACAGGACGGCGAGAGCCTACACCCCCGGCGACCGATCGGGCCCGGGGCCATCTTCCCTGCCCAGCTGGCCGCCCGGCTGTTCGAGTCCGATCCCTCGATCGACCATGTGTATGTGATGTCGAACGTCCTCTCGATCAGACGCTCGGAAGGTTGGGACGACGTCGTCGGTCGCTTCGGCCCGCGACGTGGTGGCGTCATTCTTCCTCTTCTACGAGGCCGCAGGACCTCCAGCTGACGGAGGAGCCAGCACCGGAGGCTGGAGCCAATGGCTCGACTGAGGACCCGGCCGCCGAGTCGTCCGGCTCAAGAGCCCTGCCGGCCTAGGGAGCGAGGCGTCGTAGTCGTCTCGATCGGAAGCGTGGTGGTGGTCGTCGGGCAGGAGACTCCCGAGCCTTCGATCTGGCAGGGATGGAGCTTGATGATCTGCTGGCGGGGCGAATAGACGACCGTCCACTCGGTTGATGGTCGGCACCCCGTTGACCGTGATGGTCCTGGTCACGTTGACCGTGTAGCCCTGGGCAGGGGCCTGATCCTCGATCTGCTCGGGCGGCATGATGGTTTCGTCACCGACGTAACGCGGCGGCGGCGGGTCGCGATGGTTGTACGGATCGGATACCTCGGCCGTGACGACCCTGGCCGCGGGCCCGCCTTCGGCCACCACGCTCATCCTCAGCCTTCCCTCGCTCTGCTCGCCGGCCAGGATGCGCCCGTCGTTGTCGCCATAGAAGGCAACCGTGATCGATGAGTTCGAATACGAAGTCCGGATCAGGATGGCGCTGTCGGAGTCGTTGCGAAATTGGAGGTCGGGCAAAGGCCAGGAGATGGTTGCTTCGATCCCGAGCGGATAACGCGAGAAGTAGAAGCTGTGTGGTTTGTGGACGACGTCCTCGAAGCCTCCCCAGAACACGGCGTTGTAGAACGTCGTGGCGAACTGGCTGACCCCGCCCCCGACCGTGTCGGTGATCTCGCCACCGATGATGGTTCCGTCTTCGAGGTACCCATCCTCGATGGTGCGCTCACCGGCCGACTCGTTCAGCGAGAACGTCTCACCTGGCATCACCATGATGTTGTTGACCTTGTCGGCGATCAGATGGATGTTGGTGACCCGGTTCTGGCAACAGGGGTGATAGGTCGTGAACTGGCTGACCTTGTGCCGGATGCCGAGTGCCTCGAGTTCCTCGGTGGTCACCTCCGGTTCGGCCGACTCGTCGATCGGGAATGTCCCGACCCGGGACGGCCGAATTGGCCGCCAGCAGTAGGTGCTCAGCTGTTGTCTCGGGATTGATGACGGTGCCGCGGCGCCCGGGCACCACCGTTGCGCAAGTCGCCCTCGATCACCAGCTGGGCATCGACCGGGGCATCCTCCAACTCGGCCCGCAATGGCTCCAGGATCTCGCTGACGATCTCCGGATCGATCGAGAAGTCGATGCGGTCGCTCGAAGACCTCGGTCCGCAAGCGCCGAAGCGATCTGGCCGACCGTGAAGGTGACTTCCCGTTCTCGCTCGGCGTTTCTCAGGGTTACCGGCCCCGCCAGGATGAGCTGGGCTTGGACGACTGCCTGGTCGATGTCTCGATTGGTCAGAGTCGGTTCGGCGGTGACGACCGGCAGAGCTGTGACGGTTCGGTCGAATGTCGACCGATTGCCCGAGGATCAGATCGGGCGCCACCGATCGATCGACCTGCTGGCCGGGCCGGGGATAGAGCGCTTCGGGCGACTGTCCCGTTGATTCCGACTCCACCCGGGAACGGTGGGTTGCCGATGACCTCGGTATCCCAGATCGTCATCACAGCCTCGACGGCCGTCGCCATCGATTTGGGCGGCGACGTCGAGCATGCTGGGTCGAGAAGAGGTGGGTGAGCCACCACCAGAACTGGTTGACGAAGTTGCCCTGCCGGCCGATCTCCATCGCCCGGCCAACCATGCCGGCCTCGTCGAGATCGAAACCTATCGACGCCGGGCGTGATCTGCACCTCCTGGCCGCCGACGGAAAAGGTCGCCGGCAAAGCTCGGCCAGGTTGGCCTCGAGGTCGACGAGGGCCGTCTCCGCCTCTTCGGGGATGAGCCCTCCTACTTCGATGCCTTCGGACCTGCACCGAGCCGACTACTTGACCCGCTGAAACTGCTCGCGAGACCCCGTAGGCGGCCAGGATGAGCACGACCAAACCCCAGCGCCAACAGCCATGGCGCGTGGAAACGGCGTGCTTTAACAGGCGCGTCAGTGGATATCTTGGAACCCCCGAATCGTCCAATTGTAGGAAACGGTGCCTGGTTTTCCGTCACTGCCTTCCCATACCATCGCCAGGTGATCTCGTTTCCCTCGGTCCCGGCGGGTGATTCCGTCAAGGTGTCGGCCACCACCTATCTCTCATTTCGGCAATGCCCGGCCCAGGCAGAGGCGCGGCTTGCAGGGGGTGTATTCGGCCGAGTCGAAGGCGAGCTTCACCGGGGCCCTGGCCCACAGGTTGTTCGCCCGCCACCTCACCACGGGACCGATCGATGACGTGAACCAGGCGGTCCGTGAGGAAATCGGGACTGCGTTCAACGGGAAGATGGCAGCAATCGGGATCCATCGGCCGTCGGAGTTGACCGAGATGATCAGGGAAGCGACGGCACTGTACGACCGCTTCCGACATTTCCCCGGCGATGGATTCGAAGCTGCCGAGATCTCCCTCGAGGCCGAGCCTTCGGACGGGCGTGAAGCTGATCGGGAAGATCGATGCCGTCTTTCGCGAGGAGCAGCCCGGTCCGATCCTGCGGGATTGGAAGACGGGAAGCCTGGGCGAGCCGATCGAACAGCTGATGTTCTATGCCCTGGTCTGGGCCCTGGAGAGAGGGAATGGTCGCCGGCGGTCGAGGCGGTGTCGCTGCAAACCGGTGAACGGATGCGGCGGACACCGTCGCTGGGAGAGTTGTCAGCGGTCGCCCGTCATATCGCCGATCTGGTCACCGCCTTCAGAACCAGTTTGGTCGTCGGTGGGCTGCCACCACCGAGAGGCGCGGAGGCCCCTGGTGCCGATACTGCCCGTTGCTGGAGGATTGTCCGGAGGGCCGCTCGGCGGACGCGATCAACAGATAGGTTCGACGGCTCAGCCGGCTCGCCGAATCTGAGGGCCGACGACGGCGCGGTTCGCCGTCGTCGCCGCGTCGGATGTTCCGTATGAGATCGTCGATGGTGTTCAGCACCTCGTCGCGCATCTCGCCCAAGCTTTCGGAGACCTTCGTCACCGACTTGTTGACCTCGGTCAGAGCGGACCGGCTGTTGGCGAATCGCTGGCATATTCCTCGGAGCCGCTCAAGCCCGTCCTTGATCGCGCCGATGTCGATCCCGAGGTCGTCACGGGCCCCGGCTCCGGCCAGCATCAGCCAACGAAGCGCGGCAGTGATCATCGTTCCTTCACCGTCGTCGACCACGAGGACCTTGTTTCCATAGACGTTGAAGATGCCTACCTCGGCCGGGTACGCATCGAGAGCCGAGACGCACAAACCTGCTTCGGCCGACCGGTTGATCATCGCTCGATCGAGCTCGGCCAGGATTCCGTTCTTCCCGGTCAGCCCGATGCTCTGCTGATGCTTTGCCTCGATCACGACCTTGCGGCCATCGGGAAGCAGCAAGAGGTAGTCGCCCACCACTGCCATCGACGACAGGTTGCCCGCCGCTCTCCCGGTCCGGTCGACTATGGCTCCGATCCCCCGGGCGATGTCGCGGAGCGTTCCCTCGAGGCGGTCTTCGAAATCGACCCCTTTCGCGGTTCCCCTGGCGGCCTCTTCGTCCCGGCCCTGGTTGCGAACGATGTCATCGCGGAGATGGGCCAGCTCGGCCCGCACCCCGGAGAACGCGACCGCGAGTGGCGAGTCGCCAAGGGGGTCAAGGGCCGCCTTGAGGCCCGCCAGGAGACGACCTTCGGGACCCAGCAGCGACTTGAGCTCATCGAGGAACACGGTGCTGTGGCTGTCGGACCGGCCGAGATCGATCCCCGCTTCGAGGCATGCGGCCGCTCTCATGACCGCTGCCTCCAGCTGTCCGAGGGTTGCGGCAGCGGCCGCCTCCGCTCCCGATCGCAACCGGGCTTCGAGATCCTCCACCCTCACACCCAAACCCATCGACATCAGACCCCGGGCGCCGGTGGCGAGCGCACTGGAAACCAGGAGTTCCCTCTGTGCGGCGTCGTCGATTCCACCCAGAAGACCGACCACGGCCGGGTCGGCGATCTCGAACTGGTCGATGCAGACAGTCCCGTTCCTCAACTCAACAGCCATGACGGTCAACCTACGGAGTGGGTATGACACAAACACCCGAGAGAGACCCAGTTGGTCGATTTGGGGGCGGTGAAACCCCTGTCGGGAGCGAAAGCCCAATGTCGAGTCCTGATTACCGTCACGATCTGTGAGCCGGAGACACGTTCGACTGAGCATGCAACTGGCCGATCTGGCCGCTGCCCTGGAAGTGGCCGAAAGCGTCGGTGTGGACGTTCCCGTCGCTCATCTGGTCGGGACACTGCGGCGATTCCTGATTCCACGGCTGGCCGATCCACCGCCTCCCCTCGTGGTCGCGGTTGTGGGTTCGACAGGCTCGGGAAAGTCGACTCTCGTCAATTCCCTGGCCGGATCCCCTGTGACCGTGCCTGGAGTGCTCCGGCCGACCACCAGTCAGCCCATCGTCTGGACCGGCGCGGCCCACGCCGGGACCTGGTGGCCCTGGCCGGTGGTAGTGGGCGATCATCCGCTAGCCGGATCCGTCGCCCTCATCGATACGCCCGACCTCGATTCCGATGCTGTCGATCACCGTCTCCGAGCAATTGAGGCGTTATCGGCCTCCGATGCCGTCGTTTTTGTCACGACGTCGTCACGCTATGGCGACGCCTCACCCTGGGAGGTACTCCGTTCGGTGGTCGGCAAGCCAATGGCGGTCGTCGTCAATCGGCTGCAGACCAGAGCGAGCGGGGCCCGCAACGACCTGACGGCTCGGCTGCAGGCCCTCGGAATGGGGGAGGTCCCTGTGCTCACCATCAGCGAGCAGAGGATCGATCCGGGTCGAGGTCGCCTGGGGCATCAATCCGTGCAACGTTTGGGGCTCCTGCTGCGGGAATGGGCAAGTGATGCCAGGACCCACCGGGTGGCGGCTCTGGAGGCGACGACCGACCAATTGGCCGGCGAGCTGGCAAGAGTTATCGCCGACCTCGAGGATCGATCGGCCGCGGCTTCCCGTGCGATCAAGGATGTGAGCGCGGCATACGAGGTTGGTTGGGAGTCCATCGATGGCGTCCTCGGGCACGGACCTCGAGCATTGAAGAGGATTCTGAAGCTTCGGCGGCGTGACCTCGAGGCGACTCTTCGGCGAGTGGTCGACGCTGTGGACTCGGCTGCGATGGCCGCGGCCGCCGCCCTCGCAAGTGAAGGATTCCAGGTGCCTCCGGATTTGCGGAGCGCATCAACCCTGACCGTCTCGCGGCTCATGCAGTTGACTGGCGGGGGTCCCTCCCCAACCGCTTTCATTGGCGGGGGTCCCTCCCCAACCGCTGTCACCGATCACGCCGAACCGACCCGGGACTGGCTTGCCCTGGTGGTAGCCGACGATCGCCAGCGGTTTCTCGATCGGTTGGAGCTCTTGCCCGAAGGCCTCCTCGAACGCCTTCACAACGGTGCCGAACTGATCTCCGACCTCGATTGGCGAAATGTCTGACGCCCTTGACTGGCTTGATCAGTACGACCGGGTGGTGGCGGCCGCTGCCCAACATGTGCCGGACGACTTGGTTACCGAGCTCGCCCGGATCGCCCGTGATCAAAGGGAACGCCGCGCCTACGCCGGGACGGTGCTGCTGGTCGGGTTGGCGGGAGGAACCGGATCGGGCAAGTCGAGCCTCTTGAACGCGCTAGCCGACGAAGAAGTGTCGCCATCGGGGGCCATCCGGCCCACCACGGCGGAGGCCCTGGCCTGGGTTCCTGCTCGATCCGCTTCCCGGCTGCAAGGGTTGTTCGACCGGTTCGGGATCACTGAAATCGCAGTCCACGATCTCGATCCAGCGATCGCGATCATCGATCTGCCCGATCTCGACTCGGTGGACGGTCGACACCGCCGGATCGTGTCAGAGCTGCTTCCGATCATCGATCTCATCGTCTGGGTAGTCGATCCGGAAAAGTACCGCGATCGGGTCCTCCACACCGAGCACCTGACGCCTCTGGCAAACCATGGCGACCGTTTCCGATTCGTTCTCAACCAGATCGACCGCCTTGATGGGGATGACGTTCCGGTCGTGGTAAACGACCTTGCTAACGCGCTGGTGGCGGATGGTGTGCGAGAGCCCGTTATTTGGGTGGCGGCGGCCGACCCTCCGTTCGGTCCACCGTTCGGCGTCGAGGAGATTTGGGAAGGGCTGGTTGCCGAACTCGGTTTGAAAGTCGAGAACGACGCCGACCTGTCCTCCGAATTGAGACGGGGGCTTGAACTGCTTGGTCCGCACCTCCGAACAGTCGGGTTTGGACCACGATGGGACCAGGTCCGCCGGGCGGCGGCCGGGCGATGGGTGGCTGGCCGTAGATCCGAATCGATACGGGAACTGAGGACATTTCTGATCGAGTTGTCCACAGACGCGGCCGAAATCGACCCCCGGCTGGATCTCGACGCCACGATCGGCCAGATCGGTAGATCCTCGAAGGGTGATGAATCTCTGATAGCCCGCCATTTCGACGCGACCCTGGGTCGACATCTCCGGGATCGCCTGCGACCTCGTGCTATCACTCGAGCCTTGGCCGATGAGTTGGCTCTTTCGCTGCCGGAGTCGCTCTGACGTCTGGAAGCGGAACCGATTGCAAGGCGTGCACGTCGGATTGGTGCAATTCAACAAGGATTCATCAGCTGCAAACGCGAAGGGACTGACATGAAAACCAGAAAGATCATGACGGCGGGAACGCTTCTCGCCGTTGTCCTATCGGCTTGTGGTGCTACGGACTCCGGGAACGGGGGCACCGTCTCCACAAACGACGGGGGCCGAATGGCGCCGGTGTCGATCGAACAGGTTCTTACCTTTGAAGGCGAAACCCCCGTCTTCGTCAGGGGCACGCTTTTCTCCGATGGCGGCGGGGTCAGGCTTTGCGAGGCAATCGGTGAGTCGTTCCCGGTCCAATGCCTCGGTGACCAGATCTCGATCATCGACCTCGACAAGTTCCCCGAGTATGCCGAACTGATTGTCGGAGAGGGCGACGTGCGGACCAGCGAGGGGGAAGTCGACATAGTCGGCTACTACTCGAATGGAACATTGCGGGTCGATCCGGCGGCCGCGGGCGCCGACGCATCGTGAGTCAAGCCACGGGAAGGACCGCCGGCAGGCCAAATGAAGGAAAGAGGCCCGCCCCGAACGTGGTGATCTCGGCGATCTTGCCGTCCTCGATCCTGAGGACATCGAACTTGAAGGCCCTGAACTCGGAGTCGCCCGGCCGGCGGAGGTAGCTCGCGGCCGTTGGCATCCGATTGGCCCACGTCGGAACGAGCCTCCAATCCCCGTCGCGGTCCTCTCCGAACGCCCGCTCCAGAAACGGCCGGATCAACGCGAGGCCGTCGAAAACCATGTGGTCAGGCGGCATCGAGATCCGTAGGTCCTGGGATGCGATCGCCAGAGCGGCGGCGGCGTCACATCGCTCGTGAGCATCGATGAAACGGTCCAGCAGTTCCCGTTCTTCGACGCTTGGTTTGCCCGCGATCCACTCGGCCCGTCGCGCCGGCAGGTGTTCGCGCATGGTGGACCGGGCCCGCTGCAGAGCGCTGTTGGCCGCCGCGACGCTCGTCTCCAGCAGGGTTGCGGTCTCCAGCGCCGACCACCCGAGGACGTCGCGTACGATCAGGGCCGCCCTCTGTCGGGGAGGAAGAACTTGCATGGCGGCAAGGAAAGCCAGTTCGATCGTCTCCCGATCAACGACCACCGCGTCGGGCGTGTCGTCGCTGGCAGCCACTTCGTCCAGCAAGGCGTCCGGATAGGGTTGCATCCACGGCACCTCGGCGAACGACCGGAGGCTCGTCAAGCGGCGCGAGCTTCGGCGGCGCATATCGAGACACACATTGGTGGCGATGCGATAGAGCCAGGCCCGGAACATCGTGCCGCCCTCGAATCCTGCCGCGACCACGCCAAGCGTGGAGGAACGTTTCCTGCACCGCGTCCTCGGCTTCGTCGAACGAAGCCAGCATGCGGTAGCAGTGGACGTGCAGTTCCCGGCGGTAGCGCTCCGTGAGGGCGGCGAACGCCGACTCCTGGCCCCCTATTGCGGCGGCTATCAAGCCGCCCTGCTCCACCTCGGCGACCTCATGCACCGGCAGCGCCATAGCCGACCTCCTGCAAGACCCACGTGTTGCCGTCGGGGTCGTTGAAGTGGGCAAAGGAGCCGTAGTCCGCGTGCTGCAGGTCGGGCCCGGGCACCCAGGCGCCCTCCTCGAGATGTCGGACCTCGCCGACCTCGACCCCGCGATCGACCAATTCGTCGCGGGCCGACACGATATCGGTCACAACGAGGTGCATCCCCTTGGCCGACCCGGGAGCCGAATCGGTCAGCCCGATTCCGACGCTGATCGAGCACGCCGAACCGGGCGGTGTCATCTGCACGACCCGAAACTCGTCGCCTGCTCGGTGGTCGACATCCAGGTGGAAACCCACCTTCTCGGTATAGAAGGCCTTGGCACGATCCACGTCCGTGACGGGAACCAGAACCAGTTCAAGCTTGTAATCCACGAGCGTTCTCCTTGCATCTGGGGCCCGGCCATTGTTGCCCGGACCGCGCCCTACCGGTCACATGCGAGATATAACGCCACCATCACGAAAACTCATCGGTCGACCGATGAGTTGGCTTCGGCCCCGGGATTCAACCCGCCCGCGAGTGTTGGTCGGCGGGAAGGCAGCGGAAGTCCGCCACCCGATTCATCGCTTCGGTGATCACCCTCAACTCATCCTCGGTGAGAAGCGACGTGAAATGGTTCGCGACCCCGCGGAGATGGCCGGGACTGGCCCGGCGCAATGCACTGCGGCCCAGGGCAGTGGCGACAACGTAGTAGCCGCGCCCGTCCTCGGGCGAGGACGGCGCCGCACCAAACCCTGCCCCACCATTCGATCGACCAGGCGGGTGAGCCCGCTCTTGGAGAGAAGGACCCGGCGAGCCAGATCGGCCATTCGCAGCCCGCCGGGCTCGCCTTCGCTCAGTTGGACCAAAACGTCGTAGAAGGCGATGGGGAGGCCGATCTCCTCCAACTCCTCACCGAGAACCGCCATGACGGCATGATGGGCCTCGAGAAAGGCGCGCCAGGCCGCCAGCTCCTCCCGGTTGGGTCGCGGGTTCATCTGGTCATCCTAGGGGGAATGTTGCACATACAACTATTGTTGTCCTAAGACAACGAGGAAAGAGACCCATGCCAGCCGTAACCGTTTCCGATGTCCTGTCCCTCCCACCGTCGTGCCCAATTCGGGTGACAACGAGCGTTCGGTGCAGTCCGTCACGACCGCTCAGAGCGGATTCGAAGGCGAGGGCTTTCCGGTTCGGAGGGCTTTCACCGGTGTCTCCCTCGAGCAACTCGATCCCTTCATCCATCTCGACCAGATGGGCGAGGTGGAGTACGCCCCGGGCGAGCCCAAGGGGACCCCGTGGCATCCCCATCGAGGCTTCGAGACGGTGACCTACATGATCGATGGCACGTTCGAACATCAGGACTCACAGGGCGGCGGGGGAGTAATCACCAACGGGGACACTCAATGGATGACCGCAGGGTCGGGTCTTCTCCATATCGAGAAGCCGCCGGAGTCGCTGGTCATGTCGGGCGGGCTGTTCCACGGATTCCAACTGTGGGTCAACCTCCCCTCCAAGGACAAGTTCCTGGCGCCTCGCTATCAAGACCTTCGGGCCGGCGAGGTGGTCCTGGTTCGCTCACCCGATGGCGGAGCGTTTCTCCGGGTCATCGCTGGTGAGGTCGGTGGCCATCAAGGCCCGGGGTCGACCCACACGCCGATCTCGATGGTGCACGCCACCCTCAGCCCCGGGGCGCAGCTCCGTTTGCCCTGGAGGCGCGACTTCAACGCGCTGGTCTATGTCCTGAGCGGCAAGGGAGCATTCGGGGTCCAGCGCCGGCCAGCCGCAATGGGTCAATTGGTCGTGTTTGGGAGCGGAGATCAGATCACGATCGCGGCCGATCCCGTACAAGAGAGTCGCAGTCCCGAAATGGATGTGCTCATCCTCGGCGGCAAGCCGATCGGTGAGCCGGTCGCCTGGTATGGGCCGTTTGTGATGAATACGCGCAACGAGCTCATCCAGGCCTACGAGGACTTCCAGGCGGGCAAGTTGGGAGTGATCCCCGTCGGCACCGAGTAACGCCGATCACGCTCTAGCGGACCGGACCTCCGTCGATCGGCGTAGCAAGGTGACATCTACCCCGAGCCCGGTCAGGATTCTTCGGGCCGGGTCTTCGGCGCCCGTCGAGGTCAATGCCGCCAGGATGTGTTCCGAACCGATGTAGCGATGTCTCAGGTTTACCGCCTCGCGGAGCGCTCCTTGCAGCGCCCCTTTGGCGGCCCGGTTGAATGGAATGTGGCGCTTGCTCCGGCGCCACTCGTTGCCGGCCGGACCCAGGCGGACGGAGTCCTGGTCGATGCCGACCGCGGCCAGCGCGGTTCGGTCGAGATCGGTGATTGCAGCCTGACCTGCTCAGATCCGGCGCCCAGGCGATCGAGCAGGTCCGCGGCCCGTGAGGAGTTGCCGCCACACCGGCCAGTAGATGCTCGGTGCCGACGCGGGCGTCCCCGCGG
Organism: uncultured Acidimicrobiia bacterium; assembly: GCA_963790345.1. Lineage (GTDB taxonomy): Bacteria > Actinomycetota > Acidimicrobiia > Spongiisociales > ZC4RG35 > DATEEG01. The sequence continues at coordinate 294,100 of CAWBOD010000011.1, read as the reverse complement.
TCGCCGGCGATGGCGACGGCATTGACGACCTCGCGGGCGGCCTTGGTGAATCTCTCGAACATTTACCTCCGGTATTTCTTGTGAACCGCCTGGCGGGAGATCCCGAGAGCGTCGCCGATCTGCTGCCAGGTCCATCCGGCCCGTCGGGCCGCCGTTACCTGCGCCGCCTCGAGGCGGTCGGTCAGCCGACGCAGCGCCACGACCGCCCGCAGACCCACGGCGGGATCCTCACTCCTGGCCTCGATGGCCGTGCGGTTGAAATCCATGCCTGTCATCCTACGTTGACAAGGCGTGTCGTCAATCCAGGTTGACATGCGAGAAGTGCGAAGCCTCGCTGGTCGCTTCAGCGAATCGAAGGTGCGGCACCAGGACGTGGAGGGCATCGCGGCGAAAGAGATCGAAGCCGCCTTCCAGGCCCCCGTCATTCGCCGTCGGCCTGGCCCCATACCGGCGGATCTGCCTCGAAGGAGATCGAGTCGATGCCGGTCCATACCTGCATGCCAGGCAATCGGTCAGGTCGGCTCCTCCGATCAAACCCGATGCGATCCGCAGGAGACGGCGGGCAGGAACGCGTCCACCACGAGGGCCGACATCGGGTCCGGGGCTTCGGCTCAACGAGGCCCTTGCGACCGAAGTACGTGTAGACCGGTTGGAATTGGACCAGGACTGCCACGGCATCGGTGGCCCCGGACCGGCGGTGACCCGGATGTGGGGACGTCGCTTGCGATAGTCGGAGCAGGGTGCCGATAGCCGTTCTGGCGTAGTGGAGTGCGCCGAAGTGATATTTCCGATACGGCTCCTGCTCCGCCGCTCGCACCACAGCGGCGTCAAACCCGAACCCTGCTGCGAATAGGGCGTGTCGACGCACCTCCCCTGGTCCTGATGGCCATCGATTGCAAGCACGTTGGTCGGTTGGCGCAGGTGGGCGCCTATGAGCAACCGGGCTGCCGCGGTGGGCTTCTGGGGAATGCCGAACAGGCGCGCATAGACATTGGTGGTGCCGGTCGGTATCACTCCCAACGCGGTCTCGGTCCCGGCGAGGACGTGGCCGGCATGATGCACCACGCCATCGCCTCCCATCGCGGCAACGACATCGAACCCGTCGGCAACGGCCTGGGCGGTGAGGGCCCTGGCGTGTTCGGTCGATTGAGGCCACACGGTCTCGACCTCGAATCGGCGTTGAAGGATTCGGACCACCGAACGATGCCCGCCACCCGGTGAACTGGGAGGAGGAGGGATTGGCGACGAGCAGCAGCCTTTGCATTTCCTGTCCAGGGTACTGAGCTAGCCTCACCCCGTCTGTGACGGACTCCAGCACCCCCCTTTTCTCGCTCCTGAACGGGGAAGGAGCCGGTGTGATGTTGGCTGCGGCCGCCGGCGATGTCGCCGGGGGGAACAGTCCGATTGGCTACTCGTCGATCACCCAGCAGGCCACGGTCGTGGCCTATCACCTCCTCCGCAACGACGGGATCGATCGTGCGCTTCTAGCGGAGGAGTGGAAGGAACTCGGGGCAGATACCGAGAACCCTTCGGTCTATAGCGCCCCCTCCGACACTTTTGTGGCTTGGCTCGAGGCCGCGTCCCGAGGCGAGGGCGCCGCCACAGTCGAGCCCTCCTCGGAACCAGCAGCCCGGGTCTATCCGGTCGGCGTTTGGTTCCGTCGTGATCCAGAGCGCCTCGTCAACGCGGCCATGTCGGTAGCCCGGGTGACGCACATCGATGCTTCGACCGTGGTGGGAGCTGTGACGATTGCCGGGGCAGTCGCCGCTTCCTCGTTCGCCCAGGTGGGTCGCGATCTGCTCCAGGGCTCCATTGAATTGATCGACCGGGCCCTGGCGGAAATCGACAAAGAGGACTACCTCTTCAGCAGGATGGACGATGCCCATCTTCTGCCCGCTCGATCTGCGCGAGGCGGCGGACTGGGTGACCAGCCCGGCAGCGGATCTCCTGAAGAAGGTGATCGCCCATGGAACCCCATCCGTCGCTGAAACGCCTCTGATGGCGATTGTTCTGGCCTCGTGCCCCACGGTTGAGCCCTACCGGCTGATCGAGGTCGCAGCCTCGACGGGAGGGAGTGAGATGGCCTCGATGGTGGGAGCCATGGTCGGGGCCCGGGTCGGTCTGAGGCTGTGGCCGTGGGTAGTCCCCAACAACACTTGGTTCGCAGAGATCGGACGTCGACTGGTCACCGGTGATCGGGAAACCCGGGACATCCCGGTGCCCTACCAGGTGGAGGAGCGTCTCACTTTTGGCTATGACTCCCGTCTTGCATGAGTTGCACTTATTAAGCAACTCTTGGATAGTTGCTAATATCAACAACTCTGTTAAAGTTGCCTCATGAGCTCATCCGCTCGCCAGAACCGGGCTGCAATCATCGGCGACGTGGTCGGCTCGCGCCAGGCCATCAGCAGATCGCGCTTGCAGCAGCGCCTCGACAAAGCCCTGGCGGAAGTCAACCGCGTCATGAAGCCGGTCCAAGCCCTCACCCCGACCCTGGGAGATGAGTTCCAAGGAATGTACGGGACGGTGCCCGAGGCCATGGAGGCTTGTTTCCGACTCAGGTTGGAGGTTGTGGACCAGATCGAGTTGAGGATCGGCATCGGGTGGGGAGCCTTGCGAACTCAGGATCCGAGTCGCACCCCATTCGGACAGGACGGGCCTTGCTGGTGGCGGGCGCGTGAAGCCCTCGAGGAGCTGGCTCGGACGGAACGGTCCAACCGGGAGCCCAACTCGCTGCGCACCGTTTGTCGGACCGGTAACGCCCAGGAGTCGATGTTCAACGCCATCCTGGTGCTGCGCGATCAGGTCCTCGCCGGCATGGACAAGGACGATGCCACGATTCTGAGGCTGCTGATCGGTGGTGCGACGCAGCAAGAAGCGGCCATCCGGTTGGGCGTCAACAAGAGCTCGATCAGCCGGAGGGTGCAGAATCACGGCCTCGCTGCCCTTCTGCGCTCCGCGCGAGCATTGGCATGAGCATCGCATGAACATCAACGCATGAACATCAACGCATGAACATCAACGATCTCTTCGATCTGCTCGTCGTCGTGATCGGTGCCGCCCTGCTGCTCACCCCGGCCAACTTCGCGGTTCGCTGGATCCTCAGAAAGGCCCGGGGGGTGGCGCTCCCGGCCGCAGCCGGGGCAGGTAGGTGGATCGGCGGCATGGAGCGCCTGTTGATCTACATCCTCGTGTTGATGGGGGAGCCCGGTGCGGCCGGGCTGGTGGCCGCCGCCAAGAGCCTTTTGCGATTTCCGGAGATAACGGGCGTCAACAGCGAGATCTCGCCCGAATACGTATTGGTGGGATCCTTGGCCTCCTGGCTCCTGGCGTTTGCAGTGGCCGCGGTGGCGGCGACGTTGATCGGCTAGAAGGAGACTCTCTATACCCTTGCCCGGTGATTGACGGTCGCTATGTCCTCGAGGAACAGATCGGCGCCGGGGGTATGGCCACGGTCTGGAGGGCTACGGACACCCTTCTAGGGCGCAGGCTGGCGATCAAGCGCTCTCGCCCCTCACCTGAAATCGAATCCGACTTCTTCGGACAGATTTCGCCGCGAGGCACAGGCCGCGGCGCGACTGAACCACCCGGGGATACTCACAGTCTTCGACGCGGGGGAGGACCAAGACGGTCCCTGGATTGCCATGGAACTGATCGAGGGTGAAACCCTCGCGCAACGATTGGCGGCGCACGGGCCGATGGACCTCACGACGGTCGCCCTCTTCGTCGGTCAGGTGGCAGCTGCCCTCGACTACGCCCATAACAACGGGATCGTTCATCGGGACATAAAGCCGGCCAACTTGATCATCGATCCCGGCGAGAGGATCCGGTTGGCCGACTTCGGGATCGCCAAGCCATTGGACGACGCCGCGACCATCACGTCGCCCGGCGAAGTGGTCGGGACCATCTCGTACGTGGCTCCTGAAATAATCGGGGGCGAGAACGCCTCGGCTGCTTCCGATATCTACTCATTGGCGGCGGTCACATACGAGATGCTCACCGGGGAGAAGCCCTTCTCGAGGGACACGGCGGCTGGTCTTCTCGAGGCGATCCGAACCGCTGATGGGCCGATCCTCGTCGGAAAGGTTCCACCCGAGGCCATCCCGGCTCTCACCAGGGCTCTGGCGAAGGACCCATCGGAGCGTCCGGTTTCGGCTGCAGCCTTCGTCGCGGGGCTCAGCGAGCCTTCCACGCTCGTCCTCCCCGTCGGTGTGAGCGCTCCGGCTGCGCCTCCCTTCGTCCCGCCGGAGTCAAGGGTTTCACCCGACGAGTCCACCGTCCTCAAGCTGCCAGACCCGAATCAGGGTGAAAGAAGAGACTCTGACCTGAGTGAGCGCAGGCCTCTCCGGCGCAGCCTCGCCGTGGCCGGAGGATTGGTGCTGGTGGGAGTCATCGCCATTTTGTCCATCGCGGCCGACCGATCCGGAACCAAATACACGGGAGTTCTGGCGCGGTCGGCAACCACAGGTTCGACCACGACCGCCGCCACAACGACATCGTCAGTGGTAGCTACCACCGAACCAAGCCCCACCTCCCTGGCAGCTGAGATAGGGACTCTCCTCGCCTCACTAGGTCCTCCCGATTACAAACCGAAGGACGTCAGGGAAGTGGACGAACGGATTGAAAAAGCAGTGGAACAGTGGAGAGCCGGCGATATGGAGAAGTCCGCCGAGAGCCTCGAAAAGGCTTTCGATTCCATCGAACGGTTTCCGGAATCAGAGGCTCGGGACGACCTGGTCGGCCTCATGACCGCACTGGCCGAGGAAATGGGGTTCGAGCTTCGGGTCAGAAGAAGGATGATTGCAGGCGACGCCTGATTGCAGACGACCTGATTGAAGCCCGGATCTATTCCCGTCTGACGACCCACCAACCGCTGAGGATGAAGGCCGCCAGGATCAAAAGCGCCGAGGTACGTCCCCACCCAAGACCGTCGACCACCGCGGCCCAAACCAGGGGACCGAAAATGGTCGCGAACCGACCCACCGTCGCATAGAGGCCGTAGAACTCACCGACGTGCCGGGGCGGGCTCAGATCGAGCATCAGCACCCGATCGGCGGTCCAGGTGGCACCGAGCGCGAGGCCACCCATCACCCCGACAACCCAGATCAACCAGGTGACCCCGATCGCGGCGGTGACGGCCCCGAGAAGAAGTGCCAGGACCCAGAGCAGGAGCGCCACCCGCAGCGCCCGTCTCGCTCCGAGTCGAGTTGTCAGTCGGCCACCCCCGAGCCCGCCGCCGATGGCGGCGGCGATCGCAACCCCAAGAAGGTTGTTGACCTCCCTCGTCGATAGGTTCAATTCGGTCAGCACGAAGAGAGCCAGGAAGCCGCCGATGAGAGTGTTGATCGCATCCGAGTAGAGGAACCTGGCAAGGAGAAACCGGAGCACCCCGGGCGTTCGGGCAGCTCGCCGCCAGGCTGCGGCCAAGCCTCTGAAGGGATTGAGCGAGACCCTTTCATTCCCGGCCCGCGGTTGCTCGCGAACCCAGACGAAGATAGGGATCGAGAAAAGGGCGAATCCGGCTGCGAGGAACCGGAATGTGGCCGGATAGCCGGCGTCGAAGACCTCGAAAGCCAGCAGCCCGAGGCCGAGTCCGACGAAGGCACCCAGATATCCGATTCCGACTCCGAGCCCCGAGGTCCGGGCCCTCGTGACTTCGTCACTGACGGATGGAAGCAATGAGTCGTAGATGGCCGACCCGGTATTGACCCCGATCAGCGCCAGTCCGAGCAACACGAGGGTCACGGTGGGGGAGAACCACGCCAGCCCGGCCGTGGCCATGATGGCGACGGCGGTGGTCAAGCCCAGCGCAGGCAGACGCCGTGACGCTCGATCCGTCTGGATCCCGATCCACGGGGCGAGGACCATGACTGAAGCTCCGGCCAGGGCTTCGGTTACGGCCAGGGCCGAGTCGGGCAAGCCGGATTCATGGAGCCAGGCCGGTATGTAGAGCCCCACGACCCCCAGAGCGAAAATCGTATTGGCCAGGTCGTAAACGATCCAGCCCCACCTCGCCCGAGTGGGCCCGATGGCCCCGCGAGGTGAGGATGCCGGGGGTATGACCGGGACCTATTAGAAGGTGACTGCCACAGAAATCAGCTCGTCGTGACCGAGCATGCCGGCCGCCGCCTGGAGGGCCCGGGAAGCTTCGGTAAGAGGGAACTGATGGGAAACCAGGTCGTCGATCCGGGAATCCGCGGCTACCTGGTCGCAAGCCCAGTCGTAGGCGTTGCTGCTCGCCCCCAGGGCGCCTCGCAGGGTGAGCTGCTTGGTCACGATCAGATCCGAGAAGAAATGGACCGGGCGGTTGCCCTTGGTCGACGCCAGAATCACCCGGCCGCCGGATCGCACCAGGTCGAGTGCGGTGAACATGGCCTCAGGGTCGTCGGAGGTGACATCGATGACCACATCCGGCCGGGTGCCGAGGTGGTCCGCAACCGAGGCCGCCACGTCTTCGCTGGACGCGTTGACCGTGAGGTTGGCACCAAGCTTTTGGGCGATTGCCAGCCGGTCGCTATCCACATCGAGACCGGTAACCCCCACCCATTCGGCGCCTGCTGCCATGGCCGCGACGACGCACGCCAGGCCTCGTGGTCCCGGCCCGAGGACCATCACCGTTTCACCGGGTTTCAAATCGGCCAGCTCTACGGCCCACGTGTATCCCGCCGCGAGGGGATGGACGAAGGTCGCCAACTCCGCCGATATGTCGTCCGAAACGACGTGCAGGCGGGCCGACGGATCCAGATAGAGATATTCGGCTAGGCCTCCCCAAAGCCCGGGAGGTTCGGTGGAAGGGAGCCGGCCGTAGCTATTGACGGGCACACGCTTTCGACACCCGCCGACGCCGTTTCGACACCGGCCGCAGACGCCGCATCGCAACTCGGGCTCGACCACGACCCTGGTTCCGACTTCAAAGCCGTCGAGGTCGTCGGTGGCTGCGATCCTTCCCACAACCTGATGACCTAGGACCAGCGGGTAGACGACGTCAAGACGGTCGCCCTTCCAGGTCTGGACGTCCGCTCCGGAGATCCCGGTTGCCTCGATAGCCAGCCAGCCACCTCTTTCGACGGACTTGACGGGTAACCGATTGCAGCTCAGATGGCGGGGCTCGACCAAGAGCATGGCCTTGGCGCTGTCGGGTGACTCCACTGATCGGCGAGTGTAAACCCGCTTCCGAAGGGCTAATCCTGGGCCCGCTCGAGGGCCCGTCCCATCCGCTCGAGACCCTCTTCGAGGTCGTCATCATTGAGGGCGTATGACAGGCGCGGCATAGCCATCGGTGCCGAAAGCTTCGCCTGGAACAACTGCCACATCGGCCTCCTCGAGCAGGTAGGAAGCAACCCCCATCGAGGACCCGAATCGTCCCAGATGGGCCGCCAGACCCGGGTAGCAATAGAAGGCTCCCTCGGGTTCGACGCAGGTCACCCCGGCCATCTTGGCCAGCCTTCCGTGCATCGCCTGGCGCCGCTTGTCGAAGGCCTGTCGCATCTCCTCGATCGGCTCGGTGGGTCCGGTTAGGCCGGCGAGGGCAGCACGCTGGGCGATGTTGTTGACATTGGAGGTCATGTGGGATTGATGGTTGCTGGCGCCCTGGATGACATCGGCCGGTCCGACCAACCACCCAACTCGCCAGCCGGTCATGGCGTAGGTCTTGGCGACCCCGTTCACGATGAGCCATCTGTCTTCCAGCTCGGGCACGGTTGCAATTGATTTCGCCTTGACTCCGCGGTACACGAGTTGCTGATAGATCTCGTCAGTGAGAACCCAGATGCCCCGTTCCCCCGCCCAGCGACCGATCGCCGCGACTTCGCCGGGGGAGTAGATGGCTCCGGTCGGGTTGGATGGCGAGACGAATACGAGGACCTTGGTGCGCGGAGTGGTGGCAGCCTCGAGTTGGTCGACCGTCACTTTGAAGCCGGCTGCTTCTCCCGCCACCACCCGCACGGGCACGCCTCCCGATAGAGCAGCCGCCTCCGGATACGTGACCCAGTAGGGAGCCGGGATCAAGACCTCGTCGCCCGGGTCCAGCAATGCCGCTAGCCCCAGATAGACAGCCTGTTTGCCCCCGTTGGTGATCAGGACTTCTCGGGCCGAGGTTGCCACCCCCGAGTGCTGGAGAGTTGCCGCCGCGACGGCTTCGCGAAGTTCGGGGAGGCCGGCGTTGGGGGTGTAGTGGTGGTAGCGCGGGTCGCGGGCGGCGACGATGGCCGCCTCGACGATGTGGGGAGGGGTTGGGAAGTCGGGTTCGCCGGCCCCGAAGCTGATCGTGGGACGCCCCGAGGCCTTCAGCCGCGCGGCGCGTTCGCTGATCGCCATGGTGGCCGACTCTTCGATCGACCCGACGCGCCTGGAAATCCGAGACATTCCCGGGAGGTTAACGAGCCCGCCCGCACCTCGACTGGAAGTATGAGCCCACCGGGCCGTTTAGGAGCGCAAGCTCAGCGGCAGTAGCGCAGAGCCAGGATGGGAGCTACTTGGCCTTGTCCCCGACGTCCTTCGCCTTGTCGACGACGTCATCGGCTGCATCCTTCGCCATGTCGCTGACGTCGTGCAGCTTTTCGGCGATGTCCTCGTCGGCGCCGGCCAACTCCTTAGCCATTTCCTCGATGTCGTGGGCGTGATGGTGCGTGTGATCGCCCATGTGCCTGGCTTCCTCCATGGCCTTCTCACCCGCCTCTGTCGCCATGCCGCTGATGTCGTGGACCTTTTCCTCGGCTTTGTCGGCCATGTCGCCAGCCTTGTCTTTGGCGCCTTCAACGCCCCCGCTCCGCATCTCGTCGATCTTTTCGGTCGCCTTCTCCCAGGCCTCGCCCGCGACCTCCTTGGCCTTTTCCATCGCCGGTCCGGCCTTCTCCAGGGCCTCACTGGCCTTCTCCTTGGCCTTTTCCATCGCCGGTCCGGCCTTCTCCTTGGCCTTCTCGAGGGCCGGTCCAGCCTTCTCGGCTGCTTCCCCCGCCAGCTCCTTGGTCTTGCCCAACCACCGCTTCAAAGTTTCCATGAACGTCACTTCGGTCTCCTTTGTGATCTGTTCAATTTGAAGTTAGCTAATACCGGTGGAAGGCGACGATCCGCCCGACCCGGTCGAGCACGAGAGCTGTGTCGCCACCGTTGTTCCAGATCGGCTGGGCGGAGCACCACGAGATGGTCCCGTCGCCGCCCCCGCCACAGTTTGTTGTGACTTGTACCTCTTGTCCCGGCTCCAGGGTGACGGCCGGGAACACGAAGCGGTTGACCGATGACTCATCCCTGAGCACGAACCCGGCCAGGTCGATCGGGTCGGTGCCTGTGTTGACGATTGTCACCGACTCATCGTCGTCCGGTCCCGGCGGGTCGTAGTCGACACCCCTGATTTCCAGAGAAGCCCGCGGCCCGACGGCTCCACAGACCTCGCTTCCCCACAGCCCGATTTCGGCCGCCCGTGCCCTCTCCTGGGCCTGAAAGAGGACCTCCCGGTCGGTGCCTCCGTCAGCTGTCGCGAGGCTGTCGCCGTTGCCAACCATCTCCAGATTGACGTAACGATCTTTCACGACTGCCCTGGCCAGGACTCGACCAAATTGATCGTTTTCGGACTCGGTGGCCAACCCGATCTCCCGGCCCGAAATCATCCGATCCAGAGCGTCTCTCGCTGCCTGGCCATGGCATTCGTCCAGTTCGGGGGAGTTGATTCCAAGCAGGCGCACCTCGATCTCACCAGTCGGAGACTGCGCCCGAAAGCTGTCGCCGTCGGCGACGGCGGTCACGACGACGTCGACGTCGCTCGTCGGCAAATTCACCCCGGTCGTCGCCCCGCCTTCAGCACTGGTGCATGAGAGTGTGAGAACGGCCAGGACAACCGATAAGCCAACCCTCAATCGCCGGCCGCCCTGCGAGCCGCGATATGAATCAAGTCCCACACCGCCGCCGAAAGGCGGGGCATAGGACAGATCCACCCACGACAACTCCTCTGCCGTCATGTCGTTCCAAATCGCAGTAGCAATCACGTCGATCTTCTTGCCTGCGCCCCGGCCGCCGACGATCTGCGCCCCGAGAATTTTCCCGGTGTCCTCATCGGCGATCACCATCAGATCGAGACGTTCGGCGGCCGGCCAGTAGCCGGCTGTCGTAGTACCCGTCACTTGACCCACCACGGGTGCGAAACCGGCCTGGCGGGCTTGCTCCACCTTCAAGCCGGTTCTCGAGATCTCGGTGTCACCGATCTTGGTGATGGCGGTCCCAATGGCTCCCGGGAAGGGTTTCAGGTCTGAGCCCTCGATGGTTGCGGCAATGTTGTCACCGGCGATTCGGCCGGACTTGTTGGCCACGGTGCCGAGCGCGACATTGAAGGGCTTGCCCGTTACCCGATGTCGAACCTCCGCACAGTCGCCCGCCGACCAGACTCCCTCGACCTGCGTTCGTTGGAATTCGTCGACCGCAATCGCCCCGGACGCCCCGAGCGGGATCCCTGCCCCCTTCGCCAGGTCCACCTCGGGGCCGGCACCCAAGCCGATGACGATGAGGTCGGCCGGAAATTCCATCTCGTCACACCCGATCCCGGTGGCGCGGTCGCTGCCCTGGATGCACTGGACCCGCGAACCCGTGTGGAGGTCGATGCCATAGGCCCGAACCGCCTCGTCGACCAAAGCGCCCATCTCGGCATCCAGAGTCTTCTCGAGGACGTGGCTACCGGATGTGATCATGGTGACGTCGATCCCGCGATCGATCAGGGCCTCGGCGACCTCGATCCCGATGTACCCGCCGCCGACGATGACCACTCTCTTGACGTCGTCGACCGTCAACTGTTGTCGTATCTGGTCGGCGTCCTCCAGGGTGCGGAGGCCGACGACGCCGGGAAGATTCACGCCTCTGATATAAGACGGGCGCAGCGGCCGCGATCCGGTCGAGACCATGAGGTGGTCGAATCCGATCGTACGCGAGGACTCTGTCGCGAGGTCGACCACGCTCACCTCGCGGCGATCGAGGTCAATCGACGTTACTTCGTGATGGGTGTGCACCTCGATGCCGCGTTCGGCGAACTGCTCCGGTGTCCGGGCGACCAGTCGGTCGAGGTCGTCGACCAGGCCACCGATGTAATAGGGCTCCCCGCAGGCCGAGTAGCTGACGTAGGCGCCGCGCTCGAACGCGACGATCTCCAGGTCTTGATTCCGACGTTTGGCTTGACTGGCGGCCGACATTCCGGCGGCATCGCCTCCGACAACAATGAGTCTGGTTCGAGATGGCCCGGCACTCACGTGCTGCGGTACCGCTTCAGCTCTTCCTTCTCGGCGAGCCGGCGGCGGCGCCGGCGCCGGCGGATCAATCCGACGATTTCGTCAGAGATGACGGCGATCAGGGCAGTGACGACGAGAAGGAGCGGCAGGGAGACGGTGAAATCCCACCTGAGGAACTCGACGGGGACATCGACCGCGTTCTGGACGGCAAACACCACGAATCCGAGGCCGATCAGGAGGAACCCGGCGAGGCTCCATGAGAAATCTGACGAGGGCTTGGTGGCTGTCGTCGCCGGAACCAGATCGGGCTCTCGCTCGAAGCTGGCGCCGTCGTCCCTCGGTTCGTCGCTCACGACGTCGACATTAATCGACGATCGCGTCGGCTCCCTTGAACCTCCAATGTTCCTTGGCGCGCCTCGCCTCGTCGATGTCAACCCTCGAAAGGAGGATGAAGCCGAGAGCGAAGAACACGATCAGGGAGAGGATGGCGTTGCGGCTGCTGCCGGTGGCGTCATTGACCAATGCGAACAGCAGTGGACCCCAGATGGAGGCGAATTTGGAGAACACCGAGTAGAACCCGAAGAACTCGGCAGAAGCTTCCTCCGGGATCATCGATGCATAGAGGCTGCGGGAGAGCGCCTGGGTGCCGCCGAGGACGAGCCCAACCGACGCCGCCAGGCCGACGAAGGGCAGAAATTGTCCGGTTGGCAGGAAGTATCCGAGCACCGAGACGCCGGTCCAGAGAACCAGCGAAATAAGGATGGCTCGCTTCGGTCCAACCTTCGAAGCCAGCCAGCCAAAGCCGAGGGCACCACCGAACGCGACGACCTGCACCACCAGGAAGGCCAAGGCCACATCGGCAGTTTCCAGCTGGAGGGTTTCCGTGGCGTAGGCCGCCGAGATCGAGATGACCGTTTGGACGCCATCGTTGTAGAGCAAGAACGCCAGGAGGAACAAGAGAAGCTGGGGGAACAGCCGTAGGCGGCGGGTGGTCTCAATCGTGCGATGGAAGCCAACCCGGGTATAGGCCCATGGGCGCCAACCGGTCCGGTATTGCTGGGGCAGCTCCTGGGGTGGGGCGGGCTCTGTGAGTCTTCTAAAGCTGAAGATGGAAAAGGCGAGCCACCAAAGACCGGCGAAGACAATTCCGATGCGTGCCGCGGTCGATTGGAAGGATTCCGGGGAGAACTGCAGCAGCAGGAGCGAGAGCAGGAATTGCAACCCGCCGCCGAGGTAGCCGAACGCAAAGCCGCGGGAGGAGACTTTGTCGATGGTCTCGGAGGTCGTTAGGTGGGGAAGGAAGCTGTCATAGAAGACCTGGGCGATCGCCCAGCAGCTCTCGACCACCAGGAACACCAGGATCGTGAACCAGACGTCTCCTGGTCCGGCCAGGGCGAACAGGGTCGAGAGGGCCGCACCTGCATAGGCGAAGAATCGGAGAAAACGCAGCTTGGACCCCGAGAAGTCACCGACCGCACCCAGGACCGGCGAGATGAGAAACGCCAGGATGGCCGCAAAGCTCACCGTGTACCCGAACAGCGACTCCCCATCGAAGGTTCGCCCGAGAATCGTGAAGCCGGCATCGGGCATGATCTCGCCGGTGAACAGCGCCGGCATCAAGACGGCGAGGGTGGTGGTGGTATAGGCCGAGTTGGCCCAGTCGTACATGGCCCAGCCGAAGATCGTCCGCTTGTCGTTGCGCAAGATCGACATCGGCGGGCACTCTATGGGGCCGGAGTTCGGCTTGCCCGGGAATCCCCTTTCGGTGTCCGGGCGGTTCGTAACGCTTTCGGGACGTTGGTGGGCGAGAATGGGTACGTGACGTCCAGAGCCATCGAGGCGACGCCGATTTGGCGCGTGGTGTTGTTTGCTCTTCTGATGGCCGTGCCGGTGGTCGTCCTGGTCGGAGCGATGACGACCGGATATCCGGCCGGTGAAGCCGCAATCGACGTGGTGGGGTTGGTCGCCTACGCAGGACTGGCGGGAATCATCATCTTCCGTCGCGATGGCAATGCTGTTGGATGGCTGCTGCTTGCCCTTGGCGCCACGGTGCTCTCGGTCTCCAACGTGCAACGTTTTCCAGGAGTTCCCCCGACCTTGGCGCTTTGGGTGGACCGCGCCGGATGGTCGCTCGTCTTTGGGTTCTTTGCGGCGATGACGCTTGTGTTTCCTGGCGGCCATTGGCCGGTGGGGGATCAGCCGCTGGGCCCGGATAGGGCGACTAGCCGGTCGATGGCTGCTCCCTGCCGCGGTTGTTGTTTCCGCTCTGGCGTCGGAGCCAAGACGGGCCTGAGCAGAATCCGGTCAGTGTTCTGCCCTCCTGGGTTTGGCTGCCGTCCTATCTCGTGCTGGTGGTGATCCTGATCGGTGGGGCGGTGTCGCTCGTCGTGCGGCGGCGGCACTCGACGGGGGTTGAGCGTGCTCAGCTCGGGTGGGTGGTGCTGCCGCTGGCCTTCCTGGTCTTGTCGATCGTCGTGACCCTCATATGGATCACCGTTGCGGAAGCGATGCAAGGAGAGGACCCGGGCGACGGGCCCTGGATCATCGTCTACCTCGCCATGCTGAGCTTCCCGATCGCCTTTGGTGTCGCGGTCCTGCGGTACCGGTTGTATGACATCGACCGGATCATTTCGCGGACGGTCTCCTATGGATTGGTGACGGCGGTGTTGGTGGCCGTGTACCTGGGAGCGGTCTTTGTGCTGGGGAGTCTGCCGCCCCTGCAGGGAGAATTCGCCGTCGCAGGTTCGACGTTGTTGTCGGCGGCCCTTTTCAACCCGCTGCGGCGGCGGATTCAGAATGCGGTGGACCGCCGGTTCAACCGGTCGCGCTTCGATGCCCAGTTGACGATGGAAGCCTTGTCCCGGCGATTGGCCAATGAGGTGGACTTGTCGGCCCTGGGCCTCGAGTTGGAGCAAGTGGCGCATCAGACGATGCAGCCGTCGAATGTCAGCGTCTGGGTGCGCGCAGCCAGCGGATGAGGGGGACGTGGCTGATCGGCAGCTGGGTCTGGGTGAGCCTGTTTGTACTGGGTGGGATCGGCCTCCTCCTTGCGGTCGAACGCAGGCCGTCGCTGGCCCACTACGAGTACGCCTGGGAAGGTCTCATCTTTGCGATCGCAATGACAGCTCTTGGTTCAGTCATCCTGGTTCACCGCCCTCGCCAAACGATCGGACTGGTGCTGCTGATCGCGGGGGTGGCTGCCGCCACCCAGGTCGGGGCAGGCGAATACGCGGTTCTCGCCGTGCACGAAGGGTGGTCGCAGGGCGCAGCAGCCGCCTGGTTGGCGACCGTGCTTCGCACCCCCGGTTTCGTCCTGAGCTTCGGATTGCTCCTATTGCTCTACCCCTCCGGGCGACCGATGGGGAAGTTGGGTCGGGTGTTGGTGTTCGTGGCGCTTGCCGGCGCGCTCGGCGACTGGTGCCCGCCTGGCCTTCACTCCGGGCCCACTGGAAGATCTGCCAACCGTTGCCAACCCGGTTGGGCTTGGGTTCATGCGATCCGCACTCCCGATTCTCACGGTTATCGAGGGCCTCGCCACCGGGGTCTCGTTCGTCGGTGGAGTAGTGATCCTGGGCATCCGCTACCGGCGTTCCCTGGGGATCGAACGATTGCAGATCAGATGGGTCTTTCTTGCGGCTGGTGCCACCCTCTCTGTGCTCCTGGCGCTCAATCTGGCCCTGCCAGTCCAGATGGAGAACGACCTCGGTCACGTGGTCTGGACGCTCGCCCCGCTGAGCATTCCGGCGGCGATGGCACTGGCCGTCGTTCGCTATCGCCTATATGAGATCGATCGAATCATCTCGCGGACGGTGTCCTACGGGTTGGTGTCGGCCGTGTTGATCGGAATCTATTTGACAACGGTGTTCGTGCTGGGAAGTCTGCCGCCGCTGCAGGGGGAATTCGCGGTGGCAGGGTCGACGTTGCTCGCGGCAGCGCTGTTCAATCCGTTGCGTCGACGAATACAGAACGCGGTGGACCGGAGGTTCAACCGTTCCAGGTTTGATCGTGAAAGGACCATGGAGGCGATGTCGCGCCGGTTGTCGTCCGAGGTCGATCTGGCGGAGTTGGGTCGGGACCTCGAGCGTGTGGCCAGGCAGACGATGCAACCGTCGAATGTGAGTGTGTGGGTACGGGAGTGAATGGGATCGGCGCCGCTTGGTAAACGGGAGCCAGATTTCGCTTCGCGCCCTCAACCGAACTCTGCTCGACCGGCAGTTTCTCCTCGACCGTGTCTCGCTTTCTCCGCTCGACGTAATCCGACGCCTCGTCGCGCTGCAGGCGCAGGAGCCCAACTGGCCTTATGTCGGGCTCTGGGCCCGGGTCGTCGACTTTCGACGGGACGATCTGGTGTCGTTGCTGAGCAGCGGCCAGGTGGTGCGCGGCGCCGCACTGCGAAGCACGCAACATCTCGTGGCTGCGGAGGATTTCCGCTGGCTCCGACCGACGATCCAGCCGGTACTCGATCGCAACGCCCGGTCTCCCTATGTCGCCCGCGAGACGATCGGACTCGACCTCGATGAGATCACGGCTGTCGGAATCGAACTTCTCGCCGACAACACGCTTGACAAGGCGTGAATTGGGGAAGCGCTTCGTCGAGAAGTGGCCGGGACGCAATGGTCAGGTGCTGGTTGCGGCATTGGAACGTCGTGTGCCGCTGGTCCACTCGCCCGCGACCAGCTCGTGGGGGCGATGGGGAAGCCCTGCTGGCGTGGCGGTTGTTCGTGCCGAGGTCGTTGTGGGAGAGATGTCCGTGTCGCAACCGGAGGCGCTGATCCGAAGGTACCTGGCAGGTTTCGGACCGGCCGCCGTCAGTGACTTCCAGAGTTGGTCCGGTCTCACCAGGACGGGTGAGATCTTCGAAAGGATGCGACCGGGTCTGCGGGTCTATCGCACAGAGCAAGGTGAACTTTTCGACCTGCCTGACGCGGCCGTCGTTGACATTGACGTGCCGGCGCCGGTCCGGTTCCTTCCCGCGTTCGACAACGTCCTGCTGGGCCACGCCGACCGCACCAGGATCATCAGCGATGAGGATCGAAAGGTGGTCATGCCGGGAGGTGCCCAGGTGGTGCCGACCTTCCTCGTGGACGGCTTCGTGGCCGGCACCTGGTCGTTGCGGGGATCGGAGCTATTGGTGAAGGCTTTCCGCCCGCTTTCACGCGAACAGGGCCGAAGTGAAGAGGGAGGCGGAGGGGCTACTCGAGTTTGTTGGTCCGTTGGATGGCGCCAGAAAAATTTCGTTCGTGGTCTATCGCACGGAGGAAGGTGAATCTCTTCGACCTGCCCGACGCGGTACTCATGGACATCCACGTGCCTGCGCCGGTCCGGTTCCTTCCCCGTTTGACAACGTCCTGCTGGGAAACGCCGACGTTGCACCAGGATCATCAGCGATGAGGATCGAAAGTTGGTCATGCCGGGAGGTGCCCAGGTGATGCCGACCTTCCTCGTGGATGGGTTCGTAGCCGGCACCTGGTCGTTGCAGGGATCGGAGCTATTAGTGAAGGCTTTCCGCCCGCTTTCAAGTGCGAACAGAGCCGAGGTGGTGAGGGAGGCGGAGCGGCTGCTCGAGTTTGTTGGTCCGTTGGATGGCGCCAGAAAAATTTCGTTCGCTCCGGTGTGAGGGGGTGTTTTCTGTCAGTGGCTTCCTGTATGATTCGAACGTATGTTCGAGTCGGGTGGTGGGTTGCCGAAGGGGTTGGAGGGGATGGAACCGACCCCGGCTTTGGCCGCTTTCCTCTCCAGCGTGTCTGTTGAGGATTTGTCTGGTTACAACCGGATCAGGATGTTGCAGGCCCATCAGCGGTCTGGCTTCGTTCTTCCAAGCCCAGGTTTTCGAGGCGATGGCTTCGATCTCCGAGCTGATGTCCGAGTTGGAAGCCGACCCGGAGATCGCTGCGGAGTCGGCGGCGGCCGAGATCGGGGCGGCGTTGCATCTGACCCGCCGCGCCGCCGATGCCGATCTGGCCCTGGCTGTCGATTTGAAGGAGCGGCTGCCCGAAGTGTGGGAAGCGTTGGCGGCCGGGAAGATCGATCTCCGCCGGGCCCGAGTCATCGTCCACGGAACCGCCCACCTGTCAGAGGTGACCGCCCGGGAGGTGGTGGCTCGGATCCTCGAAGCGGCGGCCCGTCTCACCACCGGACAGCTCGGACGCTCTGATCCGCCGGGTCTGTGTCCAGGCCGATCCCGACGACGCCGCCACCCGATACGGGGAAGCGGTGGAAGGGCGGCGGGTCGTGATGGAACCGTCCGTGGATGGGACCGCCCACCTGTTCGGGTTGGATCTGCCCCCCGACCGGGTCCAAGCGGCGATGCGACGGATCGCCGACCTGGCCCAAGACCTCAAAACCGGGGACGAGACCAGAACCATCGATCAGCTCCGAGCCGACATCTTCTTAGACCTGCTTAGACGGAAAGCACCAAGCCCATGGCGGTCGGCGGGGAACGGTCGACATCCACGTCGACCTCACCACCTTGACCCGGCTCACCGACGATCCGGGAGAGTTAGCCGGATATGGGCCGGTCATCGCCGACATCGCCCGCCAAGTCGCAGAAAACCAACCCGGAGCCGAATGGCGCTGGACCTTGACCGATAGTGACAGCGGTATGACCATCGACAACGGTGTAACCCGAAGACGGCCCACCCACCTCCAACGCCGCCAGGTCGAAGCTCGCCACCCCCACTGCGTCTTCCCCGGCTGTCGCATCCCCGCCGCCGAATGCGACCTCGACCACCGCCAACCCTGGGCCCACGGCGGACCCACCACCACCGACAACCTCGCACCCCTCTGCCGCCACCACCACCAAACCCGACACCACTCCAACTGGACCCACCAACCCCTCCCCAACGGCGACCACCATATGGACCAGCCAACTCGGCCACACCTACACCACCAGCGGCCTCCCACCCTGAGCTCGTAAACCTTCCCCAGCGAACCTTCCCAAAGGCTCTTTCACCTAGGGCCATAGAACCCGGCCTCCGGTACCTTCAGTTCGATGCGGTCGAGACTTCCCGTAGTCCTTTTGCTTCTGTCGGCCTGCTCGGGCGGTGGAGATCCGGCGTTGACGACCACCACGGCTGCCGCCGGCCCGGGGTCGACCTCCACCACGTCCGCCGAAACCACCACGACCACAACTGCACCGACCACAACCACAACTGCGGCCCCGTTGCCCGAATTGACAGGCCTCACCTACACCGAGATCGCCTTCGGGCTGCCGTTCCCGGTGCTCTTCACGTTCCGTCCTTCCGACGGCCAGAACTTCATCCTCACGAAAAACGGACAGGTATGGATGCTGACCGAGAACGGACCGGAGGAGTTCCTCGACATCTCCGATCGGGTGACGGATGAGGGTGAGCGCGGGCTGCTTGGAATGGCCTGGCATCCGACCGACCCCGATCGCCTCTTTCTTCATTACTCGGATCGAAACGGGGACACGGTCATCTCTGAGTTCGTCGATGGTGAGGAGCGGTTGATCCTTGAAGTTGCTCAACCGGCTGCCAACCACAACGGCGGGATGATCGAATTTGGTCCCGATGGCTACCTCTACATCGCACTAGGTGATGGTGGTGGGGGTGGCGATACCTTCGGAACCGGCCAACCGGTCGATGATCTGTTGGCCAACATCTTGCGAATCGACGTCGACTCCGGCGATCCCTATGCAATTCCGGACGGAAATCCGTACACGGACGGTTCCGGGGCTCCGGAGGTGTGGGCGAGCGGACTTCGCAACCCCTGGAGGTTTTCGTTCGACGAAGGTCTGATCTACATCGGTGATGTAGGTCAAGGCTCCTACGAGGAGATCAACGTCGCTCCGGCCGATGCCCCGGGACTCAACTATGGCTGGTCGATCAGCGAGGGTCTGCATTGCTTCGAGCCGCCGGAGGGATGCGACACGACTGGACAGACGCCTCCCGTCCTCGAGGTGCCTCATGGCGATGCCGGGACTTGCTCAATCGCCGGGGGAGTGGTCTACCGGGGGGAAGCGATCCCGGAGCTGACAGGGCACTACTTCTACTCGGACTATTGCGGTGGCTACCTTCGAAGCTTCCTGTACTCAGATGGGGCTGTGACCGAAGCCCAGGATTGGAGCGAACAGGTCGGCGCCATCGGCAACGTCATCTCTTTCGGGAGAAGTGCGGCGGGCGAGGTGTATGTGATGAACACGGAGACCGTGTACCGGATCGACCCGGTTCGTTAGAGAGTCAGCTTCCGCTTTGCATGAGGCGGTCGAACTGCTTCCAGGTTTTCGTAATCGGAGTCTTCTTGTTGGCCGGGTACCAGTCGATTCCGCCCTTGCTGATAAGGAACTCGCCGAGTTTGGCGTTGTCACTCCTGATAACGAACCTCACGTCCTTGTTCAGGACCACCTTGGTCGGCAGATCTATGTCGACCGAATAGGCCATGTCAGTCTCCGTTCCTCGAAAACCAGCATCGCCACGATAACTGTCGGCAACAGCCACATCTGGACGGGCCTGCCAACGGTGAGGCCGATGGTGTCGGCCGTGCCTGCGGTCCCCGAAAGCGTCACACCCCGCTGATACCCTCGCAGGGTGGAAGTGGGCGCACCGGAAGAGCCCGTCGGTCGGGTGATTGGAACCGAGGATGCCACCCCGCTCGAGTTCTGGGTGGGGGTGGATCCGCAGCGGTTTCTTCAGCTTGACGACGTGGTCGCCCTCGAGCGCCACCTCCCCGGAGGGGAGATCGTCCACATCTATGGGATGGTCAGCCAGGTTCGGGCTCGCCATGAGGGGGCCCGCTTCGACTCCGATGTATTTCTGATCGAACAGGGACTCTTGCCGGCCGAGGTGTCCGAGTCCGCCCAAATCACCGCTACCCGGTTCGAGCCCGAGATGTTCGTACCTCCGCTCCCCGGACAGCCGGTCCGTATAGCCAAAGGGGCCGAGCGCGAACAGGCCCTGTTCTTCGACCGGATGGAGAAGCGTCTGCCAGTGGGTCTCAGCCGCGGCGGCGAGCCTCTCTTCGTCAACCTCGAGTTTCTCGACGGCCAGCGCGGCGCCCACGTCAACATCTCCGGAATCTCAGGTGTCGCCACCAAGACCAGCTACGCGACGTTCCTGCTGCATTCTCTCTTCACCTCGGGAGTGCTCGAAAAGCGCGCCCTCAACACCAAGGCCTTGATCTTCAACGTCAAGGGCGAAGATCTCTTGTTCCTGGATCATGCCAACGCCGTTCTCGACGACGAGCAGCGTCTTCGATACCAGCAGCTCGGACTACCCGCCGAAGCGTTTCGCTCGATGACGGTCTATGCCCCGCCCCGGCCCGGTGGAGCCGCGGTGCCCGATGTCGCCTCGCGCGCGACCGGCGTCACCGCGTTCTTTTGGACGCTCGAAGAGTTTTGCCACGAAGATCTGCTGCCGTTTCTGTTTGCCGATGCCGAAGACGATCGCGCCCAGTACACGATGGTCGTTTACAGCGTGATGGTCCAGCTTCGGCGGGTCATCGCCATCGGTGACGGCGGCGTCCGGTTGGAGGGCCAGGAGGCACGGACCTTCCGCGACCTGGTCGACCTGATCACCCAGAAGGTGCAAAGCGAGGACGATGCACCGGTGTGGGCCGGGACGGCCATCGGCCGGGGGACGGTGAACGCCTTCGTCCGTCGCCTCCAGGGCTCGGTCAGGCATGTGGAGCGCCTGATTCGCGGCGATCAGCCCGACCCCGAGAAGAACCGGATCAAGCTCGACCGCCAGGTCACGGTCGTCGACCTTCACAACCTCCACGATCGCGCCAAGCGGTTCGCTGTGGGTGTGACCATCCGCCGAGCCTTCGACGACAAGGAGGGCTCGGGGCAGTCGGCCGAGCTTCTCTTCCTGGTCCTCGACGAACTCAACAAGTACGCCCCGCGCGAGGGAAACAGCCCGATCAAAGAGATTCTTCTCGACGTCGCCGAACGTGGTCGCAGCCTCGGCGTCATCCTCATCGGAGCCCAGCAGACGGCCAGCGAGGTTGAGCGCCGCATCATTTCCAACTGCTCGATCCGGGTGGTGGGTCGGCTCGACGCCGCCGAGGCTTCGCGGGAGGAATACGGGTTCCTTCCGGCGATGCAGCGCCAGCGAGCCACCATTCTCAAACCGGGCACGATGCTGCTGTCACAACCGGAGCTGCCCGTGCCGCTGGTTCTCGAGTTCCCCTTCCCGGCCTGGGCAACACGGGCCTCGGAGGCGTTGGCGATGCCGGGCCGCAAGTCGGAGGACCCGTTTGCCGGCCTCACGTGAGGTGAGGACGAGTTGAAACTTCTTCATACCGCCGATTGGCATGTGGGCCGGACGATCCGCGGTCGTTCCCGTGACGACGAGCATCGCCAGGTTCTGTCGGAGATCGCCGCCATGGCCGGCGACGAGCAGGTCGACCTCATCCTCGTCGCCGGCGACATCTTCGACATGAGCGCCCCGTCTCCGGCAGCCGAAGAGATCGTCTATCGATCTCTTCTCGACCTTGCCCAGGTCGCGCCGGTTGTCATCGTTGCCGGCAACCACGACAACCCGGCCCGCCTGCGAGCGGTGGCACCGTTGCTCTCCCTCGGGCGCGTCACCGTAGGGGCGACGATCGCTCGGCCCGGACGAGGGAGGCATTCTCGACTTGCCCGACATGGCGGTTCGCATCGCTCTGGTGCCTTTCATCGGCAAGCGCGGCATCGTCCGGGTCGAGGAGATTCTGCGACTCGACCAGGCCGAGCGGATTGGCGAGTACGCCGAAAGGGTGGCCGACATTCTCCAGTGCCCTCACGGCCGGTATGACCTCCGACACCGTCAACCTGGTCTTGTCCCACCTGATGGTGGCGGGCGGAGTACCGGGTGGTGGAGAGAGAACTGCTCACCTGTTCGACTATTCGGTGCCCGCACTCTCGTTTCCCGGTCACATCAGCTACGTCGCCCTGGGCCATCTCCATCGTCCGCAAAAGGTCCCGGCGCCCGTTCCGATGTGGTATTCCGGATCACCGATCCAGCTCGACTTCGGAGAAGGGGAAGACCGCAAGGCCATCGTCCTGGTGGATGCCGAGCCCGGCCTGCCGGTGGCCGTCACCACGAGGGACCTCAAAGGTGGTCGACGCCTGAGGACGCTTCGCGGAACTCTTGCGCAGATCGAAGCGATGGCCGACAAGGTGGGAGACGCCTACCTTCGGATCGAACTCGAGGAAGCAGCTCGGGCCGGCCTGGCCGACGAGGTCCGGGCAATTTTCCCGGAGGCGGTGGAGGTACGCCTTGCCGCCTCCCTCGCCTCGGAGGCTGCCAGAGAAGTCCCGCAGCGGCTGGGCCGTGATCCCTCGGAGCTATTTCGCGATTACCTGGGGGTCAAGAAGGTCGAGGATCGCCGGCTGACCGCGTTGTTCGACGAGTTGCTGGTCGAGGTGCTCGACCAACCGGGTGGGGGAGAGCCAGACTCGTGAGACCCGAGAGGCTGGTTCTCAAGGGCTTTGGTGCGTTTCGCCAATACACCGAGATCGACTTCTCAGGAGTCGAATTGTTCGCCCTCGTCGGGGCGACGGGTTCTGGCAAGACCACCGTCCTCGACGGAATCTGCTTCGCTCTGTATGGGTCAGTTCCCCGGCACGGTCGCCGCGATGTTGCGCCGGTGGTGACCCAGGGCCTCAATGAATCGGTTGTGTCTCTCGCGTTCTCGGTCGGGGACGATCACTATCAGGTCGCGCGCCACGTCCGCAAAGATTCGAAGACGGGGGACCGCAACCACCGATGAGGCGACCCTCGAGAAGGCCGGGGAAGTGCTGGCGACGGGCGCAGATGCCGTCACCTCTGCCGTCGTGGCGTTGCTAGGTCTCGACTTCGAACAGTTCACCACCTGCGTGCTTTTGCCCCAGGGCGAGTTCCAACGCTTCCTCCACGACAAGCCGGCCAATCGCCAGAACCTCCTCTCGGCCCTTCTCGATCTTGGTATCTATGAGCGCATCGGCCAGCGAGCCTCCGAGCGACGAGAGCGAGCCGGTGGGCAGCTCGCAACGATCGACCAACGGCTCGCCGCCCTCGGAACGATCGGAGACCTCGACGAGGAGTTGGCCGCCAGCGCGGTCGCGGCGCTGACAACATTGTTGGGCGAGGTCGAACTGGTCGAGCCCGAACTCGAGGCGCTCAGGGCGGCGGGAAAGGCG
The DNA here is from genome assembly GCA_963790345.1 of uncultured Acidimicrobiia bacterium. Lineage (GTDB taxonomy): Bacteria > Actinomycetota > Acidimicrobiia > Spongiisociales > ZC4RG35 > DATEEG01. The sequence goes on along the minus strand of CAWBOD010000011.1, from coordinate 270,775 downwards.
GCAGCGGCCGAGGTCGAGCGCACGAGCAACTGGCGCAACGTGCTGGAGAAGCTGAGCCTGCCCGAAGATCTCGATTCCATGGCCGGAGAGAGGATCGAGTTGCAGAGAAAGCGGCCGAAATCGTCGCCGCCCGGACCGAGATCGCTGGCCCGGCTAACTGCCATCGAGAAATCGCTCGCCACGTTGCCGACCTCGAAGCTCCTTTCCCAATGGTCGACGGCATGGACCGAGTTGCGAGGCACCCAGGACAGATGGTCGTGGCCAATACCGCTGTCGTAGAAGCCCGGGCACAGGTGACCGAGGCAGCCAGGTCCAGCTCGCCGCCAAGCAGGCGCTGGACGAAACCATCGACCAAAACCGAGCTGCCCATCTCCGACGATCGCTAGAAGCCGGACATCGCTGCCCGGTGTGCGATCAAAAGTGACACCCTTCCTCGCGTCCGTTGGCCGAACCCGGGGTCGACAAGGCTCGATCGGCCAAGGAGAGGGCCGAGAAGGAGTTGAAAAGCTCACCAAAGCTGTCAACGGCGGAGAGTGCCCTGCTCCGGTTGGAGGAGAGGTTGGAGGGACTCCGCAAGCAGACACTGAGTCGCCGCCGGAAGCGACCTTGCCGGCGATCGCCAGACAAGTGGCCGAGCGCCGAAGAACAACTCAAGCAAGCCCGCAAGGACGATGAATCGATCAAACGCAGGCACGAAGAAGTCGAGCAGGGCCGCAAGCGCCTGGCCGAACGGGAACGCAATGCCATGCGTGATCTGCAGAACGCCCGCGATCGGTTAGCCAGCCTCGATCCGCCGAAGTTGTCGTTCGATGATCCGGCCATCGACTGGAAATCCCTGATTGCGTGGGCGGGCAAGCAGGCCACAACGATCGCCGAAGCCCAAGCCGAAGCGGAGGCCGAGCAGGGACGGAGGCTGAGGCTCGGCTCGAGGTGAGAACCGCCGAGATCACCTCCCGGTTTCCCGCTCTGGACATCGCATCGAAGATCGCCCGCTACGCGACGTTGCCTTCGACGCTCTCACTCGGGCGAAGGCCCGACTCGATCATATCAAGAAGGCGAGGATCGAATCAGAGCCGGCTCACGGCCGAGCGCCGCGACACATTGGCACTCCAGGAAGTGGCGGCATCTGCTGGTCAAGCTGCTGCGCAACGACTGCCTTCCGAAGCTGGCTGCTCGACGAAGTGTTCGCCGCCCTCGTGGCAGGGGCCAACCTGCGGCTGGCCGATCTGACCAAGGGGCAGTACTCGCTCGATACGAGCAAGGCGCGACTTCGAAGTCATCGACAATCTCTCGGCCGGCAACCGCCGCTCGATCAGGACTTTTTCGGGGGGAGAGACGTTTCTGGTTTCCCTGGGCTGGCTCTGGCCCTGGCCGATCAAGTAGCCGAAACCTCGTTGGCGTCGGCCCGGCTCGAATCGATCTTCCTCGATGAGGGCTTCGGCACACTCGACGCCGAGACCCTCGATGTGGTTGGTTCGGTCATCTCCGAGCTGGGCGCTTCCGGAAAGACCGTGGGAATCGTCACCCATGTAGCAGAGTTAGCCGAACAAATGCCGGTTCGGTACGAAATCCGCAAGTCGGCTGAGGGAGCGACGGTCACAGAGGTGCGGCAATGACAGGACACCATGAAGTTCACGGTGCAGCCCTGGTCACCTGAGTACGGAAGCCCGGGCGGCAAGGAAGACCTCGAGGCACCCGAGGCCGTCGTCGACATCGAAGTCGATGCAGCCAAGTGGGCCCCGATCGTCGTCAATGCCAAACCGGCCGAGGAGGTGCTCTTTGTCGACGGCGTGCGCCGTGTCGACGCCAATCTCTGGATCGAGGAAGAGGACGGGACACCCATGCTGGCCCTGGCCGCCAGCTATGGCGCCGGGGCAGTGCTCTGCAACCACAGCGCTCGCATCGTGGCCCACGAGATTCGGCGGGGAATCTTCACCGTCGGCGGCGGCCGCAAGCCAGGTCATCACCCGTCATGCCGAATACGACATCCATCAAACCCGGGGCATCGTCGCCGAAGATCTCTGGCTGGGCCTGCAACAGCGAATGGGCGAATTCGAAGGAACGATCGTCGCCTCCCACGCCGATGCCCCGCTGATAGTCGTTGACGGCCCTCTGTCCCATCATCGGCACGTTCCCGGGGCAGTCGGGTACATCAAGACCCAGCACGTCCACTATCTCCCTCCCGAACCTGCGTCCGATCCTGGGCAGGCTCGGACCCGGAGATCGGACCCCGCTTTTTCTGACCACGACCAGCTGGAGTCGCTTCTCCTGGTATCTCAAGCTCCCACTGAAGGATGCCGGGTCCGATGGACGGCATCGTTCGGGCAGAAGTCAATGCCGATCAAGACGTTGCCTCGGCCCGCCGCATCGCCGACCTCACCGCCGCGACCATGTGTCGTTACGCCAGCGCAGCCCACAAAGACCCTCGCGCCCCTCAGAATCTCTACCCGGTGGGCCAACTGGAACGGAGGCTTCACCACCTTCTGGGCGATCGCGAACTGCTGTATCGAGTCGTTGCGGGTTCGGCGGCGCTGATCGTCGACGCCGGACCATTAAGGTCGCTCCGATGACGACTTTTGCATCGCCTAGGAGCTGGCCGGGTCGGTCGGATCCCATCTGGGATACTCGGATTGGCTGGAGATAACCCAGGAGAGGATCGACGCCTTCGCCGAGGCCACTGACGATCATCAATGGATCCACGTCGATCCGGAGCAGGCCCGGGCGGGTCCGTTCGGGACGACGATCGCCCATGGCTATCTGACTTTGTCCCTCGCCGTGCCGTTCGTGTCCGAAATCCTCTCGGTGGGTGGCGTGAGCATGGGTGTCAACTACGGAACCAACAGGGTCCGTTTCGTCTCACCGGTTCCGGTCGGCGCCAAATTGCGAGCGGGGGGAACGCTCGCCGCGGTTGAAGACGTTCCCGGGGGCTACCAGGTCAGCCTCGATCTGACCTTTGAGATCCAAGGGTCCGAAAAGCCGGCGTGCGTGGCGCAGGTCCTCTATCGGTTCTATATCTAGGAGCGGTTCTATCTAGGTGTCGGGCCTAGCTCTCGGATTTGGCCTGGCGGGTCATCAGGCTCATCACTGCGTCCCGGGGGTGATGCCCCTCGTACAGGACCTTTGCCACCTGGGTCGCGATCGGCATCTCGACGTTGGCGCCGCGGCCAGTTCTAAAACGGCCCTTGTGGTCTTGACGCCTTCGGCCACCATTTTCATCTCTTCGATGATGTCATCGAGTTTGCGTCCCTGAGCCAGGCCGATGCCGACCCGAAAGTTGCGGCTCTGGACCGACGTGCACGTGGCGATCAGGTCACCCATGCCCGCCAGACCGGCGAAGGTTGCCGGTTGTCCGCCGAGCGCTACTCCCGAGTCGGGTCAACTCGGCGAGGGCCCGCGTCAGCAAGGCGGCCCGGGTGTTATCACCGAAGCCAAGACCGGTTGACATTCCGGCGGCGATTGCCATGACGTTCTTGAGCGACCCTGCCAATTCACAGCCGACGACGTCAGGGTTGGTATAGACGCGAAAGGTGAGGCCCATCAAGGCTCGTTGGACGATCGTCGCGGCCTCGTCGTCGACGATCGCAACCACCGCGGCCGTTGGCTGGCCCGCCATGACCTCACCGGCGAGATTCGGTCCGGTCAACACCCCGATCGTTGCGGGGTTGTGATCGGGGATCACATCGGCGACGACCTCTGTCATCCGTCTCAGCGTTCTCTCCTCGATTCCCTTGGTGAGAGAAACCATCGGGAGCTCGGCCGGGAGACCCGAAATCCGACCGATCACCCCTCGAAATCCATGAGAAGGAACCGCCATGGCCACCACGGTGGCCCCCTGGTGGCTTCGTCCAGATCACTGGTGGCCCGCACGCCATAGGGGAGGCGATACCCGGGGAGGTAGTCCGGATTCTCCGAAGTCGCATTGATGACCTCCGCCAACTCGGGGCGGCGCGACCACAGGACCACCGGCTGGTGGGTGGCGGCCAGGGCCGCCACCGCGGTTCCCCAGGAGCCGGCACCGATTACCGCAACGTGATCCATAGATCTCAACCTACTTGCCCGGCCCGGCCGCCGTCCTCGCTGGATTCACCCTCGTCGGAGAAGGGTTTCGTAGTTGGCACAATGAGGGAATGGCACGGCTCGGGATCGTTGGTTTCACCAACAGCGGAAAGACGACACTGTTCAACGCCCTCACGGGCCTCGAAGCTGCCACTGCGACCCACCCCTACAACACGACTGAACCGAACATGGGTGTGGCTCGTATCCCCGATCCCAAGTTGGAGGCGGCGGCCCTGGTGGAGAAGTCGGTGAAGGTCGTTCCGGCCACTCTCGAGCTGCTCGATCTTCCCGCCTTATCGCCTCCCGGTCGCGAAGGTGGCGGCCTCGGCGGCCGGTTCCTCGGCCAATTGCGCGAGATGGATGCGCTCGTGGTCGTTCTGCGAGCATTTTCGAATCCATCGGTCACCAGCGAGGACACGGGGATCGATCCGATGACCCAGGCGGAGGAACTGCTACTCGAGCTGGCATTGGCAGACCATGAAGTGCTGGCCCGCCGGGCCGACCGCCTCAACCGGGAGGCCAACTCCGATCCGTCGAAACGGGGAGCGGCCAACGTGATCAACGAGGCAGTCGAGGTGCTAGCCGGTGGGGCGTCCCTTCGAACCAGGGAATGGTCGGAGGAGGCACTTGCTGCATTCCGAGATTCCAGCCCCTTGACGCTGAAGCCGGCGGTGTGGGTCGTGAATCTCGACGAAGGCACCGAGGACACATCCGAGGTGGTTGAGCGTCTGCAACGGCTGGTTCCCCCCTGGTGATCCTGTAGTCGCGGTCTCGGCCCGCCTCGAGGAGGAAGGGGCGAAGCTGTCTGCCGACGAACGAGCCGAACTTTTCGAAGGCCTCGGTCTTGGTGAGGGCGCGCTGTCCTTGATGGTCCGCGCTGCATATCAAGGTCTCGGGTTGCTCTCGTTCTACACAGTCGGTCCCAAGGAATCGCGGGCGTGGACTGTGCGGGCCGGGGCGGCCGCACCTGAGGCAGCAGGAAAGATCCACTCCGACCTCGAGAGGGGATTCATACGGGCCGAGGTCTCGACGATCGACCAGGTCATCGAGGCCGGCGGCTGGGATCAAGCAAAGCGTTTGGGAATTGTCCGGGTCGAAGGAAAGTCCTACGTGATCAAACCCGACGACGTGCTGGTGATCCGCTTCTCGGTCTGAGGTGTGGTTCTTTGTTGCTTGTGCAACTGTTTGCAGGCGGCAAAGGCTATCTATATGATGCCCAAAGCCGCTCGGTGATTCTTCATCGGGCGGTCCCCAACCCCACGACAGGGGCTGCGGGAACCCCTGGCACCCGCCGATGGAGATCCCCTGTCGGCTCTTCGCAAGAAGGGCATTGCGGGGCTCCGGTTCCCCCCTTTCCGGAGCCCCGCTTCTCTTCCTTCCCAAGCCATGCCTTCCCTAGTGGATAGTCGATCGCCCTGCGCTACATTGACCTTGCCTGTGAAGCCGGGCGGGAGAGACCAGATCGACCCAAGGCCAGGAATGGCCAACTCTCCAGCAATTGGCCTGGGGTCGAATTGGTCGCCGAAGGGGCAACGCATCCCCACAAACTCTCAGGCATAAGGACCGCACGGCTGAGGCGAGGCTGAAGGCGACGGGCCGACAGTCGGGGGACGGAACAGAAGGGAGCCTTTGATGGAGGCCCTTGCGGATTTCCGGACCGCCACATCGGGCCGCGGCCCGCCGATATCGCCAAAATGCTCGCCGAGATCGGCGCCGATTCCCTCGAGGAGTTGATCGCCCAGACCGTGCCCAAGGGAATCAGAACCGACCGCGCCCTTGCCCTCGAGCCCGCACTCTCCGAGCGCGCCGCACTGGCCGAGTTGTCGGGGCTGGCCAAGCGCAACGAGGTTCTCATCTCCATGATCGGGCTCGGCTACTACGACACGATCACGCCTCCCGTGATATTGCGAAACGTTCTCGAAAATCCGGCGTGGTACACCGCCTACACGCCCTATCAGGCCGAGATCTCCCAGGGCCGCCTCGAGTTGCTCCTGACGTTTCAGACGATGGTCTCCGATCTCACCGGCCTCGAGATCGCCAACGCTTCCTTGCTGGACGAAGGCACCGCAGCTGCCGAAGCGATGACCATGTGCCGACGCCTGGGACCCGCAGACAGATTGATTTTTTGGGTCGACGAAGACTGCCACCCCCAAACGATCGCTGTGGTCTCGACCCGGGGAGAACCCCTGGGGATTGAGGTGAAGGTAGCCAGGCCGGCCGATTTCGACTTCGCCGAGTCATGTGGAGCGCTGCTGGCGTATCCCGGATCGAGTGGAGCGATCTCTGACCACAGGGCGATCATCGCCGAGGCTCATCAAGCCGGTGCATTGATCGCGGTGGTGACTGATCTGCTTGCCCTCACGTTGCTCGCCTCGCCCGGTTCGATGGGTGCGGACATCGCGGTAGGTTCGTCGCAACGGTTCGGGGTTCCGCTGGGTTTCGGTGGTCCTCATGCTGGTTTCATCGCAACCCGGGAATCGCTGGTGAGGGCGTTGCCCGGGCGTCTGGTGGGGGTCTCCAAGGACACGGGGGGGCGGGTCGCATTCCGCCTCTCTTTGCAGACCCGCGAGCAACACATTCGACGTGAAAAGGCCACCTCGAACGTCTGCACAGCCCAGGTTCTCCTGGCGATCATGGCCGCTCTCTACGCCTGCTGGCACGGGCCCGATGGTCTTGCGGCCATAGCTCGGCGGATCAACCACCTCGCCGGAAGGCTGGTCGGCGAGCTAGCCGCGGCAGGCGTCGAGGTTGAGAACGCGACCTGGTTCGACACCCTCACCGTGAGAGTTCCGGGCCGCGCGAGCGAAATCGTGGAGAAGGCATTGCTGGCTGGGATCAACCTGCGGCCGCTAGACGCGGATCGAGTAGGTATTTCGTTCGACGAGCTCAGCACACCGGAAGTCGTTGACGCGTTGGTCATGGCTTTCGGATTGGGGGAGGACCGGGGTCGAGTCTCGGAAGGAATACCAGCCGCACTGGCAAGACAGGACGAGTTCCTGACGCATGACGTCTTTCATCGCTACCGGTCCGAACACGAGATGTTGCGCTACCTTCGGCGTCTGGCCGATCGCGACCTCGCTCTCGATCGGACGATGATTCCCCTCGGCTCCTGCACCATGAAGCTCAACGCGACTGCCGAGATGATCCCGATTACATGGGAGGGCTTTGGCAGGGTCCACCCATTCGCACCTCTCGACCAGATTGGCGGATACGTCGAGCTGATAGAGCGGTTGCAGTCGTATCTCGTGGAGATCACGGGGTACGACCGCGTTTCGCTGCAACCCAACGCCGGGTCGCAGGGCGAGCTCACCGGTCTTCTGGCAATCCGGGCCTATCACCGCAGCAGGGGTGAAGACCAGCGGGTGGTTTGCCTCATACCTTCATCCGCTCACGGCACCAACGCCGCCTCGGCGGTGATGGCCGGAATGGAGGTTGTGGTCGTGGCCTGTGACGCCCGCGGCAATGTCGACGTCGGGGATCTCACGGAAAAGGCGGAGCGCCATGGCGACCGTTTGTCGGCGGTGATGATCACTTACCCGTCGACCCACGGCGTCTTCGAGGAGGCAGTCGAAGAGATTTGCCGGATCGTCCACGACCGCGGCGGACAGGTATACCTCGATGGCGCCAATCTCAACGCCATGGTGGGAGTAGCTCGTCCCGGAAAATTCGGAGCGGACGTGTCCCATTTGAACCTGCACAAGACCTTCACGATCCCGCACGGCGGAGGCGGGCCCGGCGTAGGCCCGGTCGGGGTGAAGGAGCATTTGGCTCCATTTCTCCCCAATCATCCCTTGCGGCCCGAAGCCGGGCCACCCACCGGAATCGGTCCGGTGGCTTCGGCGCCGTGGGGATCGGCCGGGATCCTGCCGATCTCGTATGCCTACATACGAATGATGGGTCCGGATGGATTGAGGAAGGCAACCGAGGTTGCGATCCTCAATGCGAACTACCTGGCAGCCAGGCTGCATCCGCACTTTCCAGTTCTATTCGCGGGCTCCAACGGTCGGGTCGCCCACGAGTGCATTCTGGATGTCCGCCCGATCGCCCGGACGACCGGAATCACAGCCGAAGACGTCGCCAAACGACTGGCCGACTACGGGTTCCACGCCCCCACGTTGAGCTTTCCCGTCGCCGGGACTCTCATGGTCGAGCCGACGGAGAGCGAGTCGTTCGAAGAACTCGATCGATTCTGTGATGCGATGATCTCAATACGGAGCGAGATCGCCCGGGTCGAGTCGGGGGAGTGGACCGAGGCCGAGAGCCCTCTGCGGATGGCCCCCCATCCGGCCGCCGATGTGGTCTCCAGCGACTGGGATCGCCCGTATTCAAGGGAAACCGCGGCATTTCCCGATCCGCGGCAACGGCTCGCCAAGTATTGGCCGCCGGTTTCGAGAGTCGACGGGCCCGGCGGAGACCGCAATCTGATTTGCGCCTGTCCGCCCCTTGATGCTTATAACCCTTGATGCGGCCGTAGAATCTCCCTTGACGGCCTCCCCCGTTGTGGGAACGTGTTCCTAATTGAGGGGCGCGACCGGGGCCTTAGGACAAACGTGCAATTCAAAGGATCAGTCCGTACCCCGGGTGACAGGGACCCTGGCGTCAGGGTGGTTCTCGAGATCGACGAGTACCACCTTGAGATCAAACGCGACTCGGAACTGATCGGGCGCTACTACCTGGCCGATGTCGAGGTCGCCCGGGACATAGCCGAGAGGTTCATTCTCTTCCTGGGCGACGATGAAATCGAGTTTCTGGCCGACGATGCCCTCCAGTTCGCGTACGGAGGGGTCACCGCGATGCAAGAAGGCTGGTTGGCGGCGCAGAAGAGGAAGCGCCGTCATCGCCGGGCCGCCGAGGACGCAGCGAGGCGCAAGGATGGGTCGCGGCCCCTCGAGACGGTAAGCCCCGTAGAGCGCCCGCTTCACGTTTCGGATTCCGACACGGTCCGAAACCGCCGACGCCAGGCGGGCTCCAAAGCAGCCGAATCGCTGGCTCCCGAACGCGCTGCCGTCGCGGCAACTCCGCCACCAGTCGCCGAGGCGCCAGCAGCACTGCGTTCGGAGACGCGCAAGGAGCGAAAGGCGGTGCCGGCCCCCGAGGTATCCCCAGCTCCAGAACTTATCGCCCCAGAACCAACCGCTCCAGAACTAACGCCCCGAGCGGCATCGGTCAAGCGCGAAAAGCCGGTGAAATCGACTCCATCTGAGAAGGCTCCGGCCGAGAAGGCTCCAGCCGCGTCGGCCCGACCCAAAGCTCCCGCCAAGCAGGGTTCAGGTAGCGGCCGCAGAACGAAAAACGGCCAGGATCCGGTGACCACCCTCACCCAGGTCGAAGAGGTGGCAGCGATCAAAGCCGTGGCGTCACTGGACGTTCCTGTCGTTCAGCCCCTTGACGAAAGAGCCACTTCGGCCGAGGTCGTGGCGGACCCACCAGCCGATACTTCGTTGGCGGCCCGCCGCAAGAAGATCACGGCCGACGCCCAACCCAAGGACGCCGATGACCTCGGCCGGGTACGGGTGCCCGAGCCCATCTCGGCGGCGGCGGTGAAGGCTCGCGATGAACGCCGAGAGGTCGATACCACGGCCGCCGCGCCCAAGAAAGGCCCTGTCGAGAACGGTGGCGACGTTCGGTTTGCCCCGGACGGTCATCATCCTTCTGAGACCAGCACGGGATTGCTCGCCAAGTTGCGACGCCCGCCCAAGCTCAGAGAGGATCATGTCCACACCTTCAAGGAGTCGGGCTCATCGGTCGGCCTGGTCCGGCGTGTCTGCATCGAATGTGCTTACGTTTCGATCGGGAGCCACGACTAGGTCCGGAGATCTATCGGGCCGGCGAAAACCGGATTCGGTAATCACATGCCTGTGACTTCCTCGACGGTAGCCTTGGCGGGCAATGACCGACGTCGTCCCACTCGCCTCACGTCGTTCATCTGACCGATCCCTAAACACTTCCGTACAGGTGGTTCCGGTGATCACCGATCACGCTTCCCGGGTCTGGATGAGGAACGCTGACCTTTCCGACGTTTGGGAACTCCCGGCTGTGACACTGGCGTCGGGAGAGACTCCGAGCGAAGCAGCGACCCAACTCATCGAGGGCTTGGGTTTGATACCGGGACGACCGCATCCGATTGGTGGGTTTCGATCCCCCGACTCGGAAACTCTCCTGCTGGGTTATCGCGTGGAGGTGGACGGTGGGACTAGCAATCTCGGCTTGTTCCTACCCCTGCACCTGGCGCCCCTCAACGTCGACCCGCGTCACCTCGCAATTGCGCATAGAGCTCTTGCCTCGATGGAACCGGTCGAGGAGAGACTTGCTCAGGTCAGCGGTGACGTCCACCTTGCCGAGCTGAGGTCGGGAGAAGACTTTCCGCCATCCTCGCCGGTCCCGATCTCATCGTTTCTCGACATCGTCAATGCCCGTCTGAGCGAGTCGCGAGGCCCGGATCGGGCCCCGTGGCTCGAGCGGCTGGCTGAGCTCATGATCATCGATGGCCGGTCCCACGTCGCCGGTGACCTCTTGGCCGAAGCTTTGTCGCTGGCGTCGGCTGTTGGAGACACGGCCACCATGGCCAGGGCGGATATCCGGATCTTCGAACTCGAGGACCCCAGGGCCGGCGAGCTGAGGGCGTGGTGGTGGGTGTCGGAGCTGTCGAAGCCGGGCAGGTTCGCCCAACTCGACATCCCGTTCGCCTACCTCGGTGCCTACGCCAGCCGCCGACGTCGAGCCCGTGAGGCCGATGCGTATTTCCGGCGGGCACTAATGCTGTCGGAGGATCCGGGTCGGAGGGCATGGATCAAGAGCTCGATTGTGTCGCGACCGGTCTCCGCCGCTCGCGTGACTGCGTGACTTCACCCGGCGGACACCGACCAGAGCTCCCGCTCGCAACTAAACACAGAGAAGCCGCTCAGCTCGGACCTAAAGAAAGAGAAGCGCTCAGCTCGGACCTAAAGAAAGAGAAGCGGCTCAGCTCGGACCTAAAGAAAGAGAAGCAGCTCAGCTCGGACCTAAAGAAAGAGAAGCGGCTCAGCTCGGACCTAAAGAACGAGAAGCAGCTCAGCTCGGACCTAAAAAGAGAAGCAGCTCAGCTCGGACCTAAAGAACGAGAAGCGGCTCAGCTCGGACCTAAACAAGAGAAGCGGCTCAGCTCGGACCTAAACAAGAGAACCAGCTCAGCTCGGACCTAAACAAAGAGAAGCAGGACAACCGATGGCTGTCCTGCTTCTCTTTGTTTACGGCTTGACGTTGAAGCGCTAGCGCTTTTTCGCAGCCTTCTTGGCGGGGGCCTTCTTGACGGCTCGCTTGACGGCCTTCTTGGCTGGAGCCTTCTTGACGGCCTTCTTTACGGCCTTCTTGGCTGGAGCCTTTTTGGCGGCACGCTTTGGCGCCGCCTTCTTGGCCGGAGCCTTCTTGGCCGCTTTCTTGGTTGCCATGTGTCCTCCTTGTCGTCGCACCATTTATCGAAAGCCAATCTCTCGACAGTGCGTAGACGTTGCAAGAGTATTCAAGCTTTCCACCGCGTCAAGAAATTCAAATGTTTAACAGCATGAAGCAGAATCCACAGGCGGCGCGTATTGACGAAATGTTTGGCCGGATCAAGTCGCAGCAGTGATCGCCCGCGCGACCATTTGATGAAGATATGCGTCTGCGAACGCGTGACCTCGGACGGCGATCCGAAGCGTGTAGTGGAGCACGCGACCCACCCACATACGGAAGGCGAGGTCGACCCAATCGTTGTCGGTCGGCACAAAGTCATCGAGCAGGATCGCAAGCGTTTCCAACCACGTCTGTTCATCCATCCACGAGGTGTCGGGCCAGTCGCGCCATTGCCTCGCTCGGGCGGCGACGCCCGCCGGAAAATGGGCACTGAGCAGGGCGTCCTGTCTGGTTGACCAACCCACGGCCAATAGCCTCTGGGTCGCTTCTATGTCGAAACCGATCTGCTGGGCGATCTGTTGGGAAACCGAATCGGCCGGTTCGCTGAATCGCTCCACTGGCTTGTCGAGAGCGTCGTCCTGATCAACGGCGGAACGTAACCGCTGGAGAGCTCCGAGGCACTCGACCATCATGACCTTGATGTCCGTCAACACCGAATAGAGGGCGTGGTCCTTCCCTCGCGCGATGTACGACGAGTAGATCGATTGACCATGCGCAATGGTCGCGAAAGTAATCGCGGTGTCGATCCCCCAATCGCTCTGAGACTTGACGCGCGGATCGACGGCGATGATTTCGGAAGCCGCCCGACTGAACGCCAGCTCACCGGAGAGTGGTTGCTCGATAGTGGGGAGTTGTGATCGCGGCCAGAGCAGGGCGAAGCCAAGTCGGGTCACCATCCACGTGATCATCGCGTCGGTCGCCGCTCTCGGATAGAAATGACGGACGGACTGAAAGCCGAGATCGAGGGCCTCCTCTGCCTTGGTGATCCAATCAGTGCCGAACGTCTTGATGTCGGCGTCGTAGAAATGAATTCTCTGGAATCGACCGTCCTCCAGGAACACCTTCCATCCGGTGTTGATCGCATCACCCTTGCCGGGCCGCAAGCTCCCGAGACGTTGTTGTGGCATCACTTGCACCCTTGGGCCCAGCTCGGTGACCATGGCCCGAATTCCCTGGTTGCTCTCGTCGTGGTCGCCGGTGATGGCCAAAACCAACCCCACGGCGGGATGGGAGGCCGCCGCCCGCAGCGTGCTCAAGACGACATCCGGGTCTTCGTTGAGGACGGGGACGACTACGAGGCTGTTCGCGCCGCCGGAGGGTGAGGGAGACGGGGACGGGGAGACGTCCAGCACGGCTCGGTACCCTAACGGTCCATGGCGTCGACAATTCCGGTCATTCTGTCGGGGGGAGCGGGCACGCGGCTCTGGCCGCTGTCGCGTCCTTCGACCCCGAAGCAGCTTCAGTCACTGCTGGGACCCGAGACGATGCTGCAATCGACCCTGGCGAGGGTCAACCATCTCGATGGTCGGATGGTGATCGTGGCGAACGTCAACTCCCTCGACGCGGTTGCGGCCCAGATTCGACCCGATCTTCCGCGCCTACTCATCGGCGAGCCGGTGGGTCGCAATACCGCCCCGGCAGTTGCGGCGGCCGCGTTGACCGCATCCCCCGACGACGTGCTCCTGGTCTTGCCGGCGGACCACCACATCGCCAACGTACCTGCGTTCCATCTTGCCCTCGATTCCGCGGTCGAGGCTGCCCGGCAGGGTCGGCTCGTGACCTTCGGGGTGGTGCCCACCCGTCCCGAGACCGGATTTGGCTACATCGTTCCTGCCCCCTCCGACCTGGAAGGCCCATCGACCACCGGTGCCCTTCGCACTTCAATTGGCGGGGGCCCTCCGCGCTTCAATTGGCGGGGGGCCCGGTGCCCTCCGCGTCCAACGTTTCGTCGAAAAGCCCAGTGTTTCGGTCGCGGCTGAACTTATCGCGAGCGGGGCCCTCTGGAACAGCGGGATGTTCGTCTTCCCCGTGGGCGTACTCATCGAGGAGCTGAGCCGCTATGCCCCCGAGGTGTTGGCGCGCGTTGAGGAGTCACTCCGATCGTCCGTCTCGGTGGCGGATCGAATCGAGCTGGGACCCGAATTCGGATCCGCGCCTGCGAGTTCGATCGACGTCGCAGTGATGGAGCCAACCGACCGTGCGGCTGTGGTTGAGCTCGACGCCTCTTGGAACGACGTCGGCTCGTGGGAGAGCCTTTGGGAATTGGGGGAGCACGACCAGCAGGGGAATGTCAATGTGGGCGACGTCATCTCTCTCGACGCGGCGGACAACTATCTGAGGTCGGAAGGGCCGCTGGTGGCGGCGATCGGTGTCGAAGGGTTGGTGGTGGTGGCCACCCGCGACGCAGTCTTGATTGTTCCCCGGGACCGGGCCCAAGATGTCAAGACCCTGGTCGAGAGGCTCGGCGACCGGACCCAGGGAAGTGCCTAGAGGGAAGTGCCTAGAGGGAAGTACCCAGAGCTGCGGGTGCCTAGATCTGCGGGTGGTAAGCGGCAGTTTCGAGATTCAGCCGACCAGTCGAAACTTCTCGAGCAGCGCGCGGGCCGGCTCTCCGGTTGCAATCAGGCCGCCCCCGGCGGAAACGAGGGCATGGCGACCGCTGACCGCCAGCAGGTAGGCGAGAGCGGATCCTTCGACCAAGGCATCGGGAGTGCCGTCTTGAGGCTCGACCACGGCTTTTCCGGCGCGCATCACGACATCGTGTTCTACTCCGGATACCCCGCTGAGCGAAAGCCGCAGACGCTGGCCGTCGCCGGCCTGGACTCTCTTGGCCCAGGCCCAGGGAGACAAGCGAATCGCCCGACCGGTTGCAACGCTTCGTGTCAGCGGTTCATTGATGCCATCGATCGCCTGGCCGATCGCCGTTCTGATATCGCACATGTGCAGGTAGGCATCGTTGATTCGCATCTCGACCGCCACGCTTCGAGGCGCCGTTCCAACCGGGGTAGGCGCGAGTTCCTGCCAGTCGAGGTCGGTGCGGCTCAACAATGTCCGCGTTGCCACCGAGGCCCGCTCCAACTCGTCTACCACGTCGGCGATCGACCAATTGCGCCTCGCGGCCACACCCTGGCCGGTGATCTGGTCGAGAGGAGATCCTTCGCCGATCCAATCCGGGGACGCCTCAGGCTGCTCGAACCCGTGCACGAGCATTCCTTCGACGTGCCCGAGATGAGCAACAACATCCTTGACCGACCACCCGACACATGGCGTCGGACGATCCCAGTCGCTGAGCTCCAGGCCGGCGATCAGTTCCGAGACTGCATCCCAGGTCTGTTCGGAGGCAGCGGCCAAGTCCATGGATTGCTCCATGAATCGATCATAAGGGCCTGGTTCCTACCATCGCCGGGGATGTTCAGATCACTAGTCGCCTTCTTGGTCTTGGCTCTGGCCGCCTGCGCCGGGCCTCCGCCGGCGAGCGCGACGGGCCAGGAGATATATCAACAGGTCTGTGCCAATTGTCATGGTGACGACCTTGGCGGCGGAATTGGGCCGGCGCTGGGGGCAGGATCAAACGCCGCCGAACAAGACGATGAATTCCTGGTTCTGACCATCGATCGCGGCAGGGGCCGCATGCCTTCCTTCGACTCCACACTCAGTGATGATCAAATCGCCCGAGTGGTGGAATACTTGAGGACCCAACAGCGGTCGGACGGCACCGGATGACGGCCATCTCCGCTTCGGGCGCGGTTCTCGAGGCCCTCGAGTTGCATCCGGTCTCCATCCCTATGAAATATCGGTTTCGCCGCGTCGAGCGCCGCGACGCGGTCCTCATCAGGGGCCCGGAGGGCTGGGGCGAGTTCTCGCCGTTTCCCGACTATCCGCCGGAGGTGACGACCAGATGGCTGGCCGCGGCGCTGGAGGCAGCCTGTTCCACCTGGCCCGCGCCCGTGCGAGCGAAGGTGCCGATCAACGTGACAGTTCCGGCCGTCGACGGCCCCACCGCCTACTCGATCGTCACTGGATCCGGATGCCGCACCGCCAAGGTAAAAGTGGCCGATCCCGGTCAGAGTCCGGAGGAAGACGAGGAGCGGCTCGCCGCGGTGCGGCAAGCCCTAGGTCCGACCGGCAAGATTCGAATCGATGTGAACGGAGCTTGGGATCTCGATACGGCCACACAGATGCTGCTCCGGCTGGCCAACTATGACCTCGAATACGCTGAACAGCCCGTGCGGACCCTGGAGGACATGATCGAGCTCCGTCGTCGGGTGCCCGTTCGAATTGCCGCAGATGAGGCGGTGCGGTTGGCGGCCGATCCTCTCGAGGTTGCCGAGAGGGGAGCGGCCGATGTCATCGTTCTCAAGGTTCAGCCATTGGGGGGCGTGGAGCGGGCCCTCGGGCTGGCGCAGCGTTCCGGTCTTCCCGCGGTGGTTTCATCGGCCCTCGAGACGTCGATCGGGATTGCCGCCGGCCTGGCGGCGGCGGCGGCCCTGCCCCAGCTGGATTTCGCCTGTGGTCTTGGCACCGTTTCCCTTTTCACCGGGGACGTGGTGCTGGATTCACTGCTCCCGATCGACGGCGAGATGGAGCTACGACGACCCGAGCCCGACCCCACATTGGTAGAGCAATTCGCAGCCGACCGCGATACCTCGGCGGAGCTTCTCCGGCGTCTTCGCTGGGCAGCCGAGGTGTTGACGTGACTTCCGCGCCAGGCATGGCTCCCAACGGCTCCACCGCCATGGCGACCGTGATGATCGACGAGTTGATCCGCAACGGGGTCCTCGACCTGGTCCTGGCTCCGGGCTCGCGCTCGGCGGCGCTGGCGCTCGCTGCCTGCGACCGCCCCGAGCTGAGGCTCTGGGTAGAAGTCGATGAGAGATCGGCGGGATTCTTTGCCCTTGGCCTCGCCAAGGCGGGGGCCAGGTCGGCGGTGCTCACCACCTCCGGCACCGCCGCCGCCAATCTCCATCCGGCCGCGGTAGAAGCCGACCTGGCGATGGTGCCCCTTCTGTTGATCACAGCCGATCGCCCGCACGAGCTCCGGGGCACGGGCTCCAACCAGACGATCGATCAGGTGAAGCTCTTTTCAGACGCGGTCCGATGGTTCGTCGACATACCGGCCGCCGAAGATCGGGTCGCCGAGTCGGATTACTGGCGGTCGCTCATATGCCGGTCCAGCGCCGAGTCGCAGGGATGGGCCGGGAGGCGCGGTCCGGTTCACATCAATGTGGCGTTTCGGGAGCCGATCGTGCCGCTTACCAACGATGGCAGAGTGTCCGGCTCGGCGTATCAAAACTCCCTCGAGGGTCGCGAGTCAGGCGCTCCCTGGACAACTCTGCCGGTTGAGCCCCGACCGATGCCTCTTCCGATCGAGGTCCGCGGGCGGGTGCTGGTGGTGGCGGGCGACGGCGCCGATCTGAATGAAGTGGTCTCCGCACTCGAGGCGGGATGCGTTGTGGTGGCCGAGGCTCACAGCGGCTGCCGCGTTCCCGGGACCGTCACGACGGCACACCACATATTGGCTTCCCCGGCGGCTGCCTCATCACTCCAGCCGGACCTGGTGGTGGTGCTCGGCCGGGCAGGACTATCGCGCAACCTCACGAATTACCTCGCGTCCGTCGAGACGGTCGGCGTCGGGAACGGATGGTTCGATCCGGACCGGCGGGTATCGCGCATGGTGCGGGCGGTCTCATTCGTGCAGGTCGATCCTGATCTCGAGTGGCGATCTACGTGGCGGAGAGCCGAATCGATCGCTCGCCAGGTGCTCGACTCGGAGCTCGACGGTGCCGAAAGTCCCAGTGAACCCAGGGTGGCCCGCGATGTCGCCGCGGCCATCCCGGCCGGGGCCAGCTTGGTCGTAGGTTCATCGATGCCCGTTCGGGACCTGGACTGGTTTTCCAGGGCGGGTTCACCGGTGAAGGTGATTTCCAACCGGGGGGCTTCCGGGATCGACGGGTTGGTGTCGACCGCTCTCGGAGTCGGAGCCACCGGGCCGGCGGTTGCCTTGGTCGGTGATCTCTCCCTTCTGCACGATCAGAACGGTTTCCTGGTTGCCCCACGTCCGGCTCTAGTCGTAGTGATTCTCAACAATGATGGGGGCGGGATCTTCTCCTTCCTGCCCCAAGCCGGTTTTCCTGCTTCGTTCGAGCAACTGTTCGGAACCCCCACCGGGGCCAACCTGGCAAAGTTGGCCGAGTTCTACGGCCTCGCCCACCGGCTGGTCGAGAAGGCTTCTGACGTTGGGTCGGCGGTGACCAATGGCATCACCGGGGGTGGGGTCCAGCTCATCGAAATTCGAACGGACCGCAACGAAAATCTGGTCCTCCACCGGCGGTTGACGGCCGCCGTCGTCGAGGGCGTTGAGGTCCTATTCCAACGCTGACAGCATCGCCTGCAGCTTGATCCTGGTCTCCTCCAGCTCATCCTCGGGCACGGATCCCCTCACGAGCCCGGCGCCGGCGAACAAACGAGCCCGCGCCCCGGAGACCTCGGCGCATCTCAATGCAATAGCGAACTCACCGTTGCCGGTGGCATCGAAGATCCCAACCGGACCTGCGTAACGACCACGATCCATCCCCTCCAGCGATCTGATCATGTCGACGGCAGCAGCCGTTGGGGTTCCTCCCACCGCGGCGGTGGGGTGCAGCTTTCGCACCAGGTCGAGCACGTGGTGAGACTCGGCCAGCACTCCGGTAAACGAGGTTGCGAGGTGTTGCACGTTCGCCAGCTTGAAGACGTAGGGACCGGGAGGCCGTTCAAGGGACCTGCAAACTTCCTCGAGGACCCTTGCTACGGAAGTCGAAGCCAGCGCGTGCTCGTGCAAATCCTTCTTCGACGCGAGCAACTCGGCACCGAGCTGCTGGTCGGCGACGGGATCACGATCGCGACGCGCAGATCCGGCCAGGGCCAGGGAGGTGACAACGTTGCCGACCCGGCGTATCAGCAACTCAGGCGATGCCCCCAACAGTCCGTCGACCAGGTAAACCATGCATTCAGGGAAACCTCGCTGGAGCTTTCCCAGCACCCGGTGCAGGTCGAAAGGCTCCTTCGACCAGAGCGCGTGGTCGCGGGCGAGGACGACCTTCTCCAGATGACCTTCCTCGATCTCCTTGATCGCCTTGGCCACGGCTTCGAGCCACAGGTGATCGGGTAGTGAGGAGCCGGCGAAGCGAGGTCGGTCGTGAGCACCACCCAAAGGCGGCGTCGGTGGTTCCCCCCATTCCTCAGCATCGGACCCGTGACGGATGATCCAGCGGGACGGGCCTCGGGAGGCGAAGACGATTTCCGGGATGACAACGCTGGAGGGGGAAGCCTCGTGATCGAAGGTGAAGCTCGCAAAGGCGTAGGGTCCACCGGAATCCGACGCCTCGATCGGGCCTTGGTCGGTAACCCATTCGGCAAACATTTCTTGGGCTCGTGCGAACCGACCGGGCCCGACTCCGGGGTCGAGCCTTGTTCGTTGACCGAATCCAGCCAGCGTCACCTCGGACGAGATCCAAACGGTATGGGGCTTGCGCGCCAGGGCTTCGGCAGTGGTGACGCCGGTCGGATCGATCCGGATGGTCACGCTTCGCCCGACAGGCGCCGCCGGGCAACCTCGATCAGAAGGCGGCGAAAGTGGCGGTCCACCAGCCGTCCCGTGGCGGGCAGCATGGTCGTGAACGCGGAAACGAGCTTCCTGGCTGCTTCCTCCTCGCTACCGGCGTTGGCTTCGACCGAGTCCCTCACATATCTGGCGAAGACCTCCACCGCCCGCTCAGCGATCGGTCGCATGGCGCTGTCGGTCCGGCGGGCAAGATCCAGCAACTCTCCGAGTGGCAGCCCGGCCTCGATGAGGGCGAGCCCCGATTTGAGAGTCTCGGCGTCGGATTGCTCGAAGAGCGGCTCGGGGTCCTCCCGGGCCGGTATGAGAAATCCTTCACGGATCACCACCTCGAGAAGGGTGGTCGAGAAGCTCGAGGCTTCAGCCAATTCGGGCAACGTCATCAGCAACTCTTGGGGATCCCGCTCCAGGGCCGCCAGAAGTGCCTCGTCCCACGGGTCGAGATCGTTCGATTCGCTCACTCTTCGGCCAAGGTTACGGCGGTCACCGGTGTCCGAATTCCGGTGAGGTGGCGTATGACGTTCTGGGCCCCGACGGCGTTGCCGGTGGTCAACAGGCGGAGTTCTCCACCATGTCCCGGCCCGTTCGAATCCCCGGCCACAACGACGACTTGTCTGGCGACGGCCGGGGCGGGGTCCACGATGACGACCTGCGCCCCCGCCCGTTCGGCGATCACGCGGCGTAGAAACGGATAGTGGGTGCATCCGAGGACCAGGGTGTCGGCGCCGGCGGCCAGGACCGGATCGAGCTGGCGGGCGATGGCCGCCTCGGTCACCGGTCCCGAAATCTCACCGGTCTCCACCAGGTCGGCCCATCCCGGGCAAGCTTGGGTGACGATCGTCACTCCATCTGCGAACCTGCCCACCACCGACGAGAACAGTTCACTCTGAAAGGTGGCTGCCGTCGCCAGGACTCCTACCACCTTGCTTCGAGTGAGGCCGGTCGCCGGCTTGATCGCCGGTTCCATGCCGACGAAAGGCACGCCCGGAAACATCGATCGCAGATGGTGGAGGGCGGCCGCCGAAGCGGTGTTGCAGGCCACGACGATGAGATCTGCTCCGAGATCGAGAAGGTGTCTGGTACAGGCCTCGGCGAGCTTGCGCACTTCTCCCAATGAGCGTTGCCCGTAGGGTGAGTTGGCCTGATCGGCCAGGTAGATGAGGTCCGCTCCGGGAAGAAGTCGACGAACCTCACCCAGCACCGAGAGACCGCCAACACCGGAATCGAACACACCGATCAACGTCATCTGGCTCCCGATTATCGTCGGCCGGGCCTTCAAGCAAGGAGACCTGAATGGATCTGGTGGGAGTCGTGGCCGCTGGTTACGGGAGGAGCCTCCGGGCTCGGCGCCGCCACGGCTCGTCGCCTGGCCATGGCCGGAGCTCTGGTCGTGATCGCCGATCTCCAGGACGACAAGGGACATGCGTTGGCCAAAGAGGTTGGCGGCGAGTACGCCCACACCGATGTCACCAACGAGTCAGAGGTGCAGGCGGCGGTCGCGGTGGCGATGGCGATGGCGCCGCTGCGAGTGCTGGTCAACTGCGCCGGGATCGCCCCACCGGCCCGCACATTGAATCGAGAGGGAGTACCGCACGACCTGGGACATTTCAAGTCGCTCATCGAGGTCAATCTCGTCGGGACGTTCAATGTCATTCGTCTGGCGGCCGCCGCGATGGCGACGACCGAGCCAATGGCACACGGTCTGCGAGGGGCCATCGTCAACACTGCGTCGGTGGCGGCGTTCGACGGCCAGATCGGCCAGGCGGCATATTCGGCCTCAAAGGCCGGGATCGTCGGGATGACTCTGCCCATTGCCAGGGACCTGTCCTCTGTAGGCATCAGGGTCAACACGCTGGCACCCGGCATCATGGACACACCCTTGCTGGCCGGATTGCCCGAGCCGGCCCGGGAGTCGCTCGGTCAGCAGGTGCTCTTTCCCAAGCGGCTCGGCACCCCGGAGGAGTTCGCGGAAGCTGCCTACTTCCTTCTGACCCACGACTACATGAACGCCGAAACCATTCGGATGGACGGTGGGATTCGGATGGCCCCGAAGTGAGGAATGGGGGCGGCTTGTGGAGCCGCCCCCATTCTGGTGTTGTTCTAGAGCTGTTTGTTCTAGGCTGTTCGGATGTTGCTAGGTGCTGTCGGTCTGTTCTGGGGCTGTTTGTTCTAAGGATGCTTGTTCTGGGGCCGATCCGGCCGGCGGGTTCTTGCCACCGGTTGCAAACCAGCTCACGCAATCACCCTGGTTCTTGAAGTCTCCAAGGGTTCGCCAGCCACCGTTCTTGCATTGATCCTTGGCAGTCTGGTTGTTTCCGTTTCCAGGCTGCTGCGGATTGGGGGTGGTTCCGTCGTTGTCGGCAATCGTCACCGTGTCGTCGTTCGAAGAGCCGACTTGATAGCCCGCTCCCGCCGCCAGGGTGAGGACCACGGTCTCGTTGGTTTCGTCGAGGCCGTCATCCGCAGGGGTGACGACGACTGTGGCCGAGGCCGACCCGGCCGCAATCACTACCGATCCCGACAAGGTGGCGTAGTCGCTGCCATTGGTGGCCGATCCACCGATTGTGTAGTTGACGGTCAGCGGGGAGGTGAGGTCCCCGCCCCTTGTGATCGTGAATGTTCCGGTGGCAAGTCCAGCCTCCGCCGCCGAGTCATCGGTGGCGTTGACATTCACGGTCGGCAGGTCGTTGTCGGTGATGTTGACGGTGGCCGCCGAAGGCGATCCGATGCCGTAGAGGGCGTTGGCGGAAACGGTCAGAATCACCGTTTCGGTCGGCTCCATAGACGCCGTCATTGACGGGAACCACCGGGATCGTTGTCGGACTGCTGTCCGACGGGGATCAGAACCGTGGTCGACAGAGCGGAGTAGTCGGTGCCGTTGCCGGCCGTTCCCGTCATGGTGTAACTGACGGAGAGGGCGGCGGCGGTGGGACCGGTTCGCGTAACGGTGAAACTTCCACTGTTGGACCCCGACTCGGAAGCATTCGCATCGGTTGCCACCACAGTCACCGTCGGCAGATCGTTGTCGGTGATGTTGACGGTGGCCGCCGCGGGCGAACCGACGTCGTAGAGGGCGTTGGCGCGAAACGGTCAGGATCACCGTTTCGGCCGGTTCGGGGGCACCGTCGTTGGTCGGCG
Organism: uncultured Acidimicrobiia bacterium; assembly: GCA_963790345.1. Lineage (GTDB taxonomy): Bacteria > Actinomycetota > Acidimicrobiia > Spongiisociales > ZC4RG35 > DATEEG01. The sequence goes on along the minus strand of CAWBOD010000011.1, from coordinate 248,550 downwards.
TCACCGTGACCGTTGCCGACCCTTGGCCGACGCCGATCAGAACCGTCGTCGACAGAGCGGAGTAGTCGGTGCCGTTGCCGGCCGTTCCCGTCAAGGCGTAACTGACCGAGAGGGCGGCGGTGGTCGGACCGGTTCGCGAGACGGTGAAGCTGCCAGTGTTGGAACCCGACTCGGAAGCGTTCGCATCGGTTGCCACCACGGTCACCGTCGGCAGGTCGTTGTCGGTGATGGTGACGGTGGCCGCCGAGGGCGAACCGACGTTGTAACCCGTGCCGCTGGTGACTGTGAGGATCACGGTCTCGGCGTCTTCCTGGTGCCATGTCATTCACCGGCGCCACCACCACGCTCACTGAGTGCCTGGGCGGCCGGTATCACCACCGCGGTGGACAGGAGCGTGTAGTCGGTCCCGTTGCTGGCCGTGCCGGTCAGCGGAATAGTTGATCGTCAACGGGTTGGTGGTGTCGCCGGTCCGGCTGATCGTGAACGTACCGGTGTTGGCCCCGGCTTCTCGGCGGCGGCATTGTCGGTCGCCGCGACGGTCACATCCGGCGTGACCACCTGGAAGACGATCCCCGGTTTCGAAAGCGCCGCCGGCGCCAGCGATGAAAAGCGCCAGCACGACTATACGCGGCGACGATCGTCCTTCTTGTTTCGCCACAGTGAGTTTGCTGCAATCGAGTTGGCGTCTCATCATCGAGGACTCCCTTGCGTCTGGGCCGCAGGCCCGCACCCGCCGGCTCTTACCACTCTCCGTGGTCGATGATATCGATACCCATAGGGCAAGACGCGCCGGCACTGCAGTTGTTACCCATAGTGATCCGACGCTAGAAAGTCTGCGGTCGGTCGCGACCTGTCGTTTCATCGGGCAGATGCTCCCATGCGTGTCTTCATGCGGCTTGGGCCGCGGCCACCTGTCGCTTCAATCGGGCCAGGATCGCCCCCATCCCGCGGAAACGCAGCGGAGTCACGACTTCTTCGAGGCCCATGTTCAGATAGAAGTCGCTGTCGACATCGAGGATTGCCTCGGCCGTCTCACCATCGAGACCGGCGGCGAGAATTCCGGCATAGCCGCGCACTGTCGGTGACTCCGGCGGGGCATCGAAAAACACCCTCACCTTGCCATCCTCGATCCTGGTGGCGAGGAAGAACGGAGTCTGGCATTCGTGGACCTGCTCGAGGCGTCGCGGTTGGCCGCCAGGTCGTCCGGCAGGGCGGGAGCCGCTTGGAGAAGTCGAGCAACGCCTCAACCCGGAAGTCCTTGGGGAGCTTGCTGAAGGCCTCGACGATCTGGGCCAAGCGTTCCGGAAGGGCCATCCGGAGTGTACCCCCGGGTCGAGTTACCACTACGGTGATAGTGTTAAGAGATCGAGAAGAGGAGTTTTCTTGCCTGTCGCTGCCGACCCTGCCGAAAAGTTCCGGGACTACTCCACACCCCGATCGCCTGGTTTCGACGGACTGGCTGGCCGAGCATTTGAACGACCCCAACCTGGTCATCGTCGAATCCGATGAAGACGTCCTGCTCTACCACACCGGACATATTCCGGGCGCTATCAAGATCGACTGGGTGGCGGATCTCAACGATCCGGTCATGCGGGACTACCTCGGGCCGGATGAATTCGCCCGACTCATGTCGAAGCAGTGGAATCGGGCCCGACAGCACAGTTGTTTTCTACGGCGACAACTTCAACTGGTGGGCCGCCTACGCCTTGTGGGTGTTCGAGCTCTTCGGCCACGCCGATACACGCCTTCTCGATGGCGGCCGCGCCAAGTGGGTGGCCGAAGGCCGCGAGCTGAGCACCGACACACCCGACCGAGAGGCAGCGGACTACCCGATGCCGACTCGTGACGATCGCACAGGTCCGAGCCTTTCTCGGTGACGTCTTGCCGCACAGCAAGGAACGCAAACCTCTCATCGATGTTCGGTCACCGGAGGAGTACCGGGGTGAGCGGCTGCATATGCCCGACTATCCCAACGAAGGGGCGCTGAGGGGTGGCCACATCCCCGGGGCCAAGAGCGTTCCCTGGAAAAAGGCCGCCAACGAAGACAACACCTTCAAGTCCGCCGAGGAACTCAAGGCCCTCTACATCGACGAAGCGGGCCTCGCTCCCGGGCGATGACGTGATCGCCTATTGCCGCATCGGCGAGCGATCGGCGCATACCTGGTTCGTGCTGACCCATCTGCTGGGGTTCGAGCGGGTTCGCAACTACGACGGATCGTGGACCGAATACGGAAATGCAGTGAGGTCCCGACGAGAAGCCCGATCGAGAAAGCCCGATGAAGCGGCTCGTCGAAGTCTGCAAGACCGCCGTCGCTGGCCACGATGAACAGGCGGCTGAACGGGAAGAGGGTCCCACCATCCTCCTGCGGCGGATAGCTCGTCCGGTACGCCCTCGGCCAGTTCGGATAGGAATTCTTCCGATTCAGCCGGCTCGAGGACGGAAAGGATCGGTCGCAAGCACCGATCCTTTGACCCACCCCAACACCGCGTCAGAGCCTTCGAGAACGTGGTGATAGGTCGTCCTCCAGAGATCGATCTCGGCTGCGCTCGCTCGCAGCCATCTTCGATACTCGGCCGGTTCTGCAACCGGATGGCCGAGGAACGCCGGGGCGGTCCGCTGCGCTCCAGCGGGGATCACCAACCAGGCGGCCGATGAGTCGGTGAGAAGGCTGGTCCCAATTGTCCGGCATCTGAACGGCGAACACTCCCTCGGGCTTGATGGTCGCCAGCAGCCGCGGGAAAAGGGTCTGATGGCTCCCCAGCCAATGCAGCGCGGCATTGCTGAACAGGATGGAGACGGGATGTTGTGGAGCCCATCGTGCGATCTCTTCGTGACGCCATTCGATCGTCGGCCAGAGATGGGAGGGGAATTGAGATTCGGCCCTCTGCAGCATCTCCCCGGAGTCGTCGATTCCAACGACCTTGGCGTTGGGCCAGCGCCGCGCCAGCACTGCGGTGAAATGCCCGGGTCCGCAGCCGAGGTCGACGATGACCTCGGGATCGGGATGGCTGATCCGGGCGATCAATTCGAGTCCGGGGCGGCTCCGCAGGTCGGCGAACTCCATGTAGCTGTCGGGATCCCAATTCAGTCTCCGTGTCGATCGGGTCATCTCCTGCGTCGTGACCTGTCGTCGAGGCCTCTTCGTCTCGATCGGCGTCAGGTCGAGCGGTCATCTGCTGGAGTCGCTCCGATAGTTCCGGGCTCAACCGGTTCGTCATCCGCCAGATCCAGTTGCCCTCCTCCCGCCCCGGGGTATTCATCCGGGCCTCGCTGCCGAGGCCGAGAAGGTCCTGCACCGGCACCACCGCGGTATCCGCTGCCGACTCAAAAACAATCCTGATCAGGTCCCAGTTGATGTCCTGGCCTCGCGATCCTGCCAGAGCCAGCAGTCGCCGCCGATTGCGATTGAGACGGCGCCGATCGTGGCGCTGATCGGCTCCCCAGAACCATCCGACGGTTGTGTCGTTGTCGTGGGTACCGGTATAGGCGACGACATCGGGTGGGTAATTGGAGGGGTGATGAATGGCAGTGTTGCTCTCCTCATCGAAGCCGAACTGGGCGACCCTCATTCCGGGGAAGCCGAGCAAGCGACGCAGATCGGTGACCTCGTCGGTGATGATGCCAAGGTCCTCGGCGATGATCGCCATCGATCCGATCCTCGATTCCAGGGCCGTGAACAATTCGAGTCCCGGACCCTTCACCCAGCGGCCGTTCACGGCGGTGGGTTCGTGAGCGGGGATCTCCCAGAAAGAAACGAAGCCGCGGAAGTGGTCGATCCTCACCATATCGAACCGTGCAAAGGTGGCCCGGAGTCGGTCGGCCCACCATTGGTAGGACTCCGAGCGGTGGGCCTCCCAGTCGTACAACGGATTGCCCCATCGCTGCCCGGTCGCGGCGAAATAGTCGGGAGGCACGCCGGCGACCACCGTCGGACGGCCGTCGCCACTCAGATGGAAGAGGTCGGGCCGCGACCAGACATCGGCCGAGTCGTGAGCCACGAATATCGGAAGGTCCCCGATCAATGACACCCCCAACGAGTGGGCGTGATCGATGAGCCTTTCCCACTGTCGATGAAACAGGTATTGAATCGCCCGCTCGACTTCGATCCGACCCTTCCAAGCGGGCCGAGGCGCGGGCCAGGGCGATGGGATCCCTCATGGCCAGGCCGTGGTCCCACTCCACCCACGAACGTCCTCCGTATGACTGCTTGATGGCTGCATACGTCGCATACGAGTCAAGCCAGGGTGTCTTCCGAAAACCATCGTATTCGTTGTCGCCCCCCCGACGGAGGAACCGCCGGGCCGCCAGGACCAGCAACCTGGACTTGTCCGGGATCAACTCCCCGAAATTCGACCCAATGACGAGGGAGGGCATCGAGTTGGGTTATCTCGGGACCGTGCAAGAGTCCATCGACCACGAGGTCGTTCAGGTCGATCAACAACGGGTTCCCGGCAAAAGTCGAGGGCGATTGATAGGGCGAGTCCCGATAACCGGTCGGTCCGACCGGCAGCACCTGCCACAGTTTTTGGCCGGCGTCGGCGAGAGCCCGGGCGAACTCTCGAGCCTCTTCACCCAACGTGCCAACTCCATGTGGTCCCGGGAGCGATGTGATGTGGGCGAGAACGCCGCTCTGGCGCGTCATCCGGAAGTGTTGTCGTCCGGGAACTGGGCAAACCGGACCTGGAGATGGACCTCCACCAAGGCCGCTCCGGTTTCGATGGGAACACCTTTGGGACTGGCGAGGTCCATGTACATCGGTCCCTGGTCGTAACGGCTGGTTTCCCGCACCTCGACCGCCTTGCCGAGACGGGCGCCGGCCAGGTCGGCGAGTTGTCGTGCTTTGTCATGGGCCCGCGCCCAGGCTCGAACCCGCGCCTTGGGCTTCCAGGGGAGCCGGATCGGAGACCTCGAAGGTGAGGCCATGGATTTCGGTGAGGTCTCCCAGGACCGCAGTGGCTGCGCTGATGAGCTCTCCCAGACCGTCCAGTGCCGTCGTTGTGACTCGCACCGTGTTCCTCACCCGAAAGCCGGCCGACGAACCCTCGTGGTTGTGCTCGGGGTGGATCCACAAGTCAGATGTCTGGATGTCGGGACCTTGGATGCCGAGGCCGGCCAGTGTTGAAATGAGCTTCTCGATACTGCTGTTGGCGGCTGCGAGTGCCGTTGCCGCATCTGCCGCGTACCGCGTTGGCGCCCAGCGTCAGCACGGCCCGGTCTGGGGGTCCCGAGGCGACGCCGGTCGCGGTGACGACGATTCCTTTGTTGCTCATAGACCGGTCTCCATTTGCAGCCGGAGGCTAGATCAATCGCGTGGGCGTGTCCCTGCGTGCAACCAAGGCTCTACGGTTGTCATCGATGGTCACTGCGAATCACGACACTTCACGACGCGGGGGGCCACTCGATGGAGTCAAGGTGGTGGAATTGGCGGGGATCGGCCCGGTGCCGTTTGCCGGCATGGTCCTGGCCGACCTCGGAGCCGACGTTGTCCGGGTCGATCGACCCGAACCCGGGCTCATCGCGGAGATGACTGGTTCCGATCCCACAACGCGAGGGAAGAGGTCCATCGTCGTCGATCTCAAACAGCCGACCGGAGTCGAGGTGGTTCTGCGCCTGGCAACCTCCGCCGACATTCTGATCGAAGGTCACCGGCCCGGAGTGGTCGAACGGCTCGGACTGGGACCGGAGGAGTGTCACGCCCGCAACCCGGCCCTCGTATACGGTCGCATGACCGGTTGGGGTCAGGCGGGACCCTTGGCGGCGACGGCTGGACACGACATCAACTATCTGGCGGTATCTGGAAACCTTTCCGCGATCGGACCGGCCGATCGCCCTTATCCCCCTCTGAACCTGGTGGCCGACTACGGCGGAGGGGCGATGCTCTTGTTGGTGGGGGTTCTGGCCGCGCTCAACCACGCCCGAAGTTCCGGGGAAGGCCAGGTGGTGGATGCGGCCATGGTCGACGGATCTGCCCTGTTGGCCGCCGCCTTGCGAGGACTGCTTGCTTCCGGAAGCTGGGTGGATGGACGCCAATCGAATCTGCTCGACGGCGCGGCCCCGTTCTATCGCACCTACGGCACCCGCGAAGGCGGCTTCGTAGCGGTGGGCGCTCTCGAGCCGCAGTTCTTCGCCGAACTGCTGAAGGGCCTCGATCTCGCTGCTGCCGAAGTCGGCGATCAATACGACCGCAAGGGCTGGGCCGCTATGACGGCGCGGTTCGAGGCCGAATTCGCCAGCCGCACCCGGGGAGAATGGGTAGAGCGGTTCGCGGGGACCGATGCCTGCGTTTCACCGGTCTGGTCACTCTCCGAATCGCTCATCGACGACCACCTGTTGGCCAGAGAGACGTTCGTCGACATCGACGGCATCCCTCAGCCCGCTCCCGCCCCCCGATTCTCCCTAACGCCGGCTGTCGATTCCTCCTGGATCGACATCACCCGACCCTGTCTCATCGGCAACCGAGGTGAGCCAGCTCCTCGAGTCCCTTGGATACAGCACAGCTGACATCGGTATGCTCCGTCAAGAGAGAGCCGTCCGCTGAAATCTGGAGGAGCAATGGCCCCGTTCGCAGCGCGGCAAACGTAATGGCAGAACGCGCGGCGATCGATGCGACGGTGGAGGGGAAGACCCTGGTCGATGTCTTCAATCGCAACGCTCGTGACTACGCGGACAAAGCTGCGATCCACTGGAAGGAAGGCGACATCTGGCGCCATCTCACCTGGTCCCAATATCGCAGGTCGGTCCACGAGGCCGCGGCCGGGCTGATTTCACTCGGGGTGTCGGGAGGCGATTTCGTCGCAATCATGTCGGGCAACAGGCCCGAGCACGTGATCGGCGACCTGGCGGCCGTGCATGCCGGGGCCACGGGCGTCACGATCTATTCGACGCTGGCGCAGAGCCAGATTCAGTATGTGGCTGCCAACTGCGGCGCCAAGGTGGCGATTCTCGAGGATCTTTCGTTCATGAAGCGCTGGGAGTCGATCAAGGCCGAGTTGCCGGCTCTGAGCCATGTGATCCTGATGGAGGGGTCCGAGAACTACGACATGGTCGACTGGGTGCTGTCGTGGGATGACCTGATGGAGCGGGGTCGCTCGGCCCTGGCCGCCGATCCCGGCCTGGTCGAGCGAGCGGCCGCGGCCGCCAAGCCCGAAGGTCTGGCCACTCTCATCTACACGTCGGGGACCACCGGGGTTCCCAAAGGGGTAATGGTCACCCATCGCAACGTCATGTGGACCGCGGAGTGCGTTCGCCTGGGAACCCATCTTGCCGACAACCCGAGGATGGTGTCGTATCTGCCTTTGGCTCATATCGCCGAGCGGATGTCGACCCATTACCTGGGCGCGTATCTCGCCGGCGAGGTTTGGTACTGCCCCGACGTCGGTCTGGTCCTCGAGTATGTGACCAAAGCCAGGCCGACCCTGTTCGTGGCCGTGCCCCGGGTCTGGGAAAAATTCCACAACCGCCTGGAAGCAAGGTTCGGCGAGGATCCCAAGCGTGAGAAGCTGATCCGGAGCGCGGTCGCCCATGGCGAGTCCGTGATGCGAACCCGGCAAGCAGGAAAAACACCCGGCTTGATCGACCGGGTCAAGCTGGCTCTCTTTGAGCGCCTCATATTTTCCAAAGTTCGCCATGGCCTCGGGATGGACGCCATCGACATCGCCATCACCGCCGCTGCACCGATCAGCGCCGACTTGATCTTCTTCTTCCGGGGAATCGGGCTTCCACTCTTCGAGCTTTATGGCATGAGCGAGACCACCGGCCCGGCCACCAGCAACCTCCCCGATGCAGAAAAGGTCGGAAGTGTCGGCCGCGCTCTGCCGGGGGTCGAGGTGGTCCTGGCGGACGACGGTGAAATCCTGATGCGCGGTGGAGTCATCACCTCCGGCTATTACCGGGCTCCGGAGGAGACGGCCGAGGCCTTTGACAGCGAAGGTTGGCTGCACTCGGGCGATCTGGGTCGCTTCGATGACGATGGGTTCCTCTTCATCGTCGGACGGAAGAAGGAAATCATCATCAATGCTGCCGGGAAGAACATCGCCCCGGCCAAGCTGGAAACGGCGCTGAAGAACCATCAGCTCGTGGCTCAGGCGTGCATGATCGGCGACGGCCGACAGTATCTCTCGATGATCTTCGCCCTCGATGGCGAAGAGGCGCCGATCTGGGCCGCCAAGAATGGCGTGACGTTCACCGATCTCGCCAGCTTCAGCCGGCTCCCCGAGGTCAGAGCCGAACTGCAGACCGCTCTCGATGCCGCCAATCAGGAAGTGTCGAGGGTCGAACAGGTCAAGAAGTTCGTCATCGTGCCCGATGCCTGGACTCCTGACAGTGGCGAAATAACCCCATCGCTGAAGTTGAAGCGGCGGGTCGTGCTCGAGAAGTACTCGTCCGACATCGAGTCGATGTACGGCTGAATCGACGGCCATGCTGAGTCGACGGAACCTGCGGATGGTCACCGGGTCCCCCGCTTGGATAGAGCGGATGGGCACCGGTCCCCCGCTTGGATAGAGCGGATGGGCACCGGGTCCCCCGCTTGGATAAGCGAGTGAGGCGGTCGCCACTCGGCGAGTTGAGCAAGGTGGGGGCGGTCTCATCACTGATTCTGCTGCTCATGACGTCGTTGCCGGCGGCAGCTCAGACAGATCCGTACGGGTCGGATCCTCTGGGGCTGATCTCGCACAAGGACCAGACCGATACGTACTCGACCGGCACGGACTCCTGGGAGGTGTGGGTCTGCGATGTTCCCGACGGAAGCGTTCCGATCACTCCGGCCAAAGCTGCCGACGTGCTCAACGCCTCGGTCACTTCGTACTTTCAGGCGCTGTCCGCCAATCAGTATCGCCCTGTGTTCGCAGCCGCCGGGACTGTCACTGCGACCGCTCCGTCGCAATGGCCCGACAATCCCTTCCACCTGCAAGGAGAATGCGAAGGGCTGGTCGCGTTCGAGAGTTCGGGGATCAGCGAAGGGGCGCTGGTCGTGGTGGACGCCTCCTACGGCGGCGGCTATGCAACTGGTGGCTTCGTTTGTCGAGTCACCCAGGGGTGTCCGAGCACCTATCCGGCCAACTCGCGGATCGTTGTGGTCGGTGGGGAGGCGCTGGTCGGGTTTCGAAAGCTCGCCGGCGTTCCGCACCGCCGCCCATGAAATAGGTCACGCCATTTTCTGGCCCCATTCCTTCGCCGGCCTGGCGACGTTCGAGGACGGCGTCATTTACGAATATGACAATCCGATGGATCTGATGAGCGGGGGCGACTCCGACGATCTCGACATCGGGACGATCGCAGTCAACCGCTATGCGGCCGGGTGGTTTGGTCCGGAGGGCGTCTACTTCCACCGTGGAGGGGACCTGGTCTACACCCTCGGGGCCACGGCCGGGGTCAGGATGCTTGTGCTCCCAACCGATCAGCAGGGCGTCTTCGAGACATTGAGCGTCAGAGTGCGGAGCGGATACGACTTCGGCCTTCCTGCCGAGGGGGTGGAGGTCTATTCGATCGATCAGAACAGTTGCTCACCTTCGATCGTCGGCGGTTGCTTCGGCCTCGATCGCAGGACAGCACCGGTCCCGCCGACCGTGTCCTTCAGCTCGAGCGAGCATGTCTTCGCTGTCGGGGACTCGTTCTCGGTCCGGGGAATGACCATCACGATTCTCGAGAGGACCGGCGAAAGCTTCCGGGTGCGGGTCCAGGGCGACGCCGTCAGCGAGCGGTTCATTGACGACAACGGAAACTTCCACGAGTCCAACATCGAGGCCATCGCCGCCCGGGGCATCACTCGTGGATGCAATCCTCCGCTGGTCGATCGGTTCTGTCCCGCCTCCAACGTCACCCGCGCTGAAATGGCTGCGTTTCTCATTGCGGCTATCGAGGAACAGCCCTCGGCTTCTTTCACCGGCGCCTTTCCCGACGTTCCGGCGGGGCAGTGGTACACCGGCTACGTGGAGCGGCTCAGAGAGCTCGGCATCACGACCGGCAACGCGGACGGGACTTACGGTCCCAACCGGCCTGTCACGCGTGCGGAGATGGCGGTTTTTCTCAACCGCGCCTTTCAGCTCTCCCAACCGGCCGCCGGTTCGATTTTCGGAGATGTTCCCGCCGACCAGTGGTACGCCCAGGCAGTCGAGGCGATTCGTCTGGCCGGGATCACGACCGGCTGCAGCACCACTCCCAGTCTGTATTGCCCGATCGACCCGGTAAAGCGAGACCAGATGGCTACCTTCGTGGCCAGAGCCTTGGGGCTGTAGACAGAACCCCGGAAAGCGACCCGTCCATGTCCGACATATCCTTTGATGGCCGCGTGGCTGTGGTCACCGGTGGCGGCGGGGGGCTGGGCCGGGCGTATTCACTCGAGTTGGCGCGGCGAGGGGCCCGCGTGGTCGTCAACGACCTGGGCGGATCAGTCGATGGCAGCGGGGCGGGAACCCGGGCGGCCGACGCGGTGGTCGCCGAGATCAAGTCGGTCGGTGGCGAAGCCCTCGCCAGCTACGACTCCGTATCCAGCCCGGAAGGCGGCGAGGCGATCATCGGGGCGGCAGTCGAGGCCTTCGGCACCGTGGACGTGGTCATCAACAATGCGGGGATCCTGCGGGACCGGAGCTTTTCCAATCTCACCCTCGACGACCTGCATGGGGTTCTCGACACTCATCTCAAAGGTGCGTTCTATGTCTCGATGCCGGCCTTCAAGGTGATGAAGGAGAAGGGGTATGGTCGGTTCGTCCACACCTCGTCCAACTCGGGCCTGTTTGGGAACTTTGGCCAGGCCAATTACGGGGCCGCCAAGATGGGACTCGTCGGCCTCTCCAATGTTCTTGCGATCGAAGGGGCCAAGTACGGGATCCAATCGAATGTGATCGGCCCTGTCGCCAGGACTCGCATGACCGAACAACTCCTGGGTCCACTGGCAGATCTGTTGGCTCCGGAGCAAGTCATGCCCCTGGTCGTCTTCCTGGCGTCAGAGACCAATCCATACAGCCATGAGATCTTCACCGCCGGGGGAGGGCGGTATGGCAGGATCTTCATCGGGACCAATCCCGGGTGGTTCGCAGGCGCAAAGGTGGTTCCAACGGTCGAGGATGTGCAGACCCATATCGACGAGATCCGCGACGTCGTCCTCCTTCGAGATCCCGGCGAGCTCCAATGACGAGATCATGATCATCGCCCGCAATCTCGGAGGCTGATCGCCGGCCGCTTGCCGCGTGCTCGACAGTCCACTGCTCGGCCGAGGGTCTAGCCTGTCGGCATGACGAGCGTTATGACTCCTGGTTTCCAGGTCTCCGGGAATTGGAGCCAGGAGGACGAGCAGCAAGTCCGCCAGACGCTCGAACTACTCCTGGCTCAACATCCTCCTCAGACAACTCCCGCCGAAGAGTTTTGGGGCCGTCAATTCGACACCGGGCTGGCGTGGGTCAACTTTCCGCCGGGCCACGGAGGCCTCGGCGTGGCACCGGGTCTGCAGAAGGTCGTGAACGATCGCCTTGCCCAAGAGGGAGTTTCCCAACTGAATGTTGCCCGCAATGTGATCGGCCACGGGATGGGGGCTCCAACAGTCGTGGCTCACGGGTCGGACCAGCAGATGGAGCGTTGGCTCCGACCGATGTTTACGGCCGAGGAAGTCTGGTGCCAGCTGTTCTCCGAGCCAGGGGCGGGCTCCGATGTGGCCGGCCTGGCTACCCGGGCAGTGAGGGATGGCGAGGAGTGGATCGTCAACGGTCAGAAGGTGTGGACGACCCTGGCGCACACTTCTCGCTGGGGGATGCTGGTGGCCCGATCCGATCCGGATCTTCCCAAGCATCAGGGACTTACCTATTTCGTCGTTGATATGCATCAAACCGGGGTCGAGGTGAGGCCGCTGCGCCAGATCACGGGCGAGGCTGAGTTCAACGAGGTGTACTTCACCGACGCCCGAATCCCGGACTCATATCGACTGGGTGAGGTCGGCGATGGATGGCGGGTTGCGCTGACGACCCTCATGAACGAGCGGGTGGCAATCGGGTCTGCCCAACTTCCGAGGGGCGGTGGGGCCATCGCCGAGACGACCTCAGTGTGGATCGAGAAGGGCCTGACCGATCCTTATCTGCGTGATGAGCTGATGAAGTTGTGGTGCGAGGCCGAGGCCTTGCGTCTCACCGGGATGCGAGCCGGTCAAGCCCGAGCTTTGGGGACCCCGGGGCCGGAGGGCTCGACCGCAAAGCTCCATTGGGCGGATCTCAACAAGAGAATCTCGTCTTTCACGATCGATCTCATGGGCGCCGACGGCATGCTGTTGCCCGAGGGATATCCTTTTGTGACCCCCCAGGAAGCAGGCTCGGGGCGATTGACCCGGCAGAAGAGCTTCCTCCGCGCACGTGCCAACTCGATCGAGGGGGGAACGTCCGAGATCATGAAGAACATCCTCGGCGAGCGGGTCCTGGGCCTTCCGGGGGAGCCCAGAGTCGACAAAGACGTTCCCTGGAAGTCGGTGCCGAGATAGATGTAAAGAGACTCTTCAGGCCCTGATCTCTACGGGCGTCCCCAGTTTCACGAGGTCGGCCAGACGGACGGCAACATCATTGGGGACTCTCACGCACCCAAGCGAGACGGGTTCCCCGATGCTGGCGGGGCGGTTGGTGCCATGGATTCCGATGACACCGTCGCCACCGTTGAATTCGGTGATGGTGTCGGAGAAGGCGGAGAGCCCTAGAGCGAAGGGACCCCAGGGGCCGGTGGGGTCGGCGAGCTCCACGACATCGGTCACGAAATAGTTGCCGACCGGGGTCGGGTTATGGGGCGACCCGACTGCCACCTCCGTTTCCAGCACGATCTCATCACCCTGTTCGAGGCGCAGCCACCGCGCGGACAAGTCGACGACGATCGCGTGATCGACCACCTTGAGCTCCAGGTCGCCCGCCCTCGCCCACCCCGTGGACCCATTCGGTCTGATGGGAAGGGCCACTTCGACCCAGCCATCAATGGGTCCCGTTTCCACCAGGAACACGCGGGGTGAGCCCAGGAGAGTGGCTGCCTCGAGAATCCGGGAAGGGGCCGTTACCCCCGGCCATTCGTAGATCTCCACGTTCGCCTTTGCCTGTCCGATGAGCGAGGAACCGGCTGACAACGACTCGGCCGTGACGAGGGTGGTACTTGTCACGGACATGACGGGTGATTGATATTCCGTGGTCGTGGTCGTGGTCTAGAGGCGGTGGACGTCGTCGTCCGGGACATCGCCTTGGCGGTCGACGCCGCATCACAAGCGCTCAGAAGGGTCGCGGCGATCACGCCGAAGAAGATGAGCCGGGCCCGGGGGCCTGTGGTCACGGCGAACCGGATTCGAGGCATTCCCCTCAAACTAGCCGTGAACTCGAAAATCCTCCGAAGAGGCACCTAGGGTTGCTCGGTGGCCAGGTTCGTAGTGACTGGGGGATTGCCGGAAGCGGCCCGATCCCTCTACCCGCCAGGCCCTGCGTTCGAGTTCCCTGGACCCGATCCGGCCGAGCGCCTTTCGCTACTCGAGGAGTTGGGGGAGGCAGAGGGACTCCTATGCATGCTGATCGATCAGGTCGACGCGGTGCTCCTGGACTCGGCCCCGCGTTTGCGCGTGGTCTCCCAAATGGCGGTGGGAGTCGACAACATCGATGTTGCATCTTGCACCGCCCGGCGAATCCCCGTGGGACACACCCCGGATGTCCTGACCGAGACCACCGCCGATACCGCCATGGCGCTTCTCCTCGCCAGCCTCCGGCGGATTCCGGAGGGCCAGGATCTGGTTCGGGGCGGGCACTGGAGGCAGTGGAGCCTTGACCTCCTCACGGGCGAGGACCTTCACGGCTCCACCGTTGGGATCATCGGTCTGGGAAGGATCGGTGAAGCGATTGCGCGCCGCCTCGCTGGCTTTGGAGTCCGGATGTTGTACTCCGGACCCAGTCGCAAAGCCTCTCTCGAGTCCGAGTTGAAGATCGGTTACCGGGAGGTGGGGGAACTCCTCGCCGAGTCGGACCACGTCATTCTCGAGCGCGTCACTCAACCCTTCGACCCGGCGCCTCATCGACGAGGCCGCCCTCAACGCGATGAAGCCCGGGGCCACATTGGTGAATATCGCCCGTGGTGGCCTGGTGGATCACGACGCCCTGGCCAGTGCCCTTGCTTCCGGGCGGATGGGCCGCGCCGCTCTCGATGTCACCGATCCGGAGCCCATACCCGCCGATCACCCGCTGGTATCGATGCCCAATTGCATCGTGATACCGCACATCGGGTCCGCCAGCGTGCGGACCCGGCTGGCCATGGCCACCAGAGCGGTGGAGAATTTGGCGGCAGGCCTCGAGGGTCGCCCACTCCAGTGGTGCGTCAACCCCGAGGTCTATTCCTCCTAGTCCGAGCTGTCGGCTTTCGGGGTGCGTCCCCGGCCGATCCAATCGACCACCGGCAGGAGTCCGAAAAGCACAAAGAGAGCAACCAGCGTCGCTGTAGTGGCGAGTCCGATCATTCCGAATCCCGCGGCTACTCCGATGGCCGCCACCGTCCACAACCCCGCCGCAGTGGTCAGGCCCTTGATGCTGTCGCCCGCCCGAAAGATGGTCCCGGCGCCGATGAAGCCGATTCCGGAAACCACCTGTGCGGCCATGCGGGTTCGGTCCATACCCAGTTCAGCTCCGACGATGGTGAACAGCGCCGCTCCCATGCCCACCATCATGTGGGTGCGGAGGCCGGCGTCGCGTTGTTTGAATTGACGCTCGAATCCGACCAGCCCGGACAGACCGGCCGCAACGAGAAGGTTCAAGAGGTTCGACCCGAAGTCCATGATCTGACGCTACCGCGCCCCCTACTTTCGTGTGGTGTCGGGCTGGACGCTGAGCAGGACTCCTTCCCCGACTTCCACCACGGCCGTTGTGCCCAACATTTGATTCGATACCCCCAGACTGGTGCCGGGCGCCAGCAGGGCGGTACGCAAGGGCCATCGAAGCCCGTCGGTGGTCACGCCCCGCACCGGGCCGCCGAAGGGGAGAAGGCTCACCAGGTCGCCAGGCGACCCGGACAGTTGAACTCGGCGTCGCACGACATGGATCACGGCATCCCCCGGCAGCCACACCAGGTCGAGATCGGCATATTCGGAAGATGCCAGCAGGCCGGCATTGGCCAGGAAGTGATCGATGCGCCCGCCCGCCCCACCTATCACGATGACCCGGGATGGCTTTCTCCGGGCCGCGGTATCGAGGGCGATGGCGAGGTCGGTCGAGTCCTTGTCCGTCGGGTACTGGTCGACTTCCTTGGCGGCTGTGAGTCCCTCGGCGGAAATGGAATCCAGATCCCCGACCACCAGGTCCACCGCCACCCCCAGCCGCCGGGCATGGTCGAAGCCCGAGTCGGCGGCGATCACAAAGCCACCATTCGGCTCATAGGCGTCAGCCGGAACCTGGTCCAGGACCGCTGGCGGGGGAGGATCTCCCCCTGCAAACACCAGGACCGTCTCAGCCATGTCCATTTGCCCCGGGAACGCTCGGGTCGGGAGCGCATCTGGCCGGTGTCGAATGACAAAATCGACTTACCCACAAAACCGCGGGTAAGGTCTCTACCTCAAGTAGACGTCGAGCCATGAGAACACTTCGTCGTACCAGTGAAGTGATGGTTGAGGGTTGAGAATCCAGTGGTTCTCGGAGGGGTAAACAACCAGCCGGGCCGGGACGTCTTTGGCCTTCAAAACGCCATAGAGCTCGAGGCCTTGGGTCGTCGGCACCCGGTAGTCCCTCTCCCCATGGATGACCAGGGTCGGGGTGGAATACCCGACGGCATGGGAGGAAGGGCTGTATCGCTCGACCCTGGCGCGGTCCTCGAATATCTCTGCTCCGTAAGCCAGGGCCCGACCCCCTGTGATATCCGATGCATACATGCCGCCCAGGTTGGTGACGGCGGCGTGGGCGACAGCACACGAGTACCGGCTGGTCTGACCGGTAATGAACGCCACCAGATACCCCCCGTACGACCCGCCGGCGAGCCCCATTCTGGCCTCGTCGACCAGGCCACGACCGACGAGCAGGTCAGTCGCCGCCTCGATATCCCGATAGGGCTTGTCTCCCCATGCTCCCTGGATCGAGGAAGTGAACGACGAGCCGAAAGAGGTGGAGCCGTGGAAGTTGACCATGGCCACCAGGAATCCCCGGGCAGCGAAGCTTTGGGCGTGCCAGCGCCACTGCCATCCGTCGATGAAGGCTCCATGGGGTCCACCGTGAATGAGATGCAACAACGGGGGCGGTCCGCCTCCCGATTCCTCGGTCGGCTCCGGTGGATGAATCAGGAACATCTGCACCGGGTCCTCGTCCGCTCCCAGGAAGGTGAGGTCTTCTACCGGTCCCCAACTGATGCCGTCGAGAAGGCTTGCGGCGAAATCGGTCAACGGCTCCAGCACGCCATCGGCGCCGAGCCTGACTACCTCAGGCGGCTCCCGCAGGCTGTGACGAAGGAGATAGACCGTTCCGTCAGTATCCACGGCGGGAGAACCCAAACTCCCGCCGAGAGCAATCGGTTGCGGCTGCGGGTCCATCCAAGTCAGGCGAAACAGATGGGAATAGCCGGCCTCTTCGGCAACGATGAGCAGATCACCGCGGCCGTCGAACTCCCATTGATCGGCCGATCGATCCCATCCCTCGGCCAGTTTTCGATGTTCGTCGCTGTCGCGATCGAACCTACCCAACCTCACCGGGTCTCCGTAGTAGTCGGGAACGATCTGGAAGCCGTAGACGATGCTCTGGCTGTCCTGTGAGTATCGGGGGCGATGGACCTGGACGACACCGTCGGGGGTCACGTCGGATTCGTGCCCGGTCTCCAGGTCGATCTCGTACAGGTGTCGCCTGATTCTCCGATGGGGTGGCTCCGAGGAGTCGGCGACGTAACAGAGGTGACGTCCATCGGGGGAGATCGTCAGGCTGTCGATGGGGTCATCTGTGCTCGGCCAGCTCCACCATCGGGTCGACCGGGGAGTCAGGTCGACGACGCCGCTCGACTCCAGATCCACCCGGAAGAGGTGGGGGACTTCACCGGTGGTCAGCCACGTGTCCCAATATCTATAGATGAGATCTTCGGTTGTGTGAGAGACGAATTTGGCGTCCTGGCGACGGACCATCTCCTCGCCCGTGGCTTCGAGATCGAGGTGTCCTTTGAACAGATACGCCAGCACCACCAGCGCGTGGCCGTCGAGAAGCCAGCGGCCCCCCGAGCGCGCCGAGCGGGAAGGAAGTCGAGGCTTTGGTCGAATCGGGATGGGCTTCGTGATCGAGGTCCGAGACGAAGACCTGCTTGACCTTCTCGTCACCGATCGAGGCGATGAAGGCCAGTTTCGAATCGGTCGGATGCACGGTGGGCTTCGAAGCGTTGAAGTCCGGAGCGGTCAGAGGTCGCCTGGATCCATCTTGTTCGATCAGCCAGATGCGGCCGCTTCCCTTGTTGGCGGCGATGTCGTAGGTGGTCACCGGGACCACGACGCGGCCGCGGCCGGCCGGAACAGGCGCTCCCACCCGCGGCAGGGTCCAGAGGACTTCAGGCGTGATGGTGGCGGACACCCCCGGGACCCTAACGGAAGGGTTGTTCGCTAGGAACCGGGAGCCCAGCTGGCGAAGCGTCCTCCGGAGACCCGGTTCGTGTCGCCAGTCTCGACGTCGTAGACCACGATGCTGCCACCATTTTCCCCGTCCACCGGAAGCACGAAGCTGGCGCCGTCTGGTGCCCACAGGGTCAGGACCCGGCTGTATTGATCCCAGAAGGGGAGGTAGTTGCCGATCATCTCCCGGGTCGGGAGGAGCTCCTGATAGGTGTCCACCGAGCCCGCCTCCCAAATCTGGGGGATGACGGCCGTGCCTTCGGCGTTCACGGTCATGAAGAGGAGCTGTTCGCCTGATGGCGACCACTCGAAGGCCACCACACCTTCCTCGCTCACTGTCTGCGACTCGCCTCCCTCGAGGGGAACGACAGACAGGGCCCCGAGGATCGGCGCGTCGTCGGTGTCGGTGTATGCGAGCAAATCACCCTTTGGCGAGGCGGAGAAAAAGGTGCCCCCGGTGGTCGGAGCGATCAAGACCGGTTCGCCCGACTCCTCTGACACGGCCACTCCCCGCTGGTCTCCGCCGGTGGCGACCAGCAGCCGGCCGTCGTCGAGATATTGGGGTGCCTGAAACAGGCCCGCCACACCGGTCAGGGCGGTCCGATTGCCCTCCAGGTCGACGAAGCCGAAGAAGGTCGCATCGACATGGATCGCGAGACGAGATCCGTCCGGCGCCCAATCGAGGTAGTACGGCGCCCCCTGGTCGACGATGCGGGCGGTGCCGGCCGTGACGTCGACCAATCCCATCGCCACTCCAAAGCCATCCGGGGAATTGCCCAGATAGGCGACGTGTGTGCCCTGGGGGCTCCAGGCATAGAAGAACGGAGCCGTACCACCGTCGATCCTTCGCTGTCCCTGCGAGTCACCCATCGCGATCACCGCCAGGCCGTCCGAAGTGTTCGTTTCGGTCCAAACCGCTAGCCGGCCATCGGGCCCCCAGGTCGCCTGGGACACCAGACGACCGGGTTCGGCCGCTACCAGCTCGACCGTTTCCCCCTCGGTCGAAATCGCATTCACCGCATGGTCGTCGGTGACGACCAGGAGCGGGGGGAGGGCGGGCGACGAGGTGCAGGAAGTGAGAAGACCGAAGGTGGTAACGATCAGGAGCCAACGCCTCATCGGGCGATGGTATGGCAACCGCGGGTGCTAGGTCATCAGGATCGGGTTTGCAGTTTGAGATTTGGCGCGTGCCCCTCGCTACCGTTCCGCCGTGGCCGCTCTCGCAGTCCTCACCTCGGGCGGTGATGCCCCCGGCATGAATGCCGCGATCAGGGCGGTGACGAAAGTCTCCGCCTCGCGGGGGGTGCCCGTGTGGGGGGTGGAGATGGGCTATGACGGACTGATCGACGGAGAGTTTCGTCCCCTGACCCGTCAGAGCGCCGGCAGTGGCTACCTGACCCCCACTGCCGAAGTGGAGGCGATGGGCAGCATGGGCGGGACCGTTCTGGGCTCGTCCAGATCTGCCCGGTTCTTTACGAAAGAAGGTCGCGCCGAGGGGATCCGACAGCTGGAAAAGTATTCGATATCGGGCATGATCGTGATCGGGGGCAACGGGTCGTTCGAGGGGGCCCACGTCATCGCCACCGAGTGCTCCATGCCCATCATCGGCATCCCGGCTTCGATCGACAACGACATCGGTCTCTCCCGCGAGTCCCTCGGCGTTGACACCGCTCTCAACACCATCATCGAGGCCTGTGACCGCATCACCGATACCGCCCGGAGCCATCACCGCGCCTTCATCGTCGAAGTCATGGGCAGACACTCCGGCTACCTGGCGATGGCATCGGCGGTGGCCGCCGCCGCCGACGGTGTTCTCCTGCCCGAGCATCAGAGGAGCCGAGAGGAGATTCTGACCGCCGTCACCCAATGCATCGAGGACGGCTTCAACCGCATCCGCGACAAGACCAGGACCCTGATCATCAAGGCGGAGGGCGTGCCTGTACCGACTCACGAACTGGTCCAGGAAGTCGTCGCCCGGCTCGGGCCCGAATCAAACGTGGAGGTGCGAGGGACGGTGCTCGGTCATCTGGTCCGAGGCGGAAATCCCAGCTTCCGCGACCGGCTGTTGGCTGGTCGGTTCGGACTGGTAGCGGTGCAGGCGGTACTGGCCGGGTCCACCGACCGCATGGCCGGCTGGAACCTCACCGACAGCGGTGATCCCACCTCCGATTCCTGGATCAGATTGTTCCCGTTCGAGGACGTGCTCGCTGAGACCCGGGCCCTCATGGATGGGACCAGCGCGGTGACCATGGACCGGGTCCGGCGCATGGAGGCGATTCAGGGAGTGCTGGCGCTCTGAGGGTGCGAATGGGGTGCCAGCCGGAGCCGCGCCACTTCGACAACACCCACCAGGACGGCGGCGGCCACCAGACCAACCGCTCCCACCACCGACAGTCGATCAAACGCACCGGCGCCGAGGACGATGCCACCGACGATGGGTCCGACGACACGTCCCAGGGCCATGAGGGACTGAGCGTCCCCGACTCTCTCGGCCGGACTGAGTGAACGCTCGGCCAGCAACAAGAAGACCGCCGGGACTCCCATCCAGAACACAAAGCCCCAACCGACCATCGCCGCCATGAATACGATCGGCGATTCGATGAGCCCGATTCCGAGGGCTCCGAGGGCAGTGGCCGCCAGCCACATCCACGCGGTCCCGGGCCTGGCCGAAAAGCGGGTGGCAACCACCCCCAGCAGCGCATTGAGGCTGAACGCAACGGATACGACCACGGGTGACAGATGGGCGATTTCCTGTCCCGCGGCGGCGGCGAATACGAATACCGCCGACCCCGCCAGCATCAGGAGAAAGAGGGCGCCGAGCAGGATGCGATTGGTCTTTGAATCGGACACATTCCTACCGATCGCCGGCAGCTCGCCGTAGCGGGCGGGGATGATGGCGATGGCGACCGTGAGGGCGCCAACCAGTGCGAAAACGGCCCGATAGGAGCCAAATCCGGCCAGCCAACTGAGGAGTGGAGACGAGAAGGCGGCGACCAGGGGGGCCACGGCTGCGACATCGGCGAGCCCTCTCCGATGACGGGTCGCCTCCGACCACGAGAGCCATGTCATGAACCCCATCCCGACCCCGGCCAACAGTTGCAGTACCAGGACCATCCAGAACTCGGGTGCCACGACGCAGAGAAGATGGGCCAACCCGGTGGCCATCAACCCGACCTTGTGAAAGGACTCCTGGGGCCGCAGCAGCCGTCCCGCCAGGAACGTGGTGGCGGCGAATCCGCCTACCTGAAATGTCGAGAGGAGGCCGGCGGCGCCGAGCCGGACTTCGAGCTCAGCGGCAATCTCGGGAATCAGAAACGGCGTTGCCGCAAACGCGAGGGCGACTGCCCCCGCCGCGGCAAGAACCCCGGTCGGGGCCTGGGAGCGGGGGCCGAGAAGAGCGCGGACCGGTGCGAACAATTACCGGATCGCGATTTCGAGAAGGGCGTGGGCTTCCTCGAGGGTCGCCACCACGGCGGCGGGCTCGGACCCGCTGGCGAAGATGAAGCCGAGATATCGATCAGCCTCGGGCACCGGTCGCAGCGCTCCTCCGATCGGAGTCGTGATCTCGATCGCATCGACTCCATTCACCGCGGCAGCCTGATCGAGGTGGCGGACTTCGGTAAGTGTCCCTGCGCCCGCGATCGGCAGCATCATCACCCCGCTCGCTCCGCCCGACCGGTGGAGGCCGCGATGCCTTCTACCGAGGGCATGGCGAAGGATCAAGGTCTCGAGCGAGGTGCCGAGCAAGCCAAAGCCGAGAGCCCGTCCACAAATGCCGCCGATCGATCGGGCCGCGACCTCGATCACCGAGGGCTTGGTGCCGTCGATCCGCAGCTCGGCATGTATCGGCCCTTCCCTGAGGCCGAGGGCGGTTATCGCGGCCTGGGTCACGCGGGCCACTTCTAGCTGTGTGATCTGATCGAGTTGAGAAGGGGTGACGTAGATGGTCTCTTCGAAGTACGGACCGTCGGGATGACCGGGCTTGTCGAAGATCGCCAGGACCTCGAGGGTTCCATTCCAGACCATTCCCTCGACCGCGACCTCAGGACCTGGAACGAACTGCTCGAGCAACACTCGACCGCCGTCCTCCCCCGCCTCGGCAGCGATGTCGCGGACCCTCTGAATGACCGGGGCAAGTCGATCGGGGCTTTCGACCTTGATAACTCCGCGGCTACCGGAAAGGGATAGGGGCTTGACCACGAGAGGGAAACCGAGGGCGTCGGCCACCAGGACAGGATCTTGACCAGGCGCCAGCGCCGCGAAATCGGGCTGGGGGACCTCCCCGCGCGCCAAGGCAATCCGCATGGCTTCTTTGTCACGCGTCGCCGCGGCGGCGGCGGGCGGGTTGTGGGGCAGACCGAGTGCCTCGGAAGCGAGCGCGGCTATGACCACTCCGGCATCGTCCACCGGGACGATCGCGTCGATGCTCGTTGTGGCCGCGAGGTCGACAACGGCGGCGGAGGCGGCGGCGGGGTCCGAGCAGTCAATCCTCACGAACCGGTCCAAACCCAGGAGGGGCAGATTCTCCTCGGCCGCGACTGCTACCTCCACCCCCAGAGCGGCGGCCGCCTCGAGGAAGTCGCTGATGCGATACGAAGAAGTCGGGACGATCAGCAGGACTCTCGCCATAGAATCTGTGCTCAAACCCGGGTCACCTTTGTACTCATCGGTCAAGTAACCTTAAGGCCATGTCGGTTCTCTCCATTTCACCTGACGCCCTGGAAATGGTCATGCAATTGCGAGACCAGGAACCCGGCGACGGCGAGATCGGCCTCTTGATCGAGATCACAGGGCTTCGGCAGGGTCAATTCGCTTATGAACTGGCCTTCATCCCGGTCGAAGACGCCACCGATGACCAAATCGTCGAGCGCCACGGCGATCTGGCCGTGATCCTTGCGAACAAAGACCTCGAGAGCCTCGGGGGATCAACACTCTCGATTGGGGAGCAAGGACTGTCGATGGACAACCCCAACTCTCCGAGCCCCACCATGGCCGCGCCAAAGGGAAGCCTCGATGGTCCTCTGGCCGATCAGGTCGCCCAGGTTCTGGCCGAAGCCGTGAACCCGGCGATCGCTTCCCACGGCGGTCGAGCCGAATTGGTCTCGGTCGATGGCACCATCGCCTACTTGAAGCTCGGTGGCGGGTGTCAGGGCTGCGGGATGGCTCAAGTGACCCTGAAACAGGGGATCGAGCGGATCCTGCGAGAATCGATACCCGAACTGACCGACATAGTCGACGTCACCGATCACGCCTCGGGCACCGATCCTTATTACCAGCGCTCCAAGAATAGATAGCGCCAAGAAGTAGCGCCAAGAAGTAGCGCCAAAGAGCGAAGTAGCGCCAGAGTAGCGAAGTAGCGCCAGGAAGTAGCGCCAGGAAGTAGCGCCAGAAGTAGCGCCAGAAATAGCGCCAAGAAATAGCGGGTATTGATCCGGTAGCCCGGTGGTCCGCTTTTCGAATGCCTGGGTTTCTCGCCCGGGAACGGATTGCTTCAAGTTCGGGACCCGACTCCACCTAGCCTCAAACACCATGGAACCTCCGCCCAATCTCCTAAATCCAGCGATGGATCGTCTGGAACCGGTTGGGCAAATTCAACGTCTCAGCTTTGTGCGTCGCCTTGTGATGTTGCTGGTCGCCGTCTTCTCTGGCTTCTCCTTGGTGTTGCCCGCCTTTGCCACGAGCGACGTCGAGACCCTGGCCCAGGAGAGCCCGATCAGAATGTCGGCCCGGGCCGGATTGGCCGGGTTCGTCGATGCCAGGCGTCCGATCGACCTGGCGGTGGTTATCGGCGCCGATGTGTTATTCACCGGCAACCTGGAAGTTCGCCAGGGCAACGCCATCATTCAGGTCTCTGTCGAGGTACCGGCTGGTGGCGAGAAGACCTACATGGTGCGCCTGGCGCCGCCGGTGGGGTCCGTCCAAACCCGGCTCCGTCTCTTTGCCGAAGACGTGGCCGATCCGGTCGCGACCACGAGCCTCCAGTTGCGGGCTCCCCAGGACGAGACCGTGGTCGCCGTGAACGGTCCCGCCGAACTGGTTGCCACCATCGACGAGGCAGCCGTGGCGGTAACAGGAGCAGAGATCGTCACGGCTGCGATCGATGGTGCCGTTCTGGAGATCGGGCCGTATCCAGCCCGTTATCTGGTGCTGGGTCAGGCCGGAGTCCTCCCCGAGGCGACGAGGGCGTGGATCGATGCCGGGGGCCGAGTGATCGTTTCCGAAGACGAGCTACAGGGATTGGAACTCGATCTGGGGGCGCCGATCCTGGCGGATGCGCGGTCATTTCACCCGGTCGGAGCCGGACTGGTCGTTTCCGTGCCTTCCCTCACGGCCCTGGATGTCGACGACTGGTCGCGTCTGATCAACCCGACGCGAGTCGATCTTGCTCCCCGTGATGCGTGGCAGAGCCCCGAGGTCCAACTCATGCAGGCGGCCACCAGTGCCGGTGATCAGCGGATCCCCGGGATCCCCTGGCTCTTTGCGGCGGTGATCGCATACGCCGTGCTCGTTGGTCCGGTCAACTTCTTGCTGCTTCGCAAGCTCGGGCACCGCGAGCTTGCCTGGGTGACGGTGCCTTTGTTGTCGGTGATGGCCGTTGCCGGCTTTTGGCTGGCCGGACGCGGCCGCTTGCAAACCACGCTGGTGAATCACGCCACCGTGATCCTTGCTTCCGAAGACGCGCCCCAGGCCCGCACGGCTGTCGCGGTAGCCGCGGGAGTCGGTGGTGAAAAAGTCGTGACGGTCCCGTCCCACTGGCTCGCCTACCCGGGATCGATCAATCCTGAGATCATGGGCGGATTGCCGATGGCGGCAGCGGTCGCCCGCACCGACGGCAACGGCGAGTTCCGCTTCTCCCTCCAACAACTCGGGGCTGCCGGCGTTCAGGGGTGGTGGGATCCCGTGGCGCCCCAGTCGCCGGGTGTGAGCACAACGATGAGCGGCCAGAAGCTGGCCGTCGAGGTCAACAACGACACCAACCTCGAGTACTGGGCGTGGGGCGTCGTGGCCTCCGGGCGGGCCCAGGTAGCACCTGAGGCTCTGACAGTCGGCGGGAGCGGTCGGGCGGAGATCGTGCCGGGCCAGTCGGGCTTCAACGAGTTCGGCTCTCTCGGCGACGCCGTGATTCAGGCCCGACAGCTCTGGAACGACCCCTTCGTGTGGTCCAAGTTGAATCTCGGCTACACGGCCGACGCGATGCTTAACGGGAGCAGCACCTATTTCTTCGGATTTACCGACCAGCTCACCGTCCCGATCCAACTCGACGGACGCGCCATGGAAGTCGCCGGGACGACTTTGGTGATCGTCCCCATCGATTCGGGCATCGGGTCCGGCGCATCGACGACCAGCCATCTCTTGAACACGGGGGAAGCGAGCTGGGTTGACTTCGGCCCCGGATATCTGTCGCTTTCAACCGACGAGATGACGGTGGGGTGGAATCTTGCCACCACTGCCCCAGGGCGACCCCAGTCTCGAGGTCAACAACATGTTCGGTGAGATTCCGCGACAGATCGATGCGTATAACTGGACGACCGCAAGCTACGACGAGGTCGTGCCCGGAGATACGATCGACCTCGATCTCTATCGCAATCCAACGGGTGAAGTGATGGTGCGGGCCCGGGCGTTCGAGGAGAACGACGAGCCCCAGTTCGTGGAACTGCCGATGAGCCCGTACGCCTTCACGTTGGAGTGGGACTCATGATCGCGACAATGTCGGGAGTCGAGAAGAGTTACGGCGCCGTGCGGGCCCTCGATGGAATCGACCTGGAAATTCCCGAGGGTTCGGTCTTCGGACTCATCGGTCCCAACGGGGCCGGCAAGACGACGTCGATGCTCGTGATCAGCACATTGCTGGCTCGCGACGCCGGCAAGGTCGAGGTAGTTGGCGTGGATCCTCAGAGTGATCCCCAGGGAGTTCGGCGGCTTCTTGGCTACATGCCCGACTTCTTCGGGTTCTACGAGAACCTCACAACCCGCGAGTACCTCGACTTCTTTGCGGCCGCGTGCGAAATCAAGGGGCCACGGCGCAAAGCGGTCGTCACCGACCTCCTGGCGCTGGTGGACCTCGACCACAAGGCCGATGCCGACGTGAACAGTTTGTCGAGGGGCATGAAGCAGCGTCTTTCCCTGGCCAGGGCGCTGGTGCACGACCCTCAACTCCTCGTGCTCGATGAACCCGCCTCCGGGCTGGATCCGCGAGCCCGGGTGCAGTTGCGAGAGCTCATTGCCGAACTGTCCCGATTGGGCAAGACCGTCATCATCTCTTCTCACATCCTCTCCGAGTTGGAGGGGATCTGCTCTCATCTCGCGGTGATCGACGACGGCAAGGTGAAGGCGCACGGAGATCTCGATGAGATTCGCAAAGCGCTCACCTCGAACCGGCGGGTCACGGCCCGCATGCCCGACCACAGGGTCGACGAAGTGGCCCAACTGATCGGCGCCCAACAACACGTGAGCGAAGTCGACGTGGAAAAGGGCAGGGTCCGGTTCGTGATGGCCGGGGACGACCAGGAATCGGCTCGCCTCCTGAGCGTCCTGATTGCTGCGGGTATAGAAGTTGCCGAGTGGCGGGTAGAAGCGGCAGGACTCGAGGAGTTGTTCCTGCAGATCACTGCGGACGACGAGGATGACCAGTCGTGAATCCCGTATTGACCCGAGAATTGCTGGAGCGATTTCGGACCCGACGGGCCCCCTGGTTCATCTTTGGCTGGACCCTCGGCATCGGACTCATCGGGTACGTCGTCTACCTCGTGGGACAACAGGTAGCAAACGGATTCTTCGGTTTGGGACGGCTGGTCGCTTCGGGCTTCATGGGGAGATTCCTTTTCCAGGCGATGGCTCTGTTGATGATGACTTCCGTGGTCATGGTGGTTCCCGGTGTCACCGCGCTATCGATCGTTGGGGAGCGCGAGCGTCAAACCCTGAGCTTGCTCCAGGTGACCCAGCTCTCGCCGTTCCAACTGATCATTGGCAAACTCACGTCTTCGCTGTCGTACTTTCTCCTCCTGCTGGTGGCGGTCGCCCCGATCATGGCGCTGCCTCTCCTTTTTGGGGGTATGTCATTCGGCGACGTCTTCGCCGCTCTGGCAATCATGGTGGTCACCGCGGTGATGATCGGCAGCGTCTCTCTGGCGATCTCAGCCAGGGCTCGATCGAGCAGAGGCGCCGTTGCGGGCTCGTACGCTTTTGCGTTTCTGATCGCGTTCTTCACTCTGGCCCTGTTGCTCGGAGAGCTACTGGTCGTGCGCGGCGCCGGTGGAGCCATCGTTCCGGCCCGGGGCCGCGAGGTGTACAGCTCGTGGTTCAACCCTTACGTGGCGATGGTCGACGCCATCGAGGCGCCTCTCGCTCTGAAGGCCGACGGCCAACTGACCCCGTTCACTCCGATCGATTCGCTGCTGTATGCGAGACAAGGAATCTCGGGCAGCGTCTTCGGGAGCGGTGGTGGTGATGTGGGGTTCGCCGCTGTCCCCGCCGACGACGGCCGCCAACTCGTGCGCCTCCGAAGGGGTCCGGTGTGGGTTCGAACCGTCATCATCTATCTGGTCGTGTCCGCTCTGGCCCTGATGCGAGCGGGGCGTACGGTCCGCGCTCCCGACCGTCCGGCCGTTCAGCCTCAAGAGGTATCGAAATGCCCCTTCCTGAGTCGATCGCACATTTGATAGAGGGCGCCCGGCGTCGCCTCCTGGCATCGAATGCGACCCATCTCGTGATCCTGGCCGTCGGTCTCACTGCCGCATTGGCCGCGGCCCTGGTCGCCATTGCCAGGTTTGTGGTGCTGCCGTGGGCCGAGACCGTGGCTGTCGCTGCCATCGCCACCGCGATCGTTGTCGCACTGATCGTCTCGCTACTGCGGCGTCCCTCACCTGCCCGGGCGGCCCTCGCGGTCGACCGCAGGTTGGGAGGATTCGACCGTGTTTCGACGGCTCTCGAGCTCTCGCAACGGGAGGCTCTCGACGACCTCGACCGCCGGCAGGTGACCGCCGCCGGAGCGTGGGCCCACAATCGGACCTTCGACGGCTTCGGGCGGATTCTCCCGTCTGGTTCGATGCCGCGGTTGGCGGCCGCAGCAGTGGTTTGCCTGCTGGTCCTTGCTCTGGTCCCCTCCACGGCAGACGTAGCGCTGGCCAGGCGTCAAGCCGAGATCGATCTCATCACCGACGAGATCGAGCGTCTCAGCCGAGGAGGCAGCGGAAGCCCCGGAAGAAGTGCGTGAAACCATTGAGCAATTGCTCGAGGAGCTGCGCCAGGCTCAGAATCTCGAGCAAGCGATTTCCGAGCTCGGAGAAGCCCGCCAGGATCTGGCCGAACAGGCGGATCCAGCCGACCTGGCGCGTCGTACTGCATTGGCCGGCTTGGAGCAGCGCCTCAGCCAGAGCCCCCTCGCCGAGGGTCAAACGGCCGCAGAGCAGCTCCGGAACCTGGCCGCCTCGCTGGGCTCCGCCTCACCGGCGGCGATGGTTGCCGCCGCCGCCGAGCTGGCGGGCCGGGCCGAGGACCTGGCCGGGATCGATCAGGAGTTGTCCGATGCTCTGGCGGCGGCGGCCGCCGCCTTGCAGCAGGCGGCTGGTGATCCAGGCTTGATCGGGGAGGCATCGGACGCGTTGCGGCAGGCGGCGGATGAGGTCGAGCGGGCAACGGGTGAAGCCACCGCCGCGGCCGCCCGGGCCGACGCCCAGGCCGCAGTCCGCGATGCCCAGGCTCGCCTGTCCGAGGCCCAGGGCCAGGGCCAGGGCCAGGGTCAAGGTCAGGGCCAGGGTCAGGGTCAGGGCCAGGGTCAAGGTCAAGGTCAGGGTCAGGGTCAGGGCCAGGGTCAAGGTCAGGGCCAGGGTCAAGGTCAGGGTCAGGGCCAGGGTCAAGGTCAAGGTCAGGGCCAGGGCGGCGGTGGAGGCGGTGGGGGCCAAGGCGGCAGCGGTAGCGGAAGCGGGTCGACCAGCAGGTGGGACCGGCTCCGGAAGCGTCGGCAGCGGTCAGGGCGACGACGATCCTGCTCGCGACCCCTCCCGTTCTCAGGTTTTCGACCCGGTCGATGGCGAGCTCGGGGACGAGGTCAGGGTCGACTTCGAGGGCGGCAGCACCCCGGGCGAGCCCACCGGTTCCACTTCCGGCGAGGGGATCGACAACCTCCCCCTTGCAGAGCTATACGGATCGCTTCTCCGACTATCAGGACGCCGCTCTCGACTCGCTTGACAGGCTCGTCATTCCGTCGGCCCTTCAGGACTTAGTCCGCCAGTACTTCACGGAGTTGGAACCATGACGCCAGAGGAATTCGCCAAGCCACCTGGGAGCCGCCCGGGCCGAAGTCGCAAAGGTGATCGTCGGCCAGCGCCAGCTGGTCGACACGGTGCTCACCGCCGCCCTCTGCGAGGGCCACGTGCTGCTTGAAGGCGTACCGGGCCTGGGCAAGACCAAGCTTCTGTCGACCCTGGGCCGGGTGCTCGACGTCGAGTTCGGCCGGGTCCAGTTCACTCCCGACCTCATGCCGGCCGACATCCTCGGTACCAAAGTGCTGATCGGCAACGACTTCAAGTTTCATCGAAGGCCCGATCTTCGCCAACCTGGTCCTGGCCGACGAGATCAACCGCGCCACCCCGAAGACCCAATCGGCGCTGCTGGAGGCGATGCAGGAGAAGCGGGTCACCCTCGGCGGCGAGACCCACTCCCTGCCCCGGCCCTTTCTGGTGATGGCGACCCAGAACCCGATCGAACAGGAAGGGACCTATCCGCTGCCCGAGGCGCAACTCGACCGCTTCCTGTTCAAGGCGCTGGTCCCGTTCCCTTCCGCCGATGACATGGTGGAGATCCTCAAGCGGACGACCGCCGGGGAGGAGAACCGAAGCCGGAGCCGGTGCTGGATGGCGCCGCCATCATGGAGATGTCGGCCCTTGTCCGCGAGCTCCCGTCGGCGACCCATCTGTTGCGATACGCCGCCACCCTGGTCGAGGCCACGCATCCCGACAGCCCCCTGGCACCCGACATGGTTCGCCGCTACGTGCGCAACGGCGCCAGCCCTCGCGGCGCTCAGGCGATGATTCTCGGCGGAAAGGCGGCAGCCCTGATGGACGGCCGTCCCAACCTGGCAGCAGAGGACATCTGGGGTGTAGCCCGCATGGCTCTTCGCCATCGCCTGGTTCTGGGTTATGAGGCGCTGGCGGACGGGATCAAGCCGGACCAGATCGTCGAGGACGTCCTCGGCGCCCATCCCGGGGCCGACCGCCGAATGATTCTCGTCGGCAGTCCTCTCCAACAAACTGAGGCCCGGATCCGCGAGTCCGGTCGCTGATGCTGCTCGACGCCGAACTGCGAGGCCGTCTCGAGCGGCTCTCTCTCCGATCCCGCAGAAGGGTCACCGCCCAGTGGTCGGGAAGGCATTCCTCCCGGCACAAGGGCGAGAGCCTCGACTTCGCCGACTATCGCGAATACGTGCCGGGCGACGATTTCCGGCGGATCGATCACAACCTCTGGGCCCGTCTGGGCGTGCTCCTGGTCCGCCAGTTCGAAGCCGAAGAGGAACTTCCGTTGAAGGTCGTGATCGACACTTCGGCTTCCATGGGCTTTTATCGCAAGCTCGAGACCGCCCGGGTCCTGGCGGCGATGATGGCCTACCTGGGTCTCGGCCGGAGGCGACCGGGTTCAGTTGATCGGCATCCCCGGGCCACCCGAAAAGCCGATTCGGCTGGGTCCGGCGGGACGTCACCTCTCCCGCTGGCCGCATCTGGAGTCATGGCTGGAATCCTTGACCGCCGAAGGGACGATGCCGCTGGCTCCCGCCCTGCGGCGCCTGGCCGGCGAGGGACCCAACCGGGGATCCATCATCCTTCTCTCCGACCTGATGACTCCGGATTGGCAGAGCGCCATCGATGGGCTCGGGGTGGGAGCCGGGGGAGTGGTTCTGCACGTCCTCGGCCAGGAGGAACTCGACCCGCAATTGGCCGGTGACCTCCGACTGGCCGACGCCGAAACCGGTTCCGAGGTCCCGGTCTCCACCTCGGAAGAGACGATGCGGCGCTACCGGGCGGCCCTCGAGAGGTTCGCCCAGGAGGCCGCCGGCCGGGCCCGACGAGTCGGGCCTCGACTACGTGCTCGTGCCCGGCGGTCGACGGAGCCGCCGATCAGGTCCTGGGAGCCCTGGCCCGAGCCGAAGCCCTGAATGAAGAACGTTCTGCGTACTGCGTTTGGCGTCGGGCGTCTGGCGTCTTCGTCATGAGCTTCTTGATCCCCGCCGCCTTCGGGCTGGCCGCCCTGGCCGGGCCCGCTGCTCGTCCTCTACATGCTCCGCTCCCGTCGGCCGCGAGTGGAGATCGCCAGCACCATCCTCTGGGAGCAGGTGGAGGTTCCGGTCTCCTCGGCCGTCCCCTGGCAGAAGCTGCGGATCACGCCGCTCCTGATCCTGCAATTGCTGGTCCTGGCCGGATTCGTTCTGACGCTGGCTCGGCCGTTCTACACCCAGCAGACTCTGCTCGGGCCCCATACGGTGTTTGTGGTCGATACCTCGGGATCGATGTCGATGGCCGGGCGGCTTGAAACAGCCAGGGCCGAGGCCTTTGGCCTGATCGGTGATCTCTCCGAGTCGAATCAAGTTTCGGTGGTCGAGGCCGGGCCGGTCCCGCAGAGTGCTGGTCGCTTTCGCCCGTGACCCGGAATTGGTCGACGCCGCGTTGACTTCGCTGGAACGGACCGGCGGGCGGGCCGATCTGTCCGGGGCGCTTGCGCCTGGCCCGGGGCCTGGCCACTCCTGACCGTCCGACCAACGTCCTGATCTTCTCCGACGGG
The DNA here is from genome assembly GCA_963790345.1 of uncultured Acidimicrobiia bacterium. Classification (GTDB taxonomy): domain Bacteria; phylum Actinomycetota; class Acidimicrobiia; order Spongiisociales; family ZC4RG35; genus DATEEG01. The sequence goes on along the minus strand of CAWBOD010000011.1, from coordinate 217,225 downwards.
GGCGACGTGGCGCTGTCCGAAGGAGCCGGTGGTCGGGGCCGAGTTCGTGCGCTTTGATGACTTCGGCCCCAACCTGGCGGTCACGCCTGGTCGCTCGAGCCGTCGACCGAAGGAACCACGAGGGCGTTTCTTGCAGGTGTCCAATTTCTCGGGCGAGGTGCGCTCCGGTGCGGGCCGAGGTGTCGGTCAACGGCCTCAGCGCGGGCCTGGTCGATCTGGAAGTTCCGGCGCTCGGAGCCGCCCGGGCGACGACCCCGGTCGACGCCGGTCCCGGTGACGTCGTGTCGGTGCAGCTGCTCGATATCGATGATGCCCTGGCGATGGACGACAGATCGGATCTGGTCGTCGGGGGCGGACCCGATCGAAACGTGTCGATCCTGGGCGAAGGATCTCCCTTCCTTTCGGCCCTTGTCGACGCGGTCGACGGCTTTGCCACTGGCGGGACCGGACCCGCCGATGTTCTGGTCGTCGATGGCGGGGAACTTCCCGAGATCGATCGACCGTCCTGGCTTATCGCCCCGGCATCACCCCCCGAGGGCGTGACCGTGACCGAACTGGTCCGCAATGCGGCTGTCACTTACCAGCGCCCGGGCGAGCCGATCCTCGACGCGGTCGACCTTTCGTCCGGTGGCGGTTGCCGAGGCCCAGGTCGTCGATGCTCCCCGGCTGGCTCACTCTGGTTAGAGCAGGCGAGGTGCCGCTGATCCTGCTTGGGCGAGGTCAACGGCCACCGGGTGGCCTACTTCACCTTCGACATCACCCACTCCAATCTTCCCGATCCAGGTCGGGTTCCCGATCCTCGGAGCCCGGATCCTCGAATGGCTCGGTGGCGCCGCGGCCGGGGCGGTTTCGACGGAGCCGGCCGGTGCTCCGATCCCCCTCACGGTCCAGGCCGGGCTGACCGCCCGCATCACTCTTGCCGGACTGGCGAGGTCCGCGATCTCACTCCGGGCGCCGCCACCTTCACCGGCAACCGGTCGGCCCGGGGTCTACCGCCTCGATTACGTGGCGGCCGACGGCTCGGTTACCCCGGGACCTGTGGCGGTGCGCACCTTCGTCGCCGATGAGTCGGCCGGAACCTCGCGGACGCTCGCGACCAGCGGTTCCGTCACCGAGGCCGACGAGGCCTCGACATCTGATCAGGGAATGGGCTCCGTGGGTGATCGGCGCGGTGCTGGTGCTTGATGGCCGCTCGAGTGGTGGGTGGGCCACCAACGTCCCTGGCTCCGCCAGAAGCGGGCGACAGTATGAAGCAGGCGACGGCATGAGGTTCGAAAATCCCTGGTGGCTGGCCGCCCTGATCCCGGTCCTCGGGGTCGCCTGGCTGGTGGCTCGCCGGGGGGGCAGGACGGTTCCCACGGCGCCAGCATCGTGCGGCGACTCTGGGTGCGCCTGGCCGCCCTCTTCCTGCTGGTCGTCGGGGCAGCTCAGCCGATCCTCACCCGGGCCGTCGACGACCGCTCGGTTCTCTTTCTTGTTGGATCGCTCGGCCTCGATCTCGGCCGAGGCGGCGGCCGAGCAGGAGCAGTTTCTGGCCCTCGCCCTGGCCGAAGCGCGGGCCGACGCCCAAACCGCGGTGGCGGTGTTCGGACGCGATACCCGGCTCGACTCGGCGTTCACCGCGGCCAGGATCTCGGGCCCGGTTCGGACCATCCCCGACGACTCGGCCACCGACCTGGCGGGCGCTCTGGAGGCGGCGGCGGCGCTGATGCCGAGCGAAGGCTCGCGGCGGATCGTCCTGATAACCGATCTGGTCCCCACCACGGGCGACGTCCGCCCGGCCGTGAGGCGGCTGGCCGACCAGGGGGTGGCGGTCGACGTGGTGGAACTGGCTTCGGCGCGCAGTGCCGATGCCCTGGTCGAGAGCGTGATCCTTCCGGCCGCCGCCCGCGAGGGTGATCTCGTCGCCGTGACCGCCGTTGTCAGATCCAATGTTGCCGGACCGGCCGAGTTGATCGTCACGTTCGCCGATGGCCAGGAACAGGTGATCGAGGTCGACCTGGTCGCCGGGCGGAACGAGATCGCGATCGAGGTTCCTGCGACAGGCACCGGGTTTCTGCCCGTGGCGGTCGAGGTGCAGAACCGACTTCGACACCAGGCCGGAGAACAACCGCGCCGAGGGCATCACCCGGCTGCTCGGGCCAGCCCGGGTCGCCATCGTCGAAGGTGTCGAAGGAGAGGCGGATGATCTGGTCCGCGCCCTCGAAGCCGGCGGCATGGAGGCCGATCTGCGCAGGTCGATCCCGACCGAGTCCGATCTGCTCACCTATGACGCGGTCGTCCTGGTCAACGTCGACCAACCGGGCACCGAGGATTCAGAGAACCTGGCCGCATTCGTCGAGGAACTGGGCCGGGGCCTGCTGGTCATCGGAGGCGATCGCGTCCTACGGGCTGGGCGACTATCACCAAACCCCGCTGGAGGCGGTGCTCCCGGTGAGCTCCAATCCCGACGATCTGGTCCGGCGCCAGCCCGTGGCCGAGATCCTCGTCATCGATTCATCCGGATCGATGGGCGCCTGCCATTGCAATGGGGGCGCCGCTACCGAAGGCGGGGTCGTCAAGACCGACATCGCCCGGGCCGGGGCCGAGCTCGCCATCGAAGCTCTGACCGGCACCGACCGGGTGGGCGTGCTGACGTTCACCTCCGGCACCGACTGGGTCATCCCGCTGGCTCCCCGGTCGACGATCACGGATGCTGCCGGAGCCCTGGCGGGCATCACCCCCAACGGCGACACCGAGATCTCGAACGCTCTCGAGGTCGCTCTGGCCGAACTGGCGGGGGTGCCCGAAGAACTCCGCCACATCGTTCTCTTCACGGATGGATGGGATCCCAGTGACGCCAACCTTCTTCCAATCGCCCGAGAGATCGCCGATCAAGGAGTCACCCTCTCAGTGCTGGGGACGGGGGAAGGTCCGGGTACGACTTTGCAGCGCATGGCCGAGCTGGGCGGAGGACGCTTCTACCCGGGCACCGATCTCGAATCGATCCCGGAGATCTTTGTCGAGGAGACACTGACCGTTGCCCGCAATCTCGCCACCGAGGGCACTTTCTTCCCGGTCTTGCGCTCGCCCTCGCCGGTTACCGAGGACCTCACCAGCTCGCCGCCTCTCCTCGGGTATGTGCTGACCAAGGCCAAGGGAAGCGCCTCGATCGTCATGGAGATCGGCCAGGGCGACCCGCTGTTGGCAACGTGGCAACGCGGCCTCGGCCGGGCTACCGCCTGGACGTCGGATGCCACGGCCCGCTGGCTCAGCCAGTGGATCGAGTGGGATGGCTACGTCGACTTTTGGGGAGCGGTGGTGCGTGACGTGTTGCCGGCCGGCCGGGAAAACCCGCCGGCGACCTTCGTCTCCAACGGTTCACTGGAGGTCAGTCTCGACCTCCCGGGGGCCGAGCTCGATGCCACCGCCACCGCCCGGGTGCGGACCCCGAGTGGCGAGGTTGTCGTGGTTCCGATGAACCGCATCGCCGCCGACCGCTTCGGAGCTTCGGTGCCGCTCGTCGAGGCCGGTGCGTATTGGGTAGCCGTGACTGTTGCCAACCCGGATGGCTCGCAGATCACATCCAGCTCGGGGGCAGTGTCGGCGTATGAAGAGGAATTCGCTTTTCGAGAGCCCGACCCCACCCTGGGCTCTGACGTCACCGAGCTCACCGGCGGCCGCCTCAACCCTGAACCCAGCTCGGTGTTCGAAGCGGCCCCGGTCCGGGGCCGAGCCGAAGTTTCGATTTGGCCGTGGCTGGTCGCCGCCGCCCTCCTGCTGTTCCTGGTCGATGTCGCCCTCCGGCGCCTGGTGCTGACGGCCGGTGATGCCGACGCCTGGAAGGAAGGTTTGACTACATCGGGCAAAAAGGAGAAACGGCGGATCGAGAAGAAGATCGAAGAAGCGGCGGCTTCCGGTGCCCCCCCACCGGTCCTGTCGGAGTCCGAGACGTTGGAGCGCTTGATGCGGAGGAAACGTGGCTCCTGAGACGGCGATCGGACCCGAGGTGGCGATGGAACGGCGGCGCTTGGGCAACTCGGGTCTCGAGGCGGCGGTGGTCGGCATGGGCACCTGGCGAACCTTCGACGTTCGGGGCGGGAAGGTCGAAAGGGACCGTGCCGGCCTGGTCGAACGGGCGGTGGCGGCCGGTGTGGATCTCTTCGACTCGTCGCCGATGTACGGCGAAGCGGAGCGAGTCCTGGGGCAATCCCTGGCTCCATTCCGCCCCCGGGTGCTGATCGCTACCAAAGTGTGGTCGGCCGACGACGGCGTTGCGGCTCGACAGATTTCCGCCGCCCTGGACTTCTTTGCGGGCCGGGTCGACCTCTATCAAGTCCACAACCTGGTTGCCACTCCGCGCCGCCTGGAAATGCTCGAAGAGTTGAAGAGTGACGGGCGGGTTGGTGCCATCGGCGCCACTCACTTCTCGGAATCTGCTTTTGGCCAGTTGCGGACCGTCATGGAAAGCGGACGGATCGACACCATCCAGGTTCCCTACAACCCGGTCCAGCGTCAGGTTGAACAGGACATCCTTCCCCTCGCCGCCGAGCTGGGCCTCGGAGTCCTCGTGATGAGGCCCTTCGGAGAGGGCGCCTTGCTTCGCCGCCCGCCCGCCGCCGGTGCGCTGGCTCCCCTGGCCGACTTCGGTGTGACGACCTGGTCGCAAGCCCTTCTGAAGTGGGTCCTCTCCGACCCGAGATGCCACGTTGCCATTCCGGCCACGAGCTCGCCAGATCACCTCGATGCCAACCTCAAGGCGGCCCGGCCGCCCTGGTTCGGAGAATACGAACGCGACCTCGTGGTCCGGCTCGCCTCCTAGACCCCCGGTTGCAAGTCACCAGCCTCGCGTCCGCTCCCTGGCGTGGTGAAACGTGACGTCGGGTCTGAGACGATTATTTCCTAGCATCGCTCCGACAATGGCCAGCGGAAGAACTTCTCGTCGACGCCTGCAGCGATCACCTACCTGGCTTCCGCACGCCGTCGTGGTTGTCGTGGCGGTAGTGGCGCTGGCTGCCGCCACCCTCCTGGTCCTCTATCAGATTCGAAGCCTGATCTACATGCTGTTCCTTGCCACCTTCGTGTCGATTGCCCTGGAGCCGGCCGTTCAAACGCTCGTCCGGCGTGGCTGGAGAAGGCGCCGGGCGACGATGCTGGTCTTCGGGATCGCCCTGATCCTCTTCGTCGGGTTCCTCGTGGCTCTGATTCCGGTGTTTGCGACCCAAGCTGCCCTTCTCATCGAGAACGTCCCGGAATATCTCCAGGCCCTGCAGAACTTTGCCTCCCGTTTCTTCGAAATCGACCTGGTCGACCCGGCTCTCACAGATCAGTTCGAAGACCTCGGGACCATCCTTCAGCAATACGGCTCCACGGTGGCCGGGGGAGTCTTCGCCATCGGCAACACCGTCTTCGGAGCCATCTTCCAGATGGTCACCGTCGCCTTGTTCGGCTACTACCTGGTCGCCGAAGGCCCCACCTGGCGTCGCACCCTGCTGGCGATGCTGCCGACCGAACGACAACGCGAGGCATTGAACATCTGGGAGATATCGGTCGACAAGACCGGCGGATACGTTTACTCGCGGGTGGTATTGGCGATCGTGGCCGGATTGTTCACCTTCGTCGTGCTGGTGGTCCTGAAAGTGCCCTCGGCCGCGGCACTGGCTGTCTGGATGGGTGTGTTGAGCCAGTTCGTCCCCGTGATCGGGACCTACGTCGGGCTGGTGCTTCCTGCCCTGGCCGCGTTATCCATCTCGCCCGCCACCGCGCTCTGGGTCGTCATTGCGATGATCGCCTATCAACAATTGGAGAATTACCTGATTGCGCCAAGGATCACCGCCCGGACGATGGCGATCCATCCGGCGGTGACGATCGGGGCCCTGATCGCCGGTGCCAGCCTTCTCGGAGGGATGGGGGCGGTGCTGGCGCTGCCCGTTGCGGCGACCATCCAGGCGTTGATCTCAACGACGATCCAGCGTTACAACTTGATCCAGGCGGAAGCCCTTATGGACGAACCCCTAATCGACGAACCCCTAATGGAAGAACCGTTGATGGACGAGGCGGCCGAGGAAGCCATCCCGACCCCGAAAAATGGAACGGGTCGCCCCGACAGGCTTGACGCCCGGTCCGGGGCCCCCGGGACCTGCGACCTAACGTTGCGAAGGCCTATTCCCCTGGCCAACCCCCCGTTTAGCATGAGGTTTCGTGACGGTCTCCGTAGAAGAGGTCAGACGGCGCTCGACCGGCTGGCCATTGCTTGCCAACTCGGTCCTGGCCTCCACCTTCGGGGTGGTTGTGGGCTTGCTGGTCGACTCCCTCGGCCGGCTGATTCTGGGACTCATTCTCGACCGTGACCCGGTGATCTATCACAACCGGGTGGAGTTCCTGGCTCCCGGCAACGACATCGCTCTGGCCGGTGGTGCCCTGGCCGCTCTTCTGGCGGGTGGATTCTTCCTGGCCCTGTACCCCGGGAGCAGGGCTCACGACCCCTCCCGCCTCGCCGTCCTATGGCTGGTCCTGCATTGCTTCCGCCAGGGCTTCGTCCCTCTGGCCCTGACCCCGTTCAATCCCGACTCCGATCTCGCGGTTGCGCTTGCTTCCCTCAACCTCCCACCCGGCCTCGATGTCGTGGTCGGAGCCGCCGGTGGTCTCGGATTGCTCCTCGTCTCGATGGCAGCGGCTCCCGCCTTCCTCGCTTTTGCCCCCAGTCGCCAGGACATCGCCACCGCCAGCCGCAGGGTGGCGTTCGCAGCCAAAATCGCTCTGCTTCCAGGAGTTGCGGGTGCGTTGCTGGCCGTTGCATTCTTCCTTCCCGACGCCACGGGTTTGATCGAGGAACTGCCGCTGTATGGCTTGTTCACGGTCGCCACCGTCTTGGCCGCCCCCGGCACCCGTTCGGTCGAGATCAGATCCGATGGCAACAGCCAGGCGTTGTCCTGGGGTTTGCTCGGAACGGTCCTGGTGGCATTCCTCATTTTTCGCTTCGCTCTATCGCGTGGAATTCCGATTCCCCCCAATCCCCAAAGTTTCTTCGTCAGCTGAGTTTCTTCGTCAGCTGACGAAGGCGGGCCCCCAGACCTGACGGCTCGTGATCGCACAGCTCTATCTTGAGCCGGACTTGGATTCTTCAGACCGTCCGTCGCACACCGTCGCCGTTCTCACCGTCTCCGACGGGGTGAGCCGCGGAACCCGCCAGGATCTCGCAGGGGCGGCATTGGCCGAACTGCTCGAGTCGGCGGGCTATCTGGTGACAGTCCGCAGAGTCGTGGCGGATGAGGCTGAGCTGATCGGGCACGCCATCAGGGACCTGGCCAGTCAGGTCTCGATGGTTCTCACCACCGGCGGAACGGGATTCGGCCCCCGCGATGTAACCCCGGAAGCCACCCGGGCCGTGATCGAACGGGAGGCGCCGGGTCTGGTGCAGCTGATGCTCTCAGAGAGCCTCAGCAAAACCCCTATGGCGGCTCTCTCCAGGGCTGTAGCCGGGACCTGCGGGATCTCTCTGGTGGTCAATCTTCCCGGCAGTCCCCGCGGAGCTATCGAAAACCTCAATGCCCTTCTGCCCGTCCTTCCCCACGCCCTCACCCTCCTGGCCGGTGACACCGAGCACCGGCCATCGGCTCCAGATCGGCCTTCGGCAACCTCCTCCCGATCGGCCTTCGGTTCCCTGAGCTTGGACCGGTAGCCTCCCAAGTTTCAGGAGGACCAATGGCAGGCGACGACCAACAACTCATCACGACCATTCACGACTGGGTTGATCGAGAAGTTCCCTTCGCACTCGCCACCGTGGTCGGGGTACGGGGCTCGACCTACCGGGGCCTGGCCGCCAGACAGCTGGTGGCGGCCGACGGGACTTCGGTGGGAACGGTCTCCGGCGGCTGCCTTGATTCCGACCTGGCCGTCGTGGCGGCACGCGTCAGCGCCAACGGCCAGCCGGAACTGGTCGAATTCGATCTGACGGCCGATGACGAGGCGGTTTGGGGCTGGGGGATCGGTTGCAACGGGGTCACCGAACTACTCGTCGAGCCCGAAAGCTCCGCCCTTTCACTCGCGTCAGCGATCAAGTCGATGCCTCTCGGTTTGGTTCATGTCCTGTCCGGACCCGACCTCGGCACGCACATTGCGGTGGGGTCACATGACTCCGAATGGAGCGAGGAAGTGCTCGAGGCCCGGGCCGATGGCCGGCACCGCCGGGTCGACCGCGGGGACCGGAGCTATCTGGTCGAAGTGATCTCGGGTCGCCCCCGCCTGGTTGTCTGCGGGGCGGGCCACGACGCGGTTCCCCTGGTACGGCTCGGTTCCGAGCTGGGATTCGAGGTCACCGTGGTCGACGATCGCAGGCAGTTCCTCTCGCGGGAGCGATTTCCCGAGGCCACGACCCTGGTTCATTGCAGTCCGGCCGATCTCGCAACTCATGTCTCGATGGACCCGGGTACCGCGGTCGTGATCATGTCGCACAACTATCTGCGCGACGTCGACTTTCTGGGGTCGCTGCTCGGCCAGCCCGTCGCCTATATCGGTTGTCTCGGTCCCGGTGAGCGGCTCGAACGCATGCTCAAGGATCTGGTGGCGGCGGGAAGAACGATCGAGCGGGAGGATCTGGAGCGGATCCATGGGCCGGCCGGGGTCGATCTCGGGGCCGATGGGCCCACCGAAATAGCCTGGTCGGTCCTCTCTGAGATTCTGGCGGTTAGAAGAGGTACGGGGGCGGGCTTCCTGGTTGACAGGAAGGGTCCCTCCCAACTCCGGCGGTTGCCGTGACGCTGGAGGGATCGATGTGCAGATAACTCACGGGTTCGAAGTTGCCCGCACGGTTGATGCAGTCTGGGAGATGTTCCAGGACGTCCCGTCGGTAGCGCAATGTCTGCCGGGTGCCACCCTCACCGAGGACAAGGGCGGCAATGTCTACGCAGGGAACATCGCCGTCAAACTCGGGCCGATCGCCGCGACCTTCGAAGGCGAGGCAACGATCACCCATGATCAACCCAACCGCAGTGCGTTGATCGATGGAAGGGGGGTGGACAAGAGAGGCGGGAGCCGTGGCCAGGTCAAGGTCACCTACACCCTGACCCCCACCGCCACCGGCGGAACCAGGGTTGCGATCGATGCCGACGTGACTCTGGCGGGTCCCGCCGCCCAGTTCGGTCGGACCGGTCTCATCAATGAGATGTCAAAGCGCCTGATATCCGATTTCTCTTCGTGTCTCGAGGCCAAGATGGCCGCCCCGACCGAGACGGCGGCCGGGGCCATCGTGGCGCCGGACGTGAAGCCGATCGCCCTTTTGTGGGCCGGCTTGGTCGCATGGATCGGCAGATTGATCGGCAGGTTGCTTGGACGCGGCCAGGCCGGATAAACGGCCCCGGTTGCGCCGCCCTGACGTCCCTGAACGCCTAACCCTGAACGCCTAACCCTGGACTGGCGTCGTGTGCCGTTCCGCGAGGGACTTCCGCCGTCCGCCTTCCGGCTTGGTGGCTCTCCTCAGAACCGGATGGGGCAGGGGGACGGGGCGCTCGAGTTGGGCCACCAGCATCTTGTACACCTCGAACCCGATCATTTCGACCAGTTCGGCCTTGAGAGTCTTGTAGACGGGGTCACCGCCAACGAAGGCCAGAGGGCTGTCGGTGCACCACCAGGCAAACTGGTCACCGCCTTCGCCCCAGTCCCGGCGCTTCCATTCCCGCAGGATGCTGGTTCGGTGCCCATGTCCATCGTCCTCTTCTTCCAGCCGGAGAGGCAGCTGCCAGCACACCGTCGGCTTCCAATCGAGAGGCCGCTCGCCCGCCTGGAGTGCACCGAGATGGAGGGCACAACCGGCCCCGGCGTGGAAGTCGGGCCGGTTGAGGAAGATGCAGGCGTCGTCGACCAGGCGAGTGGTCTTGTCCTCCTTGCCTCGGTGTCTCCAGAAGCGGTCTCCCGCTTTCGAGATGAACTGCCAGTTCTCGGCGGTTAGTCGCCCGGCGAACTTCTCAACCCGCGCCAGATCATCCTCGTCGAGGAACCAGGCTCCCATCGAACAGCAACCTTGCTGCATCTCCGGGGTGGGGGTGGTGTAGATCCCCTGGCAGCCGTTGCCATAGATGCAGGTCCACGACGACCTGAGAAAGGTCGCATCAAACATCCAGGTCTTGTCATCGGAAGGATCCTCGAACGCTATGTAGTCGTGGAGGTCCTTGGGTACAGCCATGCAATCGAGATCGTAGGCCCATCGTCAATCGAGTCGGCCGTTGCCGATAGGCGATGCTCTTCGGCAGTATCGGCGCAAGTGTCTTTTTCAGGGGAGTGTCTTTCAGGGGAGTGTCTTTCAGGGAAGAGTGTCTTTCAGGGAAGTGTTTGGGGATCGATCGCTTCGGGGTCGATGCGATACCTGGCGACAGCGTCGGCCATCGCCTGGGGAGCCAGCTTTCCATCCCGGACCAGGGCCGATAGCACAGCGGCCACGACATGACCGGCGTCGATTTCGAAGAAGTGGCGAAGATTGCCGCGGCTATCTGATCGGCCGAACCCGTCGGTGCCAAGCGTCGTGAAGGTTCCGGGAACGTAACGGGCGATCTGGTCGGGAACCATTTTCATGAAGTCGGATACGGCCACTATCGGCCCGCCGGCTCCGGACAGGATCTTGGTGACGGCCGGCGACCGGGGGGGCTCGCCGGGATGCAGCCGGTTCCACCTCTCGACCGACAGGGCCTCGGCTCGCAGCTTCGAATAGGAAGTGGCCGACCAGAGCTCGACGCCGACTCCATAGTGATCGGCGAGCTCGGCCTGGGCCTTGCGGGCTGCCAGGTGGGCCGTGCCCGAGAACAGGACCGCCGCCCGCAGAAGGGTCCCGGAGGGGGCCGGGCTCCAGCGATAGAGGCCCGAGATGATCCCTTCCTCAACGCCTTCGGGCCGGGGAGGTTGCGGATAGTTCTCGTTGTAGAGCGTCAAGTAGTAGTAGACGTCCTCGGGCGACTCCCCGTACATTCTCTTGAGCCCGTGCTCGATGATGGTCCCGACCTCGTACGCGAAGGCCGGGTCGTAGGCCTCCACGGCCGGGTTGGTCGACGCGAGCAACAAGCTGTGGCCGTCTTGATGCTGGAGGCCCTCGCCGGCGAGAGTGGTGCGTCCGGCCGTCGCACCCAGCAGGAAGCCCCGGGCCCGGGCGTCGCCCGCCAGCCAGGTCAGGTCACCGATCCGCTGGAAGCCGAACATCGAATAGAAGATGAAGAACGGAACCATCGGCACCCCCCGATGGGCATAGCTGGTCCCGGCTGCGATCCAGCTGGCCATCGAGCCTGCTTCTGTGATTCCTTCTTCGAGGATCTGCCCGTTTTGAGCTTCGACGTACGACAGCAAAAGCTGGGCGTCGACCGGTTCGTACAGCTGGCCCTGGCTGGCATAGATCTTGAGTTCACGGAAGAGCGAATCCATTCCGAAGGTACGAGCTTCATCCGGGACGATGGGCACCACCCGGGGGCCGAAACCGGGCACACGGGCGAGGTTACGGATGAGACGGGTGAAGGCCGTCGTGGTCGACGCTTCCACCTTGCCCGAACCGGAGTAGATCTCGGTGAAAGCCTCGGGACCGGGCAGGGTCAGGGGGAGTCTGGTAGTTAGTTGCCGACTGGGCAGATAACCATTGAGCACCTTCCTGTGCTCGTGCAGGTACTGATGCTCGGGCGATCCCTCGGCCGGGCGGAGGTATGGCGGCTCTTTGTCCCCTTCGAGGGCCGAGTCCGAGACCTCTTCCTGCAGGTGCAGCCGGTCTCGCAGCTCGCGGAGCTGGGCATTGGTCAGCTCTTTGATCTGGTGGGTCGCGTTCCGGCCCTCGACGTCAGGGCCAAGAGTCCAGCCTTTGATGGTTTTGGCGAGAATCACGGTCGGGGCCCCGGTCAGCTCGGTTGCCAGGTTGTAAGCGGCGTAGACCTTGCGATGGTCGAGGCCCCCTCGGCGCAACGCCCAGATTTCCTGGTCGGTCCAATCCTTGACGAGTTCGAGCGCCCGCGGGTCCTTGCCGAAGAAGTTCTGGCGGACGTAGGCGCCATCAGCAGCCTTGTATCTCTGATACTCGCCGTCGACGGTGTCGTTCATGACCTGAACGAGTGCCCCCTCGTGGTCGGCGGCCAGCAGCGGATCCCAACCGCTGCCCCAGATGACCTTGATCACGTTCCAGCCCGCACCCCTGAACACGGCTTCGAGCTCCTGAATCACCTTGCCGTTGCCGCGCACGGGGCCGTCGAGCCTCTGGAGATTGCAGTTGATCACCCAGATCAGGTTGTCGAGCTTTTCGCGGCTGGCCAGCGAGATGGCACCAAGGGTTTCGGGCTCGTCGACCTCACCGTCGCCGAGGAAGCACCACACCTTCGAGTCGGAGGTGTCGTCGATCCCGCGGTTGTGGAGATAGCGATTGAAGCGCGCGTGATAGATCGAGTTGATCGGACCGAGCCCCATGCTGACGGTGGGGTATTCCCAGAAGTCGGGCATCAGCCGGGGGTGGGGGTATGACGAGAGCCCGTGGCCCCCGATCTCAAATCGGAAGTTGTCCAGATGCTCCTCGTCGAGCCTTCCCTCCAGAAAGGCGCGGGCGTAGATGCCGGGCACGGCATGACCCTGGAAGTAGATGTGGTCTCCCGGACGGCCGTCGGCTTTCCCCCTGAAGAAGTGGTTGAACCCGACCTCATAGAGCGTGGCCGAGGATGCGAAGGTGGAGAGATGGCCGCCGATTCCCTTCTCGCGGTGATTGGCCTTGACGACCATGACGGCTGCGTTCCATCTGATGAATCGCCGAATTCGTCGCTCAACATGCTCGTCGCCTGGAAACAAGGGCTCGTCATCGGGGGGGATCGAATTGACATACGGAGTGGTGATGGTCGGTGGCACCCCCAGGTTCTTCTGGTGGGCCCGCTCGAGCAGCTTGGCCAGGAGATAACGGGCTCGCACCGGACCGCCGGTGCTGGCCACCGCGTCGAGAGAATCGATCCACTCCCTCGTCTCCTCCGGATCGGCGTCGTACAGCTGATCGACGAAGTCGTCGGGCAGGGTCCGGGCGACCTCGGCGTCGTCGTCCCGGTCCTTCTCCCGATCGTGGTCGATCCCAGAAGGAATCGAACCAGAAGGAATCGAACCAGAAGGAATCGACCCAGCAGGATTCGAACCCGATGCAATCGAACCAGAGCGGCTCGATTCAGGGCGGTTCGATTCAGTGTCTGTCATCCACCGAGCCTATCAGTCCCCTGCTGACATCCTCCGGGCGACCGGCGGCATCACATCCTGATGGGTCACTTCGTGATTGGCGTGGGAGGCCCAGGAGTCGTAGATGGATACGAACTCTTCCGCTGCCTCGATCTGGGGGCAATGGCCGCTCTCGTGCATCACCACGACATCCCAGTCCGGGCGGACCCGGGCCAGCCATTCGATCGCCGAGGCCGGGACCACCCGGTCGCGGGCGCCCTGGATGATCAGGGTTGGGGCCGAGATGCGGGCCACCGTCCCGGCCATTCGGGTGCGGCGAGCGATCATCGCCCCGGCCGATCGACCCGACTTCACCAGGGCGTCGAGCGCCCAGGGTTGGCGCCGGCGGGCTGTCGCCATCTGCAGCGAGGGCTCCACTATCGAATGCGGGATGCGGTCGGGATAGGCGCAGACGACGGCGAGGGTGTCTCGCATCTGGCTGGCCGGGGTGGTGGCCTTCCAATAGCGGCTGACCGCAGCGGGGCCGATGGCGGGGATCCCCTGGAAGAGAAGCCGTTTGGCGACCACTCGATCGATTCGATCGTCATCCCAGCGGGGAGGGGCCGCCGGGGCCACGAGCACAAGACGGTCCACAAGGTCAGGGCGAGAAGCTGCGATCTGGATCGTGACCAGAGCGCCCAGCGAATTGCCCATGAGGACCGCGGGTCGGCCGAGCGATTCCAGCAGATCGACGATTGCTTGCGCATGGCTGAGGACGGAATAGGACCGCCGCGGTGGTGTGTAGCCGAATCCTGGAAGATCGGGAGCGATCAAATGCCCGGTCTGCGTCAAACCCTTCGCCGGAGGCATCCAATTCAGGTGGGAGCCGCCGAGACCGTGAATGGCGACGATGGGCCCGGCTTCTCCGCCGTAATCATGGACGTACAACGTCCCCGAGGGAAATATCTGGAATGAGCCGCTCACACCGGGACGCTAATCGGCTGGACGGTCAAGCAAGTCAACGCTCAAGCAAGTCCGGCCAGTTCCCGGCCGGACTTAAGATCGTCACCGGTGCGTGTCCTTCTCGTTTCCACTTACGAACTCGGTCATCAGCCTCTGCACGTGGCTTCGCCGGCGGCGGCTCTGATCCGGGATGGGCATGAAGTCGAATGTCTCGATCTGGCAGTCGAAGAGTGGGACGCAGCCCGTTTCCAACGCGCTGAAGCGGTTGCCTTCTCGGTTCCCATGCATACGGCGATGCGTCTTGCCGTCCAGGCCGCCACCCGGCTCCGCCAGGACCGGCCCGACCTCCCAATCGCGTTCTATGGGCTCTACGCGGCGGTGGGCGCCGACCGCACCGCGATAGTGCTGGCCGACCGGCTGATCGTGGGGGAGTACGAGGACGAGCTGAGGGCATGGGTCGCAGGTTCAGGATCGGGCTCTCAACTCGACCGAGGGGGGATCCGAGTCGACCTTGGCCGGAAGTCGTTTCTTCCACCTGCCCGCCATCTCTTGCCGGGGCTCGAGAGCTATGCCCGGCTCGAGATCGACGGCGAGGCCCGTCTGGCCGGGTACGTGGAGGCCAGCCATGGGTGCCGGCACCGCTGCCGCCATTGCCCGATCCCGGCGGTTTACGACGGCCGCTACCGGGTGACCGGACTCGAGACAGTCCTGGCGGACGTGTCGGCCCTGGTTCGGCTGGGTGCGCGCCACGTCACCTTCGGCGACCCTGACTTTCTCAACGCTCCTCGTTACGCAATGGACGTCCTCAGAGAGGTGAACGCCGCGTTTCCCGAACTCACCTTCGACCTCACCGTCAAGGTAGAGCACATTCTCAATCATCGTGACCTCTGGTCCGAGGCTGCTCGCCGGAACGTGGTGTTTGTCGTCTCGGCGTTCGAGACGACAAACAGCGAGGTGCTCCATGCTCTCGACAAGGGGCACACTGTCAGCGAGATGGCCGAGGCGACGAGGGTCACACGAGAAGCGGACATCCAGCTTCGCCCCTCCTGGATGCCGTTCACCCCTCTCACCCGGCCGGGCGATGTCGGCGATATCTTCGACTTCCTGGTGGCCCAGGACTTGCTTGCCGGCGTCGACCCGGTTCAGCTAACCATCAGGCTGCTGATTCCGGACAAATCTTTGATCCTGGAGTCGGCCATGGCCCCGTTCATAGAGGGCTACGACGCGGGGGCCCTCAGCTACACCTGGCGAGCCCGGGACCCCATGGTCGACGAACTACAGGCCAAACTGGCCCTCATCGCGGAGCTGGGTGGAACCGATCAGCAAGGAACCATCCTCGAGATGTGGTCTCAGGTGCGGCCCGGGCTCGCGCTCCGAAATGGTCCGAGAACAAGCCGATCCGACTGACCGAGTCATGGTTCTGTTGCGTGGAGCCGACCACCAACCAGCTGCTCCGGGTCGGGCCCGAGTAGCCCGCAGTCATTTGAGGGATCCGACCAGGCAAGGCCGGGCCCTGTCAAACCATTTGAAGGCCATGCAGGATCTGATCAATCGTGTGAACAAGGAGAAGGTATGAACGTGTTGGAAGCAAAGGGGCTCGAGAAGAGCTTCGGTGATTTGAAGGCGGTCAATGGCGCCTCATTTCACATTGCTCCGGGTGAAACCTACGGGCTGCTGGGTCCCAATGGCGCCGGCAAGACCACCGCGATTTCGATGATCGCCGGTTTGCTCGAACCCGACGGGGGGGAGGTTCGAATCAATGGTGAGGTAATGACTCCCAGGGCTATTGCTCCCAAGGCCCACATCGGGCTGGTTCCCCAGGACCTCGCTATCTACCCCGACCTGACCGCGATGGAGAACATGACCTTCTTCGGGCGGCTCTACGGGATGCCCCGCGAGACTCTGAAGACAAGAGTCGCCCAGGTGCTTGAAGTGGTCGGGCTGTCCGACCGGGCCAGCGACGTCACCAAGGAATTCTCGGGGGGCATGAAGCGCCGGCTCAACATCGCCATCGGCCTGCTCCACAGCCCACAGCTCCTCATCCTCGATGAACCGACCGTCGGCGTGGATCCTCAATCTCGCAATGCCATTCTCGAGGCAGTCGAACAGCTCTCGTCCGAGGGCATGGCCGTCCTCTACACGACCCACTACATGGAAGAAGCCGAGCGCCTGTGCGATCGGGTGGGCATCATCGACCAGGGCCAGATCATGGCCGAGGGCACGAGGCGGGAATTGGTGCTGATGGTTGGTCAAAAGGATCGAGTCTCGCTTGGTGGCAACGGGCCGATCGGCGAGGTGGTGCGGGTCCTGGCCGGGAGTGACGGAATCTCCGAGGCGACCTCCGACGAGAACCGAATCGTCCTGCTGGTCGAGGATGCCGGAGCTCGTCTGGCAGCCATTCTCAGCACCGCCACCGCCGCCGGACTCAATGTCACCGGAGTCGAAATCGAGGAGCCGAATCTCGAGGCGGTCTTCCTTCACTTGACCGGGAAGGCCCTCAGAGACGAATGAGCAGGATCCTCACCATCGCCGCCAAGGACTTGCGCCTGCGGATCAGGGACAGATCGGTTCTGATCATCGCGTTTCTCGCCCCGCTGGTGCTGGCGCTCATATTCAATGTTGTCTTTGGATCGGCCTTCGGGACAGGTTCGGAGTTCGAGCCCGCGCTCGGGATCGTGGCCAACGACTCACCGAGGGCCTCGGACCACCTCGAGGGGATTGTCGCCGCCGTGGGCGGGACCTGGGAGGCGTACCCCGACCGGGCCGCGGCCGAATCGGCGCTCGAGGAAAGCGAAGTGGAAGCGGTGTTCGTGGTTCCGCCCGGCTTTGATGGAGACGTCGACCGGGGCCTGGGGGGCGGGCTGGAGGTCATTGGCGATGTCGATGCGACCGTCTCCAGCCAGATCGCGTCCGCCATCGCCGAGAGTTACGGGCTCGGTCTCGATCAGATCGCGCTGAACGTGTTCGCAGCCCTGGCCTCGGGCGGCGACCCCGCCACCGTGGTGCCGGCCGCCACCGCAGGAGGCGCTCCGGAGTCGCTGGCCGGACTCACCGATATCACCGCTGGAGTCCGCCAGCTGGACGGCACTACCTCAACGGTGGCCGGGATGGCGGTGTTCTTCCTCCTCTTCACGGCGCAGGTAGGGCTTCTGAGCCTTCTCGAGGAACGGCGCGACGGAACCCTGGCGCGAATCCTCTCGACCCCGACCCGGCCCGGTGCGGTCCTCGCCGCCAAGTGCCTGGTGTCGGTGATTCTCGGGCTGGCGTCGCTGGCGGTCCTGATCGTCGCCGGCCGTCTGATCCTCGGGGCGGAGTGGGGGAACCCGATGGGTGTCCTGGTTCTCGTAGTCGCAGCCGTCCTGGCCGCGGTCGGAATCTCAGCCCTGACCACGGGCCTGGCCAAAACACCCGAGTCGGCGGGCAACATGCAAGGAATCGTCGGGACCGTACTCGGGCTCCTCGGTGGCGTGTTCTTCCCGATCGGTGACGACGGCGGAATTCTGGCTTCGATCAGCGTGCTCACGCCTCATCATTGGTTCATTCGCGGTTTGTCGGATCTCGCCGGTGGTCAGAGCGCCAGCGCCGCACTTCCTGCGGTGTGGGCCCTCCTGATCATTGCCGCGGTGACGGCCATCGCCGCCGGATTCCTCATCAGAAGGCAGGTCTCGAAGTGAAGGCGGTCTCCATTGCTCTGTCGAATCTGAGGCGACTCTTCAGAGACCGGTCCAGCATCTTCTTCGTGTTCATCTTCCCGCTGGCGTTGGTCCTGTTGATCGGGCTGCAGTTCGGCGGGAGCTTCGACCCTCAGATCGGGCTGCTGGTCGAGGAGGCGGGACCCATCTCAGACCGGTTCGTCACCGAGCTCTCGAACGAACCCGGAATCGAGATTCGCAACTTCGACGATGAACAGTCCCTGCTGGCCGCGGTCGAACGCGGCTCGATCGAGGCGGCTGTCGTGGTGCCAGCCGGGTTTGACAGCGCCATTGCGGGCGGGACCCCGATCGACGTCGGATTCGTGGCGCGACCGTCGGGGGTCGGGCCCAGCCTGCGGCCCGTTGTGGCACAAGCCCTGCAGTCCTCCTTGCTTCCTGCCACAGCCGGGCGGTTCGTTGCCGATCAGGGCCTGTCCGACTTCGCGACCGGGATGGCGACGGCTGAGGCTGTTCAGGGCCAGGCCCCGCAGATCGAGATCACCACTACGGCGGTAGGAGAAGCGCTCTTTCCCTCGACCCTGGGTCAATTCGATCTGGGTGCCTCGAGCCAGCTGATCTTGTTCATGTTCATCACGGCCCTATCGGGGGCGCGGTCCTCATTCAAACTCGTCAACTCGGCCTGTCTCGGCGGATGCTGTCCACTCCGACATCGGTGCGGACGATCCTTTCAGGCGAGGCCCTGGGCCGCTTCGCAGTGGTGCTGGTGCAAGGTCTCTACATCATGATCGGGACGCTGATCATCTTCAGCGTCAACTGGGGTGATCCGATCGGGGCGGCCGCCGTCCTGATCGTGTTCTCGGCGGTCGGGGCTGGTGCGGCGATGTTGATCGGAACGGTCTTTCGCAATGCCGAACAGGCCGGCGGGGTCGGAGTGATGTTGGGCCTGGGCCTGGCCGCTCTGGGCGGCTGCATGCTGCCGATTCAATTGTTCTCCCCAACCCTTCGTCAGATCGCCCACATAACCCCTCATGCCTGGGCCGTTGATGCCTTCGCCAAGCTCGTCCAGGATGGTGGGGGACTGGTCGACATCCTCCCCGAGCTCGGTGTGCTGGCCGTATACGCGGCAGTGTTGTTGTTGGTCGCCTCGTGGCGATTGCGGGTTGTGATCACTCGGGCCTGACTCGATCGTGATCCTCTAGTCATTGGTTTGACCGATGTGGCGGCGGGCCTCGATGACCCGACGCACTTCATCGGCAAACTCAGCACGGGCGGCGGCGGCACTGGCACCCTGCTCGAGCAGGCCCCGGTTCTGGGCGAGGGCGAGAGCTTGACGGAAGGCAATGGCCGAGACGCTCTCGGCCGAGACCTTGCCCATCAACCGGTACTCCTCTCCCAGTTTCATGGCGCGGGAAATGAATTCCTTTTCGTTGAAATCTCGGGAGGCATCCAGTGCAGTCACCACGTCGGCAACGACGAGATACGACTCGAGGAACGGCAAGAGCGCCCACGGGGCGACGGGTGGGGTGAGCCGCTTCAGGATGGTGCCGGCCGTCATCCGTGCCCACCCCGGAACCGAGCGGTCGAGGTCCTCCCTGATCGTGGTTCTGAGGCGATCCTTCTCAGGAAAGAAGAACTCGAACTTCAGAAGATCCCGGATCCCATCTACGGAACTCCAGAGTTGGTCCTCGATCTTTCCCACCGCGCCCGGACCCAGCATCGCCAGGGCCAGTTCGAGGACTCCCCTCGGCACGAAGTGGTGGACCACGACGTTGCGGTAGTAGGAGGCTCGAAGGGCTTGATCCGGCTTCAGGTAATACACCGGCCGGGTGCCTTCGAAGGTGACCACGTTGCCGTGCTCGGCCAGGAGGTCGATCACCTTGTGGACTGCACCCGGATCATCCAGATGAAGTGACTCGGTGGTTGGGAGGTGTTGCTGCTCGATGAACCTGTCGAGTGCTCCGCAGGTGACCGCCAGCTCTTCGATGGTGCGCGCCGCTCCTCCTGCCTGAAGCAACGCGATCGAAACGACCGCCGCGGGGGTGATGGGTGTGACCCGGCCGATCCGATGCATCACTTCAAAGGCGAGCTTGGCCACGCCAAGATCCTGTACCGGGTCCGATGGGTCGGGAGCGGGTTCCGGCCCCACCTGGGTTTCGGGCGGCATCGTGTTGCCGGCCATTGCTTTGGCCACCGACAGGGGTTCCCCAAATCGCACATGAATGTTGCCGTACCGTCGGCGGAGGGAGCGGATCGATGACAGCACCCATCCGAACGACTCCTTCTCCTTGGTCCCGCCCGCGGCCTCGGATGTGTACGAGCCGAGGTCCTGGATCTGGTCGTAGGCGATCGAGACCGGAATGAGCAGGACGTCATCGGCCTTGTTGCGTTTCCATGACTCCACGACATACGACAACAACCCAAAGCGTGGAGGCAGAAGCTTCCCCGAACGGGATCTCCCGCCTTCCATATACCACTCGAGAGGAAATCGGTTTTCGACGAGATAGTCGAGATACGTCGTGAGGACGAATTTGTAGAGAGGGTTGCCCTTGAAGGACCTCCGAATGAAGAACACGCCGGTCCGTCTGATGAGCGGACCAACGGGAAAGAAGTTCATGTTTATCCCCCCGGCGGTGTGGTTGGGGGGGAGGTCGTTTTCCCATTTGAGAAATTGCAGGGTCAACCGGTCCAGGTTGGAGCGGTGAGAAGGCAGGAACGCCAATGGCACTTCCTGGCCAAGAGCGTTCAGATCCGCCACCTGCTGCCGGTCGTACACGATCGCGCCATAACCTTGT
Organism: uncultured Acidimicrobiia bacterium; assembly: GCA_963790345.1. Lineage (GTDB taxonomy): Bacteria > Actinomycetota > Acidimicrobiia > Spongiisociales > ZC4RG35 > DATEEG01. The sequence goes on along the minus strand of CAWBOD010000011.1, from coordinate 196,695 downwards.
CGGTAGAGCCAATGGATGGCATTGGCAATGAGGTCGATCAGGAATGGGCTGTGGCTTGCGGCCATTTCTTGGAGATAGTGGCGAGCGCGGGCGATGGCCGTCGTATCCGAAAATCCCCGGGCCGCACCGAAACGGACGGCACCGTCGCGCCACTCGCTCTTCGACCATATTTCCTGGTGCACGAACTTGGGAACCTTGTAGCGGTTGCCGCGGAGGGCGCGCTCAGCCTTTTCGAGGGCGAGCCACGCCCGTCTGGTGATGAAGTCATTCAGCCCCACGACTTCGCGGGCCGCCTCGAAGTCGGCCATCAATCGATCGGCCGATGCTCCGGGTCCGATCAGGACGGTGAGGCGGTCGGGCCATCTCGTCCGTATCACCCTTTGGCGAAGCGCGTCCGGGTCACGAGGGTCTCCCAACCTGAGGACGTCCAACCAGGACGCCGTTCTTCGCCGCGACGGGGCGGCTCGATCGGATCCGGGAGGGGACCAGACCACCCGGATGGGAAGAACAAACGGGTTGTCACCTCGTCGCACTCGCGCTTCCAGGCGAGGATCTGTGTGTTGTCCCGGCCTGCGGCGACGGGAGGGTGCCAGCTTGATCTGGTCGAGGGTTACCTCGGGCGGAGCGTGACGCTTGGCCCAGCCGGACAGAATTTGAACTTCGAGGCGGCTGGAGCCGTCGATGACGACGACTACCGGGCCCTCGCTGGGTGCCGGCGCCGGCCACTGAGGCTCATTCGGTAGTGGCTGATCCGGCTGGTTGGGCACCCAACAATCATAAGGAGGCGCCCCGACCTGAGTCAGGGCGCCTCCCATCGCTTCAGAATGTCGTCAACTCTTCGACTTTGCCTTGGTGGCCGACTTGCCTCCCTTGATGTAGTCATCACGGGACTGCTCGGCCCGGGAAGCACCGATGGCGGTGGTGACCTTCTTCCGCTCCTCCGGGGGCGGCAGGACGGCGGTCATTCCCAGCGATTCGAACCACAACTCGCGGGCCCAGCCCTGCGTGTGATAGAGGTGCTCGTCCTCTTGCTCCTCGACCTCTTCGTAGGCGTCCTTCAAGACTTTGGCGCGGGGGCCTTTGATGCTTTCGGCAACCTCGCCGATCAGCTCCCAGTTGGCGTGATCCTTGATCTCGGCATCGACGACACACTCGGCGGCGACGACCTGGGCGGCTGCCTTGTCACCCGAAGAGAGTGCCATCTCCATCGCGTTGATAAGTGATTCACCCTTGAAACGGACGATCGCCCGGCCGGGAGTTTCGACGTTGGGGTCCAAACCGATCTTCTCGAAGATGTCACTGACGATCCGTACATGGTTCTCGGTCTCGTCGAGATACTTCTGCCATTCCTCGCGGAGATCCTCGTTGACCGCGCAGCGAATTGCGGTCTTGTAGACCTGCACGCCACCGAGTTCCGTCTCGAGGGCCTGGTACAGGAGTTCTTCTACCTGGGCGTCTTTCATGATCCTCCTTCGTCGCAAATCGGACTGATGCCTCGGTATACCCACCGGGTTCGGATTTGTAACGCCTGTCGAGAGCGGGCTTGGTCTCGACGGCTGTCGTCCTGAGGCCGTGCTTGGATCTGGCCATGAGGTTGGATCCCGGCACGGATGATGAACGATGATCGCCGTCGCCCAGCGAGTGGCGAGTGCTTCGGTCGTGGTGGCCGGGGAGCTGGTGGCGCAGGTCGGTCCCGGGCTCCTGGTTCTGGTGGGCGTCACTCATCTCGATACAGATGAAGATGCGCGGGTGCTCGGTTCGAAGATTGCGGGTCTCCGAGTCTTTGCCGACGAGCGCGGGCACATGAACAAGTCGGTTGGTGACATCGGTGGTCAGGTCCTGGTCGTCAGCCAATTCACCTTGCTTGGTGATGTGCGCAAAGGAAGGCGCCCGTCATTCATAGAGGCTGCCGCTCCCGAGGTGGCGGCTCCGTTGGTCGAGGAGGTACGCCGGGCGGTCGCCGGAGAGGGCATACCGGTCAGCGCCGGTGTCTTCGGGGCCCACATGACAGTGGACCTCGTTAACGATGGTCCGGTCACGCTGATTCTCCGGACCGAGTCAGGTCGAATCGTCTGAACCCGCTCTTCGCGGCTGACTCTTCCTCTGGAGAGTGATCACTATTACGGCGGCGTCGTCGGTGCGTTGGCGGCCCTTGGCGAAGGCGACGCAAGCATCGGCGTTTCGTCGGGAGAGCGTGGTCCTACGTGGTGCAGAACTGCGGCCAGGGCTGCGAAATCGTCCCCGTCTGCGAAATCGTCCCCGTCTTCTTCGTTTGAAGACAACGGCCACGCCGTCAGTGAACAGGAGAAAGTGGTCCCCAGGGGACAAGACCGCCGTCCGGTCGACCCAGCCGACGTCGGCCTGAGCGTGGAGCAATGAACCGCCAGATGCTCCTGTTCGAAGCGGCCGCCCCGGCCGAGGAACGGAGGAGGATGTCCGGCCAGCGAATACGTGACCTGGTCGCTCTCTCCGTCAACCAGCACAACGGCAGCCGTAGCCGTCTCGACCGATTCAAACAGCCAGGCCTTTGCAGCGATTGCCGTCGCTGGAGTTGCACCGTTCCGCAGCGACTCTGGAGCCTCAATGGGATTCTAGGAAGGTGCGATTCGCCAGGGCGCTCTGGTCAGTCCCCAATCTCGAACCAGACACCGCTCTGGTTGTCGACCCCCCAGGCATCGCTGACCCTTTCCACGATGGTCAATCCCAGCCCTCCGACCTGGCGTTCGGACCGGTCGAGACGAAAGGAACCGGCTCGCTGGTGGACCGAAACCCTGATCGCCGATTCTCGTCGGTCGATCAGAACCTGGACACCGTCATCGGGGGGGCCGTGGCGCACCGCGTTCGTGACGAGTTCGCTGACCGACAAGAGCGCGTCCTCGATCCGGGGATGCGTGCTGAGAACCGAGCGAACGAAAGACCGAGCCTCCCCGGGGGCTTCCGGAACCGACGAAAGGTGCAACTCTGCGGGAATGTGACCGGGAAGGAAATCTGTCATCAAATCTGGCTCCAACCTAGCAAGTACCCGTTTTCCGACCAGTGCAAACCAAGGCCAGGCAGGTTCACTCGAGCACGCTCCGCAGCCGACCCAGGGCCTTGGCCAGCAGGCGCGACACGTGCATCTGGGAGATGCCCAGGAGTTGGGCGATTTCCGCCTGAGTCAGGTCTTCGTAGAAGCGCAGTCTGACAATTTCTCGTTCGCGCTCGGGCAGGAGCTCGAGGCCGCGAGTCAGCTCGACGGCATCGTCGGCGGACATGGCCAAATCAGGCTCTCCCGGGATCGCGTCAGCCAGGACGAGGCCGGTGTCGGGGTCTGGCTCCACCAGCGACTCCCAATGGAATGCCGAGTTGGCCGCGATCGCCTCGATCACCTCTTCTTCGGCAATGTCGAGCTCGCGGGCGATCTCAGTCGGGGTCGGGGTCCGGCCCAGCGCCTGGGCCATCCGTTCGGAAGTGCGCCCTACCCTAAGGGTCAGCTCTTGTAGTCCACGGGGCACCCGTACCGACCAGGCCCGGTCGCGCAAGTAACGCTTGAGTTCGCCGTTGATCGTGGCGGAGGCAAACGCCTCGAACGCACCCTTGTCGGGCTCGAACCGATTGACTGCGTTCATCAAGCCGAGCATGGCCACCTGCTCGAGGTCGGCGTCGGCGACTCCTTTTCCACGGAACCGCCTCGCCATCGAAGCGGCCAGTCCGGCGAACCTGCGTATGGCCTCGTCTCTAATCGCGGCGTCATCCCGTGCCCTGATCAAGGTTTCGACGTCACCGAGATCAGCTATCGCTCCTCCGGTGCCGGCGGCACGAACCTCGAACCAGATCGTCAGCTTGCCGTCGTCAAACCGATGGCCCCACCGACGGGCGAGTCGATCGAGCAATGTGAAGCCGAATCCCCGGGCGCCGTCCGGGAGCGGCTGGGCCGATGGATGGGAGAGTTCGACCCGCCATCCAGTGACATCCCCGGAAACGTCGAGGTGGACGGTCCGGGCCTGAGAATGAGCGACAACGTTGGCGAGGACCTCGGTCAGCAGCAGCTGCGCTTCCGCCATCCTGATCGGATCGACCCTGATTGCCTCGGCCAGAACTGCACGAGCACGTGACGCAGTCTCCGGGCGAACCTCGAACTCGGTCATCGGAGCCGGGTCATTGATCGACGGCGCCGCCCATCCGTATCACCCACGGGCTGTCGATCGACCAGACGGCGCGACCCATGGCTCCCAGCAGGTCCGATGTTTCTGCCGGGATCGGAGGCAGGGTTGCGTCCGTTTCCAATCGAAGCATTGGGGTGTCCGCATCCAGCTCGGCCACCACCGTCAGCCCGGAAACCCCTGCCGTGATCGCCACCGTCACGAGCTCGGAAACTGCCAAACGGATGTCTTGGCGGCTGCCTTCATCGAGGCCGAGGACGCGGGCGATCGATCCTGCGAAGGATCGGGCTGTGGTCAGGTGACGGGGCTCGCCCGCAAAGCGAAGCGACAGCGTCCCGATCAAGCGGTGGCTGCTTCGAATGACTGGAAGATTTCGAGGGTTTGCCCGACGCCACTGATATCGAGCAGGCGGTCGACCGGACCACCGGAGACGATCAGGACCAGTCGATGCCCCGAACCGGACAAGTTCTGGTTGGCCGACAACAGAGCCCGCAGACCCGTCGAATCCATGAAAGTCACGCCGGTGAGGTCGACGGCCACATTCGCGTCTGCATCGCGCATCGCCGTAGCGAGCGCCTGTTCGAGCTGATCGACTGTCGCCAGGTCGATCTCACCGGCCGGGCTGATGACTGCCCACCCGGGTTGGTCGGAGCGGTGGATTTGAAGCTGCATCGGAGGTTTGAGCCCTTGTTTGGGAGCCGATCGTATCATCGGGCCGGTGGTGAGGACCAAAACAGCTTTAAGCGTTCCAGCCGACCCGAGGTGGCGCCATGTGATCGGCGCGACCGTCCTGGCTGCTGTCAGGGCCGCCGTAGGCCCCCCGGCCAAACCGGATTTGAGCCAGATGGGGGACCTCTCCCTGCTGTTGGACCGCGCATTGGATCAGATCGATAACCTCGCCGGCGTGAGCAGGCTGGTGGTCGAGGTGGAGTCGGACAGCGACTCGGCCTCGGTGACGGTCGTTGGGGAAGGTGACGAGATTGAGAGCCCTGCGGAGAACCAGGGGTCCTTCGTCGATCCCCTGACCCGATCTGCTTTTGACTGGAGCCCGAACGCCGTCAGGTGTTCATTTCAGGTTCGAGTCGGACCGGCCACAGCCTCTTAGCCCCAGCTGGCAATTGCATCCCGTGTTTGGGGCATCCCGTGTTTGGGCCATCTCGTATTCGGGCATCCCGTGTTTGCAACGGGTGAAAGACGGGTACCGGCCATTTCTACCCATGAAACCAAGGGTGGAACGATAGAAAGGACTGGGATATGTCAGATAGGCCAGTTGTCGTCAACACCCGGGAGAGCAGCGCTGGTGCGCTGGTTGCCGGGATCGTTGCTGTCATCCTGATCGCACTCGCAGTTTGGTACTTCGGCTTCCGGGTCGATACCGACGGCGGTTCCGGAACCGGTGTCACCGTCGAAGTCGAAACTACTGCAGCACCGTAAAGACTCCACCATGTGAGGGTGGGGCTTCATCCTCAAGGTTGGTGGAGGCCTGTTGAAGGCCCTTCTTGAAAGGAAAGCAAATGGACAACATGAACGATGCGATGAAAGACGCCAGAGAGACCATCGACTGGGATGGTCGCTTGGCCGACGAGGGTCGCTGGCAGCAGGCTCGCGGACACATCCGCCAGACCTGGGGAGATCTCACCGACGATGATCTCGACACGGCCCGCGGCTCGTGGGATCGGCTGGTCGGGGCCATCAAGGAGAAGACCGGCGAGGCCACCGACACTGTTCAGGACAAGCTCAGAAACATCTTCAGGTAAGGCATTGCTCCCAGGCGCCCAAGAGGACCTAGACCAAGAGAATCTGGGCCAAGAGAGCCTGGGGAATTGCTAGATCGAAAAAGCGGGACCTGTCCGGTCCCGCTTTTCTCTATCCAGCTAGCTCTCCTGATTGGCGCGCGACGTGAGCCTTGCCCGCCGGGCAGAATCTAAGAAAGTCACAGCCGGCGCAACCATTTCCGGGTTGGGGTCGGTAGTCCCCGACCCTGATGCCTCCCGCCAGACTCGCCAGGCGATCGCGAGCCGACGACAACCAGGGCACATCGACGGTTTCGCTCCGTTCGGTGAGGCCACCCCCCAGAAAGGCGAAGGTCACGGTGATCCGGTCGGGGGTAGGCCCCAGTGCTCCGCTGTCCGCCGCCACCGCATAGGCCTCGAGTTGAACATGACCAGCTGGCTCTGTCCGGGGCCTCCCGGACTTGAAATCGACGATCTCCCAATGACCTGGCTCGGGCTCGAAGACGGCATCGATCCTCCCTCGCAGCCGGACGCCCGACATCATCATGTCAAAGGGTGCTTCGATGAGCCGGGCGCGGGCACCCGCAAACCGACTCCCGGTGAACATCTGAAAAGGTCCGGGGGCGATGGCCGGGATCTCACCCATTCGCGCTTCCCCGCCCCGATCGTCATCTGAAGCCACTTCATCATCGGAAGCCACGTCGTACAAGTCCGGGGCAATGTCGTCGATCGGGATCTGCCCGCGCTGGTGGAGCTCGATCTGGCGGTGGAGCAGAGTTCCGGCCCGGGCCGCGGGGTTGGGACGGCGAGGGAGGCGTTCCACCTCGGACCAATAGAAACGCTGCGGACAGTGGGCGTAGGTGACGAGGCCGGTGACGGACGTCGAAATCAGCGAGTCCTCCGCGACAGGGGAGATGGCCGGCAGATCGAACAACATCTGCTGCGCGGACTGCCGTGTGGGCTGCAAAGCCGTCGCCGAGACCCCTGCTCTCCGCCTCCTGCTCAGCCCATCCGGGCGCTGCCAACTCCGCCCGAAGAGCTGTATCCCACCCGGTCGGGAAGAGGGGATCGGGGGCCGGGGGATCGGGCTCGAATCGCAGTAGCAAAGGTGCCATTGGTTCGTCTCCGGGCTCCGACTCCACCCTCGTACATGGTTGGCCCGCCACCACATTCCACAGTTCGCTCGGCCGTGTGGCCCTGGCCTTTGGCTCGGGGTGCCCGTACCACCAGGCGCCGCTCACGAACAATCGCTCCTTGGCTCGAGTCGCAGCCACGTATGCGATCCGCCACTCCTGGCGAACGTGGACGTCCCGAAGGAGGTCGTCGGCAAGCCTCTTGTCGATGCCCGGATAGAGCTTCGGCAGCCATTGACGATCGAGCCGAAACTCGTAGGGGAGGAATTTCCCGGCCGTCTTGGTGGGTCCGTACGGGTTGTCGAAGCCCTGGGATTGGGTGGGAAAGTTCTTGTCGTAGCACGCGGGGATGAATACGACGTCCCACTCGAGCCCCTTGGCGCGGTGGACTGTAAGCAGGGTGACGGCGTCCTCCCCGGAGAGCCGGGCCGTGTCGAGTTCCTCATTCTGGTCCTCCGACATCAGGGCGAGATACTCGATGAATGCCGCCAGCGACGGTCTTCCTTCCAGAGGGCTCCAGTCCTCGGCCAGGTCGAGGAAGCGATACAGGTTGAGGCGGGCCGTCAACTGCTCGGTATCGGAGAGTGCCGCCAGGTCGGTCCAGGCGCCGGTCAGGTCGAGAATCATGCGACACAACTCAACGAGGCTCACGCCCTGGGCTGCTTCCAGGAGCCGGCGATACTCCGAGGCGAACCTATCCAAACCGATGCGGGCTCCTTCCCGGAGGTCGGGAATGTCCTCGAGGTGATCGATGGCTTCGAGCAAGGTCCTGGCGGGCAGCAGATCGTCCTCGCTGCCGTTAGGGGGAACAGCCAAGGCTTCAGCGGCAACGACGCGATCGCTTCGCTCCTGCCGCGTCATCCATCGAGTGAGATGGGCCAGATCTCCGAGTCCCAGCCGGAACCGGCTCCCCACGATGATTCGGTATACGGCGGGGGCATCTTCCGGGGTCTGAAGGATGCGGAGCCAGGCGTGGAGATCGGCCACTTCCGGCACCCCGAGGAGACCCCCGAGGTTGGCGACCTCGACGGGGATCCCGGCCGCTCGAAGGGCGTCGTGGACCAGGATCATGTCCTTGTTCTTCCGAAACAGGACGGCCATGTCCTTCCAGCGATGCAACGGCGCCAGTTGAGCCAGGTTGCGGGCGATCCACTCGGCCTCGACGACGGCGGTGTCGTGCCAGGCGACGACAACGTCCCCACCGATGCGGTCGGGGAGGGGGGCGAGCGGCAGCTGGCCGGACCCGGTCTTGGCGCGGATCGCGTTGGCAACGTCGACGATGTTCGGCAGTGACCTGCGGTTGGCGGTGAGGTTGACCGTGGAAGCTTCGGCCCCGTCGGAGAGATGGAAGTGGCTCGGAAATTGCTCGAAGTTGTGAGGCGAGGCTCCCCGCCACTCATAGATCGTCTGATCGATGTCACCGACGGCCATCACCGGAAACCCGGAGCCGAACAGACCTCGCAACAACTCGCGTTGGGCGGGGTTCGTGTCCTGGTACTCGTCGAGCATCACGGCCTGATACCGCTGTCGCAACTCGGCAGCTACCTCTGGGTGCTGGTTGACGAGGCGATGGGCCAGGACGATGAGGTCGGCGTAGTCGGTGACGCCGAGTCTGCTCTTCTCTGCTTGGTAGTGCCTGAGCCCTTCGAGCAGGTCGGCCCGAAGGAGCCACGGCTCGTCGGCCGGCACCGGCCGGGATCGCAATGTCGTCGGGGAGGAGTAGGTGATCACCGAGTTGGGAGCCGAGTCGCCGCAGATGTTCGATGTTGTTGCGGTCAGAAATGTTGATGGACGCCAGGGGAACCCGGTGCAGCACTGATCTCAACAGCTGCCGTGAGAACGTCGGGGTTATCACCTTGGAACTTCTTTCGACTCCGACCAAAGCCCCGAATTCCCGCAAGAGCTGGGCCGCGAATCCGTGATAGGTGTGCACTTCGACCTCGCGACCCGCCTCGACGTGAGGGGCGAGCAGGACACGAATCCGGTCGGAAAGTTCGGCGGCGGCCTTGTTGGTGAAAGTAATGCCGAGAATCCGTTCCGGCTCCAGTCCGCGGTCGGCGACCAGAGACACCACCCTGAGGGCAATCGTCGTCGTCTTGCCGGTTCCGGCACCGGCGGCGACCCGAATAGGGACGAGCGGTGCCGAGATCACTTCGAGCTGTTCTGGAGTCGGGGTGATCGTCATACGAATGCCTCGCGCCCCTCGGGCCAGGCCGGGCAGATGAGCCTGACCGAGCAGTACCCGCAATGGACTCCTGGTGTGGCCGGCCACGCCTCGGCGGCGATCCCGGCTCCGATGGTTCGAAGCTTCGACTCGACCATCTCCAGGTTGTCGGGGTCGAACTTGCGAACCGGGTTGGTTCCGCTCGCCGCGGGATGCCAGAACTCGGCTTCGGTCGGCCGGCCGTGGGCCGCCAGGTCGGGATCGGCCGCGGCGGCCAAGAGGTAGAAGCCGAGCTGCAAGGACTGGCTGGCTTCGCTCACGGTGGGCTGCCGGGAGCCGGTCTTGTAATCGATCACCCGCAACTGTCCTGCCTGATGGCGTTCTATGCGATCAGCCCGTCCGATCCATTTGATCCCTTCGATCTCGAGCTCGAAGCTCTTTTCTGTGTGGGTGGGGACGGCGTTGCCGCCCGGCCACTTCTCATGCATCTTGGTGAGCAAGGCGCGGGCTTTGGTCTTCCACGCGTCGTTGAGGACCGGTGAGCCAAAGTCCGCTTCGCTCGCCCACACCTGTTCGAGGATCTCGAGTGTCGCGCTCAGGGTGTTGTGTGCTTTTTGGAGGATGACGGCATCGTGTTCTGAGAGCTCCAGCACCAGGTGAATGAGCGACCCGTAGTGGGCGTATGGTGAGAAGGTGTCGCCGGCGCCAAGCCTTCTTTCGAAAGCGTATTGACGGGGGCACTGGTCATAGGTCTCGGCCTGGCTCGGTGAAAGCCGGAACGGCGCCGTCACGACTCCGGTGTCGGGCCCTCGTTCGGCGGCCCCGGCGAAGGTGACCGCTGACCACCGGTCTCCGGCGGGATCGCACAGGGTTGACAGAGCGCTGAGTCGCTCAACGGCTGGTGCGGATGGATCGGTGAGGGTGCGGCGCAATGCGGCCTGGACCTCGGCTGAGGTGATGGGTCGTTGGTGACGATCTGCCTGGGGGGGCCCGATGTCGCTGAAAGAAGCGTGCCCGGACGCAGCCAGGAGGAATCGGGACGGCCGGCGCTCGCCCTCGTCGATGGCGGCCGAGGTTGCGGTCCAGATGACCCGCTGTCTGGCGCGGGTCATCGCCGTATACGCCAGGCGCATTTCCTCCTGAAGTCGGAACCGCAGTGAGGTCTCAGGCGATCGGGCCTGGTCCGGAGAAAGCATCTCGGGACGCAGCAAGGCAGCGGTCCTCCTGAGGTCGGGGAAGCTCCCCTCGGCTGCATCCGCGATGAATACGACATCGAATTCCAGACCTTTGGCCTGGTGAAGAGTTGTGAGGGTCAGTTGATCCCGTCCCGGCCGCTGCAAGGCGAGAAGCGTCGTCGCCTCGAAGTCCTCCGCCTCGGACTGTCGCTGATAGCGGGCCAGGGTCACCGATGGGTCGCGATCGAACTGGCTATCGAGCGCCTGTGAGAACACTGCCCAGGCGGTGCGAAATTCTCTGAGGCCGGGATCCTCGACCATGCGTTCGAACTGTGGGATTGTCGTCCAGATCCTCCAGAAGCCCGTGGCCGCCGGTTCATCGATCGCCCAGGCGGGATCGGCCAGGAGATCGGCCACGGCCGCCGCCTCGGCTAGGTGAACCGAAAGAATCTCGTCCCATCTCTTGCCCGTCCGGCGCCGCTCGCGCACCAGGTCACGCTCAGCCGAGAGCGACAGCGAGAACAGTGGCCCCAACAACAGGCGCCGCATTGCCCGGTCGGCCTGATCGAGGAGTCCGCTCACGTCTCTACCAGGGAGACTCGCCATCGCTGGTCCGAGTGCGGTTTGATGCGCCTCCGCTTCGGTCCAGCACGCCTCCACCAGGTCGAAGATGATCCTGACGGCGGGGTGGTCGACCATGCGTCGATCTGACGTGTTGTGAGGGATGCGTCGGCGCTCGAGGGCCCTTGAGAGCTCGGGCAGGAGGGTCCGACTGGAACGCGAGAGCACCCCGATCCTGGAGTAGCCGAGGTTCTCCTCGACGTGGATGCGCTCGACCTGGCCCGCGATCCATTCGGCTTCGGCGCTGGCCTGGTCGAATACATAGGCCTCTACTCGACCAGGATGCGTAGCGGGTATGACCGGTCCGGCGGCTCCGGGAAGATCCCCGGGAGACACAATTCGAACGGCTGCAGAGAGGATCTCCTCGGGCACGCGGAAGCTCGTCGTGAGTATCAACCGCCTGGCCGGGCGCCCCTCGAGGTCCAGAAATCGCTCGCAGAAGTCAGCGACGTTTGACAACTCGGCCCCCCGAAAGGAATACACCGATTGATACGGATCGCCCGTCACAGTCAGGTTGCGGTGGCCGACGGTCGCCAGTTCGAGGAGCCGGGCCTGGGCCGGGGTGGTGTCCTGGTATTCGTCGACGAGCACGAACCGGTGCTGGGTCGCTACGGCCTGAGCGATCTCGGGCTTTTGTAGGGCGGTCACGGCCAAGGCGAGAAGCGCCCCGTAGTCGATTCTTCCCCGAGCCAGGAGTTCATGATCGTACCGATCCATGAGATCGGGGAGCGCTCTCCATTGCGGTCTTTCGATCGCGCGCAAACGTATGTCATCGGAGGAGAGCAAGCGCTCACGACACCGCAACAGGAAGTCGCCGATCTCCTCGGACAGGGTTTGGGAGCGGAGCAATGGTCGGTAGAGAGCCGGCCAGGCCGAGGGGTCCTCCTGGGCCATCATTTCCAATACCAGCGAGATCTGCTCGGGCCCTGTCAGAAGCGTTGGAACTTGCGGCCAACCGAAGACCTGCATCCCGTGAGCTTCGAGCAGTCGATGGGCGAAGGAATGAAAGGTCGTTGCAACGGGACTGGCCGAGGTCAGGGGCGAAGTTGCCCGTCCAGCGATCTCGCCGGCCGCTCGCCGAGAGAAGGCGAGGATCAAGACTTCGGCCGCGGCTGCCTTGCCCGACTCGATCAGGTGGCGGGCTCGTCGGACCAGAAACTCCGTCTTGCCCGTACCCGGCCCAGCCACGATGAGCTGGGGGCCGTAGGCGTCGGTGATCGCGGAGTCCCAGTCGCCGGGTCCGATCCTCGAGTCCACCGGGTCGATTCTGGTCCGATTCCGGCTCACTGAGGTACTGGTCGCCGGCATTGCCTGATCCGGTGCCTCTGACACCGTCGCCCGGGTCACCTGGCGCTTCGTTGCTGGGGAACGATCACGCCGCCTCGGCAACAGCGGTCGACAGGCAATGGGGGCAGTCTTGGCCGTCGCCGTCGTACAACGACTCCGCGTTGATACCGAACGCCGCCAGCAGTTCGATGAAATCGGCCGTCTCGCCGGCCGGGTTTGAGGACGATTCGAGCTTGTTCTTCATCCCCGCAACGTATCAGGAGCCTGTGACAGAATTTGAGAGCGGGAAGAGAGACGGCTAGTCCTGGGTTCCTGCGTCAGATCGGCCGATGGGCTGGCTCCTCGTTGCACGAACCGGGCCGACCAGCGGACATCAGGCGAAACGGCTCTTTCGGTCCGGCCGACGGAAAGGTGCCTTAGCCCCCGAAGACGTGTGCAGTCCAGATGCGCCCGGTGGCATCGACGTAAGCGCCGACTCCAACTGAGGTGAACCTGGCATCGACCATGTTCTTGTAGTGGCCTGAACTGTTGACTAGAGCGTTGAAAACCGTCGTGACCGATGGGCCGTAACCGATGTTCTCCCCGACCACCGACCAGGGATTGAGCAAGGACCCGATGTCGCTGTGCGAGAAGTTCCCGCTGTCGGCCATTTGCTTTGCCCACCAGCGCGCATAGTTGTTGAGGTCCCCGTTGGCGGCGAGGCCGGCCACCCCGACCGAGGCGCGGAGGCCGTTGATCTTCGAGATGAATTCCGATTCCGCCGCCGCCGAAAAACTGCCCGTGGCCGCGGCGACGGTGGTAGTCGTTGTGGGAGCCACGGTGGTCGTGGTGGCGGGGGCAACCGTCGTCGTCGTGGCCACTGGCTGCGCCGTGGTGGTCGTGACGGGAGCGGGGCGGGTGGTGGTAGTAGTCGGGCTAGTAGTAGTCGGGGCCGCGGTCGTTTTGGTGGCGGGCGCGGTGGTCGTAGTTGTTGGAGCGACCACCGGGGCAGCCGTCGTCGTGGAGGAAACAGGTGTGACTGATGGGAAGGCCCTGGTGGTTGTCGTTATTGGGCTCAGAGTGCCGCCCGGCAGCAGGATCAAGGCGGGGCCGGTGGGGGCGAGGGTCAACTCGAGAGATTCCTGGGTCGGGGTCGAGTCGGTGGCCCGTGAGACATCGATCGGCGAGAGCTCGACGATTACCGGTGGAGCCATTGCGATGCTCGCAACCTGAATCAAAAGGACCCACGCTGCTGTAGCGCTAGCCAATGCAATCGCTCTTCGCATAGGTCCTCCTCTCATCGGCGTTCCTGGGTGAAACTACGACAAACTGTGGTCGTCTGCCACTCTCAGTGGTTGATATCGGCAAAAGGCCGGTTTTCCTTGAGAGCGGCAAAACCGCCGTTACAACAGGGATTAGCCACCCCGGGCGAGGCCCGGGAGCGTGTCAGCCGGCCAATGCTTCCTGGGTCGCCCAGGCCGGGCAACGATCGCGGAACGAGCAGTAATCACACAGGCGGCTGGGTCTGGGAGGAAAATTGTTCTGTTCGATGGCCCGATCGATTGCCTTCCACAGAGCGCGGAGTTGACGCTCCATGGCGTCGAGCTGGCTGTCGTCGACGGGGATGCGATACATCGTGGGTCCGTTGAGGTACAGGAGGCGGACCTCGGCCGGAGTCTCGTCGAAACGACGGCGGATCAGAAGGGCATAGATCTTGAGAGCAAAAAACGCCGGGAGGGCGTAGGTCTCAGGGGGAGCCTTCCCGGTCTTGTAGTCGGTAATCACCAGACGGCCATCGGGGCGGCGATCGATCCGGTCGAGGATCCCTCGAATCACAATGTCATCGTCGAAGGGTTCGAGCATGTCGAGCTCCCGCTCGAGTGGCTGGACGAGGTCGGGGCTCTCGAGTCGGAAGTAGTTGGCCAGCAGTTCGAGGCTCTCGAGACCCCAAACCCGTTCGTCGTCGACATTCGCGAAGAGCCCGAGAAACTCCTCGGTGCCTCGCAACTCACCCCAGGCCCGACGGAACAGGTCATAAAGCGCATCCGGGGTTCGCTGATCGGGTGTCAGTTCATAGAGACGCTGAAGGGCGAGATGGGCGGTGGTCCCGCGTGCCTGGTAGATCGTCACCGGCTCGGCGAGCCGCTCGATGGCGCGGAATTGGAACAGCTGGGGACAGGCTTTGAAATCGCCGGCCCTGCTGGGCGAGAGAGTTTCCAATGCCATGACCACGACTATACGAGCAGCAAATGACAGATTTGTATTTATGAACCAAATGACGCTTTCGGGCGGCTTCAATGCCCCACTCGGAAATGGGACGCCAGACGCCAGACGCCAGTCCCATCGAGATCTGATCCGTGCTTGCCCCGCTTCTCTTCATAAAGAACCGGGGAGCTGTGGCCATCAGGCAGTTTGCGTCTGGCGTCTGGCGTCTGGCGTCTGGCGTCTTTTCCATTAAGAAAACCCCGAGAGAGCTCCGACCGAAGTCGCACCCTCTCGGGGTCATCCGCCAGTCGAACTCCGGACCGAGGCCCGGTCTTCTCCTGGCAAGCCGAAGTTTCTCTCGACTCTCCGGCGCCTATTCGGGGTCACCCCCGATCAGGCGAGGGTGAACGTATCCGGAGGGTTCCCCCCACGTCAAGTTCCCGGCCACATTTGATTTCGCGAGTTGGCGATTTGATTTCGCGGTTGGTCTCGGTGGTTCGATCTAACCGAGGGGGCATCAGGGACTCTTCGCGAAAAGTAACCAACCCCTCGCGAAATTTGGGTAGTCAAAAGCGGATTCGGCTCGCGCTCCATGGTCTACATTGCGATCGTGCTTGGAGGGAAACCTCTGAACACCGCACGAGCGGGGGGAAACCTCCGAACGAGCGTGCGGATCGACTCGCAAGAGAAGAACCGCAGTCTCTCCTGCTTGGTCCGAAAGGATCGAGCCGGCCGGGGACCTTCGGGTCGTCGAGCCGAGCGAGAGACAACCCACAGCCTTCGGGCTGAGGGAGTCTCCCGGTGACGGGAGGCGACGGCAGAGATCTTCGGAACGATGCCGGAGTTCGACATAAGTAGGGCCTTCGGGCTCGACTTGGTGGGACGTGAGGGCCCCGAGAGGGTGGAGATTCGTTGAAGCTCCCTCGGGGTTTCTCTTATTTGTGCGGGCAGTTGGTCTCCTATGCGGCCGCAGCGTGTGTGTCGTGATCGTCGACGCTCGCGGGCTCCCGAGCTCACGTCACGTTCTGGTCTCGTCTTGTAGCCTCCGCCGGTGCCATACCCCAAAGAACTGCTCAGCCCCGGAGAGTCGATCGTCGCCGAATTCCGCCCTCATTGGACTTCGATCCTGGTGCCCTTGCTTCTGACTCTGGGCGCTCTGGCCGGAGTGATTGCGCTTGCCACGCTGACCGAGGGTGCCTTGAGGCAATGGGGGCCACTGGTGGTGGGAGTCATCTGGCTGGTCTTGACCTTGCCAAGAATCATCAACTGGCTCACCACCCAGCACGTCATTACCAACGAGCGAGTCATTCATCGCCAGGGTTTCATAGCCAAGCACGGCAAGGAGATCCCTCACGAGATGATCAACACCGTCGCTTTTCGCCAGACAGTCTTCGAACGGATCGTGGGAAGCGGCGACGTCGTGATCGAGTCAGCCGGCGAACAGGGTCAGACGCTCTACCGGGACATCCCCAAACCGGAACAGCTCCAGACTCTGATCTACAAGGCACGGGAAAACCGGATGTTCACGATTCAGCGGGGCGGTGACGGCGAGCGGGGGAGCGAGGGTAAGTCGAGGGCCGAGCAACTGCAGATCCTCGCCAAGCTCCACGACGAGGGGAAGCTGTCCGACGACGAGTTCAATGCCCAGAAGGGACGGATCCTGGGCGCCAGCTGACAACTCACCGACAGAAGTCGCTCGACATGACCCCGACTCCCGCCGAGAAAGGCTCGCGATGCCGCACATGATGGACTTTCCACTCCTCCTGTCGACTCTCTACGAGAGGAACGTCCGGATCAACCCGGATCAGGAGATCGTCTCGGTCGAGTCTGACCGAACCATCACCCGGACCACATATGGCGAAATCGACTCGCGGATACGCCGATTGGCCCGTGCCCTCGAAACCAAACTGGGGATCGAACAGGGCGAAGCTATCGGGACCTTCGCCTGGAACAATCGCAGGCACCACGAGATCTACTGGGCGACCGCCAACACCGGCCGGATCTGTCACACGCTCAACCTGAGGCTCTTCCCGGAACAACTCACGTACATCGTGAATCACGCCGCCGACCGCGCCGTTTTCGTCGACCCTGATCTGGTCCCTCTCATCGAGCGCATCGCTCCCACCCTGGAATCCGTTGCTGCCTACGTCGTGATGGGCGACTCGGTTGGCGACACGCTGCTACCGAACGCTATTGCCTACGAGGACCTCATCGATGGTGTTGAGCCTTGGGGAGAGTGGCCGGTCCTGGACGAGCGGTCTCCGATGATGCTGTGCTACACGTCCGGGACCACCGGTAATCCCAAAGGCGTCGCCTACACCCAGCGGTCGACCTATCTCCACACCATTTCGAACCTCGCCAATTTCGCTTTGGGGCCCACCGACAACGTGCTTCCGGTGGTGCCGATGTTTCACGCTTCGGCTTGGGGCTATCCCTGGATCGCGACCGCGGTAGGCGCCAAGCTCACCTACCCGGGCCCCGACCTGACCCCGGCCGGACTGGTCAAGCTCTTCGAGACCGAGAAGGTCACCTTTGCCGCCGGTGTGCCGACGGTTTGGCTGGGCATTCAGCAATACCTGGCGCAGCACCCCGAGGCGGACACCTCATCTCTGCGGGCGTTCCTGTGTGGTGGATCGGCGGTCCCGAGGTCGATGATCGACTGGTTTTGGAAGAACCGCGGCATTCTGGTCCAGCAGGGTTGGGGCATGACCGAGACCAACCCTGTAGCGTCGATGGCCACTCTCAAACCCGAGATGAAGGATTGGGATTTCGAGCGCCAGCTCGACTTCTTGGAAACAGCCGGGCTCCCGGTGCCGGGCTTGCAGGTCAAGATCGTCGATGAGAGCGGTGACGAGCTACCCCAGGACGGAGAAGCGTTTGGCGAGTTGCTGATCCGCGGTCCGTGGATCGCCGCTGAGTACTACAAGGACTCCCGGTCGAGCGAAACCTTCCAGGAGGGTTGGATGCGGACCGGTGATGTTTGCAAGATCACGCCAGAGGGATACATTCGCATCACCGATCGGGCCAAAGACGTGATCAAGTCCGGGGGCGAATGGATCTCGTCGCTCGACCTCGAGAACACCTTGATGGCCCATCCGGCGGTCGCCGAGGCGACCGTGGTCGGCCTCAAGCACCAAAAATGGCAGGAACGGCCCGCTGCCTTTGTGGTTCTCCGCGCCGACGCCAGCGCCTCCGAAGAAGAGCTCCTGGCCTTCCTCGGGGACAAGGTCGCCAAATGGTGGATCCCGGAGCGAGTTGTCTTCATCGACGCGATTCCCAAGACCGGCACCGGGAAGTTCGACAAGAAGGTGGTACGAGATCAGTACGCCGACCTTCTCATCGATTGAATCCGTTTTGAATTGAGTTGGGCGAAGATGGGTCCGCCGGCACAGCGGCAAACGGCCTGATGCAAACTGCTACAGCCATCGCGGCGCGGTATCGTACGGACGGCACTAGGGGAAGGCGGCATGTTCGAAATCGTTCAGTTCGTGGAGCATCGGCCAGGTGATCAGGCCGTTGAAACGCGGCTCGGGCAATCAGCGAACTATGAAGACGCCGTGAAAACCGCCCGTCGCGCATGGCAGGAATTCGAGACCACTGAAAGCGGCGAGGCGTATGCGTGGTGGGTCGTCAGGGAACCAGGTGCCCAGCTGGCCCGATGGATCGCCGACAACCACAGCCACAAGGAATTCGCGGTCGACGTGCGCTCGGGCGCCCTGGTCGAGATTCGCACCTCGGCTGGTTGACCGGACCACCGGGGATCCGCGTTTAGTCTGACCCGGTGGGTGACATCCATTCAGTTTGGGGCTGGGTGGCTGTCGGTATCTGCGGGGTAGCGGGGTTGTTGGGAATAGTCCTCGGAATCCTCCGACGCCCGCCGGGCAGAGTTTTCCGAGCCTCACTGGGCGGTGGCCGTCGGCGCCCTCATCGTCCAGGTCATCCTCGGTTTGGGCTCGATGAACCTGGAAGATCGAACTCCCGGTAACCAGCATGTGTTCTACGGAGTGGTGATCTCCTTCACGCTCGGGTTCGCCTATATCTATCGCGCCCAGTTCCGCAGGAGGCCGGCTCTCTACTACGGGTTGCTTCTGCTGTTCTTGATGGGGTTGGGCATAAGGGGGATCATGACGTTTGGCAAGAGCTTCTGAAACCGGGCCCATGGAAGCTTTCGAAAGGAGACAAGTTGCTGCTTGAAGGAAAGAAACTCCTGGTGACCGGCATCACCACCGACGACTCGATTGCCTTTCATGTCGCCCGCGTTGCCCAGGAGCAGGGCGCCGAAATGGTTGTGACCAACTTCGGACGCGGGCTCCGCCTGACCGAGCGCGCCATCCAACGACTCCCTGAACCCGTGCCGGTACTCGAGATGGACATCACCAATGAAGAGCACGTGCAGACCGTCGTGCAAGATCTCACCGAGCGATGGGGGGAAATCGACGGTGCCGTCCACGCCATTGCATTCGCTCCCGGCGACGCCCTCGGCGGAAATTTCCTGAACACCCCGGCCTCGTCGGCGGAGACTGCGTTCCTCACCTCCGCCTTCTCGTTCAAGACGCTCGCAGTGGCGATGCTTCCATTGATGAGGAAGGCGGGAGGAGGCTCTCTGGTGGGACTCGACTTCGACAATCGCATGGCGTGGCCGGCTTACGACTGGATGGGGGTGGCAAAGTCGGCCCTGCAGTCGATCTGTCGCTATCTCGCCCGCGACCTGGGAGAGCACGGAATCCGGGCCAACCTCGTATCGGCCGGGCCGCTCAAGACCGTTGCAGCCAAATCGATTCCGGGATTCGAAATACTCCACGACACGTGGAATCAACGGGCCCCGCTTCGATGGGACTCTTCCAACCCCGAACCGGTCGCCCGGATGGTCTGTGTCTTGCTCTCCGACTGGGCCCCGATGACGACCGGAGAGGTCATTCATGTCGACGGGGGCTTCCACGCCATGGCGGCCCCTGGACGGACCGCATCAACCGATCAAGATCGGGTAAACGGATGAGGGACTAAGCGCTGCGGTAGCTACGCGGGTAGTCGCGCGGATAGCCGGCCGGGGCGACGGTCACCAGTTCTGTCCGGGGCAGTGTCACCGAGAACGTGGCACCGCCGCCGGGAGTCTCGAGGAGCTCGACACTCCCGTTCATGACTTCGGCGAGACCGCGCACGATGCTGAGGCCGAGGCCGGTACCACCCCGGGTTCTGGTGGCCGATCCCTCGATCTGGGTGAATCGTTGGAAGACCCGGTCTCTCTGATCGGTCGGGACTCCCGATCCATGATCGATGATGGCGAGGTCGACCTTGGATCCGCGGGCCTGTGCAACCACCTCGACCGGGCTGCCCGGGGCGTACTTGGATGCGTTCTCGAGCACGTTCAACAGGATGCGGTTGAGGTGATCGGGATCGGCCAGCACCGCCAGGTCGTCGGGTTGGACATCGATGGTCAAACTGGCGATCTGGACGGTCGCCGTCACCTCGGTCAGGAAGGCGAGGAGACGAACCGGCTCCAGCTGGATCGGCACCGCATTCCGTTCGAGACGGCTCACGATCAAGAGGTCTTCGATCAGTCGCTGGAGACGGCCCGCCTGGCGACGGGCGGTCGACAGCAGGTTGCGGGCCGCTTCGGTCTCGGGGGTGAGCTCGGGTCTGGCGACGGTGTCGAGGGAACCGATGATCGAGGTGAGGGGCGTCCGCAGTTCGTGGCTGACGACCGACACGAAGTCCGTCTTCATCTGTGCTACCTCTTCGAGGCGCCTGGTCATTTCGGCGACCGCCTCGTAGCGCCCGAGTTGGGAGAGCACCAGGGCCGCCGGGGCTCCGAGGGAGGTGAGCGCCTCGAGTTGCTCGTTGGCGAAGGTTCCCTCGACCGGGTCTCCGACTGCGATGACGCCGACCTTGAACTGCTCGACCTTGAGCGGTGCCACCATCGCCTCGCTGAGACCCAGATCTCCGAGTACTCCATAGGCTTCGGGTTTGTCGGCGATCTTTTGGAGCAGCACCGCCTTGCCCGACTTGAACACCTGCGGCAACACTCCGCCGGTGCTCACGGAGATGGTGATCTCACCGGCTTCGAGCGGATAGCCGGTCACCCAGATCGGGTTCATGACCTTCAACTCATGAGTCTCCGGTATGTACAACATCACGACGCCGACCTGCGCGTTGAGGTAGGTGCATATCCGGCCCACCAGCTCCGGCAGCACTTCGGACAGCGATTCGGCGCCGGCCAGAGTCGCCGAAACCGCATACAAACGCTCGAAGTCGGCGCGCTGACGCTGGAGATCGGTGAGGCGACGAGCGCTTCGCTGGGCCTCGTACTCGAACTCGTGGCCCATGAGCGCAGTAGCCGCCGCCACCACCGCCGCCGACAAGATCTGGACTCCCAGCTCGGCAACTCCTTGCCTCTCGAAACCGGTGAGGATGGTGCTGAGCGCCATCGAAGCCACGACGGTGATCGTCACGAGAAGGTGCTTGAAACGATCGAGCACCAAACCCGACAACGCCACGACGCCGAAGAAGAGGGGCTGGGTCACGGTGCTCAACTGGCTCTCGCTGGCGATGACCGCCAGACAAAGGACCGTCGCCATGTTCCAGGCAAGAGTCGCCCACGGACCGTTGCGCGTGGGCATAACGCGGTTCCAATCGACCAGCGAAGCGGCCACCAGCACGGTCCCGAAGATGGCCGCAGGAATCAAGAACAGACCGCTTCCGAAAACGTTCTCGCGGACCGCCTGGGCCCCGATGATGACGAGGACCACCCACCCCACGGCTACCGACCGGCGAAGCGCTGCCGCCCGGAAGCGATACAGGGGCTGAAGATCAACCGTGGGGTGTACACTGGGGAGTTTGTGTCAACAGTTCTATTTCAGTTCGGCTCTGGCCATTCGATGCGCTTTCGCCCGAAAGGCGGGTTGTCCAGGCATATCGCTGCCGTGCCTTGCCCCCGGCTTCTGCGCCGGCCGGGCTCGCCAATCAGTCAACTGTATTCTCGACAGTCGTGCCCCTCGCATTGAGCAGCTCCGGAACTGTTTCAAAATGGCCCTGAGGGCCTACGGCAACGGGACTCTCTTCGGGGAGGCATCTGGTTCGGGCGCTCCGCAGGTACTGGCCCTGCACGGATGGGCGCGCCGGGGCTCGGATTTCGTTCAATCACTCCAGGGGTTCTCGTTCATTGCCCTCGACCTGCCGGGTTTTGGCGCCACTCCAGCGCCCGCCGTCGCCATCGGCGCCGCCGGCTATGCCCGGGCCATCGAGCCGGTCCTGGACGAGTTCACAGATCGGGTGGTCCTGGTAGGTCATTCCTTCGGGGGGAGGGTGGCGGTGCATCTGGCGGTCAACCGGCCCGACCGGTTCAAGGGACTGATTCTGAGCGGAGTGCCGCTCTTGAAACGGGAACCCGCGACCAGGCCATCGGCGGCCTTTCGGTTGGCCCGGTGGGCCGCCGCGGTTTGGTCTCGTCCCGGCCACGACCATGGAGCGACTGCGACGTCGACACGGCTCTGCGGATTACCGGGCAGTCGAAGGGGTCATGCGCCAGATTCTGGTGACCGCGGTCAACGAGTCCTATGAGGACCAACTGTCCAGGCTGACCGGGCCGGTCGAATTGTTGTGGGGTTCGGAGGATTCGGAGGTACCGGTGGCGGTGGCCGAGCGCGCAGCCGGTCTTCTTTCGGCGGCGGGCACAGAAGTGAGACTCGTCATTGAAGAGGGGGTGGGTCATCTTCTGCCGGTCGTTGCCCCGGCAGCCTTGCATCGGACGGTCGCGGAGATGATCAAGCGGTGAGCGATCTGGTGACGGCTTCGCTCATTTTCGTCGGCGTGGTGGTCGCGCTGGCTGCCGGGCTGCGCTGGTTGCGGGTCGCCCAGCGCGAGCACTACATGACGGGATCCGTGGTTCGGTTCGCCCGACGATGGTGGCTATCGAGCGGTGTGAATTTCGTGCTCATCATCGCCGGGGTGATAGGTGTGGTCGGAGTTTGGTGGCTACCGCCGATCGGGTGGTTGTCGTTGAGCCTGGCCCTGGGTCCGATCGGGTTGCCTTTGCGAGGAAGCAGTGCTCCTCTCGTCTGGACAGCGCGCCTGCGAAGGGTGGCCTCCGTCGTTGGGGTCGTCGTGGCCGGGGGCATCACCCTGGCGATCGCGACAGGCGATCCGGGGTGGAGTCTGCTCGCCGGCCTGGCGATGCCGTTGATTGTCGACCTCGCTCTGGCGGTGATGAGCCCGTTCGAACGACTGATCACCGACCCCTGGGTGCGGCGGGCAGCCGCCAAGCTTGCATCATCGGGTGCGAGGGTCGTGGCGATCACAGGCAGCTATGGGAAGACGACGACCAAGGGCTATGTGCACCATCTTGTTTCCGGTCGCCTGTCGGTGGTGGCTACCCCGGCGTCCTTCAACAACCGAATGGGCCTGGCGCGAGCCATCAATGAGCATCTCCTCCCCGGAACGGAGGTATTCGTGGCCGAGATGGGTACTTATGGGAAGGGCGAGATAGCGGAGTTATGCAGGTTCGTTCCACCCGACATTGCTGTTATCACATCGATCGGCCCCGTCCATCTCGAACGTTTCGGATCAGAGGAAGCGATCGTTGAGGCCAAGAGGGAGATCCTCGTCAGCGCCGGGGTGGCAGTCCTCAACGTCGATCATCCTCTGCTGGCAAAAGTCGCCGAAGAAGAGGATGCACGATTGAAGGTGATCAGGACTTCCGGTTCCGATGTCGGCGCTGATGTGTCGGTCGTGGATGGGGTGCTCAGGATCGGCGGACAGACGGTCGGTGTCGTAGGCCCCGAGGTCTTCGGAACCAACCTGGCGTCGGCGGCGGCCGCGGCGATCCAATGCGGACTGCCCGAAGAAGAAATCGCCCGCCGGCTGCCCACACTTCCGGTCTCACCCCATCGTCGCCAACAGACCACCTCCGAACGCGGGTTTGCCATCATCGACGACACCTACAACTCCAATCCGGCCGGAGCGGCCGCCGCCCTCCAAACGCTGTGCTCGTTGCCGGGGGCCGGGCGCCGGGTCGTGGTCACTCCTGGCATGGTGGAGCTTGGCTCCCGCCAATTTGCCGACAATGAGGCTTTCAGCCGAGCGGTGGGCGAGCGGGCCTCCGATCTGGTGGTGGTCGGTCGAACCAACCGCCGGGCGTTGGTGCAAGGAGCGAGGGGTGGGGGAGCGGCGGTTACCGTGGTGTCCTCACGACAGGAAGCGGTGGAATGGGTCCGCGCGCGGCTGGGGCCGGGCGATGCGGTTCTCTACGAGAACGATCTCCCCGACCATTATCCGTGACCCCAACCGGGACCCCGTCGCAAATGGGAGTGGTCCCCACCAGGGAGCTGAGGTGATCATTTGAGTATCCCGGCGGTTGTGTTTGGAGGCCCGTCCGACGAACACGACATTTCCATCCTGACCGGTCTCCAGGTGAGTCACGCCCTCAAAGACCTCCACGTCTTCTACTGGGGTAAGGGAGGGGAGTGGTTTCAGGTCGAACCGGAGTCCGAGGCCTCGGACTTCGTCGCGGGGCCTCCGCGGAAAGCGAAACCGATAAATCTGATACCGCGAGGTGGGTCAGGGTTTTGTTGCCAAGAAGCCGATTCCGGTGTCCGCGGTCTTGAACGCCTGTCACGGCGGACCGGGGGAGGACGGAACGCTGCAGGGGATCTTCGACCTGGCCGGGATCAGGTACACCGGGCCGGGTCAGGCCGCCTCGGCTTTGGGTATGGATAAGTTTGGTTTCGGAGCCGCGATGAACGCGGCCGGACTTGCCGACCCTGCCGAGGGCGCTGCTGACAACCTCCCACGCACGATGCCCCGGAGTTTCCCGGCCCCTACATCGTCAAGCCGCGTTTTGGAGGATCTTCCATCGGGATCGAGGTAGTCGATGATTGGCCTACTGCGCTCGCCCTGTCCAAGGCGTCACCGTATTACGCCAGCGGAGCCGTTATCGAACCTTTCATCGAAGAGAGCCGGGACCTGCAACTGGCAATCCGAACCTGGCCCACATTGGAGATGTCGGCGATCGAGGCTCCGATCCGGGCCGGTGGAGGGATCTACTCATACGATCAGAAATATCTTGCCTGGGGGGGTGAAGTCTCGGGAGGGAGAGAGCTCCCGGCGCGAATCGACGCTGCGCCTGGAAACCGCTCTGCGCGAGCTCGCCCGGCGGGTGGTCGGGGCGGCCGGGCTGCGCGGTGTATGCAGGATCGATTTCCTCGAGAAGGACTCCGAGTTGTGGGTCAACGAGGTGAACACCATCCCCGGCTCGATGGGGGCTTATCTCTGGATCGATCCCAAGATTTCGAGGCCGGCCCTCTTCCAAAGCATGCTGGATGAAGCCATGGCTTCACCGGTACGCCGGTTTTCGGTGGCAGGAGCCGACGGCACGGCCCTGCGAAACGCCGGAACGATCAGCAACAAGCTCGGTTGAGCATGCTCGAAGGAGCCACCATCTCCGACCTCCCGGCCGTTCGCAAAGTCGTCGCGGAGGCGTTCGTGTCCGATCCGATGATGGAATGGATCTTTCCCGATCCGAATCACCAGGTTGGATTCGGTGGGTGCCTGGCTCGGGTTGTTCGTCGAGGGTTACTTGCTCAGTGGCCGGGTCGACGTTTTCAGGCGAGACGAGATTCAAGCGGTTGCGATTTGGCGGATGCCCGAAGACGATCTCGTGTTGCCGAAGACTCCGTCGGTCTCAGGCTTGTTGGCGTCACTGGTCGGGCGTGATCGAGCCTTACAGATCGGAGCAGGGCTCAGGACACCATCGCCGACCTGACTCCAGCCCAACCCTTCGCCTACCTGCACGTCCTGGCCGTCGACGTCGCCCATCAGCGTCGAGGTCTCGGCCGCAGAGTCGTCGAACCCGGTCTGATGGCGGCCGGCAGATCGGGCCTCGGCGCCCATCTCGAGACGACCAACCCTTCCAACATTCCCTTCTACCGGTCCCTCGGGTTCGAGGTCAGCGGTCATCGAAGGCTGGGGCCCGACGGTCCCGAAGTGTGGGCTTTGTGGAGGGATGCCCCGTGACCCGGATCCCCGAACGTTCACCGTTCCAATAGCGAGCGGGTCCGATTGACGAGATGCGCCTCAACCTTGGTTCGGGCTCGAAGAGTTACAGGTGGACGACGGGACAGGTGAGGGTTCGGGTGATCCCTTCGATCGATTGGATCCGGGCGACCACCAGCTTGCCGAGAGCGTCGACGTCGGCCGCGACTGCCTTCACTATCACGTCATAAGGCCCGGTTACGTCGTCTGCCGATTCGACACCCTGGATGGCGCGGACTTCCTCGGCGACGTGGGCGGCCTTGCCAACTTCGGTCTGGATGAGCACGAATGCCTGGACCACAGAACCTCCTACGGTCGATGGTGGAAGGGGAGATTCCCCCAACCTGAGGTGGTCCCTTTCGACTATACCCACCGCTGCGGGACGCGGGCGTTGGAGAAAGCCCGGTCCGGCGCCGGGCAAGACGCGCTCAGTAGCCGTCGGAGCCGATCCGGATCGATCGGGCAAACGGCCGGCCGCCGTCCTCGACGATCTCGAAGACGATCCGCTGACCCTGGCGAAGCGACCGGAAGATCGAGCCCTGTCAACGAACCGGGCTGGAGGAAGACCTCGGAGCGATCGTCGTCACGGACCACGACTCCGGCGCCGGTCACCGGGTCGTAGATCTTGACGACACCCTGCATCGATCAGGCCTTTTCGATCTTCCCGGCTCGGATGCAGGATGCGCAGACACGGGCCCGGCGGGTGTTGGAACCATGGCGTACGCGGACGATCTGGATATTCGGCAGCCAACGCCGGTTGTTTCGCTTGTGGGAGAAGCTGACGGTTTTGCCGTAGCTCGGCTCCTTGCCGCACACTTCGCAACGATATGACATAAGAAGGGGAACTCCTGGGGAGATCCGAGAGGATAGCAACGAGCCGGTTCGTTCCGAAAACCTCCCAACCTTTGCGGGGATCCTCCCCAATCGGGCTTTCATTGGCGGCGGGACCCCCCCAATCGCTTTCATTGGCGGGGGACCCTCCCCAATCCGCTGCATAACCTTGCCTCGTGGCAAGCCTCGTCAAGTTGAGCGGAATCAAGGTCGAGGAGGTGTCGGGCCTCGCCGCCGGCCGGGCAGCGGCGTTGCGCAAGGGCGGCATCTTGTCGGTTGCCGACCTCCTCCTGCATGTGCCTCGCCGCTATCTCGACCGCTCGCGGGTGGAGCCGATCGCCCTTGCGCCGGTGGGAGAGGAGGTCACCGATCGTCGGCCGGGTAATCGAAGGTCAGTCTCCGCCGTCCCCGGGCCAAAATGGTGATCGTCGAAGTGAGGGTCACGGATGGCACGTCGGTCCTTCCGTCATCTTCTTCAACCAGACCTTCCGGGTCAAGCAGCTTCCCGTGGGCACCGAGGTGGCCCTTTCGGGCAAGATCGAACGCTTCCGGGGCCAGCCGCAGATGAACAATCCGGACGTCGACATCCTCGACTCCGACCTCGAGAGTCTTACGACCGGCCGAATAGTCCCCATTCATTCGGCGGTCGGGGTCGTCGGCCCCGGGGATCTTGCGCCGGGCAATGCACAACGCCCTGCGTCGGGCGAGCCCCATCACCGACCCTGTGCCGGTCGAGGTTGCTCAAACGTCTCGACCTGATCGACCGGGACACCGCCCTCGCCCACATTCACTTCCCGCCCGAACCCGACGACAGCAAGACTGCCCGCCGCCGGCTGGTCTTCGACGAGTTCTTCCGCCTCGAGGTCGCCCTCGCCCTCCAGAAGCGCCGCCAGATGTCCGAGGCCCGCGGGATCGCCCATCGCTTCGATGGCGAACTGGTCGGAAGGTTCATCGAAGGGTCTTCCCTACGTCCTGACCGGCGCCCAACAGAAGGTGCTCGACGAGATCAAGATCGACCTCGCAGCCGACCATCCCGATGCACCGGCTGCTGCAGGGCGAGGTGGGTTCCGGAAAGACGGTCGTTGCGGTCGCCACCCTTCTGGTGGCGATGCAGGGCGGCAATCAGGGGGCGGTGATGGCTCCGACCGAGGTTCTGGCGGAGCAGCATTTCATCAGCATCCGGGGCTCTGCTCGAAGTGGCGGGACTATCTCCGCCCGAGGAAGGTGCGGGAGGCCGCCTGGGGATGGTGAACCTCTTTGCGACCGATGGACCGGTGGTGCGGATTGCGCTGCTCACTTCATCCCAAGCGCGGACCAACTACGACCCGGGCGCGTCCCGGTCCGATGTGATCGAGGCCATTCGCAGGGGTGGTGTCGATCTGGTGGTGGGGACCCATTCGCTCATCCAGGAGGGGATCGACTTCGCCCGCCTCGCCATCGCAGTCATCGATGAGCAGCATCGATTTGGGGTGGGTCAGCGCGTCCTCCTGAAGGAAAAGGCAACCGAGTCAGACCCCGACCTACTGATCATGACGGCCACGCCGATCCCTCGGACCTTGTCCATGACCCTCTACGGAGACCTCGACGTTTCGATGATCGATGAGATGCCCCCGGGCCGGAGCCCTGTCAAGACCTCGCGATCAGCCCCCTCGGAGAGGAACGGGCCTGGGATCTGATTCGCAAGGAAGTCGCCTCGGGCCATCAGGCATTTGTGGTGTGCCCCCTGGTCGAGGACAGCCCCAAGATCGAATTGTCGTCGGCCACGGCCGAGCACAAGCGGCTTCGGAGCGTCTTCCCCGAATTGACCGTGGGTCTCATCCACGGCCAGCTGCACCCCCGCGACAAGGAAGGGGTGATGGCTGCCTTCCGGGCCGGCGAGATCGACGTCCTGGTATCGACGACGGTCATCGAGGTGGGCATCGACGTGCCCAACGCCACGGTGATGGTGATCGAGGACGCCGACCGTTTCGGTCTATCGCAGTTGCATCAGCTTCGAGGAAGGGTCGGGCGGGGCGATGATCCCGGCACCTGCGTCCTCATCGCCGACCCCGCGACCGAGGAGGGGGAAGCCGAGGATCGCCGCGATGGTGGCGACCACCGACGGCTTTCGCCTGGCCGAGGAGGACCTGAAGCTGCGCGGGCAGGGGACCGTGTTCGGCGCCCGCCAGTCCGGTATGGCCGATCTGAGGCTGGCCGACATCCTCGCCGACTTCGACGAGTTGGTGGCCGCCCGCCGCGAGGCGTTTGCCCTCGTCGATAGTGATCCAGGCCTCGAGCACCACCTGGACCTGCGCGACGAAGTGAGAACGTTCCTCGGCGAACGGGTCGAATGGCTCTTCAAGTCCTAGCCGGGAAAGGGACGTGGTCGTGCTCGAGTGCGCGCCTTCAGCCCCTCGTTCTTGTGACGGTTCACCTACCGCAGGGGTGGTGAACCGTCACAAGAAGGGGATCAGATGAACAGCTGGACGTCGGCGGTGGATGCGTAGTCGAGGAAGGCGGCCGCCCCGGCGATGAGGCAGCCGTCGATCAGGTCCTTCTCCTCGACCCCCATGACTCCCATCGAGGTCGAGCAGGCAAAGAACTTCACGTCGAGGCCCTGCGCCATCTCGATGAATTCCGAAATCGGGGGCATCTTGGCGTCGCGCATCCACTTGTTCATCACGGCGGTTGCCGCCGCCGTCGCCCCCGGAATCGCCCCGAGGAGGTTGGGCAATTGAACCGGCCCGGAGGGGTTGGCGAGGGAGGCGACCTTGAGCCGGCGCGACCTCTTCTTGTGGATGACGTCGAGCCCGTAGAACGTGAAGTAGATGCCGGCCTCCCAGCCAAGGCTGGCGGCGGTGGTCGCCAGGATCATGGGTGGATAGGCCTGGTCGAGCGTTCCTTTTGCCGCGACGAGTGCGATTCTCTTGCGCTTGGGCGGTGCTTCTTGTGCAGCGTCAGCCGTTGCGGGGTTTTCGGCCAGGATGGTCACTTGACACCGCCTGAGATCGGACCCTTCTTCAGCCAGAAGAGCTGGGTGGCGCCCAGATTCTCCAACCCGAGCAATTGGTCACCTCGCTGGCGGGCCAGCGCCGGGATGTCTTCGAGCGACCCCGGATCGGTGGTGATCAGGTGGAGGACCTTTCCCGCCTCGAGTCGATTGAGGACCAGGCCCGCCTTATAGACCGGCAGCGGGCAGAGGAGCCCCGATGTGTCGAGAGTCTCGTCAACGATGATCGTGTCACTCATAGTTTCTATCTCCTGTTGTTTCGTTTGCTTCACACTTGCGGAAGTCCCTCGTCGCCGAGGTGGTCGGCGAAGAAGGACGCGTACTTGAAGCCGGAATCGGGTGAAATCCCGACGATGAGACCGGCTTCGTCCAGACCGATGGCGGCGGCGACGATGGCTCCGGTAGACGGCCCGACGATGAGCCCCTCTTCCCGATAGAGGCGTTTGGTGATGCCGTAGGCGAGCTCGTCGTCAACCCTGACCACGTCGTCGATGACCGAGCGATCGAGGATCTCGGGTTCTTTGGCCTCTGCGAACGACTTCAGTCCAGGCAGTCGGTGCCCCTTCTGAGGTTCCACGGCGACGATGCGAACGTCTTCGTCCTGCTCCTTGAGGAACCGCCCCACGCCGGTGAGGGTGCCGCATGTGCCGAATCCCGCCACGAAGGTCCGAACCCTGCCTTCCGTCTGGCGCCATATCTCCGGACCCGTCGTTTCGTAGTGCGCCCTGACATTGTCGGGGTTCGAGTATTGATCCGGCCAGAGAAAGCTCTCGCCCCCGGCGCTTCCCGCGATGGCTCTGGCGAGGGCGATGGCGCCATCGCGCGGATTGTCCACCGGGCACAGATCGTCGGGTGTCTCCCAGACCTCGGCACCCAGCATCCTCAACAAGACCTTCTTCTCCTGGGGGATGCCGTCAGGAATTGTGATGGTGATCGGGAGCCCATCGAGAGCAGCCAGGGCGGCCAGAGCGATCGCGGTATTTCCCGACGACGCTTCGACGAGGCGCTTCCCACCCAGCGAGCCGCGCCGGGCGAGGCCATCCAACATATAGGAAGCGGCTCGATCCTTGATCGAACCGAACGGGTTGAGCCACTCCAGCTTTAGATAGACGTCGAGGTTCGGTGCGATCCGGTTGAGTCTGACCAGGGGAGTGGGCTGATCGACGTCGGGCAGCAATTGACGAATGTCGTCGTAGCGGCGGACGTCGCGATCGGTGCCGAGAAGACTCGCCGGTTCGGTTCGTTCGAGATATGTCGTCATTTGAGATACTCCAGAAATACAAGAAACCCGCATCCGTGGGGATGCGGGAGTGAATGTGACGCCGTCGTTGGTCTGATCTACAAGGTCACCTCACCGGGCCGCACCCGGGCAGCACAGGAACAAAGACAGCCATTGCCCGAGACGGTGAAGGTGATCACTGTGGGTGATTCTAGATCGAAACCTAAGGTTATAGGCCGTGCTTTCCGAGGCCTATAACCTTAGGTTTCGTGAGGGTTATCGCAGGGAGTGCCAAAGGGCGCAGGTTGATCGGCCCCGACACGCGGGAAACCCGGCCCCTCACCGATCGAGCCAGGGAAGCGGTGTTCTCGGCGTTGGCAGGAGTGGTTCGAGACGCCGCGGTGCTGGATCTGTATGCCGGGTCGGGCAGTATCGGGATCGAGGCTCTCTCGAGGGGAGCCAGGCGGGCGGTATTCGTGGAGAAGGGTCGGGAGGCATTGGCCGCCCTTCGCCAGAACCTGGCCGCAGTGGGATTCGGGAACGTCACGGTCATCGGTCAGGAAGTGGGGGAGTTCCTGCGGACCGCCAACGAACAGTTCGACCTGATCTTTTTCGATCCGCCCTGGGCCATGGAGACCGGGGATTTGGCCAAGCAGATGAACGACGCCGGCCGTCTCGCGACCGAAGGGGCCGAGATGATCATCCACCGCCGGAGATCGGACCCGACTCCGTCTCCCGCGCATGGATGGCGATGGATGACCACCCGTCGCTACGGCGACAGCGCCATCCATAGGTACGAGAAGTCATCCGCGGATGCCCTCGATGAGGAGCAGGACTCCGAACACAACGAATAGGAGGGCTGCCCCGATCTTGATGGCCCGCTCCGGGAGCCTGGTTCCCAGGTGCTTTCCGACGACGATCGCAATGGCGTCGGCGGCGACCATGCCGAGCGTCGAACCGACCCAGGTGCCGAGCCATCCCTCCGTCGTCGCCAGTGTGACCGTGGCCAGCATGGTCTTGTCGCCGAGTTCAGCCAGCAAGATGGCGAGGCCGACACTGATGATCGGAAAACGCGCCCGCGGCTCCTCTCCCATTTCTTCGTCGTCGTCGGTCCAGACCCCGCGGATGGTCCAGGCGGCGAAGGTGAGGAACGCGAGACCGGCCACGATGTTGATGGCTCTGGTCGGCAGGCTCACGGCCACGAGGCGCCCGATCAGTACTGAGACACCGAACAGCAGCGCGCTGGCGGCCGTGATACCGATCAGAACATGGACCGCCTTGTAGCGGGTAGCGAATGCCAGCGCCATCAGCTGGCTCTTGTCCCCGAGCTCTGCCACGAAGATGACTCCGAAGCTCAAGAGGAACGCGTCCATCCCCCAATGTTGGAGGCGGTCGGGCCCGGGCCAAAATCGCCACACATCGGGGTGAAATCAACGTCCTCATCGCAGGACACGGCACAATGGGTACAAGAAACAAGAGATCCCCCGCTCGGATAGGCGAAAAGGAGACATCTGACCGCCGCTTTGTGTCCAGGCAGCTTTGATCCGCCGACCAACGGACACCTCGATGTCATCAACAGGGCAATCGAGGTGTTCGACCGCGTCGTGGTCGGGGTGGTTCACAACCCTTCGAAGACACCCTTCTTCACGGCCGAGGAGAGAGTTGCCTTGCTCGACGAGATGGTCGGCGGGCGCGCCGAGGTCCAGGCGTTCGAAGGCCTGCTGGTCGACTTTGCCCGGGTCAAGGATGTCGACGTCGTCGTGAAGGGCCTTAGGGCGATAAGCGACTTCGATTACGAACTGCAGATGGCCCAGATGAACTACACCCTGGCCGGAATGGAGACGTTGTTCATACCGACTAACCCTCAGTGGAGCTATCTGTCGTCATCGTTGGTTCGCGAAGTCGCTCGTCTCGGAGGAGATGTCGATACCCTGGTGCCGGACAACGTTGCCAAGGCCCTTCGCGCCAAGGTGGGCAAAGATGAGTGATGACCCCCAGGGCTCTCCCGATCCTGGGAACACCGACGTCTTCGAATTGATCGAGGCCTTGATCGCCGAAGTCCAGGACGCCAAGTCGATGCCGCTGTCCGGAAACGTCCTGCTCGACCGCGACTATGTCATCGAGCAGCTTCAGAAACTCCAGGGGGCCCTCCCGGATGAACTTCGTGCTGCCAGGTGGATGGTCCGGGAACGGGAGGCGTTCATCGCCCGGACCAACGAACGGGCCCGCGAGATAACGGAAAGGGCTCAATCCGAGTCCCGTCGCCTGGTGGCAGAGAGCCACATAGTCAATGAGGCGGTCGAGGAAGCCAACATCCTTGTCCGGAGGGCGGAAGGCGAATCGAGAAAGATGCGCCTCGAAGCCGAGGACGACATCGATGGTCATCTCTCCCGGGTGGAAACCCTCCTGACCGAACTGCTCGGCCGGGTCCATTACGCGCGGGACGAGTTCCACCGGGCCCGGCCCAAGAGCCCAGAAGTCCCCATATAGCCCAAACCGAAATAGTCAGACCGAAATAGGCCATCCGATTACCTCCATGGTCAACGAAAATGGGCCGATGCTCCGATATCAGGTGACCGATCTGCTCACCCAGCCAGGCTTGTCGCGTCCTGTGGGTGGAGAATTGCCCCTGCAGCTCAAAGTGGGGGAGACCGTGGTCGACGATGTGGCCGAGGTTGTTGCCCAACTCGACTCGATTCCGGAAGGGATCATCGCCCGTGGCAGCGCCAGCACGATCGCTCACCACGTGTGTGCCCGTTGTCTCATGGAGTGGGACGGCCCGATCGAGGTCGAGTTCACCGAGCTGTTCGCCAGGAGCTCGGGGACGAAATTGGCCGACGAAGACCTCCTGCGGGTCTCCAGCGGGGGGTTCATCGATCTCGGCCCGCTGGTCCACGACGAGGTGTCGCTGTCGCTGCCGGCGGACCCACTTTGCAAGCCGGATTGCCTTGGACTTTGCCCAACGTGCGGAGCCGACTTGAATGTGACCCCCTGCGCGGGCCACGGCGACCAGTCGAGCTCGCCTTTTGCCGCGCTGAATCAACTGTTCGGATCCGAAACCTGAAGGAGCGCACCATGGCGGTGCCCAAGAAGAAAAGCTCGCGCATGCGGACCCATCACCGGCGTTCGGCTTGGAAGCTGAACAAGCCATCGATCTCGGTCTGTCCGCAATGCCGTGCCCAGAAACTGCCCCATCGGGCCTGTCCCCAGTGCGGGACCTATCGCGGCCGTGAGGTCCTCGAGACCGAATGATCCCAATCGCCCTCGACGCCATGGGCGGCGATCGAGCCCCGGCAGAGACCGTGGCGGGTGCGGTGCTCGCTGCGGCCGACGGTGTCGATGTGGTCCTGGTTGGGGACGAAGAAACACTCAAACGAGAGTTGGCGACTCTTTCGGCATCACTCCCGGTCGTGCATGCCCCGGACTTGATCGAGATGGGAGCCGACCCCGCCCGCGCCCTGCGGGAAAAGCCCGAGTCATCCATCAGTGTTGCGGCCCGACTGGTCAGGGACGGTTCGGCGCGGGCACTCGTATCGGCGGGTTCGACCGGTGCTGCCATGGCGGCTGCGGCCATCTTGATCGGACGGGCCCCGGGGGTCCTGCGGCCGACCATCGCCTCCATCATTCCGACGCCCGGTAGTCCGACCCTCATCCTCGATTCGGGTGCCAACCTCGACGTCAAAGCCGAGCACCTCATCCAGTTTGCGGTGATGGGTTCAGTGGCGGCGGAGGTCTTCTTTGGAATGAAGCTGCCCCGGGTAGGGCTTCTCAACAACGGCGAAGAGCCGGGAAAGGGGAGAGCCGTCGAGAAGGAAGTGCACCGGCTGCTGGCAAGCGCCCCGGTGAACTTCATCGGCAACGTCGAAGGACGCGACATCGGCGCCAACCGGGCCGACGTGTTCGTAACTGACGGATTCGTCGGCAACATAACCCTGAAGTCGATCGAGGGAGTCGCCGCGATGGTCGTCGCCATGGTCCTCGAAGCCTTCGAATCCCTCGACAGCGCGGTGCGAGTCAAGGCTCTCGAGGCGATCGCACCGCTCCGGCGGACCCTCGACTACGAACACACCGGAGGTGCCCACCTGCTCGGCGTCGCCGGGGTGGTCGTTATAGCCCATGGCTCTTCTTCGAGGGTGGCGGTGGCCAACGCCTTGCGCCAGGCGAAGAGCGGAGTCGAGCGCGATCTGGTCGACAGGATGACGGCTCGACTTGCCCAGACTTGATGCCGGTCCCGGAAGAGGAGAAAGGCCCGATGAGCAGCTCTGAGATCGACCTCGAGGCCCAGGCCCTGGCGTTGCTGGAGGATGCACTGGGGCACCGGTTTCGGGATCCGGAGATCCTGGCGTGGTCGCTGATCCACCGGTCGTATCACGCCGAGCATCCAGGGGTTTCCCACAACGAGCGTTTCGAGTTTCTGGGCGATGCAGTCCTCGGTCTGGCAGTGACGACTTTTCTCTTCAACGAGTTCGGCCACATGCCGGAAGGTCAGATGGCCAAGGTCAGGGCGGCCGTCGTCAGCCGGGAGGAGTTGGCCGAGGTAGCTGTAGTGATCGGTTTGCCCTCCCACATCCGGCTGGGCAGGGGAGAGGACATCACCGGTGGCAGACAGAAGCCCTCGATCCTGGCCGATGCAATGGAAGCCCTGATCGCGGCGGTCTATCTGGATGCCGGCTACGACCACGCTGCCGCCGTAGTGATGTCACATTGGGCCGACCGCGTTCGAGTGAGAGCGCAGAGGCCCGGCGACGCGGACTACAAAACCCGCCTGCAGGAGGTGCTGGCCGCCCTCGGCCTGACACCTCGCTACGAGGTGGCCGGTTTCGGCCCCGACCATGCCAAACAGTTCACGGCCGCGGTGATGGTCGAAGGGACGATCCGCGGTGAAGGCCGGGGGGCGTCAAAACGCGAAGCCGAACAGGAAGCAGCCCGAGCCGCTCTCAAGGAGATGGCTGGGACCTGACAAGACTGGTCAGATCGGGGTGGATGCGAGGAAGAGCCTCTCGGCGATGAACGACCCGATCCCGACCTGATCGGCGCTGTTCACCTTCACCGTGAGGGTGCCGTCTGGCGTTTTGGCGATGAGCTCCACCTCGGCGCCGGGCCTCAGCCCCGCCTCGTCGAGAAAACCCATGATGTCGGCGTCGAGTTCGAGCTCTTCGGAGATTCGGTGCAGCACCATCGAAGCTCTTCCAAGTTGAGCCATTCTCGTGAGGTTGGGCTGTCGATACCCGGCTCCCGGGATTGGATTGCCATGAGGGCAGGTAGTCGGCTGGCCGAGCTTGGCGAGCATTGCTTTTTCGACATCCTCGGAGATGATGTGCTCCCAGACTTCGGCCTCGGCATGAACCTTGACCCAGGGAAGACCGAGGATCTCGGAGAGGAATCTCTCCGCCAGCCGGTGCCGGCGCACCACTACTTCGGCCAGGTGTCGTCCCTTGCCGGTCAGCTTGATTTCCCCGTCCGAGGTGACCAGGCCGTCGGCGTCCATCCTCTTGATCATCTCGGAGACCGACGGTCTGCTCACCCCGAGCCATTCCGCCATCCGGGCTTGGATGACCGGCAGGCCTTCCTCACCAAGCTCGTACACCGCGGCCACGTATTCGCGGAACGTGGCGGTGTATGAGCTCGCTTGCATCACCCCAGGTTACCGACAGCATCCAACCTCGGTCCCTGAGCCAACGTCTCCGCAACCGACGTGTTCCCCGGGCTCGGGAATTAGGCGACCCTACCGTTGGCCGTAAGGGTGATTTGCACTACGGCGTTAGTGGAAATATGGTTGGAAGATGAGGCGAATTCAGAGAACAATCGCAGCCCTTCTGGCTGTTTCCCTCCTGGCCGCGTGCGGCGCATCAACCGCGGGCACCTCGGATCAGGAGGGCACGGTCGTCACGGCCACCACGACTCCGGTGGAGCCCGCCGGCACCGTCGTCCTGTACTCGGGCCGCACCGAAGAGCTGGTTGCCCCGTTGATCGAGCGATTCGAAAACGAGACCGGGACCGAGGTCGAAGTCCGGTACGGGAGCTCGCCCGAGATGGCAGCGACTCTTCTGACCGAGGGCGCCGACTCACCGGCCGACCTCTTTTACTCTCAGGACCCTGCCTCCCTCGGGTCGGTGGCTGATTTGGCGGCCCCACTTCCCGACTCGATCCTTTCGCTGGTACCCGAGACCTTCCGTGATCCCGCCGGGCTTTGGGTGGGGGTCACGGTTCGGAGCCGGGTCCTCGCCTTCAACCCCGAGCTGGTAGCCGAAGATGAGTTGCCCGCCAGCTACCGGGATCTCGTCGATCCGAAGTGGTCGGGGAGGATCGGAATCGCACCGACCAACGGCTCCTTCATCGCCTTCGTCTCCGCAATCATCCTGACGGAGGGAGAGGAGGCTGCCCTCGAATGGCTGGAGGGGCTGGCTGCCAACGATCCGGTCACGTTCGATGGAAACGCGCCGATAGCCGCCGCCGTCGACGCCGGCGACGTCGACATGGGTCTGATCAACCACTACTACCTGATGGAACTCGGTGCCGAGCAGGGAGCAACGACCGCCCAGAACCACTTCTTCAGTGAGCCCGATGCGGGATCGCTGGTGATGCCTTCGGGGATTTCGCTGCTGTCCACTGCCCAAAATCCCGCAGGTGCCGGTGAGCTGATTGCCTTCCTGCTCTCCGACGAGTCCCAGGCCTACTTCGCCGAGGTCAACTTCGAATATCCGGTGGTAGAGGGAGCCCCGAGTCCCGAGGGGGTACCACCCCTGGCCACCCTCGTCAGTCCCTCCCTCTTGGTCACGGATATGGCAAACGTGCTCGACCGTGCCACCGACCTGATCACCGAAGCAGGACTCGTGTGATTGGACCCTGAGTGACAACCGCCACCAGCCAAGCGCCCTCCTCGGCCCTGCTGGTCCCGGTGCGAAAGCATCGGGCTCCGGCAGGGCTGGTGGCGTTCGCGGCACTCATGGTGTTGCCGCTGGTGTTTCCAATCGGGTTCCTCCTCTGGAACGCGGCGACCGCGGGTCCCTGGAGGGGAGTACTTCCCAGCGGTCGACTCGCCGAACTCGGGCTCAACACATTTCTCCTGGTCGTGGCCGTCGTCGCGGGATCGAGTGCGATCGGATTGACCACCGCCTGGCTCACTTCACGGACCAGCATCGCCGGGCGCCGTGCGTGGTCGACCCTGGTGGCCCTCCCTCTGGTGATTCCTTCATATGTCGGAGCGCTGGCGCTTCTGGGTGCAACCGGGCGCCAGGGCCTGGTATCGGAGCTGATCGCCCCGCTGGGACTGGGCCCCATCCCGGTCCCGCGTGGTTTCTGGGCGGCCACGGCGGCTCTGGTGCTGTTCACGTATCCGTACGTGCACCTCACCCTCGTTCCCGCCTTTCGTTCGCTCGACCCCTCCCTGGAGGAAATCGCCGGCGGACTGGGGGCCGGGCGCTGGCGCCGTTTTCGGACCGTCACGCTTCCCCAGATCGCTCCTGCCCTGCGCCAGGCCGGGTTGCTGGTCGGCCTCTACACGATGGCCGACTTCGGGGCAGTGTCGCTTCTCCGATACGACACCTTTACCCGGGCCATCTACCTCCAATACGCCGGACGACTCGACCGAAGACCGGCGACCGTCCTCGCCGCGATCCTGATGCTGGCTGCCCTCATCATCCTTTGGGCTGAGCGGAAGAGCAGGCGTCGGGCGGCAATCACCGGGGGCCGCACGGTGCGGCCGCAGTCGCTGGTCGTGCTCGGTCGCGGAAGCACGATCGGCTCCCACCTGTTTCTGGCCCTCGTCTGCCTCTTTTCGCTCGTACTCCCGGTGGTCATCCTGATGCGATGGTGGGTAAGGGGGGCAATGTCCGGAAGGGAGACGGTGGCGGTCTGGAGCGAGCTCGGTCGTTCTCTGCTGGTGTCGGTGATGGCAGCAGTCCTAATCGCCCTGGTGGCGGTGCCGCTGGCGCTCCTCACTGTCAGATATCGCAGCCGGATCGGCCAGGCGGCCGAGACGGTGGCATGGACCCTCTACGCCCTGCCGCACATCACGGTCGGCCTGGCTGTTCTCCTTACCGGAGTTAGCCTCATCCTTCCGCTCTACCAATCGGTGCCGCTCTTGCTGTTCGCCTACCTCATGATGTTCCTGCCCCAAGCCCTCGGTCCGACCCAGGTGGCCCTGCGCAAGGTCTCGCCCAACCTGGAGGAGGCGAGCCGGTCACTCGGGCAACCCCCCATGGCAACGGCGATCAAGGTGACCTTGCCTTTGATCGGTAAGGGGCTCCTGGCGGGCGGTGGCCTGGTGTTTCTCACGACGATGAAGGAGCTGCCGGCCACACTTCTTCTGCGACCAACCGAATTCGAGACGCTGGCCGTGCGGATTTGGTCGACCACCTCCGAGGGTTTCTACACAAGGGCTTCGTTCGCTGCCCTCATCCTCATCGCGGTGTCGGCGCTGCCGCTTCATCTCCTGATCACACGTGACCTCCATGACTGACTTCGCCATTGAGGTGAGAGGTCTGAGCAAGCGGTTCGGAGACGTTGAGGCCCTGTCGGGCTTCGACATTGCGGTTGCCGAGGGTCAGATCCTGACCCTGCTCGGCCCATCGGGTTGCGGAAAGACGACGGCTCTGCGGGTGATCGCCGGTTTTGAACGACCCGATGCCGGGAGCGTCTCCGTCGGGGGGGTCGCGGTGGAGGGACCGGGGCTGCATCTACCCCCGGAACGGCGCCGGGTCGGGATGGTGTTCCAGGACTACGCACTCTTTCCGCACATGACCGTTGCGGCCAATGTGAGCTACGGGCTGAACGGGCAGGATCGCGACCGGACCCGTGGGGATCGGACGACCAGGGACCTGACGCGGGTCGCCGAGGTTCTCGAGCTGGTCGGATTGAGCGGAATCGAGAAGCGGTTGCCGCATGAACTGTCGGGCGGACAACAGCAACGTGTAGCCCTGGCCCGGGCCCTGGCGCCAAAGCCGGCCGTGATCCTCCTGGATGAGCCATTCTCCAATCTGGACGCCTCCCTCCGGCAGCGAGTGCGCCGCGAGCTCAAGGAGATCCTCCAGGCCGCCCGGGCCACGGCCCTCTTCGTCACCCATGACCAGGAGGAGGCGCTCTCGCTGTCGGACTTCGTCGCGGTGATGAGGGAGGGGCGCGTCGTCCAGGTCGCCACCCCGCCGGACCTGTACCGGTTCCCATCCGACCCGTGGGTGGCGCGCTTTCTGGGAGATGCTGACTTCGTTGCTGCCACCGCCAGCAACGGGCAGGTCGAGACGGCCGTGGGTACCTTTGCGACCGATCATGACGGGGCCGTGCTGGTGATGTTCCGGCCGGAGCGAGTGCTGGTGACACCCGACCAGGACGGAGAGGCGGTGGTCGCCAGCCGTGAGTATTTCGGTCATGACCAGTTGGTGACGATCCTCCTTGCCGACGGGAGCCGGATCCGTTCCAGGCTCGGTCCGGCCGCCCGCCTCGACCCCGGTGAGCGAGTGGCAGTCAAAATCGAAGAGGCGCTCACCTTTTCCGACTGACCCGTACCGTCCCATTTCGAGAAGTCTTGATCAATGGTGACGTCGAACAGCTTTAGGGTTGAGACGTGCCCGAGCTGCCCGAGGTCGAAACCGTTCGCCGTTATCTGGCCCCGGTCGTCGAGGGCCGCCGTCTCGTCGAAGTCGAGATGCGCCATCCCCGCACCGGGCGACGTAATGCCGGACCGACCGATGTGAGCGATCGTCTTCGGGGCAGGGTGGTGGAGCACCTCGACCGTATCGGGAAATTCCTGCTCGGCCGGCTCGACTCCGAGATGACGTGGGTGACTCATCTTGGGATGTCAGGCCGGATCGTGATCGCCCAGCCCGGAGAGCCCGAGGCCCTCCACACCCATTTCGTCGCGGTCACCGATGCAGGTGCCGAGGTCCGGCTGGTCGATCCCCGCACCTTCGGTTTCGTTGCCGTCTTCACACCTGAGGAACTCCGCTCTCAACTCAGCCTCGGAAGGGATGCGTTCTCGGACCTGCCACGCACTCCACAGCTGGCGACCGCGCTGGAGGGCCGGACGGCCCCGATCAAGTCGCTACTGCTCGACCAGAGGATCATCGCCGGCCTGGGGAACATCTACGCCGACGAAATTCTGCATAGGGCCAGGGTGAGGCCCACCAGGCCCGGGGGAGCCCTGACCCCGTCTGAGATGACGAAGTTGCGCGGGGCCATCAGACCTGTTCTCGACGCCGGGATCGCGGCCGGTGGAACCTCCCTCGCCGATCTGGCCTACCTGCTCCCCGATGGCCGGGCTGGTGACTACCTCGATCGCCTGCGGGTCTACGGGCGGGAAGGCAAACCTTGCCGAAGATGCGGATCTCCCATCGAAAGAGTTGTCGTCGGCGGGAGGTCGTCCTTCTTTTGTCCGAAGTGTCAGACGTGAGTGCGGTCAAAGCGGTCAAGGCGGTAGTGACCGGGCAGGTGCAGGGCGTCGGATACCGCCAGGCGACGAGGATCACGGCTCGCTCCCTCGGTCTCCACGGGTGGGTCCGAAACACCAGGGAAGGAACTGTCGAACTGTTTGCTCAGGGTGACAGCGAAGCAGTAGATCGCCTGATCGACTGGCTGTGGCTGGGGCCAACCGGAGCCGGGGTGGCCGGGGTCGAATCCGACATAGTCCCGACCGACACCCAGCTCCACGATTTCTTCATCCGACAATGAAGCGCGGTGCGAGGTGCGTGTGAGATTCCTGGTGGTTACGCACCACGCAAAACGCAAAACGCACCACCATCCATTTAGCGGTTAACCTCAGAACTCCCGAATCACACTGCTGTAACTATGTACCTCAAGACCCTCAAAGTCGCCGGCTTCAAGTCATTCGCCGATCGGACCCGCCTTGAATTCCGTCCCGGCGTCTCGGTGGTCGTCGGCCCCAACGGGTCGGGCAAGTCGAACCTGGTCGATGCCATTCACTGGGTGATGGGGAGTCAGGCGACGAAGCCGCTCAGGACCCAGAAGATGGAAGATGTCATCTTTGCGGGAACGGCGACCCGGCCCCAGCTCAACCGCAGTGAGGTCACTGTCGTCTTCGACAATGGTTCCCGTACGTTGCCCCTCGATCTCGATGAGGTCTCCCTGACCAGGCGGTTGTATCGGGACGGGTCATCCGACTATGAGATCAACGGAGTGTCCTGTCGTTTGTTGGACGTCCAGGAGCTGCTGGCCGACTCCGGCGTGGGACGGCATCAGCACATCATCGTCAATCAGGGTCAAGTCGACTCGGTCCTCAACGCCGGCCCCGATGAACACCGGGCGATCATCGAGGAGGCGGCCGGGATCCTCAAGCACAAGCTGAGAAAGGAACGGGCCCTGCGACGGCTCGGAAGGACCGACGAGGATGTCCTCCGGCTGACCGACGTTCTCGGTGAGATCAACCGTCAGATGAGGCCGCTCAAGCGCCAGGCCGAGGCGGCCGAGCGTCACCTGGCTGTAGCCGGGGAGGTACGAGCACTCACGTTGTTCATCGCCGGGGAGGATCTGCGGGCGCTCGACCTGCGCCTGGGGGAGTCCTCCTCCGAGGAGGCCGTGCTAACGGCCCGACTGGCCACCGCCCAAACCGAGATCGCCGACCTAGCCGGCGAACTGCGACAACTGACTTCCCAGGCGTCGGTGCTGGGCGAGTCACTCGATCGCGATGGGGCAGCTGCCGCCCGTCTGGAGACAACACTCGAAAGGCTGCGCCGGGTCGCGCAGGTGGCGCAGGAGCGCCATCGAACCCGCACCGCACGTCTGGAGGGCGCCGACGAACGCCGAAGGGACCTCAACGAGGAGCTCGAAGCCTTGCAAGCCGAGCTCGAAGAAGCCACCGCTCTCGAGACGCGGGCCGGCGCTCTGGCAACGCAACATGAACAGCGTTTCCGTCTTCTGGAAGATGAAGAGCGGTCCATGGCCGATCGAGGCAACCTGGCTGCGGAGGGAGCACTGGCCGTTGTGCAGGGAGACTTGTTGTCGCTCCGCGCCGGGGATCAGCGTGATCGACGTGAGCTGGAGGCGTTGTCGCAGAGGCTGACAGTGGTTGGTGAGCACCGGTTCGCGGAAACCGCCGAAACGGCTCGCGTCGGAAGCGAGATCAGGACACTCGACACCGAGGTCGGATTGGCCCAGGCCCAATATGAGAAGCTGGCGGCAGCCCGACACGGAGACCAGGAAGCCTGGGAGGCCGCCGAACTTTCCCATACGGAAAAACGCCTCGAGGTCGCCGCAGCCCGGGCCCGGCTCGAAGCCCTTGCCGCCGCCGCCGACGGGTTTGGGGATCCTGAAGCACGCCGAATTGTCGAGGACACGCCGGGCGTGATCGGTTCGGTGGCTGCGCTGCTCGACGTTCCTGCCGAGTTGGCCGCGGCGGTGGATGCCGCCCTCGGCCCCTGGGCGGGGGCGGTGGCATTCGCCGACGAAGAGAACCTGGCGGAAGCGGTCGGACGCCTCAAGGCCTCGGGACGAGGCGGGGTACCGGTGGTCGGTCGAGCCGGCTCGAGCGGCCAGGCCGCGCGGGCAGTGGCTGCTGCCACCGGTCTGGAAGCCCTGGTGGACCGCCTCGGCCCCAAGGCGGACATGTCTTTGGCTGAGTCCCTCATCGGAGATGTCGTCGTCGCAGAGGGTTGGGCTGCAGGATGGGCACTGGTGCACCGTCATCCCGAAGTGCGGGCCGTGACACCCGAAGGCGACCTCATCGCGATCGACGGGATCAAGGTCTCTTTTCCCGACGGCGCCACCCCGGCCATGGTCGAGGCAGCAAGTGGCGATGCCGATCGGGCCGAGCGTGAATTGGCCCGCGTCATGAGTCGCTTGACAACGCTGAGGCGCCAATTCGAACTGGGCCGGCAGTCGGAGCGGACCGCGCTCGAGTCACTCGAGTCGATAGAGGCGAAACTTGCCGGCGCCACCGAAGCATTGGCCCGCTCCACCAGAACCGGAGCCGACCTCGACTCCGAGTTGGCCCGCCTCAACGAGCGGCGCCTGGCTCTCACCTCTGCAATCGGAGATCGTCAGGCTCAAATCAGCCGCCTGGCCGCAACCATCGACGCTCTGGAAGGAGAAGAAGCACAACGACAGCAGCTTCTCGATGATTGGAACGGTCGACGCGCCGA
Source organism: uncultured Acidimicrobiia bacterium (assembly GCA_963790345.1). Taxonomy (GTDB): domain Bacteria; phylum Actinomycetota; class Acidimicrobiia; order Spongiisociales; family ZC4RG35; genus DATEEG01. The sequence goes on along the minus strand of CAWBOD010000011.1, from coordinate 153,101 downwards.
GGTGGCCGGCGAGAAGGAACTGGCACGGGCGTCGTGGCAGGAGGCGGCCTCGCAGGAATCGGCGGCCGCCGAGAGACGGACCCTCATCGAAGCCCGGTCCCAAGTCGTCAGGGACGAAGTCGGCCTCGATCATCGGCGGCCGGTTTCGCCGGGGTCGATGGTCCGGCTGGCGACGATCGAGGACTTAGCCAGGAAAGCAATCGAAGCGATCAGAGTCCACGTCGCGGCAATCAGAGACCGACAGGACCAGAACCGCACCCAAGCACGATCGGTTGGTGACGCGCTGGCGCGGGTCCGGCAGGAACACGAGAACCGCCAGAGGGAGGTTGAGAGCCATCGTGCTCGCCTCTCCTCCCTGGCAGTCGAACAGGCAGAGGCGCGGGTCCGGCGGGAGTCCGTGGTCGAAGCCTTGCAACGCGAGATCGACGCTTCGGAGGAGGCGGCATTGTCGGCTCCACAGCCCCTGGCCAGTGAAGAAACTTCTCTTCATGAGCGTCTCGCCACCCGACAGGCTGAGCTCCGCCGAATGGGTCCGGTCAACCCGTTGGCGGCGGAGGAGTTCCACGAGCTGTCCGAGCGCCACCAATTCATGACCGACCAGCTGACCGATCTCGAGAACTCGCGGGCCGAGCTGAAAAAGGTTATGAAGGCACTCGACGAGGAGATCCAGGTCCAATTCCTCTCAGCGTTCGAGGAAGTGGCTGCGGCCTATCAGGAGCATTTCGGGGTCCTATTTCCGGGGGGCAAGGGCCGGATCAGGCTCAGCGACCCCTCTCAGCCCCTGACTTCGGGCGTGGAAATCGAGGCCCAACCTCTGGGAAAGAAGGTCGGAAAGCTGTCCTTGTTGTCCGGTGGTGAACGATCACTGGCCGCCCTGGCCTTCATGTTTGCGGTCTTCAAAGCCAGGCCCTCTCCCTTCTACATTCTCGACGAGGTGGAGGCGGCGTTGGACGACGCCAACCTCCGCCGGTTCCTGCGTCTCGTGGAGGCATTCCGGGGAGCGAGCCAACTCGTTCTCATCACGCACCAGCAACAGACCATGGAGGCCGCCGATGTCCTCTATGGGGTCACGATGGAACCGGGCGGATCCTCCCAGGTCATATCGAAACACCTTGTTGCGCTTTCGAGGTGAAGACACCGGACCCCGCGTGATGCGCCCGGTTGGCGGCTAGAGGCAACCGATCACACACGATTTGGTCGACGGTTAGCCTCGGAGGACCTGTGGATCTGATTTACCTCGTTGTCGGCATCGCTGCCCTTGCGATCCTCATCGGAGCATTTTTCTATTACCGCCGTCCCGATCGAAGCGGGGACATCGGGCACGATCGACCAGCGGGTCAAGCCCGACGACCGCCGGCTTCCGGGAGGCCTTGAGGGGCGATTGGTCAAGTCTCGGACAGCACTCGGCGGTGCCCTCCGCGGCGTGTTTGGAAGGAGCTTGCTCGATGCGCGGTTTTGGGAGGCGCTGGAAGAAGCCCTCATCGGCGTCGATGTGGGTGTTGCCGCCTCGGCCGGCGTGGTCGAGCGAGTGCGCCGGGCCAAACCGGAGACGGCCTCGTCCGCCAGAAAACTGCTCGAAGAAGAGCTCAAGGCAGTCTTTGTGGACGGCCAGCGTGACCTCAACCTGGACGGGCAACCCGCAGTCGTCTTGATCGTCGGGGTCAACGGGTCCGGGAAGACCACCTCGATTGCCAAACTCGCGGCTCGGATGATCGGGCAAGGTCATCAGCCGCTCCTGGCTGCGGCCGACACGTTTCGGGCGGCCGCGGATAGCCAGTTGCGGGTTTGGGCCGAACGAGTTGGGGTTCCGGTCGTGGCCGGAAAGGAGGGTTCTGACCCCGCCGCGGTCGCCTTCGATGGCCTCTCAGCGGCTAAGGCCCGCGGGAAGGATGTGATGATCGTCGACACCGCCGGACGGCTTCACAACAAGCAAAACTTGATGGCGGAGCTCGCCAAGATCCGGAGAGTGCTCGAGCGTGAAGGAGGAACGGTGGGGGAGTCCCTGCTGGTCCTCGACGCCACCGGGGGCCAAAACGGACTCGCCCAGGTGAGGGAGTTCGCCAGCGCCATCGGTTTGACCGGAATCATCCTGACCAAACTCGACGGAACCGCTCGGGGAGGGATAGTCGTGGCCGTCGAGCAGGAACTGGGGATACCGGTGAAGTTTGTAGGTGTCGGGGAAGGGGTGGATGACCTGGTTCCGTTCGACCCCGAGGCCTTCGTCGCCGAACTGCTGGCAGAGGCATGACCCCCGAGGAATTGCTCGCTCTTGCTCGCAAGGCAGCTGAAAAGGCATACGCCCCGTACTCCGGATTCAGAGTCGGGGCGGCGGTACAGGCCGATGATGGAACGGTGTACACAGGGGCCAATGTCGAGAACGCCGCCTATCCGAGCTCGAATTGCGCTGAGGCCACCGCGGTTGCCCACGCCGTGTCAGAAGGAGTGCGAAAGATCGCGGCGACTGCGGTCGCGTGTATCGACGCCACCACCCTGGATGGCGCCTATCCGTGCGGGCGTTGCCGACAGATCCTCCATGAATTCGACACCGGGATGGTCTACGTCACGACGGCCGGTTCCGATTTCCGACAACACACCCTGGCCGAACTTCTCCCGCACGGATTCAAGTCCCGCTAGGCAGGACAGTCGCCTTCAGGACGAGATCGGACCTCAGGTGTTCCAGGTCGCTCGTAACTCCTTGCGGACCACGAACCGCAAACCCGACCAAACCTCGTCGATCGCGGCAACTTTGTTGTCGACCATGCCGGTCGGGAGGAAGAGGTCGCGCAGCCGATCTTCGGTGATGTCGGTCGGCACCTTCGAAGCCTTCTTGGGCCATGCACACCAGATGGAGCCGTCCGCGGGAAGTGTCGCCATGGCCTCGAGGAACCGACTCTCGAGGTCGTCCGCATCCGTTGCGAAGATCACGACAACCGACGACGTCCCCCTGTCCTGGTTGGCGGATGCGCTCAACTCTTCGGCGAGCGCGGCAGGAGCATTCACGAGGTGGAGCTCGGTGTCGGTTCCGATTCCCAGCTTCTTGGATAACGCCGTGCCCGAGTATCCGGCCATCGAGACGTCAAATTACCGGACGGCTAGGCCCGGCGCCGAAGGCCGACCAGTTTCCGAAGAGCGGCCATGTCAGTTGGCTATTCGCTTTTCATTCCCAAGCCGGTGGCTGGTAAACCATCGTTGTTCATGAGGGTCTTGTTTCTGATCATCGATGCGTTCGACCCGACCCGGCTGACTCCCCGGTTGACGCCCAATCTCTGGCGCTGGGCCAACGCCGATGGTGCGGTGGCCGGCACCGGGGTGTCCGTCATGGCCTCGTGCACCTATCCCAATCACGCCTCCTTCGCCACGGGCGCCGCTCCCGAGGACCATCGGATCCATACCAATCACGTGATTCGCGACGGGGAGGTAAAGGGTGCATGGGAGGTGGGGCCGGGACTTCCCACTATGTTCGACCGGCTATCCCATCTCGAGACCGCGGCAGTCCTGGGCGATCACCATCTGGTGGGAGTCATGGGTGCCGCCGGTGCCGCCCGACATTGGCCTCCGGGCGGTGACCTGACGGTTGTGGACAAACTCGACCTTCTGGGTTATCCGGACGACGTGGCGGTGCTGCCGCGTCTCCTTGTCGAGATCGAGTCCGGGGCCGAGTTGGTACTGGGATACTTCGGCTCGATCGACACGATCTCACACGTCTACGGCCCTGACTCGAGCGAGGCGATCGACGCCTATCGCCGCATCGATGAAAAGATCGGTGAGGTCGACGCGTCGCTGCGGGCAAGCTGGGATGAGTGGATCTTGGTGGTCGTGAGCGATCACGTTCAGGACACCGTCGACGGGCCGGGGATAGACCTCAGGGCTCAACTCGACGGCGACTCCATCGTCGTCGACGAAGGAAGCGCGGCCCTCGTCGCGGGCCTGGTCGATCCGGATGTTCTGTCCGCGGTGGATGGTGTCGAGGGTTGGAAGCAGCTGGGCGATGGCAACGTGCTCGTCTGGTGCGGGCGCGGACGCTATTTCGGCCCGTTCGATTCGCCAATCCTCAAAGGCGCCCATGGAGGTGCCCATACCCGGGCCCAACTTGCCCTCGTCAGCGGCGGTCACCACGAACGGAGGACGCTGGCCGGTGCAGTCGCGACCGGGCCGGTCCCGGCTACGTATTGGGCCGGAAGCGTGACCGGGGTCTTCGGAGTGACCATTTAGCGGGTCGGAACTTGCCGCTACCTCTGTTCGAGTGCTTCGATCAGCTTCGGCAACACCTTGTGGACGTCGCCCACGATTCCGAGGTCGGCGATCGTGAAGATCGGTGCGTCGGCGTCCTTGTTGATGGCAATGATGACTTTGGAGTCCTTCATCCCCACCAGGTGCTGCATCGCTCCCGAGATTCCGGCAGCGATGTATACGTCGGGTTTGACGGTCTTGCCTGTCTGACCCACTTGTTTTGCGTACGGGACCCACCCGGCGTCGACGATGGCGCGGGTAGCACCGGTGGCAGCGCCGAGCAGCTTCCCCAGCTTTTCAACCAGCTGATAGTTGTCGGCCGAGCCCAGCCCGCGTCCACCTGAGACGATGATGGCTGCCTCCTCGAGCTTGGGGCCCTCGCGCTCCTCCAGGTGGGTGCCCGTGATCTTGGCACCGGCCTTGCCGACGTCGGGGAGGTCGATCTTCTCTATCGAAGGCGTTGCTCCCGTGCTCGCCGCGGTGGCGGTGAACGACTTGGGCCTGACCAGCACGATGTAGGGAGCGGATCCGGTGAACGCCGCTTTCGCCACCTGAGTTCCTCCGAAAATCTCGTGGGTCGTCTGGGCCGTATCGTCGGCGAAGTCGACATCGATAGCGTTGGAGATCACGCTGGTACCGAGGCGGGCAGCGAGCCGGCCGGCCACGTCGCGATCGTCGTAAGCCTGGCCGAAGAGGATCAGCCGGGGCGGATCGCTCGATACTCGATCAGAGAGCGTCCGGGCGACCGGAGCACCGGCCAGATTGTCGGCCGGATCGATGTGCACGATGGTGGAAACACCGAACTCGCCGAGTTTGGAAAACGCCTGGTCGGACCCGGCGCCGACGTAGATGGCCGTGACGTCACCCAGGTCGCGGGCTTTGGTGAGTAGCTCCAGTCCGATCGGACTTGGAGCGCCATCGGCCTCCCGGATGAAGACCCATACGTCTGCCATCAGATGACCTTCTTCTGGCTCAACAGGTCGATGATCCTGAGGTGCGCTTCGCCGTCGTCTTCGATCTTGGCTCCCGCGGTCCTGGCAGCTGCCTCCGAGATGGCCGACACGACCTGCCCCACAGCCGGCTCCACACCCAACTCGGCCAGTGTCGGGGTCTCGACCGGCTTCTTCTTGGCCTCCATGATTCCTTTGAACGTTGGATAACGAGGCTCGACGACTCCGGCGGTAACGGTGACCACCGCCGGAAGGGAGGCTTTGACTACCTCGTACCCCGATGCGGTCTGACGATGGATGGTCACGGTCCCTTCTTCGGCCTCGATATGAGTCGCATACGTCAGGGCGGGCACGTCGAGGAGTTCGGCCACCATCTGCGGGACTACTCCCGAGTAGCCGTCGGTCGACTCGGTACCAGCGATCACGAGGTCGAATCCTTCGCGGGCGATGGCGGCGGCCAGCACCCTGGCGGTCACAAGAGCGTCGGAACCCTTCAACCCGTCGTCATCGACGATGACGGCCTTGGCGGCCCCCATGGCGAGTGCCTGACGGATCCCCTGCATGCTCCCGGCCGGTCCCATCGACACGAGGGTGACGGAGCCCTCTTTCGCCTGGGCCAGTTGCAGGCCCATTTCGACGCCGTACCGGTCGGTGTCATCGAGTACCTGTTCATTCGGCCTTATCAACCAGTGGGTGTCCGGTGCCAGGCGGTACGGGGTGGCCGGATCCGGAATCTGCTTGGCGAGCACCACGATCTGCATCGGGTGGGATCGTAACCGGGGGTCATGGGTCGAGGGCAAGCGACGGTGGTTGGGTAATTGGACCTACCAACCCCTCCCCAACGGCGACCACCATCTGGACCAGCCAACTCGGCCACACCTACACCACCAGCGGCCTCCCACCCTGACCGTCGCGAGTGACTACTCGACCCGTTCGAGTATCAGAGGCATCGACTCAGATTCCTCATCACCTATGTCAATTGCGCCATCGAGGACGGCCAACGCCTCGTCGAGTCGGGCCGGGTGACGGTACGCCAGTCTCAGGACGGGCTGACTTGCCTCGACCGCCTGACCAGGCTTGACCAGCACCGTGATTCCGACGGCGGGGTCCACCGTGTCTTCTTTACGTTCCCGACCAGCACCAAGGCGCATCGCCGCCACCCCTACCTTCAAGGCATCGAGGCCCCGCAAGTACCCGTCTCGGCCGGCGGAGACCTCGGAGTGGTGCGGCGCCCGGGGCAAGACAGATCCGGGATCCTCGGTGACTCTGGGGTCACCACCTTGTGCTTCGATCACCGAGGCGAACACCTCCAGCGCTTTTCCGCTGGTGCGGGTTGCCTCCAGCATGGCTCGGGCCTTTTCGGGTTGGGCCTCGATCCCGGCCACCGAGAGCATCTCGATGCCGAGAGCCATCGTCACCTCGACCAGATCCTCGGGGCCCTGTCCGCGAAGCACTGCGATCGACTCGATTATCTCGTTGGCGTTTCCGACCTCGTTACCGAGAGGAGCATCCATCGCTGTGAGCAGCGCAACGGTCTTGACCTCGTAGGCCTGACCGATCCCCACCATCGTCTGGGCCAGTTCTCGAGCCCGGTCCCGGCTCTTCATGAATGCGCCGGAACCCACCTTGACGTCGAGCACGAGTCCATCGAGATCTTCGGCCAGTTTCTTCGACATGATCGAACTCGAGATCAGGGGAATCGACTCGACGGTGGAGGTAGCGTCGCGAAGGGCATAGAGCTTGCGGTCGGCCGGGACCAGGGTCTCCGATTGCCCGGCCAGCACCAGACCGCATCGATCGAGCACCTGACGGAAACGGGTCGGATCGAGCGCTGTGGTGAAGCCCGGAATCGATTCGAGCTTGTCGAGGGTGCCACCGGTGTGTCCGAGGCCTCGCCCCGACATCATCGGCACCGCAACGCCGCACGCCGCCACCATCGGCGCCAGAGGAATCGAGACCTTGTCGCCAACGCCGCCGGTCGAGTGTTTGTCGACCTTGGGCATCGTGATGTCGGAAAAATCGAGAACGTCGCCGGAGTGGAGCATCGCCCTCGTCCAGTCGACTAGTTCCGCCGGCTCGAGACCGTTGAAGAAGATCGCCATGGCCATGGACGCCATCTGATAGTCGGGAACCGCCCCTGACGTATATGACCGGATCAGCCAGGCGATCTCGTCACCGGTGAGAGGGCTTCGATCGCGCTTCTTCCTGGATCAGCTCGACGGCATTCACGACACATCCCGTAGGAAAGACGTTCCCCGAACAGGCATCGACAGCCCGAGACCCTCTGCGATCGTGGCGGCAATGTCGCAGTATTGCGCTCTGGTGCCGAGGTTCACTCCGGCTGCGTTCATCCCCGCCACCAGGATCGGGACGTACTCGCGGGTGTGATCGGTCGAGCCGTCGGTGGGGTCGTTGCCATGGTCCGCCGAGAAGAAGAGGAGATCGTCGGGTCCGAGGCGCAGCGGTCAACGCCGGGACATACGAGTCGATGAGCCTCAGCCCGGCGGCATAGCCATCCGGGTTCTCGCGGTGCCCGTAGACCATGTCGAGGTCGACGAGGTTGGTGAAGATGATTCCCGGGCTGGGTGTCCGCTTGCATGACAGCGATGGTTTTGCGAAGTCCGTCTTCGTCTCCCTCGGTGTGCACTGCGGTCGTCACCCCGCGGCCCGCGAAGAGGTCTTCGATCTTGCCGATGGCGACGACGGGCACGCCTGCCTCTTGGCGTGGTCGAGGATGGTTGGAGAGTGGGGCTCCATCGCAAAGTCGTGACGCTCGTAGGTCCGCTGGAAATTCCCGGGCGCTCCCTCGAAGGGTCGGGCGATGACCCGACCGATTCGATAGGCATCGGCATGCCTGCGAGCGATCCGACAGATCCGGTAAAGCTCCTCGAGGGGGATGACCTCTTTGTGGGCGGCGATCTGAAACACGGAATCGGCGGACGTATAGAGGATCGGCTTGCCGGTCCGCATGTGCTCCGGGCCGAGTTCTTCCATGATCACGGTTCCCGAGGCGGCGTAGTTTCCGATGAATTCGTGGCCAGCTTTCCTTCTCGACCGCCTCGACGAGTTCAGCGGGGAAGCCGTGCTCGGTGAAGGTCGCCTGGGGTTCGGTGGTGATGATTCCCGCGATCTCCCAATGGCCCGTGGTCGAGTCCTTCCCGGCCGACGCCTCGGTCAGTTTGCCGTAGGCCATCGTGGGCGAGTCGGTCGGCGGTACGCCTTCGATGCTTGCCGTGCAGATTGCCAAGACCCGCTTGTTGAAAGTTGGGCAGGTCCAGTCCGCCCACGACCGCCGCGGTGTGCCCGAGAGTGTCGGAGCCCTGGTCGCCGTATTCGAGCCGCGTCGGGTGCCTCGCCCGCTCCGCAGGAGTCCATCATCACGATGATCGCCCGTCTCATGACGACGAGTATCCCTCACGTCGGAGTCTCGCGGCCTGTTCGGCGGGGTTCGGTGAGATCAACCGTCCCGCCGTGGCCCACGACTCTCCACCACGGCAGATCCTCGTCGGTGAGTCGGAGGATGCGGCCGACGCCCCGGGCCCGTCCCGGGTAACCGGCCAGCTCGGCGACCTCTCCGTAGGTGACGACCTCGCCGGGTTCGAGCGAGCGCAATACCTCGAGGACCGCTTCCTCGAATGCGGTCATGCGGTGCCGAACAGCCGGTCGCCCATGTCGCCCAGTCCCGGCTGCGATGTAGAAGCTGCGAATTGAGGCCCCGGTCGATCGAGGCGGTGACGATGCGCACGTCGGGATGGCGCTGATTCATCACCTCGATCCCGTCGGGTGCCGAGACGACGCAGACCGCGGTGATGTCGGAGGCACCTTTCGCCTTGACCTGGTCGCAGGCCCAGGCCAGCGATCCCCCAGTGGCGAGCATCGGTTCGAGGATTAGAACCCGGGCGTCGGTCATCTTGGGGAATTTCGTGTAGTACTCCATCGGTTCGGCCGTCTCCTCGTTCCGCTGCACGCCGGCATAGCCGATGCGGGCATTGGGGAGGAGGTCGATGGCGGCATCGAGGAGTCCGAGGCCGGCCCGGAAAACCGCAACGACGACGATGGGCCGACCGATGGCGATGCCGGTGGTGGCTTCAAGCGGGGTTTCGATCGGCTTGTCGACGATCGGCAGGTCGGAGGTGGCCTCGGTCACAAGCAGGTAGGCCATCCTGCGGGCCGTTTCGCGGAAGAGCGGAGTCGACGTGGTCTTGTCGCGCAGGGTGGTGAGGTAGTGCTGGGCGAGGGGGTGGTAGACGACAGTCACCGGCATGAAACCGAGGGTAGCGACCGCATCGTTCAGTTACCCTGGCCGGATGCCGACCCCGGGTAGACCAGTCTCGAATCGTCCTCGGCACCTGTCATCACGATTGCCCGGACTCATGCGGGTGGGTCGTGACCGTCGAAGAAGGACCGGACGGAGAAGATCGTGCTGTGAAGCTGCGCGGCAACCCCGATCATCCCTACTCGCGGGGCGAACTCTGCCCCAAGGTCAACCGCTTCCTCGATCGGGTCTACCACCCCGACCGGGTCCTGCATCCGCTGATCCGGACGGGAGCCAAAGGGAGCCGGCGAGTTCCGGCAGGCGACCTGGGATGAAGCGCTCTCGCTGGTGGCCGATCGGCGTCCGATCAGTGATCGACCGATACGGGGGAGAAGCGATCCTGCCCTGGGTCGATGCCGGCACCCAGGGGATGATCCAGATGACTTCGCTCGATCAGCGTTTCTTCGCCCGGCTGGGCGCCTCCCGGCAGACCGGTTCGCTCTGCGGTGCCACCGCCGGAGCGGGCATGGCCGCCACCTACGGCGGCAGGAAGAGTGCCGATCCGATGGATGTGCGCTTCTCGAAGCTGGTGATCCTGTGGGCGACCAACACCCGCCTGACCAACCGTCACCTGTGGCCTTTCATCGAACAAGCCACGGGCCAACGGCGCCCAGGTCGTGGTCATCGACCCGATCCGGACGATGACGGCCGACTCGGCCGATTGGTTCATTCAACCGCTGCCCGGCACCGACGTGGCACTGATGCTGGCCGTCATGCATGTCCTGATTCGGGACGATCTTGATCGACCACGACTATGTCGATCGATACGCCACCGGATTCGAGGAGCTCGAAGCGACCGGGTGGCGGAATGGGACCCGGTGCGGGCGGGGCAGGTTTGCGGCTTGGCTCCCGAGGAGATCGAGGCGCTCGCACAGGCCTATGGAACCACCCGGCCCACCTTCATCCGGACCTTGATCGGGGCCGAGCATCACGAGCACGGGGCCATGTTCTTCCGCACTCTCGGCTGCCTCCCCGTTCTCACGGGAGCCTGGAGAGAACGGGGAGGCGGTCTCTCGCGTTCGGTCGGCGTCTGGTCCGAAGAGTGCCATCGACGACTCTGTCTTCGAGGTGCCATCCGAGACCCGTCAGGTGAGCATGAATCACCTCGGGCGGGCGCTGACCGATGAGGCTATGGGGATCCACGCGCTCTTCGTGTGGAACGGCAACCCGGTGGTTTCGGTTCCGAACGCGGGCGAGATTCGGCGCGGCCTCGAGCGCGAGGACCTCTTCACCGTCGTCAGCGAGCAGTTCATCACCGATACCGCCCTATACGCCGACGTAGTGTTCCCGGCCGCCACCGAGATCGAGCAGTTGGACATGATCCCATCCTGGGGCCACCTCTACCTGGGATGGAACGAAGCCGCGATATCGCCCCGTGGCGAGTCGGTCCCGAACACCGAATTGTGGCGGCGATTGGCCAGGGCGATGGGCTTGATGATCCCGAGTTCGATCTCGACGATGAGGCGCTGATCCGGTCGGCGTTGCCTGCGGTCGACGTCGATCTCCTGCGCAAGCAAGGTTTCATGCGACTCGACCTTCCCACCGAACTCCTGCCCTACGAAAAGGGTGGGTTTGAGACCGTCGACGGGAAGGCTCTGTTGTTCTCCGAGCCGCTGGCCCGAGGCCGGCCACGATCCGCTCCCCGGGTATCGGGCTGCCGCCGAGGGTCCCGGCAGCGACTTGCACGAGAAGTATCCGCTGGTGTTGCTCAGCCCCAAGAACCACACCCGGTTTCTCAACTCGTCCTACTCGAAGCACCACGGTGAGCGGGAGGGCGGCCCGTTCTTCGAGATCGATCCGGCTGATGCCGCGGTGCGGGGAATCGCCGAGGGCGATGTCGTGCGAATCTGGAATGACCGCGGTGAATTGATGCTGCCCGCCCGCTTGAGCTCACGCCTCCGGTCGGGTGTTGTCGCAATTCCCTGGGGATGGTGGGGCCGGGAAGCCAACGTCAACGCCCTCACCAATGACACCCTCACCGACTGGGGCGGGGGAGTGGCCTACTTCGACACCCTGGTGGAAGCCGCCGCACTCGAAACCTAAGGTTGTAGGCCGCGGAAACCGCGGCAGATCGCCTTCAGATTCAAGGCACCTGTGGCGGCGTGATCAGTTTCCCTAAACCGATACGCGATGAGCCGTGGGAACCACGGCTCATAACCTTAGGTTCGCGGTTCCTCAGCCCGTGTTGCGCATGCCGGCGGCGATGCCGTTGACCGTGAGCAGGAGAGCGCGCTGAAGTTGGGGATCGTCGGTTCCATGCCTGCGGCTGCGTTCGAGCAGCGACACCTGCATGTAGTTGATCGGATCGAGATAGATATTGCGAACCTCCAGAGTCCTCGCCAGCACGGGGTTGGAGCTGAGGACCGCCCGATCGGTCAACCGCGACACCTCCTCCACGGTGAGCCGATACTCGTCTGCGATGACATCGAACAAGTGACGATGCTCGGGCGCCACCAATCGGTCGACGTATCGCTTGGCGATCGATAGATCAGTCTTCGCCAGGGTCATCTCGACGTTCGACAGGAAGGTCTGCAGGAAGAGGAATCGGGAAGCCATGTCCTCGAGAGTCGCAGCGTGCTCTCCGCCGCGGACGGCCTTGAGCCCGGAGCCGACCCCGAACCAACCGGGGATGATTTGACGGGACTGGGTCCACCCGAAGACCCATGGGATCGCCCGCAGGTCTTCCAGCCCGCCTCCACCACCCGGACGCCGTGAGGGGCGCGAGCCGATGTTCATCGCCCCTAGCTCCTGCACCGGGGTGGAGGCGAGAAAGTAGGGGACCAGATCCGGATGCTCTACGAGATTGCGATACGCCGCGAGGGCCGCCTGCGAAAACGCGTCCATGCCTTCGGTCCAACGGTCGAGCACGTCTTTGGGTTGGCGGGACATACGGTGAAGGAGCGACGCCTCCAGGACCGACGACAGGGCCAGTTCCAGGTTGCGGGCCGCCAGGCGGGGCAAGCCGTACTTGTCCGAGATCACTTCGCCTTGCTCGGTGACCTTGATCGATCCGTCGATTGTTCCGTATGGCTGAGCCAGGATGGCCGCGTGGGAAGGGCCTCCGCCGCGGCCGATCGTCCCCCCTCGACCATGGAACAGTCGCAGTGTCACGCCGTGGTCCTGGGCGGCGGTGCGGAGCAGGCGCTGGGCCTTGTAGATCTCCCACTGCGACGTCGTGATCCCGCCGTCCTTGTTGGAATCGGAGTAGCCGAGCATGACCTCCTGGAGATTTCCCCGATGGCGAACCAGCTCGCGGTAGGAGCTGACCCGAAGAAGACCGTCGAGGAGCTCCCCCGAGCGCCGCAGCTCTTCGATGGTTTCGAAGAGCGGCACCAATCCGATCCGGGCGATGTCTTGATGGAGATCGACGAGGCCCGCTTCCCGGGCAAGTACCGCTGCCGCCAGGACGTCGTCGACTCCCTGGGCCATGCTGATCACATAAGACTCGATGACGGGCCCGAAGCGATCGATCGCCGACCGAATCGTTCGGAAGGTCTGCAGGGTGGAGTCGGCGTCGCCCTCGAGCTGGGTAGTGGGCGAGGCCAACGGGCGCCGGCTCATCAGCTCGGCGGCCAGCAGGGACTCGCGGCGTTCTCGATCCACGTTGTCATAGTCGACGCCGACCCGCCGGAACAGCTCGCCTACCGTGAGATGAAGCCGGGCGGCGTGCTCGCGGACGTCGAGGGTGGCCAGATGAAAGCCAAAGGTTGCGACTCTGCGGGTGAGGCGAGCCAGAGTGCCTCTGGCAAGAAGATCTCCTGCGTTGGCTTCGAGTGAATCGCCCATCAGACTCAACTCGAGTGCCAGTTCGTCCGGGCTCGAATAGTCCCATCCCGGTTCGTGGCGGGCCTCTTCGAAAATCCGGGTCCGGGTGTTGATGAGGCGCTGATGGATGAAGGCGCATTTCAACCGGTACGGCTCGTTGGCGTTGATCCCCCGAAACCGTTGCCAGACGGTCGGGAGGTACTCCCGATCCTCCGCGAGGGAAGCGGCCAGTTCATCCGAGATCGGTCGGATTCGGGAAGACACCGAAAGCTCCTCAGCGACTTCCTCGACCGCGGTGATGAGGTTGCGGAGGCCGTGATCGTGTTGGAGCTCGAGAACTTGCATCGTCACTTCCGGCGTCACCGATGGATTGCCGTCGCGGTCACCACCCACCCAGGTCCCAAACCGAATCGCCGGCCGGCCGTCGTGGCCGAGGCGCGCCAGGGAGCTCGCGATCTCTTCGGTGAGATCGGGAAGGACGTAGGTGAAAAGCTGGTCGAAGTAGAAGATCGCCGACTTGGCTTCGTCGAGCGGCTCGGGTCGCTCCGCCCGAAGCTCGTCCGTCTGCCAGATCTGGTCGATGAGCTCCTCGATCCGGCGATCGATTCGGTCCCTCTCCCGGGACGTCGTCGTTGGCTCGAGTCGCTCCTGCAGGAGGTCGGCCACATGACGGAGCTTGGTCAGGATCGTGCGTCGGGCGGCTTCGGTCGGGTGAGCGGTGAATACGGGACGCACCTCGAGCCGGGAGAGGACATCGGCAATGATCTGCGGATCGAGGTGGGCTGCCTCGATCCGATCGATGGTCTCTTGCAGGTAACGCTCGCCTTCGGTACCGGCCAGTTCCCCGACCCGGTGGGTCTGTTCGGCCACGTTGGCGAGGTAGAAGTACGCCGAGAAGGCCCTGACGATTTCGATCGTGGTGGCGAGATCGAGCTTCTCGAGGAGGGCTGCCAGGAGGTCATCGGCCTCGGTGTCACCCTCGATCCGCACAGCCTTGGTATGGCCCCTGATCTCCTCGACCAGGTCCAACAACTCTTGCCCGTGCTGTCTGATCAGGGCCCGGCCGAGCTGGGCCCCGAGACGGCGAATGTCGGCCCGCAGGGGCTCATCGGCCCCTGCCTCGGTTCCAGTGGGCGCAGTCACCATCGAAGGCTAACTGGGGAACAAGTTACCCTTGCTTTCGTGCTCGCTCCCACCTTCATCCCATACTCCACCGTGCCGGCGTCTGGCGTCTGGCGTCTGGCGTCTCGTCTACCACGGTCCGCCTTCCGCCTTCCGCCTTCCGCCTGATCCATGTTCGACTCGATTTCGGAGCGATTCGAAGGCATCTTCACCCGTCTCCGCGGGAAGGGGCGTCTGAGCGAAAGCGACGTCGACGCATCGTTGCGCGATGTGCGCCTGGCGCTGCTCGAGGCCGATGTCAATGTTTCGGTTGTCCGGAGCTTTCTCGAACGCGTCAGAGCCAGGGCGGTGGGGGAGGAGGTTCACAAGAGCCTGACCCCGGGCCAGCAAGTCATCAAGATCGTTCATGACGAGCTGGTCACGACCCTCGGAACCGCCAATGCCCCTCTCAAGCAGGTATCCCCGCCGCTCACGATCCTGATCGTCGGCCTGCAGGGATCGGGCAAGACCACCACCGCGGCCAAGCTCGCACTCCACCTGAAGAAGAATGGCCGCCGACCGATGCTGGTCGCGGCCGATCTTCAAAGGCCGGCGGCAGTCGAGCAACTGCAAACCCTGGGTGAGCGGATCGGGGTGCCGATCTTCACCGACAAGACGACCCGGCCCCCCCGCCTCGTCAAGGCGGCCATGAAGGAGGCGGGGCGACTCGGCCACGACACCGTCGTCATCGACACCGCCGGACGGTTGCAAATCGATCGCGATCTCATGAAGGAACTGGTCGATGTGGCGGCGGCGGCCTCCCCGCATGAAATCCTGCTGGTGGTCGATGCCATGACCGGCCAGGAAGCGGTCAACGTCGCCCAGGGGTTCAAGGATCAGGTCGATCTGACCGGGGTGATTCTGACAAAACTGGACGGTGATGCCCGCGGCGGTGCCGCCATCTCAGTTCGTGAGGTGACCGGCGTCCCCATCAAGTTCGTTGGGGTGGGCGAGACCCTGGAAGGTCTCGAGGCGTTCCACCCCGACCGGATGGCGTCTCGAATTCTCGGCATGGGTGACGTCATGAGCCTGATCGAGAAGGCCGAGGAGACCTTCGACCAGGCGGAGGCGGAGAAAACGGCAGCCAAGATGCAAAAGGGCCAGTTCACCCTCGAGGACTTCCTCGAACAGTTCCAGGCCCTCAAGCGGATGGGGCCACTGAAGGACGTCCTTGCTATGCTTCCTGGCTCCGGTTCCCTGCTGAAACAGGTCAACGTCGAAGATCGCGACCTTGCCAGGGTGGAGGCGAGTCATTCGTTCGATGACCGCAGACGAGCGCCGGAACCCAAAGATCATTGGCGGAAGCCGAAAGCGCAGGATCGCGACTGGATCGGGCACGACCCCGACCGACGTCAACCGGCTGCTGTCACAATTCGCCGATGCGCAGAAGATGATGAAGATGATGGCCGGAGGCCGGGGTTTGCCCGGCCTGTCGGCAGGTGCTCAAGGTCTCGGGATTGGAAACCGTGGCCCCCGGTCGACCGGACCTAAGAGCGTTAACCGAAAGAAGAAGAGCAAGGGCAGAAGGTGATTTGATGGCCGTCAAGATGCGACTGATCAGAACCGGGAAGAAAAAGCAGCCCTCCTATCGGGTGATTGTGATCGATGGCCGGTCGCCCCGCGACGGCCGCTATCTAGAACAAATCGGCCGGTACGACCCCCGCCAGGAACCATCGCTGGTCGAAATCGACAACGAGAAGGCGGTCGACTGGCTTCGGAAAGGCGCCCAACCCACAGACCGGGTTCGCAAGCTCCTGGAAATCTCCGGAGCGTGGTCGCGTTTCAAGGTCGCGAGCGGCAAGGTCCACACGATCGCTTCAGGATCGCCCACAACCGAGGTCGAGTGACGATGGCCAAAGGCGAAATCCTCCAGAAAGTTCTCACCTACGTGGTCGGCCAGATCGTCGACGATCCGGCGCAGGTCGAGGTCACGATCATCGAACAGGGCCCGGACGAGGTTCTCGCCGAGGTCCGCACCGGCCCCGGGGATATGGGTCGCGTGATCGGACGCAGGGGCAGGACAGCCCGGGCGATCCGCACCCTGGCCCAAGCCGCGGGTGACGAGGAAGGTGTGTCCGCCTCGGTCGACTTCGCTGACTGACCACCGGTACAGGTGACAATCGACGATGGTGCCAGACGTTGATCGGGTGACCGTCGGAACGGTTGGCAGGCCCCACGGCCTCGACGGGACCGTGGTGGTTCACCCCGAGACCGACAATCCTGAGCGTTTCGAACCCGGTCGGCGGGTGACCGCTGGATTCCGGTCGAGAGCTCGTCGTCGCACGAAGTCCGGAGATCGCAGTCGGTCCTCCTGGTTTCCTTCGTAGATGTCAGCGACCGCGACGGCGCTGAGGCCTTGCGCGGATCGACTCTGACCATCGATCCTTCGGATAGGCGCCAGCCTCGAAGACGGCGAGTTTTGGCCGGAGGACCTGATCGGTCTCGAGGCCCGTGACCCGGGAGGGCGGATCATCGGAATCGTCTCGGCGGTTGATCTCGATGGTCCCCAGCATCGATTGACGGTCACAACCGGAAGTGGCGACCGTCTCGTACCTCTGGTCGACTTCCTGGTTCCCCGCATCGACCTGACCGAGCGGATCCTGATCGTCAATCCGATCGCCGGTCTTTTCGACGACCCTCACCGACTGAGCCCCTGTCTAGGGCAGATCGCGGTCTAAGGAAGGTCGATCGGGATGACGACTCCCCGGTCGGATCCGTCCTGAGCGGACTGCTCGCCTACGAAAAGATCGGCTGGCCCCGATCCGCCCGGTTCGAGGGTCAGGGTGAATTCCCCCCAGGTCTCCGACCAGTCCGCCGCGGTCGTGAATCCTTCGGCGAGGACGTTGGCGCCTTGCACGATGCGCCCGATGGTGTTGGCCTCGAAGTTGCGCGAATAGCCGTTGACCACAACCGGCAACTCGACCGGACCTTCGACCGGCGTGATCACGACGACATTGACCGCGACCGCCGGACTGCCCGGGTAATCAGATCCTCCCGGTTCGAGCGAAATGACGATCTGAGCTGGTGAGGAGTTGGTCGTGACAGACGCCAGCGCCGGGGCCGAGAGGTGCAGGTCGACGAAGAGAGTTCGGTCGTCGGAACGGGGAACGAAGACCTGTTGCACAAGGCTGGTCTCGGCCAGCTGGTCGGTGATCGACGTCATCTCCACATCGAGGGCAATTCGCACAATTCCGACTTCCCGAAGGAACACCGCCTCGACTGATGGCGGGGTGGTGGCCGGGGCCCCCTGATCGGTGGTGAATTCGATCGTGAAGACCTCGCAGGCCTGGTCGCCGGCCCAACCGATTGCAGAGATCTGCTCGGCATCGCTCGACGGCTCACTGGCGGTGTACAGCTCACCGTCCTCTAAGGCGCCCTCGCCCGGACAGCCCGAGTCGTCTTCCGGGCTGGTCGTCACGGTGGGCTCCTCAATCGCAGTGGTGGTTGTAGCCCCCGTAGTGGTGGTCGTCGTCGTCGAGCTGGAGCCGGTGAGGTCCACCCGAACACGCGGCTAGAGCAAACCAAATGGCCAAGAGAGCGGCAGAGCGAATCTTCATTGCGAACTTGAGACGCACGGTACCGTGGCCCGGTTCCGTAGCCGAGGGAGACGACATGCCCTCATCTGTGATCGCTGCCACGGCCCGCACCCCGATCGGGCGCGCCTACAAGGGCTCACTGGTAGACATTCGGGCCGACGATCTGGCCGGTTTCGGAATCAAGGCCCTCATGGAGAAAGTGCCCGCCCTCGACCCCAGCTCGGTTGACGATGTCATGGTCGGCTGCGGTCTCACCCATCACGAGCAGGGTTTCAACCTCGGGCGGATCGCGGCCCTGCTCGGCGGGCTGCCCGATACGGTCCCCGGCACCACCGTCAATCGTTTCTGTGCATCTTCCCTGCAGACGATCCGGATGGCCTTCCATGCCATCCAATCGGGCGAGGGCGATACCTACATCGCCGCCGGGGCGGAGTCCATCTCGCGAACGTATGGCAAGGGCTTTGACTCCGCAGACATCAATCCCAGGTTTGCCGACGACGGCCGGCCCGACTTCATCAACCACGTCTACATCCCCATGGGGATGACTGCCGAAAACGTGGCCGAGCAATACGGGATAACTCGGGAGAGGATGGACGAGTACTCGAAACGTTCACAGGATTTGGCCGTAGCGGCCCAGCAGAACGGATTCTTCGAAAGGGAGATAACGCCGGTCGTGCTGGCCGACGGCCGGTTAGCCGCCACCGACGACGGCCCGAGGCCGAATACGACAATTGAAAAGCTCGCCTCTCTCGAGCCTGTGTTCAAGCCGGGCGGCACTGTGACCGCCGGCAACTCTTGTCCTCTCAACGACGGGGCCGCCGCGGTTCTGGTGATGGAGGAGTCGAAGGCTCGGGCCTTGGGGCTTACGCCACGGGCGAGGATCCTCGCCTCCGCGGTTTCGGGCCTGGCGCCGGAGATAATGGGAGTCGGGCCGATCGAAGCGGTACGAAAAGTCCTCGATCAAAGCCGGATGTCGCTGTCCGACATCGATGTCATCGAATTGAACGAAGCCTTCGCCGCCCAGGTCCTCGCTGTGGTCGACACCCTGAAGATCGACCTCGACAAACTGAACCCGCACGGAGGGGCGATTGCCCTCGGCCATCCGTTCGGGATGACCGGTGCCCGGATCATGACCACCCTGCATCAACGACCTGGAAACCCTCGACAAGAGCATCGGACTGGAAACGATGTGCGTGGGTGGCGGCCAGGGAATGGCGATGATCGTTGAGCGAATCTGACGTGCGTCATCCGGGCGGAAGGGCACCGGGCCCCCCGCCAATGAGGTGCCTAGGCAGGACATCCGCCTGACGCTGCGGCGGATCGCGGGGGGCGCCCGGGTGGTGGGCCTGGCCTGGATGCTGGTTCTGGTGCTTGTGGCTCTCGCCCGAGAACACTTGCCCAATCCCGGGGTCGCCTGGGCGCTGGCCGGAGCTGCGGTGGTCTGGGGGTTGCTGACCGGGTTCGACCAGTTGCGGAGCCACGATTCCGATCCCGCCTGGATCACCGCCGGCGACGCCCTCCTCGCCTCTTTTGCCCTCCTGGCTCCCGACGCAGCAGGCACCACCGACCTCTTCTATGGAGGGTTCCCCGGCATCGCCGTGGCAGCGGCGGCGGTTCGCGGGCGGCGCTGGGGTTGGGTCGTCGCCGGGATCCTGTCCATCGTGACGGTGGCCCGATTCGAGGTCGCCGACCTCGGCGACGTTCTTTCCCGACTGTCACAGCTCGTGACGTACCTGATGCTGGCCGGGATCGTGGGCTGGGCGGTTCACGTGATTCATGAGACCGACGCCGCTCGCCGACTCGCCGAAGATGCCGAGGCGCGGGCGGCGGAGAAGAGCCGGGTGGCGGCTCACCTTCACGATTCGGTATTGCAGACTCTGGCCCTCATCCAGAGGGAATCCTCGGATCCATCCCGGGTAGTGGCCTTGGCCCGCCGACAAGAACGCGAACTTCGAGATTGGCTGTTTGGAGACACCGCCCCGGTCGCGGGCGGTCTCGGAGACGCTGTTCGACAGATGGCCGCAGAGATCGAGGAGTCCTATCGGGTTGAGGTCGATGTGGTCGTAGTCGGTGATGCCCCGATGCACCCGGCCGCCGATGCTCTGGTCAGAGCCGGGCGCGAGGCCATCGTCAACGCTGCCAAGCATTCCGGCGCTGCGTTGGTCTCGGTTTACGCAGAGGCCGATCCGAAGGTGATCAAACTCTTTGTACGGGACCGCGGAACGGGCTTCGATCCCGCGGTCGTAGCTGTCGACCGGCGAGGATTGGATGAGTCGGTGGCGGGTCGTATCGCCCGGGTGGGAGGCACCTACGAAATTCGCTCCTCTCCCGGGCATGGAACCGAGATTCACCTGGAGGTTCCCAATTGAGCGAGATCATCAGAGTCTTTGTGGTCGACGATCACGACCTCTTCAGGGTCGGGATTCGTCACGGCCTGCCCGCCGATATCGAGGTGATCGGCGAAGCCTCGGAAGTCGGTCCCGCTGTCGAGTTGATCAAGGAGAGAGGCCCTGACGTGGTGCTGCTCGACGTTCACCTCCCGGGCGGGGGTGGACGCTATGTGATCGAGGGCGTGAAGAAGTTCGACCCCGAGGTCAAATTCCTGGCGTTATCGGCTTCGGACGCAGCGGAGGATGTTGTTGCTGTGGTCCGGGCCGGAGCCCGGGGCTACGTGACGAAGACGATTGCACCCCACGAATTGGCCGAGGCGATACGCAAGGTGGCCGCGGGCGACGTGGTCTTCAGTCCGAGATTGGCGGGTTTCGTCCTCGATGCCTTCTCCTCCATTCCGGTTGGCCAGGTGGACCCCGAGCTCGATCTCCTCTCCGATCGTGAGCGAGAGGTGCTCCAGCTGATCGCCCGCGGTTACACCTATCGGGAGGTCGGCGAGGAGCTGGGGATCTCGATCAAGACGGTCGAAAGCCACGTGTCGGCGGTTCTGCGGAAGCTCCAGCTGTCGAATCGGAACGAGCTCACCCGCTGGGCAATAGAGCGAAAGTTGATCTAATTCCTGCTCGGGGAAAGAACCTGACATCAGGGTCTTGACAAACTGACAGTGATATGACATCATTATGGTGTCAGTTAGAAGGAGCAGGAAATGATTGGTGGAAGCCTTTTCACGATGGAAGCCCTGAGGGATCAGCGGTTCCCCGAAATCAGACATGGCGAGCAGGGGAACCCGACCGATTCCCCAGGTCGGTCGTCGACCAATTGGCCGGATCGAGCGAGAGGTCTAGGAGGGTCATGCAGACTTCGGCAGTACTCCACAACCTGGAAGCCTCGGTGGAGGCACAGCTTGCCCTGGCCGGCTCGTCGGATCCCGGAATGGAATCGGTGGGCAGGGCCATGCTGGCGGCGCTGCGCCCGGCCTTGCGAGAAGCGGCTTTCGAACTCGCCAATCAGGCCGCCGAAGAGGTTCGGGCCCAGCTCCCCGGGCATCGGGTCGATCTGACCGTCACCGAAGGAGAGCCCGCTCTGCGGATCACGGCAGAGGAGACATCGATGCATGCATCGGAAGAAGATTTCGACGCCCGGATCACGCTTCGCCTCCCTCCGTCGATCAAGGACATCGTTGAGCGCGCCGCCTCCGATTCGGGAGACTCCGTCAACTCCTGGGTCGTCAAGGCCCTGGCCGGCCGCGCCCACGGCAATCGCTCGAATCGGCGCCGGGTTTCGGAAACTTTCGACCTATGAGTCAGTTCCGGTTCACAGTCGGGAGCCAGCCGTCCCTGGACATCAGGGTCTCCTCGGGCCGTCTCGACCTGGCCGCTTCATCCGGCGGCGAGGTCAGCGTCGACGTCAGCGGGAGCGGAGCCGATTTGGTCGTGGTGGAGCAAAACGGGGACACGATTTTCATCCGGGAGGAGCGGCGCCTCTTCGGTGGTCGAACGGTGAACATCAGGGCGAGCGTCCCTCCCGGCACGGGCCTGGAAGCAACCGTGGCGTCACTCGATATTTCGGCCCGGGTGGACCTGGGAAGGGTGGTAGCCAGGACCGCCTCGGGCGACATCGACCTCGGCAAGGTGGACGCCATCGAGGTCAGGAGCGCGTCGGGCGACATCAAAGCCAGCTCCTGTGCCGGGCGCTGTGAGATCACAGCCGCGTCAGGGGACGTGCGCGTCGAACAGGTCGTGGGCGACCTGAGTGTCTCAACCGCTTCGGGAGACATCGCAGTCGAAAGTGCGGAGGGCCGGGTCGAGATCAAGACAGCATCCGGCGATATCCGAGTTGGTAGATGTTCGGGTGGCAGCGTGGAGGCGGCGTCGATGTCGGGTGATGTCGACCTGGGCGTTCCCGAGGGGACCCGGGTGGAAGCCGAGATCGACTCTCTGTCGGGCGATGTGGTCCTCCCGCCGCGACGCCCGCCGGGTGGCGAGACCGATCGAAACCTCAAGCTCCGCGCCAAGACGGTGTCCGGGGACGTGGTCATCCGCCGAATCTCCAAATAGACCCTTCCTAATCCTCCCGGTCGCTGACGCCACGGTAGGGCACCGGGCCCCCCGCCAATAAGACGCCGCACCTCACCGTGCGGCGTCAGCGGTTCTTGGGCCACAATGGGATGGTGCAGCCGCACGACTCACCTGAAGAGGCCCTTTTCCGGCAAGCAGCCCGCGCCTGGCTCGAGGCCAATGCCCTCCGACCGCAACGTCCTGCGATCGCGCCGTCGGCGATCGTCGCGGAATGGGCCCCCGAGGTCGAGGTGGTCAAGCTGGCCGAGGCCCGGGCCTGGCAGCGTCGAAAATTCGAGGCGGGGTGGGCCGGAGTGGCCTGGCCGACGGCTTATGGGGGCCGCGGCGGAACCCCCGTCGAGCAGGTCATCTTCGCCCAGGAGGAAGCCGCCTTCGACGTCCCTCACGATGCGTTGGCTGTCGGGATCGGCTGGTGTGGGCCGGCCCTCATCTTTCTGGGGAGTGACGAGCAGAAAGCCAGACACCTCCCGGCCATCCTCTCCGGTCAGGAATTGTGGTGCCAGTTGTTCTCGGAGCCCGGGGCAGGGTCCGACCTGGCCGGACTCGAGACGAAGGCCCTCCGCGATGGCGAGGAGTGGGTCCTTTCGGGGCAAAAGGTTTGGACCACCTTTGCCCATCGATCGGACTTCGGCCTTTGCATCGCCCGGACCGATTCGGAGGTTCCCCGCCACAAGGGTCTCACTGCCTTCATCGTCGACATGACGGCCCCCGGGGTGACAACAAGGCCCATTCGCCAGATGACCGGCTCCGCGAACTTCAACGAGGTGTTCCTCGACGATGTTCGGGTGCCGGATCATTGCCGGGTCGCAAATCTCGGGGATGGCTGGCGGGTCGTGGTCACCACATTCATGTTCGAGAGAACGTCGTTGTTCTCGATGGCGGGGTGGGTGGGGGAAGCCATGGGGGGACTCCTCGCTGAGCGAGGCGGTGGCGATGGGTTGTCCCGGGACCGATGGATGCGTACCTGGATCAAAGGGCGGGTGCTGGGATTCACCAACCTGAGGCTGCTAACCGCCGTCGCCCAGGGTCGGATCCCCGGCCCGGAGGGCTCGCGTCGGGAAGTTGGTCGGGACTTTGCTTCTTTCCGACCTCTACGACCAGGCCGTCGATCTTCTCGGAGCGGAAGGGATGCTGGCGGGAGCGGACGCTCCAGCGGGCGGGGAGTGGCAGGACTCATTCCTGGGGACCCCCGGTCTCCGGGTGGGCGGCGGCACCGACCAGATTCAACGGAACATCATCGCCGAGCGGATCCTGGGGCTCCCGAAGGATCCGGTGGGTGTATGAAGATCCGGGTCATCACCTTGTTTCCGGGCTTCTTCGCCGGTCCGCTGGGCACATCAATTGTCGAGCGGGCCCTGGCCAGCGGTGATCTCGAGGTCGAGCTGGTCGACCTTCGGGCCTACGGCAAGGGGGTCCACCGCCAGGTGGACGACGCGCCGTTCGGGGGCGGGGCGGGCATGGTGCTGATGGTGGAGCCTCTCTTTGCGGTCTTGTCCCCGCTCGCCGGCTCCCATCGCATTCTCCTGACACCGGCCGGCGCCAAACTCGACCAGGCGACCCTGGATCGCCTGGCCACCTACGGCGAGATCACTCTGGTGTGCGGCCGCTACGAAGGGGTCGACGAGCGTGTGGCCGATCATCTGATCGAAGAGGAGCTCTCACTCGGCGACTTCGTCCTGGCGGGAGGCGAGGTGGCGGCGGCAGCCCTGATCGAGGGGATCGCCCGCCTCCTCCCCGGAGTGGTCGGCAATCCCGAATCGGTGCAGTTCGAGTCGTTCAAAGACGGGCTCCTCGAGGAACCTCAGTACACCCGGCCGGCCTCCTTTCCGGCTGGCGATGGCGAGACATGGGAAGTACCCGAAGTCCTCCTTTCAGGCGACCACGGCAGGATCAAGGCCTGGCGGGCCGACCAGCGTTTGGACCGGACCAGGACCCGGCGCCGGGACCTCTTGCAGGACGAGCCGCCGCCATCAGAGCATCCGGAATGAACCCTCCCCGCGACCTAGCCAAGGTTGTGAGGCTGATCACCAGTCCTGATAGCATTGGTGTCTCTTCCGGCCGGTCTTGACCGTGGAGCGAGTCCAGGTTGCCGGAGTTCCAAGGAGCCTTAGATGAACAAGCTTGACATGCTCAAAGGCGCTTACGCGCGTGACGATTTACCCGAGTTTCGCCCCGGCGACACTGTGAAGGTTCATGTTCGGGTGGTGGAGGGAAACCGCGAGCGCACCCAGATCTTCGAGGGCGTTGTGATCGCTCGCAACGGGAGCGGGCTCGATGCCAGCTTCACGGTACGCAAGGTGAGCTTTGGCGTCGGGGTCGAGCGAGTCTTTCCAGTCAACGCACCGATCATCCAGAAGGTGGAAGTCACCCGCCGCGGCGACGTGCGTCGCTCGAAGCTGTATTACCTCCGCGATCGGGTCGGCAAGGCCGCCCGCATCAAGGAGAAGCGAGACTGAGCACCGAAGCTCCCACCGAGCCCCAAACCGGAGGCTCGGCCGGGAAGACCCCTCGCGGCAGGCACGCCAAGGCGGAGCGACCGCTCTGGATCGAGCTGCCGATGCTGCTCCTGGTCGCGTTGGCGGTGGCAGTAGTCATCAAGACCTTCCTGGTGCAGCCCTTCTACGTCCCCAGCGAGTCGATGCTCCCGACGATCGAGGTCAATGATCGTGTCATGATCTCGAAACTCAACTACCAATTCGCCGATCCGCAGCGCGGCGACATCGTTGTGTTCGTCTCACCCTTCAACGACGACATCGACAACGAATCGCTGTTGGAGTCGGTGGTCCGTCATGTCTTGGAAGCGGTGGGGATTCGGACGGCGTCAGCCGACGACCTCATCAAACGCGTCGTGGCCGTCGGCGGCGACACCGTCGAAGTCAAAGGCGGCTATCTATATGTCAACGGCACACAGGTCGCCGAGCCCTATTTGGTATCCCAAGGTTCGATGCCCGACTTCACGGCCGTGGTGGTGCCACCCGAGAGCGTGTTCGTGATGGGCGACAACCGGGCGGTGAGTTACGACAGCCGCAAGTTCGGGGCGATTCCCGAAGAACACCTGCTCGGCGAGGCCGTCGTTCGCATCTGGCCACTCTCCCGACTCGGCTCAATAGATTCCGTCGGACCCTCGGAGTAAAACGACGAGGTCGGAAGGTGGAAGACGGACGCCACGAGCAAGGGAGCCACACGCGAGGCGCTACATCCAATCGATCGCGGCCTGGCCGCGGATGGGCCGGATGCACGAACCTGACCACCGCCGCAGTCGGACGGATGGCCGAACAGCTGGCGGTCGAGTTTCTCGTCAGACATCGGGTTCGGGTCCTTGCTCGAAATCTGAAAGTCGGGCGCGGCGAGATCGACGTCCTCTGTCTGATCGATAGAACTCGCTCCGTCGTAGAGATCCGCTCCGTCCGCCAGGGCCCCGACCGGGTCGATCCCATCAGCGCCTTCGACGAGACCAAGTCTCGACAGGTCCAGGACCTCGCCGGGCTGATCGGCGCTCGACGGATCGATCTGGTGACCGTGAGCTTCTCACCGGGCGGGGTCGACCTCCACTGGCTGCCGTGGGCCGGTCAGTGAGCCAATCCACCGATGGCTATGGTGCACAGCCATGTCCCATGCATGCAGGAAGCGCCGTCATCGTCGAAGGCCTGCGGAAGACCTACAAAAGCACGGTCGCTCTGGCCGGGCTCTCCTTCACGATTCCGGCCGGGAAGGTGACGGGCTTCCTCGGCCCCAATGGCGCCGGCAAGACCACCACATTTCGTTCACTGCTCGGACTCACCAAACCCGATGCCGGTTCCATGCAGGTCCTTGGCATGGACGTCGCCAGTCAGCTTCCGAACATAGTTCCCCGGCTGGGCGCCATCGTCGAGGAGCCAGGCCTCATCAAAGGCCTCAGCGGCCGCGACAACCTCAGGGTGGCGGCGCACACCCTCGGTCGCGGTCACGAAAAGATCGATGAGTTGCTCGCCTTCGCCGGTTTGACGGATGACGCCCGGCGCCGCATCGACGGCTACTCAAAAGGAATGCGTCAACGCCTGGCGCTCGCCGCGGCGCTCCTCGGAGACCCGGAGCTGCTGTTTCTCGACGAACCGTTGGACGGCCTCGATCCAGCCGGGCAGGCACAGATCAAAGCAAGCCTCAGGCAACTGGCCGCCGATGGCCGCACGATCGTGGTCTCGTCGCACAACCTCGGCGATGTCGAGGCAATGGCCGACGAAGTCGTCGTCATCAACCACGGCCTCCTGGTGACGCAGTCGAGCCTGCAACAAATCCTCGGCGGCCAAATCGGCGGGTACATAGTTGAAGTCGACGATCCGCGGCGGGCAGTCGAGGTGCTGGTGGCGGCCGGTATTGCCGCCGAGATCATGGACGGCCGGGTGACCGTAAAGACAGACCACGGCAGCGAAGTCAGCAGAGTCCTGGCCGGCGCCGGGCTGTACCCCTCGGCGCTCTACAAGCAATCGGGTCGGTTGGAGGAAGTGTTTCTCCGGCTGACAGGTGCGGATCAATGACCAACCGGGAAGTGATCGATCAAAGAGGAGTTGACCAGCCGCCCGCCGTCCAAAGAGTGGCCGGCGAAGGCATCGTCGGCTTGTTCCGGGCGGAGTTGATCAAACTCTTGAAGCGGCGGACCTTCTATGTCCTGGTGTTGGTGCTTGCGGTCCTCACTGCGCTGCTCGCGTCAATTTTCTTTCTGCTTCCCCGCGCCATCGAGGAGGCCGATATCCCCATCGTCACGAAACCTGATGCCTACATCTTCGGGGCCCAGCAGGTTCTTGGTCAGACCTGGTTTCCGATAATCCTCTCCACGATGTTTCTGGCCGGCGAACTGGCTACCTCGGCCTGGGCCACCGCCCTTACGCGCAACGCCCGCCGCTGGCAGCATCTCATTGCGAGGCTCTTGACTACGACCGGCGCCTCGTGGCTCGCCATGTTGGCGGCGATCGGAGGCTTTGGGCTGGTCGCGCTGTTCCTTGCGGAAGGGACTGGTTCTCTCCCTGCCGTCGAATGGTGGGGGATCGCCTGGAAGGCTCTCCTCGTCGTCTTTACGTGGGTAGCCCTGGGTATGGCCGCCTCGGCCTGGCTGCGGGCGGTCGGACCGGCGATCGGGGCGACGCTGGCTTTCAGCTTCGCCGAGGGAATCCTCGCGTTGTGGGGTGGTTGGCGAAACATCTCGCTGTCGATCCATACCTCGGCGTTGCTCGGGTCGCTCGACTTTGGAGGGTTTGGGGGAATTCTCGGCGAGATGCCAAGTTTCGGGAAAGCTCTGATCGTCGTGCTGGGCTGGTGCGTCGCCGCCATCGCCGCGGCGTTCGCGGGCCTCCACTTCCGCGACGCCTAGCCCTTCCCTCGCTGGCTTGGTAACTGGCTACGAAGGCTTGCCAAACCGGCGGCGCAGCTCCTTATGCCAGCAACCGTGGTGCCAATGGCGTCTGAGATCCGGCTCGTCGTCGGGCACCACGACCAGATGGAAGGTTCCCGGGGGAATCGTCGCATTGCAACCGGGACATATGTAGTTCTTGCGGGCGGCGTAGGGCTGAACCGCCGTGACCGTTACCCCCGGATCGCCCATGCCAGCAGAACTACGACGACCGCGATCGTGCACGATCACAAGGGCGATGTCGAGCGGCGATTTGTGGGCCGGCCGGAAGGGGTTGAATCCCATCGGTTGGGGACCCTAGTGCCGCGACCGGGTCAGACAGTTTCCGATTCGAGGCCCGATTCGATTGGGGCTCCCGGGACTCGGTGTGATCTCTCCACTCGAACCTCCGGCAACCAGGACAACCACGTCGGCAGGTACCAGTTGGCTCTTCCCAGCAGACTTCATCGAGGCGGGGACGATGATGGTACGGACGATGGTGGCATCGAAGAAGACGGCCACGGCCAGACCGAAACCCATCTGTTGGAGCTGACCGAGGCGACCCGGAGGAGAATCCGTGAAGACCGCCACCATGATCAGAGCGGCGCCGGTGATTATCCGGGCGGTGCTTCGCAGGCCGTAGGCCACCGACTCGGCGTTGTCGCCCGGTTTGGTCATATCGCTCCCGGATCGGGACAGCAGAAAAACGTGGTAGTCCATCGACAGTCCAAATAGCACCGAGAACAGAAACAGCGGGATCCACGACTCGACCGAATCGGCCTGGCGGAATTGAAAACCGAGCGAATTGAAGAACTCGATCCCGACTCCCTTCTGGAAAACCAGGGTGATGGCCCCGTAGGCCGCCATGACCGACAGGAGGTTCATGAAGATCGCCTTGAGCGGAACGACGATCGAGCGGAACACCATCATCAGAAGCAGAAACGACAGGGCGAGCACGAATCCGAGGACGATCCACTGATAGGTCTCGGTCATGTCGAGGAAGTCGGTGAGGAAGGCCGTGCTCCCGCCGACCAGCACCGTCGACCCGGGGTGACGGGCCTCTAGATCCGGGTGCGATCACGGTTCCGCAATCGCGAATCGCATCGAAGGCTGAATCCGAGGCCGGGTCGCCCCGAAAGTAGGCCAGGACCGCGGCGGTGGTGCCGTCGGGGCTCAGCTCCACTGTCGTCACCGGGGCGAAGTCGGGGTGGGCGGTCGATGGCGTTCTGAGCCTCGGTACCAGAGTCGGCGAGCTGGGTTGGATCGTTTGATGACAAGACGATCCGGGCCGGGTCGGTCAGGCCGCCGGCGAAGAAGCGCTCCATTGCCAGGAAAGCAGTTTTCGACTCGAGTCCATCGGGCAGGGCGGAGACGTTCTGGGCCGTCCCAACCTCGCATCTGGAAGTAGAACGAACCGAGGCCACCGAGAAACAACACCGACGCCAGCAGGAAGACAACCGGCCGGGCCATGACGGTCCTCGTTATCGAGTCCCAAAATCTGCCCGAATCGCGATGACGGGCCCCGCCCCAACCGGGGCCAATCGATGCGGTCCCCGAGGAGGGAGAGCAGGGCCGGCAGCAAGGTCAGCGACGCCGCCACCGCGCTCACCGTCACCAGGATCGCTCCGGTGGCGAGGCTTCGAAACAGTGTGGCCGGAACGATGTACATCCCGAGCAGTGCGAGGACGACCGTCATGCCGCTGAAGAAGACGGCGCGATTGGCGGTGGCGCCCGAGACCGCAATCGCTTCGAGCTTGTCGCGCCCGTGTCGCCGCTCCTCGCGATAGCGCGAAACGATGAATAGCGAATAGTCGATGCCCACCGCCAGCCCGATCATCGAAATCATGTTGGTGACGAAGAGGTTGAGCTCGCCGATCTGACCGATCAGGGAGACCAGTCCGAGGGCGCTGACGATCGCGGCGACCCCCATCACGATGGGAAGAAGCGGGGCGATGAGAGATGCGAACACGATGACCAGAACGATCAATGCCGCGGCGACCCCGATGCCTTCACCGCGCCGCAGATCCTCTTCCGCCAATTTCGTGAAGTCCACCTCCATGACCGGGTTGCCGGCGACCTCGACCGTAAAGCCATCGACGGATTCCGAGTCGGCGACCGCACCGAAGCCGCCCCACGACCTCCTCGCCGCTTGACTCGATATCGAGAGGAATCAAAGTTGCGGCCTGGTTCGGGGAGACGAGCTGCATTGCCTGTTCGGGGGCTGAGGCGACGAGGTCGTAATAAGTCACCGGCGGCTCGGCGACGATGCTCTGGCCCGAGATCGATGATCGAGTTGCGTACGGCCGCCACTCGCTCGGCGAAGGCAGGATCCCGAACTGTCGCGGACTCGGAGAAGACCAGGTAGAAGACCGACTCGGAGTCGTCTGCCCGATCCGGAAACTTCTCCTCGAGCAGCTCCGCGGCTTGAACGCTCTCGGGACGGTTGCTGAAAGTTGAACTCCTGGGTGAGGACGTCCCCCAGGAAAAAGAACGCGAGCACCCCCATGGTGATGACGAGAACCAGCCATAGGGCGATGGCCCGGACCGGATGACGCGCTTGCCGCCCTGGCCAGGCCCTCCGGGCCGAATCGGAACGGTCGAGGTTCTGAGATTTTGGATGACATGGCGATGGAGCTACTAGTCCGATGAGAGTAATGGGCCCGGGAAACCGCTCGGACAGCCGGGAGAGGCGTCTAGAACCGCGGCTCTCGCAGCCGTATAACCGAAACGGTGTTCGCTCAGACAACCTCGGTGGCCATGGTCGGCGCCGAACCGCGGGCCGTGAGGATCGAGGCCCATGTCGGTCGCGCCCGGGAGGCCTTCACCGTGGTTGGACTGCCCGACACTTCGGTGCGGGAAGCAAAGGATCGGGTGCGAGCTGCGATCATCTCGACCGGCCGGGAGTTCCCGCACCGCCGCGTGACCGTGAACCTCTCCCCGGCCAATCTTCCGAAGGCCGGCTCTGACTATGACCTGCCGATTGCCCTCGGAGTTCTGGCAGCGATGGGTGAGGCATCTCCCGCCAGCGCCCGTGTGGTGGTCGCGGGAGAGCTCTCCCTCGATGGGTCGGTGAGCCACACCCGCGCCGCGATTGGTGCTGCCCTCTTGGCAGCCAGGCGCAACTGGCCGTGCCTGGTGGCGGAAAGTGATGCCTTCGGGGCGGCCCGGGTCCCGGGAGCGGTCGTATATCCCATTTCCACCCTGGCGGAAGCGCTCGCCGTCGTCGCCGGGCGCCAGACCCCCCGCGAGGCGATCCCTCCGGCGCCGGTGCCGACCGAGGCCCTGCCCGACCTCGGTGACGTCAGAGGGCAGCCGGTCGCAAAGCGCGCTCTCGAGATCGCTGCCGCCGGAGGACATCACCTGCTCATGGTCGGGTCACCGGGAGCCGGGAAAACGATGCTGGCGACCCGGTTGCCGGGAATCCTGCCGCCGCTGACCGCGGTCGAAGCTGTCGAGGTCGCGTGCGTGTGGGCCTCGGCCGACCGTCACCGGCCATTCTCCGAGCAACCCCCGTTCCGGGCCCCGCATCACTCGGCCTCGATGGCTTCGGTAGTGGGAGGTGGCAGCGGCCACCCGGTTCCCGGCGAGCTCTCTCTGGCCCATCGCGGAGTCCTTCTGATGGATGAGCTCGGCGAATTTCCACCCCACGTGCTCAATTCGTTGCGTCAACCTCTCGAGGACGGCAGGGTCACCATCGCCCGGCGAGGATCGACGATCACTTTCCCGGCTATGGCCCAACTGGTAGCGGCCTCGAATCCGTGCCCTTGCGGATTTCGTGGCGATCGTTTGAGAGCGTGCCGATGCACGGATACCGCGCTTGCCCGATACCGCCGCCGTCTGAGCGGACCTTTCTTGGATCGGTTCGACCTCAGAGTCTTTGTGAGCTCCCCGGACTCCTCCTCCCTGCTCGGTGCGGCGTCGGAAACCTCGGAGGCCATTCAGGCCCGGGTGGTCAGGGCACGCTCCCTTCAGGTCGTTCGCGGCGAGGTGAACGGCCGAACGGGAAGGTCCGGGCTCGACCGTCAGCTCATCGATTCGGCTGCGATCGGTCTGCTGGCGCAGGCAGTCGACGCCGGCATATTGACGGGGCGCGGAGTCGATCGAATCAGAAGAGTCGCCAGGACCATCGCCGACCTATCGGAAGCAGAGGCAGTGGGAGCGGACCATGTGGCCGAGGCCCTGGCGTTCCGCGGTGATCTGTGACAGACATCCGTCGTACTTCCGAGTTGTCCCAGATGTTGGTCGGCGTGTTGCCGGCGCCTTCGCAGCTCTGGGTGAGGGGAAAGGTGCCCTCGCATCCAGGGCGTGGCGATTGTGGGGACCCGCCGCTGCACCGAGTACGGCCGATCGATTGCCCGCCATCTCGGTCGGGCGGTGGCCGCGGCCGGGTGGCCCGTGATCAGCGGCCTGGCTCGCGGGATCGACGCGGCAGCCCACGCCGGGACCATCGAAGGTGGCGGAGTCGGTTTCGCAGTTCTCGGCAGCGGGGTCGACGTCATCTACCCGGCTGACAATCGCGGGCTGGCCGATCGCCTCATCGAGAACGCGGGTGGCCTCATCTCCGAATACCCGCCGGGAACACCGCCGGCCCCGTTCCGATTTCCCGCTCGGAATCGAATAATCGCGGGATTGTCAGGAGCCGTGGTGGTGGTCGAGGCGGCAGTCACCGGGGGAGCATTGATCACTGCCCGCCTGGCTCTCGACCAGGGCAAGGATGTGCTGGCGGTGCCCGGTGACATCACCCGGGCGACATCGGAAGGGTGCAACCTGCTGATTCGCGACGGGGCCCACCCCGTGCTCTCGCCCGGGGATCTCATCGAGTCCCTGGAACGGATCCTGGGTCCGAAGCCCATGCTTGCTGGTCCCGGACTGCTCATCACTCACCCGGGCCCCGGGCCGGCCATGCTCGATGAGGTCGTGGACGCAGCCGATCGACCGGTGGGGGCGATCCTGGCCGAAGTGGTGCGGGCGGAACTGGCCGGGCGTCTTCACGTGAGAGATGGAGTCGTCATCGACGAGCCGTAGGCCATAGGCCGGCGAAGGAGGTCCAAAAGGCTCAGTCTTGGCCATAACCCCATGTGAACGCCCTCGATCGACGTAGGCTGGATCCCTGATGATCAACGCCGATCGAGCGAAAGCGCCGGTGGCCGAGGCCGGCACGCCGCTCTGGGCCGAGGATGCCCTTGTCAACTATGTGTCCAGGCTCTCGACCCAACGACGACTATCGCCTCATACCGTCTCGGCTTATCGGAGCGACCTCGGGCAGTTCGCCAATTTTTGCGAAGGTCTCGCATTGACGACCTGGGCGGAGGTCGATCGCAAGGTCATCCGCGGGTACCTTTCGTTCCTCGACGACCGCGGCTACTCCCGTCGGTCGATCGCTCGCAAGGCGTCGGCCCTCCGGGCTTTCTTCACCGACCAGGTCAAGAGAGGGGAGTTGACGCACAACCCGGCTGCCGAAGTAGCGCGGCCCAAGCTTCCCGAGCGCCTTCCGCAAGCGCTTCCGAGCAGGGTCCTGCGGGAGATCCTGGACTCGCTTCCCGCCGGCACTCCAATCGAATTGCGGGATCGGGCGATCATGGAGCTTCTCTACAGCAGCGGTCTGCGAGTTTCCGAGTTGGCAAGCCTTTCGGTGGATGACGTCGGGGGCGATCTGCTCACCGTGACCGGCAAAGGTGGCAAGAGGCGCGCCGTCCCGGTCGGTAGACCGGCACGTCAAGCTATGGCCGACTGGGTCGATCGGGGTCGGGCCCAGCTGGTCGGGTCCGGGGCAATCAACCGCCTGTGGGTGGGGGTCCGCGGCGGCCCGCTCGACACCCGTGGGATCAGACGGGTGGTCCGCCAGCGGGCTGCGACCTTTCCCCACGCTCTCCGGCATTCCTTTGCCACCCATCTCCTCGAAGGTGGGGCCGATTTACGGGCCGTTCAAGAGCTATTGGGCCATTCCGACCTTGCCACCACCCAGATTTACACTTCGGTATCACGTCACCACCTCAGATCGACCTATGACACGAGCCATCCCCGTGCATGAAGGCGCGGCCGCGAGCGCGGCTTGGCGTTCGACACCGTCACAATCTGGTCAATCCACGGCGCGGTCCGACGAGGACTCCAGGGGCGTAAATGACTTTGCCTGATCGCACGCCGGGCGAGGAACTGAGCGACCTCTGGGCACACTTCAAGAACTCAGCCGACCCTGTCGCACGTGAGGCTCTCATCCTTCAGTACTCGCCACTGGTCAAGTTCGTGGCTGGCAGGGTCGCGGTCGGGTTGCCACGCAACGTCGATCAGTCTGACCTCGTCTCGAACGGAGTCTTCGGACTGATCGACGCGATCGACAAGTTCGAGCCTGAGCGTGGGTTCAAGTTCGAGACGTACGCGATCAACCGGATCAAAGGCTCGATCCTCGACGGTCTGCGCGCTCTCGACTGGGTACCACGCTCGGTCCGGTCGAGGGCGAGGGAGATCGAGCGTTCGCTGGCGGAATTGGAGCACCGCCTTCACCGAACGCCGACCGACGAGGAGCTCGCGACTCACATGAACATCGAGCTCGAGTCCGTCCGCACGACGCTGGCGGAGATGTCAAATCTCGGATTAGTGGCCCTCGATGAGCTGGTAGGCCCCGAGTCGAGCTCGTCCCTGGTCGACTTCCTGCCCGATCCCGCCGGGCTCGGACCCGAGGCGGCCTTCCAGGCCGAGGAGACCCGACACCTTCTCGGAGACGCCATCAACCGCTTGCCCGATCGGGAGAGACTGGTTGTCACCCTTTATTACTTCGAAGGCCTGACTCTGGCCGAGATCGGCGAGGTGCTCGGGGTCACCGAGTCTCGCGTTTGCCAGATTCACGCCAAGTCGGTCCTCTCGCTGCGCAACCGGATGGCAGAGCCGACCTTTCGGTGACCCATTGACGGTTGACCGGGGTTGGCACGGTCAATCTTCGATCCTCTACACTTCTCGGTAACGACACACGTCGGTGAATCCTCACGGTCGGTTCTTGTTCGTTCGCGGCCCTGGACCGGAAGAGGAGATCCCTGTGGATCGAGGTGCCATGAGACACCTCCGCCGGCGGAGGCAAAACCAACAAAAGGAGATCACGTGGCTGCTGTCACCATCAAGCAGCTGCTCGAAGCTGGAGTCCACTTCGGGCATCAAACCCGGCGCTGGAATCCGAAGATGCGCCCCTACATCTTCGGTGAGCGCAACGGCATCCATATCATCGACCTGCGCCAAACCCTGGTGCAGATCCAATTGGCGGCCGAATACTTACGAAATCTGGCCGCCAACGGGGGCACGGTCCTGTTCGTCGGGACGAAAAAGCAGGCGCAGGGTCCCGTGGCCGAGGCTGCCCAGCGGGCCGGAATGCCCTACGTCAACTTCCGGTGGCTCGGTGGCATGCTCACCAACTTCACGACGATCCAAAAGCGCATCTTCTACATGAAGGAGCTCGAGCGAATGGAGTCGTCGGGAGAGATCAACGCCCTCTCCAAGAGGGAGAGGCTCTCGATCCGGCGCGAGCTGGACAAGCTTCAGCAGACTCTCGGGGGAGTGCGGGAGATGACCCGGGTCCCTGAAGCGATCTTCATAGTCGACGTCAACACCGAGCACACCGCGGTAAAGGAAGCCAAGAGGCTCGGGATCACGACCCTGGCCCTGGTCGATAGCAACTGCGATCCTGATCACATCGATTTTGTGATCGCCGGGAACGACGATGCCATCCGGGCAGCCTCTACGGTGGCGGGAGCCCTGGCCGAAGCCGCTCGGGAAGGCCGCGAGTTGGCCGGGAAGAAGATCGTTCCGGCCAAGGGGGAGAAAGGCAGGGATGGCGAGGCACCGGCCCGCGAACGGCCGGCAATGCAGCCCGCTGCAACGGCCCCCACTTCGGAACAGCCAGCCCCGGAACAGCCAGCTCCGGAACAGCCGCCCCGGAACAGCCTGCCCCGGAACAGCCAGCCCCGGAACCGGCACCGACACCCGCCCCGGCTTCGGAACCTCCGGTTTCGGAACAGTCGGTCGCGGAACCGGCCGTACCGGAACAGGTGGTCGCTGAACACGCCGCGGGGGAATCGCCCGCCCCGGAATCGCCCACACCGGATTCACCCGGTGACCAACCGGCACCGGACGGCATCGACGAGGAAGTTGTGGCCAGTGGCTGAGGTCTCACGTGGCTGACATCACTGCCAAAGACGTCCAGCGGTTGCGACAGATGGCTGGGGTCGGAATGATGGACGCCAAGAAGGCTCTGGTCGAGGCCGAAGGCGATTTCGACAAGGCCATCGACGCTCTCCGGATCAAGGGCCTGGCGAAAGTGGCCAAGAGGGCCGGGGAGCGCGAGGCGAACCAGGGCACGATCGGAACCTACATCCACCATCAGGCCGATCGACCGGTGACAGGAGTGTTGGTGGAACTTGCTTCCGAAACGGACTTCGTCGCCAAAAACCCCGACTTCCGGCAGGTGGCAGACGACATCGCCATGCACAT
The DNA here is from genome assembly GCA_963790345.1 of uncultured Acidimicrobiia bacterium. GTDB lineage: Bacteria > Actinomycetota > Acidimicrobiia > Spongiisociales > ZC4RG35 > DATEEG01. Next base: position 116,838 of record CAWBOD010000011.1, on the reverse strand, counting down.
TGCCTGGGGCAAGCCCCGCTGGATCCGGCGTGACGAGGTCGACCCTGCCACCCTCCAAAAGGAGAGCGAGATCATCGCTCTCCAGGCCAAGGAGGAAGGCAAACCCGACAACATCATCCCCAAGATCGTCGAGGGGAGACTCAAGGCCTTCTACGAGGACAATGTGCTGTACGACCAGAAGTTCGTGAACACCGAGAAGTTCGAGGGCTCCGTGGAGGACATGGTCAATAGCCTCGCCCTGCGGATGGGCGAGAACATCTCCGTTCGAAGGATCGCCAGGCTCTCGATCGGCGAGCAGGACTGATGGCGAAGCGGCGGGTTCTCTTGAAGTTGAGCGGTGAGGCATTCGCCGACCCCCTGGTCGGCTACGGCATCGATCCCGACACAGTGCAAAGGGTCGCCAAGGAAGTGGCCGAAGCCAGCAACGGTGGCATCGAGATCGCCATCGTGGTGGGTGGTGGCAACATCTTCCGCGGGGTGTCCCAGCAGGCCAAGGGCATGGACCCTGCCAACGCCGATTACATGGGGATGCTTGCCACCGTTATCAACGCCTTGGCCTTGCGCGATGCCCTGGAACACGCGGGAGCAGTCACTCGAGTTCAAAGCGCGATCACCATGCAGCAGCTGGCAGAGCCATACATCCGCCTTCGTGCGATACGGCACCTGGAAAAGGGACGGGTGGTTGTCTTCGCGGCCGGGACTGGAAACCCCTTCTTCACGACCGACACCACGGCGGCGCTGCGGGCTGTGGAGGTCGGAGCCGATGTCTTGCTCAAGGCCAGCAAAGTCGACGGCATCTATTCGGCTGATCCCAAGCTGGATCCGACTGCGAGCAAGCTACAGGACCTGACCTACATGGAGTTTCTGTCGCAGGAGCTTCAGGTGATGGACGCCACCGCCGTTACGATGTGCCGAGAGCACAACGTCCCGATCATTGTCTTCGACATGACCACGCCAGGAAACATTCTGCGAGCGGTTTCGGGTGAACCCATTGGTACTGTCGTCCACTGAGGAGGCGCGATGATCACCGAGCTCTTGGCTGATGCTCGTAAGAAGATGGAACTGGCCGTCGATCACGTAGGAGCCGAGTTCACGACCGTCAGGACCGGCCGCGCCAATCCTCAGATACTCCATAGGGTGCAGGTCGATTACTACGGAACTTCGACGAATCTCCAACAGCTCGCCTCCTTTTCCGTCCCCGAGCCCCGGCTCCTGGTCGTTCAGCCTTACGATCGGTCGTCAATGGGCGCGATCGAAAAGGCGATCAAGGCGTCGGACCTCGGGCTCAACCCGTCGAACGACGGCAATGTGATACGGCTGAGCTTCCCGCCGCTGACCGAGGAACGGCGACGAGAGCTGATCAAGATGGTCAAGCACATGGCCGAGGAGGGAAGGGTGGCGGTGCGGAGCGTTAGGCGTCACGCCAAAGAAGACATGGAGGCCCTGCACGGCGAAGTGTCCGATGACGATATCCGCCGGGGGGAAAAGGGTTTGCAGGACCTGACGGACCGCCACGTCCAGAAGATCGACGATCTCCTTTCCAACAAGGAGACCGAACTGCTGGAGGTTTGAGGTGGCCGACACCGATGCCGGGTCACCCCCCGATCTGGAAGAACCATCGAGTACTCCGCCCGGTCGGAGCGGACGAAGGTTCAGCCGCCCGTGGGAGGAACCGCTCGAAACCCAGGCTGACGATCAAGACGAAGCAGCCAACCCGGCCAGCGCCAACCCGGCCAGTGCAGATCCGGCCGCGGGGTTCCTCGAGCCCGACGAGGGGGAACCCGCCATCTCGGAAGAGGCCTACCTCTCCGCGACGACGGCCGAGTATCGAGACCTGGCCGAGGAGATTGCCCGGGGTGGCCACGACGATCCCGCCAAGATGCCGGCTGTGGCGGCGACGATGGCGGGCGTCGGTACGGGACTAGTCGACTTTGCCGACGTCACCGGGAGGCCGGGGCTCTCGGAGGAAGACGTCGAGCGCGTCGAGCAGGCTGCTGCTTCCGACCTCACCCTTCGCGTCATTTCGGCCCTGGTTCTCTTGGGACTCTTCATGGCAACGTTGCTTCTGGGAGGGTGGTGGTTCACCCTCTTCATCGGAGCCATCATGGTCGTGGCGGTTGGTGAGTTCTACGCCACGCTGAGACGGCATGGGTTCGTGCCACTGTCCTTGTTCGGCTTGCTCGGTGCGCTGGGTTCGGCGCTGGCGGCCCACGTCGCCGGACCCGGGCCGATGCTCGTGGTTTTTCTCTCCACCATCGTGGCCGTCACCCTCTTCTTCTCGGTCATGCCTCGGCGCCGGCCGATCGACAACGCCGCAACGACCATCCTCGGCGCGGCGTGGGTCGCCCCGCTGGCGTTGGCCACCACCATCCGGCGGGCCCCGCAGGGGGTCGCTCTGATCCTGATCGTCGTCCTGCTGACGGCTTTTTTCGACATCGGGTCGTACTTTGCGGGGAGAGCCGTCGGCCGTCATCCTCTTGCCCCCAACCTGTCACCGAAGAAGACCTGGGAAGGATTCGTCGGGGGGATTGTCGCGGCGGTGGCCGTGGCCGCCCTTCTGTCGACGGTCGACTATTTCATCCTCGATCTACGCCACGCCCTGATTCTGACTGCGATCGTCGTGGTCCTGGCGCCGCTCGGGGACGCCGCGGAGTCGATGATCAAACGGAGCCTCGGTGTCAAGGACATGGGTTCTGTATTGCCCGGCCACGGGGGAATGCTCGATCGGATCGACGCCTTCCTGCTGGTTGTTCCCTTCGCCTATCTGTACTTCCGCACCATCGGCCTTCTGTGAGCAAGGCGCTCGTCGTGCTGGGGGCCACCGGGTCGGTGGGTCGCCAGACCCTCGAGGTCGCCGACGAACTCGGATTTCGAGTTGTCGGAATCGGTGCCAGAACTCCCGGGCCGGAGCTGGTCGGTTTGGCCATGGCTCACCCCGAAGCCGAGATAGCCGCCGCCGGGGGGTCCGCTGACGAACGCCGCTCGTTCCAAGGCGCGCTCCACGGGGAGGCGGGTCGAGTTTGGGTCGGAGGCTCTCACCGAGTTGGCGGGCATACCCGACACCATTGTCATGAACGCGGTAGTGGGCGTGGCCGGTCTGCCGCACACGCTGGCGGCGCTCGAAGCCGGGAACCGCCTGGCCCTCGCCAATAAGGAATCGCTCGTGGCAGGCGGCTCTCTGGTCAAGCGGCCCTCAAGCTCGGCGGAGAGCTGGTCCCGGTCGACTCTGAGCACTCTGCCCTCTTCCAATGCCTCATGGGCGAGCACCTCGAGGGGGTCGAGAGGGTGATCCTCACGGCGAGCGGGGGTCCTTTCCGCGGCTGGGATGAGGACGCGGCTGGAGTCCGTAACCCCCGAACAGGCCCTTCGCCATCCCAATTGGGTCATGGGCAAACGCATCACGGTTGATTCGGCAACCCTTGTCAACAAAGCGCTCGAGGTGATCGAAGCGCACTACCTGTTCGACCTGGACTTCGACCGGATCGTGGTCCTCGTCCACCCCCAGAGCATCGTTCACTCGATGGTGGAGTTCTCCGATGGATCGTTCAAGGCCCACCTGGGCCGCCCTGACATGAGAATCCCGATCGCTTTTGCGCTGACCCATCCCCGGCGACGTCGATCGCTGGTTGAGCCCTTTGCCTGGCCAGGTCTCAACCTGACCTTCGAAGAGCCCGATCTCGAATCTTTCCCGGCCCTGCGCCTTGGATACGAGGCTGGCCGGACCGGTGGCTCGGCTCCGGCAACCTTCAACGCCGCCGACGAGGTGGCGGTGGAGGCCTTCCTGCAGGGTCGCTTGGGGTTCAACGGGATTCCGCGGGTAATCGCGGGAACCATGGAGGCCGTTGCGAACGTCCCAATCTCCACGTTGGACGATGTCGTCGAAATAGACCGACAGGCGCGGGCGGCGGCCGCGGCGCTCATCGCCGGAGCTTGCTGAATCAGAGACATACCTGTGGCCGATCGGTACCGTTATCGAACGCCCTCGTCCCCAGGAACCGGAAGGCCTCGAATTGCTCGGTGGAATCGGCGGAATCCTCGCCATCATCTTCTTCGTCACCGCTCATGAGTTCGGGCACTTCCTGGCAGCCAAAGCGGTCGGGATCAAGGCCACCGAATTCTTCTTCGGATTCGGGCCCAAGCTGTGGTCGTTCCGACGGGGTGAAACCGAATACGGCCTGAAACTCTTGCCTCTCGGGGGGTATGTCCGGGTCGTCGGCATGAATCCGCTCGAAGAAATCGACCCTGCCGACGTAGGACGCACCTATCGCGAGAAGCCCTTCTGGAAGAAGTCGGTCGTAGTGCTGGCCGGGGTCGGGATGAACTTCCTGATTGCATATCTCATGTTTTTCGGGGTTCTCGTCGCCGATGGGATCTCCGAGTTGTCCACGAACATCGAGGAGGTCGTGGCGACCTTCGACGATGGTCGACCGACTCCCGCCGCGGCTGCCGGTTTGCGACCGGGCGATCGGATAGTGGCTGTGGATGGCCAGCCGACTCCCGATTGGATCGCTGTATCGGCCGCCCTGGCGAGCCGACCCGGAGAGACGACCGCACTCACGATTGAACGGGGCACGACTGAGGACGTAGTCACTGTGACCCTTGCCTCCCGGGTCAACCCGGATACGGGTGAGACGACCGGATTTCTGGGGGTTGCCCCCGAGATAGTCGAGAGGCGTGTCGGTGTCTGGGAGGGGGCGGGAGAAGCCGGTCGACAATTGGGCCTCGCCGTTTCGGCGACTTTCGAGGTGCTGGGCCGGATCGTCCACCCCGACACCTTGGCCCGGCTTGCCGGGGCATTCGTAGGCAACACCGATGTTCCCGACGACATCAGGCCCGTGAGCCCGATCGGTGTCATCAACATCGGCAGCCAGGTCGATGCCCTCGGCATCGTCCCCTTCCTTATCCTTCTCGCTTCCGTCAATGTGATGCTGGCGACGCTCAACGTGTTGCCGCTCTACCCGTTGGACGGGGGGCATTTTGCGGTGGCTTTGTACGAAAAGGTCACCGGCCGGCACGTCAATATCAGGGTGCTGGCCCCCGTCGCGGCACTCGTGATCGTCCTGTTCGGCTTCCTGGGATTGGTCGGGATCATTCTCGACATCGTGAATCCCATCGACATCTAGTCCGAGACGGAGATGCGGATTTGCGCCACATCCCGAGTACCTTGATCCTGTGATAACTCGCCGTCAGTCACGTCAACTCATGGTCGGGACCGTCCCGGTGGGGGGCGGCTCTCCGGTGAGCGTGCAGTCGATGTGCACCACCAAGACCGCCGATGTCGACGGCACCCTGGCCCAGGTGTACGCCCTGGCCGGGGCGGGCGCCGACATCGTTCGAATTACTTGCAACGACGTCGAAGCGGCTCAGGGTCTGGCCGAGATGATGCCCCGGATGCCGGTTCCGATCATCGCCGACATCCACTTTCAATACCGCCTGGCTCTCGCCGCACTTGAAGCAGGCGTCCAGGGTTTGAGGCTCAACCCCGGAAATATCCGGAACGAGGATCAGATCAAGACTGTCGCTCGTGAGGCCAAAGACCGCGGAGTCTCGATTCGGATCGGCGTCAACGCCGGATCGCTCGACAAGGACCTTCTTGCCCGCTACGGCTCTCCCGTTCCCGAGGCGCTGGTGGAGTCGGCGCTGACCGAGGTGCGATACCTCGAAGAGGTCGATTTCCACGACATCAAGATCTCTGTGAAGCATTCCAACGTCCCGTCCATGGTCGAGTCCTACCGGCTCTGGCCGAGGCCGTGCCTTACCCCCTCCATCTCGGGGTGACGGAGGCCGGGCCTCCACCGGGTGGCTTGATCAAGTCGGTCGCGGGGATTTCGACCCTCCTCATGGAGGGAATCGGCGACACCATCAGGTTCTCCCTGACCGCGGACCCCGTCGAAGAGGCCAAAGCCGGTCGGCAGTTGCTCGAGTATCTGGGACTGCGCGAACGTAAGGGCCTCGACCTGATCGCGTGCCCGTCCTGCGGTCGGGCCGACGTTGACGTCATCAGGATCGCCTCCGAGGCGCAGGCCGCGCTAGAGGCACTCAATATCCCCATCCAGGTGGCCGTGATGGGGTGCGTGGTCAATGGCCCCGGAGAGGCTCGCGAAGCCGACCTCGGCATTGCCGGCGGGCGCGGCAGGGGTCATCTCTTCGTCAAGGGTCAGGTCATCCGGGTCGTGCCGGAGGCGGACATGGTGTCGGCCCTGGTCGAAGAGGCGAAGCGCATTTCCGTCGAGGGCATCGAGGCCAGGCTGGCTGCGGCGGACAAGGACGCGGCGGCCATCGCCGAGGCCTCGCGCGACGAGCTCATCCAGATCCAGGGCGATGTCAACCACGTCGAGATCAAAAGAAGGGCAGTGGCCGAAACCGCCCAGGGCTAGCTCGGCGTCGCCGAGCTCAAGTCTTCGACAAAGCCGACAAGGTCGGCTGCCACTCTTTCGGGCTGTTCCCACATGACCAGGTGTCCGGTGTCCGCGTAGACGACGAGGCGCGCTCCGGGGATCGAGGCTTGGAGCATTTCCTGGTCTTCCCTGGGAAGGAGTTCATCACGGGCTCCCCAGATGATCAACGTAGGACTCCTGATCGTCCCCATTTCGGTCGGTGGAGGAGCTGAGGACAACCCGGCCAATGCGGCCTTCCAGACCCTGGCGGGCATTCGGACCCCGTCGGCTATCCGAGCTTCGATGTACCAATCTGGCACGGGCTGAAAACGGGGAAACCAATCGAGCGATTCTCGAACCCAGGTCGGATCGATCGGGTCGTCCAACCGGTCCACCACGTCGGCGAAGGCCGGCCGGCCGCGCAAGGTTCTGGGTGCTCCCACCAGGACCATCCCTCTCACCCGGGTCGGGGAGGTGAGCGCCACCTGCTGGGCTACATATCCGCCGCTGGAGGATCCAAGGAGGATGCGCGGATTCGATTCCGAGGGCATCCATGAATGCCTCGACGTCGGAGGCGAAGTCCGTCAGCTCGTAACCTGTCGAAGGCTTGTCAGCTTCCCCGTGTCCCCGTTGATCCATCGCAAGCAAGCGGAGAGAAGGAGGCAAAAGCGGCACGAAGCGGTCGAAGGTTCCCAGGCTCTCACCCCAGGCATGGAGGAGGATCACGGGTATGCCAGATGGATCTCCGTGCTCGACATAACTGACCGTGATTTGAGTTGCCAGGTGAATCGGGCGACTGACACTATCCACCGGCGGGATCGTAGGCCCCGTGAGGCAAGCGCTCCTGCTGGCATCGGGGGCTCTCTGGCGGCCGTTACCCTCTTCACCTATGCGTTGGTCGAGGGCCTTTTTTCCGACACTCCGTGACGATCCGGCCGAGGCCGAGGCCATCAGCCACAAGCTGCTGGTCCGGGGCGGGTTCATCCGCCAGCTTTCGGCCGGTCACTACTCGATGCTTCCGCTCGGTCAGCGGGTGCGGGCCAAGATCGACCGCATCATCCGGGAGGAGATGGATGCCATCGGAGGCCAACAGTTTCACCTGCCCGCAGTTCTTCCCGCCGAGCTATGGAAAAAGTCGGGCCGATGGGACTTGATAGGGGACGAACTCTTCCGCCTCAAGGATCGTAAGGGAGCCGAAAGCGCCCTGGGTTTCACCCACGAAGAGGTTTTTGCCACCCTGGCCACCGAGATCTCGTCCTACCGCGACCTGCCCCAGATCTGGTATCAGATACAGACCAAGTTCCGCGACGAACCGCGGCCCAAGTCGGGATTGCTCCGAGTCCGCGAGTTCACGATGAAGGACTCCTACTCGCTCGACCTGGATTGGGATGGTCTCGATGTGGCCTTCGACAAACACCACGCCGCGTACCAAAGGATCTATGCCCGGTTGGGCTTCGACGCAGTCGACGTCGAGGCATCCTCGGGGGCAATGGGCGGAACTGCCTCGGTCGAGTTCGTGGTCAAGAGCCCGGCCGGGGAGGACTTGATCGTGAGCTGTCCGAACTGTGACTATCGAGCAAACCTGGAGAGGGCGGTATCGGATCTCCCCGCCATCGTCGATCCACCGGGCCCCGACGAGCCGGAAGCGTTCGCAACACCGGACATCAAGACGATTGCTGCCCTTGCCAAAGCGTTCCCTGAGGTGGCCGCCCCCGATCGCCAGCTCAAAACTCTGGTTTACGTTCTCGATGGTCAAATCACATTGGTGATTGTGCGGGGCGATCACGAGTTGCTCGAGCAGAAGCTCCGGGACGCCACCGGCGCGATCAACGTGAGGACTGCTCAACCAGAAGAGATCACAGGAGCGCTCGGTGCCCTCCCCGGGAGCCTCGGGGCGGTGGGCGTCACCAATATCCCGATAGTGGTCGACGAGGTGTTGCGAGGTCGGACCAACATGGTGACGGGTGCCAATCGTGATGGTTGGCACTTGTCGGGGGTGGACGTCGATCGGGATGTGAAGGTCGCCAAATGGGCTTCGTTGCGAACTGTTCGTGAAGGTGAGCCCTGCCCGTCCTGTGGGACGCCTCTCACGTTGTGGAAGGGCATCGAAGTGGGGCACATTTTCAAACTCGGAACCAAGTACTCGCAGGCGATGGGTGCCTTCGTTCAGGATGACTCGGGCGAGTCTCATCCCATTGTGATGGGCTCCTACGGCATCGGCCTCGAACGATCGATGGCGTCAATTGTCGAAGCTTGTCACGACGACAAGGGCATCCTCTGGCCGCTCGCAGTCGCCCCCTACCAGGCGGTTGTAACCGTGCTGCGGGTCGACGACGACGCCACCCTCGCCGCCGGAACGTCGCTCTACGAAGACCTGCGAGCGGCGGGCGCCGAGGTGGTGCTCGACGATCGCACGGAGCGGCCCGGGGTGAAGTTTGCGGACGCCGAGTTGATCGGGTTCCCTTACAGGATCACGATCGGGCCCAAAGGGGTCGCCGCCCGCACGGCCGAACTCACGACGAGGTCCGCTCTGTCTACTGAAGAAGTGCCGATCTCCGAGGTGGCCGACCGGGTGATCGGATTGATCAAGCGAGGACTGCTCAGCTAGTCGTTTACTGCTGCATCAACCGCGAATCGCCGGCATACACCACCAGCGCATCGCCCCGGACGAATCCAATCAGTGTCATACCGAGGTCGGCCGCGAGTTCGACCGCCAGTGAGGATGCCGCCGAGATACCTGCCACCACCGATATCCCGGCCACTGCGGCTTTCTGCGTGATCTCGAAGGAAATGCGTCCGGAGACCATCAGAATCACATCCCCCAGCGGCCAGCGGTCGCGGGCTAGAGAGCCGATGGCTTTGTCGGTGGCATTGTGACGGCCGACGTCTTCGGCGGCAGCCAGTAGCGCCCCATCGGCATCGAAGATCGCAGCGGCGTGGAGGCCGCCGGTGGCGGCGAAGGCAGGCTGAGCGGCCGTCAGGCGGTCGGGGAGCGAGAGGATCAGCTCGGCCGAGGTGATCGGTCCAACTCCCAGCGGAGGTGAGGCGATGCGCACCGCGTCGATGGAGGCCTTGCCACACACCCCGCAACTCGACGTCGTATAGGTGTTGCGCCGGAACTGTTCGGGATCGATGACCACACCGTCGGCCAGGACCAGACTGAAGCGGTCGCCATCGCCGTCGTCCCGCACCCCGGCCACCTCCGAGGGGCCGATCACGATCCCCTCGGTGATCGCAAATCCGAGGATCAGATCCGCCTCATTCCCCGGGGTGCGCATCAACACGGCGAGCGGGACTTTCCCGAGGCGAATCTCCATCGGGGCCTCGACGACGACATGGTCGGAGACCGCGCTGCTGCGACCGCCGTTGACCCGCGTCACCTCGACCTGTTTTGTCGGCTCCACATCGGGAAAACTACTGGCCTTTGGAGCATGCGTCGGGCGTCTATGGTTCGACGATGCGAGCGCACAACTTCGGAGCGGGTCCTTGCACCCTTCCCCTGGAGGTGCTCGAGGAGGTTCAGGCCGAATTCGTCGACTATGCCGGGACCGGAATGTCCCTCGTCGAAATGTCACACCGGTCGCCCGAATACGAATCCGTCCACGATTCGGCGCTGGCACTGGCCCGGGAGGTCGCTGAGGCACCGGACGAATTTGAAGTCCTGTTCGTCCAGGGCGGGGCCACGCTGCAGTTCGCGATGGTTGCCATGAATCTGCTCGGGGATGACCAAAAGGCGGGGTACGTGGTCTCCGGTTCTTGGGGCAAACGTGCGCTCGAGGATGCCGGGCCTCACGGCGATGTCTACAGCGCCTGGGACGGAAGAGAGGATTCCTACACGCGGATGCCCAGACCGTCCGAGATCGAGGTGCGCCCGGACACGCGCTATCTCCACGTCACTTCCAACGAGACCATCGGTGGAATCCGAATGGTGGACTTTCCGGAACCGGGCGTGCCGCTCGTGGCCGACATGTCGAGCGACTATCTCTCGCGACCCATCGATTGGCGGCTGTACGACGTCGTGTACGGCGGAGTCCAGAAGAATCTGGCCCCGGCGGGAATGGCAGTCGTCTTCGTCCGGACTTCCGCCCTGGACGCCGCCCGCAAGGAACTGGGCTCGTTTCTGCGGTATTCGTGGCACGCCGAAACGCGATCGCTCGGCCACACCCCGCCCATGTTTCCGATCTACCTCATGGGCAAAGTCCTCGCCCGGATGAAGGCCTCCGGTGGGATCAGGGCAGTGGAGAGAGCGGCCGCCGACAAGGCCTCATTGATCTATCGGGTCATCGACGACAGCGAGGGCTTTTACCGAAACCCGGTGGACACGGCCGTCCGATCGCACATGAACGTCGTTTTTCGCCTCTCCAGCGAGGCGCTCGAAAAGGAGTTTCTGACGGGTTCGGAAGAGGCGGGAATGATCGGTCTCAAGGGTCACCGGAGCGTCGGGGGCCTACGAGCGAGTCTGTACTTCGCTCTGCCCATGGAGTCGGTCGAATATTTGGCCGCGTTCATGACCGACTTCCGGGCCTCTCACGGATGACGGACCGCCGGTTATAATCCGAGGCCGAAAGTTAAGGACGCTTTCTGGAGAGGTGGGCGCCCTGCCCACCTCTCTCTTGTCATGTTCTCTGCCGCGACGTGTTGATTTATCTGGACAAGGACTTTGAAACTCTTGGAAATGGCCACGGAACAGAATATTTGGAAGGTCGTCGAGCCCTATCTGGCGGCCGAAAAGCTGGAGTTGGACGATCTCGAGCTGATCGGTCGCGGTCGAGCTTTGACCCTTCGGGTTGTCGTCGATGGCGACGGGGGCCTCGACCTCGACCGCATTTCGGAGGTTTCCAGGGGTCTTTCTCGCTTGCTCGACTCACTCCCTGACCTGGACGGACCCTATCAACTCGAGGTCAGCTCACCGGGTCTGGAACGCAAGCTCACCCGCCCGTCTCATTATGCGAAGTCGGTCGGTCGGGAGGTTGTTGCCAAGACCACCGGCGGGACGGTCAACCGAACGATCCGGGGGATCCTCACCACGGCCGGCGACGACGAGTTCGCCATCAAAGACGATGCCGATCAGGTCGAGACGATCCCCTACGACCAGGTGATATCTGCTCGCACGGTGTTCCGATGGGAACGGGCTCCCAAGCCGGGCCAGGCAAGGAGACAGCCGTGAAGATGGATTCGAATGTCATGGACGCCCTCGAACTGCTCGAGCGCGAACGCGGCGTCCCGGTCGACATGCTGCTCGACGCGCTCGCCAATGCCCTGGTTTCGGCCTACAAGAGAAGCCCCGGGGCGGCCGAGGAGGCCCGGGTCACGATCGACCCCGACACCGGGGACATCTTCGTGTATGCGCAGGATCTCGATGAGGACGGCAACGTCACCCGGGAGTGGGAGGACACGCCCGAAGACTTCGGGCGAATTGCCGCCCAAACCGCCAAACAGGTCATCCAGCAGCGGCTTCGTGACGTCAAGCGCGAGCAGGTCTTCGATGTTTACGCAGGGCGAGAAGGCGATCTGATCACTGGAATCGTCCAACAGGTGGACGGGCGGTTCACCATTCTCGACCTGGGTGACGCCGAAGCCATCCTGCCGGGTTCCGAGCGAATCCCGTACGAAAGGCTGGAGCGCGGAAATCGGGTCAAAGCGTTGATTCTCGAGGTCCGAAACGAGACCAAGGGGCCGCAAATCGTTGTCAGCCGGAGCCATCCCGACCTGGTGCGTCGGCTCCTCGAACTCGAGGTTCCCGAGCTCGCCGACGGGACGGTCGAAATCGTGGCCATCGCCCGCGAACCGGGCCATCGGACCAAAATCGCCGTCGTATCGCACGATCCCAACGTCGACCCCAAGGGTGCCTGCGTAGGTGCCCGGGGCTCGAGGGTTCGTCAAGTGGTCAACGAACTCCGGGGCGAAAAGGTCGACGTGGTCCAGTGGCGGGAGAACACCTCGCAGTTCATCGCCGAAGCTCTCGGCCCCGCCAAGGTGAAAGAGGTGCGGGTCGACGAGGAGAACAAGGTCGCCGAGGTAATCGTAAGCGAGCACCAATTGTCGCTGGCGATCGGCAAGGAAGGCCAGAATGCCAGGCTCGCCGCCCGACTCTCCGGGTACAAGGTGGACATCCGCTCCGATCAAATAGGGATGCCCGACCTGGCGCCCACCGAACCGGCCCAGGCTCCCATCCCGGTAGACATCGAAGCCCCCGCAGTCGACGCACTCGAGGCGACCGAAGAGGTCGAGGTCCCCGTGCCAGTAGCGGCTGAACCCGAAACTGCTGAGCCTGAGATCGCGGCAGAAGACGCCGTGGAGGCGGGGGTAGGGGAGGATGAGCGTTAAGTGGCGAAAGTTCGCATCTATGAGCTCGCTCGCGAGCTCGGACTTGAATCGAAAGAAGTCTTAGAGCAGGCGCATTCGCTGGGCGTCGAGGCCAAAACCGCCTCATCCAGCATCGAGGCCTCCGACGCTGAAGTGATCAAGCTGGCGGTGGCCGAGGCAAAGTCCCCGGCTGCAGGGACCACGCCTGAGCCTGCCGGCGAACCTGACCAGGAACCGCCGGTCGCGGAGCCGGCGGCCGTCGAAGCCGAGACAGCCGCGGAATCACCTGAAATCAGGGTCGTATCGATCGCGGAAGGGGCATCGGTGGCCGAGGTCGCTGAAGCCCTGGGGGAGACGCCGGCCTCTGTCGTGAAAGCTCTGATGTCACGCGGTGCTCTGGTCGGGGTCGGAGCCCCCATGCCATCCGAGCATCTCGAAAGTGTGGCAGAGCAATTCGGCGCCATGGTCGAAGTGGCTCGCAAGGTGGAGCCCGGTCCGGTACGAAAGGTACGACGTCAGTACGACGACGACCCCAAGGATCTCCTGCCCCGGCCGCCGGTGGTGACGGTGATGGGTCACGTCGACCACGGCAAAACCACCCTCCTCGACACCATTCGCAAGACCAAAGTGGTGGCAGGCGAGCAAGGAGGCATCACCCAGCACATAGGCGCCTACCAGGTCGAGGTTGGCGGCCGGTTGATCACCTTCATCGACACCCCGGGTCACGAGGCCTTCACCGCCCTGCGAGCCCGCGGCGCCGACGTCACCGACATCGTGGTCCTGGTGGTTGCAGCCAACGACGGGGTGATGCCACAGACGATCGAGGCCATCAGCCATGCCAAGGCGGCCAATGTCAAACTGGTCGTGGCGATCAACAAGGTCGACCTGCCAGGCGTCGATCCGTTCCGGATCAGGACGATGCTCACCGAGTTCGAAGTCGTGACCGAAGATCTCGGCGGCGACGTCCCGGTGGTGGAACTATCGGCTTTGACCGGCCAGGGCGTCGACAACCTGTTGGAGATAATCGACCTCATTGCTCAACTCGAGGACTACCGGGCCAATCCGAACGTGGCTGCCTCCGGAGTCGTGATCGAAGCCCAACTGGACCCCGGCATGGGCCCCACTGCCACCGTCATCATCCAGCGTGGCACGCTGCACTCCAGCGACGCCTTTGTCGCCGGTGCAGCTGCCGGCCGGGTCCGGGCAATGATGGACTGGGCCGGCCAGCGGATGAAGACCGCCGAGCCCTCGACTCCGGTGTTGATAATGGGATGGTCCGATGTCCCCGTCGCCGGCGACCAATTCGAAGCGGCGGGCAGCGATCGCGAAGCGAGGACCATCGCCGCCGATCGCATGCAGGCGCAACGCGACTCCGCTTTCAACACGCCTGCCAACGCCCGCGAAAGACTCGCCAACCTGCTCGAACAGCTGCGGGCCGACGAGGCCGAGCTGCGGCTGATCGTCAAGGCAGATGCCCATGGGTCCCTTGAGGCTCTTCGAGAGTCGATCGTCAAGATCAAGCGCGAAGGTGCCCGAATCGAGATCATGCATGGTGCCGTTGGAGGGATCAACGAAAACGACGTCAAGCTGGCCGAGGTGACCGAAGCGGTCGTCGTCGGATTCAACGTCAGGCCCGATGGAAAGACCCGACGGCTCGCCGAGGAAAAGGGCATCGAGATCCGAACCTACGGGATCATCTACGAGCTCCTAGAAGAACTCGAGCAGCTCCTGGTGGGCCGACTCGCGCCCGACGAGGTTGAAGCCATCCTGGGTACCGCCGAGGTGAGGGCCGTCTTCAAGGTGCCGCGCATCGGTGCCATCGCCGGCTGTTACGTGACAGAAGGGGAGATCGTTCGCAACGCCAAAGCGCGCCTGTTGCGCAACGGGGTGGTCGTGTTCGACGGAGTGATCTCTTCATTGCGCCGCTTCAAGGACGACGTGCGGAGCGTGGCCGCCGGGTTTGAGTGTGGTATCGGCCTGGCCGGTTACAACGACGTCAAGGAAGGCGACGTAATAGAGGCCTATCAGATTCGCGAAGTCGCCCGCGTGTAGGGGCTTGCGATATTGATGTTCAGACTTCACATTCCCAAAGGCAGGCGTCAAACTTCCAATCATGAAAGCGGCCGCCCTCAGATTCGAGCTACACATTCCGGGGTCTGAAAGCCTCAAAGAGAAACGCGCCGTTCTCCGACCCCTGATCGAAAGGCTCCGTCGCCAACTGTCAGTGAGCGTGTCCGAGGTGGACTACCAGGACACCTGGCAAAGGGTGGGGCTGGGTGTGGCCGTGGTGGCACCGGACGGTGGGCGGTTGGACAACCTGATCGAGCGCATCAGGCGGTTGGTGGGCGAGAACCTGGAAGTGGAGGTCTGTGAAGTCGCGGTCTATTACCTGGAAGAACCGCACACCGAACGGTCTCCAATGAGCGAACCCGTTCATGAGTAAGCCCTCGTACCCCCGATCGCGAAGGGTGAATGCCATCATCAAGGAAGTGCTGGCCGAAGAAATCGAGCGGCTGACGGATCCGAGGCTCGGTTTCGTGACCGTAACCGGCGTGGACGCAGCCCCCGACATGCGACACGCCACCGTGTTCGTGTCGACGGTGGACATAACCCAGATCGATGACACTTTGAAAGGGCTGACCGCCGCCGCGCCCCGACTGCGAGCAGTATTGGGCAAGGAGATTCGCACCAAATACACGCCGGAGTTGGAATTCAAGGCGGACACGGGCGTATTGCAAGGTGAGCGAATCGAAGCAATTCTGCGCGAGCTCCGCGAGGACAACCCCTCCGACCCGGTCCCCGAGCAACAGACACCCAACAACGGGGAACAGCATGCCTGACGGGTCGCGACCCCGATTCCCGGACCTCGAGAAAGCGGGCATGCTCCTGGCGGAAGCAGATGAGATCGTCCTCACCTGCCACGTCGGCCCCGATGGCGATGCCATGGGAAGCATGCTGGCGGTGGCATTGGCGGCGTCCGACAATGGAAAGAAGGTCTTTCCGTCTTTTGGGCCCCCGTTCTCGTTCAATCCGTCCCTTCGGTTCCTCCCGATTGAATTGTTGGTGCCACCGGAGCAGGTTCCGGCCGAGCCTAAGTTGATGGTCAGCTTCGACGCGGGCAATATCGAACGGCTGGGTGGGATGGCGTCGATCGCGGCCAAAGCAGAGTGCCTCATCGTGGTAGATCACCACGCACTGGGTTCGGAAGGATTCGGTCACCTCACGATCATCGACCCTGGTGCCGCGGCATCAGCCGAATTGGCCTATCTCCTGATCGAGGCGGCGGGTTGGAAGATCGACGACCGGATTGCGACCAGCCTCCTTACCGGCCTGGTGACTGACACCGGAAGGTTCCAGTATTCCAATACCACCCCGGCCACTCTTCGTCTCGCTGCTGATTTGGTCGAGGCCGGAGCGAGGCCCGAAGTGATCGGTCAGCACGTCTACGAGGAATCTCCGTTCGGCTATCTGTCCGTCGCAGGCAGAGTGATGGAGAGAACTCAACTCATACCCGGGGCCGGGCTGGTTTGGTCGATCATGTTTCTCGACGACCTGACGTCGGCGGGAATCGGCCTGGCCGACACCGATCCCCTCATCGACTTGGTCCGGCTACCCGTCGAGGCCGGGGCGGCTTTGCTGCTCAAAGAGCACGGACCAGGTGAATACAAAGGAAGCCTGCGTTCCCGGGGCGTTGCCGATGTAGGGGCGGTTGCGCAAGCTCTCGGGGGTGGTGGGCACCGCAACGCGGCCGGTTTCACCTTTCGCGGTTCCGCCGATGAGGCGGTCGAAGCGGTTCGCGCCTTGCTGACGCGCTCGATGCCCGAGGCATCCTCCAAATCTCCGACGCCCGATGGGCTGCTGGTGATAGACAAGCCTTCAGGCCCAACGTCCCATGACATGGTTGCGAAGGTGAGACGAGCGGCGGGAATCAAACGTGTCGGGCACGCCGGCACCCTCGACCCTCTCGCTACAGGCGTCGTCGTGATCGGGATAGGCCGCGCCACTCGCCTTCTTCGCTACGTTCAGGAGTCTCCGAAGGAATACCTTGCCCGGGTTCGGTTTGGAATCGCCACTGACAGCCTCGATGCGGATGGTCGCGAGATTTCACGAGAGGCGATGCCGGTGTCCCAGGAAGATGTCTCCTCGGCACTGTCGAACTTCCGGGGGAAGATCGAACAGATCCCACCCATGGTCTCTGCGATTCAGGTGGGCGGTCGCCGTCTTCATGAGATGGCCCGGGCGGGCGAGGAGATCGAACGGAAGCCACGTCCGGTTGAGATCTACCTGATCGAAGTCGTGGACTTCGAAGAGGGTGACTTTCCGATGGCCACGATCAAGGTCCGATGTTCCAAGGGGACCTACGTGCGGGTGTTGGCGGATGATATGGCGAAGGTTCTGGGAGGGCGTGCTCATCTCGAGGGTCTCAGAAGGACCCGGGTAGGTTCCTTCGGCCTCGATCTGGCCATAGCGATCGACGACCTTGACCAGTGGGAGGCCTCACTTCTCCCCCTAACGGCGGCAGTCGCCGCGATGCCCCGCATGGTGGCCGACGAGGACCAAAGGCGCCGAGTAACCCACGGAAGATCCTTTGAGGCAATCGGCATGGATGGCCCGATCGCGGTTGTCGATTCCGCCGGCGACCTCATGGCGGTTTATGTGGCTGGAAATGGCGTCGCTACGGCCGAGGTAGTTGTCTCGTGATCGTTTTGACCGGGCCGCCGTTCGAGTGGGAGGTGGGGACCGATACGGCGGTGACGATCGGTGTTTTCGACGGTGTTCACGTCGGCCATCGCCGCGTTATCTCTGACCTGATCGCTATGGCCGCGGCGTCAGGGCTGAGCCCTGCCATTGTGACGTTCGACCCTCATCCGCTTTCGATCCTTGCCCCCGAGCGAGCTCCCAAAATGCTCACCAGTGTTCAACAACGGGTGGATCAGTTCCGACAGCTCGGCGCCGAGATGACGGGCGTCCTCGACTTTCCCGACATTCGCGAACTATCGGCCGAACAATTCTGTGAAGACGTCCTGTCTCGGGCGCTTCGTGCCAAACGGGTTGTGGTGGGAGCGGACTTTCGCTTCGGTCGGGACCGGGGCGGTGACACGGTCCTTCTCGATCGGGAGGGCGATCGCCTCGGGTTCGAGGTGTCGGTGATTGATCTCCTGGGCTCTCTGGACGGCATCGTCTCCTCAACCAGGATTCGGCAATTGATCGGCGACGGACTCGTGACCGAAGCGGCGGCCTTGCTTGGCCGCCCGTACGAACTCGATGGCCGGGTGATCGAGGGCGACAAGCGGGGTCAGACGATCGGCTTTCCAACGGCCAACATCGCCATCACTCCCGATCGGCAGCTTCCCGGCCGAGGTGTATATGCAGGGACGGCCAAAGTTGGAGACGACGTATTTCTGGCTGCCATCAACGTCGGGACCCGTCCAACCTTCGATGGTCTCGGAACGACCATCGAGGCCCACTTGCTGGACTATTCGGGCGACCTCTATGGGCGTCTCATTGCCGTCGATTTCCGGGTCCGGCTGCGGGAAGAAATCCGATTCGACGGGGTAGAAGCCCTGGTCAGGCAGATCGGCCTCGATGTTGGGAGAGTCCGGGAGGTGCTAAACTGACATGGTTCCCATTGATTTCAGGTTTCGCGCGTCATGAAGACCACACAAGAGATCGTTACCGAGTTCGGCCACGGCGAAGGCGACACCGGGTCGCCTGAGGTACAAGTAGCGCTGCTGACCGAGCGGATCAATCATCTGACCGAGCACCTACGCCTTCACAAGGGCGATCACCACGGGCGTCGCGGTCTGTTAATGATGGTTGGCAAGCGGCGGCGGCTTCTCGATTACCTCCGCGGCCAAGATGTTGAGCGCTATCGAACCCTGGTAGCCCAACTAGGCCTGCGCCGATAGAGACCTCCAGCGGGAGGGCTTCGGCCCCCCGCGGTTAGTACGGCGGGAACGTCCGGGATGCCGGACTCCGCGCCGGATCACCTACAACTGAATAACAACTGAATATGGACATCAAAGTAGGAGATTGGTCGGTTGCTAGTTGCGATCGCTGAGCACGGGTCACCGGTGACAAGACCGCCCCCCGTCAGCCCCAGAGATGACAACTGGTAACGGGCCGCTCCACGTAGAGCAAAGGAGCACTTAGTGCCCGAAATTACCGTTCAAGGCCTCGTTGGGGGCAAGGAAATATCCCTCTCAACAGGCAAGCTTGCCCTCCAGGCCGATGGCGCCGTGGTTGCCCGCATGGGTGAAACCGAAATGCTGGTAGCGGCAACCGCCAACAAGACAGTGCGCGAAGGGATCGACTTCTTCCCACTGACCGTCGACTTCGAAGAGCGCATGTACGCCGTCGGAAAGATCCCCGGCTCGTTTTTCAGAAGAGAAGGACGCGCCACCGAGGCTGCCACTCTGGCCGCCCGTTTGATCGACCGGCCGCTCCGGCCGTCGTTCGCGGATGGGTTCCGCTGCGAAACCCATGTCGTCGCCCTCACCCTCGCTATCGACGGCGAGAACCACGACGTCATCGCCCTCAACGGTGCCTCGGCAGCACTTCTCATCTCGGGCATTCCGTTTGAGAGCGCGGTGGGCGCAACCCGACTCGCACTCAAGAAGGGGGAGTGGATCGCCTTCCCGACCCATGAAGACATGGCCGAATCGGTGTTCGAGATCACCGTCGCCGGTGGTCGCAATGCCGACGGTGGCATCGACATCATCATGGTCGAGGCCGGTTCCACCCCTCATGGGCTGCGCCTCATTGCAGCCGGCGACCCGCCCTCCGATGAGGCGACCGTGGCCGCCGGGCTCGAGCTGTCCAAGGTCTCGATCGCCGAGGTGATCGACCTGCAGATGCAGCTGGTCGAACGAGCCGGGCGCAAAGAGGTCAGCTGGCCCCTGGTCGTCGACTACACGCCCGAGATGTACGAGCGGGTAGCGGCGGCGGCCGGTCCCAAGCTCGAAGATGTCATTCGAATTCCCGGCAAGGCCGATCGCAATGCCGCCGAGGCCGAGGCGGCCAAGGCCGTGGCCGAGGAAATTGGTGTCACGGACGAGGAGAAGGAATCGTTCAAGCGGGCCTTCAAGAGCGTCCTCAAAGACATGATGCGAGCCATGGTGGCCGATCACGGTGTCCGCCTCGATGGACGCGGTGCGACCGACGTTCGTCCGTTGTTGATCGAAGCCGGGTTGGTCGGTCGAACCCATGGATCGGCCCTCTTTCAACGAGGCGAGACCCAGGTTCTGAACATCACCACTCTCGGCATGCTCAAGATGGAGCAGATGCTCGACACCCTGGCGCCCGAGGATTCCAAGCGATACATGCATCACTACAACATGCCGCCGTTCTCCGTCGGAGAAGCGGGCTTCATGAGAGGTCCCAAGCGGCGTGAGATCGGACACGGGGCGCTGGCTGAGAAGGCCCTCCTCCCGGTGGTTCCCACCGAGGAGGACTTCCCCTACGCGTTGCGGCTGGTTTCCGAGGTCATCTCGTCCAACGGATCCACGTCGATGGCCGCAGTGTGCTCATCGTCCCTGTCATTGATGGATGCCGGAGTTCCGATCTCTGATCCGGTGGCCGGCATCGCGATGGGATTGATCGAACGGAACGGCAAGTACGTGACCCTTACAGACATTCTCGGTGCTGAGGATGCTTTGGGGGATATGGACTTCAAGGTCGCCGGAACCGCCGGAGTCATAACTGCCCTGCAGTTGGACACCAAGCTCCAGGGTTTGCCATCAGAGGTGTTGACCGGAGCCCTCGACCAGGCGCGGACGGCAAGGCTCTTCATCCTCGACGCGATGAACAAGGTCCTCCCCGCTCCCCGGACCGAGCTCAATAAGTGGGCACCGAGGATCGAATCGATCCAGATCCCTAAGGACAAGATCGGTGAAGTCATCGGACCGAAGGGCAAGGTCATCCGCGAGCTAGAGGAGAAGACCGGCGCCTCGATCGAGATCGAGGAGGAGGGCGGTTTTGGCATCGTCCGCATCGCTTCGAGCGACAGCGAGGCTCTCGCCGCTGCCAAGGAACGGATCATGAACATCGTCTTCCCGCCCGAGGCCGAGATGAACAAGGAGTACGACGGCGAAGTCGTCAACATCACCAAGTTCGGTGCGTTTGTCAACATCCTTCCCGGTCGTGATGGTCTGCTTCACATTTCCAAGCTTGACGATTCCCGTCGGGTCGAGAGAGTCGAGGACTACCTCGATCTCGGGCAGAAGATCGGCGTGATCGTCGAGGAGATCGACCAGCGCACCGGCAAGCTCGCACTGAAGCTGGCCCGTCCGCTCGAGGGTGTTCCCAAGGAAGGCGCCGCATCCGTGTCGGATGGGGGCGGCGGCCGCGACGACCGGCCCCGCGATCGTGATCGCGATCGAGATCGTGATCGGCCCCGTGGTGGTGATCGCGGTGGCGACCGCGGCGGTGATCGTCCCCGTAGCGGTGATCGCCCACGGACCGGTGATCGTGACAGCCGACCCAGTCGTGACGAGCGGCCCCGTGACCGTGACCGAAGCGAGCGTCCGTCCGCACCACGAGAGCCGGCTCCGGCGGCCGCTCCGGAAAGCGGCGAACAGCGCCGCCGGGCAGCGGTGTCGTTCGAGGACGCTTTCGACGACATGCGCAAGGACTGACCTTTGAGTGAGTTCCGAGCCTTGATCGAAGAGGCTCGTGGTGGGGGAGGGGCCTGGGTTCAGGTCCCTCCTTCTGTTATCGAAGAACTGGGCGGCGCTAAGAGGATTCCGGTCCGGGCGACCTTCGATGGTGTCCCCTATCAGGGGTCGGTCGTGTCGATGGGCGCTGCCAACGGCATGGTCATCGGCATCCTCAAGGACATCCAAACCCAACTCGGCAAGTCCGCCGGTGACGAAGTCGTGGTGGTGTTGACAAGGGACGACGGTCCCCGTGAAGTCGAGGTGCCGGAGGATCTGATCCAGGCAATGGAAGAGGCCGGCGTAGCCGGAGCATTTGAGCGGATCTCCTTCACGAGAAAGAAGGAGATCGCGTCGGGGATCGCAAGCGCCAAGAAGCCCGAGACCAGGCAACGAAGGATCCAAGCGGCGATATCGGAATTGGGCGGATCGGGGTAGGTGGGCGAGTAAACCGTCGGCCGTTAGATCCCCGGTGGTCCGTGGTCGCTGTGGTTTGAGGAGTCGTCTTCGGTGGGTGGGGGTTTGGGGGTCGATCCGGAATCCGAGTTGGTGGATGGCGACGTGGTGGTGGTACCAGCACAGGGTGATGAGGTTGTCGGGGTGGTGGTTGCCGCCGTGGGCTCGTTGCCGGATGTGGTGGGGTTGGAGGCGGTATTGGCTGGGGCAGCCTTCGATCGAGCAGTGTCCTTGGTCTCGCCAGGCGACGAAACTCCTGATTGCTGGGGGGATCGCCTCTCCCATATCCGAGTAGGCGACGGGGTGGAGGCCGTCGGTGACGACTATTCGGATTTGGCCGGTGCAGAGGATCTCGGAGAGGGTGTTGGGTCCGACTCTCGGTCCGGTGGAGATGGTGGCGCCGGCCTCTCCGAACGATTGGGCGGCCTGGGTGGCGTCGATGAACACTTCCGCCACCGTCACCGCCCGTCCCCGCTCCGGTTTCTGGTTGTTCGGAGCTGCCGGTGAGGCTGTCGAGGCA
The DNA here is from genome assembly GCA_963790345.1 of uncultured Acidimicrobiia bacterium. Lineage (GTDB taxonomy): Bacteria > Actinomycetota > Acidimicrobiia > Spongiisociales > ZC4RG35 > DATEEG01. Next base: position 94,525 of record CAWBOD010000011.1, on the reverse strand, counting down.
GATGGAGGTGAGGGCGTCGGCTCGCCGTTGTCCCTGCCCCTCAGTGTGGGGGAGTGCCGGCAGTTCGGTTTCTCTTTGGGTGAGGGCTTTTTGGACGATGCGGCCGTCTACGCCGGGGAGTTGTCCCCACAGTTTGAAGACCGATTCGTCCAGGCTGGGTTGGATCACCAAATAGCGACCCTCAAACACGTCCTCCTCGTCGGCCGGGGTGACCTCTCGGAGGCGGTCCAACAGTCCGTACAACCTGCCCAGCGAGTATGACTCGGCCGCTTCGGTGAACTGGTCGGGGGTGATGTCGGTGTGGCGGAGTTTGGTCAGAGCCGCCGCCCGGTCCAACCCCCACCGTCCCTTCGGCCATCGCTTCTTCGATTTCGGGGTCGGGGGTGTGGGCTAGTTGGGTGAGCCGATCAGCCGTCTGACGGGACACATCCAGTTGGGCTGCGGTCCAGTCGCCCATGGTGCGGGCCCCGTCGGCGGTGTCGACCTGAAACCGATCCAACCGTCGGATCAGCTGGACCTGACGGGCTCGCATCCGGGTGATCTCGCGCTTCAACCTGCACAGTTCGGTCTGCCAAGCACTCGATCTGATCATCGACAATTGTGTGTCTCCCCACCCGTCCATACCAAACAGTATGAAGGTCAGGTGTGACAAAAACCCTTATAGAACCTGGCTATTCAGGACATTTCTCAAACAATTTTGAGAAGCCCGCCAACCCCTCATGAGTCTCACCCGTCAACCAAGCCTCGGCTCCCCTTTCCTTCGCTGATTCTTCTCTTCTCCAAGGACGCGCCCCACTGCACGAACTACGCCCCACGAATACAGTCGAGGCCCTGAACGAAAGGAAGGTAAATAGGAATGTCAGTGGCCGGCGAAGATGCCAACCTCACGGCGAACGCGGAGGCCTTTGCGGGAAGGCTGTTTGGAGCGGGTCTCGGTTCTTTCGACCTCCTTTCGGTGTACATCGGAGACCGGCTGGGCCTTTACGCCTTGCTCGCCGGGATGGAGCCGGTAACGCTCGGCGAGTTCGCCGACAAGGCCGGCATTCACCCTCGATACGCGAAGGAATGGCTGGAGCAGCAGGCGGTGACGGGGATACTCGACGTGGATGACTCCTCGAAGGGGGAGGACGATCGACGCTTCAGCCTCCCAAGGGCTCACGCGGAAGCACTGATCAACCTCGACAGCCCCTTTTCGGTCACGCCGCTGGCTCGCCAGGTGGTCTCGGCCGCACAGGCCCTTCCTCGCCTTCTCGAGGTTTACCGCACCGGCGGGGGCGTCCCCTGGTCCGCATACGGCCCGGACATGATCGAAAGCCAGGGAGACTTCAATCGGCCGTGGCTGGTGAGCCAGTTCGGCAATGAATTTCTGCCTTCGCTCCCGGATGTCCACGGGCGCCTCGTCGCCGAGCCGCCAGCCCGGGTGGCGGATGTCGCCTGTGGCGTCGGATGGGCGGCCATTGCCGTGGCCAAGGCTTACCCGAAGGCCCGCGTCGATGGGTTCGATCCGGACGAAAGCTCGATCGAGGTTGCCCGGCGTCAAGCCAGCGAAGCCGGCGTCGGCGATCGGGTCCGCTTTGAAGTTCGCGACGCAGCCTCCATGAGCGACCAGGGTCCCTACGACCTTGCTTTGGTCATCGAGTCGATCCACGACATGTCGAGGCCGGTCGAAGTCCTCGAGGCGATCAGGCAGAGCCTGGCGCCTGACGCGCCGTTGCTCGTGGCCGACGAAAGGGTGGCCGACACCTTCACTGTCCCGGGAGATGAGATTGAGCGTTTCATGTATGCAGCAAGCATGATGATCTGTTTGCCCAACGGTCTCGCAGAGCAGCCCTCGGCAGGGACTGGAACGGTGATGCGCGCCGGGAAGCTACGGGACTATGCCATGCAGGCCGGGTTCCGGGACATGGAGACCTTGCCGTTCGAACCGGGCTTTCTGCGGTTCTACCGCCTCACCACCTGAACGGCGCCGAGATCCCCGGACCGCCTTCTTAGCTTTGTGGGCTGGGGGCACCGGCGGGTCTCAACGCAAAGACCTCTCGCTTTCCCGGGAGACCTTTGAAAACGTGGCTGCCCCGGTCTTCGAAATCGAGCCCGGTCCCGTCCAGGAGATCGCGGGTTGTGCTCGAGACCAGAGTCTCCCCAGGTTGGGCAAGAGCCATCACCGGGCGCGGCGTGGATAGCGACCCCACGGACGTCGCCAGGGACCATTTCCACCTCTCCCGTGTGAACCCCTGCCCGGAGCTGAATATCGAGACCGGCGACGGCCTCGTGGAGGGCCGCCGCCGCCCGAACCGCCCGCTCGGCTCCATCGAAAAGGGCGAGGATTCCATCACCGGTGGTTTTCACGAGCCGGCCGCTGTAGCGGTTGAGAACGAATTGGATTCGTTCGTTGTGCCCTGCCACCACATCGAGCCACCTGCCGTCGCCGAGACGCTGCGCGGTGGCAGTCGAATCGACAATGTCGGTGAACAAGATTGAGGCGAGGATCCGTTCGCCTCGATGCTCGGCTGTCCGACCGTAATTCCGCATTGCGGCAAAGTCGACACACACCCAGGGCTCGTCGCCGACCACCCACGCGTCGTGGCCGGGCGGCATCTCGAATACATCGCCGGGCCCAACCTCCAGCTCCGTTCCGTCGGCCATCGCCCCACGCAGCCGACCAGAAAGAACAACCCCTAGGTGATGAAACTGACAGGTGTCGGTGCCAGCGATCGGCTTGACGTCCACCGACCATCGCCAGCCCGGTTCGTACGTCATCCTCCCGACAACTACATCGTCGAGTTCGACCACGTCAACCTTTCCGTTGGGAAAGGTTCGAACCTCGGCGGTGCGCTAAAACGCTTGCGTTGCAAACGCGCCATGACCTCGTCAAGTCCTTCTGGTCGAACAGGCCAAAACACTAACGGTCGCGGTAGCGCTCTAGGCGAGCTTGGCTCTGCCTCTCGGCCGAGGGAGAAGGGCATCGGGACCGTAACGATCCGTGATGAAGTTCTCGTACTCGGTCCAGTTTCCTTCGATAAATCGGACTTTCCCCGGCGCATAATCGTGGACCTGGGAATCGTTTTCGAAGGCAAGGATGTGGGTGCAGATCCGGTCGAGGAACCAGCGGTCGTGGGAGATGACGACCGCGCACCCAGGAAAGGCGGTGAGCGCTTCCTCCAAAGCCCGCAGAGTGTCGACGTCGAGGTCGTTGGAGGGCTCGTCGAGGAGAATGACGTTGCCCCCGGTCCTGAGCATCTTCGCCAAATGGACCCTGTTTCGTTCTCCGCCCGACAGCGTGCCGACCTTCTTCTGCTGATCGGAGCCTTTGAAATTGAGGGAGGCGACATAAGCACGACTGTTGATCTCGCGGTTGCCGACCTTGATGATGTCGAGGCCTCCTGAGATCTCCTGGTAGACCGTGTTCTCGGCCTTCAATGCGTCTCTCGTCTGATCCACATAGGCGAGATCTACCGACGAGCCGACGTCGATCGTTCCGGAATCGGGGGCTTCTTGTCCCGTGATCATCCGAAATAGCGTGGTCTTCCCGGCCCCGTTGGGGCCGATGACCCCGACGATGCCGGCCGGTGGCAAATTGAAGTCGAGGTCCTCTATCAGCAGACGGGGTCCATATCCCTTCTGGAGGTTCTTGGCCTCGATCACCTTGTCGCCCAACCGGCGCGTGAATGGGATCTCGATTTCGAGGCGATCGGCGCGTTTCTCCACAGACTGAGCCTCGGCGACCAGTTCCTCGTATCGAGTCAACCGAGCCTGCCCTTTGGCCTGCCGGGCCCGCGGGGACATCCTGACCCATTCCAACTCGCGGGCCAGGGTGCGCTGGCGGGCCGACTCCTCCCGTTCCTCCTGCTTGAGCCGGGCACCCTTCTGCTCGAGCCAACCGGAGTAGTTTCCCTCGTAGGGAATTCCGCGCCCCTGGTCCAGCTCGAGGATCCAACCTGCCACGTTGTCGAGGAAATAGCGATCGTGCGTTATTGCGATCACCGACCCGGTGTACTCGTGGAGGAATCGTTCCAACCACGCCACGGACTCGGCGTCGAGATGATTGGTGGGCTCGTCGAGGAGCAAAAGGTCGGGGTGCGCCAACAGCAGCCGACACAACGCCACCCGTCGACGTTCACCTCCGGAGAGGCGCGCAACCGGGGAATCACCTGGAGGGACCCGGAGGGCATCCATCGCCATCTCAACCTGTCGGTCGAGCTCCCAGGCCCCCGCCGCCTCGATCTTTTTCTCGAGTACTTCCTGTCTCGCCCCCAGTTTCTCGTAGTCGGCGTCGGGATCGGCCCAGCCCTCCATCACCTTCTGATAGTCCTCGAGCAGCGACCTCGTTGCGGCAACCCCGTCCATGACATTGCCCAAGACGTCCTTGCTCTCGTCGAGATGGGGTTCCTGCTCGAGCAAGCCAACGCTGAAACCTTCCATGAGCTTCGCCTCGCCCGTGTATCCATCGTCCTGACCGGCCATGATTCTGAGAAGCGAAGACTTTCCGGCGCCGTTGGGTCCGATCACTCCGATCTTGGCTCCGTAGTAGAAGCCGAGGGTGATGTCACGAAGGACGTCGCGATCAGGCGGGTAATGACGGCTGACCCGAACCATCGAATAGATGAAGTCTGGCAAGGGCGCCGGAGGCTAGCGGCGCAAAGTAACCCAAGATCTCGACCTAACGCCACCTAGCATTGACGATGCAGGAAAGCGACCGGTGAATACCGAACTAACAGGCACAGTGCGAATGCTGGGCGAGGCTCAGTCGGCCATCCGCGTGGAGATCCACCTGGAGGACGAGGAGCTCTTGCTCGTCTCGACTCATGGCGAGTTGGGTCGATGGTCCCTGGCTGAAATCGGCGTCGCCGCCAAACTCGACGGGTTCCACCTCCGAATAGAGGGCGAAGAACTGATCATCTCCACCAACGACGACGCCCGCTTCGCGCTGGCTTTGGGCATCCGCTCTTCCAGCTCCCCCCGTCTGAACCGTCTGCTGGCCGGGGCCAGGGACCACGGCATCGACAGCGAGGGGCGCATGTCCCCGGCCGCCCCGGTCAGGCCGCCCGGCCAGTACCTCGAAATGCAGTCGGCGGCTGAGCCGGAGAACGTCACCCCCGTGGCGGTCGGCCTCCTTGTGGCCGCAGCTATCCAGGCCATGGGAGGAGTAGTGGCGCTCGGGAGCAATTCGACTCTCGAGATCGGTGACATCGTGCCGGCGTGGCCGGCCTGGATCGCCGCTGCGGTGATTGTGGCGGCCGGCGCGTTCGCCATGCTGAACCGCATTCGGAACGGGCGCGTTCTCGTGGCAGTAGGAGCGATCGTCGGTCTGGCGACCCTGGCGGGGTCCTTGATGGGGGTCGCCGAGCCGAATTTCTCGTGGATTTCGGACGGAGTTGCCTTCGGCGGAGCAGGGACCATCCTGGCGGGGCTCCTCTTGAGCGTCGACACCCTCAACCGAAGCCGTTAGCCCGGCGACCAGCCTCTGCTACGGGGCCTGCCGGGGACCGGCCTCGCCTCCGTCCCGACTTGTTAACCTCCCATTCCCCGGACCCAAGGGCCGGCCCGCGCTGATCGTCGTTTGGGAGCCTCGTGGCGGCACTTTCGGGAGTGCCGCTTTTGGTGAGCGGGCATTTTCAACATCCCAGGAGGAAAAAACTCGAATGAGCACGGTCTTGGCCGCGGAAGGTGGCTATCAGGAGTTCGTCCTAGGCACAGCCGAATGGACCTGGCTCGTTATTTCGGCCGTGATCGCGCTGGTCGCGCTCGGGGTCGGGTTCATGCTTTCGAGGGGCGTCCTCAGGGCCGATCAGGGCACGGAGAAAATGAAGGAGATCGCCGCCGCGATCCAGGAAGGCGCGATGGCCTACCTGCGCAGGCAGTTCCGGACGATTCTGGTCATCTTGATCCCGCTGGTTGTCGTGGTCTATCTCACCTCGACCGAGGTTCTCGCCCCCGATGGCACAGTTGCCCTCTCCTTTGTCGAATCCGGTCTATTCCGGACGATCGCGTTCGTGGCCGGGTGTTTCCTGTCCGGCCTCACCGGGTTCATCGGGATGAGCCTGGCGGTCAGGGGCAATGTCCGCACCGCTGCCGCCGCCAAATCCGGTTCGCTTCCCGCCGCTCTCAAGGTGGCATTCCGAACCGGGGGAGTCGCGGGAATGTTCACCGTCGGGCTGGGACTACTCGGAGCAACCCTGATCATCATGGTGTTCCAGAACACCTCATCGGCCATCCTCGTCGGCTTCGGGTTCGGCGGGTCGCTGCTGGCGCTGTTCCTTAGGGTGGGCGGTGGCATTTTCACCAAGGCCGCCGATGTCGGGGCCGACCTGGTTGGAAAGGTCGAGCAAGGCATCCCTGAGGATGACCCCCGCAACCCCGCCACGATCGCCGACAACGTAGGCGACAACGTCGGCGACTGCGCAGGCATGGCCTCCGACCTTTTCGAGAGCTACGAGGTGACGCTGGTCGCGTCGATCATCCTGGGAGTGGCGGCGTTCGATTCGATCGGTGCCAATCCGGCCCTCGGTCTGGTCTTCCCGCTGGTGGCGAGAGCCATCGGCGTGGTCGCCTCGATCGCGGGTGTGTTCATGGTCCGGGCCACGCCAAAGGACCGGACCGCCATGGCGCCGATCAACCGCGGCTTCCTCACCGCCGGCCTGTTGACGATCGTCGGAACGTTTCTCGTCGCCATGTTCTATGTGGGCAACGAGAACGGCAACGAAGGTTGGAAGGTGTTTGCCGCGGTCGTGGCAGGTCTGATCCTCGCCCAGGTGGCCTCGCGACTGACGGAATACTTCACATCGACGGAGTCCAAGCCCGTTCAGGAGATCGCCGAAAGCACCCGGACGGGCCCGGCTACGACCGTGCTGTCCGGTATCTCCTCGGGACTCGAATCTTCGGTGTGGGCGGTCCTCGCCATATCCGGCGCCATCGGAGTGGCGGTCGTTTTGGGAGGCGGCAACCTCCAGTTCGCCCTGTACCTGGTGGCCCTGTGCGGAATGGGAATGCTGGCGACCACAGGAGTAGTGGTCTCCGAGGACACCTTCGGTCCCGTCGCCGATAACGCCGCCGGCATCGCCGAGATGTCTGGCGAGTTCGAGGGCGAGGCACAAAAGATCATGGTGAGCCTGGACGCCGTCGGCAACACCACCAAAGCCGTCACCAAAGGATTTGCTATCGGGTCGGCAGTCATTGCGGCGGTGGCCCTGTTTGCATCGTTCATCGAAACCATCGCCGGCGAGCTGGGACTCGAATTGGTCGGCTCGGAGCTGTTCCGGGACCCGGCGACGTCGATCAATGTCGCCGATCCGCTCACGTTCATCGGTCTCCTGGTCGGAGGGGCGGTGCCCTTCATGTTCTCTGCTCTCGCCATTCGGGCCGTCAGCCGAACTGCTGGGGTAGTAGTGCAGGAGGTACGCCGTCAATTTGCCGACGGAAAGATCATGCGCGGGGAGAAGCGTCCCGACTACGGCCCGGTTATCGACATCTGCACGAGGGCTTCCCTTCGGGAGCTGGCTACACCGGCGCTCCTAGCGGTGCTTACCCCGGTCATCGTCGGGTTCGGCCTCGGCTACCTGGCCCTGGGCGGATTCCTCGCTGCGGTGATCTTGACCGGTCAGCTGATGGCCAACTTCCTCTCGAACTCGGGTGGGGCCTGGGACAACGCCAAGAAGTACATCGAGGAGGGCCATCACGGTGGGAAGGGTTCGGAGGCCCACAAGGCGGCCGTTATCGGAGACACCGTGGGCGACCCATTCAAGGACACAGCCGGTCCTGCGCTGAATCCATTGATCAAGGTCATGAACCTGGTCTCACTGCTGACCCTCCCGGCGATCATCGGGTTGAGGAACAACACCGGGGCCAGGCTGACGATCGCCCTGGTGGCGCTGGTGATCCTCGGTGCAGCGATCATGTATTCGAAGCGAGGGGCGGCGATCCAGGCCACATCGGAGCCGGCGGGGGCCAAGGCGGCTTGAGTTAAACGTCGGTTCCGCATGTTCGTGTAAGACGGACGGGTCCTGTGACTTGAGCGGTAGGGCACCGGGCCCCCGCTGGACATGAGCGGTAGGGCACCGGGCCCCCCGCTGGACATGAGCGGTAGGGCACCGGGCCCCCCGCTGGGAAAGTCTTTGTGTCTAGCGTCTGGCCTCGATGTTGAAGATCCTGGCCGATCTGCTGATCCCCGGTAAAGGGGAGCCCATCGAAAACGGTGCGGTGGTGGTCGACGGGACCGAAATCACGTTCTCGGGTCCGGCGGCATCGGCGCCTGCCGCGACCGATGCCACGGTCTTTGAGGTTCCGGTTGTCATGCCAGGCCTCTGGGATTGCCATGCCCATCTGTTCGGATCGCCATCCTGGAGCCTCGAAGGGGTTGCCTGGGTGCCTCCCGCCGCTGCCGGAGCGCGGGCCACCGCCGACCTGGCCCGCTACATCGAAGGCGGTGTCACCTCCGTTCGGGAAGTCGGGGGCTACGGAGTCGAGCTCGCTCCCGTGGTGGCCGAAGGCAGCATCATCGGGCCGAGCATCTACGGAGCGGGTGAGGTGCTGTCGACGACGGGCGGGCATGGAGACATTCACTCGATCCCCCTCGACATCTATGAGGGGGTGGCCGCCCGTAGTCGGATCATCGGCCGGCTAGCCGACGGGCCATCCGAGTGCGTCAAGGCCGTCAGGGAACAACTCCGGCGCAACGCCCGTGTCATCAAGATCTGTGCCTCGGGTGGCGTGATGTCCGAGGTTGATCACCCGATTCATCAACAGTTTTCAGATGAGGAACTGCGGGCGATCGTGGACGAGGCGGCGAGGGCGGATCGGGTTGTTGCCGCCCACTGCCATGGGAAACCGGGAATCATGGCCGCTCTCCGGGCGGGTGCCAGGACGATCGAACACGGCAGCTATCTGGACGAAGAGGCCGCCGAGCTCATGAAGGAGAAGGACGCCATCCTCGTTCCAACGAGGTTCATCGTCGATGAGCTGATCGGCATGGAGGCGCATGTGCCCGCCTACGCATATCGAAAGATCACCGGCCTGGCCGAAACCCACGCCCAAGCGCTCAAGATCGCGATCGCCACAGGAGTCAGGATCGCAATGGGAACCGACATATTTGCCAGCGGGCCCATGCATGGCTTCCGGTATGCCCTGGCTTCGCGCGAGATGCGACACCTGACCGACGCCGGTCTCACCCCTCTCGGTGCTATCGAAGCAGCGACAGCAACCGGGCCCCTGACGCTGGGAGCGCAGGCTCCCAGATCAGGTCGTATCGAAGAAGGGTTTGACGCCGACCTGATTGCACTCGACCGCAGCCCTCTCGAGGTCGATTCGATCTGGGGCGACCCCGAGCGAGTTACGCATGTCTGGAAAGGCGGTCGCCGCGTCAAATAGGGGCGGATAGGCTTTAGCTAGCGTCCGGCTGGAAGGATCGTCCCTCCGCAGGTCCCGAATCCGATCCTCGGCGACCTGGCTCCACCAGCCGACGCCGACAGGATCACGGTGTCGCCATCCTCGAGATAGCTCCGGGTCTGACCGTTCTCGAGCGTGATGGGTTCGACCCCATCGGAAGTGAGCTCGAGCAGGCTGCCCTGGCTCCCGGGGGTGGAGCCACTGACGGTGCCCGAGGCAAATAGGTCACCGGGGGCGAAGGTGGCCCCATTGCTGGTGGCATGGACGAGTTGCTGGCTCATCGTCCAGTACAGGTTCTTGAGGTTCGACCTTGTCACGATGGCCCCGTTGACCGACGCGGTCAACGCCAGATTGATACCATTCCCGGCAGGAGTGAGATAGGGGAGTGGAGGAGGGTCTTGGACCCGTGGCTTCGTCCTGTGAGGAGCCAATGCGGCTAGCGGCACCACCCACGGCGAAATCGTGGTGCCAAATGACTTCCCCAGGAACGGTCCTAGGGGTTGTGACTCCCAGGCCTGTATGTCGCGCGCCGACCAATCGTTGACTAGAACCAATCCAAGGATGTAGGTCTCCGCGTCGGCGCTGGTGACCGAAGCGCCGAGTTCGGGTCCTTGCCCCGTGATGAAGCCCACCTCGAGCTCGAAGTCGAGTTTGGAGGTTGCTGCCAAACGCGGGGCCCTCCGCGGTCCGGCGCTGGCCCTTTGGGCCGGCGGATCGGGGTCCCGTCGATGACGATGGATCCTGCCCGACCGTGATAGCCGATCGGAAGATGTCGCCAGTTGGGAGTAAGGGGTTCACCACCGGGCCGGAATATTCGGCCGGTGTTGGTCGCATGCTCCAGAGACGAGAAAGAAGTCGACATAGTTGCCGATTCGACAGGGCATGTGCATCTCGGCCTGATTCAGGGGCGTCAGGTGTGGTTCGGGATCCCCGGATGTGAGAAGTTCGATTATCTCCTGGCGGACCGATGACCAGACGCCATGGCCGGCTCCCAGGAATGGTTCGAGAGTGCCCGCCTCGAAGAGTCCCCCGAACTCGCTGAGAGCGGCCAGATCGAGAATGTGCTGCTCGATGGCTACCCCGACCCGACGATTCCGACCACCGACCGAGAACACTCCGTACGGAAGGTTCTCTATTGGAAAGTCGGTGGGCTGGTTGCCGGTCATCCTTCGACCCTGTAGAAGTTGCTGTACGGGTTTTCGATCGGCAGTTGCTCGAATCTGGTGAATCCGACTTCACGACAAAGCTGCTCGGCCCGGACCGGACCCCACGCCGCACCCAGACCCATGCCCTCGTCGACCAAAGACTGGGGCAGGCAATACAACAAGGAAAATCCCAAGATGAGAGCTCCGCGGGCATCGAGATTTTCGGAGAGTGAGGCTCCCGCGGCAGGTTCCATCATGAAATAAGTCCCGCCATCGTTTAGGGCCACCGCGGATTCGACGGAGGGCCGCGTCGGGGTGGGGGAGATCGTGGATAACGTCGAAGGTCGTCACCAGATCGAAACCGGGCGGCAGCTCTGCGGCCGCCATCAGTTCTATCGACAGGTTGGGGAGGCCCGACATATCGGCGCGACCACGGGCGCGGGCGACCGCCCGCGGATCGACGTCATATCCGATCACCGTGGTGCGCGGATATGCCAACGCCATCGCCATCGCGGCCATCCCGGACCCGCACCCGACATCGGCCACCCGGGCACCTGCCTCGAGCTTGGCAACGACATCGGGCATCGAAGGCAGCCATCGTTTCGTGAGGAGTATCCGCGTCCCCGGCGAGTTGAGACGGTCCACACCGACGACGACCCGCTCGTCGAAGTCTTCGATCGGGATCCCGCCCCCGTGAATCGTTGCTTGCGTGATTCGATCGATCGACTTCATGGCAGCAGGAATCGCATCCAGCCAACCGGCCACCGAATAAGGACTGCCGGGATCGGTCAAGCAGGCGGCATGTTCGACCGGCAAAAGAAATGAATCCGTTGAGCCTTCGTATTCGACGACCCCGACCGCCGCCATGACCGACAGGATTTCCTCGACATAGCGGGCGTCGAAGGTGCCGGCGGCCAGATCACGAACGGTGACGGGGCCCCGTCCGGCCATGGCCTCCAGCAGGCCCGCTCGATCGGCTATCGCCAGCGCTGCAATGGCGGCAGCACCGCCCGCCAGTTCCTGGAACCGATCCATGAAGGCTTTGACAGTCGCCCGATCCACTGCGGGCATCGTAACGAGGCGATGGCAGCGGCGGCCCGTGCCGTCCCACACGTGGAGGTATCGTCACCGCGTGGCATCGGCGCTCGATCAGGTGAAGTTCGACACACTCGAAGTCGAGAGGATCGGCCGGGTTGTCCGTGTCACCATCGCTCATCCCCGCAGTGATCTGAATGCGGTCGACGAGGCCCTTCACCGGGATCTGACCCTGCTGTTCGGTCTCCTCCGCCGGGAAGGAGATGCTGGTGCAGCCGTGTTGACGGGCCGGGGCAAAGCATTTTCCGCGGGTGGCGACTACGCCTGGTTCCCGACCCTCGACAATCCGGGCCGTCTCCACGACTTGCGCCGGGATGCCAGGCAAATGATCTGGGACCTGGTCGACATCGAGATTCCAGTGGTGGCGGCTGTGAACGGGCCGGCGATCGGGCTGGGCGCCAGCATCGCCTTGCTATGCGACGTCATCTTCGTGGCGGACACGGCGACCATCGCAGATCCCCATGTCAGGGTTGGGATCGTCGCGGGTGACGGGGGCACTGCGATCTGGCCATTGCTGATCGGGCCCGCCCGCGCCAAGGAGTACCTCTTGACGGGAGATCCGATCTCAGCGACGGAGGCTGAACGGATCGGCCTGGTGAATCGTGTGATTGCCGCCGACCGGCTTCAGTCCGAGGCTTTGGCTTTTGCGGAGCGTCTCGCCGCCGGGGCTCCACTGGCGATCCAGTACACCAAGGCCGCGGTCAACAAGCTGGTCAAGGAAGCTCTGAGCACCTCCTTCGACTTCGCCATAGGTCACGAACTGGTCACGCTTGATGTCCGAAGACCACAAGGAGGCCCTGGCGGCCATGCGTGGCAAGCGTCCACCCCGATTCAACGGACGGTGAGGGATCTGCGGAGTAATCCGCCTACAGGCGAATGAGGGAGCGTCCCAATCCCGCACGGGTGAAGGCGGCGGAACCGCTGAACAGATCGCAGAAGGCGGCCGGGGCCTTGTCAAAACCGTCGACGACATGCTCGGTGAATTTGAGCTTGCCCTCCCGGATCCATCCGGCCATTTCTTCGATCGCGGGTCGAAAGTCGCTGAGGTAGTCCCACACCACGAAACCCTCGATCCGGAGTCGGCGTTCGACCGCTTCCATGATGTGGCGGACACCACGGGGCTCGTCGAGGTTGTACTCGGCGACCTGTCCGGCGATGGCGATCCGCCCGCCCCGGTTCATCGACAGGATGGCGGCATCGGCCAGCTCACCACCGACGTTGTCGAAGTAGACGTCTACGCCATCGAGGCAGGTATTGGCGATGGCGGCCACCAGATCGGGGTCGTGGCGGTCAATGCAGGCGTCGAAACTGAGTTCCTCGGTTACGTACCGACAGCGCTCGGGCCCTCCCGCTATCCCGACCACACGGCAGCCCTGAATCCGGGCGATCTGACCGACGGTGGCGCCGACCGTGCCGGCGGCGGATGACACCAGCACGGTCTCACCGGGCCATACCCGGGCCACTCGCAACAGGCCGAAATACGCAGTGAGGCCGGAGACCCCGAGGACACCGATCGCAGCCGAGTCGGGAATCGGTGGCGAGAATATCTGGGGATCGAGGCGCAGCAGCCCCTTCCCGTTCGAGATGAAATGGGTCCGCCAGCCGGTGCCGGATGCGACCCGGTCACCGATTTGGAGACGATCGTGGGAAGACTCGATGACCGTGCCGACGGCGAAACCGTCGATCACCTCACCGACCTGCGTGCGGGCACCGTAGCTGTCGCGGGACAGGCGGTCTCGCACCCCGGCGTCGACTGAGACAAAGCGATTGGCCACGAGCACGTGGCCGGGTTCGAGGTCGTCCAATAGGGCCCCCTGCAGGGCGAAGTCCGCCAACCCCGGAAGGCCTTGGGGGGTGCGGGCAAGTACCCATTGTCGGGCGAGGGTGCTCATCGCTATTGGAAGGTACTAAGGAATTAATGAGGGAGGAGGCGGTACCTTGGGGCGATGCCCGAACTGCCCGACATCACCATCTATCTGGAAGCTCTTCGGGCCCGGGTATTGGGGGAGACTTTGAGGAAGGTAAGGGTGGCCTCACCGGCGGTCTTGCGGACCTACGACCCTCCTTACTCCGCACCGCAGGGAGCCCGGGTGGTGGGGCTGCGTCGGCTGGGTAAGCGGATCGTGTTCGAGTTCCCCGATGAGCTCTTCCTGGTGATTCACCTGATGGTGGCGGGCCGTCTGCAGTGGAAACCGGCCGGGACCGCCGTTCCCAAGAAGGTGGGCCTGGCCGCGCTCGACTTCGATTCGGGATCCCTGATCTTGACCGAGCAAGGCACCAAGAAGCGGGCCGGGCTGTGGATCCTCAAGGGTGAGGAGTCTCTGGCGGCTGAGAATCGTGGGGGAGTGGAACCCCTCGAAGCCAGCCCCGACGAGTTCGCGGCCGCCCTCACCGCTGAAAACCGGACCCTCAAACGGGCTTTGACCGACCCGCGCATATTCTCCGGAATCGGGAACTCCTTCTCCGACGAGATCCTCTGGGCCGCTCGCCTCTCCCCGGTGGCGCGCACCCGCCAGCTAGGCCCGGACGAGATCGAACGCCTTCGTATTGCAACCATCGAGCAGCTAAATCACTGGACCGATCTTCTCCGCAGCCAGCTGGGGGGCGATTGGCCCGCCAAAGTGACGGCGTTCAGACCCGAGATGGCCGTCCATGGAAAGTACGGCGAAGCCTGTCCGCGCTGCGGGGCCCTGGTGCAACGCATCGTCTACGCCAGCAACGAGACCAACTACTGCCCCACGTGTCAGACCGGTGGCAAGCTCCTGGCGGATCGGTCGCTGTCGCGCCTGCTGGGCGAGGACTGGCCGAAGACGCCGGAAGAGCTCGAAGAGCTGAAGAGTCGCTGATTGTCAGGAGAGAAAGACGACGGCGATCGCCCACACCCCGGCAATCGCCAGCCCTGCGGCCAATTCGATGAGGATGGACAAACCGGCTGCCCTCAAAGCATGCTTGGTGCTCGGCCAAGCGCGGCTATGGGATCCGAGACGGGCCCGCTCCGAGATGTACACGCCCTGCAACGAATCCGATGACGAAGCCGACGACGGGAATGACGAAGAACCCTACGAGCGACAAGACGGCACCGATGACCAGCGATCGTCCCGGGACTCCCGCATTGTCGAGGCGGCGCTTCGGTACGAGGTACTTCACAACCTGGCCGGCCACTGTGATCACGGTCGCAATGACGAGGATGGTCCATCCCACCGTCGTTTGCTCGGCCAGGGCCCAAACGAGAACCGCAACCCAGATCAACACCAAACCCGGGATCGCCGCGGCCACGATCCCGACCAGACCCACCCCGATGGCGAGCGCGATCACCAGGTTCCCAAAGGGATCCAAAGTCAGCCACCTTCCGTCGGCGTTGGCAGGTGCGAAAGCATGGTCTTTCTTACCACCGCCGACCGTTCGCATCGCTAACTTGCCGCAATAGCGCGAGGACGCTCTCTCCAGTCGTTTCGGGCGTTGGCAAGGTCGCCGGCACTCAGACGCGTCCTCGGTGCTTTCCTGATCTTCAACTCAGCCGAGCTGGCAACCTGGATCGCCATTCTGGTTTGGGCTTATGACGTTGGAGGGGCCGCGGCGGCAGGGCTCATCGCCGTTGTTCAGCTGATCCCGGCAACGCTTCTGGCGCCGGTCATTTCTCAAATCGGCGACCGGCTCCGCCGCGATCGGGCCCTCGCCATCGGATTCGGATTGCAGGCGGCCACTTTCTTGGCAACTGCGGCAGCACTCACTTTCGATTGGCCATCGATCACGGTCTACTTCTTCGCCACCTTGGCCGCGGTCGCGGTAACGATGACGAGACCGGTTCATTACGCGACTCTTCCCGACCTTTCCGAAACACCTCAACAGCTCACGGCGGCCAACTCGTTGTCGAGTTCTGCCGAGGGTTTCGGCACCTTCGGCGGCCCGTTGCTGACCGCCGGCTTGCTGGCGTTGAGCGGGCCTGGCGCGGTGTTCTGGGCGGCCGGGCTCGCGTCGATCGTTGCGGCGTTGATGACGCGTTCGTTGCCCCTCAAGCACGGCCAGGTTCAAAGCGAGCGGCGCCCCTTCCTGACTGGTGCGATCGAGGGTCTGGCGGCTCTCAAGCAATCCGAGGGAACCGGTCGGATGTCGTTCATCTTCGGGGCGCAATTCCTCGTGCTTGGCGCCCTCGATATCCTCGCAGTGGTTCTCGGACTCGAGCTCTTGAGCCTCGATCAGTCGGGGCCCGGGACACTTGCCTCGGCGCTGGGCGTCGGGGGCCTCATCGGTGCCGCCGGGACGGTCGTGCTGGTCAACCGCCCCCGGATGGCGCCTGCCGTCGCCGGTGGCCTGATCTTGTTTGGACTTGCCCTGGCACTCATCTCGCCGCTCGGGCACGGTTTGGTCGCGGCGCTGTTGCTCCTCGCTCTGGCCGGCGCCGGCAAGGCTTTCGTCGATGTCGCCGGACGAACGCTTCTCCAGCGGATTACCCCCGACCGGGTGCTGGCCAGGGTGTTTGGTCTGCAGGAGTCGATGATGATGGCGGGTCTGGCCCTCGGAGCGGCGGCAGCTCCTGTGCTCGTCAGCTGGCTGGGCGGCCGGGGAGCCTTCCTGAGCCTGGGGATCTTGATCGTGGCGGTCGGTATGAGCCAGTGGTGGTCGCTGGCCTCACTCGATGTCAGGGCTGCGCTCCCTGGACCCGGGTATTCGCTGTTGCTGGGGATCCCGATGTTTGCGGTGATCGAACAACCCGCAGTTGAGCGATTGTCGCGCCTCCTGGTTCCTGTCTCGTTTGCGGCCGGTCACGTGATTATCACCGAGGGGGAGGCGGGAGACCGGTTCTATGTAATCGGATCGGGTGTCGTCGCGATTTCGAAGGGCGGGATCGAGGTCAATCGGCTGGACGCGGGTGGTTATTTCGGAGAGACGGCACTGTTGCGGGACGTCCCGAGAACCGCCACCGTGACGTCAGTTACTGACGTGACGCTATTCACCCTCGACCGCCAGCCCTTCCTCGAGGCGGTGACCGGATCGCCGCTGAGTGCGGGTGAAGCTGAGCGGGTCATCGACTTGCGGGCCAGCAATACCGACGCGGCTGGGTGGGAATCTGAATGCAGAAACGGGCGGAAACCGCCCGGAATAGCATTAGGTTCGCGGTCTTGCGGGTCGAACATATGTTCGATAAGCTGGCCACCCTGATCTGGTGGAGTCGACATGACGGAGGTGGCAATCGCGGTTTCTTCCCGACCGCGTGCGGAGGGTCTTGCCAGTTTCGACCAAGCCCGCTTCGACCAACCCCTTTCGACCAAATCCCAATTGGCCAAGTCCCCGTCGAATTGTCGCCGGGGAAGATCGTGGGGCTGGAAGGCCCGGCCGGGTGGGGGTTAACCCGGCTGGGTCTTTCTTTGCTTGCCGCTCCCTCCCAGATCGGGACGGTGGTGGTGATCGACGTGCGTGGCTGGCTTTCGCCACAGGCTGCCTGGCAGGTAGGGGTGAATCGTCACCGCCTGGTGGTGGTTCGCTGTGCCGAACGGCGTTTGTGGCCACAAGTCACCGCGGCGGTGCTGGAGGGTGTGGCGGCGATTTATGCCGAGATCCCGGCAGGAGTGAGTGAGAGCGATCTGCGCCGGTTGGCAGCCCTAACCAGGGCACGAAAAGCGGGGCTGGCCCTGCGGCCACTACGTGGATCCCTTCCCCCGGGGATCACCCATATGAGGGTAAGAGGAAGCGGGGTGGATTGGACCGGTCCCGACCATGGACATGGACGCCTTATCGGGCGCCGGGTCTCAATGGAAGTTTCGGGGAAATCAATTCCTTTACGCGAGGTTCATTTCGAAGACCCGCACTCGGGTTTCTCATCCGGCGCCAAGTACCTGGAAAATTGGCGCCAAGCACTTGAGAAGTTGGCTTCTGGCTGATCTCGATGAGAACCTTGTGCGTTTGGTTTCCTGATTGGCCTTTGCCTAATACGTCATTGCCCAATAAGTCATTACCTGAGGCCGAGATCGAATCGGACAGACCCTGCTTCGTCTTCGAGGACCGGCCGCCCCGGGTCAGCGGGGGAGAAGCCCAGAGGGTTCGGGCTGCCAATGCGATTGCTCGCCAGGCTGGAGTTGAGCTGGGGATGGGTAGAAGGGCAGCCGAGGCTCTATGCCCGACCGCTCTGGTTCTTGCCCGTGACCTGGCGGCGGAGACCAGGCGGTTTGAACAGGTGGTGCTGGTGCTCGAGGGTTTGGTTCCTCGAGTTGAAGTAGTCGAGCCCGGTTTGGCCCTGGTGTCGGTGGAGGGGGCGGTCCTCTATTACGGAGGGGAAGGCCCATTGGTCGAGCGAGTTGAAAAGGAACTTTCCAAGGTCCTCGATTACCAAGATGGTGGTTTGCGGCTGGGTATCGCTGAGGGGCCGTTCGCGGCTCGTTGGGCGGCGATTTCGGCGGACCATGGTCCCCGGGTCGTAGAAGACACGGCCGCCTTTCTTTCCAGTCTCGACATATCCACTCTCGAGAAGGACGAGCTGATTGCGACCTTTCGCTGGCTGGGAGTGTCCACGCTCGGGGAGCTGGCAGGCTTGCCCAGGGAGGCGGTGGCATCGCGTTTCGGATACCCGGGTCTTCATGCCCACCGCCTGGCAAGCGGGGAGGACCAGGCTCCGCAACCGCGTTCGATCCCACCTCATCTGGCGGTGGAAGCCTTCTATGACGATCCCCTCGAGACGCTGGATCAGGTTGCCTTCTCCGCCCGGGCGTTGTCGGTTCGATTGATGCTGGGTCTTCGCAAAGAGGGTTTGGCACCGCATCGGGTCGAGATCACAGCCGAGGCTGCCCTTCCAAATAGAAATGTGGGCACAAATGGAACTGGGGCCCAAATGGAACTGGGGGCCAAATGGAACTGGGCCCAAATGGAAGCAACGTGCGCTCCCGTACCTGGCGTTCGGCCGATCCTTTCATCGAGTCGACCCTGACCGAACGGGTGTGGTGGCAGCTTCGGGCATGGGTCGAGCAGGGCGGAGTGCCGGGGGGGTTGATACGACTCCGACTCGACCCGTTCGATCTTTCCGGGGATGGTCGACAAATGGCTCTGCTTGAAGCGGTGGCCGGCTCGGACGGAACTCTGGGATGGCAGGGTTATGACCCGGGGAGACCCGAGGTGGAGAGGGCCCTGGCCCGAGCCCAGGCACTGGTCGGCCCGGAGGGGGTGCTCCAGGCTTCGCCTCAAGGGGGAAGGATGCCCGCCGAGCAAGTGCTGTGGTATCGATTCGGGGAAGAACCGGGCGTGGCCGAAAGAGACCCGGCCGCTCCCTGGCCGGGTGCGACTCCGGGTCCAAGCCCGGCACTAGTCCCGCCTGAACCGGTTCCCTTCGACATCGAATGGGATGAGGGAATCCCCACCCGGGTTCGCCTGGGGTCGCGTTGGGAGCCGGTGTTGAACTGGGCGGGTCCCTGGAGGTTGACCGGGCGCTGGTGGAAAGGTGAGATGCATGCCGACCGCTATCAGTTGGTCACCTCGGCAGGGGCCTTCCTGATTGTGGTCAGGAACGGAAGGTCATTTCTGGCCGGGGTCTATGACTGAGCTGGAGTCCCAGCCAGGTTGCGGTGACTCCAGCTAAGCGTCTTTGCCCCCCAAGTCCAGATACCTCTTTTCGATGATCGCCCGGGTGTCGGCAGTGAGACGAGCCACGTCCTCCCTTTTGAGCCCTTTCGTTTCGATGGGAGGATCGATCACAGCGGTGATCTTGCGACCACCGGGAACCAGGAATCGACCTGGGGGCCAGGCCCGATAGGTGCCGGCGATGGTCAGGGGAAGGATCGGGATCCCGCCGGCCACTGCCATCGTGAAGGCGCCCTTCTTGAACGTGCGCAACTCGCCGTCGCGACTCCGGGTCCCTTCCGGGTAGATGATGAGAGAACGACCCGACGCCATCAATTCCTGGGCCTGTCGGTTCACATTTTCATGAATGGCCGACCGGGCGCTGCGGTCCACTTCGACGATTCCGATTGCCCTCATGGCGGGGGCCAGGATCGGAATCCTGAACAGCTCCTTCTTGGCCAGAAAGCGGATCGGTACCGGGACTGCCAGGAAGCAAGCCATGATGTCCAGGACCGAGAGATGGTTGGCGACAACAATATGAGACCGGCTTCGATCGACGAATTCTCCGCCCAAAACCTCGAGCGGGCAGCCGGACGTGGCCAACCAGAGGCGGCTCCAGGCGCGGGCGACCCGTTCGATGTTGGGGCTCGTCGGGTTGATGCGGGCGATGACGATCACGACCGGGGCGGCGATCGCCGTGGCGATGACTCCCAGGGAGAGCGTTAAGAAGGTGCGAATGAGGGTCAACAGAAACCTCATTGCTTTCGACGTTAGCCAGCCGACCCGTAACGTGACCGGGTGACCGATGAGCACACCGACGGGTCTGCCACGATCGGCCGCGAGAAGGAAAAGTGGCGGTCGATAGCCGCCGGCATCGCCCCGACCACTTCGGAAGAGTCGGACGCAATATCCGGCGTTGTGCGAGAAGTCATGCGTCGTCACGGGTGGCACGCGGTGCTCACTTTCCTGCCGATGCCGGGAGAGGTTGACCTCGGTCTCCTCCGGAGTGAGAGAGATCTGACCCTGGCCATCACCCGGACTCCACCGAAGGGCCCTTTGACCGTCCATGCCCTCGAGGAGCCGCTCGAGCGCCACCCGTTCGGTTACATGCAGCCGCGGGCCGATGCCAGCCCCGTCGACCCGCGTGGGCTCGAGGTGGTGCTGGTGCCGGGCCTGCTCTTTGCTCGCGACGGAGGGCGACTTGGTCACGGTAAGGGCTACTACGACAAGCTGCTCTCGTCTTTCCGTCCCCGGCCCTATCTGATCGGGACCACGGTCAACCGCCGGCTGGTCGACCACCTGCCGATGACCGAGCGGGACGTGTGGATGGATGGGGTCGCGACCGAAACGGGGTTTCGTGAGGCTTCGACCTGACGGGTCGGACCCAAGCGCTAGGCGGAGCTGGCTTCCCAGGTTGTGGTCGCCTCAATTCTTATCCTGATGACCGGTCCACCCAGCCCCACAGACCCGTATTGGGGATAGCGCTGGGAGAGGGCAGTCAAAGCCCGATCGAAGGCATCACCCGTCTCCTCGAGCGAAGCACTTCCGTCGATGCGGACCCACCAGAGCCTCGACCAATCCTCTTCATAGTGGTGGACCAGGATCGTGACCCTCGGGTCGCGGGCGACATTCTCGAGGCGGGCGAGCTTCGTCCCCCTCTTGGGCTTGCCATCTATCGCAGTTACGAGGTCGGGCCCCTCCATGGCGAACACCACCGGGACCAGGTGAGGACTTCCCTCGGCAGCCAACGTCGCCAGGGTCGCGACCCGCGATCGTTCGAGCAAACCAATGGCTCGTTCGTCCATCAGTCGAACAGATGCGGTTCGAGTGCCTCCCACGCAGCTTCCGCCCAGACCCGGTGACCCGACGCCGTGGGATGGAAAAGGTCGGCAGAAAATATCGAAGGATCGGTCCGGAATGCGTCGGCGGCCGCACCCCACAGCTCCGCCTTGATCGCCCCGTGACGCTCGGCCACCCGGGCCTGCACGGCATCGGCGAGCCGCCCTCGCCTCGATGCGAGTTGTCGCAGGGGTGGCAACAGCCTGGGGACTGTCCCAAGGTCGCCGGTGCCGGCCACAAGCACCCGCTTGCCGACCCGCGTCAGACGTTTCACGATCTCATCCAGGTTTTGCTCGAGCGCTGACAACGAAACCTGGTGGATCACATCGTTGGTGCCGATCGCGATCAGCGTGAGGTCGGCGTCGATCGCCTCGGCCTCCGGCACCTGGGTGCGGAGCGCGCTCGAACTGGTAGCTCCACCGACGGCAAAAGACTTGATAGTGACCCGATGGCCTCGCTCGGCGAGGCGGGAGGCGATCAATCGGCACCAGATCTCCGAAGGATCAGCCACCCCTGGTGCCGTGCAAGTGGAATCGCCCACGACCACCATCGACAAAGGTTTGCCATCGAGCGGTCCGAGGCTGGCGCTCGCGTCGAACTCTTCCTGCAAAGGAACTTTCCGAAAGACCGCGTACGCCGCTTCGGCGGCGACGGTGCCGATGCCTAACGCGGCAAGAGCCGGGATTGTGCGCCAGAAACGTCTGCGGCGGTCGGACCGATGGTCCGGTGAAGCAAGTCGGGCCGAACCCGGCTGGGTCAGTTGCGGCCGGTGGCGGCGCGAACCCGGTCGGCCAAGCCGAAGCGGCTTTTGGCCGATCGGAGGTCGACGGTGGCGCCGATCGAGTCCGAGAAGCCGGTCGGGTCGTTCGGTTGAAACGCGAACGAATACTCACCTGCGGTCACATGGAACCGGAGTACCCCTACCCGCTCTGCGTGGATTTCGCCCAAATCCCACGAGCCCAGCCGGCGCCGATCAGTGAACAGGCGGCAGCGGCCGTCTTCGATCTGAACATGAGCCCGTTCAGGAGGCACGTCCTCGCCCCTGTACAGCTGGCCGTCAAATGTGGCCATCTTTTCCCCAACCTTCCTTCGGTGCCAAGCCTAGGCCGATTGACCTATGTCGGCAAGGGGCAACCTGTCCAGAGCCGGGCGTTCTTGGAGCCGTACCGATGACATCGATGATCTACTGTCGCACCACGTACTTGATCAGGAGGATCCTTGCCGACCCCGCACATCTCCGCCGACGCCGGCGATTTCGCCGAAGCGATCCTTCTTCCCGGGGATCCCCTCCGAGCCCAGCACATAGCCGAGAAGTTTCTTGATGGGGCCAGACAGGTGACCGCGGTTCGCAACATGCTCGGTTTCACCGGAACCTACAAGGGCATGCCGGTCTCGGCGATGGGGACCGGCATGGGTATTCCATCGTCTTCGATCTACGCGACGGAGTTGATCACCGAATTCGGGGTCAAGCGACTCGTCCGGGTGGGCTCGTGCGGGGCCGTCTCACCCACCGTGCGGCTGCGGGATGTGATCGTGGCAACGGGAGCGTGCACCGACTCCGCGGTGAACCGGGCCAGGTATCACGGTTGGGACTTCGCCGCGATCGCCGACTTCAATCTGGCGAGAGCAGCTATCGATGCAGCCTCAAAATTGGGAGTGGACGTCGCGGTGGGCAATGTTCATTCGGCCGATCTCTTCTACAACCCGGTCGACGGAGTCTGGGATGTTCTAGAGGGCATGAATGTGCTCGCGGTCGAGATGGAGGCTGCCGGGCTCTACGGGGTCGCTGCCGAAAAAGGGGCCCGGGCCCTCACGATTGCAACCGTGTCAGACCACATTCGGACTGGAGAGTCCACGTCGGCGGAAGAGCGGCAGCAGACCTTCGATGAGATGGTCGTGATTGCTCTGGAAGGGCTGCTCTCCGACGCCGGTTAGCTACCGGGGCCTCACACAGTCGCGACGTTGGGGGCTTTCGTCGGCGGCAGTGGAGGGGGAGGCGTTATCAGCGCGTCCCGAGATATGTCGACTCCATAGAGGTAGATGGGCATCCCTAGATCGAGCCGGGTCGCCAGGTAATCCATGTCCTCGACGTGAACCCGAACACAACCATGCGAGGCGGGGAAGGGCGGTACCGAGTTGGAGCCGTGAATTGCGTATCCCCCATAGAAGTAGAAGGGTCGATAGAGGAACCCCAGATAGGACTCCCACCAGCCGCCGCGATTGCGCTGAAAGGTGAACCTGCCTTCGGGAGTGTCGGCCCGGATGGTTCGGCCGGCGGCGTTTCGATAGGAGCCACCATTCGCGGAGGACACCGGGAAGACCCCGGCCACTTGGTCGGCCTCGATCAGAAAGAGCAACTGGCGCGCCAGGTCGACCTCGACCCGGTCTGGCTCGGGTCCGGGGCCGGGTCCTTTGATCTTGGAATTCAGCAACCGCCAATCCTCGATTCTGAAAACGCCGGTCCGCTCCATCCCGTACAACTTTTGGAAGGCATAAACGGCTCCCAGCGTCGCCTGCCCGAACACGCCGTCGATCTTCCCTCGAAAGAAGCCCGCCGCGGTGAGCCCTTCCTGCAGTCGGGTCACCTGACTGCCGCTCGATCCGGCCACCAGTTCCATCGGCGGCGGGTTGGCGATGGTCTCGCCCGGAATGGGTCGTCGCGGCTTTGGAATATCGGTGATGTCGGCTCCGGCCGGGCCCGCGATGGGCAATGACATCAACAGCACGGCTACCGCGAAGGTGGCAAATAGATTCCTTCTTGGCAAATTACTTCTTGTTCGATTTCTCATGGCATTCAGGCATCTTCGAATGTGATGTCGATGTCGCCGGGTCCGTCTTATCGGTCGTACCTGGGTCGATTCTCCAATCTTTAATCGGCGAATCGAGGGCCGACTCAACGATAGGGTGAGGAAATCCGGACATGACCGCCCCGTCCTATCGCGCCACTTTGACGACCTACCTGGGGCCCCTGCGGCCCCGGGTTGTCGCCTTGACCCTGCTGATGCTGGGGTCCATCGGTTTGCAGCTCACCGTCCCCCTGCTTCTGAGCCGCTTCATCGATGCTGCCGTCGCCAAGGAGGCGGTGTCGGGTATGACTGCCATCGGGGTGGCGTACCTCATTGCGGGCATCGTCAATCAGGTTTTCGATGCCGGAGCCTCTTACCTGGGTGCCGACATCGGCTGGCGAGCTACCAACCGCCTGCGAGAGGAGCTGGGGCAGCACCTTCTGACCCTCGACATGGGGTTTCACAACGAGACCACGCCGGGCGAGATGATCGAGCGGGTCGATGGCGACGTGACCGCCATCTCGGACTTCATCTCGAGGTTTCTCGTGCGCCTGGCCGGGGCCGGCGTGCTTCTGATCGGGGTTCTCATCGTCTGCTGGCTCGAGGACTACCGGATGGGTATCGCCATCACCGCGTACGTCATCGCGGTCCTCTCGTTGTTGGTGAGCCTGCGCAAGCTGGCGGTTAAGGCGGCTGAGGAAGAACGTGAGGTTTCAGCCCGGCTCTACGGATTCATCGAAGAGCGGCTGGCGGGCATCGAGGACATTCGCGCTCTAGGTGCGGGGCGCTTCACGATGGCAAGGTTCGTTCCGGTCATGCGGGACTTCTTCACCAGGACCACCGCCGCCTGGCGCAAGAGAGTGATCGTGTGGGTATCGGCCAACACCGCCTTCTGGGCAGGGGACGCCCTGGCCCTGGCGGTCGGTACCTGGTTGACCGTGCAGGGCTCGATCACGGTCGGCACCGCCTACCTGATTCTTCAATACGCGCAGCTGGTCAGACGGCCAATCGAGCAGGTGACTCAGGAGCTCCAGCAATTGCAGAAGGCGGCCGGGGGGATCATCCGGATCGACCGGCTCCGGCATCTGAGTACAAAACTGGTGGACGGAACCCGGCAACTCCCATCGGGTGCGCTGGCCATCGAGTTCGATCGAGTCAGGTTCTCATACGAGGATCGTGTTGTCCTCGATGATGTCGACTTTCGGCTTGAGCCCGGCACGGTGCTCGGGCTGTTGGGGCGAACCGGTGGAGGCAAGACGACGATCACCAGGCTGATCGCACGCCTTTATGACCCCGACGCCGGAGCTGTCCGGATCGGGGAAGTCGATCTCCGAGACTTGAGCTTCGATTCCTTGAGGCATGGTCTGGGGATG
Source organism: uncultured Acidimicrobiia bacterium (assembly GCA_963790345.1). Lineage (GTDB taxonomy): Bacteria > Actinomycetota > Acidimicrobiia > Spongiisociales > ZC4RG35 > DATEEG01. The sequence continues at coordinate 69,364 of CAWBOD010000011.1, read as the reverse complement.
GTCACCCAGGACGTCCAGCTCTTCCGAGCCTCGGTGCGCGACAATCTCACGCTGTTCGGCGACATTCCCGACGCAGAAATCCTCCGGGTCCTCGATAGTGCCGGGCTCGGCGATTGGATCAGAACGATGGGACTCGACGCCGAGCTTGGTTCCGGAGGGCAGGGCCTCTCCTCGGGTGAGCAGCAGCTGCTGGCTTTTGCCCGGGTCTTCCTGCAGGATCCGGGGGTCGTGATCCTGGATGAGCCTTCATCCCGACTCGACCCTGCCACGGAGGCGCTTGCTGGCCGTCGCCACCGAGCGCCTGTTCTCGGGCCGAACGGTTGTCATCGTCGCTCATCGGCTCGAAACGGTGCGTACGGCCGACGAGATCATGGTCGTTGAATCGGGCCAGGTAGCCGAGCACGGTCCGCGGGAAGTCCTCGCTTCGGATCCCGATAGTCGCTATTCGCTTTTGCTCGCCGCGGGCAGGGACTCGAGCGGTTGGCTCGACCTCCTGGAAGAGGGACGATCGTGACGTCTGGCCCGGTCAGCACCTTCCGAATCCTGTGGGAACTGGTCAAGTACCGGCCGGGTCGGTTCTTCTTCTGCCTGATGATGTGGACGCTGGTCCACGGCTCGCCGCTTCTCTTTGGAATCCTGATCGGGCGGGTCTTCGACCGTCTCGCCGCCGGCCAGCCAGTGGCGGAGACCGCCTGGGGCCCCGTGATCGTGTTCGCCATCATCGCCATCGGCCGCAACCTCATCATCTGGCTGGGGGACCTTGTCTGGGTATCCCACTGGAACGAGCATGCGCTCCAGCTCCAACGAAACCTCCTCAGGTGGCTTCTCGAAGCTCCCCGCTCCCGGGTGATGCCGCTGTCCCCGGGAGAAGCCGTCAGCACATTCCGAGATGATGTCGAAGACCTTCTCGAGTATCTCGAGAACTGGGTCGACATGGGAGGCCTGATCACATTCGGGGTCGGGTCGGTGATCGTCATGGGGGCAATCGATATGAGGCTCACAGGCTTGCTTCTGATACCCCTGGTTCTCACCGGGACGCTGACTCAAGCCCTCGGTCCCGCTGATCCGCACAAGGCGGCGGGCGATGAGGGAAGCCACGGATCAGGTCACAGGATTCATCGGGGAGACGTTTGGTGCGGTGCAGGCGATCAAGCTGTTCCGCGCCGAAGCTCCGGTCCTCGACCGTTTCGCCAACTTGAACCGAATCCGACATCGGGCGGCCCTGGCCGACACCTTTCTCACCGAGGTCCTCCGAGGTATCAACCGCAACATGTCCACGGTCAGCATTGCGGTGGTCCTCTTGTTTGCCGCAGGGAGCATTCAGCGCGGTGACATGTCTCTCGGAGAACTCACCGTCTTCCTCACTTACCTACCGAGGTTGACGGACTACATGGCCTTTCTCGGCGACATCATCGCCCAGCACCGGAGGACCGGCGTCGCCTACGAGCGAATGCAGGCCCTGGCGGTCGATGCCCCGTTTGAGGCATTGCTGGATCGAACCCGGGTTCCGCTGAGGGGTGCGCACCCCGAGGTAGAGGACGCGATTTCGAGCGGGAGGCCCCTCGAGTACTTGAAGGTGCGGGGGCTCACGCATCGCTTTCCAGACGGGGAGGAGGGGATCGACGATGTCGACCTCGACGTGACCCGCGGCAGTTTCACGGTGATCACGGGCAAGATCGGATCTGGCAAGAGCACACTCGTTCGAGCGCTGCTCGGGCTCGTCCCGGCGACCGGGGAGATTTATTGGAATGACGAGCTCGTCGAGGACCCGGCGTCGTTCTTTGTTCCGCCCCGCTCTGCCTATACCGCCCAGGTTCCTCGTCTCTTCTCGGAGTCGCTGGCCGACAACATCGCTCTAGGGAAGCGGGCCACGAGGGAACGTCTGCGAGAGGCGGTGCAGCTGGCGGTGCTCGACCCCGATCTGGAGCGGATGGAGCAGGGTCTGGAAACGATGGTCGGGGCCCGCGGTGTGAAGCTATCCGGTGGCCAGGTGCAGCGATCGGCGGCGGCGAGGATGCTCGCAACCGAAGCGGAGCTTCTCGTGTTCGATGATCTCTCCTCGGCCCTCGACCTCCACACCGAGGCCGAGCTGTGGAGGCGTCTGTTCGAAAACCGCGAGGCGACCTGTTTGGTCGTATCGCACCGCAAGGCCGCGCTGGCCCGGGCCGACCAGGTCCTCCTCATGGATCGCGGTCGTGTGGTGGACCGGGGCCGGCTGGGGGAGTTGTTGGACCGGTCACCCTTGATGCGGGAATTGTGGGAAGTAGGCGAGCGATAAGACGGGAGGCATCTCATGAAGATTGGCAACGTCGTTTTCGACTGCGCAGAGCCCGACCGCGTGGCCACGTTTTGGGCCGCGGCGCTGGGTTATGAAAAGGGTGAGTATCCCCCGGAGATGCGCCAGGCGCTGTTGGATGGGGGGCTCAGCGAGGAGGCATTGGGCGACCGATCGATCGCGGAAGATCCAGGCAAGCAAGGTCCGCGGTTGTTTTTCCAAAAGGTCCCCGAGGCCAAGACGGTAAAGAACCGCGTTCATATCGACATCAACGCCACGCCCGGACGCCGTCCGACCGGCCCCGAATTGGAGGCGGAGGTGCGGCGACTCACCGATCTCGGTGCCAGCGTGATTCGGGAACACGACCAACTTTGGGGGCCGTTTCCGGAGCATCACTTTGTGATGGCCGACCCCGAAGGAAATGAGTTTTGTGTGCAATGAGGGTGGAATCCCCTTGCCAGAGGGGACGGCCTGGCTAGAGAGAGTCGGTCAATTGAGTTGGCACCCGGTAGCGGAGAGCGCCGCCCACATCCAGCGAGTCGAGCTTTCCCTCCAGACGCAGATGCTCGAGGTGGGCGATCGTCTCTCGGAGGGCCAGCCGTTGTTCGACCGGGCCGAGGTTCGGGCGGAACACCCTCTCCATGACCTCCCAGGCGCTGGTTCCAGAGGGTGCGATCACCTCCAGCATGTCTCGAAGACGGCGCTGATGATGCGCGACCAATTGCTCGGCGCGGGCCGAGCCATGTTCGACCAGGGCGCCATGGGCCGGGTAGGTGAGCCCGACCTTTAGTTGTTCGATGCGGGCGAGAGATTCGAGGAAATCACCGAGGACGTCATCGAAGAGCTCGTCGTATCCCACGTAGGGGGTGATTCGGGGCAGGATGTGGTCACCGGAGAAAAGCGCACCGGTTCTCGAGTCGCGCAAGCAAATGTGAGCCGGTTCGTGACCGGGCGTGTGGAGGACTTCGAAGTGGCGGTCCCCGTGGAGCGAAATTCGGTCTCCGTCGTCGACGGTTTGGTCGGGCGGGTCGATCATCGGCATCCAGTCGGGCCGCTGACCTACGTCAACGAAGGCCTCGTAGCGGGCCGCAGGGACCCCGTGGCGGTCGGCCAGGTCCCTGGTCCGCTGTAAGAAGCCGCCGGTGTCGTTGTAGCGGTCGACCAGTTTGGCGGCCCTCGAGTGCATCACAGTCTTCACCCCCCAGGTGCGGGTCAAGCGCGGAGCCATGCCGACGTGGTCGGGGTGGAGATGGGTGACTATGAGGGTGTGGATGGCTTCGGGGTTGATGCCCATTCCCGTCAGGGCGGCGAGAAGGGTCTCGAACCCTTCGGCCCAGTCGGTTCCACAATCGATCAATGTCAGCTCTTCGCCACCCTCGATCACGTAGGCATTGACCGAGGGAGGGGCTCGAAAGGGCAGCGGGAGGGTGATTAGCGAGACTCCCTGGCCCAGCGCCTGGGCCAGGGCGCCTTCACTCACCTTGAATTGCCTCGCGGACCTTGAAGACGATGTCGAGGGTCACTCGAAAGTCGGTGGGGGCACCGGCGCCGTCGACTTTGCCGCCGACGTTGACGACGTCGAATCGCTCGATGTCTCGAATCGTCACGGCGGCCCGGGCGAGAACGGTCCGGATGGCGTCTTCGATCGATTCTGAGGATCCTCCGGAAAGGCGGACGGTCTTGGAGATGGACATGGGTCCAAGGTACCCGCTGCGCGACCCGGGTGTTGCGCCGTCCAGTCGGCTCTGGTACGGGTGAGGTGAAGGCGGGGTGCAGTTGGCATCAGCGAAGAATGATTCGACCGAACACCGTCCCGAAATTTGGTCAGTGGCGCCCGCCGAAATCGTAATTCGGTCATAGACAATCGAGTACCGACGCCGAGCGACCGAATTTCGCGTCAGGCCGACTCCATACCGAACGTATGTTCGATATAGTCCGGCTGTGGGAAATCGATATGCCGAGCTGCATTGCCACACCAACTTCTCCTTTCTCGACGGGGCCTCCCACCCCGAGGATCTGGTGGAACGAGCTGTCGAGCTGGGTTATCAGGCGCTGGCCGTGACCGATCACGATGGGTTCTATGGAGCCGTGCGTTTCTCCCAGGCGGCCAGGGAGGCTGGCCTTCCGGCCGTCTACGGCGTCGAGATAGGACTCGAAAAGACGGCGACGGAAGACGTAAGACGGAAGCAGATCCGATTTCCCTTGCCGAGGAACGAGATAGGTCTCGAGCTTCCGCCTTACGACTTCCGCCTTCCGACTCGCCGGGCGGAGCCCGGCGCCGGGGCCGGAACAAAAAGATGCATGGCTCCAAGCCGATCGAGGTTCCCCCGACCGACCACCTGGTCTTGCTGGCAGGGTCACCCGAAGGCTATCGATCACTGTCGCGGTTGGTCACCACCGCTCAATTCCGGGGAGAGAAGGATCGCCCGATCTATCTGTGGGACGACCTGGTCGAACTCGCCAAGACACCCGACCTCGTCGCCCTGAGTGGATGCCATAGTGGAGAAGTCCCCGGTGCAGCCTCGCGCGGTGATCTAGCCGGGGCCATGTCGGGTGCTATCCGAATGCGCGAGCTCTTTGGAAAGCGCTTTCATCTCGAGCTCTGGCACCACGGCATGCCCGACGATGACCCTCGCAACGATCTCATGATGGAGGTGGCGGGACGTCTCAATCTGCCGACGGTGGCAACCAACAACGTCCATTACCACCGACCGTCCGAATCCGACCTTTCCGAGGTCCTGGCAGCCATCGATGGACGACGATCTCTTGACACCGCCGACGGATTCCGTCCTGCCACAGATGAGAGATATCTGAAGAGCCCGGATGAGATGGAGTTGCGCTTCCGCAGATACGCCGGGCCCAACGCGTTGTCACAATCGTCACGATCTCAAGGACCGGTTGAGGCTGCGGCCAGACTCGGCCAGAGACCTCACCTTCGACCTGAGATTGATAGCTCCCCGCCTGCCCGACTTTCCGATGCCCGGCCACTTTCGAAGCGAGATGGAGTATCTGCGGCACCTCACATGGGAAGCGGCCCGGGAGATCTATCCGGGAAAGGGAGAGGGGCTGATCGAACCCGGACCCAGGACCCGTCTCGAACACGAATTGGGGATCATCGAAAGACTGGGTTTTGCCGGCTATTTCCTGGTCGTGTGGGACATCGTCAACTTCGCCCGCGACCAGGACATCTATTGCCAGATCAGAGGTTCGGGAGCGGACTCGGCAGTGTGCCGGTGTCTCGGCCTCACGAGAGTCGACCCGATTCGTCTCGGCCTCCCCTTCGAAAGGTTCCTGTCCGAGGAGCGGGGTCGGCCTCCCGACATCGATCTCGATCTCGAGGCAGATCGCCGCGAGGAGGTGATTCAGTATTGCTATCGGCGGTACGGACGGGAACGAGCGGCAATGGTGGCCAACGTCATCACCTATCGGGCCCGTTCGGTCCTTAGAGACGTCGGGAAGACCTTTGGTTTTACTCAGGCTCAGGTCGACGGGCTCACCAAATACGTCGACACTCACGATCCTGCCCAGCTTCGATTGGATGCTCCGCTTCCGATCGGCCTCACCGCCGATTTGATCTACGACGTCTGCTGGCGACTCGACGGCTTCCCCCGCCATCTCGGTATCCATTCGGGAGGGATGGTTATCGCCGACCGGCCGCTATCGGATGTCGTCCCTCTCGAGTGGGGACGAATGGAGAACCGCACCGTCCTGCAGTGGGACAAGGATGACTGTGCTGCCATTGGAATCGTCAAGTTCGACTTGCTCGGCCTGGGGATGCTCAACGCCCTGCATCTGACTGCCGACCTGATCAAAGAGGCCCATGGGGTGGAGATCGACCTTGCCACGATTCCTCAGGAGCCGGCGATCTATCGGATGTTGACCAGGGCCGACACGGTTGGTCTGTTTCAGGTCGAGTCGCGCGCCCAGATGGCGACCTTGCCAAAGATGAAACCGCGTACGTTTTACGACCTCGCGGTAGAGGTGGCCTTGATTCGTCCCGGACCGATCCAGGGGCAATCCGTTCATCCCTATCTGCGGCGGCGGAATGGTGAGGAGCCGGTTCGCTATCCCCATCCACTTACCCGTCCCATCCTCCAGAAGACCATGGGTGTACCCATTTTCCAGGAGCAGTTGATGGAACTAGCCAGGGTGTGTGCTGGTTTCGACGGCGGTCAATCGGATCGCTTGCGTCAGGCGATGACCCACAAGCGATCGGAGAAAGCCATGGAGCGCTTGCGCGAAGAGGTCTTCGCCGGCATGGCGTCAAAGGGAGTAGTGGGGGCGGCTGCCGGCGAGATCTGGGAGAAGCTGCAGGGATTTGCCCATTTCGGTTTTCCCGAGAGCCATTCGGTCAGCTTCGCCTACATCGTCTACATGTCGGCCTGGTTGAAGTACCACTGGCCGGCCGAGACCCTGGCCGGTCTGCTCAATGCCCAACCCATGGGCTTCTATAGCCCCAACTCACTGGTGCAGGACGCCCGGCGCCACGGGGTGGAGGTGCTCGAACCCTGTATCAACCGCTCGTTTCACGACTGCACCATCGAAGGTTGGCAGGCCGACCACGATGAGGTCCTCACCTACTACGGAGCATCATGGCGAAGGGGTAGAGGCGCCCTCGAGGACCCGGTGCGACCGGCGGTGGCGGTCAGGCTCGGGTTGCGATATGTACGCAATCTGGGGGTCACGGAGATCGATCGCATCGAAGCCGCCCGCCAGCTCGGTGGACCGTTCAGCGGCCCGGAGGATCTGGCCTACCGCACCGGCCTGTCGGTCGATGCTCTCGAAGGGCTGTCGGTGGCGGGAGCACTTCTCGACCTTGGCATCGAGAGACGAGCCGGGATCTGGGCGGCCGGGGCCCTCGCCGAGATCGGACCGGAGCGTCTTCCCTTGTCGCCGGGAGTCGAGGCCCCGTCCCTCTTCCCGATGACCAGTGAGGAAACCCATCGCGCCGATCTATGGGCGACGGGGGTTTCCAACACCCATCCGATCCAGTTCATCCGGGACGACCTCAAGGCCGCGGGTTGCATGACGGCCATGGAAGCATTGGAGCTGAGGAAGAACGGCGTGGCGGTCGAGGTGGGCGGAGTCGTAACCCATCGGCAGCGGCCGGCGACTGCGGCAGGAGTCATCTTCTTCAACCTCGAGGACGAGACCGGCCTCCTGAATGTGGTGGTCTTGCCCGAGATATGGTCAAAGTACCGGGTTGAGGCCAGGCGCTATCCGGCGGTGATCATCGGGGGAAGGCTCGAGTACAAGGACGGAGTGACCAATCTCGTAGCTCACAGGTTCCGCCCCCTGGGAGTGCAGGCCCTGAAGTCGCGAGACTTCCACTAAGAACGTTTTGAGTGGTGCGTAATACGTGGTGCGTCCGACCAGAAGATCCGACGTTCACGGCAGGTTTGACGTAAAACGCACCACTCACCACCCACCACCGGGGCTGGCGCAGCCAGCCTTAAAGGCAGTCCCAGGCGGTCCAGCCATCCCCCTGATAAATGATATGAGCGGCGACTGCGACGTTGGTGGCAGGGTCGAAGGGATCCGGAGCGCTGAGACCCATCTCGGCGGTGGCCGCCTCCCACAAGACCGGATCCACCTGGAACAGACCGGCGGCCCCTGTCGAAGGGTTGATGGCGTCGACATCGAAGCGTGAGACACACCACGCCAGCCGCACCGCACGGTTGATGTCGCCCGATCCGAAGTAGGTCTCGACCAGGCCCCTGACCGCCAGGGAGTCGAGCCAGCCGGTCTCGAGTGTTGCGGCACTCGTCGACGACGATCGTGAGATCGCGGTGATGGTGGTGGACCCATCGCCTTTGATGACGACGGCCGCCGTACTGCGAGAGCCTGCCATGGCGAGCCATCCCTGGGCCGACACCGCACCGGCCGTCTCACCCCAAACCGGGGTGGTGCGCGCGGCAACGGTCGCCTCGGTGACGGTATCTGCGTTGAACGCGGCAAAGCCGGCGATGGTGAGAAGGATCACCGCCGTCCACCCGCATAGGTACACGAACCTGTGAAAACTCATGACTCCGCCCATCCCCGGCTCCACCGGTGCCCATGGGTGAAATGAGGCTAAACCTGTGGAAAACGGCTCGGCAAGCCAGATGCGCTTCTATTACGAATGAGGCGCCTCGATAAAAGGGCGCTCACAACGGAGGAATTCGCGATCTGAGGAGCTCTGCCGCCTGATTCCAGGCGGGATCGTGCGGACTCATGAAAGAATTGTGCAGGCCGGACACCTCCAACAATTCCACGACGTCGCCGGCCTCTCGGGCCTTGGCGGTGTAATCCACTCCGTGTGACCGGGGAACCAGATCGTCGCCGTCGGCAGCCGCGAGCACTGTTTCGGTGCCGGTCGGGAGACGATGAAACGGGCTGTACTCGGCGGGGTCGGGATGTCTCCTGCCTAGCAGCCTGCGGATCGTGCCCCGACCGAGGTCCTCAGCTTCCGCCCTCACCAGGTCGGGCATGGCCGCCAACCCGAAGATGAGAGCCGGCGCCAGACCCTCGCTCCAAACCACCTGCCCAGAGAGCCATGGCTCCCCCAGCGGAGTGACCGAGCACGACGGTGTCGGGAGGATCGATGCCCGTGAGGGCCGGGGCCGCTCGCAGCGCCGAGGCGATGTCATCGAAACTCTCGGGCCAGCCGCCTCCCAACCCGACCCGGCGATATTCGAGGTTCCAGGTCACGTATCCCTGACGGGTCAGATCGACGGCGATTCCCTCGCTGGTGTCCCGGGTCCATTCATGCCTCCAGAGGCCCCCGTGCAGCACGACGATCAATCGCTTGCCACCACCATCAGGGACCCTGAGATCCCCGAATTGGTCGGGGAAGACGCCATAGGGAACCCGCGTGAACGCGATGGCGCTGCGGTGGACGAGATGCCGGAGAGCCCATCGGTACCCGGCCACCCCCCGCCCGTAGATCGTCAGCACCGACGGCGGGGTCAGCAGTGATTCCCGCCGGAACGGCTCGCGAGCCTTGACATTGGAAATGTGGACCTCGACCGCCGGCAGCTCCACCGCAACTAGCGCATCCTGGAGGGCCCGGCTGCTGTGAGTGAGGGCCCCGGCGTTGATCACCAGACCGTCGAATCGAGTCCGGGCATCGTGGACTCGGTCGATCAACGCGCCTTCGTGATTCGACTGGAACGCCTCGACCTCCAATCCGAGCTCCGCCCCCCACCCCCGGACTCGATCCTCGAGCTCGGACAGGGTGGTGGTTCCATAAACGTGGGGCTCGCGGACGCCGAGCAGGTCGAGGTTGGGGCCGTTGAGGACAAGAATTCGCCGCATCGGCAATGATGGTAAGCGCACGAGGAGGCCCTGCTTCGGAAGGGCACCCGGCGGCTGCCACGCCCTGTTTTCGACCCTCCCGAGACTCGCCAACAATCAGACCCCCGAGTCGACCAAAATGCTCACGTGCAATGGAATCGGTTCAGGCAGCAAGGTGCGGTGGGGTTGGCTTTGTTGTTCTTGGTCGCCGCCTGCGGACCTGATCCTCTCGCCAAGATGGGAGCCGGCTCCTCGGATTGGATTCAAGAACCGACTGTGACCACCGTGCCTCCAACCCAGCCAGGAGGGTCGGCTCTCGCCCCGGTCCTGGGCTCGGACTGGTTCAACAACGACCTGGCTCCCGTAGCCGGAACGTCCCCGTCGGAGATCATCTCCGGGGTGTTGTCGAGGGCCAATACTTCCGATCCTTACGTTCAGGCAACCCCGGCGGAGATCGCAATCGCGCTCCCCGGAATCGTTTTCCCGGCCTTGACGCCCCCGGAGGTGCGATACATCACCAGCCAACTCGTCTACGACCTGAGCGACGCCACCCTCGCCGCCGACCAGGTCGCGGCGTTCGGTCTCTGGACCGTGGAGCCTTATACCCGATCCCGGTCGGTCGGCCAGCAAGGGGTTCTGACGGTGATCGCCGACAGTGAAGGCCTGGCGGCGCTGGCCTCCGGCAACGCCGACACCAGTTGTGCCCGTTATATCGACCAGCAGGTCGAGTGCGCCGTGCAGGAAGTGGCCGAAGGTCCGGCCTGGGAGCTGACCGATCAGCTTGGTACCACCCTGGTTTGGTACGGCGACTCGTACCGATACGAGCTCTTTCTCCGATCCGGGGTGGCGCCCGGTTTGGTGATCGAGATGGCTGAGTCGGTGCGACCGCTGGACTCGCTCGCACGCTGATCGCCTATTTCGCCCTGCCGTTACCCTGAAGCGGTGCAGACTTTTCGCCCCCACTGGGGCAGCTATCTCCATTACGACGGCGGCGAGCGGCCCGACATAGATCGAGCCTTGCTGAGACGGGTATGGAGCTATGGGAAGCCCTATCGGCGCCAGCTGATCGGCGTGATCGTCACTGTGTTGATCGTCTCTTCATTGGGGGTTTTGCCCCCGCTCCTCATCCGCAGGCTGATCGATGACGCTCTCCCCAACAAGGATCTCCGCCTGCTCACCCTTCTCGGTTTCGGAATCATTGCGTTGCCGCTGTTGAGTTCGCTGTTGGGCATCGTCCAGCGGTGGTGGTCGTCGCGGGCCGGGGAGGGAATCATCTATGACCTTCGCCGCCAGCTCTATGACCATCTCCAGAACATGTCATTGCGTTTCTTCACCGCGACCAAGACGGGCGAGCTCATCTCGCGGGTCAACACCGACGTGGTGGGGGCGCAGCAGGCCATCACGGGCACTTTCGTCACGGTGTTCTCGAACCTGGTTTCGGTGACCGTGATCCTGGCGGTGATGTTCCAGGCCGAGTGGCGGCTGACGCTCCTGGCTGTGGCGGCGCTTCCGTTATTCACATTTCCGGCCAAGAGGGTCGCCCGGGTCTTGCGCCGGATCACCGATCAGCAGATGGAACGCAACGCAGCGATGTCCGCGATCCTCCAGGAGACGTTCAACATCTCCGGGGCCTTGCTCGTGAAGCTGTTCGGGCGAGCCAAGTCCGAATCCGAGCGATACGGGGTCGAAGCCGCCGGGGCTCGCGATCTCGGGGTCCGCTCCGCCATGGTGGGACGATGGTTCTTTGCCTTCATCGGTTTGTCGGCCGCGATCGGGAGCGCAGCCGTCTTCTGGGTTGGCGGATATCTAGTGATACAGGACGCCCTGACTCTCGGGACGGTCGTGATGTTCACGAGTCTCGTGTCCCAGCTCTACGGACCGTTGAGCTCGCTATCCAACAGCCGCGTCGAGCTGGCCACCTCGCTCGTGTCCTTTGAGAGGGTGTTCGAGGTGATCGACATGGTTCCCGAGATCCACGAAGGCACCGTCGATGTTCCTGCGATAGGAGGCGATATCGAGTTCGATGACGTGTACTTCCGTTACACCGGCGAAGAGCCCATCGGGCTGGAGGCCGTTCGCAGGTTTGGGCGGAGGGCAGCCGTCGACGAGGGACTGGTCCCCACTCAAGTGTCGAGCCGGGAATGGGCGCTGGAGGCCATCACGTTCAAGATCGGCGCCGGTGAGCTGGTGGCCCTGGTCGGGCCGAGCGGTGCCGGCAAAACGACCATTTCCTACCTCATCCCGAGGCTTTACGACGTCAACAAAGGCGAAATCCGGCTCGATGGCCGCAACGTCAAGGACTTCACGTTTCCGGCCCTGGCCCGGGGCATCGGGGTGGTGACACAGGAGACGTTTCTCTTCCACGACACGATTGCCGCCAACCTTCGATATGCCAGTCCCGATGCAACCGACGCCGAGCTGGAGGCGGCATGCCAGGCCGCCAACATCCACGATTTCATCGCTTCGTTGCCCGATGGATACAAGACGACGGTGGGCGAGCGAGGGTACCGGCTCTCCGGTGGCGAAAGGCAGCGTCTGGCGATCGCGAGAGTCATCCTGAAGAACCCCGCGGTGCTGATCCTCGATGAGGCAACCTCACATTTGGATTCGAGGTCCGAGGCTCTCATCCAGGACGCCCTCGAGAGACTGATGGTCGGGCGCACGGCTGTGGTGATCGCCCATCGTCTTTCAACGATCCTGGCGGCCGACACGATCCTGGTGCTCGACCAGGGCCGCCTGGTCGAGTCGGGCAGCCACCGCGAGCTGCTCGACCATGGGGGTCTCTACGCGGAGCTCTTCGAAACCCAGTTTCGCTCGGCGGCCCGGCATCTCACCCAACCGGTACAAGCCGGCGGTGGCGGACCCGAGGCCGGTTGAACAGGGCGGCAACGTCGAGAGTCGGCGAGGAGAGCAACAGGTGCCGGCCGGACCTGGCGAGAAACACATCGGGCGCCGCCTCGACCCACCGATGCCGGGGGAGCCAGCCGAGCCGAAACCCGGGTGGGGTTCGACAGACCACCACCTCCTGACTGGGGGCGGATACCGCCGAGATGCGATCGACGATCGTCGCCTGGCCGATTCCCATCGTCAAACCGTCCCATGCCACCAGCCTGGTGTCGGCGTTCCACCAGACAACGGCGTCGCATTCGGGGCAGGCAGCCGCTCGGAGGTCGGAAAAGGCGAATCCGGCCCTGGGATCGGGCTCCATTGCGTCATGCCCGGCGAGGCAGTCCAAGTTCATCGGATCAGTGTGACCGACGGGTAGGACAGAAATTCGTGACCGAGGGGAAAGGCCCGAGCTGGCTATCCGAGACTTGGGGTTATCCGAGGCTTAGGGTGTTCCGAGGCTGGCGCTATCCGAAGGATTCGAGTTCGAATGAGTCGATGCGGGGGATCTCACCGGTGTCCTCGCTGCGGACCCCGGGTACCAGGATCAATGGGCACTGAGTCTTTTCCATCACCCTCACGGAAATGCTGGTCCACGCCTGTTCCGTGAACAGCCGCCTCGTCGCCCCCATCATGATCAGGTCGGCGCCTACTTCTTGAGCAGTGTTGATGATCGCCTGGGCCGGATCGTCGCCCTCGACCAGACGGACCGACGCCGGCCGGCCATTTGCTGTCAGTGCGGCGATCAGGGGATCCAGCACTCGCTTTCCGCGCTCTTCGAGATACCGCGCCGCCTTCGACTCGCCCTGCTCCAGGCGTCGGGCATCGTCGTCGAGCAACGACCTGCGCTCTTCGTCATCCAGAGAGGCGAGAAAGGTTCGTGGGACCTGCACCACGGTCATCACCGTCACACTGCTGGCCGGATCCGAAACCAGAAGATCGCAGAGCCCGGCAACCGCGGTGGGCGGGAGTACGCCGGTTGTGGCAATGAGAACGTGCACCGAAAGGCAGGTTAGGCGTGGTTGCCAACCTAGGCCCTGGGGGGCAGACGGCCCGTGGTGGCACAATGGTCGGATGGCCCAACCAAGCGACGAGGTTCTGAATCAAATCACCTGGAAGATCGCCAACCCGCTCGTACTGATCGGGTCGCGCTCGGGTGATGAATGGAATGCGATGACCGCATCCTGGGTAACCCAGGTGTCAATGGAACCGGTGCTCATCGGAGTCGGAATCGACAACAAGTCGGTTACCCACCGGCTCATCGGTTCGGGAGGGGTGTTCTCCGTCAACCTGTGGTCGGCCGACGACACCAAGATCTTCGTGAAGTTCTCGAAACCGGCCGTCAAGGAAGGCGACACTCTCAATCAGAGACCGATCACTACCGCCACGACCGGGGCCCCGGTATTCATCGAAGCACTGGGATGGATGGATTGTGAGGTCAGGCACACCATCGATTTCGGTACGCACACTTTTTATGCCGGGGAGGTGGTTGACGCCTCCCTGCTCGATTCTGCGGCGAAGGCAGCCGCCGTCTCCGATACCCGGATGAAGTACGGCGGTGTCAAGAGGGGCGGACATTGACAAGCCCCCGAATCCTCCCCTGACCTCATAGCTACCCTGCTCGGATGGACGTTCGGGTCGACGGGAAAGTGGCTCTGGTGACCGGCGCCAGCCGCGGCATCGGACAGGCGACTGCCCTCGAGTTGGTCATGTCCGGTGCGGAGGGAGTGGTGATCACCAGCCGCAAGATCGACAACCTCGAACAATCCCGGGCCGACCTGATCTCGGCGGGGGCCTCTCCGGACCGACTCCACACCATCGTTGCCCGGGCCGACTCCGAGGACGATGCCGAGATGGCCGTGAGGGGAACCATCGAGCGATTCGGTGGATGCGACATTCTGGTCAACAATGCCGGCACCAATCCGGCGGCCGGTCCGCTGGTGTCGGTCGACCTCGGGGCGGTCGACAAAACCTGGGCCGTCAACCAGCGCGGACCGCTGCTGTGGTGTCAGCAGGCGGTCAGGCAATGGATGGCCGATCACGGCGGGGCCATCGTCAACGTTGCCTCGGTCGGAGGCCTCCGGCCGGCCCCGGTGATAGGCGCTTACAACATTTCGAAGGCGGCACTGATACACATGACCTATCAGCTGGCTTCAGAGCTGGCGCCGGCCATAAGGGTCAATGCGGTCGCTCCCGGAGTCGTAAAGACCCGCCTGTCCGGATCGCTCTGGCAGGGCATCGAGGACCAGGCGGCCGCCGGCCATCCTTTGGGTCGCCTCGGTGAGCCGACTGACGTGGCCCGGGCAATCTTGTTCCTGGCGTCCGACGCCGCTTCGTGGATAACAGGGGTCGTGCTGCCGGTGGATGGGGGAGTGCTCGGGGCTTCGAGCACACCGATCTCGTGATGGTTCACCCAGACCCCGATCCTGAACTTGCCCTGGCATATCTCGACGGGACCGTCGATTCAGCGCAGCTCTTCAGTCATGCGCGGCGGTTGCGGGATGACGGCAAGGGGCGGGTCGTCACCTATAGCCGCAAGGTGTTCATTCCTCTCACGACGCTTTGTCAGGATCGCTGCACCTATTGCACCTTTGCGCAGCCGCCCGGAGCCGGAGGCGTATACCTGGAGCCTGACGAAGTGCTCGCGATCGCCCGCGCTGGCGCCAGGTGGAACTGCACCGAAGCCCTTTTCACGCTCGGGGATCGGCCGGAGAATCGATGGGATCAAGCCCGCCGATTCCTGGAAGCCCACGGCGAGTCCTCGACCCTCGGTTACGTGGAGTCGATGTGTCGAAGGGTGATCGACGAGACCGGGGTCTTCCCACACGCCAACCCCGGTCTCATGAATGAGCTCGAAATGGCGGCGCTGCGTCCCTTCAATCCCTCCATGGGTCTCATGCTCGAAAACATCTCACCCCGGTTGATGGAGCCGGGGATGCCTCACTTCAACTGTCCCGACAAGGAGCCCCGGTTGCGTCTCGAGACGATCCGAACAGCCGGGCGATTGAAGGTTCCCTTCACCACCGGAATTCTGGTCGGCATCGGGGAGACCAATCGTGAAATCGTGGACTCACTGTTCGCGTTGGCCGATGAACAGCGGATCCTCGGTTGCATTCAAGAGGTGATCGTTCAGAATTTCAGGGCCAAAGCCAACACTCCAATGCGACGGCACGCCGAGCCGATCCCAGCGTGGTTTGCCCGGGTGGTCGCCCTGGCCCGCTGGATCATGGGGCCGACCATGAATATCCAGGTGCCGCCGAATCTCACCGAGCGTTTCGAGATCTACCTCGATGCCGGGATCAATGATTGGGGCGGTGTCAGCCCTCTCACCATCGATTGGGTGAATCCCGAACAACCCTGGCCCCACCTCGACGAACTGCAAACGCGCACCGCGGCGGCCGGATTCGACCTGGTGGCGCGCCTTCCCGTCTACCCAGAGTTTGCGACGCCTCAGTGGATCGACCCGGGGCTCTGGCCACGGGTGAGAGAGGCAATGGACGAGGACGGTTACGCTTCCCTTCCCTCCATGGAGAAGTCCGCACTGTGATGATCACTTTCTGCCGGGTCCGCCCTGCCGCGATGGTCAACGAGCTGACTGCCACGACCCGACGAAAAGAAGGCACGACCGTCGTCGAGGTCGATGGCCTGACGTCGGAAGTCTCGGCTGCGGCTGCCAGCGGAGGTTTGCTCCCCGTGAGCACGAGCCCGCCCGGCGCCCCAGCCCCTCGCTGGGCCGCGGCCTGGGTGATCGGAGCCGAGGACGCGCTGGAGAGTCAAGTCGCAGGATGGCGTCTCACCATCGATGCCGGATCAACCAGCCGCGAGGAGGTATTGAACGCCGCCGCCAGAACCGGGGCAGGTTTCATACGGTCGCCTCGCAGCCGCGTCGCCGAACTCGCGGCCGTAGCGGCACTGCCCGGGCTGGCTACCTCGGTTTCCGTCTTCATCGATGACGTCGACCAGGCGGTGGCAGCGGTCGAGTCCGGAGCCACCGACCTCCTCCTCCGAGACTGGGACAACGAGGGTCTCGCCGAGCTCCGCCAGGCCATGCTCCCGTCAGTCCTGGTCGAACGAACCGCCTTCCCGCTGAATCGCCCGAGCGACACCATCCAGGGGTCGTCACCTGGCATCGACGATCTCCGAACCGTCCTGTCAGCGGCCCTCTTCACTTCCTGGCTTCAACAGGTCGACGGCTCTGGTGCCGTTCGACCCCGGGTCGAGTGGGCCCCTGGCAAAGACCTGCCGGTCCCGGTTCCGCCCGCCCGCATTTCTGCTCAGTGGACCGATCCGATCTGGACGGCCGGACGGGCTCCGTCCCAACTCGATGCGGCAGGCGACCTTCGTCCGATCCTCGAGGCCTCACTGGAGGGGCATCCACCTACTCGTGACGAGGTGGAACGGCTCTTCCGGGCGCGCAGCGATCAGGTCGATGCGGTTGCCTGGACTGCCGACCAGCTCCGGCGCAACAGCGTCGGCGAGACCGTCACTTACGTGATCAACCGCAACATCAATTACACCAATCAGTGCTATTTCCGTTGCGGCTTCTGCGCGTTCTCCAAAGGGCCCCGCAGCCTGAACCTGCGAGAGGAGCCCTATTTGATCCCCCTGGAAGGGATCGTGGGCCTGGCTCAGGAGGCCGCCGATCGGGGCGCCACCGAGGTGACCTTGCAGGGTGGAATCCATCCCGGCTTCACGGGAGATTTCTACGTCGGGGTGGTGGAGGCGATCAAGGAGCGGCTTCCGGCGATGCACATCCACGGATTCACTCCCCTCGAGGTCTGGCAGGGTGCCCATACCCTGGGCCTACCGGTCCGCCAATTCCTCACTCGCCTCTACGACGCCGGTCTGGGAAGTCTCCCCGGGACCGCCGCCGAGGTCCTGGACGACTCGGTGCGCGAACACCTGTGCCCTGACAAGATCCGGACGTCGCAGTGGGCCGAGGTGATGATCACCGCTCACGAGATCGGACTTCGTGCCACCGCCACCCTCATGTTCGGCCATATCGACCACCCCGGTGCCTGGGCCAATCATCTCGAGGTCATTCGACACATCCAGAGGCGGACGGGCGGTTTCACGGAATTCGTGCCTCTGCCGTTCGTGCACATGGGGGCACCCATCTTTCTACGCGGGCAATCCCGGCCGGGCCCGACCTGGGATGAGGTGGTCCTCGTGCATTCGGTGGCTCGGATCGCATTCGACGGCCTGATTCCCAACATCCAGGCGTCGTGGGTGAAGCTCGGTCTGGAAGGAGGCGCCCGCCTTCTCGACGCGGGCTGCAACGATCTCGGTGGGACCCTCATGGGTGAGATCATCACTCGATCTGCTGGCGCCCAGCACGGTCAGGAAGTCACTCCGGAGGAATTCGTCGACACCATCAGGGGGGCCGGGAGAGATCCCGCCCGCCGCAGTACGACCTATCAGGTGCTCGAACGGGTGTGAGGCAGATCCCTTAGTCTGCTCCCGTGACCACCACCGTTGCTGCGACCGAAACGCTAGGGACGCTCGAGAAGGCGGTGGCGGCTGGTGACACCGCCAGGCGGATTCCCCGAACGATGGTCGTCACCGGTGCCAGCCGCGGGATGGGGCTTGCGACGGCGCAGAGACTCGCTGCTCACGGACATCAGGTCATCGGTGTGGCCCGAACCCGCCCCGAAGACTTCCCTGGTGAGTTCATTCAGGCCGATCTCTCCGATGAGCGCTCGACGGCTCGACTGGTCAAGCGGCTCGGCGAGCGTTATCAGGTTGACGGCCTCGTCAACAACGCAGGAAACGTACAACCAGGGGGCCTGGAAGAAGCCACAGCGCACGAGCTGCGCGACGCAGTCGAAATCCACGTCCGGGCGGCGATACAACTCACTCAATCGTTGATCCCCGGCATGAGGGAACGAGGCTGGGGAAGGGTCGTCAACATGGCCAGCGTGGTTCCCCTGGGATCGGTCCGCCGTACGACTTATGGTGCCGCTAAGGGCGCGTTGATAGCTCTCACGCGCGGGTGGGCGGCCGAACTCGGGGTTGACAACATCACCGTCAACGCGGTGGGCCCTGGCGCCATCGACACCGACCTGCTCAGGGTCAACTACCCGGTCGGGAGCGAGGCCGAGGCCCGCTATCTGCGGATGATCCCGATGGGCCGGATCGGAAATCCCGAGGAGGTGGCGTCGGTGATCGCGTTCCTTTGCTCCGAGGAGGCTTCCTACGTAACGGGACAGGTGATCTACATCGATGGCGGATACTCGGCGGGCCGGGCCATGTTCTAGCGAGCGGGGCAACGGGCTAAAGGCCCGGTCACCCGAGGGGATAGCCGGGCCGGCCCTTGGCCAACCAGTCGTTCAAGGCCTCGTCGTTGGGAACGTCTCTGCCCAGAGTCGACGCCATCATGTAGCGGTGGTGCAGAAGATCGGTATAGGCCTGGACGGGATCGACCACTCCATTGGTGGCCCGGAGCTTGGCCAGCAATGGCTCGAATTCACTGACGCGCCACTTCACCGCCCAGGTGGCTTTTCCGGAGGAAGTGTCGCCGCCTGCCCTCGCCGAGTAGTAATGGACGTCGGACAGGATCGCTTTTGCCTGGTTCTCGAGGGCTTCTACTCCGGTCAGCGACTTGAGCCGGTTGGCATGAAAGTTACGGCCGCCGACCTTCACCTTGATCATCAGCTCGGCGGTCTCATCGACCAATGGGACGAGGTCCACCTCTTCCACGTCGAACCCGAGCCGGTTCAGGCGATCGATCCGCTCGGTGATGCGGAACCGCTCCTCTGTGGTGATCTTGTCGGCCCGCCGCAGTTCCGCCCAAAGCCTGGTGTATCTCTCTGCGATGTCGTATCCGAGGTCGAGATCGGCCTGATCGATGTCGACCCCGACCTCGGCCGCGATGTCCGACATGCCCCCCGCCACATTTTCGATCATGATCTCGACATCCTCGAGGCGCCTCCCATCAGTGAGGCCCCCGGGCAGAATCGCAGCGGTCTCGGCGTCGACCATGATCGTGACGATTGCCCCGGCATCGAATCGGTAAAGGACGTTGGAGAGACTGCAGTCGCCCCAAAAGCAGTCGGCCAGATGCAGTTCAACGAGAAGTCCGGCGAAGGCGTCGAGCATTTGATTGCGGCGAAGGCCGAACCCCGCTCCAGCCAGGATCTCCCGGTATGAGAACGAGAACGGCTCGTAGGCAGTGATCAACGCCGCCGAGGCCTCCGCGGTGGGGTCATCGATCCGGTGCTCGACGAGCCCGACTGCAGCCACCGTGGGAGCGCCCACCGATTCGAGCTCACGAAGCACCGCATAGTCGTTGCGAGCCGGGGCGGATGCCAGTTCCTTGACCACGTAGATCCCGGTTGGATATGACAGGAACCGGACCTCGTGCCGGCTGATCCCCTTGGGCAGATCGAGGATGTTGGGCAGGTCCCACTCCTCGAGAGGGATCGTCCAGGGGAGATCGAGAAAGTCCGGATGCCCGGGTCGGATCGTCAAAGACTCAGCCACGGGGAAAGGCTAAGTCATCAAGTCCCGAGGTCCGACGCAAGCGTGTCCCCCTGGGCAGGCACACCCGGCTGACAGCCCGGACACCAGTAGGTCACACGCGGGGGTCGTCCGATCATCTGCTGGACGATGGCCCGACCGCACCGGCGACAGGGAAGCCCGGCCCGGCCATAGACCCAGTTGCGCCCGTTCGGACCCGGGAGGCCCGTGGTCGACCGGCCGGATCTCGATGCGTTGGCAACTAGCAAGCGCCGGGCCCGCTCGATCAAGGCCTCGATCTGCGCTTCCTCCAGCCGACCGACCGGCGTTGCCGGATTGATCTTCTCGAGGAACAGGGTCTCATTCTTGAAGATGTTGCCGACACCGGCCATTACCCGTTGGTCGAGGAGAAGCTCGGAAACGGACCTCTCTTTTGGGAACACCGCCGCCCGGGTCGACTCGGATCGGAATTGGGGGTCGAGCAGATCTGGTCCAAGTCGCCTGAGCCCGGCTTCTATCACCGCGGTTCTATCCGTGTCGATTCGCGCTGCACTGACAACCACATGATGAGTAGCGGTCTGGAGCAGCAGGGTCTCCGAGCCCGGCCTCCGCCGGCCGGTGCCGACCTGGACCCGGCCGTTCATCCCCAGGTGGGTGCTGATGGTGACGCCCGAGTCGAGAGCGATGAGCAGGCGCTTGCCAACCGAGCGCACCCCGGTCACCCGCGAATCGAGGATCCGGTCCGACCACCGCCGGATCGAGGGAGAGGAGCCTGCGACCTCATCGATCGTCTCCCCGGACAAGACCGCGTCTACTCGCCTGGCGGCGCGGGCGTAGCTGTCTCCTTCCGGCATCAGCCGCGGAACGCCAGTCCCCGCAAGGCCGGGACGAAACCCCATTCGCGGAGGGCCGGTGCCAGCCAACTGTCGCCTGCGGGCAAACCACCCACGGTTTCCAGGGTCAGACGGCGATGGCGATGGGCGATCGCGGCCATCTCCCGGGCGATCTGACCCTGAAGTTCGGGCATCGTTTCGAGAATCGTCAGCCGCTTGCCGCCCCGTTCCAGGTACCCGGCCAGGGTCCCCTCGACCAGAAACACATAACTCCCAGCCGAGCGAGCCAGCCTCGTTTCGGAGCCATCGGCGCGTTCCAGGGCCGGCCAAGGCAGAGCCGCCCCGTACGGGTTGGCGGGGTCGGTGGAGGCGAGTCCTATCACACCGGTGCCAGTTGCGCCCGTGCCCATCACAGTGGGGGTCGGGGTGTTGCGGAGACGGTCGACCGCGCCGGGAAGGGCGAACTGGGCGCCACCCAGACCCTCGACGAAGTAGCCCCGTCTGACCCTTCCCACCTCCTCCATTCGAGTGAGGACCGGATACAGGCCTGCGAAGCCGCCCGGCAAGGACTCGGCCATCACATGCGACCTGGTCAGCAGGCCGTGACGATCGAGTAGGAGCTCAGCCCAGGACGTTGCGGCGACAGTCGGTTCTCGGCCGGGCACGACCAGTCGCGACCAGCGTCCGGATGCGTGTGGGGGAAAGTTGTAGCCGAATACGGGCCGGCCATCGGGCCTTCGGGTCCGGGAACCTCCTCGCGAACGCACGTAGGCCCTAAGCGGGGCGAGGCTGTCGTTGGTGACCTCGCCCGCCCAGACCAGATCCCACAAAGACTCCAGGACGGCCTCAGGGTCGCCGCCCCCTGCGGCCTGATAGAGGTCGTCAAAAAACGAGGCACCTCGCTCTGTGAGGTGACGACGAAGGGCGTCGTGAACATCGTCGGCAGGGGCTTCGACCGGGAGTGGGGTCCACAAGGCTCCGAACTGTGAGCGCAGGTACAACGCGACCTTGCCGTCCCGTCCACCGAGGGGTCCGCGGCCGGCCCACATCACTTCGCCTTCGAGCATGAGCTGATCGAGCAGCGGACCGTGGTCGGCCACTCTGAGAGGAAGGACGTCACGCTCGAGCACCGATGCGGCCAGATCAACGGCTTGGAGCCGCCTGATCGCCTCGCCGAGGGCGGCCCGGCCTCGGGCCGGCTGGCTACCAGCACGCTGCCATTCGGGAGCGAATCTCCCCAGGGCGCTGGCCTCGACGGGCTCAATCTGATGTCGGAGAACCGCCAGCGAGCGACGCTTGAGACGCCGCAATACCTCGAGATCGACCCACTCCCGCTCGGCCCCGCTCCGGAACACTCCGCGAGCCACTCTTCCGGCGGTTTCCAGCGCTCCCAGGGTCGAGTCGGTGACGCCCACCGGCAAGCCCAGGGCATTGAGCCATCGCCGCGGAGGTGAAAGGCCCGTGGGTTCGGGCATAGCGGCCGACCACATCGGTGAGGGGGTTATCCACGGGTTGCAGGAACACGTGCGGTACTCCAGGCGGCGGCTGCACCCCCATCGCGTCGCGCAGGCGCGCAGCGTCTTCGATCGCCGCCCAGAGTGGATGTCCGTTGATGCGGACCTCGATCACCCTGTGCGAGGAGGCCAGATCGAAGAGGGCATCGACCACCGCCACCCCGTCGCTTCGCACTTCGAGGTCCTGCACGCTGAGGGGTCCAAGGTCTCGGAGAAGATCGTGGAGACCGTCTGGGAACCGGACCTGGCGCTCAGGGGTGAGGTGCTGCAGCTCGAGTTCGACGGCTGCCAGGACATCCGGTGAGATCAATTCGGCAAGCTCGCCCTCGCCCAGCAGGCTCCGCAACAGGTCACGGTCGAGAGTCAGGGCGGTGGCTCGGCGCTCGGCGATCGGAGTGTCGGCCTCGTATAGAAACGCCGCCACGAACGCGAAGAGCAGAGACGACGCGAACGGAGAGGGTCCGCCGGTCTCGACCTCGACTACCCGGATGGTTCTTGCCCTGATGTCGGTCAGGATCTGTTGCAAGGAGGCAAGGTCGAAGTCGTCGGCCAGAACCTCCCGGTAGGTCTCGAGGATGATCGGGAAGGTCCCGTACTGCCGGGCCACACCGAGGAGGTCGGACGCCCGGCGCCGTTGGAGCCAAAGAGGAGTACGGCCGCCCGGCTTCCGGCGGGGCAGGAGGAGAGCCCGACCCGCAGCCTCCCGGAACCTGGCTGCGAACAGGGCCGTGTCGGCGAGGCGCTCCTCGACGAGTTGTCTGGCTTCCTCCGGTTCCAGGGCAAGGTCGTCCAGGCCGGGGGGAGCATCCCCGTCAGGGAACCGGAAGGCGATGCCGTCGTCCGCCCAGATGACGTCGACGTCGCTTCCAAACCGAGCCCGCAGCTTGTTGGTCAGGGCCATTGCCCACGGGGCATGAACCCGGGCGCCGAACGGCGACAGCAGGACAACCCGCCAGTCTCCGATCTCGTCGCGAAACCGCTCGACTACCAGTGTCTGATCGGTGGGGAGGACGCCGATGGCTTCGCGCTCTTCTGACAGGTAGGAGGAGAGGTTCTGGGCGGCCAGCTCATCGAGGTGGTAGTCGGTGGTAAGGGCGGCGGTGGCAGCTTCGGGTTCGAGAGCTCCCATCTCCCTGACGAAGCGGCCGATGCGTCGGCCCGTGTTGACCGACCTCCCCAGGGTGTCCCCTTTCCAGAAGGGCAACCGGGCCGCCGGCTCGCCGGGGGCGGGCACCACCTCGACCCGATCGGGGCCGATGTCGGTGACCCGCCAGGTGCTGGTCCCGAGGATGAAGACGTCCCCGACCCGCGACTCGTACACCATCTCTTCGTCGAGTTCGCCGACCCGGCTTCCGTCGGGAAGGCTGACCCGGAATAGGCCGCGGTCGGGAATGGTCCCGGCGTTGGCGACCACCAGTTGCCGGGCACCGGGTCGAGCCTCGACGTTGCCAGACACGCGGTCCCAGTTGACTCGGGGTCGCAGCTCGGCGAAGAGGTCGGAGGGATACCGGCCCGCCAGCATGTCGAGGGTGGCGTCGAAGACCGGGCGAGCGAGTTCGGAATATGGATACGCCCGGCGGATCATGTCGTAGAGCTCGTCGGCGGTGCGGGCCCCATGGACCACCGAAGCCACGATCTGCTGGCAGAGGACATCGAGCGGATTTCGGGGCACTGAGGTGAACTCGATGTCCCCTTCCAGCATCTGCTGGCTGATCACGGTCGCCGCCAGCAGGTCACCTCGATATTTGGGAAATATCCGGGCCCGGCTTTCACCGCCGACCTGATGCCCCGAACGGCCGACCCGTTGCAGACCGGAAGCGACCGAGATGGGAGCTTCGATCTGGATGACCAGGTCGACTGCCCCCATATCGATTCCGAGTTCGAGCGAGGAAGTTGCGACGACCGCCTTGAGGTCGCCTCGCTTGAGGGCTTCCTCGATGATCACTCGTTGCTCGCGGGACACCGATCCGTGATGGGAACGGCTGATCTCTTCTCCGGCCAGGGTATTGATCTCTGCACAGATACGTTCGGCCAATCGCCTCGAGTTGGCGAACAGGATGGTGGAGCGATGGGTCTGGATGAGCTCGAGGAGGCGCGGGTAGATGGCCGGCCAAATGGAGGCTTGTCTGGGAAGGTCGGGGTCGAGGGGGTCGGGAGCGGCCGGTGCATTCATGTCGTCGACGGGCACGATGATCGAGAGATCGAGAGGCCGGGGAGCCGGGGCGTGGGCAATGGCCACCGGCCGAGCCTGCCACTCTTCACCGACCACAGATCCGCCACCGAGGAAGGCAGCGATCGTCTCGAGGGGACGCTGGGTAGCCGACAGACCGATCCTCTGCGGCGGCCCGGTTCCATCGGGTTGGGACTCGATGACCTCCTCGAGGCGCTCGAGCGACAGCGCCAGGTGGGCACCACGCTTGGTCCCGGCCACCGCATGAACCTCATCGACGATCACCCAGCGGACGCTGGCCAGGGTCTTGCGGGCTTCGGAAGTGAGCAGCAGGAAGAGCGACTCGGGGGTGGTGATGAGTATGTCCGGAGGGTTGCGCTGCATGCGGCTGCGCTCTTCTGGAGGCGTGTCTCCGGTGCGTAGGAACGTGGTGAGTTCCGGGAGAGTGGCGCCGCCACCGAGGCGCATCGCGGCGTGGCGGATCCCGGCGAGAGGGGCGCGGAGGTTGCGGTCGACGTCATAGGCGAGCGCCTTGAGAGGCGACACGTAGAGAACCCGGCAGCGCTTCTGTTTCTCGGGGACCGGCTCCTGGAGCAGGCGATCGAGAATCCAGAGAAAGGCTGCCAACGTCTTTCCCGAGCCGGTCGGGGCGTGGATCAGGGTGTGGCGGCCGCTGGCAATCGCCTCCCAACCCTCACGTTGCGCCGCGGTCGGCTCGGCAAAGGAGGCGTTGAACCAGGCCCTGGTGGCGGGGCTGAAACGCTCGAGCGGATTCACCCGACCAGAGTACGAGATAGCGGGGACAAGGACTCGAGGGTTCGTGCCCTCGAACCCCATCGGTTGAACCGGACGATCAGCCGGCTTCGGCCTCGAGAGGATGACAGGGCCGAGGCGGTGACCGGCAGTTCGCCGCGTTCGGCAACGATCAAAAAGGCCTCGACTACGACGGGATCGAACTGGGTTCCCGCGTTGTGGGTGATTTCGCGGGTTGCGAATTCGATCGAAAGCGCCGGCTGGTAGGACCGATGGTTCGTGATGGCGTCAAACGCGTCGGCCACCAAGACAACTCTTGAGAGCAACGGGATTTCGGTACCGGCCAGACCAAAGGGGTAGCCGCCACCGTCGTAGCGCTCGTGGTGGTAGAGGATCGCCTCCGATACCCGACGGTCGAAGCGCTCCATGATCATGGCGTAACCGAGTTCGGGGTGACGACGCATGTGATCGCGCTCGAGCTCGTCGAGTGGTCCTGGCTTGGCGAGGACTGCAGGGTCGATGTGGACCTTGCCGACGTCGTGAAGAACTCCGACCAGGGCCAGGGCCTCGATATCCTCTTCGGGGAGAACCATCGTGCGCCCCAGTGCACACGCGAGGTCGGCGACGCGGTGGACGTGACCGTAGAGGTCTTCAACCACATTCTGCATGGCCTGCATTAGGAGTTCATCCATGAGTTATCCCCACCCGAGCTAGAGACGACAGGATCGACAGTTCTAGTCGGTCCCGGTATGGGTCTCTAGTACCAGTACGCGCGAAATAACTAGACAGGCCGGTTCCCCTTCGAGGCGACCGGGTCTTCGATGGCAGGATTTGGCTTGATTGTTGGAGTCCGTGACGACAGTCCGGGAACGACACCGGCCCACCCCTTGCGCAATTGGCTGGCGTCACTCTAAGGGTCGATGGGTCCGGTTCCCGGGAACCCGTCAGCTCCCGATCTTTCTCCCCAGCCTGTCGATGAAGTTATCCACAGCCGTGGTGTGGGCGGCGGTGTGGTGGGAAATCGCTTGATAGGCAGCGGAGAGATCGAGAAACCCGGCGAGGTCCATCTGTCGGGAGTGCCGGAGGAGGCGCTTGGTGAGGCGGACCGAATGGGCCGGCTTGGCGGCGATACCGGCCGCCAGATCCCAGACCTCCCCTTCCAGCTGCCCGGGTGCAACCGCTTTGAGCAGGATGCCGAGGGAGACCGCCTCTTCGGCAGCAACGGTCCGCCCGGTGAAGGAAAGCTCGGCCGCTCGCTGCCAGCCGACCACTCGCGGCAGGAGCCAGGCCCCGCCATCTCCGGGGATGATGCCGAGATCTACGAACGTATGGGAGAAACGAGCCTCGGTCGAACCGACCCTGAGGTCGCAACCGAGGACCAGATCGAAGCCGGCACCGACCGCAGGGCCGTTGACCTCGGCGATCGTAACCACGTCGGTAGTGAGCACAGCACTGGTCAATCGCTGGATCGACGTTCGGTAACCTTCGTTGATCTGCTCGGGAGTGCCCCCGAAGAGCCCGGTGCGTTCTGCCATGTCTTTGACATTTCCTCCGGCCGAAAATGCCGGCCCGTCCGCCCGGATGATCAACACCGTCACTTCGGGATCGACCGACGCCTCGTCGATCGCCCCGATCATCTCGGCGAGCATGTTCGACCCGGTGATGGCGTTGCGGGTTTCGGGACGGGCCAAGGTCAGAACAGCGATTCGATCCTTGATTTCGAAACGCGTGTCGCTGCGATTCACACGGCCCATCCAACCATGGCAGCCGAGTTGACCAGCTCGCGGGCGCGAGCCGCATCGACCGGGTTGGACACGATGCCCCCGACTTTGATCGATGACCCCACAATTGCCCCGTCGGCGACGTCGGCGAGGGCGCGTAGGGTGGTGGCTGAGGCGCCCGAGCCGACCAGGATTCTGGCTCCCGGAACGGCCTTGCGCAGCCGGGCAGCTTCATCGAGGTCGGGGCCGAAGCCGGTACCGCTCCCGGAGATGACGAGGGCATCCGCCCCGCCCCGCTCCCAGGTATCGAGGCCCGCCTGTTCGATCGTGAGCCCCGGGGGAGGGGTCGCATGCTTTACGAAGACATCGGCCAGGATGCCGACGTTCGGGCACAGCAGGCTCCGTTCCCTGACGACTTCTGCGGCTCTTCCAACGATGGGACCCTGGTCGGTGACCATGAGCCCGGTCAAGACGTTGACCCGGATGAAGGCAGCGCCGGTCGCGGTGGCGATGGCCAGCGCGGCGAGGGCGTCGTTGCGGAGGGCGTTGACCCCGACCGGGAGTCCGGTGGCGTCGGCGATCGACCGGACCGCCCTGGTCATGACCGCCACGGTTATCGGCGGCACCCGATCCGCGTAGAACGGAGCATCCCCGAAGTTCTCGATCATGAGGGCTGGGAAGCCGGCCTCTTTGAGGACCAGGGCATCCTTCAATGCAAATGCGAGGAGGGAATCGAGGTCGCCCTCGAAGCGGGGCGATCCGGGGAGTGGGGGGAGATGAACCATCCCGATCAGGGATGGCAGGTTCATATGCCCGGCCTCAGAGATAGGCTCGCACCACGGTGAGGGCCGTTTCGGCAACGTCTCCGGCAGCCTTCAGGTTCTTGGCATCCTTGCGCTTGATTCGTCTGACGGCGAGGCGCGCGAATTCTCCGGCGGGACCTTTGATCACCTGGTCGGTGTCGCTCGGTCCGTAGACCCATTTGGCGTAGGCCGGTCCCATGACCTCGACCCGCACCGGCGAATAATCCTCGTCGGCGGCCTTGAACGCATAGGGAAGTGTCTTCCAACCGAGGAAACAAATGTGGCGGATTCGGGCCGTGTCCTCGATCTCGGCCTTCATGGCGGCGTAGATATCGAGGCCGTGGGCCCAGGTCTCCATGAGGCGCATCGTCGCGAAGGTACGGGCGCTCATCGACCCGGCGATCCAGTCGATCCGCTGGTCGGCGTCCATCCGGGACAGGGGTTCGACTACCTTGGCGCGGCCGCCCCGCCACCATTCGATGACGTCCTGGTACCGCATCTTGCGGCCCTTCTTGACGGCCTCCTGCCGGAGGGCGTCCAGGTTGGGGGCGGTCCGATAGGTCTCGATCGCATTGCCGCCGGCCAGAGCGTCACCCGCCAGGTGGGCGCTGTCGGCCAGGTGGCTGATCGTGTCCCGGATCGACCATCCCTTGGCGGGCGTCGGCCGCTCCCAGTCCTTGGGACCGATCTTCTGGAGGAACTGATCAAGAAATTGCTGCTCGGCTACCAGGTCAGACAGTATCTCTCGCACGCTGGCATGGTAGTCGCTTCCGGAAATTCCAAATCCAGGGCGAGCCGGTTTTCCCCAGCCAGCCGGGCCGATCACCAGGGTCTTTCGGCCTGATCCTCTTCGAAAGGGGGCGGTGGCTGGACGTTCTCCGGGGTTGCCACCAGGCGGTTGAGGCGGTCGATCAGGGCCCGAAGACGGCCGTAATTGCGGCGATCGAAATGGAGCGCGAGGCGGTCCAGGTCGACATGGTCGGCATCGGCCACTTCGGCCGCCGAAGGCTCCACGATCTCGATCGCTCCGGTCACCAGGATGTCGGCGAACTCGCGGGTCAGCTCCGCGAGGGTATCGGGATCCGGGGCCCGCCTGATCCGCAAGAGGAGGCGCCCTTCGACGTAGCGTTGGGAGTGGTAGTTCGAATAGAAGTCGAGGATGTGATCAACCGCGTCTTTTGCATCGCCGGTGAGTGTGAACAGATTCATGTCAGCCGGTGAGATCAAGCCCTGCGCGACCAGCACGTTCGAGCAGAACTCGAGGAGAGGCGGCCAATAGCCCGTGCCAGGCGCCTCCATCAGGACGATCGGGTGAAGATCGCTCTTGCCGGTCTGCATCAACGTGAAAAGTTCGAAGGTTTCATCAAGGGTCCCAAAGCCGCCCGGGAAGAGAGCGAATGCCGCCGACTCTTTGATGAAGGTGAGCTTGCGCGTGAAGAAGTATTTGTAGTTGACGTTCTTGTCGGGATCGATAAAGGAGTTGGAGTCCGGTTCGAACGGCAGCCGGATGTTGACGCCATAGGCGTGTTCCTTTCCGGCACCCTTGGAACCGGCCTCCATCACTCCCGGTCCGGCCCCGGTGATCACGCCCCAGCCCTTGCCGGCCATCAAGCTCGCGACCTCCTCGGCCAGCTCGTAATTGGGATCTCCCTCGGGAATGCGAGCGGAACCGAAGATGGTGACCTTGGGATCAAAGTGGCGGGCGAAGACGAGGATGGAATACCGCATCTCTTTCAGAGCGGTGTTCACCAGTTTCAGATCTCCCCGGCTTGCCTTGTCCCGGTAGAGCTTGAGGACGGTCGTGATCAGTTCGAAGATCAGATCTTGATTGGGGGCGTCCCCGGCCAGCTCGACCAGCTCGCGAATCTTCTCGTCGACCTCGGGCCGGATGCCATAGGACCTCACCGTCGGAACCGTAGCGGGTGAGGCTGGTTCGAATACCCCCAATCAGATGGCCGAATCAGGTGGCCCAATCAGTTGCCCCAATCAGGTGGCCCCGATCGTGATTTGCACCGATCCGGTCTGTTTGCCCCGAACCGGGCTCATCCCTTGCCAAACGGCTTTGTGGTGGGCCCCCGCCTGACGACTGCATTCCACACCGTCTCGTAGTGGTCGCGATCGAAGGGATCCACATGCGGCAAGACGAATTCCTCCCAGGAACGGCGGAGAGGATCGTCGTTGGCGGTGTAGACCCTGAGGCCGGTCGGGAGGCGGTCCAGAACCGATCGCAGAGAGAGAGGAGTCTCGACCCTGGTCGACGCGTCGGGTACGACAAACGAGGCATTGACCTCGACTGCCAGGCGCGAGATGGCTTCGACGTAGGGCGTCGCCAACGACGGGTAGCGCCTGTTGAGCATCGCCTGCACCTGTTCGCCACCCGGGAACTCCTTTTCCCAAATCACCCAGCGGTCGGCGAATGCCTTGTTGAGGGTCTGGGTCCCGGCGTAGTCACGAATGTCGGTGGGATTCATGGTCCCGAATACCCGGACGTCCGGGCGCAGGCGAACTGTTTCTCCGGTGGGGAGGTCCAGGGCCCCGTAGCGATCGAGCAGACCGTGAAGAGCGAACAGAGTCTCGGCGCCAGCCGCGTTGAGCTCGGAGAGGTTGAGCAACGCCGGACCCCGCAAGGCGCGGGTGATGTCGCCGTCCTCCCACCGGCTCTCGGTCCCACCCTTTCCGTCTCCGTGCAGGCGAGTCGACCCGATCAGGGTCACATCCCGCACCTCCCCGGTGAGCGGGATTCGGTAGTACGGCAATCCCAGACGGGCCGCGAACTGCTCGATGTCGTGATCTTTGCCGGTGCCCATGTGACCCCGCACCGCCAGGTGCAGCGGGGTGAAGCCTTCGGGCTGGGCCCGTCGGACCGCCTCGACCTGGGCAAAGCGGTACAGCATCCCGAGGTCGATGTAGTGAGGGTCGGGCTCGGGAATCTTGCCGATCCGCTGCTTGCGGTCGGGGATATCCGCGGGAACGTTGAACCTTGCCAATTCGATCGGTTTTCCCGTGCCAATGGGATCATCGAAGATCACCGTCTCGGGCGTTTTGGTTGGACCTGGCTTCTCAGACACTTAGTGACTCCTTCCATGGAGTGCCGTTGCCGGCACGAGCGGGGCGCAGCCACCACGTGTCCATGCCCCAGAGGGCGAGTCCGCGGCGCAGGGCTCCCCGGGTTCCTTCGATCATCGCCTTGGTCAGCTCCTCAGGACGGTTGACGACTTCGAACCGGTGATACGTTCCCGAAACTGTGTCGTCTCCGATGCCGATGCCCAGCACCGTCGTACCCGAACGCTCGACGGCCTGGACCGAGGTAGCGAGGGCCTCGACGGACCCCCTGGTCATCCCATCGGCCAGAACCACCAGCACTCTCACGTTGGCCCCCAGCCGGGCCATCCGCTCGGCGGCGTGGATCAAGTTGAATTCGTCGACGTTGGCCGCCCTCTCGAACATCGAGACCGGGGGAGCGGTGCGGGGACTGCGCCGGGCCGCGATGGCGGCCTGGCCGGGCTCGGCCGCGGTCCAGAACATGCCGGCCAGAACGTCTTCCGCCTCCCGCCAGCGACGATCGAACGGTTTGACCAGATAGTGGTTGATGGTCGTGGTCAGGCGGTTGGCGGCAGTTCCATGGGTCTGGCGCAGACCCGCCGCAGCCTGGCTGGAGGTCCTGGTGTAAGACCACTCGGTGTCATCGGGCCTGGCTGCGAACCCCCGGTTGAAGAGTGCGACCTCGAAGTCGACCTGGAGTTCGTGACACAGCCGCGCCATCGTCATCGCTCCCAGCAACGCCGCCGACATGCCCCATGGTGTTCGCACCGACCCCTGGGTGCGGGGTTGCAACATGGAGGCGGAGGCGTCGACCAGAAGGCTGACGGCGTAGGAGCGCCGGGTCCGCGACGCCCGGCGTTCGTACATCCGATCGTAGAGACCGGCCCCGATGAAAAGGGCGGCATGGGGTGACACGTCGCCCTGGTCGTATCCGGAGCGGAGTCCCCGTCTCTGGTTGGCGGCGAAGAGCGGATAGAGCTCCCCGGAAACATGGCGCTGGGCAACTCCCCATTTCTTGGCCGCCGAGGCAACTGCGGCCCGACCCTCACTCGCAAATACGGCGAAAGCCCTGGGGGCCGGGGTTACGACGAGCTTGCCACCCATCCCGGTCGGCAGATAGACCGTGGGAGCCTCGCTGACGCGAAGAAGCTGGTCGGTGGAGGCGTCACCGGCCAGCTCGGAGGCACCCTTGCGGTCGGACAGACCGGATCGGGCCTGAGTGGCGCGCTGGACATCGCGGAAGCTCTCGGAGTCCCGGACCGAGGGGCTCGGGAGGCGGACCATGTCGACACCTTCGGCGGCGGCTTCGGCGTCCCTCTTCTGGTGCAATCGCTGTTGGGCTACGGTGCCCTGCTCCTTGAGATTGCTCAGGAGTCCGTGAGTCTGGGCGATCTGAAGCAGGGCCAGAGCCAGGTCGACCACCTCCCCGGCGTGCCCGGCGGTGGAGGCTTCGGCACAGATGGGAGTGGCATCGGCGATAGCCCGCTGGACCTTTCCTTCGACTCTCCTCTCCAGGCTCTCCCTCTCGACGTAGTCCCCGGTCATGAGAAAACAGCAGAGGGCGAACTGGCCGAGCGGCCCGCTTTGGGAGAAGGCTCCCGAAAGCGCGGCGAGATAGATGTCGGCGAGGACTGATCTTGCTCCCGGGTAGTTCTCCAGTCCCTGCAACTCCTGTCGGGCGTCTTCCAGGGAGAAAAACAGCACTTCGGCCACCGGGCCACCGTCGACGTCGAGGCGGCGGAGGAGATCGCCCCCTTCCTGAGCGGGGTCTTCATCGGGTGGTGCGTCGAAGTCGGTGGAGATGAGATGAACGACCTCGTGCAGTGCCGAGGCCAGTGCCATCTCGTCGGGGGTGACCGGAGCGGCCCGGTTGGTGGCGGCCTGGAACAGACGTGGGTCGCAAACGACCTCGTTCGGGGAGGCGGCCGCCTCGGGACCCAGGACCACTCGCAGCTTGTCGTTGCCAGAGAGGGCCCGGGCGAAGCGGGTGACCGCCGGAGCCACCTTCTGGTAGCGAGCCACGACCGCTTCGATCGCCCTCTCATCGGGACGAAGAAGCTCCCGGAGAATCGTGGGCCGGTTGGGCCGAGGGATGGGGTCGCGCATAGCCGACCATTGTCTCACGATCGTCAAACCGCACTGACAAGGTGACTCGGCCTCTTGGAACACGAGAACGCCAGGCGGCCGACTGCGCAGCAAATCCGGCGCCCCCCGTACACTCCCGTTCGATGCCATCCACCAAGAAGCCGACGCCGGCCCCACAGCCGGCGCCAACCGCCGGGACTCACTATCAGTTGAGCACCCTCCCCAACGGGCTGCGAGTAATCACCGAGAACATGCCGTCCGTTCGATCCATCGCCGTCGGCTGCTGGGCCGATACCGGCACCCGGGACGAGATGACCTCCGAGGCGGGTGCTTCGCACTTCCTCGAGCACCTGCTCTTCAAGGGATCCGAACGCTATTCCGCCCGGTTCATCGCCGAGTCCTTCGATGCCATCGGCGCGGAGTCGAATGCATTCACGTCCAAGGACAGCACTTGCTTCTGGGCCCGACTCCTCGACCGTGACCTTCGGGTCGGTCTCGATCTGCTCGCCGAGATGCTCCAGCGACCAGCATTCCGCCCCCACGAGATCGACTCCGAGCGCCAGGTGGTGATAGAGGAGATCAACATGAACGAGGACGACCCCTCCGACGTTGCCTCCGAGGAGTTCACCCAGGCCGTCTTCGCCGGCCATCCACTCGAAACTCCGATCCTCGGTACCCGCCAATCCATCAAGGAGATGACCAGGTCGCACCTTCATGGCTACTGGGACCGCCAGTACGGGGCCGGCTCGGCAGTAGTGGCGATGGCCGGATCGATCAAGCATGAGGATGCCGTCGAGATGGTGGGAGAGCTTTTCGGGGAATGGCGCGGCGGAGCCGTGACCCACCGGCTGCAGCCAGCTTCGATCAACCCGCTCGTCCGGATTCGCCACCGCGAGACCGAACAGGCTCACCTCATCATCGGTGGACTTGGCCTGAACCGGGCCGATGACCGCCGGTTCGCTTTCGACACTCTGAACCACATCGTCGGCGGCGGGATGTCATCGCGGCTCTTCCTCACGATCAGAGAGGAGCGTGGACTCGCCTATGCCGTCTATAGCTTTCGCATGGCTCACGCCGACACGGGCGGGTGGGGGGTTTATGTGGGAACCACGCCGGATCAGGCCGAGACCTGTCTGCAACTGATCGTCGACGAGCTGGAGCGGGTGGCGACGCAGGGGGTGACGGCCGCCGAACTCGAGCGAGCCAAAGGCTCGATGCGGGGAGGGCTGGCGTTGGCGATGGAGGATCCCAACAGCCGCATGGTCAGGCTCGGCCGGGACGAGCTGACGGGGTCTCCCCACTTCTCCATCGACGAGCGGATTGCCAGAGTCGAGGCAGTGACGCTCGAGGACATCCAGGCCGTGGCCGAATCGGTGCTGACCGGAACCCGAGTGATGGGGGCAGTGGGTCCGTTCAAGGACGGCGACCTCGATAAATGGGTGGCGTGATCCAGGTCGGCGTTTCCGGGGCGGCAGGCAGGATGGGCCTCCTCGCCTGCGAGGCGGTGCAGGCGACCACCGATCTCGAGCTAAACGGTCGATTCGCTCCCGGTCATGGATATGAGGACGCCCGCGGCGCTGGCTGAGTCCGACGTCGTCGTTGAGTTTGCACCGGCCGAGTCGTCATGGCCAATCTCCGGACCTGGCGTGAGATGGAGCGGCACGTCGTCGTAGGTACATCCGGATTCGATGAGAGAAGGCTCGGCGAGCTTCGGAAGCTATGGGGCGAAGGTGGCCCAGCGATGTTTGGTGGTTCCCAACTTCTCCCTCGGGGCGGTGCTCTTGATGTCGCTGGTCGAGCGGGTCGCCCCCTACTTCACCGCGGGTGAGATCGTGGAAATGCATCACGATCGGAAAGCCGATGCCCCCTCGGGAACCGCCCTCGCGACTGCGGCCCGCATGAAGCCATCGGGGGAGCGGGCCGTGGAGTCGCAGGAGTCGGTTCCGGGGGCCCGGGGGGCAGAGGTCGGCGGGGTCTGGGTGCACTCGGTTCGCTTGCCGGGTCTGCTCGCCCACCAGGAGGTACTGCTTGGTAACCCCGGGGAGGTGTTGTCGATCCGGCACGACACCACCGATCGCAGCGCGTTCGTGCCCGGCATTCTCCTGGCCATTCGATCGGTCGAGAAGGTCGAGCCCGGGGTGTCGATCGGGCTCGAGGGTCTGCTCGGGATCTAGGGCGATCTAGCCTGGGGCATCGCCTCGTTGATCACCACACTTCGAATGATCGCGTCCTCGACCGGACGTTCGGAACGCGTCTCCAACGCCGCGACCGCATCGACCGCATCCATCCCATCGGTGACCTCGCCAAAGATGGTGTAGGCATGGGGAAGGCCGGCCTTGCCGAGGACGATGAAGAACTGGCTGCCATTGGTGTTGGGACCGGCATTGGCCATGGCCACCGTCCCGCGGGAGTAGGTCCCGGGTTTGTCGAGCTCGTCGCGAAACTTGTAGCCGGGACCGCCCCGGCCGGTCCCGGTGGGGTCGCCGCCCTGGATCACGAAGCCGGGGATGACCCGGTGGAAGATGACCCCGTCGTAGAAGCCCTCCCTGGCGAGGAACACGAAGTTGTTGACGGTCTGCGGCGCCCGATCGGGATTCAAGGCAATCGTGATCGGACCATGGTTGGTGTCGAGAACCGCGGTGTAAGTCTTGGCGAGGTCGATGGAGAGGTCAGGTTGCTTTGCATACTGCTTGGCCATGACGAGACCTTAAACGCGGACTCGTGCGCTCAAGATTTCTGCTTGGAACATGCTCTCTAGAACGCCGTCTTGGAACAGGCTGTCTCAGAACAGGCTGTCTTAGAACAAGCGGTCTTAGAACAGGCCGTCTTAGAACAGGGCACTCGCCAGGCGGCGTCGGTACTCCGTCGTCAGGGGGTTCTCGGGACCGAGGACGTCGAAGAGGTCGATCATCTGGAGACGGGCCTTGTCGCGGCCGTCTCCACCCTCCTGGACCAACTCGAGCAAGCGGGGGAGAGCCGACTCCGGTTCGGCCAGATCGACCTCCCCGCCGTCGACCAACCGGGCGGCTGCTAGCAAGCGCTTCACGTCAGGGGTTTGACTGAGACGCGACAGGACTTCGATCGCTTCCTGGGAAGCCCCCCGATCGAGCAAGAGCGTGGCCAGGGACAAACCGGCGTCGAGGTTGGCGGGCTGATCAGCCAGCAATTGTTTCAGGGCAGCCTCAGCCCCGTCGAGGTCGCCGGAGTCGGCCAGAGCCTCCGCCGCGAGCACGGCCTCGTCGACGACCGGAGGGATCAGCTGGGAGATGAACTGGCGCACGGCCGCTTCCGGCACCGCACCGGTGAACTGGCTCACGGGTTTGCCGTCCTTGAAGGCGATCACCATCGGAATTCCCTGGACCCCGAAGGCCTGGGCGAGCCGCGGGATTGGCATCGACGTCGACTTTGGCGAGGCGCACCGAGCCCTCCGCCTCGTTGGTCACTCTTTTCGAGGATCGGTCCGAGCGTCTTGCACGGCTGGCACCAGTCGGCCCAGAAATCGACGACCACCGGCGCCTGCTTGGAGCCTTCAATCACGACTCGCTGGAAATCGGCCTCGGAAACGTCCGTCACATATGTAGTCATAGCCATCTGAATCTAACCCGGGACCGGCCCTCGTTGTTCCGCGGGTAATGTCGCCTCCCATTGGGCAAACCTGAATTTGGGTCCGCTGGAGATGGGAAGCGTCGATGATGCCCTTCGGACAAGTCCTCACCGCCATGATCACCCCGTTCACAGAGACCGGCCAGGTCGATTACGAGAAGGTCTGGAGACTGGCCCGCTTCCTCACCGATCACGGGTCCGACGGTCTCGTCGTAACCGGTACCACCGGAGAGTCTCCGACTCTCACCGCCGACGAGAAGGTTGCGATCTATCGGACCGTCGTCGAATCGGTCGCCGGCCGCGATGTGAAGGTGGTCGCCGGGACCGGGACCTATGACACCGCCGAATCAGTCCATCTATCGAGGCGCGCCGCCGAAGCAGGTGTCCACGGCCTCCTGGCGGTCACCCCCTATTACTCGAGGCCCAGCCAGGAGGGACTGATCGCCCATTTCGAGGCAATTGCCAACGCCACCGACCTACCGGTCATGCTCTACAACATCCCCGGCCGGACTGCTCGCAGGATCGAGGTCGAGACCCTGAAGAAGCTGTCCGATCATCCCCGTATTCGAGCCGTCAAGGACGCGGTGATGGACATCGACTTCACGTCGCAGACCTGTCACGAAGTGCCTGAGCTTTCTGTCTATTCGGGGCAGGACTCGTACACCTGGCCGATGATCGCGGTGGGGGCGGTCGGCGTGGTCTCCGTGATTTCCCACCTGGCGGGCGATTCCGTGGCGGCGCTGGTGACGGCGGGCCTGGCAGGCGACCTGGCCCGGGCCAGGGATCTGCACCAGCAACTTCTTCCCCTCGCCTTTGCTTGTTTCATCGAACCAAACCCGGCTCCCGTGAAGGCGGCCATGAATTCACTGTGGGAGCCGGTCGGCGTCCCCCGGCTTCCGCTTCTCGCCGCCTCCGAATCGACCGCGGCCGCCGTCAAGGAAGCCCTCGGAGCCCTGGGCCCTGCATGAGCCGGCCCACCTCGTGAGACGAGCGCACCCATGAGCATCAAGGTCACCTTCCTCGGAGGGCTGGGCGGCATCGGCCGCAACTGCGCCACCCTCGAAATCGAGGGGAAGATCGCAGTGATCGATTGCGGTCTCATGTTCCCCGAAGAAGAGATGCTGGGAGTCGACCTCGTGTTCCCCAATTGGGCGCTGGCTGGTCGAGCGCAAGGAAGACGTGGTCTGCGTGGTTCTCACCCATGGCCATGAAGACCACATCGGCGCCCTTCCCTACTTCCTGGCCGACCTGAACGTTCCCGTCTACGGAACCAAGCTGACGCTCGAGATGGCCCGTGGCCGGATCGACGAACTCGGGGTCGAGGCAGATCTACGTCCGGTCGAGCCCGGCCGACCTGTGGAGATCAAGCCCTTCAAGTTCGCACTCATCGACGTCGCTCACTCGGTTCCTGACGCGTGTGCGGTCGCCTTCGACACCCCCGAAGGGATCGTTCTTCATTCCGGCGACTTCAAACTCGACCCGACTCCGATCGACAACCGAACCACCGACCTGCCTTCGCTGGCCGCGCTGGGTCGCCAGGGGGTTCGGCTGTTCTTGTCCGATTCGACCAACGCCGAACGACCCGGATTCGTGCCCTCCGAGCGTTCGCTGGCGGACCCGATTCGAGACATCGTCGGGGATGCTCCCGGTCGGGTGATCGCCGCCTGCTTCTCGTCGCACATCCATCGCATCCAACAGATGATCGACGCCGGCGTTGCCACCGGACGAAAAGTCGCCCTGTTCGGGCGTTCGATCCAACGCAACGCCATGGCCGCCCAGGAGCTGGGTCGTCTCAGCTTGAAGGAAGGGTCGATGGTCGACATCGTCGAGCTGGTCAAGCTGCCGCCTCGGCAGCAGCTTCTGATCACCACCGGCAGCCAGGGGGAGCCTTTTGCGGCTCTATCGCTCATGGCCCAAGGACGTCACAAGTACGTGGAGATCTCCGAGGGCGACACGATCCTCTTGTCGGCCACACCCATCCCGGGCAATGAGACCGCGGTGTCGCGGGTCATCAACCAGCTTCTGCGCCGAGGAGCCCGCGTTATCCACGGGCGCAACGCCCAGGTACATGTCTCCGGTCACGGCGCCCGCGATGAGCTGCTGACGATGCTCAACGTGGTTCGGCCCGCTTCGTTCGTCCCGGTCCACGGCGAATACCGCCATCTTTCCGCGCACGCCGAGCTCGCCCGGCTCGCCGGCGTCAAGTCGGTCGAGATCTGTGAGGACGGAGACATGGTCATCATCGATGGCGACGACACTCGCGTCGAGCGTCGAGCGGTGCCGGCTGGCTACGTGTACCTCGACGGTGACACCGTCGGGGACGTCAAGGCGGTATTGCGCGACCGCAGCCATCTGGCAGACGAAGGCGTCGTGGTTGTGACAGTGGCGGTCAGCCCCCAGAGCGGCGAGATCGTCTACGGCCCTTCGCTGGACAGTCATGGAATGATGGACCATCCCGACATCGTTCTGGAAAAGGCCGCGATGGCGGTTCGCGAGGCGCTGGAGGAGCGACTCAAAGCCGACGCCCATGACAGCTCCGTCCTTCAGCAAGTGATCCGTCAGGCGGCGGCCAAAGTGATCAAGGCCGAGACCTCGCGGCGCCCCGTGATCCTGCCAGTCTTGCTCGAGATGTAGCAGGCTGATCTCCCGCCCTGATCAGGCTTGCACCCCAACGACCAGGGTGGCGGCATACCCGGCGTCGGACTCGGTGACCGTCAGCGTCGTAGCCTCGCCGCCCCCCAGGTAAATTCCATCCTCGCCGTTGAGCATGTCCCGATTGTTGCGCGACGAGTACGGCTCGTTGGAGCTGTAGACCTGGTCCGTGAAGGCGTCATCGAAGAACAGCTGGGTTGTGTGGATCTGGCTGCCACCAACGTGGACCTTCATGTGCATGTGGACCGTTCGGCCCCGGTACCAGCCGGGGTAAAGGGTCTGGAAAGTGACCTGCCCATTGGTGTCGGTCAGCTGAGTCCCGCGCAAGAAGATGCTGTCGTCGGTGCCCGAGCCCTGTCCGGTGCTGGCCGCAACGAAGCCGGAGTAGATCCCTTCGGCATCGCAGTGCCACAGGTCAACCGCCGCATCTTGAATCGGGCGTGCAGCCCTCCACGTTGGCGACGACGATGGTCAACGCCAGGGGGGCACCGGAGCGATCCTCGGTGATGTCTGACCTCACCAGATCCAGGTCGAGGTAGTACGGGCCTTCGGTCATCTCCGGCACCAGAACGCAATCGATCGCGGTTATAGCCGTGGTTCCCGTGGTTGCAACAGCACCCGTCGTGGTGGGGGAGGCCGAGGTGCTGGTTGTGGACGAACCGGCGATCGTCGTCGAGGTCGCGTTGCTCAACACACGCTGCCAGAAATGCTCCCAGCCCGACCGTGCCGATCGCATTGAGTGCCTGTCGACGGGTGAGGCGCCTGTCGAATTCGACCTGCGGCGACTGCCGGCTGGCATCTCTGATCAGAGGTGCGAGGGTCCGATCGAAATCGTGGAGAGCTTGCACCTCGATGAAAGCTGCAACGAGCGCCTGGCTGCGGTTCCACCTGAACCGTAACTCCTTGCGACCCAGCCGCTCCTCGAGGCGGTCTGCCCGCGTGTTGGCGAGGCTTCCTGCCAGCGCAACAGCGATCGGCCAGGATTCGTCGGTCGACCCGTTGTCGGTGATCGTCAGTTGCCAGACGGCCGGGAGATGAGCCGACAGGTAGGAGTGGAGATCGCGGATGAAGGTCTCGAGAAGATTGGCGCGGTTGTGACCAAACGCGACGATCTCGACGACAGGGGTATCAGAAGTGGATTCCATTCCTCGGAACCTACGCAACCTGGGCCTATAAGGTTCTGAAGACATCCCGAGAGTTTCCAGAGAGCGCGGGGTCATCCTCCCCATCCATCCCATCCATGTTGTCAACCAATCAGTTGACAACGGGCTCGGAGGCCCGTATGGTCTTATTCAACCGAATGGTTGAAGACATGGAGGAAGTCGTTGGCAGCTGATGCTTTGTCCCTGGTGCTGTCGGCCCTGGCCGACCCGATCCGTCGTGACATGGTGGCAAGGCTGGCGGTGGCAGACGCCACCGTCATGGAGTTGGCCGAGCCCTACCAGGTGACGGTCCAGGCGGTCTCCAAACACCTCAAGGTGCTGGAGGACGCAGGTGTGGTCAGCCGTTCGCGGGAAGCGCAGCGTCGCCCGGTTCATCTGGAAGCGGAGGTATTCAATTTGATGACGAAGTGGATCGAGCGCTACGGGCGCCTGGCCGAGGAGCGTTATCGCCGTCTCGACGCGGTTCTCCAGGCGATGCCCGATGAAGTCACTCCAATCGCAAAATTGCGCCGACCGAAAAGAGGAGCAGCAACATGACCACCAGCACTTCCGAGACCCAGATCATCGTCGACCCCGACGTTCCGCTGGTGCGGATCATCAGAGAATTCGACGCCCCACCCGAGAAGGTATTCAGGGCCCATACCGATCCCGACCTCTTTGTCCAATGGAACGGTCCCAAGGGTTACGAAATGCGAGTCGAGCATTTCGATTGCCGGACCGGTGGGTCGTACCGCTACCTCATGACGGGCGACGGGTTCGAGGGAGCCTTCCGGGGATGTTTTCACGAGGTTCGCCCCTCCGAGGTGATCATTCAGACCTTTACCTTCGAAGGCTTACCCGACGGTGTGGCGCTGGAGCGGCTCGTGTTCGAGGACCTCGGGGAAGGCCGAACCCGTCTGGTGACGACGTCATTGGTTGACTCCTTCGAAGGACGCGACGCATTCCTGGCCAGCGGCATGGAGGTCGGTGTCCGTGAAGGGTATGAGCGTCTCGATGCCCTCCTCGCCGGCTGACACGCCAACGTCGGCTCGCACCCAACGTTCTGTGCCCGATCAACCCAAGACCGTCGAGGGCTACATCGCATCGTTCCCAGCGGACGTCCAAGCCATTCTCGAAAATGTCAGACGGACGATCCGCAAAGCCGCACCCGGGGTTGAGGAGAGCATCAGGTATCAGATCATCTCGTTCAAGGCGGATGGCAAGTACCTGATCTACCTGGGCGGGTGGAAGCATCACGTTGGCCTCTATCCAATTCCTGTTATGGATGAGACCTTGGAGAAAAGACTCTCGCAGTACCGGGCAGCCAAAGACACGGTCCGATTTCCCCTGCGAGGGCCTGTCCCATACGACTTGATCGAGCGAGTGGTGACCCGGCTGGTGACCAAGAGACGAGCCGGGGAGCAATAGGCGTTCGGCGGCACCGCACATTGTCCTATCACGTTCTGCAGGCTGTGATCAGTTAGGCTCTGCACACATGACAAAACGGACGCCCACCCGTCGGGGTGGTAGCGGGCGGAGCCGGGTGTCCAACAAAAAAGCAAGCTCCCGTCAAGGGTTGCGCCCCACGCTGGCGGCGTTCCGTGCTCGGATCCGGGAACATCTAGGTCGCCAGACCGATGACGTTTGGGGGGTCGCCCTCATTGTCGGCGCTCTTCTGATTTTCCTCGGGTTCCTCGGCCTCGCGGGACCCTTCGGTCGCACGGTCCGGGATGGCAGCGAGGTGCTGTTCGGGCTTTGGCGATATCTGGTGCCGATCGGCATGGCCGGCATCGGTGTGGTACTCGTCGCCGGTAAGCCCCGGCAGGGCGCCAGCCGCACCATCTCCGGTTCGCTCACCGCATTCCTGGGATCCCTGGCCATGTTTCATTTGCTGACCGGAGCCGTCCCTCTCTCGTCCGATTTCGACCTGGTCAAGACCCGGGGCGGCGCCATCGGGGCTCTCCTCGCATTCCCGCTCAAACGGCTGCTGGGTACCTGGGGAGCGTTCGTCGTTCTTGCCGCGGTGATGGGCATGGGGATTCTCTTGATCACCCGTACCTCAGTCCGCGAGCTTGCCAGTGGTGCCGCCGATCTGGCCCGCCAATTGCGCGGTTTCGCTCGCCGAGCCGGCACCGGACCCGTCGGCATCCGGACGGTGCAACCGCGGCACCTGGCCGACCGGCCCGATGTCGAGGTTGAGGAAGTCGAACCTGTCGTACCTCAACCCAGTCGTAAGCAGCCGGCCAAGAGCCGGCCCAAACAAGTGCCCCCGGTGGTTTCGGTCTCATCAGGCACCTATCAGTTGCCGCCGGGCGACCTTTTGGGGCCGGGCGGAGGAGAGGAACAAAGCCGGAAGGCCCTGGAGGACACCGCCGACCAGTTGGAGGAGACCCTTCGTCAGCACGGGGTTGATGCCCAACTGACCAAGATCGTTTCCGGACCCACCGTGACTCGATTTGAAATCGAGCTTGCCCCCGGGGTCAAGGTCAACCGGGTCTCGAGTCTCGCCCACGACATCGCCTACGCCCTGGCCACCCCCGACGTTCGTCTCCTGGTACCGATCCCCGGCAAATCTGCCATCGGGGTGGAGGTACCCAACCGCAAGAGGCGCCTGATCACCCTCGGCGACGTTCTCCGCAGTCCGGAAGCGGCGGCCAGCCCCCATCCGCTGTCGGTCGGGCTCGGGGTCGACATTTCCGGAAGGGCCAAGATGCTCAACCTCTCGGAGCTGCCGCACGTTCTGATCGCCGGCGCAACCGGGGCCGGCAAATCGTCTTGCATCAACTCGATCGTCACTTCGATCTTGATGCGAACCACGCCCGATGACGTGCGCCTGATCATGGTCGACCCCAAGCGGGTCGAGCTCGGCCAATACAACGGGGTCCCTCATCTGCTCACCAGGGTCATCACCAACCCGAAGAAAGCGGCCGATGCGTTGAAGTGGGCCGTGAGCGAGATGGACCGTCGCTATGACCTGCTGGC
This sequence comes from uncultured Acidimicrobiia bacterium, assembly GCA_963790345.1. GTDB lineage: Bacteria > Actinomycetota > Acidimicrobiia > Spongiisociales > ZC4RG35 > DATEEG01. Next base: position 26,170 of record CAWBOD010000011.1, on the reverse strand, counting down.
CGACGCCAAGGTGCGCGACATCATCGGCTACCGCGAGAAGATCGAGTCGGGTCAGCTTCCCGAAGAAGGGTTCGACCGCTTCCCTTACCTCGTGGTCATCGTCGACGAGCTCAACGATCTGATGATGGTGGCCGGGCGCGAGGTGGAGGAGGCCATAGTCCGGATCGCGCAGATGGCGCGGGCAGTAGGGATCCATCTTGTGATTGCGACCCAGCGGCCTTCGGTCGATGTGATCACCGGTGTCATCAAAGCCAACATCCCCTCCCGCCTGGCGTTCTCGGTGGCTTCACAGACCGACTCGAGGGTGGTGATCGACGGAGGGGGAGCAGAAAAGCTCGTCGGTATGGGCGACATGCTGGTCATCACGGCCACCGAACCTCGTCCTGCTCGCTACCAGGGGGCGTGGGTCAGCGAGGAAGAGATTCATGCAGTAGTCGACTGGGTAAAGCGCCAGAAGGAGGCGGAGTATCAGGACCACGTCGTCGAGAACCTGGCGGCCGAGGCTGCCAAGGCGGCTTCGGATGTCGTTGACGACGAAGAGGAGATGATTGTCCGCCAGGCGATGGATCTGATCGTTCGCAGCCAGCTGGGCAGCACCTCGATGCTCCAGCGGAAGCTCCGGATCGGCTTCGCCCGGGCCGGCCGCGTGATGGACATCCTGGAGAATCGAGGAGTGGTCGGACCCTCGGAAGGATCCAAAGCCCGCGAGGTCCTGATGTCCGTCGAAGAACTCGAAGACGGGTACCAACGAAATGCCAGCGGGCATGACGGCCAGAACGATCGCGAGCGGGTGCCGGTGTGAGTCGGACAGAATGATTTGAATTCTGTGACTCGCTCCGAATTGCAACCGACCGGTCGTGGCTAGCCTCGGAGACCCCATGTTTCAGATCCTCACGCCATCTGGAGCTCTCGCTGGAACGGCTCCGTTGGACCTCGTCATGACGCGACGTCTGTACCGAGCGATGGTGTTTGCCCGCACCTACGATCGCAAGGGAACCTCCCTCCAGAAACAGGGCCGGCTGGCGACCTACGCGCCATTTGAAGGCCAGGAGGCAGCCCAGGTCGGAAGCGCGGCAGCTTTGCATCCGGACGACTGGATGGTGGCTACCTATCGCGATGCAGCAGCGATGTGGATGCAGGGGTACCCCCTTGAATTGCTCTTTGCGGGCCGCACCGGCGATGAACGCGGGGGCTCTCCCCCCGACCATGTCCCGGTCCTGCCACCGTCGATCACGGTCGGGGGCCACATGGTTCATGCCGTCGGGCTGGCCTGGGCGTCGAAACATTTCAACGACGGACGGGTGGCGCTGACCTACTTCGGAGACGGAGCCACCTCCGAAGGTGACTTTCACGAGGCGATGAACTTCGCAGCTGTCTTCGAGGCCCCCTGCGTGTTCTTTTGTCAGAACAACGGCTGGGCCATTTCGCTGCCGCGGGAGCGGCAAACCCGTTCGGAGACGATCGCCCAGAAAGCGATCGCATACGGGATGCCGGGTTTTCAGGTAGACGGCAACGACCTTTTCGCCGTTTACCAGATGACCCTGGAAGCGGTCGAGCGTGCCCGTGCCGGTGGCGGTCCCACCTTGATCGAGGCCGTGACGTACCGCATCGGCCCGCACACCACGGCCGATGACCCCGGTCGCTACCGAAGCCCCGAAGAGGAAAAGGATTGGGCCCGGCGAGATCCGTTGGAACGGGTCCGGCTTTACCTGTCGGAGCGAGATTCGTGGTCCGACGGGTGGCAGGCCCAGATCGCAGAGGACGCCGCTTCCGAGATCGACCGCGCCGTTGGACTTGCGGAGGAGATGCCGGCTCTCTCGGCGGGCGATATCTTCGACGCAATGTACGAAGAGCCCCTCCCCGCTCTGCGCCGCCAGCAATCCGAAGCGGAGGCTGGCGCCCGGTGACAGTCCGCACCATCGCGCAGGCACTGAACGATGCCTTGGACCTCGCACTTGGCAAGGACGAAACCGTGGTCGTCATGGGCGAGGACGTCGGCCGCACCGGTGGTGTGTTTCGAATCACGGACGGACTGCATCAGCGTTATGGACCCGAGCGGGTCATCGACACCCCTGTGGCGGAATCGGCGATCGTGGGGGTCGGATTGGGAATGGCGGTTGCCGGGAATGCGCCCCGTCCTCGAACTTCAGTTCATGGGTTTCTCCTACCCGGCCTATGACCAGATCATCAATCACGTGGCCCGGATCAGGAACCGGTCTCGACATCGCTTCTCGGCGCCGATGGTGATCCGGATCCCGTTCGGGGGCGGCATCGGGGCCGCCGAGCACCACTCCGAGTCGATGGAAGCGATATACACCCACATCCCGGGCCTGAAGGTGGTGGTTCCTTCCACACCGTTTGACGCCAAGGGCCTCCTGCTGGCGGCGATCGAGGACCCGGATCCGGTGATATTCCTCGAGCCGATCCGGCTCTACCGGGCCGTCAAGGAGGACGTGCCGGACGGTTGGTATACGCAGCCGCTCGGCGAGGCCCGGATCGAAACCGAAGGCTCAGATGTGACCTTGATCACCTGGGGCGCCATGACCAAGGAGGGACGCCAGGCGGTCGCGCTTCTCGCCGCCGAGGGCATCTCGGCCGAACTCATCGACCTGCGTTCTTTGGTTCCGCTCGATGAGGATGCGATCGTCAACTCGGTGGAGAAAACCGGCAGGGCTGTAGTCATCCACGAGGCCCCCCGGACAGGCGGATTTGCGGGCGAGATCATCGCCCTGATCCAGGAGAGGTGCCTCTACGCGTTATCGGCCCCGGTCCAGCGGGTAACCGGTTGGGACACCGTGTTTCCCCTCAAGAGATCCGAGCACCACTACTTGCCGTCGGTCGAACGGGTCATGGCCGGGGTCCGACGGACCCTGGAGGGCTGATGGCGAAAGAATTCCGTTTGCCTGATATCGGTGAGGGCCTCACCGAGGCGGAGATCGTCCGATGGTTGATACCGGAGGGGGGAGCCGTCAAAGCCGATCAACCGGTCGTCGAAGTAGAGACCGACAAGGCTGTCGTCGAGATCCCGTCCCCCTTTGCGGGCACCGTGCTTCACCACGGCGGAGCCGAGGGCCAGACCCTGGCTGTGGGAGACATCCTCCTGGTCGTCGGAGACGAAGGCGAAGTCTGGCCGCCGAGGGCGTCGCACCGCCAGGCGCGGAGAGTGAAGCAGCGGACCTGGCCGGCGACCGCTCGGACGAGGAAGTCGTAGATGTCATCAACGAACAGGTCGCGACCGAAGAGGGTATGCCGGAACCCGATTCCTCGGTTCCACCGTCGAGTGGTTCGTCGGGTGGGACCGGGGCTGCCAAGTCCGCCAAGCCAATCGTCGGGAGCCTGAGCGAGGACGCCACAGAACTGGCTCCGCGCCGCGACCGGGTGGCCTCAGCCCTGTCGAAAACGCAAGCCTTGCCCCTCGTCCGCAAGCTTGCCAAGGACCTGGGGGTCGACCTCGACGAGATAACAGGGACGGGCGCAGACGGGCGGGTCGTTCGTGAGGACGTACTCGCCGCCGCCGAGGCGAAGGCCGCCCAATCGGGCGCAACTTTCGAAGAGCCACCACCTTTGACGCTGCCACCCATACCCGTGTCTCGCGATGGTGAGCGACGCCCGATGTCGAAACTTCGACGGACCATCGCCTCCAACATGGTGAAGTCTTGGAGCGAGATCCCCCACGTCACGACCTTCGACCAGGTCGATGCCGGGCGATTGCTGGCGGTTCGGAAGGCATTGGAAAATCGTCACAAAACGAAGGTGCCGCTGGAGGCTCTGGTAATCAAGGCGGTGGTACCGGCCCTGGCGGCCTTTCCCGAGTTCAACTCGCGGATTGACGGCGACGACCTGATCGTCTTCGGTCATTACGACATCGGAGTGGCAGTCGACACGCCGGATGGCCTGCTGGTGGCCGTGGTGAAGGCCGCCGATCAGCGGACGCTATTGGAGATCGCGGCTGACGTCAGGAGGCTGGGTGATGGGGCCAAAGAGAGAACGCTCAAACCGACAGACTTGTCGGGTCAAACCTTCACGGTCTCCAACATCGGGGCGTTGGGTGGGGGATTCGGGACGCCTTTAGTTCCACCCGGCACAACAGCCATCCTCTCGGTCGGTAAGGCCGTCGAACAGCCCGTCGCCGCCGATGGCAAGGTCGTGATTGCCCCATTGCTGCCCCTATCCCTCTCATACGACCACCGCGTGATCGACGGTGGTCTTGGCCGACGTTTCATGGCCATGGTTCTCGAAAATCTGGCCGAGCCGACGCTATTCCTTGCTTGACCATCCCGGCTAGCCGGCCGGGTCCTCTTCGAGATGGTGATACTTCGGGTCGTAACGCATCAGATCCGACATCTGCCTCCTCAATTGAGTCGGTGCATTTCGTATCCCCATTGCCAATGCGAAAGCGGGATCGTTATCCGTCCTGATGACGATCTCTTCGCCGTCGGCAATCATGTGAAAGCCATCGTCGAGGGCTTTCACCGCGACCTGACCGATGGTCCATTCTCCGATTTCGATCTCTTCCGCCGTTATTCGCATGACGTGATCGTCGGTGAGGTCGATCGCAACCCTCACCGGTGTGTCATGACCAACCAGTTTCAAGGAACCGTCGAAGTGGTCCATGGCCGTAAAGCTAGGACGATCGGGGAGTTCCGCCAGTGATTTCCCGAAAAACGCTCTTAGAGCTAGTCACCAACGTCGGTAACCGGTGAGGCGAATTCTGATCGGGTGTCGGTAGTGCTCACAAAAGCTGTCCCAGTTCTTTCCGATGCCCGGCAGCCTTTCCTCGTATCGGGCTCGATATCCGGCAACCTCCTTGGCCGGTGGCGTCTCAGCATCGATGGCGGCCTCTCCGTAAAGGATCGAGATGTCGTCGCCATCCTCCTCCGAGTCGAAATGGAGCGCGACCCTGGGATTGCCGGCGATGTTCTTGACGCGGGCCGTGGCGCCGGAGTACACGAGAACCGTCTCCCCGTCCCAGAGGAACCAAACGGCCGATGGCTGGGGCTGAAGTTTGGGGCTCACTGTCGTCAGCCAGGCGACGGTGTTGGTGGAGAGTCGCTCGAGAGCGCGTTCCTGATCGGGGTCGGCGGGGTCCAGCCGGAACATCGGCAGCAGGTTATCCGGTCGGACCAACCCGTTTAGGCTATCCCGTTTTTTGGGCTATCCCGTTTTGGGCTGGTGCTTCTCGACGATCTCGTAGATCTCTGCCAGGTCGATGCTTGGGTAGGGATCGGGCGAAAGAAGGCCGACGATTCGGGCGTGGGCTCGGGCCGATGCCACCACCCGTCCCGTCCATTGCACGCCATTCGACTCAGCCGGCGTCCGGCAGCAGGGTTGGTCTGGACAACCCGAGACCCTCCGGTTGCCGGTGTCCCGGCCGCGAAAGAACTGGGCCTCGTCAAACCCGACCCCGAAAGTGACGGCGTGAGACCCGGCCTCGGGCTCCAGATAAGTGGAACAGAAGAACGAGCCGACCGGGGTGTCCGTGTACTGGTAATGGAGCGAGAAGCGATCGGAGGATCCGAAGACGGCCCGGGCCGCCCACTCCCGGCACAGCCGGAGCGCCTCAACACCGCCGTCATCGTCGCGGGGGAAGGGCACACTGTCGTTCTCGTAGGCCTTGAGGGCGATCCCCTCCTCGTCGCTCACGACCAGATGGCTGCGGATCTCGAGCCGGCGGGTGGCGAGGTTGGCGACTCGATGGGCGGCGGTCTCATAAGAGACGTAAAACACCTCGCGCAGGTCCTCGATCGACAGATCCCGCTGCCGCTTCGCATCGGAGAGGAACGGAATCGCTGCGATTTCGGGGACGAGTACCGCCGATGCGAAATATGCGGTCTCGCGCCGCTGTCGGAGGAATCGGTCGTAGGTGGCGGGCTCGGCGTGTCCAAGAACGAAGCCGGCCAGCGTCTGGAGAATGGCTTTTCGGGCCTGGCGGGTGCGAAGCTCGTTGCGCTGGGCGATGTAGATCACCTTGTTCTCCAGATCGGTGATCGACCGGAGGGAGGTGGGCACATCTTCAACCGACCTGATCTCGAAGCCGAGGGCCGCGGCCAGGTCGATCAGGTTGCGCGATGAGACCGGCCCCGATCCCGGATATCCGGACCGGGCGAGCGCCCCGGCCGCGGCCTGCTCAACCTCTTCCAGGTAGCCGTCGGCCGCTCGCAGCTCGCGGGTCATTTCACCGTTGATCCGTCGTACCTCGCCGGCGGTCACCGGGTTCGGTGCTGCAGCCTCCGCCAGCCGTCGATAGAGGCCGACGAGATGCACCAGGACCTCGTCGCTGATCCGGGCGGAGGGCCGTATGTAGGGGAGGCCAAGGTCGGGAAGTGTGCTTTGGGCGCGCTCCAGTTCGATCTCGAGCTCGGCCCGGCGGTTGGGAGCTTCAGGGGCAAGCAGGTCGTCGACGGTGACGTCAAGAGCGTTCGCCAGGGCCTGGATCTGGCTGAGCCGGGGCTCTTTCTTCCCGTTCTCCACCATGGAGAGATAGGGAGCCGGGCGGCCCACCAGAGCGCCCAGGTCGTCGAGCGTCAACCCCCGGCGACGGCGGTAATGACGGAGACGATGACCGAAGGTGTTCGAATCGAAGTTCATGGCCACCATCCCGAAATCGGCTAAGAACCTCCATTCTTGCTTCAGTCACAGCCAAAATCCAGAGGGCCGGTGTGAAAGAATCGACATTCCTTAGGGCGGTGAGAGGAATCCTGAAAGTGCCAGGCAAAACGTGAGTGTCGACCTGCTGGGTCCGGTGGATGGGTTTGCCCACATCCTGAGCCGGGAGGCACTCGATTTCGTGGCGGATCTGGAGGGTCAGTTCGGTCGTCGGCGGCGCGAGTTGTTGGATGCCCGGTCCCAACGCCAGGAACTGTTGGATGAGGGGGAGCTTCCTGGCTTCTTGGAATCCACCGAGGGAGTGAGGAAGGCTGACTGGAGGGTGGCTCCGGTCCCGGCTGACCTGGTGGAACGCAAGGTCGAGATAACAGGTCCGGTCGACCGCAAGATGATGATCAATGCTCTCAATTCGGGGGCTTCGGTGTTCATGGCGGATTTTGAGGATGCCACCTCACCGACCTGGGCCAACCTTGTCGAGGGTCAGGCAAATCTGGTGGATGCCTACCGGCGGACCCTGTCCTTGGAGATGTCGGACAAGACCTACCGGCTGAACGAGACCATTGCCGGCTTGATGGTGCGGCCTCGCGGGTGGCATCTTTCCGAGCGACACCTCGAGGTGGGTGGCCGGGCAGTGTCCGCTTCCTTCTTCGATTTCGGGTTGTACCTGTTCCACGGCGGCAGGGCTGCCCTCGACGCCGGGACCGGGCCCTATTTGTACCTGCCCAAGCTCGAAAGCCATCTGGAGGCCCGGCTGTGGAATGACGTGTTCATCTATTCCCAGGACCGGCTGGGGATCCCCCGGGGGACGATCAAGGCGACGGTCCTCATCGAGACGCTATTGGCGGCTTTTGAGATGGACGAGATCCTTTTCGAGTTGAGAGAGCATTCGAGCGGTCTCAATGCCGGCCGTTGGGACTACATCTTCTCGGTTATCAAGAAGCTTCGAAACCATCGCGAATTCGTGCTGCCCGACCGCTCGCAGGTGACGATGACGGTGCCCTTCATGAAGGCGTACACCGAGCTTCAGGTGGCGACTTGCCATCGGCGGGGGGCCCACGCCATCGGGGGAATGGCCGCTTTCATCCCCAACCGGCGTGACCCGGACGTGACGGAGCGGGCTCTTTCCCGCGTAACCGAGGACAAGACCCGAGAAGCAGCGCAGGGTTGCGACGGGACCTGGGTGGCGCACCCGGATCTGGTCCCGGTGGCACGGGCTTGTTTCGATCGAGGTCCTGGGCGACGCCCCCAACCAACTGGCCCGGAGCCGCGACGACGTCACGGTCGGAGCCGATGATTTGCTCGATGTCCGCGTCGACGGGGGCCAGGTAACGGAAGCCGGGATCCGCACCAACGTCAACGTCGGCATCCGCTATCTGGCGGCCTGGTTGCGAGGGTCGGGGGCGGTGGCGATCGACAACCTGATGGAGGATGTCGCCACCGCCGAGATCTCACGCAGCCAGATCTGGCAGTGGATCCACCATGGGGTCAGCCTCGACGATGGTCGCCGGGTCGACACCGACCTGGTCCGGGCCATCGCCGCCGACGAGTTGGCCGCCATTCCCGAAGACGTCGGTGCGGCTTGGACAGTGTTCGAACAGGTCGCTCTCGAGCGAGACTTCGTCGAGTTCCTCACCCTGCCGGCTTACGAACTGATCGACTAGCACACATTGAGATGAGACCGAAAGGACCCGGGATGCGACGTCAAGAAGAAATCGATCAGCTGGAGAGGGCCTGGGAGCTGGATCCTCGTTGGATCGGGATCAGGCGGGACTACACCGCCGACCAGGTGGTGTCCCTGCGGGGCTCGGTTCGGGAGCAAAGCACCCTGGCGAGGGCGGGCTCGGAGAAGCTGTGGGATCGGCTGGCGGGGAGCGACTATGTGTCAGCCCTGGGTGCGTTGTCGGGCGGCCAGGCGGTGCAAATGGTCAAGGCCGGCCTCAAGGCGATCTACCTCTCGGGCTGGCAGGTGGCGGGGGATGCCAATCTGGCGGAGCAGGTCTATCCCGATCAGTCGCTGTATCCGGCCAACTCGGCTCCTGCCCTGGTCCGGCGGATCAACAATGCCCTCCGCCGGGCCGACCAGATCCAATGGGCGGAAGGTACCGGAGAAACCGACTGGTTCGTTCCGATCGTCGCCGACGGCGAGGCTGGATTCGGCGGCGCTCTCAACGTTTTCGAGCTGACGAAGTCGTTCATCGAAGCTGGCGCGGCCGGTGTCCACTTCGAAGATCAGCTCGCGGCCGAGAAGAAATGCGGCCACATGGGAGGAAAAGTCCTCGTGCCGACCCGCCAGCACATCCGGACCCTGCAGGCGGCCCGGTTGGCGGCTGATGTGATGGACGTGCCGCTGCTCATCGTTGCCAGGACCGATGCCAACGGCGCCAACCTCCTCGCCTCCGACATCGATCCCCGCGATCGGGAGTTCTGCACTGGCGAGCGGACGGACGAAGGCTTCTTCCGGGTCAATCAGGGACTCGACCAGGCCATCTCGCGGGCGCTGTCCTACGCCCCGTATTCGGATCTGATCTGGTGCGAGACGGCGCACCCGGGCCTGGACGAGGCCGCCAGTTTCGCCGCCGCCATCCACGAGCAGTTTCCCGGGAAGATGCTGGCCTACAACTGCTCGCCTTCCTTCAACTGGAAGAAGAACCTAGATGAACCGACCATCGCCTCCTTTCAGAAGGAGCTGGCCGGGCTCGGCTACAAGTTCCAATTCATCACGCTGGCCGGGTTTCACTCTTTGAACGCCTCCATGTTTGAACTGGCCAGTGGTTATGCGGCCGAAGGCATGACGGCGTACGTGAAGCTGCAAGAGCGCGAATTTGCCCTTGAACAGGCGGGTTACACCGCCACCCGCCATCAACGGGAAGTCGGCGCCGGCTACTTCGACAAGGTGTCCGAGATCCTGGGTGGGGGATCCGTGTCGACCCTCGCCCTGAAGGGAAGCACGGAAGAAGAACAGTTTTGAACCGACGGGTCCGCTCAAGACCGTCGTGTGTGGTGTGTGGTGCGTTCTGCGTTGCGGACCGCGATCTCATGAATAGGCTGAAGGTTTACGGGTACGTCGCTACTTAACGCACCACTCATGACGCACCACGCACCACCGCGACCGGAGGGAGCCTTTCCATGAACATCATTCACGTTGTCGGGACCGGGACCATCGGGGAGCCGCTCATCGGGTTGCTGGCGGATCACAAGGCAGACTTCGGAATCGACGAGGTGACGTTTCACAAGCGCACACCCTTGATCACCGAGCGTGGCAAGGTCAACGATCTCGTACGGCGGGGCGCCAACCTGGCAGTCGATGATGACAAGCGCTCGACGTTCGAGGAACTCGGGCATGCCCCCAAGTACGAGTCGCGAGAGGCCATCGAGCGGGCCAAAGTGGTCATCGACTGCACGCCGGTCGGCAACGACATGAAGACGCGAGTTCTACGACCAGGCGGTCGGGCCGCTCGGCTTCATGGCTCAGGGGTCCGAGTATGGATTCGGGAAGATGTACGCCCGCGGGCATCAACGACGAGGCCCTCCAGGCCGGTCACGACCGGTTCCTCCATATCGTGTCGTGCAACACCCACAACATCGCCGTCCTCGTGAAGATGCTGGCGATGGACGAGGACGGGACCAACCACCTCACCGATGGCCGCTTCCTATGTGTGCGGCGATCAAACGACATCTCCCAGGACTCCGGGTTCGCTCCCTCGCCGACGGTGGAACGGCACAAGGAGCCGAGGTTCGGCACGCATCATGCCCGGGATGCCCACGGCCTTTTCGAGACCATCGGTTACGACCTCAACCTCTTCTCGTCGGCTCTCAAGCTCAACACCCAGTACATGCACTCGATCCATTTCTCATTGACGCTCGACCGCGAGATGACGCTCGATGAGATCAAGGAGCGCATCGCCGCCAACAAGCGAGTGGCGATCACCTATCGGCGGTCCGCCAACTCGGTGTTCTCATTCGGTCGCGACCACGGCTACTTCGGCCGCATCCTTTCCCAGACGGTGGTGGCGATAGAAACCGTGGCGATCCGCAACGGCAACGAGGTAGTCGGTTTCTGCTTCACCCCCCAGGACGGCAACCCGCTCTTGTCGACCCTGGCCGCCACCCTCTGGTACATGGATCCGACCTCGGTAGACCGCCGACTCGACATCATGAGGCCGTATCTGTTCCAGGAGATTTGAGAGCGTGGCATCGTGCGAGGTGTTGCGCTGAACTGCTCGAGACGCCAGACGCCAGACGCCAGACGCCAGACGCCAGCTGAATCTAGCGTCTCAGCGTTCTGACGCTAGCTAGCGTCACCGGTCGCCGATGCACTGCCTACTACGCTTATCCTTCGGGCATGGACGGACATCTCCAGCGGCAGGCTCTCACGGCGGCGGAACGAGCCATCGAGGCCCTTGGCCGCAAGGATCCGGGCGGAGCGCGATCGGCCGTTGCCACCGCAGTCGAGCGAGATCAGGTTGGGCTGTTCGGCGCTCTGGCCGATGCCGTTCATCTGGCAGCCACAGAACTGGAGAAGGAGGGTGAGTTGAGCGAGGCCACCTGGAACACCCTCGCCGATGCCGTCGGGTCCCCGGGACCGTCTCGTCAGGGCATCTGCGTCTGACGTCTGATCTCGGGTCTACCGTCTAGCGGTGTCCGACTATCACCTTCATCTTCATCCCCACCTCGACCCGGGCAAGGGCGAACCCGAAGGCCCACCGGTCGGGGAGTACCCGCCGGGACTCATCGAGTCCTACGTCGAGGCCGCGGCCGCCCGCGGAGTCACCGAACTCGGCTTCACCGAGCATCTCTACCGATGCCAGGAGGGAGCCGAGGTCCTGGGGGCGTTCTGGGAGGCCGAGCCTCGAGGCGGACCTGGCCGACCAGGCCCGAGAGCTGTTGGCAATCGACGCCGGCTTGTCGCTGAGCGCACTACGTCGAGGAGATACTCGCAGCCAAGCAGCGGGGACTGCCGGTCAAGCTCGGCCTCGAGGTCGACTTCTTTCCCGACACGATCGACGCCGTGATGGATTTACTCGCCCCCTACCCCTTCGACTTCCTGATCGGTTCGGTGCACTGGGTCGGTGGCTGGTCGATCGATGCCAGCGACGTCATGGATGAGTTCGAGCGACGGGGAATCGACCGGGCCTGGGAGGACTACTTCGACCTCGTGACCGATCTCGCCCGGAGGGGCGTCGTCGACGTGCTGGCCCATGTCGATGTGTGCAAGAAGTTCGGCTACCGCCCGGAGGTCGGAGCCGATCCACCTCTACGAAAGGGTCATACGGGCGGCTGTTGCGTCCGGCACCGCCGTCGAGGTTTCGAGTCAGGGTCTGCGGCGACCGGCCCGGGAGGTCTACCCGTCGCCGACTTTTCTCAAGATGTTTCACAACGCCGGGGTGAAGGTCACGCTGGCCAGCGATGGCCATAGGGCAGACGAAGCGGGTTGGGGTCACGAGGAAGTCGTGGCGGCCGCAGTCGCGGCCGGCTATGCGAACCATCTCCGGTTCGACGCTCGGCGCTCCTTCGAGGTCCCCCTAACCTCAAGCCGGTGACGGTCCACAGCGAGCACCCTTTCCTGCCACCCCCGGAGACGCGTGATCGCGTCCGCCAGCTGCGGGGCAGACTGGTGGCACCCGTCACCATCGTCACCGCCGGCGAGGACGGGATGACCGCCTCGGCGGTGCTGGTCATGGAGGGCGACCCTCCGCGACTGGTCGCCACGATCAACGAGCTGGCCGACTTCCGGGACGCGGTCGCGCGAACTCGGCAAGTTTGTCATGCAGGTCGTTACGCAGGACCACCGCCAGCTCGCCGATCGGTTCGCCGAGATCGCGCCATCACCGGGCGGCCTCTTTCATGGCCTGACTGTCACTCGAAACCGATTGGGGGCCCCGCATCGATGGCTTCGACACCTGGGCCGGTTGCACCCTCGAGACGACCCTGACGGTCGGCTATCAGCTCCTAGTGGTCGGAATGATCGACTACCTCGAGGTAGGCGACCTCGACGACCCCCTCATCTACTTCCGCGGCCGCTACCGCAAACTGGACTGAACTATGGCTGCTCCCACCTACTGGCTGACGACGCTTGGCTGCGCCAAGAACCAGGTCGACTCAGAGAAGGTCCAAGCCATGCTGGCTGAGGCCGGCTACCTGGCGGCGGACTCGCCGGGCGCGGCCGATGTGGTGATGGTCAACACCTGCGCATTCATCGAAGATGCGCGCAGGGAATCGGTCGAGACCATCCTCAGCCTGCAGAACGAGAAACGGCCCGACGCCAGCACGGTCGTGCTCGGCTGCATGGCCCAGCGTTTCGGCGTCGAGGTCGAGCAGGCTCTTCCCGAGGTCGACTCGGTCCTTGGGCTTGACCGCTATGGCGAATTGGTTTCGACACTGGACCGGTTGACGGGCCAGGACACGGGGGAGAACTGGCGCCCGGTGTCGCTTCGGCGCCCGGCCATGGACATTCTGTACGCCGTCAACCGGCCCCAACCCACTCTGCCTTACGCCTACGTCAAGGTGGCCGAGGGATGTGACAAGCCCTGCACCTTTTGCGCGATCCCGCTGATCAGGGGAAAGCAAAGGTCGCGCCGCCCGGTCAACATCGCTCAGGAAGTCGCCGGCCTGGTGGCGGCCGGGGTGAGCGAGGTGGTGCTGGTCGCCCAGGACCTGGCCGCATACGGTCGGGACATCGACGCTCCGGGGGGGTTGGTCGATCTGATCAAGCTCTTGACGATATCGACGACCTGGTCCGGCTCCGGCTCCTCTATCTCTACCCGAATGAGATCAAGCCCGACCTCATCGATGAGATCGCCCACAACCCCAAGGTCGCCTCCTACTTCGACCTGAGCCTGCAGCATGCCTCCGACAGCTCCTCAGAGGCATGAAACGCCCGGGCGGCACCGAGCGATACCTCGAACTGATCGCTCGCATCAGGGACGGCCGACCCGGATGCGGCCCTGCGGTCGTCGTTCATCGTTGGTTTCCCGGGTGAGACCGATGACCACGTCGAGGAGCTGGCAGGGTTTCTCGCAAGAAGCCCGGCTCGACTGGGCAGGGTTCTTTCCGTACTCGGCCGAGGATGGCACTCCCGCGGCGCTCCTGGATGGAAGGGTCGACCCCGAAATCGTTTCGGAGAGGCATCGCTACCTCCAGGGGATCCAGGACGAAATCACTTCCGAGGCCGGCTCGGCCATGATCGGCCGCCGTCTCGAGGTGCTGGTCGATCAGGTCGAAGATGGCGTGGCCGGTGGGCCGTTCCTATCGAGAGGCCCCCGAGATCGACGGTGTGATAACCATCGACGCCGGCAGCCCGGGCGACTGGTTGGAGATCGAGGTGACGGCATCGTTCGGCTCAGAGCTGGAAGGGAAAGTGACGTGAGGTTTGCGTCTGGCGTCCGCGCGTCTGGCGTCCGGCGTCTGATGATTGTCGAAGTCCTCGCGGTCGGGACCGAGCTTCTCCTGGGCCAGATCGTCAACGGCAACGCCGCCAAGATCGGATCCGCCCTGGCCGATCAGGGTTCGATGCCCACTTCCAGGTCGTGGTCGGCGACAACCTCGACCGGGTGGTGTCGGCGATCCGCACCGCCCTCGAGCGGGCCGACGCGTTGATCATCACCGGGGGCATCGGACCCACCCGGGACGACCTCACCCGCGAGGCGGTATGTGCCGCCCTTGGTCTCGAGATGAAGTTCTCCGACGCCTACGCGGAACTTCTCAAAGAGAGGTTCGCAGCAATGGGGCCGGGAGATGCCGGCCTCCAACCTTCGTCAAGCCGAGTATCCGGACGGAGCCGTGATGCTCCCGAACCCCAAGGGGACCGCTCCGGGTCTGGCCCTGCAGCATGGCGGCAAACCGATATTCCTGCTGCCGGGCGTGCCGATGGAGATGGTCTATCTGCTCGAAGCCGAAGTGATGCCACGACTACGAGAGGCTGCCGGAGCCGAAGCGGTGGTGTTCAGCCGCATCTTGCGATCATGGGGCCGATCGGAGAGCCAGGTCGGCGAGATGCTCGACGATCTTTTCACGACCAGCACCAATCCATCGATCGCCTTCCTCGCCTCGGCCGGTGAGATCAAGGTACGCATCACCGCCAAAGCCAAGACCGTCGGCGACGCCGAAGAATTGGTTGCTCCGATCGAAGCCGAGGTGAGATCCCGGCTCCATCCGTCGATATTCGCCACGGACGATGAGACCATCGAGCAGATCATCCAAGGCCAACTGCTTTCGAGGGGGTGGACCATCGGGACGGCCGAGTCGGCCACCGGTGGCCTGGTCGCGGCCCGCCTGACTGCGCTCCCCGGGGCTTCCGCGTTCTATCGGGGGTCGATCGTCACCTATGCGCCCGATCTCAAGAGCTTCGCTCCTCGGGGTGACGGATCTGTCGGGCGGCGTGGTCAGCGAGGCAACGGCCCTGGCGATGGCCGATGGCGCCCGAAACAGCATGAACGTGGATGTGGCGGTGGCGGTCACCGGATCGGCCGGACCGGAGCCCCTCGAACAACCGGTCGGCACCATGGTGATGGCGGTTGCCACCCCCGAGGGAGCCAGGTCGAGGACTGTGAAGTTTCCTGGAGATCGGGAACGGATCCGGGTCTACTCGACCACGACGGCCTTGCATCTGGTCCGGCTGGCGTTGAGCGGCGAGTGGTGGAACAGCTGAGGCGGCTGTTCCTGGGCGTGCCGCTTGGCGACGAAGTGGGAGCGATGCTCGCCCAGCACCTTCAACAGCATCACCTTCCCGGGCGAGCGGTGCCTCCTGACAATTGGCACCTGACGGTCCGATTCCTCGGAATGGTGGATCAGATCGCCATGGAACGCCTGATCGCCGAGCTCGACCAGGCCGACCTGGGCGGATCCTTCGAGGTTGCTCTGGGTGACCTTGGCGCCTTTCCCCGGCCCGCCAAGGCGTCGGTCATCTGGCTGGCGCTCGACAAGGGGACGCGAGCGCCTCAGCGAGCTGAACGAGATCGCCGAGGAGGCATCCCAGGCGGTCGGGCTGGCCCCCGAGGACCGGCCCTTCGCTCCGCACCTGACTCTCAGCCGCCTGCGACCGGAGATGGATGTTCGGGCCGACCTGGCTTCTTACCGCCCGGTCCCGTTTCGATGGACCGCCGGCGAACTGGTGCTCTATGAGAGCCACATGGGCCGTGGCGGCGCCGTGTACGAGCCGCTGGAGAAGTTCCCCTTCGATTCTTGACGCTTCTGGTACCACGCCCCGAACACCTGTTCGTGTAAGCTGACTCGACTCACAAGGGTGTTATTTGTCGGTGGCAGGCCGTACATTCGACCCAACATCGGGAATCTACCGGTTTGATTGCGGCGGCTATGCCAATAGGGACGACCAGATAGGACACACTGGCTCACAACTGGCTGATAGAGCACAACATGGCTGATAGAGCACAGCGATCAGACAAGACTGACAGGCCGGAGTCAGCAGATAGGAAGGAGAGGGGAGTGGAGAGCGACAAGGCACTCGACATGGCGGTCTCACAGATCCATCGCCAGTTCGGCAAAGGAGCCATCATGAAGATGGGAGACGCCGCCGATCGCAAGATCGAGGTCATCTCCACCGGTGCTCTCGCTCTCGATCTGGCCCTCGGGGTGGGTGGCGTCCCCCGTGGCCGGGTCGTCGAGATGTACGGGACGGAGTCGAGTGGTAAGACCACCCTCGCCCTCCACGTCATCGCCGAGGCGCAGCGCAATGGCGGGATCGCTGCCTTCATCGACGCCGAACACGCACTCGACCCTGGCTATGCCAAGGCGATCGGCGTCGACATCGACGAGCTTTTGATCTCCCAGCCCGACACGGGGGAGCAGGCCCTCGAAATCGCCGACATGCTGATCCGGTCGGGAGCCCTCGACGTGGTGGTGATCGACTCTGTCGCCGCCCTCGTGCCCAAAGCCGAGATCGATGGAGAGATGGGCGACTCCCACATGGGCCTGCAGGCCCGCCTGATGTCCCAGGCTCTGCGGAAGCTGACCGGAAGCCTCAACCGCTCCCGCACCACCGCCATCTTCATCAACCAGCTCCGGGAAAAGATAGGTGTGATGTTCGGCTCACCCGAAGTGACCCCCGGTGGTCGGGCTCTCAAGTTCTATGCCAGCGTTCGACTCGAAGTTCGAAGGGTCGAGACCATCAAGGACGGAGCCGAGAGCGTCGGCAACAGGGTCCGGGTCAAGGTGACCAAGAACAAGGTGGCGCCGCCATTCAGGCAGGCCGAGTTCGACATCGTCTTCGGTGAGGGGATCTCGCGGGAGGGGAGCCTTCTCGATGTTGCTGTCGATGCGGGGGTCGTCAAGAAGAGCGGGGCCTGGTTCACTTTCGACAACGACCAGCTCGGACAGGGCAGGGAGAACGCCAAGCGATTCCTCCGCGAGAACCCCGAAGTGGCGATGCAGCTCCAGGCCAAGGTCTACGAAACGGTTGGGTTCAACAACGACCCGATACGACGGTAGACATGTCGGAGGAAGTCAACGCCGACGATTGAGCCGGCTGAGCGGAAGATTTCGCGTTCTGGGCGGCGGCTCCGATGCGTTAGCATGCGTCCTAGACACACAAACCAACCTTTGAAAGAAAAGTGCAGCACTCTCCCTACAACATCGACGAGGGGTTCCGCCCGACAGGCTGAGCCGATCAACTACCTAACGACCGGTTGCCGGTCAGAGAGTGCGCCATATCCCGGACAGGGAGGTCCCCTGAACGGGATGGTCCGAAGCGATTGGCTTTGTGTGCCGGGCCCATAGGGCCCGGCACAACTCGTTGTAGGGGAGGGGCGGCACCGGAAGGCAGTGCCATGGAGAACTTCTGGATCGTGGCCATCGCCGTTTTGGCGGCGGGGCTGGCAGGGGCTGTCGGATATCTGGCGGCCAAGAACAGCGGGAGTCGCCGCAAGCGTCGTCGTCGATGAAGACGGCGACCCCGTCGGCAACGCCCGGGTGGAAGCCCAGCGCATCCTCGCCAGAGCCGAGGAGGAAGGCCGGGCGCGGGCCGAGTCCTTCCGCCAACGGGAGGAGGCAGCCCTCGAGCATCGGCGGGTTGAGTACGACGCGATCGAAACCCGCCTGAGTCACCGTGAGGGGACGCTCGAACAGCGGGCGGCCAACCTTGCCCAGCGCGAGCAGATTCTCATCCAGCGCGAGGGCGAGACCTCCACCCGACAGCAAGAACTCGATCGCCTCAAGGAGACCGCCCGGTCCGAATTGGAGAGGATCTCCGGCGTCGACGCCAAAGCCGCCAAGGACGAACTCCTGGCCCAGGTCGAGCACGACGGCCGCCGCGACGCCATGATCCTCGTGCGCGACCTCGAGGTCAAGGCGAGGGAGGAGGCCGACCGCCGAGCCCGCCGGATCCTGGCCACGGCCATCCAGCGCCTCGCCTCGGAGGTAGTCACCGAGTCGACCGTCTCGGTTGTCGCCCTTCCTTCCGACGACATGAAGGGCCGCATCATCGGGCGGGAGGGCCGCAACATCCGCACCCTCGAGGCGGTCACCGGGGTCAATCTGATCGTCGATGACACGCCCGAGGCCGTTTCGGTCGCGTCCTTCGACCCGGTTCGTCGGGAAATCGCCCGAATCACCCTCGAAAAGCTCGTGGCCGACGGCCGCATTCACCCGGCGTCGATCGAGGAGGCTTTCGAAAAGGCCCGGACCGAAGTCGAGCAGTCGGTGCGCGACGCCGGCGAATGGGCGTTGCTCGAGGTGGGCCTTACCAAGATGCACCCCGAACTGGTGACGCTCCTGGGCCGGCTCAAGTACCGGACCAGCTACGGCCAGAACGTCCTCAACCATCTGGTGGAATCGGCCCACATCGGCTCGATGCTGGCCAGCGAACTCGGGGTCGATCCGGTTCCCGTGAAGCGCTCGTGCCTCCTGCACGACATCGGCAAGGCGGTTACCCATGAGGTGGAGGGATCCCATGCCCTCATCGGGGCCGAGATCGCCCGGCGCTTCTCCGAAGACCCGGCGGTGGTGCACGGGATCGAGGCCCATCACAACGAGGTCGAGCCGCGCAGCCTTCTGGCGGTTCTGGTCCAGGCGGCCGATGCGGTTTCGGCGGCCCGTCCCGGTGCCCGGCGAGAGGCCCTCGAGTCCTACGTGCGCCGTCTCGAGCGGCTCGAGTCGCTGGCGTCCGACTTCGGTGGCGTCAAGCAGGTGTTTGCCATGCAGGCCGGCCGGGAGGTCCGGGTCGTGGTCGATCCCGGGCCAGGTGGACGATCTCGGGGCCAGCGACCTCGCTCGCCGGATCGCCCGCAAGCTGGAGGAAGACCTCCAGTACCCGGGCCAGATCCAGGTGACGGTCATCCGCGAGTACCGGGCAACGGATCACGCCCGGTAACGACACCGGTACCTTCCACGGGCGGCCAGAATGGTCCCTCAGATGTCTGAAACGGTCTTGCTCGCCCCTCCGGCTCGTAAGGCGGGGCTCACAGCGGCAACCGACGCGGGCCGGGCAGCAGTATTTCATCCGCACGTTCGGGTGCCAGATGAACGAGCACGACTCGGAGCGAATCGCCGGTCTCTTCGTCGCCGATGGGATGACCGCCACGACCGACCTCGAAGTCGGCCGATGTCATGTTCATCAACACCTGCACGATTCGCGAGGCCGCCGACAACCGGATGTACGGCAACCTCGGCCAGCTCAAGGAGTGGAAGGATCGCCATCCCGAGGCGCTCCTGGTGGTCGGCGGGTGCGCGGCCCAGAAGGATCGCGAGCTGGTTCGCGAGCGGGCCCCGTGGGTCGATGTCGTCATGGGAACCAACAACCTCGACCGGGTCCTCGACCTGATCGACTATGCCCAGGCCTGGGGTGGCATAACCGAAATCGCCGATGAGCTCGAAGCGATGCCCTCATCCCTTCCGGTCCGACGGGAACTGGCCCACTCGGCCTGGATCTCGATTCAGGTCGGGTGCAACAACAGCTGCACCTTCTGCATCGTCCCGGCGGTGCGGGGACCCGAGGTCAGCCGCCGCCCGGGCGACATCCTTCGGGAAGTCGGGGGTCTGGCCGCGCGAGGGCGTCGTCGAGATCACCCTTCTCGGCCAGAACGTCGACACCTACGGCCGCGACCTGGCAATCGACGGCAAGCGCCGCCCGCTGTTCGCCGAACTCCTCCGTCAGGTGGGTTCGATCGAGGGGATTCGCCGGGTCCGTTTCACCAGCCCCCACCCGGCCGACTTCCAACCGGAGGTGGCGGCGGCGATGGCCGAGACCCCGGCCGTGTGCGAGCAACTTCACCTTCCGCTTCAGTCGGGGTCGGATCGGATCCTGGCGGCCATGCACCGCGGCTACAACACCGCCCGATACCGGGAGAAGCTATCCCTCGCCCGTCGCGAGATCCCGGACCTTTCGGTTTCGACCGACATCATCGTCGGCTTTCCCGGCGAGACCGAAGAGGACTTCGCGGCAACGCTGGAGTTGATGGCCGAGGCTCCGGTTCGACCAGGCCTTCATGTTCATCTTCTCGCCCCGACCCGGAACCCGGGCCGGCGACGATGGTCGAACAGTTCGTACCGCACGAGGTCATCCAGGAGCGATTCGATCGGCTCGTGGCCCTGCAGAACCGGATCTCGCTCGAGCTGAACCTGGCGATGGTCGGACAGGTGGTGGAGGTGCTTGGCCGAGGGTCCCTCGCGCAAAGACGAGGAGGTCGCGGCCACCAGGACCCGGGGCGGCAAGCTCGTTCACGTACCTGGCCGTCTATCACCCCGGCACCTTCGTTGACATGCTCGTGACGAGTGCCGCTCCCCATCATCTGATCGGACAGGCCGTCTGACCCGACTCGTCGCCATCCTCGGCCCTACCGCTGCGGGAAAGAGCGAGATCGCCCTCCGTATCGCCGAGGAACTGGATGCCCCGATCCTGTCGGTCGACAGCATGCAGGTGTATCGGGGGATGGACATCGGGACCGCCAAGCCTTCCCGGTCGGAACGCGAGCGGGTCCGCCACTACATGATCGATGTGGTCGAACCGGAGCATCCCTACACGGCCGCCGAATTCCAGCGGGAAGCGAGGACGATGATCATGAGCGATCGACACCCGCTCGTGATCATCGCCGGAGGCTCGGGCCTGCATTTCCGGTCGGTCGTCGACCCGCTCAACTTTCCACCGTACGACCGCCAGGTCCGGTCTGAGATGGAAGCGGTCGCTGATCCCGTCGACGCATTGCTCGAGGTCGATCCTCGGGCCGGGGAGTTCGTCGATCTGTTCAATCCCCGCCGGGTCGTCCGCGCCCTCGAGGTCTGGCATCTGACGGGGCTCACGCCCAGCGCCCGGTCGATGGCCGAGGAAGCCATGGCGGTCCAGGAGTACGAGCCGCTCTACGAGTTCACCGCCGTCGGACTCGACCCCGGGCCCGCCCTCGAAGTCCGCATCACTTCCCGCATCGGTCAGATGAGGGACGCCGGGCTGTTGGAGGAGGTAGCCGCGCCTGCGAGGGAGGCTCGGCCCCGGTGCCGCCGCGGCCGTGGGGTATCGCCAGCTGATGCCTGTGGTCGAAGGGCGACTCGACGAGGAGGATGCCTGGTCGCAGATCCGGGCGGAAACTCTGGCGCTGGCCAAACGACAACGCACGTTCTTTCGTCGGGATCCGCGGATCCAATGGGTACCCTGGGACGACTCCGATCGATGACCGGCTGTCGGCGGTGCGATTGGCTCTGGAGCTTTGATGCAATTCACCAAAATGGAAGGCCTCGGAAACGACTTCGTGGTCGTCGACGGGTCGGTCGAGGTCACTCCGGATCTCGTTCGACGCCTACGCGATCGTCACTCGCGGCGTGGGAGCCGACGGCGTGCTCCAGGTCACGCGTCGAAGACGGCGGCGTTCGCATGGGATATTGGAACGCCGATGGCAGCGTCGCCGAAATGTGCGGCAACGGGCTGCGATGCGTGGCTCGCTTTGCCGTACGATCGGGGACTGGCCGCCGGCCACGTCCTTCACGATCGTGACACCGGTCGGCGGGAGGCAGGTGACCGTTGTCCGACGATCCCCGGGTTGAGCTCGGACCGGTCGAGTGTGCGAGGCAGTTTCGAGTTCGAGGGCTGGGTGTTCCATCGCGTCGAAGTCGGCAACCCCCACGCCGTTGCGTTCGTGGCGGACCTCTCGGTGGCACCGGTGGCCGAGTTGGGCTCGGAGCTGGCCAGGTTGACCCCGGGGGGAGTCAACGTCGAGTTCGTTCGAGTCGTCGATCGTCAAAAGATCGAGATGCGAGTCTGGGAGCGAGGAGTCGGCGAGACGATGGCCTGTGGCAGCGGCATGGTGGCGGCTGCGGCCGCAGCCCAACACCTCGGGTTTCACAGACTCCGAAGTGATCGTCAGGGTTCCCGGCGGCGACGGCATGGTCGAACTGGACGGCATCACCTCATGGCTGGTCGGTCCGGTCAGTTATGCCTTCAGCGGCGAGATAGCTGACGATTGATCAGAGGGAGCGGATCACGCTGACAACTCGCCCGATCACTTCGACGCCGGATTCGTAGGTGATCGGTCGCAGAGCCGGGTTGGCGGGCTCCAGAATCACCTTGGCGCCCGACCGCCGCAGCCTTTCACCGTAGCTTCCTCGCCGTCTATCAGAGCGGCGACGATCTCGCCGTTGGATGGAGAACCGCCGCGCTCGATGACGACCAGATCGCCGTCGAGGATGCCGGCTTCGATCATCGAATCGCCCTTGACCTTCAGCATGAAGACCGGTCCGCGGCCGACCAGCGAAGCCGGGAGTTGATAAACATCTTCGACGTCTTCGGTGGCGAGGATGGGGGACCCGGCCGCGATCCGCCCCAGCAGCGGCACGTCCCGCAGGGTGCTCTGGCGATCTGCGTCTTCGGCCGAGCATCCGCGGGTGTTCTGGGGATGAGGACTTCGATCGCCCGAGGCTTGGAGGGATCGCGGCGGACCAGACCGGCCTTGACCAGAGCGGAAAGGTGGCTGTGGACGGTCGAAGGCGACGACAGCCCCAGCGCCTCGCCGATCTCCCGGACCGACGGGGGATAGCCCCGTTCGGTCACCTTCTCCTTGATGAAGGTCAGGACCTGGAGCTGGCGTTCGCTCAGGTCGTCGGACCTGCTCACGCGATCGCTGCTCTTTGGGGACCTGGTCTTCGCGTCCGTCTTGCTCGGGCTCATCTTCTGAAACCTCCGAACTGGTGTTCTACCCACCATAGCCTCGCCTGCGTCTCAAACCAAACATCTGTTCGCCTGGGCAACGACCGCCTTGACAATCGAACACGTGTTCGTCTAGCGTAGCGAACATCAGTTCGGATTCTGTCACACCCATCGGATACGGTTGCCAGATGATGACCCGGATGAAACGGTCCGGATCAGCACACGAAGGTTCCCAAGGGTGTGACAGCCCGAGGGACGAAAGGCACGGAGGTAGGAGGAAGATGATGTCGCACCGCAAACAGTTGCTTTCCCTCAGGCTGCTGGTCCTCCTCATCGCGGTGGGCGCAGTCTTCCTCCTTCTCTCCGGCCGGGTGGCGGCTTCGACTCCGATGCCGGAACCGGTTAGTTACCGGGTGCAGTCCGGCGACACCCTCTGGGCGATCGCCGGGTCCAGGCGGAGCCCGGTGACGACATCAGGTCGGTGATCGGCCGGATCAAGGAGTTGAACGACCTGAGCGGGAGCTCGATCCAACAGGGACAGGTATTGCTTCTGCCGGCGGCATGACCTCGGCATCGGCCGGTACCCTGCGGCGATGCGCTGTCCGATGTGTGGAGCCGAGGACACCCGCGTGATCGACAGCCGCCCCGCCGACCAGGGAACGTCCATCCGCCGGCGGCGGGCATGCGCCGAGTGCGGTCATCGTTTCACCACCTATGAACGGGGTGTGCCGGTCCTGCTGGTCAGGAAGAGGAGCGGCCGGCTCGAGCCGTTTTCGCCCCAAAAGCTCCATCGGGGCGTGGAGGCCGCTCTGGCCGATCGGCCGGTTTCACCAGCGGCCCTCGCAGAGTTGCTCGACGATGTGGAGGCGGCCGCCACCGCCCATGGGGGCCCGATGCCCTCCGAGTCCATCGGTCGGCTGGTTCTCGACGGCCTGCGGATCCTCGACGAGGTTGCCTATTTGCGCTTTGCCTCGGTCTACAAGGACTTCCAGGGCGCGGACGACTTCGGACGTGAAGTGGCGGCGCTCGAAGGTGAATCAGCCAGAGTGCTCTAGTGTCGGAGATGACAGCGAGATCGGAGAGGATCCGGCTTCGCTCAGTGCCGGCGTCTGTCAAATAGCCCTGAGAGCGATGTCCTCACCGGATTGGGCGAGCAACGCGCAGCTGACCATCGAGATCGGCAACCGCCGCCTCGGCGGTGGCCAAGTCGCCCAGCGCCAGAGCATCGAGATACCGGACCCGCCAGGCGTCGAGTCCCTCGACGAAACCGCTGACCTGGCTCACATGAACTCCCAGCTCGGCTGGAGGTTGGCAGCGAATCGACCATGTCGATCAGCTTGGTCTGCCAGGCAGCCACCGCCGCCGCGGCGGCCGTGGGGTCGACGACCCCGACCAGGTCGGGGCTGTTCCACAGCGGATTGAGAACCAAGCGGTAGTTGAGGGCGTCGCCCACCGACGACTCGAGGGCCAGCGATCGCTCGGCGAGGGTCGCGGCCGATTGCCGGAGGACCTGCTGTTCGGTTCCGTCACCCAGCAGCGCGGCCGCGTCGAACAAATCCCGGGCCGCCGAGTCAACCGACGATCAAGGTCGAGGTCGCCTCGGCCACGTCGGTCGTGACGTTTGCCAGGACCGGCTCCAGTCCGTCAAGGGCGCACGCGAGCTGGGTCGATGCTTCGGTCGAGAGTGTCTTCCTGACGGGCTGCCTGTCTCGGCGGGAGCCCGAAGCAGGTTGACGGTGATCACGGCCAGGACCAGGAGGGAGATCGACAAGAACCGCGATCATCGTCATCGAGACCCGGCCTTTGCCGAGCTTGGAGCGAGCGATGACGTGGGGCTTCCATCCCGATCAGATCGATGTCCGGGATGAGCTGGCGCCCGCCGGTGAGCTGGCGGGACCGGCGCGTGCTTCCGCGGCCGGTAGGAAGCCTGCGTCGGGCCCATCGTCACGACTATCTCGTTGGCCGGGTCGAAGAACCCGAGACTCTCCAGCACCGAGACCTCGAGGAGGTGCTCGCGGCTGGCCGCGCTCTTCTCGAGCGACGTGCCACCTGGTTCCCATCGGAGACGATCGCTTGGAGCGGCGACGTCGGGTCGTTGACCAGGAGTCGGACCGGGCGGCGGCGTGCTTCCGGCGAGTGGCCGGTTGGCGGACTCGCGGTCTGTCGACGTGGCGGCTTTCCTCGGCCCCCGACTTGAGCGACTCGAGGTCGATCAGGTCGCGCAGCCCCGCTTGGTTTCCGTCCACCATTGCCGGCACGACGCGATGCGTGCCTCTGCACGAACCGGCGTCCGCGGCTGGCGATTCTCTTGAGAGAGCTGCGGCGGTGAAGGTCCCGAGTTCCTCGGCGGAAGGCACCGAACCGGGTGTCTTGGTCCTCGCCTCGACTTTCGGACGGAGCGACTGCGACCCGGCGGGGCGCAACCTGTGCGCCGTGGGCGGTGACGCCGACTTGCTCTTCTTGGGTGCGAGGTGGCGGCCACCACTTCGGGGTCGCGGGCGATCGAGCGTGACGTTCGCCGGGGAGGTGGTTGCCGTCGCAGTCGTTACAGTGCGTCGACTGTTGGGTTGTAAGGGCCAATTCGGTTCTCCGTGGTTGGTCTCCACCCCGAAGGCCCCACGTATCGAATTAAGAGTCAGATTTCGATTGTCAGATTTGGTCCAGCCTGTGCAGGTTACCCTCCGGGTCCTCGATCCCAGCGTATCTCCGCCTGTCGCGCGCCCATGAGGGTGACGCCGGCCTGGATTTGCAGGCGCGCCATGAGGTGGTTCTCGGCCCGGGGGAGAGGGTCTCGGTGCCGACCGGGATCGCCGTTGCGATCCCGACGGGTTACGCCGGCCTGGTGCTTCCTCGCAGCGGCCATGCCCGCCGCAGCGGGATCGGCCTGGTCAATTCGCCCGGCTTGATCGACTCCGGATATCGGGGCGAGATCGAGGTGCTCTTGATCAATCACGGGCATGAGCCCGTTACGTTTCGAGGCGGGCGACCGCATCGCCCAGCTGGTGATCGTCGAGGTGCCGACGGTCGAGCTGGATCCAGACGGACGGCTCCCCGGATTCCGACCCGGGGCGAACGGGGCTTCGGCAGCACCGGCCGGTAGGTTGGCCGAGGCGATGAGCGCGGCCTAAACTCCCGGCTCTCCCCGTATCAGGATTCTCCGTAAGTTCTCGGGGTAGTGCGGAAGTAGCTCAGTTGGTAGAGCGCAACCTTGCCAAGGTTGAGGTCGCGGGTTCGAGCCCCGTCTTCCGCTCCCATCCGGCCTGGTTCAGCCGGCTCACGGCCGGCGCTGCGGCTGTGTGTGGCGACGTGGCCGAGTGGTTAGGCGCGGGTCTGCAAAACCCGTCACTCCGGTTCAATTCCGGACGTCGCCTCGAGGTCAGCTCAGGTAGCAGACCAAATTGGGCCCTTAGCTCAGTCCGGCTAGAGCGCTTCCCTGACACGGAAGAGGCCACTGGTTCAAGTCCAGTAGGGCCCACAAGGAAT
>CAWBOD010000010.1:0-103254 GCA_963790345.1 uncultured Acidimicrobiia bacterium | reverse complement strand
CCCGACCCGATCGGACGTGGGAAGTTTCCCATATCGGGGGGGATCGATTCGCCGGCAACCTCCTCGTCCTCCCCAGAGGTGACTACTTCGGCCGGGTGGAACCGGAGCATGCCGAGTCGCTCGTCTCTGGCTACGAATCGGGCCGGATCGACCTTGCACATCACCGGGGACGGAGCATCCAGCCTCGCCTTGTCCAGGCGGCCGAGCACTTGCTGCGCGAATCGGATTCCCTTCTTGGCCTCGACGACCTGGTGGTGACCGACTACCGAAGATTCGACCATGAAAACGCCGAGGTGGTCTTCCGTGGTCCGGGGGGATTGGTCGAGGTGCGCGTGCGGGCGCGTTCGGCTCCCGAGCCCTCCTATCTCACTTGTCGCGCCGATCAGCCCGGGTACCCCGTGCTCTATGACCTGGTCTCGATCACGCGGGGGACTGAGCACAGCCGATCGGGACTGCGCCCAACGACCTGACAAAGGCCGACAGTTTGCGTCACTCATCGGCGGTAGTTCCGATTTGTCACGATGCAGATCATCAGTAATTGATCAGCTGCAGTGCTATCTGAGGCCCACTAGTCGGGCTCATAATCCGAAGGTCGTGGGTTCTATGCCGCGCCCGCTACTTGGGAGAACCCAGGCATTGCCCGGGTTCCCCTGTGGCGACGTTCGGTGGGCCGCCAGTCGAACGCCGTTCAAGGATCGGTTGCTCGGCACCGTCCCCCGGATCTATGCCCGGGTCGTCGAGTCCTCCGCCCACCGAAACTGTCACAGGCCCCTCGTATTGTCGAAACGTGGATTTCGACCCCGGAGACGCCCGTAACTATGTGGCCAAGGCAAGTTGGCGCTTCGCTAAAACGATGCCGCAATGGCCGCATGAGTACACCGTACGTGCCTGGCGGCCGGACCTGGAGGAAGGCTTCTGCGCCTTCGCCAGCCTGATCCGCACCGAAGGCGTAGTGAAGCCGTGGCCGCGGGACGCTGCGATGCCGCGGTACCGCCACCCTTATCTAGAGCTCGACGACTGGCAGTACTGGACGATGAGCCCGGACATCGAGGAGGTCGACGTCATCAACCGGGCGCGCCTTGACGACGAGGAGTATCGACCCTGACGGTGCCGAGCGTGGGCTGCGCGTCGGCTCCCTCGGGAACTGGTGAGGCGAACGCCCATCGGCACTTCGGACACGCGGCCGGGCATCGGAGGCATGCCTCGAGGACGGTCGTCATAGTTCGAGCTGTTTGATCCGGCGGTTTCTTGCCTCGATGAACTCGATTGAACGGCGGCGGTACTCCCGGTAGGTCGGGACGTCTCTCGGGACCGACGGTGAATGGAAGTCATCGAACGGCATGAAGAACTTCACGCTGTGGTCGTCAGTGACGAGGTCATCCAGCAGGAAGAAGCTCACATAGCCGCGGAAATCGCCAAACAAAGCGAAGAAGTCTGGCGTCCCAGGGCTCGATGTCTAACAGAATGTCTAACGGACGGCTCGGAGAAGGCCGCCGGACGCTGCCGAAGCCACACCGAGGTTGCGGTGTTAGTCCCCGGGCTCGCTCGAGCGGCGAGCCCCTCCCCACTCCACCTCTGACCGTGCTCAACGGAGGAACGTTGTGCGACGCTGGCCGAGCAGCAAGCAAGGGCGCGAGGAGCCCATCAGAGGGTTGCCCCGAGCTCGCGTTCGATCTGCTCGATCGTGGGCAGACGCGTCTGCAGGGGCTCGGGGTAATTTTGGGGGCATCCCAAAGCAGAGGAGCTTCCCGTGGGCAAGGTGGTCATGTACGCCTCGGTGTCGGTGGACGGCTTCGTCGCGGACGAGAACGACCAGCCCGGACCGCTGTTCGACTGGTTGACGAGCGGTGACGTCCCGTTGGACGAGAGCGGCGAGGTGAAGGTGTCGCAGACGTCCTACGACTACATCCGGCCGTACTGGGACCAGATCGGGGCGACAATCGTTGGCCGCCACGTCTTCGACATCACGGACGGCTGGGACGGAAAGCCTCCGAGCGGGATCGACCACGTGGTCGTCGTGACGCACCGGCCGAAGCCAGAGGGCTGGGACCCCGAGGCGCCGTTTCACTTCGTCGACGGCGTCGAAGCGGCCGTGGCCAAGGCGCGGGAGCTCGCGGGTGACCGAATCGTCGAGGTCGCCGCTGGCGACGTCGGTGGCCAGGTGCTTGCCGCGGGCCTGGTCGACGAGGTGCGCATGGACGTCGTACCCGTCGTGTTCGGGTCCGGCAAGCGCTACTTCGGGTCCGTCGACGCACAGCACCTGTTGCAGGATCCCGACGTGGTGATTCAGGGCAACCGGGTGCTTCACCTGCGCTATCAGGTGCGCCGTTGACCGATCTGAGCGCTACGAGAAGAAGTCCACTGCGAACGGTGACACAAGATCGGGCCTCCGGCTGCGCTTGCCCATCGCTGCCCCGGGACCGACGCGCCACCACATCCAGCCAGCGGACATCGTGGAGGCGGATCTTGGGGACCCGAGCTCTGGAGATGATCCGTTCAAAGGCTGTCGGTCAGCCGTTCGCCTCGTACCAGGCGGCCCAGGCGTCGAGGTTATCCATGATGAGGTTGGCGCACTCGGGAGTGCGTGCGGAGGCGCAGCTCCGCGGCCGCATACTCAGCGCTCAGGTCGCCCCCTTCGGCGAACAGCCCGAAGCTCTCACGCAGCTCGGTGTCCTCCGGGTAATCGCCTTCATACCACGGCTGAAACTCAGGGGGCAGGCCCAGGATTCCCGCGGACCAGACATCGAACGCTCGAGCCGTCACCGAGGGCGGCTTGCCCACGGCGCTGTTCATGGCGTTCGAGTAGTGCACCTCGCATGTGAGGCGTGTCGAGTCGCCTCCAGCGGATGTGGTCTCACAGTTCTCGACGGAGACCTGTGCTCCCAGGATCGACTCATATTCGATCGTCTGGGCCGGCAAGGACGATGTCGAGCAAACCCCTTCGTCTCCGAAGTCGGTGCCGGCGAGGAACAGGGCTACCTGACAGTCCCCTCCGTACCAGGACTCCAATGCGACCGTCACCTGGTCGGCCGGCTCGACGTCCTGGCGCCATTCGACCCAGCCGTCGAGGTTCTCCAGCTCGATGGTGGCACACGACTCTGGGAACGGGCCGAAGACGCAGTCTTCATAGCCCTCGAGGCGACCTTCGCTGGCGAGGAAGGCGCCCATCTCGATCATCATCCCCGTGTGCTCGGTGAAGCCGAACTGAGTGATGACCCCGTCTTCGACCGCGACCGGCCACCTGTCATGCCCGCCGCCCGCACCGATCGCGTCCGTCATTGCGTTCTGGTACGGCGTGAGGCAATTGAATTTCCCGGCCGAGCTCTCCGTACAACTCAGGCTCAATCGCCCACCGATGGCTGCCTGATAGGCCGACTCTGCTCGTATCTGGTCGTCGGTGCGGTCGGCGAGCTCGAACAACTCGGCGGCCCGATCCGCGTCCCCGGAGTAGAAGGCAGCCACGCCGGCTTCGATCACGTCGAGATCGCCATCCGGAGCACCGGTCGTGGACGCACTTGTCGCCGGTGCATCGGTCGTGGGTGCATTCGTCGTGGCGGGTTCTGTTGTTGACACGGCTCCACTGCTCTGGCACGCCGTCATCACCAGCAGAGCCGCAGCTATTCCCGCCGTTCTCAGTCCTCCCATCCTGTCTCCCTATCCTCGCCAGGCGGCAGAAAAACCGGTCTATCGGCCTTCCACCTGTTCTCCCAAGCATTGCGCGACTACGTCGAAGCGTGCCATGTCCTCTTCACTCAACGACTGCCGCCCGGGTACCGGCACCGAAATGGATGTCGACGAACGCCCACCCTTCCGATTGGATGCCCACGGCCGTCCATCCGGCATCCTACCGATGCGGCCAGGATGGGACCGTCCAATGTGACTCGGACCTGGTAGCGCACAGCGTCGTCCCATGTACGAAGACCGTCGACGACTGTTTCAATGCGACGACCGTAAATGTGGTCTGGCTGCGGGTCAGCGGGCGACCGATCGCCGCGGTGCTTCCGCCCTTTCTAAACCGTGATTACCACCTTGCCCCGGGCATGCCCTTCTTCCAGATACCGCACTGCCTCCGGTACCTCGCTCAACGAATACGTTCTGTCGATTACAGAAACGACTTTGCCCTCTCCCATGAGCTCCTGCATGAGAACCAGGTCGTCTTTGCGCCAGGTCGCGGTCCGCGAGACCATCCTCTGGCTTACGAACGGAAACAGCACGAACGCTCGCAGTATGCGATCCAGCGGTCGTATCCATCTTCCCTTGGGGCCTCCGATCATCACGTAGGTTCCTTGGGGGGTCAGCACCCGCCTGCACTTTGAAAGCGACTGGTTCCCGATGATGTCGAGCATCAGGTCGTAGCGACCGGACGCCGCGTGTGAAGTCGTCCTTGGTGTAGTCGACAACGTGATCGGCGCCGATCGACCGAACCATGTCCACATTTCTGGTGCTGCAAACGGCGGTTACCTCGGCGCCCCACACTTTGGCCAATTGGACGGCGAACGTCCCGACGCCTCCAGCGGCACCGTTGATCAGGACCTTTTGTCCGGGCTCAATTTGGCCCCAATCGCGAAGACTCTGGATTGCGGTGAAGGCGGCGATACCTACCGCCCCGGCTTGCTCGAACGTCACGTTGGCTGGCTTCAAAACCAGGGAGGACTCTCGTGCGATCGCGTACTCGGCAAACGCACCCGTGCACGCTCCGAATACTTCATCACCCGGCCTGAATTCCCTCACTTTGTTGCCCACCGCCACGACTTCGCCGGCGACATCGACGCCCAGGCGGTTGCTTTTGGGCTTTCGCAGCCCGCCCAGTTGTGGGCGAGCAATCATCGGCTCTCCCCTCATGAAATGCCAGTCATAGGGATTGACCGAAGCCGCCCGAACCCTGATCAGGACGTCGTCGTCCCCGACCACGGGCATCTCGACTTCCTTGAGCTCCAAGACATCGGGCGAGCCGTAGCTGTGGTAGACGATCGCTTGCATCGTGGTCTTCTGACTACTGCCAGGTTTGGTTGCGTCCGCAGCTGCGATCGTCCCCTGACGGCCTTCTCTTGGACCGACTGCCGATTCCATATGTCCTGCTCCTTGCTCGGAGACCGATCGGGCTCCAGAGAGGGCCCGTCAAATCTCGGTTAGGTTCTTCGTACATCGTAAGAAGTACGACGTAAGGTAATCATACATCGTAAGGCTGTCAAATCGTGGGTGACTTACCATGTACGGTTACAATGCCAAGGACGTGGACATGACGAGCACATCGACCGCTACACCTCGAATCCCGTTGAGCAAGGAACGGGTGCTGCGCGCCGCCATTGATGTCGCCGATAAAGGTGGGATCGAGTCCCTGACCATGCGCAAACTGGCCCAGGAGCTCGGAGTCGAGGCGATGTCGCTGTATTACCACGTGGCCAACAAAGACCAGGTGCTCGATGGCGTGGTCGATGTGATAGTCAGCGAGATCAATGCCGTAGTAAGCCAGATCGATGTGCCGGCCGGCCCGGCCGATTGGAAGGTGGCGATGCGGATGCGGATTCTCGCTGCACGCGAGGTCCTCCTGCGCCATCCATGGGCTTCCGAGGTGATCGAAACCAGGACCTCGATGAGCCCTGCGATATTGAGCTACTTCGAAGCTTTGCTCGGTATCTTCCGTCGTGGCGGCTTCTCATACGACGTGGCCCATCACGCCCTGCACGCCCTTGGCAGTCGGGCCATTGGATTCACCCAGGAATTGTTCAATCCGGACGAGGCCGACCCGGCGCGGAAGCTTCAGCGGCAATGTTCGAACAGATGGCAAGCCAGCTTCCGAACCTCGTGGGGATGATGTCGGAGATCAGTCATGACGACCCCGACTCCACGCTGGGATGGTGCGACGACCAGACCGAGTTCGAATTCGGGCTCGATTTGATCCTCGACGGACTCGATCGCCGCCGCGAGGCCTGACCAGCCCGCGGACCGGAGGGACGATCGTCGGTTGGCGCTCTAGATCGCCCGACCAAGTCGCTTGACAACCTTATCTTGTAAGGTTATGTTCTCTCTGTGACTTACGACGTACGAATGGAGAGAGACATGAACGAGGTGACCCTGGTCGGACCCGATGGCGCCGCGACCACGAGCTTGGGAGCGACCGAAACCAACGACGGGCCCGCCGATGCGTCATTCCGTGCCAGCCGGAGGACCGCCCGGGCGACCGGACTCTGGTACCTCGGGCTCGCTTTGGCCGGGTTGGTCGGGTTCCTCCTGATCCGTCCGAGGATCTTCGTCGATGGCGACCCCGCGGCGACTCTTACCAACCTGATCGAGCGAGCGGGCCTCGCCCGTGCCGGGCTCATGTTCGAGTTGGCGATCGTCGTGACCCAAGCGCTTGCCGCCGTCTGGTTCTACAAGCTGTTCCGACCGGCGAACAGCACCGCGGCATGGGCGCTCGCCGTTTTCGGCATGGCGAACGCCATCGTCATCTTGATGAGTGCCGGGTTCCTGGCGACCGCGCTGACAGTGTCGAACGACTTCGGCCTGGCTCCGGGTGGCGATGCAGCCGCCACCGTCCAGCTGATGTACCAGCTGAGCTCAAACAGCTGGGGAGTCGGATCGCTCTTCTTCGGCTTGTGGCTGATCCCCATGGGATACATTGCACGCAGTTCCGGTCTGATGCCCCAGTTGTTGGGCCGGATCCTCGTCTTCGGGGGCGTCTTCTACGTGCTGAGCGCCTTCCTGGAATATGGGGTGACGGACGCTCCAGTTTGGCTCGTCGAAGCTCTCGTGATCCCGGCGACCGTCGGGGAGTTCTGGATGATCGGCTACCTGCTTCTCAAGGGCATCAGGGCGCCCCGATCAATCCCGTTGGAGATCCGGTGAGACATGAACCCTTCCCGGTGTGAAGTCTCGGCAGGATTGTCACCTTTGATAACGGGCGAAGGCGCTGGCCCGCTTGAAGGAGATCCCGGGGTTCGTTGCTACCACCACCTGGCTCAACGGGATGCCAGGCGCCCGATTTGACTTCGATGGCGCAGCCGCGGCGGTGGGTCTTGTTGTGGAGGATGGGCGGATCACCCACCTTTACGCGATCAACAAATCCCACAACGGTGCGCGATCTGCCGGACGGCCCGGCCTCCCATGACGGGAGCCGCGAGCTTGCTGCGTGCGACCGAAACGTGTGACCATGATTCGTCCGCTGGCCTGATCACCGCCAGAAACTTTCAAGTCAGGAGTCGTGGAATGCGTGGGTTGTCCTCGGAACATGGGTCGACTGCGAGCGCTGGCTTGGTCGCGGCGTTCGCGGGGGAGCGGCGATGACCCAGCATGACGTCGTGATCGCAGGAGGCGGCCCGACCGGGCTGATGCTGGCGGGGGAACTGGCGCTTGCGGGGATCGACGTTGTAATCGTCGAGCGACGGGCCAGTCAG
This sequence comes from uncultured Acidimicrobiia bacterium, assembly GCA_963790345.1. Classification (GTDB taxonomy): domain Bacteria; phylum Actinomycetota; class Acidimicrobiia; order Spongiisociales; family ZC4RG35; genus DATEEG01. The sequence continues at coordinate 95,860 of CAWBOD010000010.1, read as the reverse complement.
GATCTTGACGGATCGCGGGCCGGCGGCCTTCACTCCCGCACCATCGAGGTGCTTGATCAGCGAGGCATCGCCGACCGATTCCTCTCGGCCGGACAGATACATCCCTTCGTGGGCTACGCCGGGACCTTCTTGTCGATCAGCGACTTCCCCACCCGCCACAATTACATCCTTGCGCTCTGGCAGAGCCTCTTCGAGCCCATCCTGGCCGGCTGGGTCGGTGAGCTCGGGGTGCCGATCCTTCGCGAACGTGAGGTGGTGGGTTTCGCTCAAGACGACACCGGCGTCGATGTCCAGGTGTCCGACGACTCGTCGCTGCGATCGCAGTACCTCGTCGGGTGCGACGGAGGCCGCAGCCTGATCCGCAAAGTAGCCGGAATCGATTTCCCCGGGTTCGATCCCTCGATCAGCTTCATGATTGCGCAGGTCGAGATGGACGAGGAGCCGGAGATCGGCCTGCGCCCCGAGGGTGGCGGCATCGGTCCCGTCGATCGGGAGAAAGGCGGAGGGCCGTACGGGGTCGTGCTGAAGGAACAGCAGATCGAACACACCAGCGAACCAACCTTGCAGGATCTCAAAGACTTACTGGTGGCCGTCTTCGGGACCGACTACGGCGTGCACAGCCCCACCTGGATCTCCCGGTTCACTGATATGTCGCGGCAGGCAGCCTCGTATCGCCAAGAACGTGTGCTGCTCGCAGGGGACGCTGCCCACGTGCATGGCCCGCAGGGTGGACAGGGCCTCAACACCGGCGTGCAGGATGCGGTAAACCTGGGATGGAAGCTGGCTCAGGTGGTCAAGAACACATCACCCGAGAGCCTCCTCGACAGCTACCACGCGGAACGGCATCCGGTCGGTGCCCGGGTATTGCAAAACACGATGGCACAAGTCGCGCTCAGCCGCATCGACGAACGCAGCAGGGCGCTCCGCGACACCATGCTCGAACTGCTGACTATGGATGAGCCCCGCAGGCGCATCGCCGGGATGATCTCCGGTCTTGACATTCACTACGACCTCGGAGAGGGACACCCGCTGCTGGGGCGGCGCATGCCTGATCTCGACTTGGCTACCGCCGACGGTCCCAGGCGCGTATTCACCCTGCTGCACGAAGCCCGGCCCGTGCTCCTCAACTTCGGTCAACCCGGCGGTTTCGACATGTCTCCTTGGGCGAATCGAGTCCGGTGGGTCGACGCCAAGCATGATGGCGTGTGGGAACTCCCGGTCCTCGGTGAGATCGCTGCACCCCCGGCGGTTCTGGTCCGACCCGACGGTTATGTCGCCTGGGCGGGAGACCTCGCAGACCCAATGCTGCCTCAAGCACTCACGACCTGGTTCGGATCGGCCACTCCGGCATAACCTGTGAGTCATGCGCCTGACGCCGGTCACCTACGACCAGCATCGAAAGGACACGCTTGATCAGTAGAGAATCGCCGGCGGCGATTAGCTGGGGTGCATTCGCCGAACTCGAACCGGCATTGGCAGAGTTCGGCGCGGTGAGATTGACCGCCGCCCCTGCCTATCTGGCGACGATTCGCGCGTCCGGATTGCCCCGGGTCCATCCGGTGACACCGATCTTCGGTCCAAACGGGCTGTTCTTGTTCATGGAGCCGACCTCTCCCAAAGGCAGAGACCTCCGGGAGAGGGGATGGTTCTCTTTGCATAATGGAGTCCCAGACAACGCCGGCTCGGGCGGCGAATTCTCTGTGAGTGGTGTGGGCGTCGAACTGGACGATCCCGACCTATGGTCGGAGGTGGCCGAGGCTGCGAGCTACACACCCCTGGACCGTTACGTTCTGTTCGAGCTAAAGCTGACCGAGGCCCGCTGCCACGGGTATGGCGATGTGCCCATGCCCTCCACGCGGATGTGGTCGGCTGATCAATCGGCAGGGTGAGACGGGCCACGTTGAACAAGCGTCCCGTCGGTTAACCCTCCTCCAGAACCTCCCGGAGTTTGGCCGCGAATGCCTCCGGCTCGCCCATCTGGCCGAACTCGCCCCCAAAGAACCCGCCGTGGTTGCTGGGGAACATGACCGGCTCGGCGCCCAACCGCTCGGCCACTGCGAAGGCGCCACGGCTCGCTAGCTCGCCGACCGACTCGACGCCGGAGGCCATGACGATTCGGGTGGAGGCGGCGCCCAGGGCCTTGAAATCCGGTTCGTAGTCGATGGACCCGACCAGGGCCAGACCCAGGAGGGGATCGGTGCGTGACCCATCATCCTCGGTCGGGAGCCCGAACATCGCCGGATCGGGCGCGGGCTGCCGGGCGAAGTCAGCCGGGAACTCGCCTCGATTGCTGACCATGGCGATGAAGTGGGCCATTCCTGCGCCCCATCCGCGCTGCTGATACGTCTCGTTGACGGCACGTGCGGCGGCCAGCGCCGGCTCACGGTCGGGAAGGAGCGTCGGGAGCGGAGGCTCGTGTGCCACGACAGTCCGCACGTCCTCCGGGTACCGAGCGACGAATGCCAGCGCGTTTACTGCGCCACCACTGCTCGCAAATAGATCCACCGGCCCTCCACCGATCTCCTGGATGATCCGGTGCATGTCGTCGGCGTGTTGTTGGGGCGTCGGTGGAGTTGTCGGCACGGTCAGCTGGCTGCGCTCGCTTCCGCGCGGGTCGTAGGTGATCACGGTGCGGTCGGTGAAGTGGCCCGCCAGGGTGGCGAAGCCAGCGGCGCCCATTGGTGAGGCGGTCAGGAATAGGGGAGTGGCATCCGGCTCGCCGCCGGGGCGGACGTCGTAGGTCAGGGTCGCGCCGGGCACCGTCAGCGTGCGGGTGGTTGCCTCGGTCATGGTCATCGTGTTTCTCCTTGGTTGAACGGTTCGAATTCCCCGATGCGAGTGAGGCGCTCGAGGGGTGACTCCACCATCGCTCATCCCCCTGCCTTCCCATTAGCTGCCCCGTCGCCGAGGATCGCGTCGATCTGGCCGACGGCCTCAGTCAGGCCCTCTTCCATGCCGAATCCGAGGAGCTGTTCCATGGCCTCGGTGTTCGGGAACGTGTTCACGATCGACATTCGGGTTCGACCAGCCCCGACCTCCTCAATCGTGACGCGGAATTCGTTGGTCGGCATCTCGGTATTCGGCGAGCCGTCCTCGTTGGCGAAACCGTCTCGGACCACAAGCGAGTGCGGGGGATCGACCTCTTGGATCTCCCAATACGCGCGCGGCTGGTCCCCCTCGGGTCCGGTCATGTGATATTCGACGCGGCCGCCGGGCTTGAGGTCGTGCATGGTGACGGTGGCGGGATAGGTAGGCGGGCCCCACCAGCGCTCCAGCTGGCGAGGGTCCGACCACAGCTTCCACACGCGCTCGGGTGTGGCGTCGAACTCGGCGTCGAGGGTCAGGCTCAGGGTCTGCGGATCTTTGTGGACTGCGGTCACGGTCATCGGTGTGTCTCCCTTGTGTATTCGTTGACGAGCTGGGTCATGCGGTCGATCCGGCCGCGCCACAGCTCCTCATACTGATCGAGCAGCCGACGAGCTACCCGAAGCCCCTCGACGTTGGTGCGGACGACCTTGCGTCGTCCGATGCGCTGCTTCGTGACCAAGCCTGCCCGCTCGAGGATGGCGACGTGCTTCTGCACGGCCGCGAAGCTCATCGGGTAATGGCTCGCCAACTCGGCAACGCCCTCCTCGGAGTCGATCGCGCGGCGCACGATGTCGCGGCGGGTGTGGTCCGCCAAGGCACCGAACATGCGGTCGAAGTCGGGAAGGACGGTCTGCATTGATACAACCATAAGGTTGTATGACGCTCCTGTCAAGGCGATGTCCCAGTTCCCCGGGCTTGACAATCAATAAGTCTTGGCTTATATATCAGGGAATGCAGAGCGCAGCCGTGGTGGAAGACAAGATATTCCAGGCCCTGGCGGACCCCAGCCGCCGGGCGATCTTCGAATCGCTCACGAGTGGCGAAGCGGCCGTGAAGGACCTCACGACCCGTTTCGACATCTCGCAGCCGGCCGTGTCTCAGCATCTCGCCAACCTGAAGGAGGCCGGCTTGGTGAACGCCCGGCGCGAGGGGCGCTGCGTCTACTACCGGGTGCAGCCGACCGGGATGAACCCGCTCATCGACTGGATCGCGCACTACCGCGCCTTTTGGACGGAGCATGTGGAGCGCCTCGAGCAACTCTTGGAGAAGATGGACGAATGACTCTCACCGACACCACCGTACGATCGCAGACTGATTCGCTGTCCTTCGAATTCGAATTGCATCATTCGCCGGAGAAGGTGTGGGCCGCCCTCACCGATCCCGAATTGCTGGCGGAGTGGCTCCTGCCGGTCGTCGATCTCAAGCTCGATCCGGGAGCCGCGTTCACCTTCAAGGCGGAACCGCAGCCTGGTTGGGACGGCCTTGTGAAGTGCCGCTTCCTCGAGATCGAAGCCCAGAGGAAGCTCAGCTACACATGGGTCGTCGGTGATATCGACACCGTCGTGGTGTTCACGCTGACGCCCATGTCTTCGGGCACCCGCCTGTCCGTCGTGCAGTCGGGCTTCAGGGAGGACCAGAAGAAGAACTTCGGAGGTGCCCGCTACGGCTGGAAGATCATGGGCGAGAGGCTCCTCGACCTGCTCACGAAAACCCCCTGAGCCGGTCAGGGCAGCTGAACGTCCGATTTCAAAAAGCTTGTCCGGGAATCGAGACAATGTTGACCAAAGAGAAGGAGGATGCGATGCGCATCAAGTGGACCAAGGTGTACGTTGACGATCAAGAGAAGGCGCTGCAGTTCTACACGGACAAGCTCGGCTTTGTGAAGAAGGCGGATTTCTCCCAGGGGGACTACCGCTGGCTATCGGTCGCCTCGAAGGAGGATCCGGAGGGCGTTGAACTGGTGCTGGAGTCCAACGCCAACCCCGCCGGCAAGGCCTACCAGGAAGCAGTCTTCGGCCAGGGGCAGCCGGCGGCCCAGTTTCTCGTGGATGACGTGCAGGCCGAGCATGATCGATTGACCGCAGCGGGGGTGAAATTCACCATGCCGGTCACGTCTGTGACTGGATCGATCATCGCAATGCTGGATGACACCTGCGGCAACTTGATCCAGCTCACCCATCTCACCTGGGGCTAGGGAAGGAGAACTCGATGAAGGACACGCAGAAAGCCGCCAAGACCACCAAAGCTGCATTCTCGGCTGAGGAACGAGCGGCGATGAGAGAGCGCGTCAAAGAGCAGAAAGCAGCCGCGGGCAAGGTGGATGAGGAGAAGGACGTGCTCGCCAAGATCGCCGAGATGCCGAAAGCCGAACGCGTCATGGCCAAACGGGTCCATGAGATCATCAAAGCCAGCGCTCCAGAACTGTCGCCCAAACTCTGGTACGGGCAGCCCGCCTATGCCAAGGGCGGCAAGGTCGTCTGCTTTTTCCAAAACGCGGGCAAATTCAAGACGAGGTACTCGACTCTCGGATTCTCCGACGAGGCAAAGATCGACGATGGCTCCATGTGGCCGACTTCCTACGCTCTAACTGAGGAGTTGACCGCCGCCGATGAGAAGAAGATCGGCGCGCTCGTGAAGAAAGCGGTGGGCTGAGAGCCGAGCCCCGGTTGGGCGCCAGCCTCGGCGGGACGGGCTCAGGGGATAAACAAGAAAAGCTGGTCTTTTTGTCCCTTCGCCCGATAGGGCGGGGGGAAGGTCCCTGCCGCCGAGGAACGAGGCGGGAGGTAGGGGGGTTTGGTAAACCCGTCCTAGACCTTGCGGACCGCTTCACGAGTGCCCCCTTACCCCTGGCCTTCGATCCGACTTTCCAATAGCCACGTCGACGAACCAGACTCCGGACCGCGAGAGGACGCCCGACGGAGCCGCGCGGACGGCTTCGCCCAAAGCTGGAGACAATGAGTATGGCCAAAAAGACAAACACGCAGTCGCCTGCGCTGCACGTTGCCGACCATCACGAGATGATTCGCGTGCAGGGCGCCCGCGAGAACAACCTCAAGGACGTCAATGTCGACATCCCGAAGCGCAGGCTGACAGTGTTCACAGGCGTCTCCGGCTCGGGCAAGAGCTCGCTGGTGTTCGACACGATCGCGGCGGAGTCGCAACGGATGATCAACGAGACCTACAGCGCCTTCGTGCAGGGCTTCATGCCCACGCTGGCGCGGCCCGAGGTCGATGTGCTCGAGGGTCTCACGACCGCGATCATCGTGGATCAGGAGCGGATCGGCTCCAATCCCCGCTCTACGGTCGGCACCGCCACCGACGCCAATGCGATGCTTCGCATCCTCTTCAGCAGGCTCGGGAAGCCGCACATCGGCTCGGCCAACGCGTACTCGTTCAACGTGCCGTCTGTGAAGGGCAGCGGTGCGATCACCGTCGAGCGCGGTGAAGGCAAGACGAGGACCGAGAAGGCGAGTTTCACCCTTCTCGGCGGGATGTGCCCGCGTTGTGAGGGCATGGGCTCGGTGACCGACTTCGACCTGTCTGCTTTGTACGACGACAGCTTGTCGCTCAACGAGGGTGCGCTCACGATCCCCGGCTACTCCATGGACGGCTGGTACGGCCGCATCTATCGCGGCGCCGGTTTCTTCGACCCGGACAAGCCGATCCGCAAATACAACAAGAAGGAGCTGTACGACCTGCTCTACAAGGAACCGACCAAGATCAAGGTCGACGGGATCAACCTGACGTACGAAGGCCTGATTCCGAAGATGCAGAAGTCGTTTCTGGCCAAGGACGTCGACGCTCTGCAGCCACACATCCGCACGTTCGTGGAGCGGGCGGTGACGTTCACGACGTGTCCCGAGTGCGACGGCACCCGCCTCAGCAAGGAGGCCCGCTCGTCGAAGATCAAGGGAAAGAACATTGCCGACGCCTGCGCCATGCAGATCAGCGATCTGGCTGAGTGGATCCGGGATCTCGACGAGCCGTCGGTGGCCCCGCTGCTGACGAAGCTCGGGGACGCCCTCGACTCCTTCGTTGAGATCGGGCTGGGATACCTGTCGCTCGAGAGGCCGTCGGGGACACTTTCAGGCGGCGAGGCGCAGCGCGTCAAGATGATCCGCCACCTCGGCTCCTCGCTCACCGACTGCACGTACGTCTTCGACGAGCCCACCATCGGCCTGCACCCCCATGATGTGCAGCGGATGAATGACCTGCTGCTGCGGCTCCGGGACAAGGGCAACACCGTGCTCGTCGTCGAGCATGAGCCGGAAACGATCGCGATCGCCGACCACGTCGTCGACCTCGGGCCGGGCGCCGGAACGGCGGGCGGCACCGTGTGTTTCGAGGGCAGCGTCGAGGGGCTGCGATCCAGCGGCACCCTCACCGGCCGCCATCTCGACGACCGGGACACCCTCAAGGAGACGGTGCGGACCCCCAAAGGTGCGCTGGAAATCCGCGGTGCGAAAGCGCACAACCTGCGCAACGTCGACGTCGACATCCCGCTCGGGGTGCTCGTGGTCGTCACCGGCGTCGCCGGCTCCGGCAAGAGCTCGCTTGTGGACGGGTCGATGCCCGCCGACGCAGGTGTGGTGTCGATGGACCAGGGCGCAATCAGGGGATCGCGACGGAGCAACCCGGCGACCTACACCGGACTGCTCGAACCTATCCGAAAGGCGTTCGCCAAGGCCAACGGCGTGAAGCCGGCGCTGTTCAGCGCCAACTCCGAGGGTGCCTGCCCCAACTGCAACGGCGCCGGCGTCATCTATACCGATCTGGCGATGATGGCCGGAGTCGCTACGACCTGTGAGGAGTGCGAGGGGAAGCGGTTCCAGGCATCTGTGCTGGAGTACCACCTCGGCGGCCGCGACATCAGCGAGGTGCTCGCGATGTCGGTGACCGAGGCCGACGAGTTCTTCGGTGACGGCGAGGCGCACACCCCGGCCGCCCACGCGATCCTGGAACGGATGTCCGCGGTGGGGCTCGGTTACTTGAGTCTCGGCCAACCGCTGACAACTTTGTCGGGTGGCGAGCGTCAGCGGCTCAAGCTCGCCATCTCCATGGCGGAGAAAGGTGGGATCTATGTGCTCGACGAACCGACCACCGGCCTCCACCTCGCCGACGTCGAGCACCTGCTCGGTCTGCTCGATCAGCTAGTGGAATCGGGCAAGTCGGTCATCGTGATCGAGCACCACCAGGCCGTCATGGCGCACGCCGACTGGATCATCGATCTCGGTCCCGGTGCCGGCCACGACGGCGGCCGGATCGTCTTCGAGGGCACACCCGCAGAGCTCGTCGCCTCCCGTTCCACCCTGACCGGCGAGCACCTCGCGGCCTACGTCGGCACCTGACCGACACTTGCTGGATTGCCTCTTCCGCTGATAGTCGCGAGTCCCAGTTCTGTAACGCTACAAATGAAGATCCCGGCAAAATCCGCGCCGGTCTCAGCTCCCCGCTGTCTAGGAGATGGAGAGCCGGGTACGGTTCTGTACACGTGATCGTGCGCGACCTTGAGGAGGTGCCCGATGGACGACACTGTGAACGTTCGTTACATGGTCGATGATGTGGACACTGCCGTCGATTTCTACACCAAACATTTCGGATTCGCTGTCCTGTCCAACGCCGCCCCGGCTTTCGCCGATGTCGTGCGGGGCCAACTACGCCTGCTGCTCAGTGGTCCGACCAGCTCGGCGGGGCGTTCCATGCCCGACGGGCGCCGGCCCGAACCAGGTGGCTGGAACCGCATCCACCTGATAGTGGACGACATCGAGGCCGAGGTCGATCGCCTACGTCGTGGAGGAGTTCGCTTCCGCAATGACATCGTCACCGGGCCGGGTGGAAAGCAGATCCTGGTTGAGGATCCTGCCGGCAACCCGATCGAACTGTTTCAGCCGGCGGGTAGCTAACCCGCGGCTTGGTTTGGCGTCGCTTTCGGCTCGAGTTGGCCCGCATGACGGGTTGGCGGGCTCAGGTTCCGATCACAACCGATTCAAGGACTGGCTCCGCTTCGAGCAGGGCCGAATCCCATTGCGCGATTGACCCGCCGACCATTACCGACAGAAGTCCCTGGTCGGTGTCGAAGAAGGCAATCCAAAGACGGCGGCCCGGGTCGATCCCGAGCAGCCCCGGCGGCACCTCAAGTACCCCTGCATGACGATTGCCTTGATTCTCGATAGTGACCTGGGATCCCGCCAGTCCCCCCAGCCTCGATGAGCTGGTCTCGATCACCGTCAAGGCTTGATTTTCAGTCAGGATGTCTACCGCACTTGCCGCGTCGTCGGGCTCGACGACGTCAGTTAGGCCTGCGACGACGCCGGTGACATTGGCGAATTGGACGGCGATGACGTCGGGCGTGCCAACCATCTTTTGGACGTCAAAGAATCCGTCTGCAATTTGCACCGCCTGCCAGGAGCCGTCCAGCTCGAGGCGAATCGGCGGCTCGAAATTGGATCGGGTGTAGAGCCCCGGCGCCAGGTTCTCGCCGGTCGCGGCGAGTTCGGCGATTTCGGCCTCCTCGGTGGGCGTAGTCGGTGACACGGCAATCGTGGTTGTGGTCGAAGGCGGTTGCGCAGTGCTCGCAGGTTGCTCTCCGGAACGAGCGCATCCGGCCAGCGTGATCAAGAGCACAACCACCCCAACGGTCCCAAATCGAGGCATGTGCCCTGGTTAATGCGATCCCAGCGATTGCCATGTTCCTTGGGGAGCCCGGCCGGGCGAACCGGCCCGGAACCCCCGGGTTCCTGCTGACGGGGATTCCCTTGCAATTCGCTATACCTTGTGCTTCTATGTACTGATACTTCTATGCATATGACTGCTAGCCAACGGAGGTTGGGTGTGCACATCGACAAAGACCTGGTTGCGGCCTCGGCGACTCCGCTTGTGCTGGCGATCCTGGCCGAGAGTGAGAGCTACGGCTACGCGATTCTCAAGCGGGTGCGTGAGCTTTCCGGGGGTCAGCTGGAGTGGACCGATGGGATGCTCTATCCATTGCTTCATCGGCTCAGCCGCCTCGGATACGTGACAACCGACTGGCGGACGCCGCCCGAGGGGCGTCGCCGCAGGTATTACGCCATCACCGACGCCGGGCACGCGGCGCTCGAGGAGCATCAACGGCAGTGGGTGACCGTCACGCGGGCCTTGGATGACGCCTGGCAACGCTCGGGTGGGCGGATGACGGCGCTCGGGGAGGCTTGACACATGGATGCCGTGGAATCTCAGATCGCCGAGTGGCGGGCCTACGTCGCACGGGCCCCAGCGGTCAACGGCCGCGACCTGGATGAACTCGAGGGTCATCTTCGCGACCAGATCGCCGAGTTGGACGCCGCCGGACTGACAGCCGATGAGGCATTCCTCATTGCCGTGAAGCGGATGGGCGACGTCGACACCCTGTCACGGGAGTTCGCCCGAGAGCACAGCGGCCGACTGTGGAAGCAGCTCGTCGTCGAAGGTGCGGACGAGTCGGCGCGCCCGTCCAGCGGCGGTTTCGAAGCGCTGGTCTTCGCCGTAGCGGCAGCCGTCGCGATCCAGGTTGCCCGTCTCGCGGCTGACTTCCCCCAAGAAGAACCCGGGTGGCTGCTGCGAAACGCCGGCTTGTTCGTGCTGCCGTTCCTTGCCGCGTACTTTGCCCGACGACGCCAGCTCGACCAGCGGGGCTGGTTGCTAACCGCGGCCCCGTTTGTACTCGCAGCACTCGTGGTCAACCTCTATCCATACCGTGGAGGGTCGGTCACCGAGCAACTCGTTGCGCTTCATCTGCCCATCTTGCTTTGGTTCGCGGTCGCCTACCCATACATGAGTGGGGCGACCCGCTCGCACGAGCGGCGCATGGATTTCGTTCGGTTCACTGGCGAGTGGTTCATCTATTACGTGCTCATCGCGCTGGGTGGCGGCGTGTTGCTCCTGCTCACCGCATTGATCGTCGAGCCGATCTCGTCAGACCTCCCCGAACGGATAATCGAGTGGGTCCTGCCGTCGGGCGCCGCCGGCGCCGTGATCGTCGCCGGGTGGCTCGTGGAGTCCAAGCAGCGTGTGGTGGAGAACATGGCCCCGGTACTCACCACGCTGTTCACGCCGCTTTTCGCCGTGATGTTGACGATCGCTGCGGCCACCTACGCCGTGTCCGGGGTCGCGGGCGCGTTCGATCGGGAGCTGCTCGGAGTCTTCGACGCACTTTTGGTGGTCGTGCTGGGACTCGTGCTGTACGCGATGTCCGCGCGGGACCCGTCCCGACCGGCGGGGCTGGCTGACCGGGTCCAATTGCTCGCGGTCGGGAGCGCGTTGGTGCTCGACGCGATAGTGCTCGGCACGATGGTGGCCCGCATCGGTGACCTCGGGTTCACTCCGAACCGCGTGGCAGCGTTGGGCCTCAACCTGGTCCTGCTCGTGAACCTGGCCTGGAGCGCCTGGCTTTCGATCCGCTTTGTCAAAGGAGCGATCACCTTCCACCACCTCGAGCGATGGCAGACCTCCTACCTTCCAATCTTCGCCCTTTGGGCCGCGATCGTCGTCGCCGTGGTCCCACCGCTGTTCGGCTTCCGCTGACCCGATCAGGTGAATCGCCAACGGGCGGCCTAGCCGTGTTCCGAGGCCGCCGCCTCTTGCGAACGTCCGAGATAACCCTGGAAGCACGGTCGATCGGCTATTCGTTTGGAGGAATAATGTCCCGAGGTCGAAAGGAGCAGGGTGCCTGGAACGCTGGATGCTTGGGTCGAGGGCTACAGGATTGCTTGGGAGAACAAGGACGCGAAGGCCGCAGCGGCGTTGTTCACCCCGGACGCCACCTACCGGTCGAACATATTCGAGGATGCCTACCAGGGTCGGGCCGGCGTCGAGGCCTACTGGGAGTCGGCGACGAGCTCCCAAGCCGAGGTTCGCGTGCAGATGGGACGACCGTTTGTCGACGGTTCCCGGGTATCCGTAGAGTTTTGGACGAACATGAAGGTCGACGACGGGGAGGTAACTCTGCCCGGCTGCCTCCTTATGGACTTTGACGACAACTGGCTGTGTCGAAGGTCTCCGAGAGTATTGGCATTTCGCACCAGGCTCGATCGATCCTCCGATCGGCTGGGGAGAGTGAGCCTCCAGTTCATCCAGGGCGAGCGACATGAACGACGTGGAGAGGAATATCGAGAACGTCCGGCGCCTTGAAGAGGCTTTCAACGGGCGCGACTACTCCCTTGTCGGTGAGCTGATCTCCGGCGGCTTCGAGGGTCACAATCCCGGCTCGAACACCGTGACGGTCGAAGGGCTGAGAGACAACAACGAGTCCTGGCATATCGCGATGCCTGACAAGGGGACGAAGGTCATCCTTGCTTTCGGCTCAGGCGATCGGGTCGTTGCTCGAATAAGAGATCGCGGCACCAATACCGGGGGCGTTCCCTGGTTCGGCATCCCGGCCAACGGCAAGATGATGGACATCGACTGGATCCAGATCACTCGTCACGACCAGCAGGGGAGGATCGTCGAAATGTGGGCTCTGGCTGACGTTCCCCGGCTCTTGTCGGATCTGGGCGCCACCCTCAGTTGGGGCGATTGACTTGGCCCCTGGAGAGCTGGAGACGAGCGCACGTCGGTTCTTCGAGCTGATCTTCAACGATCGCAACCTGAGCCTCGCGACCGAGATGCTGGCGGCCAACTTTGTCGAGCACTTGCCTCCGCTTTCCGATCCGGTATCGAAGCCGGTCGGCCCCAACTCCCACTTCAAAGCGTTGTTGGAGGCAAGCGATGACCTTCAGGTAGAGATCCTCGATCTGGTGGTTGACGGCCCACGGGTAGCGATCAGGGCGCGCTATCAAGGCACCGACACTGGAGGACTATTTCCCGGAATGCCCGCCCGCGGGCGCCATTTCGAACTTGAAGGTATAGATGTTCTGATTGTCGATGACCAAGGCAGGTTTGCGGAGCACATCGGGATTGTCGACATGAGGGAGGCCATGGAACAGCTCGGCATCGTCTCGTCCTGGTCACCGCCAGCCCCGTAGGACGTATCGCCTGGGCCCGGAGATTCGGTCTGGGCCTCGACTAGTTCCTCCCGACCGATCACCACCAACCGGAATCAGGCTCGGAATCAGTCGTAGGCGTGCCGAAACATGACTGCGATGCGGGGCCCCGCCTTGGCCACCTTTGGGACGGCATGGTCGTGGGTGCGCTGGCACGAGCCGCCCATGACTATCAGGTCGCCGCCGCCGGCTGACCAGCCGATGCTGGAGCCGCCGCCCTTGGGTCGGATCCGGAACGGCCGGGGCTCCCCCAGGGAGACGATGGCCACGATCGCCTCTGGCCGGTCCCGAGCAATCCGATCGCCATGCCAGGCGACGCTGTCTCTTCCGTCCCGATAGAGGTTGCACGTGATCCGATCGAGCCGCACCCCGTAGTGGTCGCTGAGATCCTTCGACATCTCGCCGACTACCTCCAGGCCAGTTGGTAGATCGCCGCTACCGAAGGAAGCAACCAGCCGGGGGCGGGGTACTTCCATGCCTCGGATCCGCTCAACGCCGTCTGCCCACTGGAGCGCTCCGAGGGCGGTGACAAAGAGGAAATCGGGTTCCGAGACCCAGCCGGGCTGCCGGTCGACCCACGCGCCTTCGGCCAGCTCTGTGCGCTCGATCCCGCTGAATGAACGGTCGTAGCCTTCCGACTCGGCCGGCGCCGAAAAGAGCGAACCCTGGAACGTGAGATCGGACACGCCGGAAGATTATTCGAAGGCGGGTTCTACGAATCAGGGCCGGGCCCGAAGCGTCGGCAGAGTCTGGCGGTTAGGGTCGACCTTGGCACGAACGCGAGGAGATGGACCGTGGTTACACAGCACGAGCCATATGCCGCCCGGCTCGACATCGACTATCCCGAGAAGCTCGACAGACTCACGACCTTCTTTCGGCTCATCTGGGCGATACCGATCGTCATCATCTTGTCACTGCTCAATGCGACCGCGAGCGAAACCGTGACAGTGGTGACAACGACCGGTGAGACCGTCTCGCGAGTCACCGGGACCGGTGCTGGTATCACCGGAGGACTCTTCGTTGCAACGATGCTGATGATCCTGTTCCGGGAGCGCTACCCGCGCTGGTGGTTCGATTTCGCCCGGGAGCTAACCCGATTCGAGGCCCGGGTCGGCGCGTATCTGGCGCTGCTCACCGATCGGTATCCGTCGACCGTAGAGGAGCAGGCGGTCCATCTCGAGATCGATTACCCCGACGTCGAGCACGACCTCAACCGCTGGCTGCCGCTGGTGAAATGGCTGCTGGCGATCCCGCACTACATCGTGCTCATCGCCCTCATTTTGATTGCCATCATCCTCGTGCTCATTGCCTGGTTCGCCATACTCTTCACTGGACGCTATCCACGGGGACTCTTCGATTTCGTCGTCGGGGTTGGCCGCTGGAGCCTTCGGGTTCAGGCCTACGCCTTCTTGCTGGTTACCGACCGGTATCCACCCTTCAGCCTCAGCTGAATTGAAGCGAACGGCAAATCATGAGCCCGCCTGAACGCACGACTGGCGTGCGCACCATCTCCCGCGACGAGCTCCTGGAGATGATCAACCGAGGGGACGACAAGTTCAGGCTGATAATGGCCCTGAATGAGTGGGCGTTTCGGGCGAAACACATCCCGCGATCCGAACACTTCAACACGCCCGATGAACTCTTTGGGTCACTGCGTCCGGACGATGACATCGTCGTCTACTGCACGAGCGATGAATGCCATGCCAGTGTGGCTCTCTATCACGCGCTAGTCGATCGCGGTTACCAAAATGTCCGCCGATACTCGGGCGGTTTGACGGACTGGGAGGCCGCGGGTCTGCCGCTGGAAGGCGAGTGGGTCGGCTGAAAGGCATAGCCCCGAATCAGGCAGTGTGAAGAAGCCGGTCAAGGCCATCGAGGATCAGCTCTAACCCGAATTCGAACTCGTGGGCGTAGTCGTATCCCGGCTGGAGGACGTGTTCGTAGGCCAACTCGGCGAGGTAGGGGTACTGGTCGGAGGGGAATTGGGCCAAGATCGCCTCCGCCATCTCTGGGGCGGTCTCCGTATCGAATGGCAGGCTGGCCTCTTCAAGTGCGAAGCCGTACACATAGCTGTCCAGCAGCGAGTAGGCGTGAGCCGTGAGCTCGATCGAGAAACCGGCACGGCGGAAGGTGCCGATCACCGCATCGTGATGCCGCAAGGTGGCGGGCCCGGGGTTCGCCCGCGACTCCATGAGCGGCGTGGCCCAGGGATGACGGGCGAGCACGCCGCGGGCCGATATCGCCCGGTGACGCATCGCCGAGCGCCAGTCACCCTCGTCGGAGGGCAGTTCGATCTCGCTGAAGACCTCATCGATGATGCCATCGAGGATCTCCTCCTTGTTGGCAACGTGGTGATAGAGCGACATCGGCTTGACCCCGAGCTCGTGGGCGAGGGAACGCATCGTCAGCGCGGCGATACCCGCGGAGTCGGCTAGGCCGATGGCCGTGCGCAGCAGTCGATTGCGATTGAGCGGAACGTCGCTTGGTCGCGGCCCCGTTCCCATCTGCGGTCATCTCGAGTTCCTTCACGCCTCGGCCCGGATTTCCGGCCGGGAAGGTTCTTCTTGCCAAGTCACAGCATAGCGTGTACCGTACTTAGTACGCCGTACTTAGTACGGTGAAGAATATATCGGCCGCAGGCTCGCTGCCTTGGCCATTTTCCACCACGAGAGGACCCGCCCATGGAACCAACCACCGCCCCGGTCGCCGAAGGTCCTGCTGAACTCATACACAGCCTCGAAGCGAAGGGTGGCGGCATGCGTGCGATCGTCCAGGACTCATACGGATCCCTCGAGGTGTTGCAGCAGCGAGAGATCGCGGTGCCCGAGGTAGCTGCCAACGAGGTATTGGTGAAGGTCGTTGCCGCAGGAATGGATCGAGGGACCTGGCACTCGATGGCGGGCAAGCCATACCTGATGCGGATCCTCGGGTTCGGGTTCCGCCGACCCAAGAACCGTGTGCCCGGCTTGGATGTCGCCGGCACGGTGGTGGCCGTGGGATCCGCGGTGACCAGGTTCCGGCCCGGCGACGATGTGTTCGGGATGAGCCGCGGTGCTTACGCTGAATACGCGGTCGCCCTCGAAAGCAAACTCGCCCACAAGCCGGAGAAACTCACCTTCGAGCAGGCTGCTGTGGTCCCGATTTCTGGAGGGACCGCAATCCAGGCTCTGCGGACCGCGGGCAAAATCAAAGCCGGGGACAAGGTGTTCGTGGTAGGTGCCTCAGGTGGCGTGGGTGTCTACGCAGTGCAACTGGCCAAGGCTTTCGGAGCTGAGGTGACCGGTGTGGCCAGCACTACGAAGATGGATCTGGTTCGATCCATCGGCGCCGATCATGTCATCGATTACACCCGCGAGGACTTCACCGACGGGTCCAGGCGGTACGACTTCATCCTCGACATGGGTGGAAACAACAGCCTCTCGCGTTTGCGGCGGGCGTTGACACCTACTGGCAGTCTCGTCATCGTCGGCGGTGAAGAAGGCGGAAATGTCACCGGAGGGTTCGGCCGGTCCCTCCGGGCGCCGATCGTGTCGATGTTCGTCAGCCAGCGGCTAACGATGCTCGTATCGAAGGAACGCCACACCGACCTCGAGGAACTGACCGCTTTTCTCAACGATGGACGGGTTAGCCCTGTCATCGATCAGACCTTCCCCCTCGCCCGGGTGCCGGAGGCCATGAGCCACCTCCAGGCCGGACAAGCACGGGGAAAGATCGCCATCATGATCTGACGAGACAGCGACGATCTGCAAAACCGGCTATCAAGACGGGCTACCCGTGAAACCTGTCATGGTTCTACCCAGAAACGATCGACTCCGCCAGGTCGTCCAGGCACCGCACGAGGCCCGCCTCCTTGGAGCTGGGCAGTGAGCGACCCGTTTCGGCTCGGCCTGGTGGGTGGAGGCCGAATGGGGCGAACCCACATTCGCGCCCTCGACGAGGCGCCTTCGGTCCGTATCGTCGCCGTGGCGGAACCGGACCAGGCGGCCGCCGGGGCGATGCAGGGGAATGGCCTGGCGGTCTATCCGACCCTTGCCGCCATGCTGGAAGAGGGGAATCTCGACGGCGTCCTGATAGCTGCTCCCACCGATCAACACCTCCCGCTTATCGGTGAGATAGCAACGGCCCGCCTACCGATACTTTGCGAAAAGCCTTGCGGACTCAGTGCGGCCGAAGCGATCGAAGCCGGCAAGATCGCGGCCGCACGAGGTGTGCCTCTACAGGTGGCCTATTGGCGTCGCTTCGTTCCTAGCTTGGAGAACCTACGGGAGAGGATCGCCGCAGACGGAATCGGCGTCCTGCACTTCATCATCTGCGCTCAATGGGACGAGGCTCCGCCGGGGCCGCGCTTTCGGGCTCGCAGTGGCGGGATCTTCGTCGACATGGGTGTTCATGAGATCGACCAAATTCGATGGCTCACCAACCAGGAAGTCGTGGGCGCCAACGTCTCGTTTTTCCCGACCGTCGCGGACCCCGAGGCGGTGGGAGACGTCGACAGCGCCCAGGCCCTGCTGACCCTGGGCGACGGGAGTGCGGCTCTCGTGTCGCTGGGCCGCTTTCACCCAGGCGGGGACTTGGTGACAGCCGAGGTCTACGGGTCAGCCGGTCATGTGCGGGTCGAGGTCCTCCAGCCACCCGAGGGGGAAAGCCGCCAACTCGAGGCTCTGCGGCGACAAGCGGAGTCGTTCGCACGATGGGCGCAGGGCGGAGAGCTTGAAGGCGCCACCGCCGACGATGCGAGAGCCGCTCTGGCGGTGGCTCATACGCTTTCAGAGGCAGCAGGGCTCCGGGTCCTCGGCCTTGGTTGACGAGTGCCATCGAGTCTGAGCCCGGATCCAGTTGATCGACAGGTTCACCAATGCCCCCCTACCCCTGGCCGCCTATTCGGCAGCCAGCGGTACCTGTCAAGGTTCTTTACGCCGACTTGGTGTTCGAATGCATGGCGGCGTAAAGACCCTTGATTCCCCCCGCCTATCGGCGAGGGGGAGACAGGAAGGTGGCAAACCCGTCGATGAGATCTGACGGCTTCACCAGTGCCCCCCTACCCCTGGCCGCCTATTCGGCAGCCAGCGGTACCTTCCCCCCGCCTATCGGCGAGGGGACAAACAAGACCCATCGCTTGCCGCGCTTCTTTGTCCCTTCGGCCGGAGGCCGGGGGGAAGGTCCCTGCCGCCGAGGAACGAGGCGGGAGGTAGGGGGGTTTGGCAAACCCGTCCTAGACGTTCATCAACGGCTTCACCAGTGCCCCCCTACCCTGGGACTTATGGCGGCGAAAAACTCTGAGAAGGATTCTTCGGGCGGGAAGGTGACGGGTCCCGGCGTCGTATTTTCCGTCGATCGAGCGCACTTATGGGCGGCCAATCGCTGAGTGGAAAGCTCTGATCCGGGCCAGCCCGCTGGAGCGCCACATGGAGTTGGTCAACTGGCTCAAGACCGAGCACGGCATGGGACACGGCCACGCCAACGCCCTCGTCGCCCACACCATTGCCGAGGACGACAAGTCGCCGGGCGGCTGAGTCCTATCGTGATTCCATGAGGCGCCTCACCAGGGCGGAGGCGCGTAGAGCCTCCATTGCTGCTCAGGGTCTTTCCTCACCTCGCCCGTCGGTCACGCCGAACGTTGGACATGTTCTAAGAGCCGTGCGCACCATGGGCATCCTCCAGATCGATTCGGTCAACGTTGTAGAGCGCGGACACCACCTGACCTTGTTCTCGCGGCTTGGCCCCCATGACTCCGGTCTGCTGTGGCGGGCGTTGGAAGAGCGCCGACTCTTCGAGTATTGGGCCCGAATGGCATCGTTCAGTCCGATTGAAGACTTTCCGCTCTATCGGCACCGGATGGATCGCTACGCCAAGGGCAACTGGAGCCGGATCAAAGCCCTGAATGCAAAAGCGCCCGAGTTTGTCGAGTCCGTCTATCGACAGGTTGCCGAACGAGGCCCCCTAACGGTGGCCGATCTGGACGAGCCGGGTGAGCGAGGCGGACCGTGGTGGGGATGGGCCGACGGCAAAATAGCGCTGGAGTTCCTGTTCTCGGCCGGTCGGGTCGCGGTCGCCTTTCGGCGCAATTTCACCCGTTACTACGACCTGGTTGAACGGGTGATACCCAGGGTGTACCTCGACAGCCCCGAGCCGCCTGTCGAAGAAGCACAGAGGCGTCTCATCCTCCAAGCGGCCAGGGCTCTCGGGGTCGGAACTGCCAAGGACCTCATCGACTACTACTGGATCCGGGCGGCCGAAGGCAAGCCTGTGATTGCGACTCTTGTGGCAGATGGATCGTTGACGGAGGTTGAGGTCGAAGACTGGCCCCAGCCTGCCTACCTGCACCCCCAAGCGACCATCCCGCGGGTAATTTCCGCCCGCGCCCTGATCAATCCGTTCGATCCGCTGCTCTGGAATCGTGAGCGCATCGAGCGGCTGCACGACTTCCATTACCGGGTGGAAATCTACGTTCCGGAGCCGAAGCGAATCCACGGGTACTACGTGTTCCCGTTTCTGCTCGGTGACGACCTGGTTGCCCGCGTGGATATCAAGGCGGATCGCAAAAGCGGGGTTCTCCGCATCCCGGGGGCTTTCCTGGAGGCGGGTTTCCAGCCGGACCACGTTGCCAAAGAGCTCGCCGTCGAACTTGCGGAAATGGCGCGTTGGCTCGGACTGTCCGAGATTGCGGTCGGATCCAAGGGCGATCTTGCCTCACGTCTTCGGAAGATGGTCTGACAGAATCAGCCGTCAAACGCTGTGTGAGCGGCGGCCTTTCGGAGGCACCCCGGGACTCTCATCCAGGCATTTCGGGTCTTTCGCTCCATGGAACCCCTCAAGGGTGCAGTGGTGGCTCCGATGCTCTATTAGGCCTTTCAATGGCTCCCTCCCTCGAGGGAGACGAGGCGATACGACTTTCCAGATTTTGGAGGACTTCTTGCGGGCCCCCAATCCCAGGGCTCTCCTCCCAGGATCCGAGCAACACCTTCGCAGCATGGTCGCCGGTGCCCCGGTCATGCTATTTGCCTTTGATCGCATCGGAACGATCTCCCTCGCTGCGGGAGCGGGTCTGGCGGCGATAGAGATACAACCAGGCTCGACGGTCGGGTTATCGGTGGGCGAGGTCTTCGGCGATGAACCTGCCCTGCTGGACTGTGTTCGTCGGGCACTCTTGGGTGAGGACGTCGCGACGATCATCACGCTGGGCGACCTCAGCTACGCCTTGAGTTGTTCGCCCCACGTCGACGAAGCCGGCGAAGTCGATCGCGTGATAGCGGTCGCTACTGACATCACCTCGCAGACTCTCGTAGAGACCGAACTTCGAGCCCGGATCGCCTTTGACGACCTGATCAATCGAATCTTCACTCTGTTCATCGAAATCGCACCCGACGACGGCACCACCGCCCAGCAGTTTGATGCAGCCATGAGCGCGGCGCTGGCGGAGGTGGGCAGCTTTTTCGGTGCCGCGCGAAGCTACATCCTCGAAAAGTCCGGCGATGGCAGCGCTCTCGTCAGCTCCTATGAATGGGGTGCACAGGCGGGAGGCATAACCAGCGACAGCCGGCACGAGATACCAGTCGAGTCGGTCCCCTTGATAGTGGCCCAAATCGAGTCCGGGGCACCGGCCGTTTTCGCAGCCCCCGAAGACGTTCCACCGGCTCTCGCCGCCGAGCTGGAGGCCTTTGATCGTGGCGGAGCCCAGTCGATGGCCAATGTTCCGCTCAGGACCCGTGGAGTGGTTATCGGCGTTGTCGGGTGCGACTGGATGCACCGCCAGGACGTGACGGAGTTTGACTTGACCATTTCCCAATTGACGGCGCTCCAGGGCCTGTTCGGGAACGCATTGCTGCAGCGAAAGATTGGTGGTGCCCTCCAGAATGCGAATCGAGTACTGAGGGCGTTGCTCGAGTGCAGCGACGCACTGATCAGGGCCGGGGATGAGAAGGCGCTGCTGGATGAGGTTTGCAGGATCGTCGTCGAGGTCGGTGGGTTCCGACAGGCATGGGTAGGTTTCGCGGCCGGGGATGAGGCGAAATCGATCACCCCCGTAGCCCAATGGGGCTATGACCCGGGGTACCTGGAGAACCTCAAGATCAACTGGGCCGACAGCTGACCGCGGCAAGGGCCCGATGGGAAGGGCAATCCGGACCCGGGCTCCGGCGGCAGTCCAGAACATAGCCACAGATGTGGATTTCGAGCCGTGGAGGGCCGAAGCGCTCGAGAGAGGGTGCAGGTCGGCTCTTGCGGTCCCGTTGGTGTTGGGCGACGAACTGCTCGGCGCCATCATCGTCTATTCGGTTGTTGTCCAGGGTTTCGATGCTCTCGAGGTGGAAATTCTCCAGAGGTTCGCCGGCTATCTCTCCTATGGAATAGTTGCTCTTCGTACCCGGACCCGCCGGGAGACAGCCGAAGGCAAGCTCCGGGATTCTCTGCGGTCCAAAGAGGATCTGGTCGCCTCGATTTCCCATGAGATGCGCACGCCTCTTACTGCTGTGGTGGGTTTCGCCGAGCTGTTGCTTGATGCCGGCTCAGCGATATCCTGAGGAGGAGCGCTCCGAAATGATCCGCTCCATCGCCCATGAGGGGCGTGATCTAACCAACATCGTGGAGGATCTCCTGACCGCCGCCAAGGCCGAGGCCGGAACCCTGATGGTTGTTAGCGAACCGGTCGATCTCCGCGCCGAGGTCAGTCAGGTCCTGGATGCCCTGGGGGACGGTCGGCGCATCGAGCTCACCGGCGATTCTCTGCGCGCTTCCGGCGATCCGGGTCGGGTTCGGCAGATCCTCCGGAACTTGATCTCGAATGCACATCGCTATGGAGGCGACAACATTCGCATCTGCGTCATCGATTCACTGCTCCCGAGAGTGCAAGTACGCGACAACGGCGTCGGCATTGCGATGGGCGATCGCGAGCGGATTTTCGAGCCACATCAACGTGCCCTGGATGAGCCGGGGCGTGACTTTGTCGATGGGGCTCGGGTTGTCCATCTCCCGGAGCCTTGCCGTGCTGATGGGCGGAGAGCTGACCTATCGCTACGAGCGGGGAGAGAGTGTCTTCGAGCTGGTGCTGCCGTCACTCCCTCCAATCGAAACTGCCGCCTGACAGACCGCAGCCATCGAGAGGCTCGCTAGCGCTCGAACGTCACGAAGTCGCGATTTACCTCTTTGATGGTGGTGCAACCGATGAGTGCCATCGTCCGTTTCACGTCGGATGACAACATCCCCAGGACGTGATCCACGCCCGCCTCTCCGGCTGCCCCCAGCCCATAGAGAAATGCACGCCCCGCCATACAGGCGTTCGCGCCGAGCGCCAGGGCTTTGATGATGTCGCTTCCGCGCCGAACGCCGCCATCGCAGATGATCTCCGTGAGGTGGCCGACGGCATCCGCGATCTCGGGCAGGAGGCTGAGGGCCGCCGGAGCCGAATCGAGTTGACGACCGCCGTGGTTCGATATCGCGATCGCCTCGACCCCCACCTCGGCCGCGATCTTGGCATCGGCCACCGTCTGGATGCCTTTGAGGACGATGGGACCGCTCCATTGACCTCGCAGCCACTCAATATCTTTCCACGACAAGCCGGGGTCGAACTGTCGGGTCACATACTCGGAGAGGCTGACGGCATCGGCTCCGTCTCCGACCGCCTGGCCGGTGACATTGGCGAAGACGATCGGTTCGGACCTGAGGAAATGCCAGGTCCAACCCGGATGGACGATCCCGTCGAGGATGGTGGACAGTCCCAGCTTGGGCGGCAGGGTGAATCCGCGCCGGACGTCTCGTTCGCGGCGTCCGAAGACGGCGGTGTCGACCGTCAGGCACAGCGCCTCATACCCGGCGGAGGCGGCCCTATGAACGAGATCGGCCACGAGACCCCGGTCTCGCCACACATAGACCTGGAACCACAGCCTGCCCGAACTGACCGCGGCCACCTCTTCAATCGATCTCGTGGCGAGGGTCGACAAGGAATAGGGCACTCCGGACCGCGCCGCCGATCGGGCCACCGCCAGTTCACCAGCCGGATCGGCGATGCGGGTGAAGCCGGTCGGGGCCAGGACCAACGGCAGGGACAACGGCTTTCCGAGCAGGGTCGAGGTGATGTCGATCTCCCCGACATCGCGCAGGACCCGCGGTCGGAAGGTGACGCGACGGTAGGCCGCGATGTTGGCAGCCATAGTCAGTTCGTCTTCCGCACCACCGTCGATGTAGTCGAAGACCCCGCCAGGAAGTCGGCGTTTGGCGATTGAGCGGAGGTCGGCCACAGTCACCGCTCGCCGGAGCCGCCGCTGAGCGGGACGGAACTCGGGTCGAACCGGGCGAAACATCCGGAGAGTGGATGCGAGGCTGTTGCGTTTGGGGGATCGGGCCGTCATCCAACACCCTCCTCGAGCCGCCGCATCGGAAACATTGAGTCGAAATAGCCCACGCCTCCGAGGTTACCGGCGCTGCTCAAGACCCCGGAGGCCGAAATTCCGTGCTCGTTTGTCTCGGTTCCATTGCCTGGTGGGACGGCAAGGGGCAGTCCCGCGGGGCTTCACCCGCCTCGGGATCGTGCCGACAATGAATACATGCCAGTCCTCGCCCCGGAGCCGATCGGGGCCATTGATGGGCTGGCCGACCTTGAAGCGTTTGCAAACCCGATCAGGGTTCTGGTCGTGGACGACAATCCCACCGACGCTCAAATCGTCGCCAAGATGTTGGAGGGCGGTCCCTATTCGTGCGCGACTGTCACCAGTTATGACGAGGGCGTCGAGGTCATCAGGCAACAGGCGCACGACGCCTACCTGATCGACTATCGGCTTGGAAACCGGACCGGTCTGGAACTCATCAAAGAGATCTCGGCTTCCGCCAGCGGCCCTCTGATCCTGCTCACCGGTCTCGATGACCCCGCCCTTGACGGACTTGCTCTCGCGGCTGGAGCCTCGGACTATCTCAGCAAGAACCACTTGACGTTCGACGACGTCACCCGCTCGATCAGGTACTCGGTCGAGACCTGGAGGGCCAGGCGAACCGCCGAAGTCGAAAGTGAGCGCTTTCGAGCGCTGTACGACGGCGTCCCGATCGGGATCGGGCGGATCTCATCAGAAGGCGTGTTTACGGAGGCCAACCAGTTTCTGACATCCCTGCTTCGCTATACGGATGGACCAAGCCTGATCGGGAGGCCGGTCTTGGATCTTGTGGACGATCGGCACAACCTCGAGGAGCTGTTGGCCAGGGGTGCCGAGAGTGATCAGCCGATTCCGTTTGAGTTGAGAGTGAAACGCTATGACGGCACCAAGCTCTGGGTAGGAGGCGTGGTCCGAGCGCGGCGAGGCCTATTGGGGGAGGTAACGGGTTTTGAGGGCGCCATCGGTGACATCACCCCTCGCAAGAGGGTGGAGGAACAGGTCGCCCTGAGGAACGCCATCCTCGATCAGGTGCGATCCGGCGTCATCGCCACTGATCTGGACGGGCGCATCTTGTATTGGAACAACCACGCCGAGGAGCTATTTGGTTGGAGGGCTGAGGACGCCCTCGGCCAGGCGGTGAAGGATGTCGTCGTTCCGGTTGACAAAGCTGCCCAAGTAGTCGACGACATTTGGCGGGCGGTCACCGAGACGGGCTACTGGTCCGGGGAATACGAAGTACTCAGAAAAGACGGGTCGACGATCCCGACTCATGTAGCCAACACTTTGATTTTCGACGGCAAGGGGGCACCGGTCGGGATCGTGGGGATCTCGACCGACATCTCCGAGCGGGTGGCAACAGACCAGGCTCTCAGGGAGTCCCAGGAGCTGTTCAAGGAGATGTTTGAGGGCTCACCGGTCGGCAAGACCCTGTTCGAAGTGCCGAGCGGGCGGATGGTGGCTGTCAACCGGGCCGCGGCCGATTTCATCGGCATTCCGATCGATGAGTTGGTTGGAGTCGACCCGCCTCGCCAACACCAATCCTGCCGATCTCGCCGCCGAAATGGCCCTCTTCGAGCGATTGATCGCAGGTGAGATCGCCAACTACGAGATCGAGAAGCACTACGACCTGGCGGACGGCACCGTCAAATGGGCCCTGGTCAAGGTTTCGCTGATCGGTGCTCTCAAGAATGGCGTTGGCCTGGGCTTGGCCAATGCAATCGACATCACCGCCCGCAAGGAAGCAGAAGCAGAAATGAGGTTTCAGGCCTCCCTGCTGGGCCAGGTTCACAACGCCGTCATCGCCACCGACCTGGCCGGGGCCGTGATCTATTGGAATAGGTACGCCGAGGAGCTTTACGGATGGTCCGCCCAGGAAGTAATCGGTCGCAACCTACTGGAAGCCACCGTTCCCCATGACGCGGTCGGAGAGGCGAGGGCTGAGATCGGCGCCGCCCTCTTCGCCGAGGGCGAGTGGGAGGGCGAGGTGGTCCTCTTCAGAAAGGATGGATCGCGCTTCCCGGCTTGGTCCAGCGAAGCGCTGTTGCGGGACCAGGCGGGTCGTCCCATCGGCGTGGTCGGAATCACAGTGGACCTCACCCAGCAGAAGGAATCGCAGGTGGAGGCGCAACGTCAGGGCGACCTTGCGCGATCACTGCTCGAAGCCCTGCAAGATCCCCACGCCTTGATTTCCTTCGATGGCCAGATACTCGCGGTAAACAAAGCCTGGGTGCGTTTGATCGTGGGGGGCGAAGAGACATCTCGCGGCGACGGCGGGGTCGGTGCCAACTATGTGGCTGTCTGTAGAAGCAGCCTGTCGCCCGAAGCGTTCGATGGATCGGTCGTCGCCGGAATCGACAGGGTGCTCAACGGCGCGGCTCAACGATTCGAACATGACTACTCATCGACCGGTGGGGAGGCGGCCAGGTTCTTTCGACTCGTCGTGACTCCGGTGCCCGGGCACCGGAGCTGTGATCGCCCTCTGGAACGTGACCGACGAGCGCAACGCCCGCAGCGCTCTCGAGGAGTTGATCCGCTCGAAGGACGAGTTCATCGCATCTGTTTCCCACGAGCTGCGGACACCTCTGACAGCGGTTGTTGGGCTCACCCATGAACTCTCGGAAGGCAGGGTCAGACCCGAAGAAGTCCCGGAACTGCAGTCCCTGATTGCGCAGCAGGCCCAGGAAGTCTCCGACATCGTCGAAGACTTGCTAGTTGCCGCCAGGGCCAGCGCCGACACCATCACCATTCGCCCTTCCTGGTTCAACATCCGCAAGGAAGTGGAGCTGGTCGTCAAGCCCTGGCTTCGTGGTGGCGCTCATGCCATCGATCTGGATGCGGTCGATCATGGCTTGACGGCACGGGGAGACGCCACTCGAGTGCGTCAGATCTTGCGAAACCTCGTCGCCAATGCGGCCCGGTACGGCGGCAAGCCGATCTCGATCGAGGCTCGGTCAGACGGCCTCACGATGACCATCGTGGTGCGTGACCAGGGCGCCGGGATCCCTCCGGCGGCGGTCGAGCGGATGTTTGAACCGTACGCGCGACTCGGTGGGTTGGCCGGTATGCCGTCGTCGGTGGGGTTGGGCCTC
This sequence comes from uncultured Acidimicrobiia bacterium, assembly GCA_963790345.1. Taxonomy (GTDB): domain Bacteria; phylum Actinomycetota; class Acidimicrobiia; order Spongiisociales; family ZC4RG35; genus DATEEG01. The sequence goes on along the minus strand of CAWBOD010000010.1, from coordinate 69,550 downwards.
TATGTTTCCCGCCTTCTGGCGCGGATGATGGACGGCGACCTTCGATATGAAAGACATGATGGCGTGACCGAGTTTTGCCTGACGCTGCCCGCGGAGCGACAAGACCTCGCGACGATCATGCGCTCCGATTGGGTCGACGACGAGTTGAAGATCCAGTCGCTCTAGTTCAACTCGCGATCGGCATCGCCCGTGCCCGCCACAGCCACACGAGTTGCCACCTGCCTGTGAAGGTCACGAAGATGACCCTCGATGCCGAAAAGAGACTTCGACGCCAATCCTGTGGTCGAGATGCTTGGTCGTCGCCTCCGCCTCGCTGTGATCGGGGGAGGGCCCGGAAGTTTCATCGGGGCGATGCACAGAACCGCGGCACGCCTTGATGACCGTTTCGAGATAGTGGCAGGAGCCGTTTCCTCGGACCCTGCCCGCTCCGAAGCCGCCGGTCTAGCCATCGGCCTTTCCGTCGACCGCGCCTACGGCGACGCCATGTCGCTTCTCGACGGCGAGGTCGGGCGGGAGGATGGAGCCGATGTCGTAGCGATCATGACGCCCAATGACACTCACCATGCCTATTCCAGTGGAGCGTTGGACCACGGTTTTGACGTGATCAGCGACAAGCCGATGACGAACACCTTGCCCGAGGCTTTGGATCTGGTCGCCAGGGTTCGGAAGTCGGGCTTGGTCTTCTGCCTGACTCACAACTACACCGGGTATCCGATGGTTCGCCAGGCCCGGGCGATGGTGGAGGACGGCCAACTCGGAGACATTCGCTTGGTACAGGTTGAGTATGTCCAAGGGGGCAAGGCCACCGATCGCGACCCGGACCCGGCGGGCCCGCTGCCATGGCGGTACGACCCGGTTCGCGGCGGACCCTCTCTGGTGATGGGCGACATCGGCACCCATGCGCACAACCTCGTCAGGTTCATATGTGGCATCGAGGTGTCCGAAGTCGCGGCCGAGGTCGGATCGATCGTGCCCAACCGGCTGGTCCACGACTACGCAGCTGCCATGCTCCGTTTCGACAACGGCGCCCGCGGCACCTTTTGGGTGACTCAGGCTGCGGCCGGCGTGGAGAATTGCCTGCGGATCCGTGTCTCCGGAAGCCGGGCAAGCGTCGAATGGCACCAGGAGCAACCCACCGTTCTCATCTTCAGACCCCTATCAGGCCCGGCCGAGTTACGGACCCCCAACGGGCCCGGCACCCTCCCGCTGTCGGCCCGCGCCACCCGGATCGTCAAAGGCCATCCCGAGGGGTTCCATGAGGCCTTCGCCAACATCTACTCCGATGCGGCGGAAGCCATCGCCGGCCGGCGCAGCGGCCAGGAAGCGAATCCAATGGCCCTGCACTTTCCGACCGAGATCGACGGGGCGCTCGGCGTGAGGTTCGTCCAGGCAGTAATGGATTCAAGCGCTGCCGGTGGAGCGTGGACCAGTGCCGTATTGGACTTGTAGACCTGGGCACCGTTGTGGAATAGCGGCGGTCAACCGATCAGCGTCATGGCGTGGTCGGGCCGCAGCAGGAACGGTGACAGGTAGGCCGGGATATTTGAAAACGGCAGCACGTCAGGGTGGAGTTCGATCCCGAGAGACTCGCTCATGAAGCGGCGCCGTTCTTGGATCCGATTCCAGGCGGCCGGGTAACTGGCTGCGAAGGACTGGCGAAGGCTGGCATCGGCGAGAGCGATGCCGTCCTCGATGTTGGTCGTGAAGTATTCCGTGCCGGTGGCCGGGATGATGTCGACCTGAAGGGCCATCCCCGACCGCAGTTCGATGTTCGAACCGGGCGCTATCGGCGAATTGACCCACTCATCGAGGTGGATCTGGTGACCCGGGTTCAGGAAAATGCCGAAGAACGGGTCGCCCAGGCGGCGGTCGATGATCTCCTGCAGCACTCCACCGGTCTGTCCGATTCGAAGAGCGCCGTACCACTCCGCCACAGCCTCGAAGTATGGGCCCACGAGTTTGTCGACGTAATCGCCGATAGAGGTCGGCAACTCCGATGCACCTTCGATGACAAAGCCGGCCCGGCAGTTCAAGCCTCCCCAGATTCCGAACGCCACCGTGAACTGATCGCCTCGCTCGACTCGTCGGTCACTGGGGCTCAGAAGGCCGAGCGAGGCTCGCGGTCCGCTCGTCAGCATCAGGTGACAGGAGAGCGGCTGTCCACTCCAGCTCGAGAAGGTGAACCGCTTCCTGTTCGCTCATTCCCTCCTGCAGGCCGAAGAGAAGCTGGCGGATCCCGTGCGAGGTCTGGCAGGAGGCGTATTCGAAGGCGGCGAGTTGCTCGACCTCGTTGATCACACGGAGCCCATCCTTGGCGCCCGTCATGAAAACGGAGGCGTTCTCGACGGTCCCGGTCGCCCCGGTCATGACGCCGAAGCTCGTCGACGATGAAGGCGGGCGCTTCGATCGTCTGGGGATTGGCGTATTCCTTCCATCCGACCACGCCGACCCGCTGGCCCTTGCGAACTCCCTCCCCGGCGAGGATGTCGGCCAAGGGTTGGGAGTCATCGCGGGGCTGGCTCGGCAGGCTGAAATCCTGGAACAGGTGGCGCCTCATGGGTAGCGGAGCAGCACCCGCCATGCCATAACACTCGTTGCCAACCAGGATGGCCGGCTCGTCCGCCGGTCCCACCACGAGCATCGCTTCCTCGAAGCGAGGGTCGAAGCCCGTGAGGTAGGAGAGGTTGGCGCTGTGCTCGCGATCGGCGTAGACGATGAGGCGGTCGTAGTAGCGCTGGGCCGCCCTCGTCCGTAGTCGCTCCATCCTGCGCGCGGTAAATGGAGGCGGGGATCTCGGGCATCTCCTCGGGCATCCCGAAGTCGGGTAGGGGGATCTCGGCCAGTCTGGCCGCAGTCAATTACTACTCATTTGCAACTCAATTCACTTGAAATCCGGAGAATGGGAGGGGGAGCGGTCTCACCCAACGCCAGAGTGGGCATCAGGAGAGATCATATGATGTCGCGATGACTGTCTCGACAGAGTGGACCGGGGATCCGGTGCGCTGGGGAGTGCTTGGTTGCGCTGACATCGCGGTGCGGAAGGTCATTCCGGGCATGCAGGCCTCTGCTTTGAGCAAGGTGGAGGCGATCGCTTCTCGATCGGGTGATAAAGCTGCCGAGACTGCCAAGGCTCTGGGGATTCCAAAGTCCTACGGCTCTTATCAGGCTCTGCTCGATGATGGCGAAATCGAGGCGGTCTACATCCCTCTTCCCAACCACCTTCATGCCGAGTGGACCAAGGCAGCTGCGGCGGCTGGCAAACACGTCCTTTGTGAAAAGCCGCTAGCGCCCACTAGTTCCGCTGCACGAGAGATGGTTGACGCCTGCCAGCACGCCGGCGTCAAGCTGATGGAGGCCTTCATGTACCGGCTGCACCCGATGTGGTCGCAGGTCCGCCGGATGGTGGCCGAGGGGGTCATCGGCGACCTTCTCGCCATTCAGTCGTTCTTCTCTTACCGAAACCTCGACCCGACCGACATTCGCAATATCGGCGAATTCGGGGGAGGGGCATTGCTTGACATCGGGTGCTATCCGGTCAACGTCGCCCGGATGCTGTTCGGTGCCGAGCCGGTCGCGGTCAAGGCAGCGATCCGGCGAGACGAGGAATTTGGGACGGATGTCGTCACGTCGGCGATCCTCGACTTTGACGGGCGCCACGCCACCTTCACCTGTTCGACCCAGCTCGAGAGCGCTCAGAGTGTCCACCTGGTCGGGACGGCCGGGCGGATGCTCATTGAGATCCCCTTCAACATTCCTCCGAGTCAGCGCAGCCGGATCGTCGTGTTCGCGGGTGGCGAGCCTCCTGTGGCTCCGGGCACGACGATCCATGAGGTCGAGGCCGCCGATCAGTACGGCATCCAGGCCGATGCGTTCTCCCGGGCGATACGGGAAGGCACTGCAGTGCCGACCGACCCCCAAGATGCCATCTCCAACCTCGTGGTCATGGAGAGGATCGTCGCCGACGCCCAAATTCCTCCCGGAGATTCGTCCTGATTGCTGCGATGCGGGCGAGTTCAGGGAGTGGCATGGAAAATGGGTGCCAGCGCCGGATACAACTCCCGATAGCGGGTGTGAGCATTCCGATACATCGGGGTCGATTCCGACGGGGTCAGTCCGGGCATGACCTTGACCGCGGTTGCGCAGGCGTGTTCCACCGTGTCGAACCACTCCGCGCCGACGGCCGCCAGCAGGGCCGCCCCGTAGGCGGCGCCTTCCTCGGTCTGCACCGTGACAATCTCGGCGTCGAGGACGTCGGCCAGGATCTGGCGCCACAGTGCACTGCGGACGCCGCCACCAGAGGCGCGGATCTGGGTGGGAGGCGGCTGGCCCGAGCCGACCATGAGATCGAGTCCATCCCGGAGCCCGAATGCCACCCCTTCCAGCACAGCCCTGGTGAGGTGGCGGAGGTCGTGGCGCAACGTCAGCCCGACGAACCCGCCGCGAGCCAAGGGATCGGGATGGGGAGTCCTCTCCCCGGTTAGATAGGGAAGAAAGAGGAGCCCGTCGCTGCCGGACGGGACCTCGCCGGCGCCCTTGACGAGGTCGTCAAAGGTGGAGGCGGGGGCCAGTGCGTCCCGAAGCCAGCGAAGGCTTCCTGCCGCCGAGAGCATCACGCCCATCAGGTGCCAACGTTCGGGGCGTCGCATGACAGAACGCATGGACCCGGCCCCGGGGCTCGATGGCTGGGCCGGCAGTCGTGGCGAACACCACTCCCGAGGTGCCGAGGGAAAGGGCGACGACTCCGGGTGTGACCGCCCCCACTCCAACAGCATTGGCGGACTGGTCACCTCCGCCGGCGACGACCGGAGTGCCCGACCGAAGGCCGGTTGCCTGGGAAGCGGCTTCGGTCACGGATCCGGTGATGGCGGGACCCTCGAAGGTGGGTGGCATCAAGGATGGGGCGATGTCGAGCGCCGCGAGGATCTCGGGCGACCACGTTCTGGCGGCGAGGTCGAAGAGGATTGTGCCGGACCCGTCGGCGACGTCGACCGCGAAACCATCGGTCAGGCGGTAGCGGACATAGTCCTTGGGAAGGAGAACGTGGCTGACTCGGGCCCAGTTGTCGGGTTCGTGTCGCTGCACCCACAACAGCTTGGGGGCGGTGAACCCGGTTAGGGCGTCGTTGCCCGTGACCTCGATCAGGCGTTCTGCTCCCACCCGTCGTCGGATCTCGTCGCACTCGGCTCTCGGTTCGCTGATCGTTCCACAGGATGGCGGGCCGCACCACTTCGCCTTGACTGTCGAGAAGGACCGAGCCGTGCATCTGGCCGGTGAGACCGATCGCCTCGACATCCGAGCCGGAAATGCCCAGATTCGTCATTACTTCCTGTATCGCCGCGACGGTTGCGTCCCACCAGAGCCGGGGATCCTGCTCGGTCCAGAGCGGTCGCAGGAGTTTCGTAATTGGTAGGACGAGGAACCAATCCCTCTGACCGCTCCGCTGCGATCGACGACGATGGCTTTGGTGGCCGTCGTTGAAGTGTCGATCCCGATGACGTAGCTCACCGGCGGGTCTCGTCAGTGAGGCGGCCGTATGCAGCGGCTAGGTCGTTGCACTCGCTGACCTCCCAGACTTCGCGGTGGGATACCGAAGACCCGGGCTGCAGGGAAGCGATCGGCCCGACACTCTCCAGTTCGCAGAATGAGTCGTCGACGAAGACCTGGGCGACCGCGCCCCGGTCGGGATACGTGCCCGTTCCGGCCGGCATGATCTACTTGGTGAAGAGTTGCCGATCGATCAGATAGCCGAGACGGCCAGGGTTGGGCCCCGACCCGATCTTGAACCGGGGTCCGGGAGCGGCCTCGACGATTGCCGCCCGCCTTCGCCAGGAAAGACGCGGATCGGCCAGGTCGGTGTACGGCCAAACGACGAAACTCTGATCGGCTTGGAACTGATCGTGGGCATCGCCGAAGGACGCCGTTGGAATCAGCGCTGAGCCGCCCAGCCGAAACTGGGTGATTCCCCATGGTGCGACCGCGATGGGCCTGGGTCCGCGCATTGGCGAGGTGATGATCGACCAGAAGTCTTGGGCCGTCGAGCCGACCCTTATCTGCTTGATCAGTCCGGCGGCATCAACGGGAGCGGTGACGGTGAATCCGCTCTCGCCGGTCGTGACAGCACAAGGATGGTCGTCCGAGGCATAGGTGATGGTGGGGACTTCGGGAGCCGCCCACAAGCGATGACCGCCGTGGAAGCGGTAGGTACCGGAGTCAGGGTGTTCGATCACGACGTCGTCCCCAAGTTGGGCGAACAATTCAGGGCCATGGCGGTAGCGCAAACCCAGCAGACGGGGACCGAAAGTGGTCGACGCGGTCAGAGAGTATGCCCCGATTTCAAAGTCGACCAGCGGTGGTTGGGGACGTGGCGTCACTACGTCCGGCATGGGGGTCAGGCCCGGGTGTTCCAGATGACCCGATTCACGCGGTCCTCGAGCAGCTCCTGGCGACCGGACACCGGCGCCGGGTTCACCTCGCCCGACATGACGCGCTGCTCGAGGGTCTCGAGGCTCTCGGAACCCGACTTGATCCTCGCTCCGAGGCCGCTCGACCATCCAGCATATCGCTCGGCCGCGGGGTTGGGACAGGGTTTCGTTCTCGACCAGCGCGGCCGCGACCAGCAGCGCCCGGGCCACTGCATCGATGCCACCGATGTGACCGTGGAAGAGGTCGGTGCGGTCCATCGATTGCCGGCGAAGTTTGGTGTCGAAGTTGAAGCCCCCGGTGGTAAAGCCGCCGCCCTGGAGAATCTCGTACAAGACCAATGAGAGTTCATCGACCGAATTCGGAAACTGGTCGGTATCCCAGCCGTTCTGATAGTCGCCGCGATTGGCGTCGATCGAGCCGAAGATGCCATTGGCGACCGCATAGGCGACCTCATGGTGGAAGCTGTGCCCGGCCAGAGTGGCGTGGTTGCCTTCGATGTTGACCCGGTACTCGTCGACCAGGTCGTAGCGTTCGAGGAAGCCGTGGACCGACTGGCAGTCGTAGTCGTACTGGTGCTTGGTCGGCTCGGCCGGCTTGGGTTCGATCAAGAGGGTCCCCTCGAATCCGATCTTGTGCTTGTGCTCGGCGACCATTGTCAGGAACCGTGCCAGTTGATCCGCCTCGGCCCTGAGGTCGGTGTTGAGCAGCGTCTCGTAGCCTTCCCGGCCTCCCCACAAGACATAGTTGGCACCGCCCAGGCGGTGGGTCGCCTCGAGGGCGTGCTTCACCTGCGCCGCTCCGTAAGCGAATACTCCCGGGTCGGGGTTGGTCGCGGCGCCGGCGGCGTAACGAGGATGGGAAAACAGGTTGGCAGTTCCCCACAGCAGTCTCACCCCGGTCTCCGCCATCTTCTTCTCGGCGTAGTCGACCATCGTCTCGAGATTCCTGGCCGACTCGGCGAAGGTTCCGCCTTCGGGGGCGATGTCGACGTCGTGGAAGCAAAAGTAGGGGGTACCCAGCTTCGAGAAGAACTCGAAAGCGGCGTCCATCTTCTGCTGGGCGGCGGCTATCGGGTCGCCGGTCGCATGCAGCCAGGGTCGGTCGAAGGTGCCCGCGCCGAACACATCGCTTCCCGGCCAATTGAATGAGTGCCAGTAGCAGACGGCGATCCGGAGGTGGTCCTCCATGCGCTTGCCCGACACCATCCGCTCCGGGTCGTAGACCTTGAACGACAGATCGTCCCGGAGTCCAGCCCACCGAACCCTATCCGATCCTTCACATCCGCAAAGAACTCAGCTGACAAACTTCCTCCCGGGACCCGGCCTGTCACTATAGAAACGTCTTCACGAACGGGACCGGTTGTGGCCGTGCAACCGGCATAGGCTGACTTCGATGGTGGAAAACGGGGATGGTCAGGTCACGATCGAGGATGTGCGAGAGTTGGCATCGAGCCTTCCGCGTTCCGAGGAAGCCCTGGTCAGGGACCGTGTCAAATTCCGGGTCGGACGGATCGTCTACCTCGCGTTTTCCCGTGACGAGACCTTGATGGGCTTCGCGTTTCCCAAGGAGGAGAGGGAGGCTCTCGTGGCGTCCGAGCCGGACAAGTTTCTTCTGCCCAAACCATCGGACCTGCGGTACAACTGGGTTGTGGTCCGTCTTGCCGCCATTGACCTCACCGAGATGAAAGAAATCGTGATCGAGGCGTGGGGAATGGTGGTGCCCAAGTTTCTCAGGAAAGCGGTTTTGGAAGCTGACGACTGATACGCAATACATTCGCCCAATGATTCGAATTGAGGCCGGACCGGAAGGGTCACAACCAGTACGTGTCGTGCCGGAGGAAGAAAGCGGTCTTCTCTTCTTCGTCAAGACCTCCCCCTCGGCGACCCGGGCGAGGGTCTCGAAATAATCCTCGCGCGGCGCCCCGGGGGCGAACAGGATCAACATCGAGGCTGGTCGGCCCGATTCGTTGCGGAAGGCATGAATTCCCCCTTCGGGCACGAATAGGAAGTCCCCCGGGCTTCCCTCGATCCATTGCACTCCGTCGTAGAGGCGAACGATGCCTGTCAGAACGTAAAACGACTCCGAGATCGTCCTGTGAAAGTGGGGCTCGGGTCCGCTGGGGGCAGACGCCATTTCCCATCGATAAAGGCCAAAAGCCCCTGCGGTCGATTGCCCCGTTGCGAGATACCGGACCTGCCCGCCTGACGGATAGCTCAGCTCCGCGCCCTGGGACGACGGCCGGAAGGTGGCATTGATCAGTCCGGTGTCGCCTCGATATCGGGGTTCGGGATACGACACGGGGTATTTCTAACCGATTCCCCAACCGGTGCAGTGCGTCCGGTCGCTCGGGTTGGTGGGTGGGCTGGACCTTTCCGCGGACCGCGACCAGAACCACGGGCTCGGATCCGAGGTTGTGAAGGGCCCGTAGCGACAGCCCCAACAGACACAACACGTCGCCTGCGACGAAGTCGCGGCGGCTCCCGCCCGTGCCTTCGAGTTGGATCCTCCCGTGCTCAACGACGACCAGAGAGTCGCGCCACTCGGATTCCTGATACATCCTGGTGGCGCCGGGAGCGACGGTCACCACACGAATCTCGAACGCGTCCGGCAACCGTCGGCCCAAGAATGAGACCCGTCCCGGGTGGTCGGGGCCGCTCAAACCGAGAACCTGAATTGGGCGGTGCTCATGGCTATAGGACGAAAAGCCGCGGAGAAACTCATCGGCGAGAATTTGACTCCGGGGCGGCAGACCGATGAGTTTTCCGTCGTCGGTTCGTCTAACTCGAGAAATCACCGAACGGAAGCACGATGGAGCCTGACAACAAAGATTCCGCAGCCCCGGCCCTGGCGGGCCGCCGCGAATGGGTGGGCCTTGGCGTCCTGGCCATCGCCTGCCTGGTCTACGTGATGGACCTTACGGTGCTCCACCTGGCTGTCCCCAAGCTCAGCGCCGACCTCCAGCCGACCAGTTCACAGCTGCTCTGGATCATCGACATCTACGGCTTCGTCGTGGCGGGCTCGCTGATCACCATGGGCACCCTGGGCGATCGGATCGGTCGCCGTCGTTTGCTTCTGATCGGCGCCGCCGCCTTCGGCCTCGTTTCGCTCCTGGCTGCCTTCTCGACCAGCGCCGGGATGCTGATTGCGAGTCGGGCCCTGATGGGAGTCGCCGGGGCAACACTGGCGCCCTCGACGCTCTCGCTGATCTTCAACATGTTCCAAGACCCCAAGCAGCGCTCGATTGCGATCGGATGGTGGATCGCGAGCTTCTCGGCCGGGAGCGCCATCGGCCCACTGGCCGGCGGAGTGATGCTCGAGTACTTCTGGTGGGGGTCGGTCTTCCTCCTGGCCCTGCCGGTGATGGCCCTCCTTTTGGTGCTGGGACCCAGAGCTGCTCCCGGAGTATCGCGACCCCGACGCCGGACGATTGGATCTACGGAGCGCCGGTATGTCGCTGGCGGCGGTGCTGGCCGTCATTTTCGGATTGAAGGAGTTCGCCCAGGACGGTTTCAGCTGGGCGGCGGTGCTGGCCATCATCGTCGGCCTGATTCTCGGTGTCTCTGTTTGCCCGACGACAGAACCAGCTGACTGACCCTCTGATCGATCTTCGCCTCTTTCGGATCCGTGCCTTCAGCGCCTCCCTGGTCACCTACTTCCTGAGCGTCTTTGTCGCAGTGGGATATTTCCTGTTTGTCGCCCAGTATCTGCAGTTGGTGCTGGGACTCTCGCCCCTCGAGGCGGGTCTGTGGTCCCTGCCTTCTGCGGCCGGTTTCACCCTCGGCTCGACGGTCGGTCCCCGGATCCTGAATCGATACCGGCCCTCTCGGGTGATGGCGGGCGGGCTGTTGACCTCGGCTCTCGGCATGGCGGTACTCATGGGGGTGACCGAATCGACCGGCCTCGCCGTAGTTGTGATCGGGTCGATCATCATCTCCCTCGGGCTTTCCCCGGTCATCACGCTGGCGACTGAGCTCATTGTCGGTTCGGCCCCGCCGGAAAAGGCGGGTGCCGCTTCGGGGATGTCGGAGACCGGAGGTGAACTGGGCGGGGCGCTGGGCCTCGCCATCCTGGGAAGCATCGGAACTGCGGTTTACCGGAGCGAGTTGGGGAGGACTCTTCCGGCCGGGATCCCTGCCGAGGCGGCGGCAGCTGCCCGTGACACCCTCGGTGGCGCTGCCGGCGTGGCCGCCGAGCTTCCGGGAACCGTCGGTGCCGACTTGCTGGAGGCAGCTCGTCTGGCGTTCACCAATGGACTCCGGCTCACCGCCGCGATCAGCGCAGTCCTTTCGATCGGAGTCGCCATCGTCGCCTCGATTCTGTTGCGAACCGTTCCGGCGCGACCCGAGACCGTGGGCGAGGCAGGGTCGGGATCGGGGAGCGCCGATGGCGGGGACGTGGTCGATCAGCCTGTCCCGGCCCGCGATTGACCATGGCAGATCCCAGCGACCCGACCCCACCTACGATTCCATCGATCCCCTTGCGAAACCGGAGGCCGCGATGACTGATGTAAAGGCCCCAAATCGGACCACCCGAGAGTCGAACTCGTTGCCTGATGGCCTCGGCGCTTCTTTCCAAGAACACCGGGCGGAGCTGACCGGCTACTGCTACCGCATGCTCGGATCCAGTTTCGAGGCGGACGATGCAGTGCAGGAGACCCTGGTCCGAGCCTGGCGGGGGTTCGATCGTTTCGAGGGGCGGGCCGCGGTGCGGTTCATGGCTCTATCGCATCGCCACCAACGTTTGTCTCGACATGTTGAGAGGGCAGGCAACGGCGGGCCCGGCCGATGGATCTTGGTCCGGCGGTGACCGGGGCGTCGGCTCCGGGGCCGACCCAGCCGGCCGAGTCGTGGGTCGAGCCGATCCCCGGGAGCTGGCTCGGCGCCACCCCTGAAGATCCGGCCGAGTTGGTCGTCGTCGCGCGAGACCATCCGACTTGCCTTCATCGTCGCCCTCCAGCAACTGCCCCCGCGCCAACGGGCCGTGCTCATCCTGCGAGAGGTCCTGAACTGGAAGGCCTCGGAGGTTGCCGAGCTCCTCGGAGGGACGGTGGCGTCGGTCAACAGCGCATTGCAAAGAGCTCGATCGACCCTCGCTGCAACCGGCGTCGAACGAGATCGACCCGGTCGGGCCGCTCGATCAGGACGACGGCGAACTGCTGGCCAGATACGTCGATGCTTTCCAGCGGTATGACATGGAGTCGCTGACGGCCTTGATCCACGAAGACGCCACGCAATCGATGCCGCCCTACTCGATGTGGCTGCGCGGTCGGGTGGACATACTCGAGCTGGTGGATCGGGCCGGGCGATCGGATGTCGTGGTTCACGCCTCATCCCCGTCAACGCCAACGGTGCCCCTGCCTTCGCGCAGTACAAGCCGAGCACCTCCGGAGCGGGTTTTGACCCGTGGGCGCTCCAGGTCCTCGAGGTGTCGAGCGGTCGGATCGTCGACTTCATCTTTTTCCTCGACACTGCCAGGCTGTTCCCGCTGTTCGGCCTGCCTCTGCATCTCGATCAGTGAACCCAAGGTCGGACTTAGGAGTTAGATGGGACAAAGAGATCCTTTGTCCCCCCAGCGGAAGCTGGGGGAAAGTACCGCTGGCTGCCGAATAGGCGGCCAGGGGTAGGGGGGCATTGGTGAAGCTGTCACTCAAGGTCTAGGACGGGTTCGCCATCCCCCTACCTCCCGCCTCGTTTCCTCGGCGGCAGGGACCTCCCCCCGACCTTACGCCGAAGGGACAAAAGATGCCCTCCCGATTCCAGATAACCGTCGACTGCGCCGATCCGGACCTAATGGCCCGTTTCTGGGCGTCCGCCCTGGGCTACAAGCTGGCAGACCCGCCGCCCGGTCACGAGACGTGGCGGGAATACTGGTCCAGCGTGGGGCTGCCGGAGGAGGAGCTCTGGGACGGCACCGACCGCATCGTCGATCCATCGGGTCAGGGGAGCCCGATCTGGTTCCAACAGGTGCCCGAGGGGAAAGCGGGTAAGAACCGCCTGCATTTCGATGTCCTGGTGGGGGGCGGAAGGTCGCTGCCGATCGAGGAACGGCGGCGTCGAGTTGACGAGGAGGTCGAGCGACTCGTTGCTGCCGGCGCCTCCCTGGTCCGCCGGGTCGATTCTCCTCAAGTGGACCACTATTTCGTGGCGATGACCGATCCTGAGGGAAACGAGTTCGACGTCGTCTGAAGCCCTCCGCTCTCAGCCTGTGCTGAGCAACCGCATGAGGGCGCTCTCGGGTCGGTTCATGAACCGCCCGCTGCGGGACTTGAGCCAGGCGTGGTGAAGGTCGCCGGAGGTGTACGCGTCGGCGACGACGGGGTGGATGTACGAGGTACGGCAAACGGCTCTCGTGTTTCCCAACGCCTCGGCGGCCAGGTCGATGGCTTCGAGGATCACTCGGTCATCGGAGTCGCCGTCGGGAGGACCGGTCCGCCCGAGGTGGTCCGCGGCCAACGCTGAAGCTCCCCAGGTGCGAAAGTCCTTGGCGCTGAACTCATCTCCGGTGACACTCCTGAGATAGTCGTTGACATCGTTCGATGTCACCGCCGCGATCCGGTCATCGGCCGAATAAGAGAAGAGGTGTTGGCCCGACAGGTCCTGGCACCGGGACATCAACGCGGCGAGCCGGGCATCCTCCAATGCGACGACCTGCTCCACCCCGCCCTTGCCCGTGAAACTCAATTTGATCAGGCTCCCGTCGATCTCGGCGTGGTCCGATTCGAGGGTCGTGAGGCCGAACGAGCCGTTCTGATCGTGGTAGCTCTTGTTTCCGATTCTGACCAGCGTTTGGTCGAGGACGGCGGTCGCCAGGGCCACTACCTTGCTGTGCGGGAGCCCGTGCTGTCGAAGGTCGTTCTGGATCTGCTTGCGTAATCGGGGCAAGGCTTTACCGAAAGGGCCCATGCGATCGAACTTGGCTTCGTCGCGAACCTCCTCCCAAGCGGTGTGATAGATGTACTGCTTGCGTCCCGCGGCATCGCGTCCGGTCGCCTGAATGTGCCCACGTTCGTCGGTGCAGATCCACACATCGGTCCACGCCGGCGGGATGACGAGAGCGGAGATACGCGACCGGTCACCTTCGTTGACGGTGCTGCCATCTGGCCCGAGAAACGAGTAGCCCTTCCCGCGTTTCCGCCGGGTGATTCCCGGCTCCTCGTCGGAGACGTAACGCAGGCGGGCGCGTTCGGCCAAAATCCCCGGGTCGGTCATGGCTCAATGTACCCCCGGGCCCAATTTGGAAACGGGGTGCCCTTGTCCGGTGAGGCCCCTATCGCTGCCGGTCATCGCTGGCCGTCATGCCGTTTGCAGGTTCTCCATGTTGGGTACTCGCAAAGGTGCATAGACGATCGATTTGGAGGTATCCGATGTCCCAGACCATCAGCCAAGTCATGACCCCCGACCCGTGGACGGTTCAGGAACAAGCTCCTATAAGAGAGGCCGCTCGCATAATGCGAGACGCCGACATCGGCGATGTCATCGTCGTCCGTTCCGACGGGTCTGTGTGCGGCATCATCACCGACCGCGATCTCGTGGTGCGGGCTGTGGCCGAGGGAGCGGATGCCAACACAGCTCTGGTGGCGGACGTCTGCATGCACTCCGTTGTGTCGATTTCCTCGGGCGATCCCGTCGATCAGGCCCTGCCCCTCATGCGTGAACACAACATCCGGCGCCTTCCGGTGATCGACGACTCCCGCCTGGTGGGCATCGTCACGTTGGGCGACCTGGCTATCGAGCGGGATCCGAATTCGGCCCTTGCCGACATCAGCAAAGCGCCGCCCAACAACTGACCAACGACTCGGTGTCGCTCTTCTCCGGGCCCCCGGTCCGGAGAGGACGCACCCCGTTCACCATCGTCCGATATGGACCACCTCGGCAAATGGCCGTCTGTTAAGTGACTTGATTGGAGTCAAGGGTCCGTCGAGGGGAATTCCGAGCGAGAGCATGTTCGAGCAGAATCGGTCTTCGGGGAAGCCGAGCAACTCCCTCGCCAGATCCTGATCGGACACCGAGGCGTGGCCGGTGCCGATCCCTAGATCGGCTGCCGCGATCATCATCGAGATCGTGGTCTGACCCAGGTCGAATTGCAGGGTCGATTGTTCGGTTGGAAGCGCTGTTATTTGGTGGGGGGCCCGGTGCCCTTCCACTGTTTGGTGGGGGGCCCGGTGCCCTTCCACTGTTGTTTGGTGGGGGGCCCGGTGCCCTTCCACTCTACGAGCGATAATCGCGATAGCGGCCCGGGCGTTGGCCACGTGCCAGGCGCCCCTCCAGACGCCCGCCAGTGCCGTTAGAACCTCTCGATCGGTAACGAGAATGAAGTCCCAGGGTTGCCAGTTGCGCGCAGACGGGCTCCGGCGACCCGCTTCCAGGATTCGGTCCAGATCGGCGGCGGCAAGTTCTCTATCGCTGAACTCACGTACGTTTCTGCGTGAGGTCATGGCATCCCAGGTTTCCATATCTCTTCCTCGGGCTCCAGGGCCGATAGTAAGCGTGGCTAGATTTGCTCGGCGACCGACGACCGGCGTCCGCTTTCGGATTGGCAGGCACCTTTGAATCCCGATCTCGTCCTGATTCTCGCGGCCGTTTCCCTGGCATTCCTGGTCAAAGGAGTCGCAGGTTTCGGGGGACCGTTGCTGGCAGTCCCGATCCTCGCTCCCAGCCTCGGGGTCGAGCATGCCGTGGTCGTCGTCTCGATAGGCAACGTGATCTCCAACTTGATGATGTTGTGGGAGCACCGATCTGGGTACGACGACACGCGGGCGCTGCTGGTCAGGCTGCTCGCGGCCGGCGGCGCCGGAACTGTGCTGGGCACGTATCTGCTCACCCGTCTCGACAACACACCCTTGGCGCTGTCCGTCGCGGGAGTAGCTCTGGCCTACATCGTTGTGTCACTGCTGCGTCCGGAGATTCGGATCCCCCCGGCGAGAGGGTTGCAGTTGGCCTGGCCGGTGGGAGCGGTGGGAGGTCTTCTCCATGGCGCCACTGGCAACAGCGGACCGGTCTTCGGGACGTTCGTACATAGCCTCGGGCTGGCGCGGTCGAGTTTCGTGTTCGCAATATCGGTCCCGTTCCTGGTGTTCGGTGCGATACAAGTGCTGACCTTGTTGGGTCTGGGAGCCTTTACCCCGGACCGGACCACCCAGGCGTTGTGGGCGATCCTGCCGATTCTGGTCGTGATCCCGATCGGAACTCGTATCGCCCGCAGGCTCAATCAGCGGACCTTCCAGCGCATTGTGATGGTGTTGCTCGCCTTCACCGCTGTCCGCCTGATCCTTTCCGCCTTCGACATCTAGGGATGCACTCACCATGCCTCACCCAGGGCCGTTGGGTTTTCCAGCGCAGAAACCACTGCCTCTTGCAGCCCCACGGGTTGTGATACCGGATGAAGTCGCTCTTCGGCTAGTCGATATGAGACAAGGAGATCGTCGATCAAAAACGTCATCCGTCGGCGTCGTCACGTGCCAACCGAACTAATTCTGCCGTCTCGGTGGGATCCAAAGTCACCGTGTCGTCCTGGAGCAGTTCCAGAATGCCCAGAATTGCGTCAGAGGAGTACGGAGCTCGTGTGCCACTTAAACGATCGATCAGATCCCTCAAAAGGCTCTCACGTCAACAATCACCCAGTCAATCCGAGATCCGAGCCATTCGCAATGCCGCAAAGTATCTGCTATAAATTATCAGTCCTTGCTAGTCAACATATACATCAGACCCACGATGCTGCTTGAGCCTCTCAACCGATTGCCGAGATCTCAGAGGGGCCATAGACCACAGCCCGTCCCCAAATTTGGCGGAGGACGAACACTTTTCCGCAAATCTGGCGCAGGACGAACGACACTTGTTCGCCCCGAGCCAAATTTGAGAAGGATCTGTTCGTGTCACGCCAAATTTGCGGCCCGACCCAGAAGGCAGTCAGTGGCGGCATTTTCTCTCCGATTCGGTTGCTGGCCCTGTAGGGACCCACTCCGGCTAGAATGACCTAGCGCACGCCTGAGCGTGCGGCGCTTTCTTCGCTTCTCGTTCCGTCGAGTGAAGTCACCGCCGGACCCATTGGGTTCGCTGCCGGGCTTCGATGAACGGCGGCAGCCATAAAGGTTCCGACGGGCGTATTGATTCCGACGGTTCAGAAGCTTCAGAAGGAGCATGCCATGGCCAGCAACGTCTACGTGGGCAACCTCACGTTCAACACCACCTCCGCCGATCTTCAAGCCCTATTTGGCGCACACGGCGAGGTGAAAAAGGCCCAGGTGATCACAGATCGTGAAACCGGTCGGTCACGCGGTTTCGGATTTGTCGAGATGGCAACCTCGGAAGCTGCCGAGGCGGCAATCTCCTCGCTGAACGGTCGCGAAGTCGACGGTCGCGCCCTGACGGTGAACCTCGCCAAAGAGCGCGCTCGATGAAACTACCCACTCCCAGTCCGAAGCGGACCTTTGACGGAAATCGCCAGCGATGCATCACGTGCGGGCATCCCCGCCGTGAGCATCGCGTGGTCGGTTGCTCCGTTCCAAAGTGTCCTTGCGTCGACTGGGCCCCCAAACTCGGTTTGAAGGTCTAAACCGCTCGCAGTTGTCCGACGCGGACACCCGAGTCCAGAAGGTCCGTTGACGCGGGGCTGAGGGTCGCGTGTCGTTAGAACGCGACCAGCACCAAACCGGCCACGATCGCCGTCAAGGCGACGACCGCGAGTCGGGTTGACGACCATCCGTCCGGAAGCCTGGTAGCAAGAAGCGGATCCACCGCTGCTGCTCCGGAAAGCAACACTCCGCCCATCCCGACGAAGAGCAATAGGCCGGCGAGCAGCGGTCGGGCAAAGATGGCGAGCACCACGATCGCTATCGCCGCGGCCGTCCCGATCATGCCCTGGCGGCTTGAGAGACCCCTGCCGATGGATGTCGAGGCCTTGCGCAAGACCCCGCGTGATGGCCTGGGTGCCTTTATCGATCGGGCCGCCGATGCCCTCTTCTTCGACCGTGATTTGGTCGAAGGCAATGGAGGCGCCGCGACCGGGACTTCCGAAGTCGACGTCTTCGCAGATGGGACCACCCGGTCCGACCGGGCTGCCTTCTTGATGCCGACAGTCTTGGTGCTGGCACCGTTTCCGTGGGAGCTTCTGGAACGAGCACTCTTGGTACGGGCACCCTTGGCATGACCACCCTTGGTACGGGCACCGAACTTGGAGACGCCGACGGCCTCGGCGAAGGCGTCGGCCTCGCTGGTCGTGAAGACGAACTCCTCACCGTCGACCGTCATGTGAAAACCGTCCACTCCGGCGTCGATGGCTACCTGTTCGAGGGGCCATTCCCCGATCTCGTGGTCACTTACGATCAGTGCGAGGTTGCCCTCGGAGACTTCGATATCCGCGCCGACCAGGTCGAACGGATTGGCTGATAGGCGCATCTTCCCCTGAAACTCCGGCACAGATCCCCTCGACTCGGAACTCTCCAAACTATCGGCCAAAACCCGTGGGTCTAGAAGCCATATTTTTGGCCCTCGTGGGGACCGGGATCGGGTCTGAGCCCGCCACCCCGACCTTACCCACCGGGTTTGGCCACTCCGTCCGGCGCCAGGAACCACCGGGCCGCATACGATGCCGACCTCCGGCAGGCTACGGAGGTGAATGGCATGGCTGAGTCGTTCGACATGAGCTTGGTGCAAAGGGGTGCTCGCAATCGGCGGACCCCTTACTACGAAGCCACCCAGAAGTATGGGCCCGCGGGCTTCACGGTCTACAACCACATGTACTTCCCGATCCGATTCGGAACGTTCGAAGAGGAATTCGATGCGCTCCTCAACAACGTGACCATCTGGGATGTGGCCGTCGAGCGGTGCCTCGAGATCTCGGGCCCAGACGGGTTCAAATTCGCCCAGTTACTCACTCCCCGCGACTTGTCGAAGTGTGCCGTAGGCCAGGCTAAATACGTCCTCATCTGCGATTCCGACGGCGGCATCATCAATGACCCGGTGCTCACGAGGATGGACGAGAACAAATTCTGGTTTGCCCTGGCTTCCTCGGATGCCCTGCTCTTCGCCCGGGGGCTCAAGAACGGATACCCCGACCTCGACGTGACCATCCGCGAGGCCGAAGTAGCTCCACTCCAGATTCAAGGGCCCAAATCGAAGGACCTGATGATCGACTTGGTGGGGGACGAGATCGGCAAGCTGAAGTACTACTACTGGACCAGCGCTGAGATCGCGGGAGCGCCGGTCGTGATCACCAGAACGGGTTGGACCTCTGAAGTGGGCTTCGAGGTCTACCTCATCGATCCATCCAAAGGAACCGAGGTCTACGAAGCCATCATGAAGGCAGGAGCGCCCTATGGGCTCCGCCCCACCGGTCCGTCCGACATTCGACGCATTGAGGGAGCGATCTTCAATTGGGGCGCCGACATGACCTACGAGAACAACGCTTTCGAGCTGGGACTCGAGCGCCTGGTCGATTTCGACCTGGAAGACTCTGTATCCATCTCGATGGCGGCCTACCGCCTCATCCAGAGAGAAGGTGTTGCTCGAAAGATCAACGGCGTGATTCTCGACGGTGAGCCCTTTCCCGCTCTCAACAACACGAAATGGCCCGTGTTCATCGACAGTCGCCAGGTCGGCAGGGTCACCTCGGCGATCTACTCACCCCGGCTCGCAGCCAACATCGGTTACGCCTGGCTTCCGACCGAGCACTCCCGGCCCGGCCAGGTGATCTCGGTCGACACCGAGTGGGGAAGCAGGCAGGCGACTGTCACCCCGATGCCTTTCGTGGATCCCCAAAAGAAGATTCCGGTGTCCTGACAAGCTGGTCCGACGGCCTACCCGTGAGCTTGGCCAGGGAAGATTCGGACATAAGGTGGGTTCATGGGCTTCACTCGTGCGGAGTTGGAGGCGAGCCGGGGGAGGAGCGTCCCCGATCTGCTTGGGAGCGATCTCCGGTTGCTCTTCGTCGGCATCAATCCGGGTTTGTGGACCGCCGCCGCGCAGGCCCATTTTGCGAAGAGGGGTAACCGCTTCTTCCCAGCTCTGCATGCGGCGGGCTTGACCGATGCCGTGATCGACGCCTCGGCCGGGTTCCGAGCGGAGGACGTCGACCTCCTGACCGGAATGGGGATCGGAATCACCAATATCGTCAATCGGGCGACCGCCCGGGCCGAAGAGCTTTCCGCCGAGGAACTTCGCGAAGGTGGACGCGAACTGGAGCACAAGGTTGCGGTATTGAAGCCCGTGGTCGTGGTGATCCTGGGCTTGACGGCCTACCGGATCGCGTTCACTCGACCGAGGGCATCCAACGGCTGGCAATCCGAAACCCTGGCCGACGCAAGATTGATGGTCGCGGGCAACCCCAGCGGTTTAAACGCCCATCAAACGGTTACGTCACTGGGGGAGATGTTCCGAGAGGCCGCGGCCGCCGCCGGCGTTCCAATGATTCACGGGTGACGTCCGGCGGGATCTCAAACGGTCTTCAGGAGCCGTCGGCGGAATCGAGCTTCTTGGCAAGACCCGGCGGGAGCCCGTGTTGCCGGCCGAGATGCCCGACACCTTTGGGCATCATCGCCAGCTCCTCTTGTTGTGAAGGCGTCAACCCGGCGCGCAAAGACCCGAAGTCGAATTCGTATTCTCCATCGACCTTGGCGACATCGGCCAGCAGCTGATCTATCGAAACGCCGCTGACCTCAGCGATAGCAAGCAATTTCACCATGGCGCCCCATCCGATCCCGTCGCGATGAAGTGCCAGAGCGGTGTCCGGGTCGATGTCGAACGCCGCCGAAATAGATGCGGCATGCTTGAGCTGGCCCTTGCCAGGTGCCCCGGAACCGGCATCATCGCTGGCAGTCGGATCGGAGAGGGCAACTGCTCCAGCTGCAATCAGCACGCTTGCAAGCGCAACGACCACCACCACCCACTTCCGCACGTGCAAAGCCTATCGGTTCCTGGCCGCCTGGCAAGGGCGAAAAGGACTCTGCGGACGGTTGACCGGAGCGTTTCACCTATATCCGATTCACTCCCGGTCCAGAACGCGGACATCGTGATTGCTGATCGCCGGATCCGTGAGGTCTAGCAGCCGGTATCCCTCGGCCACGACGTCCTCGCGGTCGGACCGGGGCATCTTGATACCCAACTCGATGCGCAGTTCCGCGCGGTCCCTGGATCGGGTGACCTTCCAGCCCCCGGCAAAGATGCCATCCACCAGCAGGTTTCCAACCCAGCCCGTCGGCACTACGTCCGGTTCGAAAAACCGGGACCGGTCTGAGTGCGAGAGCAGAAGGTTGTCGTACTCCGGGAGGAATCGGGGAGGGGCGGGTGTGTCGGGATGGGGCCGGGGCGCATCGGCTAGGTCGAACAACTCGATGCCCTTCTCGTCCCTGAACGTGCGAAGACGGGGCCGCAGTCGCTGGACCACCTCCGCCAGACCTGTGAGCCCCGACCACACCCTGATGTCCTTCTGGGCCGCCGGCCCAAAGGCACCCAGGTAGCGAACAACCAGGTCATCGGGCGATCCGGCCGGTTCGAGCGGGCGGCCCAGCCAGCTCTCGACGGTGCTCCAGGCCGCCGGCCCCCGCCGTTGCCAGATTCCCCTCGGAGTGACCTGGACCACTGGGATCAGGTAAGTCGCCGCCTGCGCCAAAGAGGCAGGGACCCGCTCGGGCCATCGCTCGGCGAGGAGAGGGCCGAGCTCAGCCCTCGTTCGGGGCCGTTCCTCGAGCAGACGGCGAGCCATCTCGAGAAGGGCTTCGCGATCGACCCCGGCTATGTCTCTGGCAAAGGCAGTCGATCCGAATGTCCGTGCCAGCACGGGTCCGAAGATCGATCGCAACCTCAGGGCGTCACGAGAAGTGACCAAGTGGATTGTGGACCGCAGCAGCGGGATTCTCAGGGCATCACGGCTCGCCACGAGGTCGGACAACTCGGCAGGACGGAACGACTCGAGCCGCGACCACAGGGCGTAATAGGGATCGTTGTGGTTCTGGGCCTGCATGCCGACGAGATGCTCGATCATCTCCGCAGCACTCGATGAGGATCGTGTCAGGAGGGATTGGCGGGCCAGCGTGGCGCGATTGAGCTCGCGCCGGCTCATGACCTGCGGTCCGGTTCGTGGCTGATCCGCTACGAGCGATCCTTGACCGATCGCAGGACCAGGCCTATCCCTCCGAAGAAGAGGACGAGGATGACAATCAGATCGAACGCGGTCATACCCTCAAACGAGAACCGGACGCTGGCGATGGCCCCGATGATCAATGCCAGCAGCGATCCGCCGGCCAGTACCCAGCCATACCACTTGGTGGCGTCATAGAAGATGATGCCGGTCCCGATGATGAAGGGGATCATGATCATTCCCCCAGTGATGGAGAATCCCCCAATCGCGTAAAGGTTCCCGCCGAAACCGTGCAGCACCCGGAGGGCGTTGAGCAGCAGATATCCGCCGGCAATGCTCATGGCGGTTCCCAGGAGGAACGGCGCCAGGCCGCCCGGGCTGCCGCCCGCGCCAGTCGCCCGCTTCGGGGTGTTATCCACGACGGGATCCTAAGAGGACTCGTTTACGAAGGAATCGTGCGCCGGTCCAAGGTTGACTCGATGTCAATCTTGCCCCGCCTCCGTGAGGCGTTCGGCCACGGTTCTCAGGATCTTGGCCGCGACCTGAGGATGCTCTTCCATGACCGCGGAGAATTCCTTGGAATCCATCACGAGGGCCGCCACGAAGGTGTCAGCCCGGACAGTGGCATTGCGAGGCCGATTGGTGACGAGGCTCATCTCACCCACCACATCACCGGTGGTCAACTCCGCCACCTTCCGGCCCTTCTTGCGCACGCTCACCTTGCCGGCCAGCAAGACCATTGCCTGGTGGCCGGTCTCACCTTCGAAGGCGAGGTACTCGCGCGGGGCGATCTCGACCTCGGTGACATTGCGGGCGATCTCGGCTAGCTCTTTCCGGGAAAGGCCGGCAAAGAGAGGGACTGCGGAGAGCACATCGACCTTGTCCGAGCGTCGCTTCAACAATGCCATCGCGGCCTTCCGGTTCGGTGGGTTTCGGCCCGCCCGACTGTACTCAGGAGCCCACGACGCGGGCTTGCTGGACGCCGCCCTGGGAGTCAGGCGCGAGCCAGGAAGGCGAGCAGTAGCGCCACGACTCCAGGCGCCGCCTGAATCCATAGGATCGATCGGCTCACGGTCAAAGCCCCGAATATGCCGGCAACGATGACGCAAGCCAGGAAGAAGAGCCGGACCGACCACGTCCCCGACAGGGCGCCCCAGACGAGGCCAGCCGCCAGGAAGCCGTTGTAGAGACCCTGGTTCTTGGCCAGGGTGGCCGTCGCCGCGGCCAGCTCTTCTGTCAGGCCGAACGATCTGCGACCGACCGGTGTCGTCCACAGGAACATTTCCATCACCAGGAATACGAGATGGAGGACCGCAACCAAAGCGATCGCGACAGCGGCAAGGATTTCGATTTTCGTTCTCCGATCAGATCATGAGGGAGGTTTGAGGAGGGATCGCACCAGGCCGTCACAGTCCGCCACGGTGACTGTCAGACCGGCATGACGCGGGGCCGGGGGCACCACCCGCGGGATTCGTTCTTTGAACAGGACGCAGACGCCTGCGCGAGATGTGGTCCCGAACGTAATCCCGGAGTCCACCCCGGATCCCCGTATGCCAACAGCCTTCCACCACGTGTAGGGGCCGGTTTTGGTGGCGCCTTTGATGTTGGAGAGCGGTGTCTCGACCCGGAATCGGCCGAATGTGGCTATGAATCTTCCGCTATCGGTCAGAGCGACTCCGTCTTTTTTCGGCCGGGCCCCGAGCAGGCCCCAGATCAGACGAAATCGCTCGTCGAAGTCGTAGGGAAAGAATCGATCAGCCACCGCCTTCCATCTTATGGCCGGACCGGACTGTCAGGCCCGAAGGGTCAACCCGCCTCGCTGGAAGAAGCCCAGAGGTTGATGTCGCTGTCAACGGCATAACGGTCGATCTCGGCTAACTCGGCCTGGTCGAAGGATGTGTTTTCGAGGGCTGTCAATGCCTCGGCTATTTGTGACCAGCGACTGGCTCCGATCAACGCCGACGTGACCCTCGGGTCGCGGAGAACCCACGCCACCGCCATTTGGGCCAGGCTCTGTCCTCGTCGCCGGGCGATCTCGTTCAAGGCCTGGACCCGGGCGATCTTGTCGTCGGTGAGAAGGCTCTGATCGAACGAAGTTCCCCGGGCTGCCCGCGAAGTCTTGGGGATGCCGTTGAGGTATTTGTCGGTGAGCATGCCCTGGGCGAGAGGGGAGAATGCGATGCAGCCCAAACCTTCCTCCGCCAGCACGTCAAGGAGCCCTCGCTCGATCCATCGGTTGAACATCGAATAGGAGGGTTGATGGATGATGAACGGCGTCTTCGACTCTCGCAGCAGGGCGGCGGCCTGTCGGGTCTTCTCGGGTCCATACGATGAGATCCCTACGTAGAGG
Organism: uncultured Acidimicrobiia bacterium; assembly: GCA_963790345.1. Lineage (GTDB taxonomy): Bacteria > Actinomycetota > Acidimicrobiia > Spongiisociales > ZC4RG35 > DATEEG01. The sequence continues at coordinate 45,705 of CAWBOD010000010.1, read as the reverse complement.
GCCTTGCCCGCCTTGACGGCCGAATCGAGTGCTCCCATCGTCTCCTCGAGAGGAGTCGAAGGGTCAAATCGGTGTGAGTAGAAGATGTCGACGTAGTCGAGGCCCAGGCGACCAAGGCTCTGGTCGAGGCTGGCGAGCAGGTATTTGCGGGAGCCCCACTCTCCGTAGGGGCCGTCCCACATCAGATACCCCGCCTTGGTCGAGATCACCAACTCGTCTCGATATCGTCCTAGATCCCGGGCGAGCAACCATCCCAGATTCTGCTCAGCGGACCCTGGGGGCGGTCCGTAGTTGTTGGCGAGATCGAAATGGTTGATGCCATTGTCGAAGGCTTTCAACAGCATTCGCCGCGCTCGGTCGCTCAGCCGATCTCCATCGAAGTTGTGCCACAGCCCGAGGGAGACTCTGGGCAAATCGAGACCGCTGCGGCCACAGCGGGCATAGGCCATATGCTGGTAGCGGTCACTGCGAGCTTTGTGCATGCCTGCTTCGCCTGGGTCGAGAAGGCGTCACTCTACGGGATTGCGAGACCCGGTCGGAGGGTCAGAAACGGGCTCAGATTCCGAGCCGGGCCGCCATCTCGGGCGGCTTCCGCAGGGTCAACCTGAATACCGATTCGGAGTCCTCGTAGACATAGACCAGGTCCCCGCCCATCATCCGGGCGAGGCTCCTTGCCACTGCCAACCCCAGACCGACCGAGTTGGGGGTCCGGCCACCATCGTCAGAGTGGTCGAAGGGCTCGAACATCGTCGCCGCCCGATCACTCGGAATCGGCCCTCCCGAGTCCCGGACCTCGAGGTGAGCGACTCGACCTTCCTCCATGACCGCGACCCGGATCTTGCCGCCTCCGTAGCGAATGGCGTTGCTGAGCAGGTTGCGGATCACCTGGCGGAGCCGGACCGGGTCCGCCCAAACCAGGGCATTGCCAGTCCAATCGACCGGGCGGTTGGTTTCGTGGGTGAGGGAATCGACGATCGGTGCCAGGTGCTCGAGGGCGTCGAGCGCCTTGGGATAGACGCTCATGGTTCCTGCCTCGACCCTGGTGATGGTCAGGAGGTCGTCGACGATGCTCGAGATATCGGCGGACTGCCTTGCGATCAATCGGACCAATCCTCTGGCTTCCTCGGGATCGAAGCCGTCCCAGGACTCCGCCAGTTCGGTGGCGAAGCCCAGGACCGCGGACAGAGGGGTACGCAATTCGTGGCTGACACTCGCCAGAAAGTCTCGTTTGTCGTGGTCGAGGGCCTCCAGCTCGGCGACACGAAGTCTGGCCAACTCCGTGTCGCGGAGGGCCCTTTCGACTTGAAACCTGGCCGACGTGAGGCGGGCGCGGCGTTCGGAGGCATCATTGTGAAGCTCCTGATCCATACGGTGGAAAGCTCGATAGGTGATAAGTGCCGCTTGATGATCGCCGAGGGCGTCGAGGATGTCGGCGCGTAACTCGGCTGCTTTGGACATGCAGCGACGGTTGTCGCTGGAGGCGCTGGTGGCCTCGACCATGTCGAGCAGAGTCTGAGCTTCGACCAGACGCCCATCTTTCGACAGCCATTCCACCCGATCCAGGGCGACCTCAGCCGCCAGAACATCGAACTCGCCCTCCTCGGCGACCTGTTGGGCGACCGCGGCTTCATCCAGGGCGAGATCACGGCGACCGGAGGTCGCGTGGGCCTGGGCCCGCAGCCAGCGCCCGTAGGCGAGAGTGCTGCGACCATCTTCACCAAGGAGCTGACCCAATTCGATTGCTTCGGTAGCGAGCAAACCAGCATCTTTCGCTAGTTCGCTAAAGGAACCAGGTTCGCCTTTGGCCAGAGCCAGGTACTCGAAGCCTCTATTGATCTTGGCCATCGTGATTCGCAACGGGTCCTGGAGGTCGGTGAAGATCTTCTCTGCCTCTTCGAAAACGGAGGCCGCGTCGCGATGGCGGCCTTCGTGGCCCAGGGCGATGCCCGTCAGGTTGAGCACCACTGCCTGGCCGGCCCGGTCGCCGACATTTTGCATCGGCACCCAGGCTCGTTCGAGGTACTCCAACGCGGCGGTCGTGTCGCCGGCGCCGCTGTGAATATCGCCGATCGCCATCAGCGAATGAGCCACTCCGCGATCATCGTTGCGCAATTCAAAGTCTTGAAGAACGGCGAGATGCTCTTCGAGTCCTTCATCGAGGCGGCCGAGGGCCGCGACCGCCCAGGCCCGATGGTGGCGGGCCCATGCCCGCGACGAAGCATCTCCGAGCCGTTCGGCCAAATCCATCGCTTGCTCGCTGACCAGGGTCGCCTCAGCGGCGTCGTACTCATAAAGCGCCGATGCCAGGTCGACCAGGGCCGCCAGGCGATCGGTCTCCGATTGTGCGCTATCGACCCGCGCCCGGGTCGCCGCCAAGCTGTCCATAGCAATGATTTCGGCCGTCACGGATAGGTCCTTGATCCTCCTGATGACTCCGATCCCGGGGTTTCGCAGGCCCAACCGTGCCCTGCGACCCGCCAAGTGGGACTCGCCGGACCGGGCGGCGGTTAGTCCTCAGGCGTTGGGGAGCAGACCCAGCTGGCTCCGCATCTGTGCGAGGTTCTCCACTCGCTTGGCGAAGTCAGCATCGCGGCGAAACCGCGCCCCGATCTCCTCGTAGCTGAGCCCGTCGCTCCTGAGCGAAAGCACCCGTCGCTCAACCGGTCGTAAACCCTCGCGGGGCTTTTCCCGGGGACGTCTGGGAATGGTGGTCCAGCCGATGATTCGCTCGATGTGGTCCTCGCCCCGTTTGAAGCGGCGAGCGATCTCGGCCGTGGTCTGACCTCTGGCCCTCAGCGCCAGAACCCGGCGTTCGATGGGTCGTAGTAGTTGCTCCATCGCCAGCGGAAGGTAGCACACTTGGACGGCCGACGGCCGAGGCCCGAGTCGGATCGGCGCTCGTGGATCGGCTCTAGAGGATCGGACGCTATCCCCTCAGATCACACCTATATACTCGTTACGCCCCTCTTGATTTGGGGGCCGGAGAATGCAGCGAAGTCCCGGTGTGAGTCCGGGCGCTGTCCCGCAGCTGTTATGCCCTCCAGGTGATGAGCCGATGGTTCCGACCCGACGGAGCGGTGAGCCAGGCCGCCTGCTTCCCCGGCACACACGAAGCGTCTCGGATGAAGGCGAAATCGTGCGGTTTTCGAACCGACCGACACCTTCATCCTCCGATAAGGAGGATGTTTTCTTGAGAAGGACTCTCTTTCTCGCCCTGGTGGTCGTCGTGGCGGTTGCCAGCGCCTGTGGCGACAGCGCGCAACACGACCACGGCTGCGCCGGCCACGACGACCACGGTTCCACCGACGACGACTACCACCGAAGCGGCCGGGTTTCCCGTCACCATCGAGTCGGCAACGGGTCCAGTCACGATCTCCGATCCCCCATCCGCGATCGTGTCGCTCTCGGCCACGGCCACGGAGATCCTGTTTGCCATCGGGGCCGGAGACCAGGTGGTGGCGGCAGACGAGTTCTCCGACTTCCCTGCGGAAGCACCGAGGACCGATCTCTCCGGGTTCACACCGAACGTCGAGGCGATCGCCTCCTACGCACCCGACCTGGTGGTGGTGGCTTTCGATCCGGAAGGTCTCGTTGCCTCCCTCACCTCACTCGAAATACCGGTCATCCAGCACAATGCCGCAGTTTCGCTCGAAGACACTTATACCCAGATAGAACAGCTGGGAGCGGCCACCGGGCACACGGCCGAAGCCGCGGCACTGGTGACCTCCATCGAGACCAGGATCGACGAGCTCATAAGCACCCTGCCGTCCGCGGCTCAGGGTCTGACTTATTACCACGAGCTCGACGACACCCTCTTCTCGGTGACATCGTCCACGTTCATCGGCCAGCTCTATTCCCTGCTGGGCCTCGTCAACATCGCCGACGGGTCGGACCCGGACGGTTTTGGCTATCCCCAGCTTTCGGCCGAAGTCATCATCGACGCGGATCCCAATTTCATATTTCTTGCCGACACGGTCTGCTGTGGCCAGAACCTCGCAACGGTGGCGGCCAGACCGGGATGGGAGACCCTTCAGGCCGTGGTGGACGGTCGTGTCGTCGAGTTGGATGATGCCGTCGCGTCTCGCTGGGGCCCGCGGGTGGTCGACTTGCTGGAGATCGTGGCAGGGGCCGTAGCCGGAGTACCGGTGGGGTGACCGACACACGGGCCGCAAACGACCCACCCCCGATTGAGGCACCCTCAGATCAGCGACCCTCTGGCGAGCCGACTTCAGGGGGGAGCCGGCTGGATATCGAAGTCTCCACCAGGCTTCGTCCACTGGTCCTGATCCTGGCGATCGTGCTGTTGCTGGGATCGGTGCTGCTCGGAATTCTCGTTGGGCCTGTTGCCATCCCTCCCGGCAAGGCGATAGTCGAACTGGTCGGTCGCCTCCCCGGTGTCGACCTCGCCTCGGGATTGACCGATCGCGAGATCGGCATCCTTTGGCAGATCCGGTTTCCCCGGGTGGTGTTGGGGGCGATCGTGGGCGCCACGCTGGCGATGGCTGGGGCCGCCTATCAGGGAGTCTTCCGCAATGCCCTGGCGGACCCCTTCCTCCTGGGGGTGGCGGCCGGGGCCGGTCTCGGTGCCACGATCGCGTTTTCTCAAAACAGAGCAGGGGGTCTTTTCCTCCCGGTGGCCGCCTTCGTCGGGGCGGTCGTGGCGGTGAGCGCCACCTATGCCCTGGGACGCAGCGTGGGCGGACGATCGACCGTGACCCTGGTGGTTGCGGGCGTTGCCGTTACGTCGTTCTTCACCGCGGTGCAGACCTATCTGCAGCATCGTTCGGAGATCGACCTGCGGAGCCTCTACTCGTGGCTACTCGGCCGGTTGTCGACGACCGGATGGTCCGAGGTCAGGACCGCAGCTCCTTACGCGATCGTTTCAACCGTGGTGGTCCTCCTCCACCGTCGCCTGCTTGACGTGATGGCACTCGACGATCAGGAGACCGCCTCTCTGGGGGTCGATCCGTCGAGGGTGAGGGTTTGGGTAGTTCTGGCCGCGACCCTCGGAACTGCCGCGGCGGTTGCGGTCTCAGGTCTGATTGCCTTCGTCGGCATCATCGTTCCCCACACCGTGCGCCTGTTGTTCGGGTTCTCCTACCGGCGAGTCCTTCCTCTCTCGTGCCTGATCGGTGGTGCCTTCCTGGTCGCTGCCGACGTAGCCGCGCGAACGGTGGTGGCACCGGCGGAACTTCCTATAGGAGTCGTGACCGCCTTTGTGGGGGCTCCCTTCTTTCTGCTCGTGCTGCGGCTGAACCGGAAGGCGACATGAGCGCCATTCTCCTGACGGGGGTGGGTCTGACGCTCGGGGGCAATCGGATCCTGGACTCGATCAACCTCGCCGTCGAGCCAGGGGAGTGGCTGGGCTTGATCGGTCCCAACGGTGCCGGCAAGACCTCATTGTTAAACGGCATCGCCGGGGCATTGGCGGTCGAGGGTGAGGTGCGGGTGGGGGGAAGGCTGGTCTCCCGGCTCAAGGATCGCGAGCGGGCCCGGACCTTCGCCGTCGTGCCCCAGGCTCCGGCCACTCCTCCCGGGATTCTGGCTGTCGACTATGTGATGCTGGGTCGAACCCCTCATCTCGGATACTTCCAGCGTGAGGGTCCCCACGACCTCGAGGTGGTGGAGGAGGCGATGACCCATCTCGAGATCGGAGCCCTGGCCGGGCGCCTGCTCGAGACCCTGTCGGGAGGTGAACTACAGCGCGTCGTCCTCGCCCGGGCTCTCGCCCAGGAGGCCCCTGTTCTCCTCCTCGACGAACCAACCTCGGCCCTGGATGTTGGCCATAAGGTCGGCGCCCTCGAGCGGGTGGAACTTCTGCGCCGGGCCCGCGACCTGACGGTCATCACGGTGTTGCATGATCTGACTCTGGCAGCGCAGTTCTGTGATCGCCTGGCCTTGATGGCTGGCGGCCAGTTGGTGGCGGTCGGTGCGGCCGACGCCGTTTTGACCGAGGAGTCGATTCGCAAGCATTACGGCGCCGATGTCGTCGTTATGGCCGGTCCCGATCGATCGGTCGTGGTCGTACCGATGCGCAGCACAAAACCGGATGGTCGAGGGCTCGATCAGCTGACGATCCCGTCGGGTTCGGCTCCTTCCCGACGGTCGGCCCGGATCGACGCCCACACCGCCACCGTGAGAGTGACCACGATCACAAGCAGGCTGGCGTAGGTGGGAAAGTGGAACCACTCGGTGATCAGCATCTTCACGCCGACGAAGGCCAAGATCACGGCGAGGCCGATGTTCAAGTACCGGAACCTTCCCGCCATCCCGGCCAGGCAGAAGTAGAGAGCCCGGAGCCCCAGTATGGCGAATGCGTTCGAGGTGAAGACGATGAAGGGTTCCCGACTGACGGCGAGGATTGCCGGCACCGAGTCCACAGCGAACACCACATCGGTGCTTTCGATCAGGATCAGGACGGCAAACAGCGGCGTGGCCAATCGCTTCCCGGATTTCCTGGTGAAGAACTTCTGACCGTCGTATTCCGTCGTCATGGGCAGGATTCGGCGGACAATTCTGAGCACGGGGTTCTGCTCGGGATGGACTTCGGCCTCCTGGTGGCGGGCGATCCGAACAGCCGTGAACAGCAGGAACGCCCCGAAGATGTACAGAACCCACTCGAAGCGCTGGAGGAGGGCCACCCCGGCAAAAATGAACGTGGCTCTGAGGATCAAGGCCCCGAAGATTCCCCAGAACAGCACACGGAACTGGTACATCGCCGGGACCGCGAAATAGCTGAGGATGACCGCCCAGACGAAGACGTTGTCGATCGAGAGGCTCTCTTCGATCAGGTATCCCGTGAGGTATTCACCAGCTGCCTGGCCCCCCCAACCCCAGGCGACGATCGCCGCGAACGAGAGCCCAATCGCGATCCATATGGCCGACTCGGTGGCCGCCTCCCGGAAACTTATGACATGAGGCTTGCGATGCACGACGAGGAGGTCGATGAAGAGCATGGCGACGATCGCCGCCAGCACCGCTATCCAGGCCCAGCCGGGCACCTCGATCGAGACGAATCGGGTCGTCGTCTCAGCCGCTAGAGAAATTGACATCACTCCGGGCATCAAAACGTAGGGCCTCTCATCAGATGATTGATCCGAAGAACCGTAGCTTCTTCCCGGGATCACTCCTCCGTGCAGCAACCGCGGGCCGGGTGCCCCGATTGAGGCAGGGAAAGGGCAGAATAGAAGCATGACTATGCCCGCGATCTATCTTGGTCATGGCGCTCCTCCGCTGCTCGACGACCACAAGTGGATGGGCGAGCTCGCGACCTGGTCCGGCGAGTTGCCGCGGCCTTCCAGCATCCTGATCGTTTCCGCACATTGGGAGTCGGCCCCGCTGGGTATCGGCTCAACCGAGTCGGCAGCACCGCTCATCTACGACTTCGGAGGCTTCGACCCGAAGTACTACCGGCTCCAGTATCCATCGCCGGGAGCTCCCGATCTTGCCGAGAGCGTGGCAGCGCTGATGCCCGATCGGGAACATGTGGCGTTCACCAATCGTGGCCTCGATCACGGCGCCTACGTCCCATTGATGGCGATGTACCCCAACGCCGACATCCCGGTTCTGCAGATTTCGCTCCCCACGTTGGACCCCAACCGACTCATCGATCTCGGGCGCCGTCTCCGTCCACTCCGCGACGAGGGGGTGCTGATCATCGGGTCGGGCTTCCTCACCCACGGTCTCCCATTTCTGCGCGACTTTCGGATCGACGCCCCTCCACCATCGTGGTCGGCGGAGTTCGATGCGTGGGCGGCTGAGGCATTTGCGCAGGGGGACGTCGATGCTCTCTCCGATTTCTTGCACAACGCTCCCGGCATGCCGTATGCCCATCCGACGGTCGAGCACTTTGCGCCTTTATTCGTGACCCTGGGCTCCGCCACCAATCCAGAAGCGGCGGCCCTGCAGACGATCACCGGGTTCTTCCTGGGTCTCTCGAAGCGATCTATCCAGGTCGCTTGACTCTCGCATCCGGTTCGGCCGGACACCGTCGAGTCAACTAAACAAGAGCCTATGAGAGCGCTCGTTCTGGAAGCACCAGGGTCGGTGGTCCTCCGCGAGGTTGCTGCACCGCGGCCCGAGGGCCGAGCTCTGGTCAGAGTGGAACGAGTCGGGATGTGCGGAACCGATGCCAGCATTCTCGAGGGCAAGATCGATGTCGCCTATCCGCGGATCATGGGTCACGAGGCGGTCGGCGTGGTCGAGACTCCCGGGCAGATGGGACTCTTCCCGAAAGGAACCCGTGTGATCGTCGATCCGGGGGTTGCCTGTGGCTACTGCGAGCTCTGCCGGGCAGATCGGGCCAACCTTTGTTTGAACGGTGGACTATTGGGACGCGACTTCGACGGGGTGTTCTCCGAGTTCGTCGCCGTGGGCGAAACCCTGCTGCATCCGCTTCCTGAAACGGTGGGGGTCGCAGACGCCCCGCTGCTCCAGGTTCTCGGAACGGTGGTGCATGCCCAAAGCCAATTCCGGGTATTCCCGGGCGATACCGCCGTAGTGATCGGGCTCGGGGTGACCGGTTTCCTGCATCTGCAACTACTCAAAGCACGCGGGGTGACTTCGATCGTCGCCATCACCCGCTCGGAGTGGAAGAGGGAAATGGGGTTGAGCTGGGGTGCTACCGCAATCGTGGGACCCGAAGCGGCTCGAGAGGCGGTGGCGGAAGCTAGCCAGGGGATAGGGCCCGCCGTGGTCGTCGAGTGCGCCGGGTTGGAGTCGACGCTCAGCCAGGCGATCGAGCTGGCCGGCTACGGCGGAACGGTCTCGGCGTTTGGAACTCTGACGCGTCGGGGCTCCGGCCTTCCGTACTACGAGCTCTATCACAAAGAGCTCACTCTCCTCAACCCGCGGGCTGCCCTGCCTCGTGACTACGCCCGGGCGGTGCAACTCGTCGCCAACGGTTCGATCGAACTCACTTCTCTGGTGACCCATCGCTTACCGTTCGAGGACGCCGCTGGCGCCATGGGTGACTTGATACACGATCCGACCGCGCTCAAGGTGCTCTTCGAGTTGGCCTGAAGATGCCGGCGGCGGGTTAGAGGGGAGCTTCCCTGCCGAGGACGATGGTCTCGAGGTTTCGCTGGCCGAGCCGGCCGGAACCAACACTTATGACTATTGCTCCGAGCAGGGCTGCGGCCGCGGCCACTGCCATCCCCGGCAGGTAGGAGCCGGTGGTGTCGACCAGCCATCCATAAAGAGGGGTGCTCAGCCCCGAGCCGGTGAGGAAACCCAATTGAACCCACCCGGTGGCGGCTCCGGAGCGGGCCGGCCCGGCCGTGACGATCGTTGCCAGCATCCCGACCGAGTTCCACGAAGCCACGGAAAAACCCATGACGACCGCCGCCGGCCAAACCAAAGCCGGAATGCTGACGGACCAAGCCAGACCCGCCACGCCCAGGACCGTCAGCAGGGCCATGGTCCGAAGGGTGCCGGGAAACGCCTGCCGTCGCTCGGCCCGACGGGGCCAGGCCAGCCTCCCAACGATCGCGCAACCAGCGGCCACGGCGGCGGTTTGACCTGCCGCGATCCGATCGAACCTCAGCGCCTCTTCGGCGAAGAGCGGCAGAAGGATCAAGAGGCTGCCGGTAATTCCGAGCGACATTCCGAAAGCCGAGATCGGCCAGATGTTCCAAAAAGCCGTGGCCCACTCAGCCCGGGTGGTCGGTACAGACGCGGCCACCGCCGATGTGACCCGAAAGGTTACGGGAAGAAACAGAAGCCAGACCCCGGCGACGATCAAAACGGTCAATCGCCAGCCGAGCGCAATCACTCCAATTGGAACCAGCAACCCCAAAAGCGCCGTCCCGATCTGAACGGCTGATTGTTTGGTTCCGGTGATCAACCCTCTGCGTCCTGGTGCCACTTCGGTGGCGATCAGCTTGTTGGTGGCCGGATTGGTGAGACCGAGGGAGAAACCTGAGACGAAGGCAGCAACCATGAGGACGAGATAATTGCTCGCCGCCGCAATCACCAGGTAGCCGACGCTGGCGAAGGCGAATGTCAGCGCCAGCGCCTTGCGCCCGCCGAGACGGTCGGTGAGTACACCGACGATCGGCGAACACGCTCCTCCGACGACCATCGACAGGCCGATCAGCAGCCCGAGCTCACCTCGACTTATTTGGAACTCCTGGAGGAATTCGGTTCCGAGCAGGCCCAGCATCGTGCTGAACGAGGTGGCCGCTGCCATTGCCGCCATCAGCGTGATGGCAAATCCGATCCGGCGTTGGTTGGGAGATTCCACTCCGGTCAACCAGGCCCGCTCAGACATGAAGAGATGGGATGTGTTGGCCAGGTCACGGAACCGACCAGGGCCAGACGGGTGGGGTTCCGTCGCCGATCGAACGAATTCTTTCAAGTATCGGTGCGAACGAATGTCTCAACATTGGTCCTCGCCCACGAGTGCGTGTCCTCCCCCTGTGGATCGGGGACGAGCGGCATTATGGTGCCGACCGTGTCATTGCGATGCATTGACCCGGATCCGGAGTTGAGAATGGGCCGGATCCGGAGTTGAGAATGGGCCAGCGTTGATCATCGGGAATTTGCTCGATCGCTCTTGCCCGCGCTGCGGACGCGGAGGCAACCGCGGCGAACGAGCCGACCGACCATGACTTCCAACCAGTCCGACGGGGCAACGGGTTCCCGGGGAGGGCCGTTGGACGGGATCCGGGTCCTGGATCTGACCCGGATACTGGCAGGGCCGTTGTGCACCATGACTCTGGGTGACATGGGAGCGGACGTCGTGAAGGTGGAACAGCCGGGTCACGGCGACGACACCCGGACCTGGGGTCCGCCGTTCGCCGGCTCCCTCTCCGCCTATTACCTGGCGCTCAATCGCAACAAGCGCAGCCTCTCCCTCGACCTCAAGAGCGAGGAAGGACGGGACGTGCTTGGTCGCCTGATTCAGGGGGCTGACGTTGTCATCGACAACTTTCGACTGGGCACCATGGCCGGTTGGGGCTTTGACGATGCCTGGTTTGACGAGCATGCGCCGGCAGTTATCAGGTGTTCCATCACCGGCTACGGGTCGACCGGTCCCAAAGCCGGAAAGCCTGGCTACGACTTCATTCTCCAGGCCGAGAGCGGGCTGATGGCGATCACCGGCGAGCCTGACGGCAACGCAATGAAACTCGGTGTGGCCATCGTCGACATATGCGCCGGGATGATGGCGTCGATTGCCATTCTCGGCGCTCTCCAGGCGCGGAACACAACCGGACGCGGACAGGTGTGCGAGGTGACGCTCCATGACACCGCCCTGTTGATGCTGGCAAATGTCGCGTCCAACCACTTGATCTCCGAAGCGGAACCTGGTCGCTATGGCAACGGCCATCCCAACATCGTCCCGTATCGGACCTACCCGGCCGCCGATGGTGATCTGGCAGTGGCAGTCGGCAATGATGGTCAGTTCGCGGCTTTCGCCCGGGCCCTGGGGAGACCCGAGTGGTCGACCGACCCCCGTTTCGCTCGCAACCAGGATCGAGTCCGGAACCGCACCGAGATCGACGACCAGGTCATCGAGATCATCTCAAAACGAACCAGAGCCGACTGGATCGAATTGCTCGACGCCGCGGGCATACCGGCCGGTCCGATCAACCTTGTCTCCGAAGCCCTCACCAGTCCACAGGCGACGGCCCGTGACATGGTGGTCGAGATAGAGCATCCGACCGTCGGGCTGATTCGAACGCTCGGTCTGCCGATTCGATTCTCGGATACCCCGGCCGGGATCCGACTTCCGCCTCCGGAATTGGGTGCCGACACCGAATCGCTTCTCTTGGAACTGGGGCTGGGTCCCGAAGAGATCGAATCTCTGCGCATGAAGGGGATCACGTGACCGAGGTTGTCACTCGGTCATAGAGGCGAGGTCATTGGCGACGGGACTACGAGCTCTCGACGATCTTCTTGAGACCCTCCAGCATTCCCGTCCAATTCTTCTCGGAGTGGGCCTGCGCCTCGGCGCTGTCGTTGTTGTCCTGGGTCAGGGTCACCTTGGTCCCGGCTCCCTCATCGGAGAGAGCAATCGTCACCATGTGATAGTTCTCGGGAACGTCGGGCTCTCCGGTTAGCGGGCTGAAGTGGCTGTATTGGAGGAGGCGTTCCGGCTCATTTCTGACAATGGTTCCTTTGTCCCGATAAGCCTTGCCTTCCCACTCGCCTTCCCAAACGATGCTGCTGCCTTCCTGCCAGTCCGTCACCACGTTGGCACCCATCATGTACTGACGGATCGTGTCGGGTTCAACCAAAGCGCTCCACACCTTGCTAACGGGAGCGTCGACCGTCACCGAGGCATGGGCGATGTGGTCCTTGTCGTTCTGGTCCATGGGACTCCTTTGGCACGGAGGGTAAATGAAGACTGCGGTCGAGGCGCTGCGGTAGGGCACCGGGCCCCCCGCTGGGGTTTGCGGTAGGGCACCGGGCCCCCCGCTGGGGTTTGCGGTAGGGCACCGGGCCCCCCGCTCGGGTTGCGGTAGGGCACCGGGGCCGGGCAAGCACGTCCGGTGACTCATACAATGGCGGAGGTTTGCCTGTAGTGAATTACGCCAGGAGCGGCGATGTAAATATCGCCTATCAGGTAACTGGCGATGGGCCCCGTGACCTCGTCTACGTCCCCGGTTGGGTATCCAACATCGACGTGATGTGGGAGGACCCGGGCCTGGCTCGCTTTCTTCGCAGGCTTGCCTCTTTTGCTCGGTTGATCACCTTCGACAAACGCGGTACCGGACTATCGGACTCGGTTTCGGTCGACGAGTTGCCCACCCTCGAGGTTCGCATGGACGACCTGCGGGCGGTCATGGACGCCGCAGGATCGGAGAAAGCAACGCTCTTTGGTCACTCCGAGGGCGGGAACATGTGCATTCTCTTCGCAGCCACCCACCCGGGCCGGACCGATGGCCTCATCCTCACCGGTAGCTACGCCAAGCGCCTTCGAACTCCGGATTACCCGTGGGCGCCGACGCTGGAGGAGCGGCTTGCCCAGATCGAAGACACCGAGCGAACGTGGGGTGACCCCGATTTGATCGACTACTACGCACCCAGTCGGGCGGCGGACCCCGCCTTCCGGGTATGGATGCAGCGCTACTTCCGCCTCTCGGCCAGTCCCCGGGCTGCAGCCGAGCTGCTTCGGATGAACTCCTACATAGACGTGACAACCGTCCTGCCCTCAATCCGGGTACCGACTCTTTTGCTGTACCGGGTGGGAGATCCAGATGTCAAGGTCGAAGAAGGCCGTTACATGTCCTCCAAGATCCCGCAAGCCAAGCTGGTTGAGCTGCCCGGAGCGGACCATCTGTTTTGGGCTGGCGATCCCGAGCAACTCCTTCAGGAAATCGAGGAGTTCGTGACGGGGCATCGGGCGGCCGTCGATCCCGAACGTGTCCTCGCCACCGTGCTCTTCACCGACATCGTCGGGTCCACCAGCACGGCCGCGGGTCTCGGTGATCAAGCCTGGCGCAACCTTCTCGAACGTCACAACGCAGTGGTCAGGGCTGAATTGGGCAAATGGCGGGGGAGAGAAGTCCACACTGCCGGCGACGGATTCCTGGCAACCTTCGATGGACCCGCCCGGGCGATCAGATGTGCCCAGGCAATCTCTGCTGTCGTGGGACAGCTCGGGATGGAGGTTCGATGCGGACTCCACACCGGCGAGGTAGAGATTGTCGACTCAGACGTGGCAGGACTAGCGGTCCACATCGGGGCGAGGGTTGCGGCTCTGGCCGACCCCGGGGAAGTGCTTGTGTCGAGGACGGTCAAGGACCTCGTCGCCGGGGCCGGCTTCCAGTTCACACCTCGGGGAATTCACTCACTCAAAGGGATACCTGAGAAATGGGAGGTCTATGCCCTTGTCTGATCGGCGGCCCATGGGGGGAGGGCTCGTCCCTAACCGCTGCTCGCCTGACGCTCGTTGACGGCCGCAATGTGATGGCGGACCTGGTTGCGGTGTTCAGCGAAGTGCACCGTTTCGAAAGAGATCACCGCCACCATCACTCCCGCCAACAAGACCAAAGCGGCCAGAGCGGGCAATCGGACTGCGATGGGGACGAGGGCGACCAGGGCGGCAGCTGCAACCACGCGATCGAAGGTGAGAAGGTGGGCGATGCGCCATTTGAAGGCGATGTGCCCGAGCAGGTAGATGACGACGCCGCCGTAGAGGGAATAGAGGCCGATTCCCGTCAGGGGGTCGCTGAGCTGGTGGTGCTCTGTGTCGCCCACATACTCGAGCACCTTCTTGAGGCCGAGGGCCAACACCACCACCCCGACCACCATCGGGAAATGCAGAAAGCTGTAGGCGTCACGCGCCAGGCGCGGGCGGGTGGCCTCCGGCTCCTGGGCCAGAGCGTGCTCGCCCTGGAGGGCGGTGATGTCGAAGTAGGCCCACCAGAGGGCGGCGGCCAGCACCAGTCCGGCCGCCGAGCCGGCCAGTATCGGCCAGGAGACGGCGACTTCCGCCGCCCCTACCCCGAGGGCCACGATCGACTCGCCGAGCGCCACGATCAGGATCAGGCCGTGTCTTTCGGAGAAGTGCCCGGCTGACCGGAGCCGCCAGCCTCGGGATCCGCCCACGTAGGTCCCGCCATAATCGGCGAGCAGCGCCGCTGCCCACAGAATCGTTTGTGCCGTCCCCGTGTATTGGGAAGCAACCAGCAGCATCGTGGTGCCGCCGATCATCGAAGGCGCGAATCGGATCAGCTGCCGGCGCAAGCCGGGATCGTCCGACGCAATGATCCAATAGAGCACCAGGTGCATCAGGCGAAACAGGAAGTAACACACCGCGACGACCACCGGGCCGGGGAGGGCGCCGTCCAGGTCGTCAAAGGCCTCGGGAATGGCGAGGGCCAGAACGAACATCGCAATCATTGCGACCAGAAGAGCTATCCGAATCGGCCCCTCGTCTGCTTTGACCACGTTGCAGAGCCAGGCGAAGGCCGTCCAGCTCCACCAGAGCAGTCCGAGCATCAGCACCCCTCGCAGGATTCCGCGACCGGTCAGGTCGGCGGCCATCAGGGCTGTCACCTGAGTCAGGGCGAAAACAAAGACAAGGTCGAAGAACAGCTCGAGCGGCGTTACCCGGGCATCGAGGGACGACGCCTCCATGCGGAACCTGCTGCTAACCGTGCTCATGGAAGCATTTTGGCAGCCAACCACCGGCCAGCCGCAGTCGCCCGGCAATTTTGGAGGTCAAGGCAGGTCTCGTTCTGGGCTGTCGCCGCCGACTTGGACCATACTTCCAACACAGCTTGTCCGTGGATCCGCGAACGGGCTCAGGACAGGCGCGGAGGCAAGAATGGCGGTGCAATCGTCTTCATCGGTCCAGGCTCTGGTCGCAGCCCGCGACGCCTACAGCCATCAGGATTGGCTGGCGGCGCGGGACGGATTTCGAGCGGTCGCCGAGCGAGTCGGCCTGTCCGTCGAAGACATCGTGGCAATGGCCGACTCGGCCTGGTGGCTGGGCTTCAACGACGAGGCGCTGGCTTCCTTCGAGCAGGCCTTTGCACTCTTCGTGAGCGAAGATCGGGTGCCCTCCGCGGCGAAGCTGGCGCTTGCTATCGGATTTCTTTGGATGCTCAGAGGGGAAATGCCTTTGGGCTCGGGATGGGTGAGTCGAGGACTGCGACTCCTGCGTGAACTGCCCGACTGCGTAGAACAGGGCTACGGGCTGGCGGTCGCCCTCGATGAGGAGATGGCTGCAGGAAGGTTCGCCGAAGCCATCTCGATAGCGAAGGACATTCAGACTTTGGCCTCGCGATACAAGGACACCACCCTCCAGACCGTAGGTCTCGTTGGCGAAGGAATCGCCCTCACCAGAATGGGGCGCGTAAAAGAGGGTCTGGCGGTTCTCGACGAAGCCATGCTGTCGGTGATGGCGGGGGAGGTCACTCTCGACTGGGCGGGCAACATCTACTGCCAGCTCATGGGGATTTGTCACGACCTGGCGGACCTGCGGCGAGCCAGGCACTGGACCGATGCCACCGAGAGGTGGTGCAATCGTTTCACATCGGCCGTGATGTTTCTCGGTGTCTGCCGAATGCATCGCGTCCAGCTTCTGGCCGTTCAGGGTGATTGGGGCGGAGCTGAGGAAGAGGCATGGCAGGTTTGTCACGACCTGGCCGATCTGAACGTGCTGGCGGTGGCCGAGAGCCATTATCAGATCGGTGAGATTCGACGCCTCCGGGGTGACCTGGTGGGCGCCGAGGCGGCTTACACAAAGGCACACGGGTTGGGGCGAGACCCGCAGCCGGGGCTGGCGCTGCTTCGATTATCCGAAGGGCGAGTCGCGACAGCTGCCGCGTCGATCCGTTCGGCGATTGCCAGCGATTCGGCCGACTCCTTCACTCGAGCCCGCCTCCGATCGGCACAAGTCGAGATCGCCCTGGCCGGGGAGGATATGGAGGGCGCCGCGGAGGCGGTAGAGGACCTCAACCTGATCGCTTCGACGTTCTCGAGTCCGGGTCTCGAGGCAGCGGCCGGGCAGGCTGCCGGCGCCCTGCTGCTGGCTCAGGAGAAGTATCCCGAGGCCTTGCGGCAGCTACGCGACGCGGTGCGCCGCTGGCAGGAGTTAGACGCTCCCTACTTGGCGGCCAAGGCCCGCGTCCAGGCCGCGTCTGCTTGCCGATCGTTGGATGACCACGACGCCGCCGACCTCGAGCTCGGAGCGGCCGGAGCCGTGTTCGATCAACTTGGCGCCGTCATCGATTCCAAGCGGGTGGCCGTGCTGCGGGCCAACCGCGCTCTTCCGGGCTCGCTGACGGTGAGGGAGGTGGAAGTGCTCTCGTGTGTCGCCGCCGGCCAGAGCAACCGGGAAGTCGCCGCCACCCTTTTCATAGCCGAGAAGACCGTGGCTCGCCATCTGTCCAACATCTTCACCAAGCTCGGGGTTTCCTCCCGCACAGAAGCAGCTGCGTTCGCGTTCACCCACGGTCTCGTTTCTCACCGGCGTGCGTAGGGGCCGACGCCGACCCCTACGGAGCGGGTGGTCCTGCTCAATGACCGGTGTCGACCTCGACCTCCTGGGTCGGAACTACCGACAGAACCCGGGAGTGGGTTCGACCTACGAGGCCCGCCTCGAGCAGCGCCTCCTCGATGGCGTGGCTATTGGGAGCGTCGGCGAGGATGAAGATCT
Organism: uncultured Acidimicrobiia bacterium; assembly: GCA_963790345.1. Classification (GTDB taxonomy): domain Bacteria; phylum Actinomycetota; class Acidimicrobiia; order Spongiisociales; family ZC4RG35; genus DATEEG01. Next base: position 28,592 of record CAWBOD010000010.1, on the reverse strand, counting down.
CATGAGACGGACGATTGACCCAGGTGCCCTGAATGGTGACACCATGGCTTGCGGCCACCTTGTCCATCAGGCGGTCGAACGGTTCGGATAGGGCCGCTCCGTCGCTCTGGCTGCGAAAGGCGCAACTCTCCGGGTTGTGGGTGTTCACGATCATGTGCAACATCGGATCCTCCTTCGGTTCCGGCGACTCGTCTGAGTCCCTTCACGCGAAGGTATCGAACGGCGATGGCGCCGACATCGGACAACTCACCCATTCTCATGGGCGGACCGCTGGGTCGAATTACCCATGGAATCGAACAATATGGGGCCATGAGGGATCCGGAAACGCGATACCGGTTCTACGAGGACCTGGCGAGATGGTGGCCGCTCATCTCACCCCCGGGGGAATACGCCGAGGAGGCCGCCTTTGCGGCCACACTGCTCGCCGGTGCCCTTGGCCCGGTCCGCGACGTCCTCGAACTGGGAAGCGGAGGCGGTCACAACGCGCTCCACCTCAAACAGCGATTTGCAATGACCCTGGTCGACCTCTCCGACGAGATGCTCGACGTTTCCCGCGTGCTCAATCCGGAATGCGAACACCGTCAGGGCGACATGAGGACCATCCGCCTCGAACGCGAATTCGACGCGGTGTTCGTTCACGATGCTGTCGATTACATGGCCACCGAGCATGATCTCCGTCTGGCGATGGAGACCGCGTTTGTGCATTGTCGCCCCGGGGGAATAGTCGTATTCATGCCGGACGACATCAAAGAGACGTTCAAGGAAGGAACCGACCATGGTGGGAATGACGCCGAGGACGGAAGGGGGGTGAGGTATCTCGAGTGGGACTGGGATCCCGATCCAAAAGACACCTGGCGGACGACCGAGTACGCCTTTTTGCTGCGAGAGGTAGACGGTTCCATCGAGGTCGTGCACGAGACTCATCGCACCGGGTTGTTTGGGCGTGACGTCTGGCTGCGACTCTTGTCCGAGGTGGGTTTTGATTCGGAGGCCGTGCGGGAAGAGACCACCGAGAACCGCAACCCCCGAGAACTGTTCGTCGGGCGCCGACAGTTACCGTCTCCATGAACCGTCCAGGGAGGGCAGTCACGAACCCACCCCGCGTCAGCTTGTCAGAGATCGTGCTCGACTCGCCAGATGCCCATGCTCTGGCTTCCTTCTACCAGCGGCTCCTTGGGGGCTCCTTCGGGAAGGACGAGCCCGACTGGGTGACGCTGCAACCCGGTGACGGAGGCATGACATTGGCGTTCGCCACTGAGACCGAGTTCGTTCCTCCGGTGTGGCCGAGCAACCCTCACGAGCAGCAAATGATGCTCCATCTCGACTTCGAGGTCGACGATCTCGACAGTGCCGTCTCCCATGCTCTCGCGGCCGGGGCCAGGCTGGCCTCCTATCAGCCGCAGGAACTTGTGCGAGTCATGATCGATCCGGCGGGTCACCCTTTCTGCCTCTGGGTCACTGCCTAGATCGGCTTCGGTCAACCACCTCATACGATGTATCGATGTCATCGGCCCCGCACCGATTGAGCGTCCACACGAGTGAACGGTTGGGGGATCCTGGTGCGGGAGCCGTGTCTTTCTTGGCGAGACGTGCGGTCGCCTCTCTCATCAGCCTGGCCGTCTTCGTTATCTGGCGTTTTCTTTCTCGTCGAGATGCTCATCCCCTATGACCACTCTGCCATCGGCGCTGACGCGGGAGTAACCGGGCGGTTCGTGGACTACATGAGCGGCCTGGCCCGAGCGGACCTTGGCCAGTCATACGGAGGGCAATCGGTGACGGCTCTCATCCAGGCTGCCCTTCCGATAACTCTTCTGGTTTTTGCCACCGGGGGGATCCTCGCGTACCTGCTCGGAAGTTGGCTCGGACGGATCGTTGAGTGGCGGCGGCGTCGGGTCGAAGGCGGTGTGGCGACGACTCTGGGCCTCGTCACCTACACGATGTTTCCCCCGCTTCTCGTCTTTCTCCTGGTTCACTTTGGACGCGATCCTCTGATTGCTGCCAGGTCGGCATTGGGGCTTCCCTCCGACAGCCTGGCGGTGTTTCGCGGTGTCGAATTCGACGAGGCGGGAATTGTCAGCTTCGGTGGGCGGGCCCTGTTGTTCTCGCTGTTGGTAGCACTTGCTGGTGCGGGCGGTGGGCCGTCGGTTGGGGTGGCGCTTGCTTCCGGCGTTGGCATTGCCGGCGGCTCTCACGGGACTGCTCCTGGCAGTTGCCCGCCTTGGCGTCGGTCAAGCGGCGTTGGATGTGTTCTTCTTTCGTTCCTCGCGCGAGGTCGACATCGGCTCCGGGAGCCCGGTTCTCGCGGTCGTAGCCTTTCTCCTCCTCGCGTTTGGCGAGGTCATGTTCGTTTGGCGGGCCGGCATCGCCGATGAACGAAGCGAGGACTACGTGTTGACTGCTCGCGCCAAGGCGGTCCCGGAGCATGTGATCCGTGACCGTCACGTCGCTCGCAATGTCGCTCTCCCGGTCCTCGCTCGCTCCTTCGCCGCCCTGCCTTTCTTGTTGACCGGCCTGATCATCATCGAGTATCAGGTCCAGCTCGGTTCGTGCGCGCTGGCCAATGACGCCGAGTGCGTCTATTGGGCTGGAGGTCTGTCGACGATGCTCTTCAGTGCGGTCCGTAACGCCGACACACCGGTCATCGTTGGTGCGCTCGTAACAATGGGGGTTTTGCTGTTGGTCCTGAGACTGGTGGCTGAAACGGCCCACGCCGCTCTCGACCCTCGGATCCGCCGGGGACCCGGAGGGTGACCGTCCTGACGCCTCCCGACCACATTCCGCGTGGGCCGGGACGCGCCGTGCTGCGTCATCCAAAGGTGCGAGTCGGCCTGGCTGTCTTTGCCCTCCTCCTGGTCGGGGCCGTTGCTCATCCTCTGCTGGTGGCGACCATCTGGGCCGGACAGGAATCCGTCTATGGGCCTGAGACCGGACACGATCGTGACCTCGAGCACCCGACCGGTCCCTCGTCGGCTCACCTGCTGGGGACCGATGCCCTGGGTCGCGACGTGCTATCCACCCTTACCTTTTCCCTGGCCCCGGCGTTGCAGGTAGCGGTCCTCGCTGCCCTTCTGGTGGGGCTGCTCTCGATCACCATCGGTTCAATAGCGGCGTATTTTCGGGGCTGGGTCGACCTGGTGATCACGTGCATGGCGGATGCCGCAATCCTGCTTCCCCCGGCTATCGCATTACTGGTGGTCGGCATCGGCAAACCCGCCTTCGGTATGTTGGACGCCGGGCTCTTGTTTGGCATGCTTTACGGATTCGGACCGGCGGCCCTGGTGATCCGATCCAGAGCCCTGTCCGTGATAGAGAAGCCCTTCATCGATGCGGCTCGCGTTGCCGGTGCCGGTCCCATCCGGATCATCAGAACCCAGATGTTGCCCCACCTCCTCCCGTACGCCGGCATCCAGATGATGGGGGCGGGCATCGGAGCAGTGACGTCAGTGGCTTTCATTCAATACCTGGGAGCCACCGACAAGGCCCGGGTAGGTCTGGGATCGATGATCTACACCGCGATCGACGTCCAGCCCGTTCTCCCGACCGGATACGGAACCTTCAACATGGGGGACTTCCATGCCCGGATCGGATGGACCTCATTGTTGGCGGCCGGCGTTGCGATGACTTTGGTCGCGGCGGGGTTCTATCTGCTTGCAGTCGGCAGTCGGGACGCCGTCATTCCTAGGGCGCGGCGTTAACGTCGCCTCCGTTGGTGCTGGTCAGGTCGGATCCGAGCCACAGTGTGACCAGGTAGACCACCCCGACCGCCAACAGAAGCAAGGCAATCTGAAATGCGAGCCGGCCACCAACGGACCTGGGAGCTCGCCATCGCGCCATAAGCGCATCGTAGGTTCCCCCGTACCGCGATAAGAGTCCGAAATTTGGTCAATGGCGCTCGCCGAAATCGTAATTCGGTCACTCACGAACGAGTACCGGCCCGGAGTGACCGAATTTGCCTCAAGCCGGCCGTCACGGTCTGGTGGTTTGACGCAGCCAGTTGAGAGCTTCGACGAAACGATCCATCTCAGCGACATAGGCTTTGGAGTCGACCTTGATTTCCTCGGCAAAGTGGGCATGGCGCAATCCCATCGTCTGCGCGGCAAACCGGGCTCCCCGGAAATAGATCCGCAGGTTGGATGGAGAAAGGGATCGGACGCCGGGTTCGGGGATTCCCGCTTCGGGCCCCGGTTGAGATGTCGGAGGCAGGTTCAATGCTTGGACCACAGCCAACACTTCGTCCTCGGGGACGCGGTCGGCGTAGTCACGGGAGACAAATCGAAACACCTCTTCGTCTTGCGAAGCAAGGACCACGACCGCCGGGCGGGCGATGTGGCGTTCATCCTTCTCGTCGGCGACACCAAACGGATAGATAGCAAGGGACCGATCAGGATCCGACAGGTACGGAAATGGGAGTGACAGCTTCTCCACCATGGCGGCGTTCCGTTCCGGCGTGTCGACCGAGATGGCGAACGTGCGGACCCCTGCGTCCAAGAATTGCTGGTGTCGCATCGCCAAGCTGACCAGCTGGCCGTTGCAGTACGGTCACCAGTCGCCCCGTAGGAAGACCAGCATGGCGGCCGCGTCAAGGTGGTCCGCAAGGTTCCACGGCTTCCCGGCCTGGTCGATCAAGGTGAAGTCGACGGGCATCGGCTGACTCTATCGAGTCGGTTGCTGTGTCTGCATTGGGGCCGAGCGTTCGGATTGAACGCTGTCGGTCTCTTGCTCTAACGATCCAGACGGCGGCCGCCACCACGCAGCACGTTTTCCACTTCGTCTGCAGAAGCTATGAGCTGGTCGCCTCGAATTCCAAGCTTCACGGCCGCCATCGCCAAGCCGCGTTGAACCCCTTTCGCAAGGTCTCCAGACAACAGGCCGATAATGACTCCAGCCGCAAAGGCATCACCCGCACCAACCCGATCGACAATCGCGGCCGGATACGACTCGGCGAATCCCACCTCGCCGCCCTCGTACCAGTAGGCGCCTCGCTCCCCGTCGGTGACAACCACACGGTCGAGCCCGAGAACCGACGCCAGAGAAGAGGCGGTGTCGTCTCGATCAGTAGCGATGCCGAATACGTCGCGGGCGTCTTCGGTCGTGCATAGAGCCAGGTCGGCGGACCCGCATAACGCCGTCAAGACTTCTCTTGCTCTCGGCGGCGACCACAGCTTGGCCCGATAGTTGACATCCACCGTCACACTCGCCCCGGCCGCCTTCGCTCTCTTGACAGACTCGAAGGCAACCTCGCTGCCCGAAGAGCTGAGAGCCGGGGTGATGCCGGAAATGTGTACAAGCGAAGCAGACTCGACGACGTCCCAGGGTATGTGGTCGATGGTCATCCGCCCGGCGGCGGAGTCGACCCTGTCATAGAGGAGGGAAGTAGGGCGAGGATGACTCCCCGGCTCGATGAAATAGAGCCCCATTCGATCTTCGGCCGACCAGCTCACATGGGACACATCGACCCCGTGTCGACCTATCTCTGACGCGGCGCGGCGGCCGAGCGGGTTGGCCGGCAATCGGGTCAGCCAGGCCGCCCGCAGCCCCATCCGGGCGATCGCGACCGCTACGTTCGCCTCGGCTCCGCCCACTCCGAGATGGAAATTGGTCGCGGTCTCGAGGCGTTCCCCGGGTTCGACCGCGAAGCGAATCATCGCTTCCCCGATGCCCACCATGTCCCAGGTCATCGAATCACGTCACCGGTGGGGATGAAAGCGCGACCTCGACCATCATCGGCAAACCAGTCTGAGAAGGGTCGGGCCAAGAAAATTCGCCATTCGCTGCACTCGCGGCCATCGCCGACCAAGCTACCAAGACGAAGCACACCAGGAGGCGCAATGACATTGGAATGGCGATCACGAATCGCGACAACCGTGTGTGGAAGGCAACCACGGACGATCCCCCACCGGTCATCGGGGATTCACTGTGGCTGACCCCAACCTTCGATCTCGTCTGGCCCGCTTGCACACCGCTCTCTTGTGCGATGTCATGGATGGTCTCGGATTCCGAGATTCGGCCCTGGGCAACGACATTCGGCCGATGGAACCCGGGCACCGGCTGATCGGTACGGCCTTCACGATGCGATGCGAAGCAACCGGAACTCTTCCCACCCAGCCCTACCAGCACCTCCTCGCGGCGTACGCGGGGATGAGGGAAGGAGACGTGGTCGTGCTCGAATGCGGAGAGCGCGTTTCGGCCATGTGGGGAGAGCTCTTGACCACGGCGGCGATGGTGAAGGGCGTAGTGGGAGCCGTGCTGGACGGAGCCATACGCGATGTGGACCAGATCTCCGAGCTTGGTTTCCCGGTCTTTTCGGCGGGGTTTTCACCCCTCGACTCCGCCGGCCGCCAGGAGGTCGTCGAGTCCGGCACCACCGTTCGCTGTGGAAGTGCGTCTGTCAGTCCTGGCGATTGGATCGTCGGCGACGTAATGGGGGTTGTGGTTATTCCTCAAGGGCTGATCGAGGACGTCGTCCGGCTGGCTGAGGCCAAGGACGCCGGTGAGTCGACCGTGCGCGACGAGTTGTTGCGGGGCGATGAGATTGGAGCAGTGTTCGCCCGCCACGGCATCCTCTGATGAAGGTGCCACGGTTGCTGCGGCATTGCGATCCGACCATCACCGAAGGAGGATGCCGTCCGTGCCGATGACCACTCTTCCCACCGGAATCGATCTCTACTACGAGGTAGAAGGGAGCGGCGAGCCCTTGCTCCTCATCATGGGAACTGCTTCCGACCATTCCACGTGGTCTCGTCAGGTGGAAGCGTATAGCGACCGCTACACCGTCATCACCTACGACGCCCGTGGCACCGGGCTCTCCACCCATCCTGCCGACCCGGCCTCATACTCGATGCGCACTCTGGCCGACGACGCTGCTGGACTCCTGCGTCACCTCGGATTCGGCCGGGCTCATGTTTCGGGACTATCGCTGGGGAGCGCGACCGCCCAGGAACTCGCCCTCAATCATCCTGACCTGGTGGCGAGTCTGCAGCTGCATTGCACGTGGGGGCGATCGGATCGTTGGTTCAACCGCATGATCGACTCGATGGAGTTCATGATCGCCAACGACGACCCGACGATGTATATCCGCACCGCCCTGTTGTGGGTCGCCAGCCCTCGGTTCATCAATGAACGACCCGATGATTGCGACGCTTTCGAGAGGGGATTCATCCTCGAGAATCCCAATCCTCCGTCCAAGCAGGGGATGCTCGGCCACTTTCATGCAGACAAGAACCACGATGCCCTCGACCGCCTTGGTGCGATCGCGGTACCCACCCTGATCACCTCGGGAGAGGTCGATTGGCAGGTTCCGACGCGATACGGCCTGGCCGTCCAGGAGCGGATACCGGGTTCGACAATGCAGGTCTTCCGGGGACCCGAATCAAGCCACATAGCCTTTTATGAAATGGCCGATGAGTGGAATGCTTTCACCCTTGCCTGGCTCGATCGCCACGGCCGGGGCCAGGGAGCCGGGGCCGGCTAGTGCGCCGTCCACCCTCCATCGACCGTTAGGACCGACCCCGTAACGTAACTGGAGGCATCGGAGGCGAGGAAGAGGACCGCTCCTTGAATCTCGTGGAGCTCGCCCCACCGCTTCAATGCGATTTCCTGGCTGATGACTCGTTGCGCGTGCTCGGTGTCCTTGAAGGGGATGTTCATGTCCGTGAGGAAAGGCCCGGGGGCGATCGTGTTGACCGTGGCCCCAATCGGCGCCCACTCCAAGGCCAGGGCCCTGGTCAAATTGACGACGGCCCCTTTGGAGGCTGCGTAGGCGGTTCGATTGGGCGCTCCCACCAAGCCGAACGTTGATGAGATATTGATCACGCGACCGTACTGAGCCTGGCGAAAGATCGGCTCGACCGCCCGGCACATCAGCCAGGTTCCGGTGACGTTTACTGCTAGAGACTCCGCGAACTCATCCGGGCGGAGGTCGACCATCGCCCCGCGGACGTTGATGCCGGCGTTGTTGACCAGAACATCGATGCGTCCCAAGGTGTCGACCACCTTGTTTACCAAGCCTTCCACATGCAGCAGGATCGGAAACATCGCCGGCGAGGCCGATGACCGGTCTTCCGGTCAGAGCCGAGATCTCGCTTGCTTTCGATTCCACCTCGCCGGGGGTCCGGCTGGTGAGCACCACGTGGGCCCCTGCCCACGAAAGAGCCTCTCCGATGACCGCGCCGAGGCCGCGAGAGCCGCCTGTGACGATGGCGACCCGGCCATCGAGGCGAAAGAGGTCCAGAGGGTTGCCTACGCGTGGACCTCGGTGTAGGTCTTGCCACCGGTCCCATCGACCCAGTACTTAGGAGACCATCCCACCCCTTGCCAGGTCTTGATCTTCGTCGGGGCGAGTTTGATGAGCCAGCGGGGTTGCGAGATCGTCGACACAAGGTAGGTCGGGCCATTCGGGCCGAGGTAGCGGTAGGACATGTCCTCGGCGACCTTGACCCATTGCCCGCCGACGTTGGGCTCCTCGATCACCTCGGCAACTCCCTCGACGAACACTTTCGGAATCTCGATCTTCTTGCCGGATTCGTCAGCGCCGCTGTGATCGGAGTCGATGACGATGCTGACTCTGCCGTCATTCTTTATGTATTCGCACCACGCCGACCGTTGCCGACCAACGAACCAAAACGATGATCCGTCCCACTGGTACCAAACCGGGACGACATAGGGGGATCCGTCCGGTTTGAGACATGCCAGCCGAGCGAGGGCGTTCCCAGCTAGGAAGAGGTCCATTTCCTCTTTGCTAAGCGACCCCATCTTCCCGCGAAACTCTTCGGCCATTTTGTCTCCCTCGGTCTCGGTTGCCGCCCGCGGACTCCTCGTTATGACGAGCGCAGGGCGAGACTACATCGCCGAAAGGGCGGTCGCCCCTGGGTTGGTGGATCTCTACCATCCGCGCCGTGAGCCTCCCCGAACCCTCGACCGGGCCGCTTGACAACGCCGTTTCGGTCCAGCGACCTGGTCAAGAATTTCAGTGTCCGGTCGGGTGCCTTTGGACGCCAGACCGGTGAGGTATCGGCGGTGGCCGGAGTGTCCTTCGACATCCGGCGCGGAACGACCCTGGGACTGGTGGGGGAGTCGGGCTGCGGCAAATCCACGACCGCCCGCTGCGTGCTGCGCCTGATCGAGCCCACCTCCGGCCAGGTGCTGCTGCACCGCAAATTCGACAACGGAGGCGGAGAGACGATCGATGTCCTGGCCGCGGACCGGTCGCAGCTGCGTTCATTGCGAAAAGAGATGCAGATCGTCTTTCAGGATCCCTTCGCATCGCTCAACCCCCGGATGCGGGTCGGCGATACCATCGAAGAGCAGCTACTGGTTCACACCCAGATGAGCCCGGACGCTCGTCGGGACCGGGTGCGATCTCTCTTCCAGTTGGTCGGGCTCAATCCGAAATACACCGACCGATTCCCCCATGAGTTCTCGGGAGGCCAACGACAGCGGATCGGTGTCGCCCGCGCCCTGGCATTGAACCCGAGCTTCATCGTCGCCGACGAGCCGGTATCGGCGCTGGACGTCTCGATCCAGGCTCAGGTCCTCAACCTCCTCAACGACCTTCAGGCGAGACTCGGCCTCACCTATCTCTTTATAGCTCACGACCTGGCCGTGGTGCGACACATCAGTGACCGCATGGCGGTGATGTATCTGGGCAAGATCGTCGAAATGACCGCGTCGGACACTCTCTTCCGGGAGGCCCTCCATCCCTACACCCATGCCCTTCTCTCGGCGGCGCCGGTCCCCGATCCTGCCGCCCAGCGAGCCCAGACCCGACTCCTGCTCGAGGGCGAAGTACCCAGCCCGCTCAATCCTCCCACCGGGTGCCGCTTCCACCCTCGATGTCCGGTTGGTCGAGACCAGGAGGTTTGTCGAACGGTCGATCCGCCGCTCTGGAAGAGAAGGGATCGGGGCATTTCGTGGCGTGCCACTTCCCGTCCCGAGTTTCTGTTTGATACCTGGGTTGGCGCGATCCCCGCGACGGCAATCCGGTCAAAGCCGCGCTAGCGGCCGGGACACGGTCACCGGGACCTTCGTCCGGATGCCGACGATCGAGGCGGTAGAGATCTGCGCGCATGCCGGATGCCAGTTTCTCATCATCGACAACGGAACACACCCCGGTGGACTGGGAGAAGACCGCGGCCATGATCCTTGCCGCCGAGGCCGCGGGAGCTACCTCGATCGTGCGGTTGCCTACCTGGGGGAGGGAGCGGATAACCAAGGCCCTGGATGCCGGGGCCGACGGAGTGATGATTCCCCAGGTGGAGGACGGATGGGTGACGGGGGATGTGGTAGCTGCCACCACGATACGGGCCCGAGCGGCACCCGGGGCACAGCCACCAGTCGCAACTCGGGTTACGGGATGAAGATGTCCCTTCCGGAATACATCGACGCCGCCAATCAATCAACACTGGTCATCGTGCAGATCGAGAGCGTGGAGGGAGTAGCCAGAGCCGACGAGATCGCCGCCGTTGAGGGGGTCGACTGCGTCTTCGTGGGCCTGTCCGACCTCTCGGTCAGGCTGGGAGTTCCCGGGGACATGAAGGCCCCGAAACTCCTGACGCGGTGGAAGAGGTCAGGAAGGCATGTGATCGTCACGGCAAGGCGCTGGGAGTACCGGTGGGAAGCGTCGAGATGGCGGCGGCCTATCGCGCGAGCGCGGGGCCCGCTTCATTGCCACCGGAGATGTCGGAGTGCTGGCCAAGCGGGATGCGCACGCTTTATCGAGGAGGTGGCGCGATCCATCTCCTGACGCGAGATCAGACCCGGTTCTTCTTCGATCGACGATCCCGCCGATCGCCGAAATGGCTCCGGGCGAGACCATCATCGTTCGAGACCCAGGACGCCCATGGCGGCTCCATTACTTCGACCGACACCGTCTATCGGAACCTGGAGGAAGTGTTCGAGCGCCTCGGCGGTGCCAACCCGGTGACCGGGCCGATCGCGATCAGCGGAGCCGTTCCCGGCCAATTTCCTCGAAATCGAATTACGCCACGTTGAAGGTGCTCCCGAGCGCGGGTTCGGGCATATGACCACTACCCCGACTCTTCATCCAGACCTGGAACCAGAGACCACGATCTGCCACCGCCACGGTGACCGGGTGATCTTGCCGACCGTCCGCGGGCCGATCGGCTCCCCTACCGGCCCTTTGTGGGCACTCTCGGGGTAGCCCCGGTGGGTGACCCGGTGCCGTCCTTCGGTCAGCGGACCGACATTCTGGGGAATGTGGACCTTCCCGAACTGACCGACGGCGCCACCGTGGTGCTGCCGGTCAACGTACCAGGAGGGCTTCTGTCCCTTGGGCGACGCCCATCTGGTGCAGGGCGATGCCGAGATCCATCGGTCCGCCGTCGAGACTCAGGCCGATGTGACCCTGACGATCCATGTCCGCGCTCCCGAAACCGCCAGGTTTGCTCGGCTGCCACAGATCAACGACGACCGATTCCTCGGAAGTGTTGCTCCCGGCCCCGGTCATCTTGGAGGATCTGGTCAGGGCGGCCTATGACGACCTGGCCACCCGCCTCGAACGGTTCTTCGGGTTCCGCCTCGCCGACGCCTACCGACTGTTGGGCGCGGTTGGCAAGGTCCGGATCGGGCAAGTGGTCCCTCCGGTCTTTTCGGCCATGGCCAAGATCGAGCGGAAGTACACCGGCCCGGGCGATGAGCCCTCTCATTAGTCTCCCGGGCAGATGGATGCGCCATTGGTAGCCGGAGCTTCGGTGAGAAACCCGTCGAGGATCGTGGCGGGCATGCCCCGTTCGGGGATCAGAGAGATTTTCGACCTTGCCCACCAGATACCCGGAGCCATCCATCTCGAGGCGGGGGAGCCGAGCTATCCGACGCCGTGGCACATATGCCAGGCCGCCATCGACGCCCTCCACAAAGGCGATACGAAGTACACACCCAACGCCGGGATTCCCGAACTGCGGCGAGCCATCGCCGAGGACGTCAGTCGTCGCCATCGGCCTCGAGGTGGAGGCCGACCAGGTCGTGGTCACGACCGGAGGGGGTGCGGCCCTCTTCACTGCCCTCAAGGCGTTGACCGATCCCGGCGATCGGCGTTCTGATTTCCGATCCAGCCTGGCCGAACTACCGGATGATCCTGGCGATGCAGGGTTTGGAGCCGCAGGCCTTTCCCGCTCCTCGAAACCGACGGGCTCATTCCGCGGGCAGAGGTCATCGAGCGGCACATCACCGATCGCAGCAAGGTCCTGATCGTAAATTCACCGTCCAACCCGACCGGGGTGGTGATCCCCGCCGATGCTTTGGCCGACCTGGTCGAGCTGGCCCGTCGCTACGACCTGTGGATCATCTCGGACGAGGTTTACGATCAGCTCACGTTTGACGCCGAGGCAGTTCCCATTGCCCGGTTCGATTCCGATGGGCGAGTCGTGACTGTCAACAGCTTCTCGAAAACCTACGCCATGACGGGATGGCGTGTCGGCTATGCCATCTCGCGACCCGATACAGCGCCCCTGATTTCGAAGGTTCAGGAACCCATCACGTCTTGCGTGAACAGCCCCGCTCAGCGGGCGGCCTTGGCGGCGCTCACCGGACCGCAGGACGCGGTGGCCGAGATGAGAGACGCATATCGAGAGCGGCGCGATCTGGTGTTGAAGATCCTGACGCAGGGCGGAGTGCCTGTGGTTCGGCCCCAGGGGGCGTTCTATGCCTGGGTCGACATCGGCCGCAGCGGGATGTCGGACAAGGAATTCGCCCGGAGGCTGGTCGTCGAACGTCATGTGGCGGTGGTTCCCGGCACCACTTTCGGCTCGCGGGGGTCGAGGTCGATCCGGTTGTCGCTCGCGACCGATACCGACCTGCTGACCGAGGGAGTCAGCCGACTCGTCCAGGCAATCGCCGACTGGTCAAGCTGAAACAGCGCTTCAACCGAACCGGAACAAGCGGGCGGCGGTGGCTCCGGCGACGGCCGTTCTTTCCTCGGCCGTGAGCTCGGGGAGAAGATGATCGATCAGAGCCGCGGTCGGTCCATATCCAGGATCGTCTGCGATCCATGGATAGTCCGAAGCCCACATCATCCGCCCCGCGCCGAATGCGCGATAGATCCGATCGACCACCGGTCGTAGATCGGCATACGGATAGCCGGTCTTGGTGAAGGCGTACTCACCGGAAAAGTGAACGTAAACGTTTCGGTGGCGGGCGAGTCGCTCCACGGTGTCCAGCGAAGACGGGGGCAGAGCCACGTCGAAACGGGGACGGCCATGCTCATCAACCCTCATCTCGTCCCAAATGCTCGGACAGAATCCCAGATGGTTGATAACCACCACGAGGTTGGGCAGAAGATCCAGGCAGCGGTCGAGCAGTGCCACCTGGGCCTCCTCGGCGTAGAACCACAGCTTGACATCGAGGTCCGCCATTGCCGCCAGGAGGGGAAACATGGGAAGCGCCTCGGGTTCGATGGCGGGATCGCCGAGCGAGAAGACCCGGAGGCCCTGGATACCGACCGTTTCGACGCGGCGACGAAGATCGGCGACGTGATCCGATCCCTCGGGAGCGATGACACCCACCCCTGCGAAGCGAGTCGGGTACGTTTCCAAGACGTGGGCCAGGTATTCGTCGTGGTGGGAGAGCGCCACCACGACGGCCCGGTCGATCCCGGCCTCTTCCATGACCTCGAGAAGCCCCTCCACCGGGGCCGAACGTTGGGGGGGTGTCAAAGGCTCGAATACGTCGCGGGGGAACCGGTCGGAGACAGCCTCGAAGACGTGGAGGTGGGCATCGACGGTCGTCATTTGCAACCCGAGATCGGTGGCGGTCCCGGGGCCGCCCAGAATCATTAGCGGGTGGCTCACCGGGATGAATCATGGGCGGGTGGGTCATGGGCGGGAGAGTCATGGGCCGAGATCCCGGTGCCCGTCGGCACGGATCGGGCTCCCGGTCGTGGATAGAACGGGCTGAGGTACATCCGGAAGAACATGCAAACGTCCTCGACCAGATGAGCCCGCTCTTGGAGGAGACGTTCACCGAACTTGTCATCACCAACACTGGCCATGACCTTCTGACCCGGGAGCGAATCGAAGACTCTCTGGGACTCCTCTTTGGCGGGTTGGTCGAGGCTTGCGGAGATCACCATCCGGATGGCGGGCGTTGACCGTCGAATCTCGGCGGCGGCCAGGCCCGGCATGGTCGGCGTGACAAATACTTGAACCGGGGCGCCCGCCTCCGAACCGAGCCCTAACGCCCCGCGGCAAGACAACCCGGCGACGACCAGGCCGCAGGTACCCCACACTCGCTGGACGTGGCCGACCAGCCCGGCCAGGTCCCCGGCCACGGCCTCACTGTCGGCGGCACCGTCCGACAGGCCATAGCCGCGGAGATCGACCGCGATCACATGAAACCCGGCGTCGGCGCACATTTGCAGGGCGGTCCCCCAGTTGTCGAGGTCGCCACCCTCGTCGTGCACGAAGACCACCGGAGGGCCCACCACCAGCCACTCGTGGCCCCGCAATTTCGTTCCAGCCACCACCTCCATCTCGACCGGGAGAGGCGAGACCGTCACAGCGACGCGAAGGGCTGGGGATTGAAGCATCGCAGCAATCGATCATCGTTCCCTTCGAGCGCGGGGTGCTCCAGCCAGCATCGTTCGATGGCGTACGGGCAACGAGGAGCGAAATAGCAGCCGGGAGGGGTCAACTGCGGTGGTGGGACCCGCCCGGGGATCGAGTACAGAGGCTTCCTTGCGGGCGCTCACGTGGGGAAGCGCCCGGAGCAGTCCCTGGGTATAGGGGTGTCGGGGATCGGAGAAGAGCTGGTCGACCGGTGCCTGCTCGACGATTTCTCCTGAGTACATGACCGCCACCCGGTGGGCCACCGAGGCCACGACCGCCAGATCGTGGGTGATGAGCAGCATCGCCATCTGCCTCTGCCGCTGCTCCTCGACCAGGCGATCGAGGATCTGCGCCTGGACCGTGACATCGAGAGCGGTCGTGGGCTCGTCGGCGATCAGCACGTCGGGGTCGAGCACCAGCGCCATCGCAATCATCACGCGCTGCCGCATCCCTCCGGACAGCTGGTGCGGATAGGCGCCGCATCCTCGAACTGGCATCGGGTATCTCAACTTCGACGAGCGTGGCCAGCGCCAATTCGGCGGCCTCGTCGTCGTCGACTTCCCGGTGCAGCTTTGATGAGTTCCTGGAGGACATGCTCCCACCGTGAAGGACGGATCGAGCGAGGTGAGCGGGTCCTGGAAGATCATCGAAATCTCTTCGGCCCGAATTCTTCTGATCTCCCGTTCCGAGGCCGTCACCAGCTCGTTCCCTTTGAAGCGGATGGCGCCGCCGGTTATCTCCGCCGCCTCCGGGAGGAGGCGCATGACCGACAGGGCGGCGACCGTTTTTCCGCATCCGCTTTCACCTACCAGGCAGACGATCTCGTTCGGGTACAGATCGAGTGTCATGCCCGCGAACGACATCGAAGGTGAGCCCCTCGGAGCGGATCGATGGTTGT
The DNA here is from genome assembly GCA_963790345.1 of uncultured Acidimicrobiia bacterium. Taxonomy (GTDB): domain Bacteria; phylum Actinomycetota; class Acidimicrobiia; order Spongiisociales; family ZC4RG35; genus DATEEG01. Next base: position 13,136 of record CAWBOD010000010.1, on the reverse strand, counting down.
CAGGTTGTCGATCGAGAGCACGGGATTGACCGCGCCGTTCTGATCGCTCATGCGCGACGGAGCCGCGGATTGGCAATGACATAACCGAGGTCCGCCAGCCAGTTGCCGAGGACCACCAGCGCCACCAGCACCAATGAGAAGAACTGAGCGACGGGGTAGTCGCGGCGCAGCACCGCATTGACCAGCACCTGACCCAGCCCCGGCCATCCGAAGATGGTCTCCACGACCAACGCGTACCCCACGATCTGGCCGATCCGAAGCCCGGCCAGCGAGATGATCGGGATCAGGGCGTTGCGAAACGCATGCTTTCCGATGACCCTGACCTCGCTGAGCCCTGCCGCTCGTGACGTCCTCACCCAATCCTGGCCCAGATTCTCGAGCATCGCCGATCGAGTCATTCGGACCGTGAGGGCAATGCCTTCGAATGCCAGCACCACGGCCGGAAGCACCAGGTGACGAAGTTCGCAGCACCCGGCGCTCGGAAGCAGGTGGAGGGTCGAGGCGAACAACCATATGGCCACGAGCGCCAACCAGAAGTTGGGGATCGCCATGCCGGCGACTGAGAAGGTCATGATCACCTGGTCGGTGGCCTTGTTGCTACGGACTGCGGCCAGGATGCCGAGCGGGATCCCGATCGCGAAGACCATCACAAAAGCCGCGGCTCCGAGCAGCAAGCTGTTCTTGCCGTGCCTCACCAGCATGTCGCCGATGTCGGCGTTGTTGGTGAGCGAATTGCCGAAGTCCCCCGTGAGCACCCGGCCGGCGTACTGAAATACTGGACGTAGATCGGCGCGGTGAGACCGAGCCGTTCCCGGAAGGCCTCGCGCTGCTCGGCGGTCGTCGAGGCGGGCAAGGCGGCGGCGGTGGCGTCGCCGCCCGATAGCCGGATCGCGTAGAACACCGCTATCGACGACAGCACCAGGATCACGATCATGTAGCCGGTGCGGCTGACCATCCGGCGCATTACTCCATCGCTCTTGGCTTCGTGACGCAACCGCGGGTCGAAAACATCCCGCAGCCCGTCACCGATGAGGCTCACCGAGAGGACCATGAGCACGATCGTGATACCGGGAATGGTGGCCTCCCAGTGATTGACCTGAAGATAATTGCGACCCTCGGCCACCATCACCCCGAGGCTGGGGAGCGGGGGTTGAGCTCCCAAGCCGATGAACGACAAAGCGGCCTCGGCGATGATGGCCACCGCGACGTAATACGAGGCCAGGACGAACGTGGGAGCGAGGATGTTCGGGAGGACGTGGCGGAACATGATCCGGCGGTCGAAAAGCCTCCCGCCCGGGCCGCTTCGATGAACTCGCGTTCCTTGAGAAGCATGACTTCTCCCCGCACCACCCGGGCGATGGCAGCCAGATTGACCAGACCTACCGCCAGGATCACCGGAAACAGGCCCTCGCCGAGGCCGCCAGCGAACAGCACCGCCACCAGAATCAAGGGGAAGCCCCAGACGAAGTCGGTGATCCCTCTGATGCTCCGGTCGCGCCATCCCCCGCTGAACCCGCCGATCAGTCCCAACAGGATTCCCAGCGACCATCGATATTGCGGTCACCCCGAGGGCAACCATCAACGACACCCGGATCCCCACGGCCAGGCGCTGACCGCCACGTCGCGCCCCAGATGATCGGTGCCCAAGAGGAAGAAGCTTTGCGACCCGTCCGGAAGGTGGCCGTCGAGAAGGGGGGCAGGTGGATATTGCGGAGCTGTTGGGATGTCGTAGTCCGATCCGAGGATGAGCGGTCCCAGCAGACCGGCCGCGAGCAGCACGATCAGGCCAAGAGCGGTCCCCGATATGACGAGCCGGTTACGCCGGGCCCCCTGCACGAGCCGCTCTCTGGCCGCTGACCGGTGCTGGCTCTCCTCGAACGCGAATAGCCGCGCCTCCCAGGCGCTCGGTACTCATCGACTCGGGTCTGGGTCATCTCGCCTGACGCCGCCGTATCAGGCGACGCCGTGGGCCGGGGACCCGACTCCTTACTGCCTCGATCCACACGTCGTTGTAGAACGGGTAAAGGTTCCAGACGTAGGGCGCCCAGCCGTGGACTCTGTTGCTCTTTACGAACGTGGCGTTCTGGTTCATCAGTGACAGGAAAGGCAACTCCTCCGCCCAGGCGAGCTGGAACTCGGAGGCCGCGGCCTGCGCCTCCTCCGCAGTGGCCGAGTTCTGCCAGTCCTGGATCGCCGCGTCGATGCGCGGAACAACGGCATGGGAGAAGTTCGGCACCGGGATGAAGGCGCTTCCTCCAAACAAGGTGAGGACGTCGATCGGGATCGGCCACAGCCAGAAGAACAGCGACATCGGCACGGAGTCCCGGCCCGGCGCCGACTGACGCTCGAAGGCGACCGCGCGGTCGACGACGTTCACCTGGGCGTCGACTCCCACCTCCTTGAACGCGGCCGAGACCGCCGACGCCACCGCCTGACTGGGTCGATTCGTTCTCCACCATCAACTCGAACGCGAACTTGCCGCCATTCACGCTCCCGGATGCCGTCGGCTCCGGCCACCCATCCCGGCTTGATCGAGCAGCTCGTTGGCCGCTGCGACGTCGTAGTTGTTCAGCGCCTCGACCGCCGGGTCGTAGTTGCGGTCGGTGGTGGGAAATGGGCCGTAGGTGGCGGCGCCGTTGCCGGACAGGATGGCGGCCACCATGGATTCACGGTCGAGGGCGTGGGACAAGTCCCTGACGGGTCTCCTTGTCACCGAAGAACTCCGGGTAGTCGTGGTTCATCGACAGCATGTAGCCGGACCACTCCGGGAACTTGTAACACGGTCAGGTCGGAGTTGCCCTCCAGTCGGGCCACATCGGTGTGAGCCGGCCCGATGACGGTATCGATGTCGCCGTTCTCGAGTTGGGTCGCGCGTTGCGCCGCCTCGGTGATCACCGTCCAACGGATGGCGTCCAGATGGGCCGGGCCTTTGTTCTCGAAGAACGGCGTGCGGCTCCCCGGATAGTCGGCCCACTTGTTGACGAGGACGTGGCTCCCCGGCACCCACTCCTCGTGGGTGAAGGGTCCGGTTCCGTCGGCGAACTCGGTGCCATAGGTGGTCGACTCGATCCCGCCGGCGTCGTTCCACGCTTGAACGTTGATGATCGCCCAGTATCCGGTCTTGTGCGGGACCCAGCACCCCGATCCAGGGGTTCTTCATCTTGATCAGAAGCGTGGTGGCGTCCGGGGCCTCGTAGGTGTCCACGGGTGCGGCCAGTCCGGCGATGAAGCTCGTGGCCTGGAGAGTCTTGTAGAACTCCGCCATGGTGGTGGCATCGAGTTCCGCGCCCGGAATGGAACTTGGTTCCGGAAGGCACGGTGAAGGTATAGGTGAGTCCGTCGTCCGAGGCCGACCATTCGTGTCGGCGATCTGCGCCGCGGTTTCCCCGTCGGGGTCGTCGGTCAGAATGGTCTCGTAGATCGCGAAGAACGCCGGGTCGTACCAGTTTGTCGTAAGCGGGTCATGCTTGGAGACATCGCGGTTGTAACCCTCTCGGAGGGTGCCGCCTGCAACGGGCTCGCCCCCGTCGGTGGTCCCTTCCGCCGTGGTCGCAGTTTCGGGCTGGGACGCGCAAGCGGCCAGCAAGGCGGAGGCGCCGCTCAGGGAGAGGCCGGTCGCCAGGGCCCTCCTCATGAACTCCCTGCGGTTGATCGCCTTGGCCTGGTAGGCGTTGACGATCGGGCTGAGTTCGGGCTCCAAATCGCGGAAGTCAGTCATCTCTCCTCCATTGAATCGACCCAACCGGCCCGGGGCGGGCAGCGCGGCGATCTTATACAACAAGCCTCACTAGAGGGGGCTAAGACACCGATTTGTGTGGTCGACGCTGTCGCTCCAGGACCTCGGGACTCAGGCTATGGCCAACGATTTCGCCGATGGATACGCGTCCCGGAAGGTGCCCTCGGCTTCGGCTGACCAGGCGCTGCCCAAAGGAATGTCGAGGATCATCGGGTCGCCCGTTTCGCATGGCTGGCCCTGGCCCACGTAGAGAGTGACCGTGCCCTCGTGCCAACGCTCCACGTACGTGTAGACGGTGTGGTAGCCGAGGTGGTTGCAGATCCCGGTAGGCCCGGAATCATGTGAAGCCTGCAGAGCCAGAACGTCATCGAGCGTTATGACGTCCTCCACCCGGCGACGGGCCGATTCGTATCTGGCGACCGTGGTGAGCTGGTCGTCGTCATCGGGGCTCGGTCCCAGACTGACATGATGATTCGATCGGCTCCGCCGTTCGGTCCCGAAGGAGGTTTCGATCTCCGTGCCTCGCACCTCGATGGCGGCAGTCATATTCGAATCGATCATGACGAGGTTGGCCCATAGGTAAGGCTGATCGGCGACGGCCCGCAGCGACGGCGTCGATCGCCGAAGGTACGTCGGTGCCCGTTCGCAGGGCGATTTCGACCAGCCGGTCGTAGTTTTCGTGATCGGGAACTGTTCGAACGTTGGAGTCGCAGCACAAGAGTCCGTAGCGGTTGGCTCCGATCGAAAACCCGGAGAACTGGTCGGTCTCGGGATCGTCGCCCGCCCAGGTGGTGATGCCCTGAATCCCGAAGACGTCCCGTTCCACGACCAGCCGGTCATCGAAATGACTCCGTCCGAAGTCCTTGTTCTTGAACAACAGGTAGTCGGCCGGACCCAGCCTGAGGACGCCGGTAGTGCACATGCCGGCAGTCTAAGGGGCCATGATTCGCGGATGTGAGAGGGGTTCGAGGGGTTCAGGTCTCGGGGACGTCGTAGACCTGGGCCGTGAGGCCCCCGTCGACGACGAGGTTGGCCCCGCTCACGTAGCGAGCGTCATCTGAGGCGAGGTACAGGAACGCGCCGGCGATGTCGTCGACCGAGGCGAGTCGATTCATGGGCACGACCGGAAAACCCTCGCGGCGCCATTTGCTCATGAGCTCGTCGCCCGCCAGGTCGACCGACTGCTGGGTGTCCGCCGGTCCGGGGCTCACGCAGTTGCACCTAATCCCGTAGGGGGCACATTCGACTGCGATCGCTTTGGCGAGGGAGACCAAACCCGCCTTGGCGACGCAATAAGCCGTGAAACCCCGCCCGTGACCCAGCGAGCTGATCGACGAAGTGAAGAGGATCACCCCGCCTCCCGTCTCCTTCATGGCGTTGGCGCCGCGGAGCGCCAGGGCGTAGTAGGCATCGAGGTTGACCGACAACACGCGCCGCCATTGCTCCAGGGTCATGTCGACGAATGGCACGTCCACCCAGGCGGCGGCGTTGCTGACCAGCACATCGAGACGGGGATCGACCGCGAGGGCCTCATCGATCGCCGCCACACAATTTTCCATCGTCCCAAGATCGGTGTTGATGGTCACTGGATTCGCCCCCAGCCGTGCGATCGACTCGGCGGCGGCATCCAGACGATCCTGCTTGTTGTCCACCAAATACAGGTTGGCGGCGCCTTCCTCCGCAAATCGTTCGGCCGTCCTCCTACCGAATCCGCTCCCGGCTCCCGTAACAAAGACGTTCTTTCCTTCGAACCGTCGCGCCATGTTGGACCTCCCCGGCTCGTCGATCATTCCGGGCGCCCCGGTGGTGGGATGATTATGTGTTCCTTGACCAGCCAGAAAGTTCCGGTGGTCTTGGCGTAACGCGGCACGTCCTCCCAGGCTGCCGCGACCTCTGGTGAGGCGCCGGCCCGTTCGAACGAAGCCTCGTCATCGAACCATTGCTCGACAAACGCCTCGGTTTCGAGCGCACCTTGCAGCTTGCGAACTACCTCAGAGACGACATAGCCACGCAACCCGGGCGCTTTGGCCGAGATGGGTGCGTGCACGTCCAACCAGTACTTGATGAAGTTCTCGCTCGTAAAGTCGTCGCGCCGGTATGCGGTGCCAATCACCTTGATCAAATCGGTCCCTCCTTGTGGCGGCGAGGGTATTCCCCGCCCGCTCGACCCGCCGGCCTAGCCGAGGAGAAAGTCCGTTATCAACCGGATCGATTCCTGCGGTTGTTCGACCAGGTAGCCATGACCCCCGTCGAGGATCTCGAGGCGCGCTCCCGGGATCATTTCCGCCATGGCGCGGCTCCCGACTCCGTCCGGTCCGCAATCGAGCGGCGTCAGGACGTCTTCCGCCCCGACCATGACCAGCGTCGGGGCGGCAATGGCGGCCAGATCGTTGACGACATCCGCAGTTGCCATAGCCTCGCAGGCGTCGAGGAACACATGCAAAGAGGCGTTGCGCTCGGTCACCTGGCGCATCGCATCCACCGCCGCCGCTCCACCGTTTGGACCATCGAGGTATCGGCGTGAGAAGGCATGTGTGCAGAGATGGGCCGCCAGCTCCTCCGAGTAGAGGCCATAAGGCTTTGGCCAGATCTTGCCATCCCCGAAACTGGTGTCTGCCCATGGTGTCGCACCGGGCGACCGCCCCGCCGATCACGAGCCGGTCGACGCGCTCGGGGAAACGGGTGGCGAAATAGACGGCGATGAAACCGCCCATCGACCCGCCATGGACGTGAGTCCGTTCGATTCCAAGATGGTCCAGCAGGCCGACCAGATCCTGTGACCACACGTCGAGGGTGTACTTTTGCGCAGGGCGATCGCTAAATCCATAGCCTCGATGGTCGTAGTCGAGAACGGTGAAGTTGCGGGCCAGGACTTCGGTCACCGTGGCGTAGCCCTCGTGACCGCTGACGGCGCCACCAATCTGCACCAGGTTGGGTCCCGATCCGAGTCGCTGGTACCACAAGGCGGCGCCGTTGACTTCGCTCTGTAGGAATTCTCCTTCTCCTCCCTCCCCATTCCGATCAGTGGCGGGGGTCCCTCCCACAGTTCCGCTTATCTGGCGGGGGTCCCTCCCCATTCCGCCCTGACGCGAAAGATACCGGGGCGGGCCGCTCTCCCATGTATGTCTGACTAGTTTCCCGACGTGGCGACCTCGGAGACCTAAAGATGCAATTGACGCCTGAGGTCCATCTCGATCGGGGGCGGCTCCTTCGCCTTCGACATGTCGAGCGCTTTCGACTGTCATGTCTACGCCGTCCGCTCGGGGGAGGCCCTGGCGCTGATCGACGTGGGAACCGGCCTCGATATGGAGTCCATCGTTTCCAACATGCGTCAGGACGGCCTCGACCCGGAGGCCGTAACCGACATCTTCGTCACTCACTATCACACCGACCATGCCGGGGGTCTGGCCGCCTGGCGCGACATCACCGGAGCCCGGGTGCACGCTTCGACCGGCGCTGCTCCGGCTATTGCAGTCCGGCGACGCCAAGACGATTGGATTGGAAGCCGCTCAACGAGGAGGCTTCTACCCGGCCGACTATGTATTTCGACCCTGCCCGGTCGATGTTCCACTGGACGGCGGGGAGAGCCTTCGGATCGGCGAGTTGGCCCTGACTCCCTATCCGAGTCCGGGGCACTGCGACGGCCATCTCGTGTATCACCTCACCGGGACCGATCGCTCGTATCTCTTCAGCGGTGATTGCGTCTTCCACGGGGGAACCATCATCCTGCAGAACATCCCGGACTGCAGCATCCCCGAATATGCCTCCACGATGGAAACGCTTTCTGCGCTGACGTTTGACGCATTGCTGCCTGGCCATCTGAGCATCACGCTTCGCAACGGCAAACGGCATGTCGATGTCGCCGCCAACGCCTTTCGCAGCCTGGGCCTGCCTCGCCAGGCAATTCAATTATGATGAGCCGTATCTGAAGGAGATGACATGACCGAGTTCAAGATGGATCGCTATTACGAAGAAGGCGTCGCGGGGAGCATGTCGGATGCCGAGATCGACGAATTCCTGCGCAGCCCTACGAGCACCTGGCTACTGAAACTGGCGTTTCTCAAGGAAGATGGCTGGCCCATGATCGTTCCGCTCTGGTACCAGTGGGACGGCACCGCCTTCTACGTGGTCGGACGCAAACGCTCGGAGTGGGTCGCCGAGCTGAAACGCGAACCTCGCTGTGCGATCTGCATCGAAGAGCAGGCCCACCCCCGCATTCGCAAGATCCTGGCCCAATGCACCGCCGAGATCGTCGAGGGACCGGCCCGCGGAGAAGGATCGCAATGGGTGACCGTCGCCAACGAGATGGCGACGCGCTATTCCGGACCCACCGGACCCGAGCAGCTGGTCCCTTCGTATGGGTGGGAGCGCTACCTGGTGAGGCTGGTGCCTCGGGACGGGAAGGTCGTCTCATGGCAGGGAGCCGACTGGGCCCTGCGCTACTTCGATCGGGGCCAGCGACCCGACCTCGAGGCACGGGCCGCCGCGTCCAGCTCATCGCAGCTCAGCCAACAGGGATGAGATCGGAGTCCGGGCGAGCCCGGGCACTACAGCGGTCCGAGATCAGAGTGCTGTTCGACGCGGCCTTGCGTCACCCGGGGGCGATCCGGCTCGAAGTGGGCGAGCCCAGCTTCACGACGCCCGATCATGTGATCGATGCGGCGATGGAGGCCGCCAAGGCGGGATTCACGAAGTACGGCCCCAACGGCGGCCTCGCCAGCCTGCGAGAGCTGCTGGCCGCCAAGGTCGCCAAGGTCGATGGCTATGAAGTACACCCAGATCAAGTCGTGGTCACGCCGGGGGGAATGAGCGCTCTGTCGTCGGCCTATCTGGCTCTCCTCGACCCCGGCGATGAGGTCCTGCTACCCACTCCCGGATTTCCGAAGATGGACCAGATGGTCGAGCTCTTCGGGGGCCACCCGATCTTTTATCCGCTCTTTGCGAGCGAGGGCTTTCTTCCCGATCTCGACAAGCTGGAAGCTGCGATAACTCCACGCACCAAGGTCCTGTTCGTCAACACCCCCGCCAACCCAACCGGGGCGGTGTTCCCCCCGGCTCTGATGGAGAGACTGGTCGAATTGTGTCGCAAGCACGACCTCTGGCTGTTGAGCGATGAGGTTTATGACGAGCTCATCCTCGACGAAGGTCTTGAGCACACCGCGGCCGCTCGATTCGATGAGGATGGCCGGGTCCTGACGGTCTACAGCTTCTCGAAGGTCTACGCCATGACCGGCTGGCGGGTGGGCTACGCGGTCGGACCGCCCGAGCTGGCAGCGACCCTGCGCAAGCTTCAGGAACCGCTCGTCTCCTGTCCCTCGACGGTGTCCCAGAAGGCTGCCGAAGCAGCGTTGACCGGTCCCCGCCGACCGTTCGACGAGATGCTCGACGCCTACCGGAGACGCCGACAGGCGGCGCTGAGTGCAAGCTCGGCGGCCGGGATCAGGGCCGTCCCCTCGCAGGGGACGTTGTACATGCTCCTCGACATCTCGGATTGGGGTGGTTCCTCGTTGGACTTTGCATTGGCTCTGCTCGAGAAGCGAGGGGTCAGCGTCGCCCCCGGGATCGTCTTCGGTCCCGCCGGAGAAGGCTGGGTACGCATCTCATTGGCAGCCGACGATGATCAGATCACTGAAGGAATCGGACGGATCGGTGACTTTCTGCGGAAACGGGTATGACGGATCTTTCGCCCGCCCAGGTGTCGGCCCTCGCCTACCTCGACGGAACCGAGCGAGAACAACTCCAGCTGGCCAAAGACCTCATCCGGACCCCGAGCCCGAACCCTCCCGGGGATGAGAGAGCTGTGGCCGATCTCGTCACGCGCAAGCTCGCCGACCTCGGCATCACGTCAGGTCGAGACGGTGGGATTCGATGAGACCCGGCCCAATCTCATCGTCCATATCGTCGGTGACCGGCCCGGGAGGAGTTTGGTGCTCTCCGGCCACCTCGACACCAAGCCGGCGGGTGACATGTCTGCCTGGCAAACCGACCCCTGGGAGCCGGTCGAGAGGGATGGCCAGCTGATCGGTCTCGGATCGGGCGATATGAAGGCCGCGGTCGCCGCCATGGTCTACGCCGGGGCGGCCGTCGCCCAGGCGGGTGGGTTTCCGGGGGAGTTGCAACTGGTGTTCACCGCCGATGAAGAAGCGGGCAGTGTCAAAGGTTCGAAATGGCTGGCCGAGAACGGCCACCTGTCCGCGGATGTTGCGATCATCGGTGAGCCGAGCGGCGTAGACCGGGAATGGGAGGCGATTGACATCATCTCCCGCGGCGCCGCCCTCTTCAAGGTGAAAGTGACCGGGACCCAGATGCACTCCAGCATCTCGGATCGGATCAAAGGTGTAAACGCAACTGTCGAGATGGCGCGGCTCATCGACCGGATGGACCGCGAGTTCAAAGAGTGGATCACCTACGAGCCGCATCCCCTCTGTCGCACGGGACCAACCGTAAACGTGGGGGTGATGGCCTCGGCCGGCGTCTTCTACGGCGTGTATCCGGGCAATGCCGAATTTGCCTGCGACATCCGGACTCTGCCGGGGATGACGAAGGAACAGCTGCGAGGCGGATCTCCTCCGGTTCTTGGATCAGGCCATGGCCGATGCTCCCGATCTTTCGGCGGAGCTGTTGTTCGAAATCTTCGTTCCGGCCACCGAAATCTCCCCCGAGGAACCGGCGGTGAAGGCATTGCAATGGGCCGCCGGGGTGGTGCTAGAGGTGGCGCCGGTGCTCGACGCCTTCCCGGGCGCGACCGACGCCCCCCACTTCCAGCTCATCGCCGGAGTCCCTACGGTGGCCGCATTCGGGCCTGGCCTGTTGCCACGGGCCCACAGCCCGAACGAGAACATGGCCGCGGACGGAGTGTGGAAAGCGGCGAAGATCTACGCGTTGGCAGCCCTTCGATACCTGGAGGGGTGATGTCTCCAGCAAGTGGTCGGCCGGGTCGCGCCTACGCGATCCCGACGACACGACGGCCAAGCTGATTCCATGGCGAAGTTGGCAGTTGAGACCTCGGTACGAATCACCGTTGCCGGTGTGGATCTGTATGCCGACGTCGTCCGTCCCGCCACCGGCCGCCATCCGGCGGTGGTGCTTCGCACGCCCTACGACCGAAAGACCGCCGCCAGTACCGCCCTGCAGGTCGGCGCCCTCCGCCTAGCCGAGGCCGGGTACGCGGTCGTCATTCAAGACGTGCGCGGTCGGGGCGAGTCGCACGGTGACTTTGCGCCCTTTGTCAACGAGGGCCTGGACGGGGTCGCGACGATCGAGTGGGTCGCTGACCAGCGATGGTGTACGGGCGCCATCGGCCTGGCGGGATCGAGTTATCCCGCCTATTGCCAAACTGCGATCGCGGCTGGTGGGCTCGAACAGGTTCGGGCCTGGGTCCCGGCCCTGGTCCCGCTCGACGTTCGGCACAGGTTGGATTCGCCAGGGCGGCGCCTTCCACAGGGGGTTCCATTTGGCCTGGGCGGAACAAGGAGTTCTCGATCGGGAAATCTTGCATCGCTGGCAGACCGACGTCGATCCGTACCCGAATGACGGCCGGGTGATCTCAGCCGGGGGACTTGCTCGCGTTCGGGCTCCGGCCCTGGTCGTGGCCGGCTGGTATGACGTGTTCCAACCCTATACGTTCGACCTTTATCGGGAGCTGGCCGGGAGTAACTCCGGAACCTGGCCACGCCCTGATCGCCGGACCCTGGAGCCATAGCGGACTTCCCCTCGGGCGGCGCACCGGTGACCGCGATCACGGCCCTGAAGCAGTGCGTGATCTCCATAACTTGCAGCGGACCTGGTTTGACCGATATCTGCGGGGTGTGGGGGACGGGTCGCCCAAGGTGGAGGTGTTCGTCACCGGTCAGCAGTCATGGGAGCAGTTCGCCCAATGGCCACCAAACGGGTCGACCCACAGGTGGTATCCGGCGCCGGAAGGCTCCTTGAACCCCGCCCCGCCCGGGGCCAGCACCGAGTCCATTGCGGTAAGTGTTTCCGATCCAACACCTGCCATAGGAGGACGGGTCTATCCCTGGGAGCCGCGGCTCCGACCCGGTGCATTCGATCAACGCCAGCTCCTGGCCCGGGACGACGTCTTGTGGTTCTCTTCGGAGATCCTCGAAGAAGACATGGTCGTCGTCGGCGAAGTGCGACTCTCGGCCGTGGCCGACGGTGACTCAGCCGTGATCGACCTCTACGCCGTTGTTTGCGAGGTCGATCCCGATGGAGTTGCCTGGAATCTGACCGATGGCATCGGGCGATCATCGCCGGGCCGGCTCGAGGTCAGGCTGGGCTCGATCGCCCACAGGTTCCGGGCCGGAGCCCGCCTCGCCCTGCTGGTGGCTTTCTCGGCCGACCCGCGGTTCGATCTGACCTTGGACCACGCCGGCCGGCGGGAGTTGATACTGGGCCCAGATACCCGGCTCGAAATTCCAACCCTTTCATGAGCTCGGTGCAATCCATCGTTGACCTGAGGTGAATTCGAGCCGGTCGAGGCGCGGCGTGGCCGCGCCGGGGACATCGAGGGTTACCGCATCAGGAGCCGAGTCCGGGTAGTTGGGGCGAAAGTCGCTGCACGACCTGACGACCAGCACGTCGGCGGCGAAGGGGTCGAGACCGGCGTGGCGGAAACAGCTCGGATCGGCGCTGATGGCCGGGCGTTCGGTAACGAGCATCGTCAAGCCCGGCGCTTCGATCACCGCCCACCGACCCATCGACGCTTCCAGTCCGTGATATCCCACTCCCTCAAGCCGGAAGCTGCCGGCCCCCACTCGCGAGATCGTTCCCTCCACCCCGACCGGACGCCACCAGCGGTTGTCGACGGTGGCCCCGACCGGGGTCGTCAGCTTCGTGTCGGGATCCGAGTCGAAACAGAGCGCCACGAGGGGCGGATCAACAATCGTGAGCAGGGTCTTCAGGCCGGCTCCAAACTTCAGCGCAGCCTCGACCATCGCCGGACTGTCGCCGGCCGCACCCGCAGTCGGGGCATCGGCCGACTCCGCTATCACGAAGGGTCGCACCGAGCTGGCCCGGGCCAGCCGATAAGCCTCCTCCGGGCCAGTGAGGCTCTGTCCGCCGAACCGGTGGCGCCGATCCCAGACTTCACCGGCGAGGAGCTCCGCCGCTGCCACCGCCGCGGCGTGGTCTCCGTCGGTCGTAACCACCACGGCCAGGCCGTGTTCGGCTACGTCGAGCCACGGCTGGACGGGAAATATGGACACGTCCGCCACATCCATGTCATCGGCGATTCGTCGAACCTCGGCCAGGACCCCCGTTGAGGTGTTCATTGCCTCGGCCGGAACAATCAGCGGCCGCTTGGCCAGAGCTGTGGTTGGTGTGAGGCGTCCGTTCAGAGTTGCGCTCAGCATCCTGGTGATGCGACGGCCCGTCTCCGCCATGTCGACGTGAGGGTCTG
>CAWBOD010000009.1:0-32237 GCA_963790345.1 uncultured Acidimicrobiia bacterium | reverse complement strand
ATAGCTGCGATCTCAGGACGAGCTCCCGGCGATACGACTGGTGAATCTCCAGGGCCTGCCGCTTGGCGGCCTGGCGGGTCTCCTCCACCGTTTCACGAAGCTTGGCCACATCGGCCCGCAGCTGCTGCAGCTCTCGTTGGAGATCCAGAACCTGCTTGACCCCTTCCAGATTGAGTCCCTGGCTCGTGAGGGATTGGATGAGCGTGAGGCGCTCGATGTCCTCCTGGCTGTAACGCCGGGTCCCGCCGGGGGTCCGGTAGGGATCGATCAAACCCTTGCGTTCGTAGATTCTGAGAGTTTGCGGGTGCATTCCCGCCAGCTCGGCGGCTACCGAGATGACGAAGACCGCCTGCATGCGCTTCTCGTTCAATTGGTCACCTTCAAGTGAGCCCTAGGGTCTTCTGTGTTGATATCGGCGAGTTGCTCGAGGAGCTTTTTCTCCTCCCGAGACACCTTGCGCGGCACAACCACTTCGGCCCTGGCATAGAGGTCGCCGGGCTGACCTCGCTCGGCTTTCACGCCCTTGCCTCTGACCCGGAAGACTTTTCCGTTGGGGGTGCCGGCGGGGATCTTGATGTTGACCGAACCCTCCAGGGTCGGCACCTCGACGGTGGTCCCGAGCGTTGCTTCCGTGAAGCTGATCGGCACCGTCACATGGAGGTCGTTGCCGCGTCGTTCGAAGATCGTGTGCGGGGTTACGTGCACCTTTAACAGGAGGTCGCCAGGAGGACCACCGTTGCGGCCCGGGTTGCCCTTGCGGGGGATTCGAACCGTGGCCGCGTCCCGCACACCCGCGGGGATCTTGACGTTGATGTTGCGGGTTCTGACCTCGACGCCCTTGCCACGGCACTGGGTGCAGGGGGTGGGGATGATGCGTCCGCTCCCCCCGCATTGAGGGCAGGTCTGGCTGAATGAGAAGACCCCTTGGTTCTGGGCGACGACGCCGCTCCCACCGCAGGTCGGACAAACCTCGACGCTGGTCCCCGGCTCGGCTCCGGCGCCGCCACAACGAGAGCACGGGGCCTCGCCCCTGATCGAGAGAGTGGTGGTGACGCCATTGACGGCGTCGTTGAATGACAGGGTCAACTCAGCCGAAACGTCGGCGCCCCTTTGCGGACCGGCCCGGCGACGTCCGCCACCGCCACCGCCGAATCCGGAGAAGATATCGCCGAAGCCTCCTCCAAAGAGATCACCGAGATCTTCCATCCGGACTCGCTGACCCGACCCGAACGGGCTCCCCTGACCATTGTCGAAGCCCCGGTAAGCCCCCGACTCGACCAACTGGCGAAGCTCGTCGTACTCCTTGCGCTGGTCGCTGTCCGAGAGGATGGCGTAGGCCTCTGACACTTCCTTGAAGCGTTCCTCCGAGGCTGGATCACCCGCGTTGGCGTCGGGGTGGTACTTCTGGGCGAGTTTGCGATAGGCGCGTTTGATCTCATCACTCGAGGCTTCTCTGCTCACGCCGAGAACCTGATAGAAATCCTTGTCGACCCAATCCCTATTCATCTGCCCTAATTCTCAAGTTGCCTAATTCTCAAGTTGCCTAATTCTCAGGTGGCCCAATTCTCAGGTGGCCCGATCTCAAATGGCCTGATTCTGAATTGGACCAGAGTCAGTCTCCGTACTCGCTTGGTTCGGTCCCGTTCTCGTCGGGGGCAACGGCCACGAGGGCCGCCCTCAACCCCTTGCCACGCAGCTTGTATCCGCGCCGAAACTCCTGGGTGACCTTGAGTGGCCCCCCTGATCCGTCGCCGGTGCTGACCACTGCCTCGTGAACGGTCGGATCGAACGGTTGCTCCCAGGTCTCGATCGGCTCCAGCCCCTCCTTGATCAGGACATCGAGGAGCAAGTCATAGGTGTTCCGAAGCCCCGACAACAGCTTCTCCTCGGTCTCGGTTCGAGCCTCCACCGCTAGGGCGGCTTCGAAGCTATCGAGGACGGGGAGAAGCTGTCTCACCACGCGTTCGGAAGCGCGTTCCACGATGGCAGCCATCTCCCGTTGGGTCCGCTTGCGATAGTTCTCGAAATCGGCAGCCACTCGCCGCAGATCATCCAGGTACTTGTCGGCATCCTCCCGCGTCTCGGCGAGGGCCGCCAAGACGACCTTCAGCGCTTCGGTGGGATCATCGGGAAGGTCGAGGCCCAAGACTCTCGGCGCTGGGGGCGTCGGCCTCGGCCGGCTCCTCGTCGACGGGTTCGGCCTCGACGATCTCCATCGTCGGGAAATCGGCGATCCCTTGAGTGTGCGATCTCCGTTTGGCTTCGTCTTCCTTACTCATGATGCGTCACCGCCGATCACCCACAGGCGATCAAACGCTCTCGCTCTCGTCAACGATCTCGGCTTCGACCACATCGTCGTCGGATTCCCCTCCGGTGGGACTACCCGACGCCGCCTGCTGCTGGCTCGACTCCTGGTACATGCGGCTGAAGGCGCCCTGGCTCACGGTCACCAGCGATTCGATCTTGGATCGCAGCGTGGACACGTCCGCCGAGGTGTCGTCGATCGCCGTCTTGAGCTCACCCAGGGCTGCATCGATCCTGGACTTCTCCTCGGCGTCGAGCTTGTCACCCTGTTCGCTCAGGACCTTTTCGGTCTGATGCACGAGTTGGTCGGCCTGATTGCGGGTTTCGACTTCCTCACGGCGACGACGGTCCTCTTCGGCATAGGCTTCGGCGTCTTTGATCATCTTGTCGATGTCGTCCTTGGCGAGGGCGGTGCCACCGGTGATGGTCATCGCCTGCTCCTTGCCAGTGGCCATGTCCTTGGCGGAGACGTTCACGATTCCGTTGGCATCGATGTCGAACGTGACCTGAATCTGGGGAAGCCCCATCGGGGCCGGTGGAATACCGGTCAGGCGGAACTTCCCGAGACTCTTGTTGTCGGCAGCCATTGTCCGCTCGCCCTGGAGAACGTGGATTTCCACCTCGGGTTGATTGTCCTCAGCCGTGGTGAAGGTCTCGGTACGCCGGGTCGGGATGGTCGTGTTGCGTTCGATCATCCTTGTCATGACCGAACCCTTGGTTTCGATGCCGAGAGTCAGCGGAGTCACGTCAAGGAGGAGGATGTCTTTGACATCGCCCTTGAGCACGCCCGCCTGGATCGCAGCACCGGCCGCTACGACCTCGTCAGGATTGACGCCCTTGTGGGGGTCCTTACCGGTGAGGCCCTTGACCAGTTCTTGAACGGCCGGCATTCGAGTGGATCCACCCACCAGCACCAGGTGGTGGAGACGGTCGACGCCGATGGCGGCATCCTTGATCGCCTGGTTGAAAGGCCCCTTGAGGCGCTCGAGCAGATGCTCGGTCAGCTTTTGGAAGTCAGAACGGGTCAGCTTGCGCTGCAGATGGAGAGGACCTTCTGCGGTGGCAGTGATGAAGGGAAGGTTCACCTCGGTTTCCGCCACTTGTGATAGTTCGATCTTGGCCTTTTCCGCCGCTTCCTTCAGCCGTTGGAGTGCCATCCGATCCTTGGAGAGGTCGACACCGTGATCGTTCTTGAAACCAGTCACTAGCCAATCGACGACGGACTGGTCCCAGTCGTCGCCACCGAGGTTGGTATCGCCGGAGGTCGCCTTGACCTCAAAGACTCCGTCGCCGATCTCGAGGACGGAAACGTCAAAGGTCCCCCCACCGAGGTCGAAGACCAGAATCGTCTGGTCCGTGTGCTCTTTGTCGAGCCCGTAGGCAAGGGCCGCGGCGGTCGGCTCGTTGATGATCCTCAGCACGTTGAGCCCGGCGATCTGGCCGGCCTCTTTGGTGGCCGTGCGCTGGGCGTCGTTGAAGTACGCGGGGACCGTGATTACGGCATCGGTGATGGTGTCGCCCAGAAAGGCCTCGGCGTCGCGCTTGAGCTTCTCAGGATGCGAGCAGAGATCTCCTGCGGGGTGTACTTCTTACCGTCGATGTCCAGGGACCAATCGGTGCCGATGTGACGCTTGACGGAACGAATGGTGCGGTCGGGGTTGGTGATTGCCTGGCGCTTGGCTACTTCACCAACGAGCACCTGGCCGTCTTTGAAGGCAACTACCGAAGGGGTCGTGCGAGCGCCCTCGGCGTTGGGGATGATGGTGGGTTCGCCCCCTTCGAGGGTGGCGATAACGCTATTGGTGGTGCCTAGGTCAATTCCTACGGCGCGGGCCATGGAAAACCTCCGATGGTTGGTCTGGTGGAGTGAGTTGAGTCTCAGTGCACAATACAACTTGAGTGCACTATTGTCATATTCCCCGGAAGAGGAAATATCAAGCGGTCCTCCGCTGTTTTGTACCCATAAATCCGCCTCGCTACCACAGCATTGGAGATTTCGTGAACGACCACCCAGACCAGTCTGGAAACAACCAACTCACCACCCTCGACAGCCTCCCCGTCCTCCCGTTGAGGAACGGAGTGGTCTTTCCCCACATGGTCGTGACCCTTCGCATCGAAACCGCGGAGGGAAAGATCGCCCTGGCGGCAGCCGCCAAGAGTGAGGATCGTCTGATCCTGGTTCCCCGGGTCCAGGGCAAGTACGCCTCGGTCGGCACCATCGCCGAGATACAGCAAGCCGACGACGATGGCAACGTCGTCGTGTCGGGCGTGGCTCGGGCCCGGGTAGGAAGCGGCTCCACCGATTCCGCCGGAGCCCTGTGGGTCGAGTATGAGGCCTATCCCGAGGTGGATGTGCACGACGAGGCGCTCGATGCGCTCGTCGCCGAGTATCGAGCCGTCGTGACCGAGGTGCTCGACCACCGCGGTATCGGCCAGGTCGCCGAACGCGTGCTCGGAATCGAGAACCCCTCGCAGCTCGCCGACCTCGCCGTCTATTCGCCCGATCTCTCCCTCGAGCAGAAAGTGGAGACCCTCGAGACCCTCGATATACGCGAGCGACTCGGCAAGCTTCTCACCTGGATGCGAGAGGTTCTGGCCGAGCTCGAGCTTCGCAAGCGGGTCCGGGAGAATGCCACCGAGCGCATCGACAAGGGTCAGCGGGAGTATCTGCTGCGCCAGCAGATGGAGGCCATCAAGAAGGAGCTGGGCGAAGACCAGGGTGCGGCCGACGACTACCGCACGAAGTTGGCCGAGATCGAGATGCCCGAAAAGGTCAAGGAAACCGTCGAGCGCGAGATCGACCGCCTCGAGCGGATGTCGGAGCAGTCGCCCGAACACTCCTGGATCAGGACCTGGCTCGACACCATGTTCGACATTCCGTGGGGAAACCGTTCCGAGGATCGCCTCGACCTGAACGAAGCCTGGACGGTGCTCGACGCCGACCACACCGGGCTCGAGGATGTGAAGGAACGCATCGTCGAGTATCTGGCTGTGCGCAAACTGCGCCAGGAGCGCGGGCTCAACGAACCCGCCAGCCGTCAGTCGGGGGCGATTCTGCTCCTCGTCGGGCCTCCGGGAGTCGGGAAGACTTCGCTCGGAGAATCGGTGGCGAGAGCCCTCGGACGCAAGTTCGTCCGGGTATCACTCGGCGGTATTCGCGACGAAGCTGAAGTTCGCGGCCATCGGCGCACCTACGTCGGGGCCCGCCCCGGTCGGATCGCTCGGGCACTCATCGAAGGTGGGACCATGAATCCGGTCTTCCTGCTCGATGAGATGGACAAGGTCGGAAACGACTGGCGCGGGGATCCCTCCTCGGCCTTGCTCGAGGTGCTCGACCCTGCCCAGAACCACACTTTCCGCGACCACTATCTGGAGGTCGACCTCGACCTTTCGGATGTGCTGTTCATCGCCACGGCCAATGTCCTCGAGACGATCCCCGCTCCGTTGTTGGACCGGACCGAGGTGATTCGCCTTGACGGATACACCGACAACGAGAAGGTTGCGATTGCTCGCGATCACCTGCTGCCGCGTCAGATTCGCCATGCCGGACTGGAGCCCGAGGAGATCGAAGTGACCGAAGCCGCCCTGGCGGCCGTGGTCGACCGCTACACAAGAGAAGCGGGAGTCAGGTCGCTCGAGCGCGAACTGGGCAAGCTGTCACGGAAGGTGGCCACCAGGGTCGCGAAAGAGACGCCGGACGCCAGCCGTCAGGCGCCGGAGGAACCCGCAACCTCTCCTGGCATCCGGATCCTCGTCGATGTCGACGATGTTTCCGAGTACCTCGGGAAGACCAAGGTGTGGCATGACGAGGCCAAGGATCGGACCGATGTTCCGGGGGTTGCGACCGGGCTGGCGGTGACCGGTGCCGGTGGCGATGTTCTCTTCATCGAGGCCACGGTCATGGATGGAGAAGCCGGGTTGATCCTGACCGGACAGTTGGGAGACGTAATGAAGGAGTCAGGGCGGATCGCCCTGTCCTACATCGAGTCCCACAGCTCGGATCTGGAGATTCTCAGCGAGGCACTCAAGCGGCGCTTCCATCTTCATGTGCCGGCCGGGGCGGTTCCCAAGGACGGCCCCTCGGCCGGGGTGACCATGGTTACGGCCATCGCCTCGTTGCTGACCGGTCGCAAGGTCAAATCGAACCTGGGGATGACCGGCGAAGTCACCCTGCAGGGCAAGGTGCTCCCGATCGGCGGGGTCAAGCAGAAGGTGCTGGCGGCCCATCGGGCCGGGCTCACCGAAGTGATCCTCCCGTTGCGGAACGAGGCCGACCTCGACGACGTGCCGGAATCGGTGCGAAACTCGATGACGTTCTATCCGGTCGACTCGATCGACCAGGTGCTGGCACTAGCCCTCGAGAGCTGACCCGTCCGGCCGATTGGTCTCACCTTGACCCACTCGAATTGGTTGAATGGCCGATCTGTTGTAGGCGGGTTGCTCGATGAGCTGGAGGGCCAATGGCTGACGAGAAGGACGAGAAGAACGAGATGCAGGGCCGACTGATCGGCGCCGGTGCCGTGCTCGGTGTCGGCATCGGTGCCGCCGTAGGCGCGGCCACCGGTGACCTCGGCACCGGGATCTGGATCGGCGCTGTCATCGGCGTCGGTCTGGGGATGCTGGCCGGAATTCTTCGCAAGTAGTCGAGAAGACCGCGTCGGGGGTCGCATTCGGATGCGGCCCTTGACGGGTCCCTCATTCTTCACTTCACACCTCACGTCGGAATCCGTCCCTGCCGGGCCGTAGGATTCTCGTCATGTCCACCCGTGATCCCGCCAAGCGCGGCACCGAGACCTCCTCGTTTGGCGCCGGGCGGCGCGAGAGCCACGACGCCTCGGGCTTCTATGCCCGGTTCACTCCGCCGATTCTCGACGACGACGAGGAGCTAGGCCCGGGGCCGGAACCCGGCCAGCTCGGACCTCACCGCGGCGACTCGCGGTCGCTGCCCTCGCTGGCGGACAAGTCGGTGGCACTGGTGGTGACTTCCCCCCCTTACTTCGTTGGCAAGGAATACGAGGACGAGGTGATCCAGGCGGCGAGGAATCCCGAGGGGATCGGTGAGATACCGGGAAGCTATCTCGAATATCTGACGCTTCTCCACGATGTGTTCGCCGAATGCGTCAGGGTCCTCGAGCCCGGCGGCCGGATCGCCGTCAACGTGGCCAACCTCGGTCGCAAGCCCTACCGGAGCCTCTCGGCGGACGTCATGAGGATCCTGGAGGATCTTGGTCTTCTCCTCCGCGGCGAGATCATCTGGCAAAAGGGAAAGTCGACGAGTGGGTCGTGCGCCTGGGGTTCGTTTAGAAGTCCCGCCAATCCTGTCCTTCGAGACATCACAGAGCGGGTGATTGTCGCCTCCAAGGGGCGATTCGACCGCGCTCGCAGCCAGGAGGAACGCAAGTCCGAGGGTCTCCCCTACATCGCCACCCTGTCAAATGACGAGTTCGTCGAAACCACTCGCGACATCTGGGAAATCGACGCGGAAAGCGCCCGCCGGGTCAAGCACCCTGCCCCGTTCCCGGTCGAGCTTCCGCTCAAGCTGATCGACCTCTATACATATGTTGACGATCTGGTCCTCGATCCGTTCATGGGCTCGGGTACGACCCTGGTAGCTGCTCGTCGGGCGGGCCGCAGGGCGGTCGGCTACGACATCGACCCGGCCTACGTCGCTCTGGCGGAACAGCGGCTGTCGCTCGTAAACCCGCGGCCACAGCCTGCATCCATCGACCCGGTTCAGGATGCCCTCGATCTCGAAATACCCGAACCGCAAAGGGCCGAGCACTTTCAGGCCCGCGCCACCCACGAAGGGAAGAAGGCCCAGGACCTGGCCCGATCCGTGCTCGAAATCGCCGGGTTCAAGATCGTCAAGGAGCAGCCCTCGCTCGCCAAGCTCGGAATCCAATTCAACTTCGAGGTAACCGACGACGCCGTTGGCCTCCAGTGGTACGTGGATGTCTCCGGGGCCTTCACGACCGTTCGGCCCGGCCTCCAGCGCACCGACACCCTCTGGAAGACTCTCGGGCGGGCCCATGTCCTCGACTCTGCTCGCGATCGCGGTGGCGGTCAGGTGAATCGGGGCGTTCGCCTCCTGATCCTCACGTCCAACCTTCCCAAGAACGCCAGCGAGGGCGACAAGGCCCTTCGCTCCGTTGGCTGGCGGAGCGTGTTCGACGCCATCGAAATGTTCGATCCTGCTGCTCGGGGTCGTCTCCGCCTTTATGCCAGTGTCCCCACCGATGAGCCGGTGGCCGGCTTCTGGACACTCGACGACATCGAGCGCGACCGGCCTCAATGAGGTCTGGTCCCAATGGCTGATTGCGCATGATCAACGCGGTCGCTTACGCCGTGGTCCACAACGATCCCCCTTCGGTCTACCTCGCATCGGATATCGAAGTGCTCCACCGGGTTCTCGCATTCGAAGTGGTGGCGCGCACCGATCCCGGCCGCATGGATGAGGGTCGTCGCGCCAGCATGCGCCAGGCCTTGCTGGACGAGAGATGGGGCGATGCCGTGGTGGAGTGGATGAGCCTCACCAACACCGCGATCGACGTTTATACCCACCTGCCGATCTATGCCGAGGCCGATCTTCCTTCCGATCTGATCGGCGCCCAGCTGCAGTTCACTCGGCTCTTCAGCAGCTGACGTGCCGGCTCTCCGTACCGAAGTCACCGAAATCGTGACCGGCCTGGCGATGTTGGGGTTCCCCGACGTCGATCGGGCGCTTGCGACCAGACCGGACTGGCTCATTCACGCCGGGCCCCTGGAGCTCGACCGCATCGCCGCGGCACGCCTCGATGGCAACTTCGGGCTCGAATTCAAGACTGCCTGGGACAATGGGGTCCGCTTCCTGCGATCACCGGACGGGCTGCGTGGCAGGGTCCCAAATCGGGTGGAGTGGAAAGGCCATCACAAGCCGCCCGGCTATGAGCAGATTCCCGCCGATCTCCGCATTGATCATGTGTATCTGGTCAGCTGCAAGTACGGCTCGAGCCTGCTCCACAACGCTTCTCCCTCTCACCTCTTCGATCGCCGTCTGGCCGATCGTCGGGTCGATCACGCCGATTGGTTCGGCGAGGTGGCCCCGGAGGCGTACCAGGAGCTTTACGCGAGTTGCCGCGGTCACGTCGGTCTCGACCTTCCCGAAGCAGTCGGGCGCATCAGCCCGGACGACCGCCTCAGGATGAAGGCGGCCTTCAAGCGGACCTGGCCAGAGGACGTCGCAATGATCTACGGAGCGTTTGCCTGGTCGGTGGCCCATGCTTCGGCCGAACGATGGCGGGCGTCGATCTTGTCGCAGGCCCAACAAGAAGAGATGTTGTGGAGGCTGCTGCGGCTGGAGGCGGCGCCGTATTTCGTCCTCGGGAGCACTGCCGCGGGGGAACCACTCCACTACCGCACGCTGACGCCCTGGGACTTCCGGAACCGATACCGGATCCGCTCGTTCGATATATGGCCCGACGCGGCCGGACAGCCCCTGGTGCGCTGGAGATCCGATGTGGTCGACCTCGGCAATGGAGCTGACCTGATCACCGAGGGTCACGTCGAGATCCGATGGAGTCATGGTCGTTTTGCCGGCAACCCGGAGGCAAAGATCTACCTCGATACCCCTCACCACCGTGTAGCCGGTTATCAATCCCTGGCGGCTCCCACCGATCTTGCGATCGGGCGGGCACCTGAGTAACTGGGCACCTGAGTAAGCCGCCCTTGTCGGTACGCTTCCAGATTGCAAGCATTCCCCCAGGAGCAGCAATGACGCGGTCGGATTCCGTGGTCAGCGCGGTATTGGCGGACGGGACCGAGGTCGACTTCCGACCTATCCGCCCCGATGACAAACCCCTTCTCGAACAGGGCATGGCGCGGCTCTCCCCGGCATCGCGTCGTCTCCGGTTCATGACACCGGTAGAGAACTTGTCGCGGGCCCAACTCGCCTATTTGACCGAAATCGATCACAACCGCCACGTGGCTTGGGGAGCGATGGTCGGAGGTGCGCCGGTGGCCGTGGGCCGATTGGTCCGGCTAGCCGATTCACCGGCTGCCGAGGTCGCGATAACAGTCCTCGATGATTGGCAAGGGCGGGGGATTGGTCGACTGATGGTCCGACTCCTGGCCGAGATTGGGAGGTCAGTTGGGCTCGAGCGATTCGTTTTCGAGGCTTTGCCCGAGAACGAGCGCATCGTTCGGCTCCTCGATCGCCTCGGTGCGACGCACTCTTTCGGCGACGGAATCGTCTCCGGGTCGCTTGACATCCGGACGATCGAACCGGTCTCGTTTGTACGCGGAAACCTTCTCGCATTGGCCGGCTCGGCTCGGACCTAGCCGTAACGGGGATCTAAGAGGCGTGGTGCTTCTGCGTGGTGCCCTTCCATGAACAACGTCAGGTTCGCGGTTCATGCTCGGCGTCTGATGTCTGGCTTTGATTCGACGCATCACCCACCACGCACAACGCACTACTTTCCTATAGCGGGGGGCCCGGTGCCCTACCGCTTCAGCTTGCCAGCCCTCGAATCAGTCGGGGGATGAACTCGCCCTGAGCCGGGTTCAACAGCCGTCGAGCTTCGTCCGGGCTGCACCATGCGACCCGATCGATCTCGGGGAATTGCTGACGTTGCCCGCGCCAAACCATCGAGAACAAGCCCGGTTTCAGCTCTGCCGGATCGAGGTCGGCTTCCACAGCCCATCCCAGAACGGTCTTTCCGGATTTCAAGCGAACGCTGCCCAGGTCCAGCCATGCTCCGGCAGGGGCGGTCCAGCTGGTTTCTTCCTCGAATTCCCGAGCCGCCGCAGCCCGCGGGTCTTCGCCCTCGGTGAGCTCGCCCTTGACGATGCTCCAATGTCCGGCATCCTTCTTTGCCCAAAGCGGCCCCCCGGGATGGGCGATCAGGACCTCGATCCCTGATCCGCGTCGGTAGGGCAGGAGTCCGGCGCTGATCCGCATCCGGCCGACAATAAGAGGAGCACCGGTCATACCGGCAGCCTCCAACCCCTACCCTGAAGACGTGGCCCTACCCTGAAGACGTGGGCAACTCTCAACTGCCGGCCGTTCCGGTTCCGGACTTCCAATTGAACCCGGGCGAGGGTTTGGCCGGGGGTTTGCGCCGGCTCTCGATTGATCAGTTCGACCTTGCCCTGACCGGACTGAGAGTTGGAAATGTCAGCCGAGACGTGGCCATTCACGAGATGCGCAAGGCCAGCAAGAGGATCAGGGCGCTGCTCCGGATGGTTCGCCCCGTCATCGGTGACCGGGTATTCAAGACCGAGAATGGTGCCC
The DNA here is from genome assembly GCA_963790345.1 of uncultured Acidimicrobiia bacterium. GTDB lineage: Bacteria > Actinomycetota > Acidimicrobiia > Spongiisociales > ZC4RG35 > DATEEG01. Next base: position 20,665 of record CAWBOD010000009.1, on the reverse strand, counting down.
TCCGCGACGCCGCTCGCCTGGTCTCGGGTGTGCGAGACGGAGCGGTTCTCGTCGATGCGATCGGACGGATGCGTGGGCGCTACGGCCATCTGCTTGCTCCCGGAGTTTTCGTTGATGTCGAAGACCGACTCCGTCGTCGACACCAGCGGATGGCGGCCAGGGTGCTCGAGGACGACGACGTCCTCGGGCGGGTTGTCGCAACGTTGCACCGCGCTCGCTCCCGCTACGCGGCATGGCCCGTGGACATCGAGGATGTTCGCTTGACTAGCGGCGGTAACACCCGGAAGATGATCTCGAACAACTTCTCCTCGATAGCTCCCGGGATTGCCGCGACCTACCGGGATGGTCAGAGGAACATGAGATCGGCCATAACGGCTCCCAGCGTCGAGCACTTCCATGAATGGCGCAAGGAAGTGAAGTATCTTCGCCACCAGATCGAGATCGTCTCACCCATCTGGCCCGAGGTGGTCGGCGGTCTCGCAATGTCGTTGGCAGACCTCGGCGATGTGCTTGGCGACGACCACGATCAATCGGAACTCATCCGCCTGGTGGCTTCGCTTCCCGACCTGATGCCCGATCCCGACGAACGGAACCTCTTGGTCGCCCTTTCCCAACAGAGGCGCCGCGAACTTCAGGGCGCCGCGGTGGTGATGGGGAAGCGCATCTACGCCGAGTCTCCCGACCGTTTTGCCCTCAGGCTCGGTGCGTATTGGTCCGCTTGGAAGGTATGACCCTCGTCCCGACTCGACCACTCAGCGAACGGTTCGGAGAGGCTTCATAGGGATTCGTGATGGATCCCATTCCCGATCCCGCTCTGGTCGTGTTGATCGGTCCCTCGGGTTCCGGCAAGTCCACGTGGGCTCAGGAGAACTTTCGCCTCGAGGAGATCGTCTCCTCCGACCGACTGCGCGCCATCGTCGGCACCGGTGAACGCGATCTGGACGCCAGCGCCGAGGCGTTCGCGATTCTCGAACAGGTGGTTGAGGCCCGCCTGCGTAGGCGACTTCTGACCGTCGTCGACACCTTGGGGTTCGATGATGAACGCAGACAGCGTCATCAGGCACTGGCCCGAGAGGTAGGCCTCCCGGCCATCCTGGTTGTCTTCGAGGCACCGGACGACGTGGTTCGCCAGCGGAATCGGCAGCGGTCCGTGCCCGTTCCGGCATCGGTCCTGACTTCTCAGATCCGACGATTTCGCCAGCTAAGGGATCGTTTGGCGGACGAAGGGTGGGACCTGCGTACACCCGGACCCGAGGTCTCGATTCGGCCTGCCCATATCGAGGTTCTTTACACCGTCGAATCTCACGACAAACAGGTCGGTGTAAAGAACCTCAACAGCGGTGTAGATCTCCAGGACGGACCCGGGACTGCACCGATTGCAGCGAAGGCCACGAATAATCTGACTGCAAGGGAGGGGCTGAAAACCGGGAAAGCGCTGCGCATGGTTCTTCATCTCGCCCGTTTTGCCGGCTCGGGAGATCTCAGGACGAACCTGCTGTCGATGGCCGAAGCCGCGGAGGATGCCGGTTTTGACGGCATCTCTGTGATGGATCACCTGGTTCAGATACCGCAGGTCGGGAGGGAGTGGGAGGACTTTCCGGAGGCTTTCAGTGCGCTCGGCTTTCTCGCCGGTCGCACCACCAGCCTGACGCTGGGCCCCCTCGTCACCAACGTTGGCCTTCGCAATCCGGCCCTGGTGGCCAAGACGATGGCGACCATCGATGTCCTTTCGGGAGGTCGCACCTTCTGCGGGTTGGGGGCGGGATGGTTCGAAGCCGAACAAGCCGCATACGGCTATGAATTCGAACCACCCGGCCGCCGACTCGAACGATTGGAAGATGCCCTCCGGATCCTCCCATTGATGTGGGGTCCGGGCAAGGCGAATTATCAAGGGAAGACTCAATCGGTGGTCGAAGCCGTCAGCTACCCCCGGCCGGTCGGCCGGATCCCGATCATCGTTGGTGGCCGCGGCAAAAGGACCATCACTCTCGCCGCAACCTACGCCGATGGCCTCAATCTCGTCGGGACCAGGCATCTTCGCCAGCAAATCGAGCTCTTTCGGAAGGCTGCCCTGGACGCTTCCCGGGACCCTGACTCGTTGGAGGTGTCGGTGCTCGACACACCGCTCCTCGGCACCGACCGCAGTGAGGTGGCAGCCCTGGTCGAGGCGAATCGGGGACGGATCGGCGCCAGCGTTTTTGCAACCAATCACAGTGCCGGGACCGTCAGCGACCATGTTGAACGTTTCCGCTCGCTGGCAGATACCGGAGTCGGAGCCGTTTTCATTTCCCCGGTGGGGCTCAACTCACCGGAAGGGGTCGTCGCCTGGAAGCCGGTCGTTGAAGGACTTGGTTGAGGTCACCGGTGGCGATCAGGGGAGGGTTGTGGTCGTCGTGGTGGTGGATCCCTCCGGTGCAATCCTGAACTCGATGACGCCCTGATCCTCCAAATAGACGAGGTGATAAAGCAAGCCGTTGTAGTTGACGGCTCCGTCCAGTCCCCCGAGTTGGGGGTCCTCGACGGACAACCCGAGAGTGTCCAACAACAAACGCCGGTCCGATCCGTCGAGGGTGGGATCGGACATCCCGATCACCAAACCGAGCGCAGTCAATATCAAACTGTCGCCCTCCGGGGTCCCGGTGGGGGTGGCCCTGATAACCACGGATCCCGCTACGGGATCGAGCAGGCCTTCAAGCGTCATGTATGGCGTCAGGCTGAGGAAGAACGACGAGCTGAGATCGTTGAAGAGGACCAGCTCGGGGCGGCTGGCTTCGGCCAGAGCATTCCACCGTTCGGTCAATTCGCCGGCATCGGTCTGGAACAAAGTCGTAGGTTGGGGAGGCAAAGTGGTGACCACGACAGTGGTCGTCGGGGCCGGGGGAATGGTGGTCGTGGATGGGCGGACAACCCTTCCGTCTCCCCTCCGGATCCGCCCGCCAGGATGAAGATCGTCACAGCGAAAAGGGTGAGGAGCCCGAGGGCAGCCCCGATCACGCCCGCCTTGACGGCGAAGGTCTCGAGGTCGCTCTTGAGCCAGCGATGGGCTCTGGCCGACTTGTAACGACGCTTGGCAGTGTCAGTGATGCGATCTGCGATCGTCGCCGGTTCTGTCTCAGCTGGTAGTACCGGGACCTCAACGACCTTGGCAGGGGCGGCATCGGAACTGGGGGCATTTCCGGCTTCGTTGCTGCCTCTGGAGCTATCCGATTTTGCTGTTTCGGTCGAGCCCTCGGACCTGGTCTGAAACGCTTTGATCCGAGGACGTCGAATCGGCGGGGAGTGGTCAGCCCTTGCGGTTGGCGACGGCTTGCTTGACGGGGCGTGACGGTCGGTCGGTTCAGCCGTGACCGTCGGTTCGGCTGCGATCGGTCGATCCGGTTTGTTGGTTGGTTCGAACCAGATGGCTACCGGGTCGGTTTCTATGGGGTCCCCGGCCTCCGTCTCGCTGGCCTTGTTGGGGCCGGTGTGCTTCGGTGTCTTGGCCGGCTTTGGTGCCTTGGCAGGTTCGGTGACCGTGCCGACCACTGCCTCCGGTGTCAGATGCGCACTGATGGCATCGATCAAACCTTCGGGATCATCGGCGGTGAAGGTCACCATCTCATCATCCGCTTCGATCGAGAATTGGTTTCCTTCCATCCGCTGGACTTTGCAGTCGGACGGTTTCCAGGAGGCCAACTGAGCTCCGCTTGCCCAGAGGGTGATCTTGTTCTTCTTGATTTCCAGTGACCCTGGAAGAACCGTTTCCTCCGAAATGAAGGTCCCGGTGAAGCCAAAGTCCCCTATCGAGGTGGGGCGAGGGGTGTGGGTCGATCGGGTCGGAGCCAGGTCAGATTCGGCCACTGCAGCCAAACTATCCCACGTTGGGGTCGGTACTTCCTCATCGGAGGACGTTTGTTGCAACACGGCCGGGGCGGCGCCGTACGGCGGTATCAGGTCGGTCTCCTCCGCCTCGTGCGGTGAGGAGACGATGATTCGTGGTGATGTGGGCACGTCGCTTTTCCTAGGCCTGTATGCATGAGTCGGCCGTTACGGTTAGTTATCGCCCGCTGACCCATTGTTATTAATAGCACCCGGGCGGTCTAGGGCCGGTGGACCTAGAAGGGCCCGGTGCCTAGTCACTCGGGCCGGCAGACCCGACATGGCCTGAAACCACTCGATTTAGCTTCCGTTTCCGACCTGAACCGGCGCAGGTGAGACTCCGAGATCCGCCGAGCCTGGTGACAGCTGGGGAAGCAATAGATACCTGTGGTGTCCGAGCCCAGCAGACGCACTCCGGCCGCGGCGATCGACTCGATGCGGTCCGGTTCGGCCCCTTCGAAGGAGAGCAACTCCCATTTGTTCTCGGGCCCGCCCAGCGAATAGTTCCCGATTTTGCCGTCCGAGCGAATGACGCGGTGGCACGGAACTATCAGTGGCACCGGGTTGCGGGCCATCGTCGACCCGACCGCCCGGGCTGCCCCCGGTTTCCCTGCCGCCCGGGCCAGCCATGAGTACGGCCGGACCTGGCCGCGAGGGATGGTGGCGGTCAGTTCGAGGACGCTCTTCTGGAAGGGGCTCACCGAGCGGAAATCGATCGGAAGCAAACCGGGTCGGCCCCGGTCCAGGGCCTCTTCGATCCGGTTGACCCAAACTGCGGGCGGCTCCGCCGGGACCAAAGTCCGCAGAAACCGAGCCCGGAAGCGCTCGGCAAACCCGTCGTCGGCCAGGTCAACCGCCGAGACTCCGCTCGGATTGAAGGCGACCGCGACCTCTCCAACCGGGCTGGCGACCACGGTGTACCCGTCGATGAGCCCGGTCCCCAGCTCGACCTCTGTTAGCAAGGTCGCGGGTGCGGCCACGCGAAGGGAGCCGAGCCGGGATTCGAGGTTCGAATGTGGATTCATGTTTCGTCCTCCAGTACTTGGCGAAGCTTTCTGAGACCGCGATGGACGTCGGACTTGACGGTTCCGACGGCGTGGCCGGTGGCGATCGCGATCTCTTCGTAACCCAACCCCACCACGTGTCTCAGCACCACCGCCCGACGTGTGCGAGGTGGGAGACCTTGGAAACGTCGGTGCCACGCCTCGACGTCGACGTACTCCGGGTCCTCGGACCGCACCTCGGTCTCTGGGCCGCCGAGCTGGGGCCTGCGACTCTTGGCCCGCAAGTGATTTCGACCGAGGTTGAGCGCGATGGTCCAAATCCATCCCCTCAATTGGAGGTCACGGATCCGTCCGGGCTGGTACTCGGACAGTGCCCGGTAGGCGCGGATAAAGGTTTCCTGGGCGAGGTCCTCGGCCTCGGGACCCGCCAATGATCGCAGGCCCGAATACAAATCGTCCTGCAGTGCCCTGACCAGTTCGGGGAACGCCCCGTCCAGGTCAGCGGCCAATCGCTCGCAAATCCCGTCCATCAAATGGAGAACACCATTGGAGTCTGGAGGGTTGCAGATTGATGTGTCCCGGTCCCAGGGCCGGTGACTCGGAGCGTGAACCTCGAGACTCGTGAACTGGCTTCTCAGGTCCAGTACTTTCGGGTCGAGCGCCACCAGACCAGCCCGAAGACAACGGCTACCGCGGCGATCCCGGTGAGAAGGCGCCGGATAGGAATTGTCTCGGCCAGCCAGCCGAACATGAGTTGGGACGCGGTGGCGGTGGCGGTCACGAACGCGAAGTCAAGCCCGAAGATCCGTCCCTTCACCTCGTCGGAGGCGTATCGCTGCAGGCCATACGACGAGATCGACCACTGGCCACCGGCACCCATGTGGCCGATGAACACCGCCACAGCAGCCAGACCGATGGTTGGGGCGGACGCCGTGCCGAAGTAGGACAGACCCCAGAGCGCCATGGCAAATCCAATCGCGGTCAACATCTTCCGATCGACCCCTCCCACTACCCGGCGGATCAAGAAGGGACCCAGGAGAACTCCCAAACCCCTGGCTCCAAGGAGCCAGCCGATGCCGTCGTCTCCCGCCCCAAAGACATCGAGGGCGAGGACCGGCAAGAGGGCCACCGCTCCCGCCGAGAAAATGGCGAATCCGGCCTTGGATGTCAGTAACGCTGCTATCGGAGGGTGGGCCAGCACGTACCTTCCCGCTGCCCGCAGAGTGGCCGGGAGGACGTGACCCTCAGGAGCTCGCACTCTTAGCGGAGAGCGGATCCGCCACACCAGGAACGCCGCCACGAGAAAACTGACCGCATCGATTCCAATGGCGGCTTCGCGGCCACCCAAGGTCGACACGAGACCGCCGAGGGCGCTTCCGACCGCGGCCATGGTTCCCCAGGTCGACTCGATCAGAAAGGTTGCATCGGCCAGATCCTCGGGCTCGACCAGAGCAGGTAGGGCCGCCGACGAAGCGGGGCTGATCAGCGCCGACAACGCGGCCAGGATCGCCAGCCCTGTCAACGCGATGGGTACGCCGGCACCAGCTCGGAGGACCGCGGGATGGTCGACCAGCAGCATGCCAGTGGCGGCCGCGGCCGCGGCCAGGTTGGCCCCCATCATGATTCGCCGTCGATCGAATCTGTCCGCCATCACCCCGCCAAGAGGCGAGGCGAGAAAAGCCGGCAGGGTGTTGGCCGCCAGCACCGCGGCGGTTAATACCGACGATCCGCTCAGCTCGTTGACGAGCCCCAACATCGGCACCAGAAGAAACCAGTCGCCCCCAAACGAGACGAGCCGCGATAGGTAAAGCCGGCGAAGGTCCGGATTGGTCCGGAGCAGTGTGATGTATCGCCCGCCCGAACCTCCGCTCAACTGGTGTGGACCTTCTGGGGCGTATCCGGATTGCCTGGATGCACGTCGAAGTTCTCGGCGCGGTGGCCGATCCCGTTCGCCGGGTCGAGGCCGGGAACCTCGACCTCTTCCTCCAGCTTTATGGAGCCATCGGTCTGATGGAGAAGGGCGTGCATGCCCACCAGCAGTTCGAAGTCCGGGGGGCGCTCGAGATCGACCGCGAGGAGATGACGACTGGTGGGTTCCCCGCGGACGTCGAAGCTCCGAGCCTGCCGGATCAGGCTGGCCGAGGCGTCGTCGATCCGGCCGTGCTGATTGAGATGCTCCTGCCAGGAAACGGTGAGGAACACTTCGCTCAAGCGCCCAGGATCGCTGGCGTCCCGATACAGCCTCCAGCGGTACGCACCGGTGCGGAGGCGGACGAGTCTCAGCTCATTCATCACGTCGACGAAAGGCCCTAGGTCCTCGTGACGGATCTCAAAGTTGTTGATGATCATCACCGGGCCACTATCGAGGGTGTCGACATGCTGGGGTTGTCGGCGGCCGCCGGTGAATTCGGGCGGAGACACTTCGTTGAGCGTCGGGATTCCCGAACGGGTGGCAGCCAGCCCAAGGCCTACGCCCACCATGGACAGCAATACATATGCGGCCGGGGTCGTCAGCGCATCGGCCACGGCACCGGCCAGGATCGCTCCCAACGGGGTGACTCCCGCGAAGGCGAGAGACCACAGGCTCATGGTCCGACCCCGCACCCAGGGAGGACTCAGAAGTTGGGCCGTCGAGTTGAGAGTGATGGCTGTCCAGACCAGGCATGCTCCCGCCAGAAACAAGAAGGGCAGCGCGGCGATCACGGAAGGTGCCAGCCCGATCGCAACTCCGGCCACGCCATAGCCCGCCATGGTCAGGGCCACGGCGTTGGACCCCAGGCGTTCGACCACCCTCCGCCGGGTAAAGGCTGCCACGACGGCTCCAAAACCCATCGTCCCCAGCAGGAGTCCATAGGCAAGCGAGCCACCGCCGAGCTGCGCCGTGTGGCTGGGCAAGACGGTCGGAACCACGGCCGAGGTGAGGGCGAAGGCCGCTCCGAACAGGAGCACCCGCCGGAATTCCTTCGTGTAACGAGCGAAGCGGAGTCCCAGCGCAATCGCCGTGGTGAGTGGAGTCGGTTCGTTGACCGGGGGTGTCTGCCGGCTCCGCCGCAAGACGAGCAGAACCCCGATCACGGATAGAAACGAGAGCGCGTTCAAGGCGAAGCCGACTTCGGCCCCGACCGTGGCCACCAGCAACCCTCCGAGGGCGGGGCCGATCGCCCGGGCCACGTTGAAGGCGACCGAGTTGAGCGACACCGCGCTCGCCACCATTTCCCTGGGGACCAGGTCGGGCACCAGGGCCTGCCAGGCCGGCAGGTTGAAGGCGGCGCCGAGACCGATCAGCAAACCCAGGGCTACTAGCCGCTCAGGCGTTGCCTCGTCGAGGTAGGTGATGACAGCCATCGCCGCGGCGGCGATTCCCATGACGATCTGGGAGACCAGAAGGACCTTGGTCCGTTCGACCAGATCGGCCACGGCTCCCGCCACAAGGGCCAGACCCAAGAAGGGAAGGGTGGTCGAAGCGCTCATGAGACCCACCCAGGTCGCCGAATCGGTCAGTTCCAGCATGAGCCAGGCTCCGGCCGAGGCGTGCAAGAACGTCCCCAGGTTGGAAAAGAGTGAAGCCCCCCACAAGGCACGGAAATGGGCAAACCGAAGAGGCGCCACGGACGAAGTCACGGTGAGGGAGTGTAAGGAAGGTGCATCGGAGGGAAGACGGAAGGCGGAAGTCGGAAGTCGGAAGTCGGAAGGCAGGACTTGCCCCGGTTTGGTGGACACTTCGAGACTTAGGGTCTGTGATGGCCCTTGTGGAAGGAGTTCATATGCCGAGGACACGTCCGCCTTATCCGCCCGAGTTTCGGCAGCGGATTTTGGCGTTGGCGAGGCAGGGCCGGACGGCTTGGGATCTGGCTCGAGAGTTCGAACCGACCCCGCAGACGATTCAGTCTTGGATCAGACAGGCGAACATCGATCAGGGTCTGGTGGTGGGAGTTACCACCGACGAGAAGGAAGATTTGGCCCGTCTGCGGCGTGAGGTCGAGATTTTGCGGGAGGAGAAAGAGATCCTGGCAAAAGCCGCGGCCTGGTTCGCCGAGGAGACCGGTCGGACCCCGAGAGGGCGTTCGGGTTCGTGAAGGCGCATCAGGCCGAATATCGGGTCAAGAGGATGTGTGAGCTGTTGGAGGTCTCTGCCAGCGGCTATTACGCCTGGCTGGGACGTCGCCCCTCGGCTCGGACGGTCTCCGACCGGGATCTGACCACCAGAATCATGTCGATTTGGGAAGCTTCCCACCGCACCTACGGAGCTCCCCGGATCCACGCCGAGTTGACCGAGTCGGGGATCGGGGTGGGTCGCAAACGGGTAGCCCGTCTCATGGCAGCAGCCCGCATCCAAGGGGTGACCCGCCGGAAATGGGTACGGACCACGATCCGCGACCCCCGGTCGAGGCCGGCTCCCGATCTGGTGGAAAGGCGGTTCTCTGCGCCAGCTCCCAACCTGATCTGGGTGGCCGACATCACCGAAATTTCCACATGGGAAGGCTCGCTGTTCCTGGCTGCAGTCCAAGACGTCTGGTCGCGGCGGATCGTTGGCTGGGCCATCGCCAACCACATGCGAACCGAGCTGGTCGTGGCCGCTTTAGACATGGCCATCAGCCAGCGGCATCCCCAAAGAGTGGTCCACCACTCCGATCAAGGATCCCAATACACCTCGATCGCTTTTGGGAGTCGCTGCCACCAAAACGGGGTGGTCCCCTCGATGGGCAGCGTCGGGGACTGCTACGACAACGCCATGGCCGAAAGCTTCTTCGCCACCCTCGAATGCGAACTGCTCGACCGCCACACCTTCCCCACCCGAACCAGCGCCGAGACCGCCCTGTTCGAATGGATCGAAGGCTGGTACAACCCCCACCGGCGACACTCCAGCCTCAAAAACATATCACCCGCCACCCACGAAAAGAGGAACTGGCCCACCTAACCAACCCGTGTCCACCAAAACGGGTCAACTCCAAGGCGGAAGGCGGAACGGGCCGCGGCCGTTCTCGGTTCTGGGCTTCCGTCTTCCGTCTGTCGACTTCCGTCTTGTTCTGGGCTTCCGTCTTCCGTCTGTCGACTTCCGTCTGATTAGCCGATCGGGACTGGTTCTCCCTCCCCGCCTGTGAAGTACTGGACCACTGCGATGGCGGCAACAACGATCAGACTGCCGACCACCTGCGATGCCGTCAATCGCTGTCCGAGCCACATCCACGCTGTGGCGGCGGCTACCACCGGTTCCAGAGTGGCGACGACACCAACAGTTCCGGCGTCCGTCATCTTCAGCGCAGCGACTTCGAGCAAGAAGGGGACGATGGTCCCCAGGGTGACGAGCCAGCCGATCTCGAGGAGGACTCGCGCGTTGGTCGGGGGCAGTCGCACCGGAAACACGAGAAGAAGGCAGAGGGCAGAGAAGGCAAATCCGTAGGCGGCGACGGATAGGGTCGGCAGAAAGCGGCCGAGATAGCCGGACCCCAGCAGATAGGCGGCGAAGCCCACCGAAGCGACTGCCGCCGCCACCAGACCCGCGGAGTCGAGGGCGTCGGCATCCCAGACTCGGCTCACCATCGCGACGCCGATCAGTGCGACGATCGCTGCCGCCCAGGCCGAACCGGGTACCACCTGATGGCGAACCAAGCGGAGCCAGGCAAGAACGAGGATCGGTCCCGTGAATTGGATCGTCACGCCGGGCCCGACCCCCAGCCGATCGATGGCGATGAAGAACGAAACCGTGACCGTTGCCAGCACGAGCCCCAATCCGGCCAGTTGCAGCAATCGGCCACCGTGTCGGGTGGCGTGTCGTCGGTACGCCAGGACCCCGACCAACAGTGCAGCCAGCACCGAACGAATCTGGGCGACGTTGCCGGCCGGAAGCGACTTGAGAAGGTCGGCCGCAACCGACCCGTTGACGCCGAAAAGCACCGACGCCACCACCGTCAGCCAGATTCCTCGCGACCGGGTGCCGACCATCTGTCCTTCGATCTCACCGCGCGCCAGAATGAACGAATGTCCGGCCTGGCCTACTTCATCTCACCGGAGAAACCTGGTCCCGGCGTGCTCCTGTTGCATTCATGGTTCGGGCTCAACTCCAACACCAAGCGACTGGCCGACCGCCTCGCCGATGAGGGATTCACCGTACTCGCGCCCGACCTCATGAACGAAGCCCTGCCGGCGGATCAGGTCGAGGCGGAAGCAACGCTCCAAGCCGCCGATCCCAACTATCTCGCCGCGGCCACTCTGTCGGCGGCAGGAGTGCTCGCCCGGCAAAGCACGACCATTCAGGTGATCGGTCTTGGAATGGGAGGCTCCCTCGGCCTTTGGGCATCGGTGCGCCTCCCCGCCCTCGTCACCGGCGCGGTCTCGATCTACGGCGCCCAGAGCATCGACTTTGCAGAATCGCGCTCCCGCTATCAGATCCACCTGGCCGAGAACGACCCGTGGCTGCCCGAGGACGATGCCATCTTCATGGAAGCGACGATGCGCCTGGAGGCTCTCAAAGTCGACGTATACACCTATCCGGGAACCACTCATGGCTTCTTCGAAGAGGGAATTCATCACGACCAGGCGGCGTCGGACTTGGTCTGGGATCGGGTGGTGACGTTTCTTCGGCAGGACGGTCAGCCGGGCGGCATCACCTGACCGCCCGTCGGGATGACACCCTCCCTCAAAGACTTGCGCATAGATGACGCCGGACCTGGTGGACAGCCTCGCTCAGGCCATCGCTTCGTTGGGCAATGGAAACCATCGAAGTGCCTCGGCGTCCGCTTCGAGGATGTCTTCGACCGTGTCTGCGATCGCGGCAGTGGTCGCAAAGAGTCGCCGGGCATCTGCCAGATAGCCCGCAAAGGAGTAGTCAGGGTCTTGGAGCCGTTCCACGGGATGGGTCAACGCCCCGCTCGTGTAATCGATGTCGAAAAGGGTCAGGGGTGGGCGGGGTAGGCCCAAACGATGACGCCACAGGGCGGTGTCCGATTCGAATCGGTACAGCGGCAGAAGGCGCCAACCGTGCTCTGCAATCAGGTTCACCGCCTCGACGATGTAGGTGAATTCGTCTTCGTCGATGAAGTAGTTGAAGTTGACCCGGACCCACCCTGGCTTGATCACCTCGCAGCCCCTACCGACCTGGACTTCGATGAGATCGCTGGTGTCGGGATCGATCCCGAGGAGACGATGACCATACGGCCCGGCACACGAGCACCCACCGCGCGCCTGAATCCCAAAGAGATCGTTCAGCAAGGCGACGACATAGTTGTGATGAAGGAACCGCTCACCGAACCGAACAACGAAAGAGACGATCGACAGACGAGCCGCCTTGGGGTTGCCGAGGATCATGAGATTGGCGTTCTGGCTCCATGCGGCGATCGCCCGGCCGATGTAGTCCTCCTCCCGGGCCCGGATCTCGGAAACCCCCACCCTCTCCTTCAATTGGAAGACCAGCCCTGCTCGAATCGATTCGACGATGGCCGGGGTCCCGCCCTCTTCTCGGTGTTCGGGGTCGACCAGATAATGGTGGACGCTGGAATTGACGTAAGTGACTGTTCCCCCACCCGGGATCGAGGGGACGCGGTTGTGGAGAAGGTCTTTCCGCGCGACGAGGACCCCCGGAGTGCCAGGGCCCCCGATGAACTTGTGAGGAGAGATAAAGATGGCGTCCTTGTAGTCGAGGTTGTCGCCCCGGTTGGATCGCATTTCAATCCCGACATAGGGGGCGGCTGCCGCGAAGTCCCAGAAGGACAAGGCGCCGTGTCGATGAAGCAGGCTCGACACCGCGCTGGTGTCGGTGATGATGCCGGTCACGTTGGAAGCCGCCGAGAATGAACCGATTCGCAGCGGTCGGGCGGAAAACTCGATCAGCCTTCGCTCGAGATCGACCATGTCGATGTGCCCGTCGGGGTCCTCGGCTATCTCAACGACGTCGGCGATCGATTCTCGCCAGGGAAGTTCGTTGGAGTGGTGCTCGTATGGTCCCACGAAGACAACCGGGCGATCCTCGGCCGGTATCAGCGCTGTCAACCCGAAGCGATCGTCGAGACCTGCCGGGATCCTGAATCCGAGAATGGTTATGAGCCGATCGATGGCGCCGGTCGATCCCGATCCGGCGAAGATGACCGCATGCTCTTCATTGCCCCCGACGGCATTTCTGATGATCGCCCTGGCGTCCTCCCGGAATCTCGTTGTCTGCAGTCCCGTGCCTGACGTTTCCGTGTGCGTGTTGGCGTAGAGCGGCAGCACGGTGTTGCGTATGAAGTCCTCGATGAAATCGAGTGATCGTCCTGAGGCCGTGTAGTCCGCATAGGTGACCCTGCGCAGGCCGAATGGAGTCAGCACGGCGGTGTCGCGCCCAATGACCGAAGTTCGGATGGTGTCGATCAACGACGTGGTGGGTGGGGCGTTATGAGTTTTGCGTTCCAAATCCATGAAAAACCGCCTACCGAGGAGGCTACTCGCCGTCGGAAACGCACCACGCATAGCGCATGCCGCCCAACCGGCCCGTTAGTTAGTTGCTCTAACTATCTAGTAAGATCGAAGCCTCATGCCGGTTCTGGCCAACATCGCGGTCGAGCGCCTGGAGCGTTCATTGGCTTTATTGGGTCGCCGGGCGGGTCCGCTGCACGCGATCCTGGCAAGGCGAGCTTCCGTGGCCCTCGATCGAGTTGCGTGCCTCGTCCTCAAAGCGGTTGCCTCCGGGGGTTCCATCCGCATCACCGACCTCGCCCGTGAGCTCGGGGTCGAGGTGCCAACCATGAGCCGTCATGTTGCCAATCTGACTCAGGCTGGCTATCTCCAGAAGTCCCCCGACCCCGCCGATGGCCGTGTCTGGTGGGTCGAGCTCACGGGAAAGGCAACGGCCACTCTCGAGCGGCTCGACAGCGAAAGGCGCCTCGTGCTCTCGAATGTGTTCTCGAGCTGGACCCGGGCCGATTGCGACGCCTTTGTAGAACTGTTGGATCGGTTCTCGTCCGACCTGGCGCGCCACGCCGGCGAGTCCGAGATCTAACCGACCCACTCTTTGGAAAGGGATCCATGACCGACATCGACCAGCAACCGACCCGGATGACCCATCGCCAGATCGTGGTCGTCCTCTCCGGGCTCATGTTGGGGCTGTTCCTGGCAGCCCTCGATCAAACCATTGTGGCGACTGCCCTTCCGACCATCGTCGGCGAGTTCGGAGGTCTCGATCATTTGTCCTGGGTCGTGACGGCATACCTCCTCGCCTCCACCGTCACCGCGCCCCTTTACGGAAAGATCTCCGATCTCTACGGACGCAAAGTCGTCTTCCAGACAGCTATCGCCCTCTTTCTGACAGGGTCGATCCTTTGCGGCCTCTCACAGAACATGGCTCAGCTGATCGGGTTCCGGGCGATTCAAGGCCTCGGCGCCGGCGGCCTGATCGTGATGGCGCTCACCATCATCGGTGACGTGGTCTCACCCCGTGAGCGCGGCCGCTATCAGGGGTATTTCGGAGCGGTTTTCGGATTGGCCAGCATCGCCGGCCCTCTGCTCGGCGGCTGGTTTGTCGACAATCTCACCTGGCGCTGGGTGTTCTACATCAACCTGCCGCTCGGCCTCGTGGCGCTGTTTGTGACCGCCACTGTCTTGAACATCCCCTTCCACCGCCGGGATCACCGCATTGATTATCCGGGCGCCGCGCTGCTCGTCGGCGGCGTCAGCTCGTTGTTACTCGTGACGGTATGGGGCGGCAGGGAATACGAATGGGGATCGCCCCTCATCGTCGTCCTCGCCATCGTCGGTCTGGCATTGATCAGCCTGTTCCTCTGGTGGGAGACACGGACGGAGGAACCGATACTTCCATTGCGGCTTTTCCGAGACCGGACCTTCGCACTCACGTCGGTCGGCGGATTCGTAGTCGGCCTGGCGATGTTCGGCGGAATCATCTTCCTCCCGCTCTTCCTGCAGATCGTCGTAGGAGCGAGCGCCACCAACTCGGGACTGCTGCTGTTGCCGATGATGGCCGGGATCATCGGCATGTCGGTGATCAGCGGCCGGCTCATAAGCCGGACAGGCCGCTACAAGATCTTCCCCGTCATCGGAACTCTGTTGGCGTCTCTGGCCCTGTTCCTGCTGTCGACGATGGGAGTTGGGACCACACTTCCCCTTGCCTCGGTTTACATGCTGATCCTCGGCGCCGGCCTCGGTCTCGTCATGCAGGTGCTGGTGCTGGCCGTTCAGAACTCGGTGGAGCCTCGCGACCTGGGCGTTGCCACCTCGGCCTCGACGTTCTTTCGGAGCCTGGGTGGATCGTTCGGGACAGCGCTTTTTGGTGCAATCTTCACGAGCCAGGTGGCTGCCAACATTGCCCGCAACCTGCCGGGCTCCGAGCTGGGAGGGCGCGACCTCACCTCTAGCCCCGGGGTCATTGCCCAGCTTCCGGACGCCGTCCAGGTCGGGGTGGTCCAGGCCTTTGCGGACGCCACCAGCACCGTTTTCCTGGCCGCGGTGCCGTTCGCGATAGCCGCCTTCGTCGTTGTCTTGCTGCTGCCGGAGTTGCCCTTGCGAGACCATGCCCACGTGACGGGTGCGAGCTCTATGGTCGAGGGAGCCGAGGCCTTGGTGACGGAGGCGTCCGAGTGAGGGATCAGACCTGATCCTGGGACCGCGGCGCGGCCGGCGGGGTCGGAATCGCAGGAGTGTCTCGCACCGACATGAGCGTCTGGATCGCGAAGAACACCAGGATGACGGCCCCGAAGCGGATGCCTAGCTGAAAGAGGAACCATCCCGCCCCTAAGGCGACCAGAAGCCCGACAATGGCAGCCGTCCTCCGGCCCCGGCCAGGCATCCAGCGCTCCAACAACTCGGCGAGGATGTGCCATCCATCGAGACCCCCGATCGGGAGCCAGTTGATCAAACCCCAGGCGATCGTCACCCAGATGAAGGCTCCGAGAAAGAACACTCCCCAGAGTCCGGATTGAGCGGCCTCGCCCAGGTACACCTGAAACGGGCTGGGGATCAAAGTGGCGGCAGCACGGCCGAAGACCCCGAATGTGACCAGGGCGAACAGGATTCCGGCGACCAGGAATCCAAGCCCGGCCCCGGCGGCGGCAATTCCGATTCGTCGGCCCCATCCGATCCGGTTGGCGGGATCCGCCCAAGCAGTAGCTCCCCCGAGGGCGTGGAGGGTGATCCCTTGCACAACCCCGCCCGCCCGCCGGACGGCGAAGGCATGGCCCAACTCGTGAATCAAGACCGAGGAGAACGCCGCTCCCACCCAGGCCGCCAGACCGGCGGCGCCGAGGCGGGAATCGAGAAGGAACAATCCCAGGATCAAAAAGGTCGGACTGATCGTGACCCGGAAGCCAAACAGCGGAAAGCTGACCATCGGAGGCAGGCTATAGCGGTTGGGGAGGGTCCCCCGCCAAATAGCAGCGGTTGGGAAGGGTCCCCCGCCAAATAGCAACGGTTGGGGAGGGTCCCCGCCAAAACTTGCCGCGCTACTGATACCTTGCACCCGTGGCCGACGAAACCATGGTCGAAGCCGGGGGAGAGACAATCCGGATCAGCAGCCCCGGAAAGCTGCTGTTCCCCAAGCAGGGGTGGACCAAGCTCGATGTCGTCAACCATTTCGTGGTGGTTGCCGAAGGAGCCATCCGCGGGATCTTCGGCCGTCCCACCATGCTGAAGCGCTACATGGAGAGCGTTGAGGTCAATCCGATCTATCACAAGCGAGCCGACAAGAACTCTCCGTTCGAGACAGTTGAAATTCGATTTCCGTCCCAACGGCCCGGAATGATGATCGTCCCCCGCCGGGAAACCGATGTGGTCAAGCTGGCCCAACTCGGTTGCCTCGATTTCCATCCCTGGCCGGCCCGCGCCGAGGACACCGATCGCCCGGACGAGTTGCGGATCGACCTCGATCCCACTCCAGGCTTTGACTTCGGTCACGTCCGCCAGGCAGCGCTCGCCGCCAAGGAAGTGATAGACGAGGTCGGTTTGCGAGGTTGGCCCAAGACCTCGGGGAGCCGCGGCATCCACATCTACATGCGGATCGTGCCTGAGTGGGACTTCTATCAAGCCCGCCGGGCGGTCTTGGCATTGGCCCGCGAGCTCGAACGCCGACATCCCGGGTTGATAACCACGAAGTGGTGGAAGGAAGAGCGCACAGGAATCTTCATCGATTACAACCAGATGGCGCGTGACAAGACCGTGTCGTCCGCCTACGGGGTGAGGCCGACGGGCTTCGTCTCGGCGCCGTTGCGATGGGAGGAAATTCCCGATGTTTCGATCGAGGACTTTCCGCTGGACAAGTTTGCCGATCGCTATCGCGAGGTCGGTGACCTCACGAGGGGGATCGACGAGTCGGCGGGGCGCCTCGAGACGCTGCTCGAGTGGGTAGTCCGCGATCAAGAGGAATACGGGCAGGGTGATGCGCCCTGGCCCCCTCAGTATCCAAAGGTCGCCGGTGAACCACCCCGGGTGCAACCTTCGCGGAAACGCATGGCCGATCCGGACGAAGACGAGTCATCCGGGCAGGAGGAAGGGGCGACCTACACGATCGAGGAGTATCTGGCCGACAAGGGCGAGAAAGGTCGGAAGTTCTGGGATGGGCTCGTCGCCCTCGCTTCCAGGTGTGGAGAGTTTCAATTTGCGCCCGCCAAGACCCGCAGCGGGTTGATGCTCAGGGCCAGGTTCGTCGTCGTGTTCACACTCAGCGACCGGGGTATGACCTTTGGACTCTCCATGGCCTCTCCCCACGAGCACCATCGAATCCGCAAGATCGATCAGGTCGGGGCACATGAGTATTTCCATCGCATTCGAGTCGAGTCACTCGACGAACTGGACGACGAGTTGGGGGAACTGATCTGCCTGGCCTACCAGTGGGGATTGGTCGGCGCCAAGTAGCGCGCAGAGGCACCACGCCCGCCCACGCATAACCTGATTCCATGACTTGGCCCTTCCCACCTCCGATCGAAACCATGGAAGCCAAAGTCATGGAGGTCTGGCCCACCGAAGGCAAGCTTCGCTATGCCTACGAACCCAAGTGGGACGGCTTCCGTTCTGTTTCGTGGTCCGGACCCGAGGTCCGACTGGACTCGCGGAATCAGAAGCCACTGCTTCGCTATTTTCCGGAATTGACCGCCGCCCTCGCTCAGCTTCCTGAGGGGACGGTTGTCGACGGGGAGGTCGTAGTCGTGATCGACAACGTCACCGACTTCGACGCCCTCCAGCAGCGGGTCCATCCGGCCGCTTCGCGAATCAAGATGCTTTCGGCTCAGACTCCATCCCAACTTGTCGCCTTCGATCTCCTCGCCCTCCGAGGAGAAGACCTGCGAACCAGGCCTTTTGCCGAGAGACGGGAACGGCTGGTCGAATTGGCGGCCGGTCTTGGCGACTTCTGGAATCTGACGCCTTCGACCACCGGACAAGACACTGCCAAGGCTTGGTTCGATGAGTTCGAGTCGGCCGGCTGTGACGGGATCATCGCCAAACAACTCGACCTGCCGTACGTCCACGGCAAGCGGGCGATGATCAAAATCAAACATCGTCGAACCGCCGATTGCGTGGTTGGTGGATATCGAGAGCACAAGGACGGTGGCAAGATCGGATCACTCCTCCTGGGTCTCTATAACGACAAGGGGGAGCTTCATTTCATAGGCCACTGCTCTGGGTTTGGCGACACTGATCGGGGGGAGATCTTTCGACGCCTGCAGGAACTTCGAGCAGACGCCTCATTCGGAGAGGAAGCTCGGGTCCCGGGCGGGATCAGCAGGTGGACCGGCGACAAGGATCTCTCATGGACCCCGATCGCTCCAGGTGTGGTCGTCGAGATCAGCTACGACCAGCTGGAGGAGGGCCGCTTTCGCCATGCGACCCGGTTCCATCGATGGCGCCCGGACAAGGATCCCGCCGATTGCACCTGGGACCAACTCGAGCGGCCCGAGGGCGTCGGCTTCGCCGAGATCGTGTCCTGATGCCGAATCGGTGATAGAAGGGATCCGATGAGGGTCTTGCGGGACGCCTGGGACCGTTTTGGCGAGAAGCGAGGAAGCACGTTGGCCGCGGCCATTTCCTACCGGGCTCTGTTTGCTTTGGCCCCATTGCTGGTCGTCGGGTTGTCGGTGGCGGGCGCCATATTCGACGAGGAAGCCGCCTCGGGGGAACTGGCGATTCAACTCCAGCGAGTGCTTGGAGCCCAAAGCGCCGAAGCGCTCGAGCAACTCATCGTCACGGCCAGCGACTCGAGGTCTGCGGGCTGGATCGGGCTCGTAGTCTTCGTCTGGGCCGGTAGCGCCTTGTTTGTGGAGGTGCAGGGCGCCCTGCGGGTCGTCTACGACATCGGCTCGGATCGATTGCGGGGTTTCTGGAATGCCGTGATCCGTCGCCTGGTCACGGTCGCCGCCGTCGTTGTCAGCGCCCTCATGCTGGCCCTGCTGGTGGCGGGTGCAACCGCGGCCGCCTGGTTGTCGGTCGAGTGGGCGACGCAGGGACTCGGATGGCTCATATCGGCCGTCGTCCTTTTGGGCGGGCTGGCGTTGACCTTTCGCTACTTGACCATCGAGCGACCCCCGTGGCGGGCCGTCAGTCTCGGGGCCCTGGCGACCGGGGTGGGCATTCTCGTCGCCGGCTGGGGCGTCGGCTTGTTTGTCGCCAGGTTTGGCGGGGGAGGAGCATCGGGAGTCGCCGGAAGCCTCGTGGCCGTTCTTCTGGCGGTCTATGTACTCGCCAACGTGATCGTTTTCGGAGCCGCGCTGATCAAGTCCACCTCTATTACGACTGATCAGAACCTCTCTAGGCTTTGATCAATGGCAATCGACATCGCCGGCTTCGTGACCGACCTGAAGGACCACGCCATCGAACACGGTTTCCACGTTCACGACGAACGCCACTTCATGGAGACCTATTCACTGCGTCAATCCTGGGAAGTCGATCTTCATCCGGAGGATGCCTGTGGTGGACCGCTCGACCTACACCTGAGTCTTGATGTCGAGCCCAGGGTGGTCCTCTCCCTCCAGGACCGACTGGACGCCATGGCTGATGATTGGGAGGAGCCCGAGGCTCTCTATTGCCTCGACCTGTATTTCAACTGGCAGCTGCCGAGCCTTGCCAATCCTTCCGACCTGCTGGTGGTGGGAACGGACCTCGCTGGCGTGGGCGGTGTCGATCTGCCCATCAAAGTGGCGGCGGCCGAGTCGATCGCCTCGATCACCGACGCCTCGGAGCGGACCGTGCAGGTGGTGGGCCAATGTCAGGTTTCGCTGGTGGATGTCCTGATGGGTCGCGAACAGCTGTGCGAAGAGCTCGACCGCGCCAAGGCGGTATCCGAATACCTGCTCGATCGGGTACCGGGCTGGATGGAACCAGCCGGTTAGGACCCGTCACAGCAGTACGGGCGCGGTGCTTTCCCCGATCACCAATTCCGGGGTGAACATGTGGAGGCCGGCTCCACTCCGTCCGTACATCTGATCCATCAGAAGCTCGACGACTGTCCCGGCCATGCGCCCCACCGGCTGACGAAAGGTGGTGAGCGGGGATTCGTGTGGGCAGTGATCGGGGTCCCGTCAAATCCGACGATGGAAATGTCGGCTGGAACATCTTTGCCCACGCCCTGACCCGGCGATGGCCCCGAGCGCCATCAGGTCACCGCCGGTGACGATCGCGGTGGCCCCCGCTTCGAGCAACTTCGCCACACCGGCCCGTCCCCCTTCAATGGTGAAGAGCTCTCCGAGATAAAGTTTCGTCGTTTGGAATTCCGCCGCTCGCGCAGGCCCGCTTGCCAACCGCTGATCAACAGGTCAGCGCTCCAATAGCGCCGCGGTCCAACCAGGCAACCGATCCGACGGTGACCGAGATCTGCCAGATGCCGAATGGCCGCG
>CAWBOD010000008.1:0-290588 GCA_963790345.1 uncultured Acidimicrobiia bacterium | reverse complement strand
TTGTGTCATTTTCCAAATCTCGCTTGTCAAAGAAGGCGGGACGGGCTCCCATTGAAAGCTACTCAATTCCTCGCACTGCTGCGCCTTGTGCCTTTACCAGCCAGCATCTATCGGTCAGCTGCCCGAACAGTGACCTAGTTCCGCTCGATCAGCTGGCGCAGATCAGGGAGACTCGTCTTGCCCGGAATGGAGCGGTTGCTGAGGCTTCTGTAACCTGAACCGGTGAAAAGGCGGTGGGTCGACCGAACCTGATGATTGGGATCGTCGCTATCGGACCCGTGACGTGACGAAGCTCAGCTGGTTTCAGGCCGAAGCGACAACCTCGCTGGAGATGGTCGACCTGTTGGGTGTCGGCTTGGAGGATCCAATCATCGACATCGGCGGTGGCGCCTCGAATTTTGTCGATGGCCTTTTAACCAGAGGATTCTCGGATGTCACGGTGCTGGATGTTCGCGAGCTACGGCCCTTTTCCACGGTGGGCGCTCGAATAGGCAGTGCGGGTGGAGTTCAATTGATAGAACAGGATTTGCTCCACTGGAAACCACCACGCCGATACAAGTTCTGGCACGACCGAGCGACCTTCCCACTTCATGACGACGGCCGATCATCGCCGCCGATATCAGGAATTGATGGAGGAAACCCTCTCCCCCGGTGGCGGGCTCATTGTCGCCACCTTCGCGCAAGACGGCCCGCAGACCTGCTCGCTTTTGCCGGTCGCCCGATACTCGGCAGCCGAACTCATTGCGGAGTTCGGCGAGGGCGTTTCCATCGTGGCCACCAAACGAGAGCTCCACGTCACCCCGCAAGGTTTGGAACAGCCCTTTACGTGGATAGCTGGTCGGAGAAAACCGGACTAGATCTACCCGCTGAGCCTGACTAGGCGTTCCCAAACGGCGCTTGACCCAGCGGTCAGTTCTCCTTCACTGACCGGCCCACAGGTCATCGAGCTGCTTCGTCAAACCGTCGATGTTTGTGACAACCGGTGCTCCCCAGGCGATCAGGTCCGTCGGGATCTCTTCCCAATCGGCGTCAGGGCCGAACAAGAGGTAGGCGTCCCCAGAACAGCCCCTCCTCGGGCAGGTCTGGATGGTCGGCATTCTCGGTAAGGAAGGCGCTCACGTCGCCGTCCGAATCCCAATATTGGATCACACGGGCATCATCCAAAAGCGTTGAATTGACCTGGGATGAACTTTCCGTCCTAACACTGCGAACCAGACGGCGAAGACAGCAACCGAGGCCGACAGGTTTTTCTGGAGGATTTCGATAAGCACCTCACGGGCGCCGGCTTGGCACCCGTTCAAGTGGGCGATAGCAAGAAGTAGCAACCTGGGACTATCGGAGTCCGCCTGGTTGAAAGCCTGAGCTAATTGGTCAACCCCGACGAGGTCGACAACCTCAACGTTATTGACCGCCGGTGGGCCACAGGCCGCCGTCACCATCAAGAGGGCCAGCACCAAAGGTAGCGACCAGAATGTCCACCATCTCATGGCGACACGCCAGAACTCTCCGCCATGGCTAATACCCCGCGCGCATCGCCACGGACAGTGAGGCGAAGTTCGCCGCCTCGATCCTCAAGTGCCCAGTCCCCAAACCCGCAGCACTCACTCTCTGCGGCGACCAACGCAGCCCAGTTTGGTTGACAAATCCAGCGCTCGGTGGGAACCGCCACCGTTAAGGTTCCGGGCCAAGTCGATGGAGACGCGAGCGGCCGATCACCGAAGTTCCATTCGGCCAATGGCGGCGAGCCGCATCTCCGTCCAATGAACAGTCGATGGGGACGTGTTCGGGCACGCAACAATTCTTGCACGCTGATTGGCTTGCGGGCCATGGTTGAGCCGCTGAAGCCCGAGTGCGGGGATCCGGGTCGGTTGGGCCGGATTACGACCGAGATTGGCGGACGTCTATCAGACGCTCACTTCGAAATTGCCGATCGGGCTGGGGGGATTTGAACTCCCTGCCTTGACCCCCATCTGGTCGATCCGGTCCACCGGCTGTACTGACTCGCCCGAGTTGGGGAGGGACCGGTTGACTGCCATGGGAAAACCTGGCGCTCACCTCGAACTTGAGAACCTTTGAAGGTCTGACAAAGGTGTTGATTCTCTTGGCCGTAGGTGATATACCTAGAGCCTCTTTTGGTGGGCCGTTGGGGGCATCCATCCTGCTGGAAGGGGGGCTTCTAGGAATATCGGGTTCGGCATAGCTCGAAGGTCGTTCTCGTAAAGGTTCGCAGAAATGAGAAAGCAACCACCCGCCTTCATGCCTGACGAGGATGCGACATCAAGTACGTCCAGCGTGGAGCTCGAGCACTCTACCCTTTGCCGGACTTTGACAGGCTCGCGTGCCAGCCTTGCACTCGTTGCATTCCTTCTCGTCGGGTGCGCAGCGGGGATGCCGGCGGCGCCGACATCCGATGGCACGACAACGGCAGCCACTGTTGCCGTGGAACCGCCGCTCGAGGCGCCAAGTACCAGCCCACCGCCCGCGCCTCTGTACAAGGAGGTCGAGTTCGCCGCCGATGGCGGGCCGACCCTCCGCGGTCGTGTCTGGTCGGACGGTCGCATCGGCCTTGTCCTGGCCCACGGCTTCAGCGAGTTCAGTGGTCAGGACGACTGGAACACGTTTGCCGAGTACCTCGCTGGCCTCGACTACGGCGTCCTGACTTTCGACTTCCGTGGCTTCTGCGATCGCGACGGATGCTCGGAGGGTTCGTTGGAGCTGGAGAGAACTGGCGCGACGTCGCCGCCGCTGTCGAGTTTTTCGCGTTCACGCGGCAGCGAGCGCCCTTATTGTCGTCGGTGCCAGCATGGGCGGTATCGACACGTTCCGGCGGCCGACGACGCCGAGCTTGATCTCGCGGGCATTGTTTCGCTCGCGACGCCGCAGTACCCGTCGATCTACTATGACGTTGAGCCGGCGGAGAACGACGTAACGCCTGAGAGGCTGCAGCGGATTGTGGCGCCGAAGCTCTTTATCGCGGGTGCCGACGACGTGCAGTTGCCCGGCCAGGCGCCGCTGAGGTCCGGCGTGGAGTTTGTGCGGTTCGCCGACGACGCACGTGCGATGTTCGAAGCGTCGGCTGAGCCTAAGCAGCTCGAGATCGTCGACTCCCGTATGCACAGCTCCGAGCTGGTCGTAAACACACGTTTCGATCCCGAGGTAGTCGAGCACACGCGTGAGCTGATCGTCGCATTCATCGAGAAGCACGCCTGACGGCCGCAGCACATTGGACAATTAGTGCACTTCACTCTCGTGTCGTGTTGTTGGGTGCCGCCTGCCGCGGTCACCCTCGAGGAAGGCGGAGCCCATTAAGGAGTCCCTTCTCCGGTTCGCAGTGGTGCTCTCGGCGATCGTTGCTGAGGCGACTGTCGTTGTCACAGCCGCGAGGATTCTCGACAGGGCTTTCGACTTCCCTGCAAACGTCCATCTCGCCTTCTCCCTGCCAATCCTGATCACCGGTGTCGTGGCGCTAGCGGGCGTCGCTCTTTGCCAGATCGAGCTTTCCTACGAAGCGCAGCGACACGCCACGCCACGCCACGCCACGCCGGAAGATTCTCACGACCAGAACCCAACCTACGACATCCAAAGCCCAAGGGCGATCTGTCCTGGCAGGTACGGCCATTTCTATGCTCACTGGTGGTAAGTCGCTTCACCGTGGTGGTGGCGCTCGTAGTTGCCGCGGTGAGCGGTAACCAGATTCCTTTGACGCCGCTCTGAGAACCCCCCCGCCTGGAACGTAAGCCGGAATCGGGTCAACTTCCGCTACAAACCGCTCGACCGACGACGTCGCCATCCGGTAGGTTCATCTGGGTGTCCACCGACTGCGCACGGAGGCAACGCGAGCGAAGGCCACTGGTGACTATCGAGAGTTCGTCGACTTCACCAGGCATCGCCACGCTCCGAGTCGGGCACTGCCAGCCGCATGAGCTTTACTAAGGAAGGCTCCGAGGAATCGCCGTCGTCGTCTGCTCATTCACCCGGGGGAAGGAACATGAGATGGTATTGGTGGACACTGATCGGGCTCATCGATGTGATTGGGCTGGTCTGGAATTACGCCGCCCACCGTAAACGCGCTCCCAAGCGCCCCCCATGACGCTCGACCTGCTCACGATTTTCCTGGTGTCCACGGCCATCGATCTACCTGCTACTACGGTTCCCGACCGAGCTGCGTGGGAGATTTGAGGACGGTCTTGCGAAAGGTCTTTGCGCTGTTGGCTTGGGTTTACCTGGCGGCTGTGGTCGTCCAAATCTTTCTTGCCGGACTCGGCCTTCCTCAACTGGGCGGCGAAGGCGTGGGAATCATACCCAGTTCGGCTATGTCGCCGTCCACATGACTCCGATCCTCCTCATTCTCTTCGCTGCGATCAGCCGTGCTGGGAAGGCTTTGATCTGGTGGACCGTGGCAACGGCCGTGGTCGCCTTTCTTCAGCCGATCTGGGTCACCGCTTTTCGGGGCGAGGTTCTTGCCTCGGTTCACGTCTTGGGAGCGCTGGCACTGCTCGCTTTGAGCTTTCGGGTTGCCCGACTCGCCACCGGCAGGATGCGTGTCCAAGAGGTGTAAGGGGAGGTGTCAACGGGCTTGCGATGTCGATCCCACCCCACCCTTCAGCGGGCTGCGATCGATCGCCTCGCCGCAAAATAAGTGGCAGATAGGTGACGAGGGAAATCGACCCCTCGAAATACCAGTCGGGCTGGGGAGATTTGAACTCCCGACCTCTTGACCTGGGGAGATTTGAACTCCCGACCTCTTGACCCCCAGTCAAGCGCGCTAACCAAGCTGCGCCACAGCCCGTGAATTTGTCAGATGCTAACGGAACGCATCGTGGACTCTTCCGTTGGGTACGGCCTCAGGGTCTGCAGAACCGATTCCGTTCGCTCACACCGCCGTTAGAGGTGTTGCCAGAGCCATCCGACTCCCTGGCCGAGCCGGTAGAGCAGGTAGATCGCAGCGAGGAACACGAAAATCCGAAAGCCCCACGGACTCGGTTCGGGTGGCTGGGAATCCTCTTCGGGCAGAAAGGGCGAGTCGCTCATGAGCCGATCCCATTCGTCAGGCTCGAGTTGTCGATGTCATGCCTCCCGCCGCTGTTTGGAGCGGGTCACCACCCGATCGGCGTGCCGGTGAACTCGACCTCCTCCCGGAGGCGATTCTCGATGAACCGCAAGTAGTCGTCCCCCAGTTCCCCACCGGAGATGAAGAGAACGATTGTCGGCGGTTCGATGCCGGCCTGGACGGCGTATTGGATCTTGGGACGCCTTCCCTTGCGGATCGGCGGGGGATGGGCAGCCGTCCAACGCTCCACCATCTGGTTGAGCTCCCCGGTGGAGATTCGGCGTCGGCGGGACTCCAGTGCTTGTTCGATGAACTTGCCGAGGCGGTGAATGCGGGCCCCGGTCAACGCCGAGCCTCGCATGGTCGGAGCCCACGAGACGAAACCCAGACGATCCTCGACGCTCCGCTCGGTGTCGACCCGCTGATCGGTTTCCAGTTCCTGATCCCACTTGTTGAGGAGAACGACCAGACCCACTCCTGCTTCGACGGCCTCGTCGATGATCCGTTGATCCTGTTGGGTGACACCCTCGAGGCCGTCGATGAGCACGACGGCGACGTCGGCGTCGGCCAGAACCCGGCGCGCTCGATCGACGGCATAGAAGTCGGCCGATTCGGTGATCTGGGGTCGGCGCCGGATCCCGGCGGTGTCGATCAGCACATAGGGCTTTCCGTCGATCTCGGCCTCGACGTCGATCGGGTCGCGGGTGGTGCCGGGCGTGGGCGAGACGATGACCCTGGACTCCCCCACCAGTCGATTGAGCAGGGTCGACTTCCCGGTGTTGGGGCGGCCCACCAGGGCGAGGCGCGGCGGACCCTGCGACTTCTCGACTGCTTCGTGCTGGGGCAGTTCCTTGACCATCCGATCCAACAGATCACCTATGCCCCGCCCGTGCAGCGCCGACACCGCCACGGGCTCGCCAAGCCCGACCGACCACAGTTCGGCCGCGGCGCCTTCCCGGACCGCGTCATCGACCTTGTTGGCGACGAGGATGACCGGGACGTCCTTGCCTCGCAGCAGCCGGACCACCCCTTCGTCGTCGGCGGTGATCCCGGTGGTGGCATCCACCACGAACAGGATCAAATCCGCAGCCGAGGCCGCGGTTTCGGCCTGAGCCTTGATCGACTCGCCCATCCGATCCTCGGGTGCGCGTCTCCCAGCCACCGGTGTCGACGACCTCGAAGCCGCGCCCGGTCCAGTCGGCTTCGAAGTGGCGGCGGTCGCGGGTGACCCCCGGTCGCTCCTCGACCACCGCCTGGCGCCCGCCGACGATGCGGTTGACGAGGCTCGACTTGCCAACGTTGGGACGGCCGACCACGGCCACGATCGGAAGCGAACTGCTCATGGCACCGCGATCAGCGAGAGAGCCTCGCTGGCGGACCACTCCCGGTCATGCTCGAGCAAGCCTTCGCCGATTGCCGCGGGCCGTGAATCCGGCCTCGACGAGGGTCTGCAGGGTGGTGACAAACGATCGAAGCTGAGGCGGAAGCGGGAAGTACTCCGGCTTCGGTCGTAACCGACAGCAATTCGAAACCCAGGCTCGGGTCGATCCGGTCGATGACTTCGGTGACGAGATGGTCGGGGGCCGAGGCGCCGGCGGTCAGGCCGACCACCGCGGCGACCCGTCCAGCCACTCGTCGCGGATATCGGCCGCCGAGTCGATGCGGTAGGCAGGGACGCCCCGCTCCCTCGCGACCCGGACCAGGGCCTGGGTGTTCGAGGAGTTCTCCGAACCCACGACGAGGATGGTGTCGCATTGTTCGGCCAGGGCGCTGATCGCCTCCTGACGATTGGTCGTGGCGTAGCAGAGGTCGCTCTTGCGGGAGGTAACGAGATCGGGATACGCCTGCTGGGCGTCTTCGAGGACCTGGCGCCATTCGAGGGTCGAGAGCGTGGTTTGCGCCACCAGCGCGACCTTGGACGGGTCGGCGGGCTGGAAACCATCGAGATCGTCCTCGGGTTGGACCAGGGTCATCCTCTCCGGAGCTTCCGCCAGCGTTCCGATCGCCTCATCGTGGCCGCGGTGGCCGACGTAGATGATGTCGAATCCCCGTTTGGCCATCAGCTTCACCTCGTGATGGACCTTGGTCACCAGGGGACAGACCGCGTCGATCACCACGCCGGCCCGGGCGGCGGCGCCGGCCACCACCTCGGGCGCCGAGCCGTGGGCCGAGAGCATCACCGGAGCACCTTCCGGCACGTCGGAGATGTTGTCGACGAACACGACTCCGACCCGCTCGAAGGCTTTCACCACCCACTCGTTGTGGACGATCTGGTGGTAGCAGTAGACGGGCGGCTCAAAGATCCTGACCATCCAGGTCAGGGCTTTGATCGCCATCTCGACCCCGGCACAAAACCCGCGGGGCTCGGCAACAACTACTCGTTCGACCACCACAGAGAGTCTATTGGCAGGCGGGATCTTCCTTTCGATGTAGCTGACCCGAAGCGGACCAATGGTTCGAGACCAGCCGGAACCTCATCGCTTCGCAGGTCGATCATGCCCAGGATCCGGTCGACCACCTCGTCGACGGTCATGCCGGTCGTGTCCAGATGGACGGCGTCCGCGGCCGGGCGTCAGCGGGGAGACCTGCTCGTCCGGAGTCGGCCCGGTCGCGGCGATCGAGTTCCTTCGAGACCTCGACCGGATCCTCACCGGTTTGCAGGGCCCGCCGCCGGGCCCGTCTCCTCGGCGCTGGCGCTCAACCAGATCTTGAGGTCCGCGTCGGGAAAGACCACGGTCCCGATGTCGCGACCTTCGACGACCACGTCCTCGCCATGCCCGGCCACCCAGGCCCGCTGGTGGGCAACCATCAGACTTCTGACGACGTCGGGCAAGCGCCGACACGGCCGAGACCGCCGCAGTCACCTCGGCCGATCGGATGTCGACCGATACGTCCTCGCCGTCGAGAAACATGCGGCCGCCCTCCTGAAGAAATGAACGCCCTCCGACCGCTGCGACCACCTCGGATTCGCTGGTCGGGTCCGACGCCGGCCCGCAGCACAGCCAGAGTCGCCGCCCGGTAAAACGCACCGGTGTCCAGATGGAGCCAGCCCAGGCGTTGCGCCAGCCGCCTGCTGACGGTGGACTTTCCCGATCCGCCCGGCCCGTCGACGGCGATGATCACAGGCGGGCGAGCATCTTGAAATATCCCGGCCAGGTCTTGGTGACGACCCCGGGCTCCTCGATGACCACCCCCGGCACCCGCAGGCCGACCAGGGCCAGGGACATCGCCATTCGATGGTCGTCGTAGGTTTGGACGACGGCGCCGCGCAATTCGCCGGGCCCGACCACGAGATCGTCTCCCTCGATTTCGGCGAACCCGCCCAGCCGGCGGATCTCGGTCTGGAGACCCGCAAGCCGGTCGCTCTCCTTCAGCCGGAGGTTCCCGACGTTCCTGATCCGGCTCTTTCCCTCGGCAAACACGCACGCCACCGCCAGAGCCAGGACCGCGTCGGGAGCCTCGTTCATGTCGACGTCGACCGGTCGCAGGGTCGGGGGCCCGACGAGGTCGAGGCGATGGGTCATCCGGCGCACGGTGCATCCCATCGACTCGAGCACCTTCACCAAGGCGAGGTCGGGCTGCGTCGAAGCGGCCGGGATTCCCTCAACGCCGATCGAGCCGGCCGTGATCGCCGCGGCCACCAGCGGATAGGCGGCCGCCGATGCGTCCGCCTCGATGTAGTAGTGGGCCGCTCGATAGCCGGTCGGCTCGACCAGTGAACCGGTCGCCGAGATCGTCAACCTCGGCACCGAAAGCCGTCATCACCTCCATTGTCGAAGTCAGGTACGGACGGCTCACCGCCGGGCCGGTGAGAACCAATTCCACTGGCCCGCTCCGCCAGCGGGGCCACCAGCAGAAGGGCCGTGACGAATTGGCTGGACCGGGAGGGTCGACGGGAATCGATCCTCCTCGGAAGCTTTCCGTGCCCCGAAACCGTGATTGGCAGATGGCCGTCGTCGGACTCGACATCGACGCCGGCCGCGGCCAGGGCCGCGACCAATTCGTCCTGCGGGCGGATCAGCATCCTTCCCCGCCCGGTGATGGTCACCGGGCCGCCTCGTGCCAAGGATGGCGACGGCAACGAGGAACCGGGCGGTGGTTCCGGACATGCCGGCGTCGACCGGCGACGGCCGGCATGCGCCAGGTCGCCGCCCCGATCCGAGGACCAGCCAGGGGTCGTCGTTGTCATCGATCGAGACGCCGAATCCCCGCAACCCCGCCAGCATCGCGTTGGTGTCGTCCGCCACCAGGGGATCGTGGAGCCGGCTGACCCCTGTCGCCAACGCCGCTGTCACCAGGGCTCGATTGGTGAACGACTTCGATCCGGGCGGACGGACCACGGTCGCCAGCGGGCGGCGTCAGCGGGCGGATCGCGATCTGAGGAGGGAAGGTCCACCGGGAAAGGTTACGAGCTTGGTGGCTGGGTTCCGGCGGCCTTGTAGAGGGCGGCCACCTCCTGGGTGTCGAGTCGCCGCCACTCCCCTGCCCCCAGCTTTCGGTCGGTCAGCGGGCCGATGGCCGTCCTGACGAGGCGCTGCACCGGGATGACCGAGCAGGGCCATCATCCTCCTGATCTCGCGGTTGCGCCCTTCGGTCATCACCAGCTCGATCAACCCCTGATCCGGCGTGGCCTGGATCAGCTTGGCCCGGCGGGCCTTGGCGATACCGTCGTCCAGCTCGATGCCGGCGACCAGCCTGCGGACGACGCGAGCGTTGGGCTTGCCGGCCACGGTCGACGACGTAGGTCTTGGTCATCCCGAATCGGGGATGGGTGACTCGGAGAATGAGTTCGCCGTCGTTGGACAGGAGCAGGAGGCCCTCGCTGTCGGCGTCGAGCCTGCCGACCGGGACCACCCGCGGGCTCGGGAGGCACCAGGTCGACGACGGTGGCGCGGCCCTCGGGGTCGCTGGCAGTCGAGACGACGCCGACCGGCTTGTAGATCAGATACGTCACGAGCCCGGGCGATACCGGGAGCGGCACGCCGTCGACCTCGACCCGTTGACGATCGACCTCGACCCGATCGCCGAGGATCGCCACCCTGCCGTCGATGGTGACCCGTCCCTGCGGCGATCAATTCCTCGGCCGCCCGTCGGGACATCAGCCCGGCGTTGGCGATCGCTTTCTGAAGCCGCTGGGCGGTCATGCCCGGTCGGTCAGCCAGGCCGGAATGTTTCCTCCAGCGCCTCGACGACTTCGGCCGGTGGAACGTGGTCGGCCAGCGGGGGCAATTCCTCGCAGACCGGTTGACGCCGAGTTTTTCGAGGAAGAGAGAGGTCGTGCGATAGACCGCCGGATTGCCGGGGCCCGGCAGCCGACCAGCCTCCTCGACCAACCCCATCCGCTCGAGGGTCCGGATCGCCGAGTCCGAATCGACCCCGCGGATCTCGGCGATCTGGCCCCTCGAGACGGGCTGGCGGTAGGCGATAACACGCCAGCACCTCGAGAGCGGCACCGCTGATGCGACGGGCCGTGGCCGAGGATGCGAACCGCTCGAGATACGGATAGGCGTCGGGATTGGAATAGAGCCGCCACCCACCCCCGGCTTGCCGGAGAACCAGACCACTGTCCCGTGACGACCAGGTCGGCAGCGAGTTCGTCGAGCTCGATCTGGACCTGCTGCCTTGGGGAGTTCGAGCACCTCCGCCAGTTCCTCGATCGGGCACCGGGGATTCGGTGACGAACAGGATCGCCTCGAGTGCAGCCCTCGTGTTCATCGCAAGTCGACCTCGGTCGGGGCGGATCGATGGCTTGATCATGATCGGGTGCCAGCCAGTTCTCCTGCTGCACCTCGAGCAAGCCCCACCGCGCCATTTCGAGCAGCGCGAGGAAGTAGGCGGCGATCTCCACGCTTCGCTGACAGTGCGACACGAGATCGTCGAATGTCGCCTCGATCGATCGGCCCGATCCTCGACCGCAATTCCTGGATGGCCGCTTCGACCGAAGGCAGATCGAGGTCGAGGTGGTCGAGATCGGGATCGGCCCCGACCCGGGCGAAAATCTGCTGGCCAGCGCCGGCGAGCTGGGCCGGTCCGATCGGAATCACGACGTCGGGAGGGTTGACCCGGATCTCCTGATCCAGACCCGAATTCCTCGGGACCAGGCGGTTGGCCTCCTGCCATCTTCGGAGAAACACCGCGGCCACGTCCTTGAAGGTGACGCACATCAAGCAGCCGCGAGAGCAGACGGTCACGCTCTTCCATCAACTGCCAGTTCCTCGTCGAGATCGAACTCGGCTCCCTGGGGGAGGAGACGGTGGGCCTTGAGTTGGATGAGGGTGGCGGCGATCAGGAGGAATTCACTGGTGACGTCGAGATCCATCTCTCTCAGGTCGTCGAGGTGAGACAGATACTCGCTGACCAAGATCGGTCAGGCTGACGGCGGCGATATCGACCTGGTGACGATTGATCAGCTGCAACAGCAGATCGAGGGGCCCTTCAAAGGCAGCGGTGGCGACGTGGTAAGTCATATGCAAGGGGCGGAAAGCCGCAAGTCATGGTGGCCGAAAACGTCGCGAAGATCAACGACTGCGCCGAGCTGGAGCCTCGGACGCCGGACCCCGTCCGCTGCTTGCAACAGGTCCCAATCAGCCTCGGATATCGAGTCGGGTCGCCGGCCGTGGTGATGCCGGGCAAAGTCCACGACGATCGGTTCGGCACCGAGGGCTTCCAGTTCGGTCGCAGCCAGTCGGGCCCGTGCTCCATGTACGACAGCCACCTTCCCCTGGCCACGCCGCCGAGCTTGGAGTAGGCCGAGGCGAGGCTGCGCCCGATCGGTCCCAGGCCTGCGCCTGCCTCTTGCCGATGTCGTGGAGCAGAGCGGCCCGGACCAGGTCGCGTCGGTGGGGCTGAGCTTGGCGACATGCCGGGCCGACTCGAGACCGTGGCGCTGGTCGTACGGCGGCTGGGCGAAGAAGATCTCGCCCTCATTGGTGAGAGCCATTCGCGATCTCCTCGACCTCAGCGGGTTCGAGACCGGTCGAGAGGACTACCGAGAAGAACCGGCTGGCGAGGTGACGCCAGGTCCCGAGGGACGAATCCGGCGGCGGGCTCAGGAGAGCTTGGCCTTGCAGTCGACGCAATAGATCGACTCGGGCCGGGCTTCCATCCGGGCAGGGTCGATCTCCTTGCCGCAGTTGGCACAGGTTCCGTACTTGCCGTCGTCGATCCGGGCGAGGGCCGCATCAACACCGTCGAGCTGACCCTTGAGGGTGTCGACCAGTCCGATCACCTCGGTTCGTTCGGCGGTGGCGGCTCCCGCATCTGCGAATCCGTCCCCGAACACCAGGTCGCTGCGAAGCTCGCCCGACTCTTCGGAACCGAGTTCGGCCAGTTGATGCACCAGCCGGGCCCGGGCTGTTTCCAGCTCGGTGCGGGCTGAGTCGAGATTGATTGCGGTCATTTGGGTACCAGCTATCGGCTTCGTGGATGGGACAGGAGAAAGACTTCGATCAGGTGCTGTGGAGACACCCGTGTGTAGACCTGTGTGGTGGTGATCCTAGCGTGGCCGAGCATTACCTGAACCGAGCGAAGGTCGGCACCACCCTCCACCATGTGGGTTGCGGCCGAATGGCGCAGCGTGTGGGGCGAAACCGACGCCGGATCGATGCCGACATTGGCGGCATGAGAACCGGACGATTCTGAAGGCTGAAACCCGGCTGAGGCGCCCTCCCCTGAGGTTGGTGAAGACGGCGTCCCGATCCGGCCCAGCCTTCGAGATCTTCAGTCCGGTCGGGGAGCCATGCCGTGATGGCCTGGACGCAGGCCTTTCCGAGCGGGACCTGGCGCTGCCGATCCCCCTTGCCGGTGACCACCGCCGTCATCTCTTCCAGATCGAGGGCCTCCCAGGTCGAGACCCACCGCCTCCGTCACCCTGGCCCCGGTGCCATAGAGAAACTCGAGAAGCGCCCGGTCCCGCCGTCCGCCCGGGGTGCTCGGAGTCGGGTGCCTCCACCAGGCGAATCGCCTCGATCGACCGGCAGCGCCTTCGGAAAGGGCTCCGGGCGCCGGGGTGGGTCGAGCAGCCTGGTCGGATCGGTCGCCGAATGGCCCTCGGAAACCATGAAGCGATGGAGCCCGCGCACCGCCGCCAGCTTGCGAGCGACGCTGGCCGGAGCCAGCCCGCCATCGTCAAGTGCTCGACGAAGCGATCGAGGTCGCCGGTGTCGGGCTCGATTCCGTCCAGGAACTCCAGGTACTGGCTGAGATCCCGCCGGTAGGCGGCCAGGGTGTTGGGGCGACAAGCCTCGCTTCGACTCTTGAGAACTGTCAGATATTCCGCAATGCCCGGCCGGGCTTCGCCCACGATCAGCCCGGCCGCCGCCAGCGCCTCCCTGACGGCCACGTACGGCGCTCCCAGGCTCTCGGCGACCGCCTCGTGGGTTATGTGGTCGCCGACGATGTTGACGCCGGGTTCGAGTTCGGGGAGGCGCTCGACGGCCGCCGCCACGCCCAGGTCGGCGAGTGCGACGGCATAGGGCAGCGTGGCATTGGTCAACGCGTAGGTCGAGGTGTGCGGCACCGCCCCGGGGATGTTGCCCACCGCGTAGTGGACGACGTCATGGACCATGTAGACGGGGTCCTCGTGCGTGGTCTCGCGGCTGGTGGCAAAGCACCCTCCCTGGTCGATGGCGACGTCGACGAGAACCGCCCCCCGGCGCATGGCCCGCACCATGTCCTCGGTGACCAGTTCGGGGGCCGATGCGCCCGGGACCAGGACGGTCCCGATGACCAGGTCGGCGTCGAGGACCTCCTCCTCGATCGTGAGCCGGGTCGACGCCATCGTCGCCAGCCTTCCCTGGTAGATCGAGTCGAGCCACCGCAGCCTCGCCAGATCGCGGTCGAGCACGACCACCTCGGCCTGCATGCCGACGGCGATGGCGGCGGCGTTGCTGCCGGCGATGCCCCCACCGATGACGACGACCTTGCCCGGCCTCACACCGGTCACCCCGCCCAGCAATATTCCACGGCCCCCTTGCGCCTTCTCGAGGAAGTAGGCGCCGACCTGGGTCGCCATGCGACCGGCGATCTCCGACATCGGGGCCAGCAGAGGGCAGGCTTCGATCCGGCATTTGCACGGTCTCGTAGGCGATCGCCACGATCCCCTTCGCCTCGCAGTCCCTCGGCCAGGTCCGGATAGGCCGCCAGATGGAGATAGGTGAACAGCAGCTGGCCCGGTCGGAACATCGCGATCTCGGATGTCCTGCGGCTCCTTCACCTTGAGGATCATGTCGGCCTCGGCGAAGACGTCCTCGGCGGATGGGCACGATCTCGGCACCCTGGGTCTCGTACTCCTCGTCGTGGATCGTCGAGCCCTCGCCGGCTCCTCTTTCGATGAGCACCCGGTGACCGCGATCGGACAGTCTCCCGCACACCCACCGGGGTGATCGCCACCCGGTATTCGGCGGTCTTGACTTCGGCCGGCACCCCAACGATCACGTGATTCTTGACCTTTCTGGTCGCTCTCGACGGGCCGCCCACATCAAGAGAGCTATCAGGGTCTTCGAATCTCTGATCTCTCCGCTCTCGATGCTACGCAAGGCCTCGTCCAAGGGGAGGGAAACAACCACGGCTTCGTGCTCCTCGGCGCCGTCCGGAGTGCGGTCGCTGAACGAAAGGCCCCGGGCGGCGAAGATGTGGATGACCTCGTCGGTGTAGCCCGGAGAGGGAAACATCGAGGTGAGGAAGATCATCTCCGCGGCCGCTGGCTCCGACCTCCTCGGCGAGTTCTCGGGCCGCCGCCGCCGGCAGATTGCCGGTCGCTTGCGGTCGAGTTTTCCGGCCGGAACCTCCAGAACCTGGGCCTCGACCGCCGTCCGCCATTGCGAGATGAGCCACACCCGGTCGCCCGTCGACCGGCAACACCGCCACCCCGCCGGGGTGACGAACGACATCGCGGGCAACCGCCCGGCCGGAGCGGTCGAGGAGATATCGACGATCGAGATGGAGGAACACTCCGGACGCCAGCCGGCGATGTCCCAGCAGGCGAAATGTCACTTCGGTGCGAGAGGTCACTGACGGGCGAGCTCGTCCAGCTGGATCGGACGACGCCCGATCGGCCGCGTCGCTCCGCATGAGCGGCGGCCTCGATCAGGCCGGCGAACAGACGGATGGGGCTGAGTCCGGGCGGGACTGAAACTCGGGATGGGCCTGGGTGGCGATGAAGTACGGATGGGTCGGCATCTCGATGAATTCGACCAGGTTGTCGTCCGGGTGAAACATCCCGGACAAGCCGCAGCCCCGCCGATTCGAGGTCCTTGCGATAGCGATTGTTGACTTCCCACCGATGGCGGTGGCGTTCGTAGATGACCTCCTGGCCGTAGAGGCCCCTGACCTGGCTGCCCTCTTCGAGCTTGGCCGGATAGCGCCCGAGTCGCATGGTGCCGCCCATGTCCGCAACGCCCTGCTGGCTCTCCATCAGGTCGATGACCGGATGGGCGGTGGTGGGGTCGAACTCGGTCGAGTTGGCGTCCTGATAGCCGAGCAGGTCGCGGGCGATCTCGATCACCGCACACTGCAGACCGAGGCACAGCCCCAGATAGGGAATGGCCTGCTCGCGGGCATGGCGGATGGCCTGAATCTTCCCCTCGACTCCCCTCGATCCGAATCCCCCGGGAACGACGATCCCGTCCAGACCCTCGAGATAGGTGGCGGCGAGAAGGCCCGTCAGTTCTTCCGACGGTATCCAGCGCAGGTCGAGGCGGCGTCCATGATGGGCGGCACCGTGGCGCAGGGACTCGACGACCGACAGGTAGGCGTCGGGCAGGTCGACGTACTTGCCGACGATGCCGATCGTCACCGGCTTGGTGGCCGCGGCCGCCCGCTCGACCATTTCCTTCCATCGGACCATGTCGGAAGGTCCGGTCGTGATCCCGAGACGTTCGCAGACGACCGTATCGAGGCCGCCCTGGCGGAGTATCAACGGGACTTCGTAGATGTCGCTGGCATCGGGGGCGGCGATCACTGCCTTCGGAACCACGTCGCAGAACAGCGAGATCTTGCGCCTGACCTGGTCGTCGATGGCGCGGTCGGAGCGGACCACGATCACATCGGGGTGGATTCCATGGCTGCGCAACTCGGCCACCGAGTGCTGGGTCGGCTTGGTCTTCAACTCGTCCGACGACGCGATGAACGGAACGAGGGTGACGTGGATGAACAGGACCGACGCCCGGCCGACGTCGTTGCCGAACTGACGGATCGCCTCGAGAAAGGGCAGGCTCTCGATGTCTCCGACGGTGCCGCCGACCTCGGTGATGACGACATCGACGTCGTCGCCGCCGACCTTGCGGATCCGCGACTTGATCTCGTTGGTGATGTGCGGAATGACCTGGACGGTGTCGCCGAGATAGTCGCCGCGACGCTCCTTCTGGATGACCGACAGATAGACCGAACCGGCGGTGACGTTGGAGGTGCGGCGCAGGTTCTCGCCCGGTGAAGCGCTCGTAGTGGCCGAGGTCGAGGTCGGTCTCTCCCCCATCGTCGGTCACGAACACTTCGCCGTGCTGGAACGGATTCATGGTGCCGGGGTCGACGTTGATGTACGGATCCAACTTCTGATTGACCACGCGGAGACCGCGAGATCGGAGAAGGCGACCCAGGGAGGCGGCGGTGATGCCTTTGCCGAGCGAGGAGACGACCCCACCCGTGACGAACACATACTTTGTCACGGAAGGTCAGGGTAACACGTGTCTCGTCGCCGCGCACCTCCCAGCGCGAAACTCGCTGATTGCACGGAGCCTCGGTTCAGTTGATCCTTGTTGATCCGCTTCTCGGACCGGCCCACACCTGTTCGCGGAGGACGTACTTCTGGATCTTGCCGGTTGAGGTCTTTGGGAAGCGTTTCGACGATGTCGACGACATCGGGAGCCTTGAACCTGGCGAGGCGGGTCCGGACGTGCTCGATGATCTCGGCCGGGTTCCACCGACATGCCGGGCTTGAGGACCACGAAGGCCTTGGGCCTCTCTCCCCAGTGCTCGTGGGGCATCGCCACCACCGCGCACTCGAGGACCGCCGGATGACTGGCTACGGCCTGCTCGATCTTCGATCGTCGAGATGTTCTCGCCCCCGGAGATGATGATGTCCTTGGCCCGGTCGCGCAGTTCGATGTACCCGTCGGGGTGCCAGACGGCCAGGTCCCCGGAGTGGAACCATCCTCCGCGGAAGGCGCGGGCGGTGGCTTCCGGGTCGTTGTAGTACCCGGCCATCACGTTGTTGCCCCGCATGACGACCTCTCCCATGGTGGCCCCGTCGCGGGGCACATCGTTCATCGCCTCGTCGACCACCCGGATGGGATCGGCCCCCAGGTAGGCCACACCCTGGCGGGCCATGAGCCGCACCGCCTGGTCCTGGTCGCCCGCCCAGTCGTCCTGCACCTCGCACACTGTGTAGGGGCCGTAGGTCTCGGTGAGGCCGTAGACATGGACGACGTCGGCCCCGAGGGCGGTCATCTGGCCGATGATCGTGGGGCTGGGAGGAGCGCCGGCGGTGGTGACCGTGAAGGTGCGCCCGAACGGCCGCGCCGCCGGATGGTTGGCGAGGGAGATGAGAACGGTCGGGGCGGCGT
The DNA here is from genome assembly GCA_963790345.1 of uncultured Acidimicrobiia bacterium. Lineage (GTDB taxonomy): Bacteria > Actinomycetota > Acidimicrobiia > Spongiisociales > ZC4RG35 > DATEEG01. Next base: position 272,978 of record CAWBOD010000008.1, on the reverse strand, counting down.
TGAGGTGGGTCACGCCCTTGCTGGTCGATCAGGTCCCAGATCACTGCCGGCGTCCACTGCCCGCAGGCAGACGTTGGTGCCGCCGATTCCGCTGATGGCCCAGGTCGTGCACCAACCGTTGCAATGGAACATCGGGCAGCGTCCACAGGTAGACCGAACCAGGGTGATGGCGGGAGTGGACCAACTCGGCGAGGGCGTTGAGGTAGGCGCCCCGGTGGGTGTAGACGACCCCCTTGGGCCGTCCCGGTGGTGCCCGAGGTGTAGTTGATCGAGATCGGCCGGTGCTCGTCATCGACCCGGTAATCGAGGGGTTCGTCGCTTCCCCTTCCGAGGAATTCGTCGTAGCCGGTGGCGCCGGCCGGGACACCGCCACCGCCGTCGTCGGCCGCCACGACGACCTCACGAAGGCCGGTCAGGTCACCCAGATGCGGGAGCCACCACCGGAAACAACTCCGAGTCGACCACCAGGATCGACGCCCCCGAGTGCTCGAGGATGTAGGCGATCTCGGAGCCGGACAGGCGGGTATTGATCGCCACCAGCATCGCCCCGATCAGCGGCACCGCGAAGTGGGCGATGAGCATCTCCGGGAGGTTCGGCATCAGGTAGGCCACCCGGTCGCCCGGTCCGATGCCCGAGGCGAGCAAAGCCCGGCCGACCCTGCGTCGTCGCCTCCTTGAATTGGCGGTAGGTCAGCTGGCGGTCGCGATAGATGATCGCGACCTTGTCGGGAAAGACGTCGGCCGCCCGCTCCAACAGCAGCAATGGAGTGAGTTGGGTGATCGAGGTCGGATCGGGCGGGGAACCGTCACCGATTCTTCCATTCCGGCCGGCGCTTCTCGAGAAAGGCGGACATCCCTTCCTGGGCATCACCCAGAGCCGCGTTGGCGATCATCACCGACTTGGTGTGCTCGTAGGCCGAATGCTGATCGAGGTCGATCTGGGAGTAGAAGGCCTGCTTGCCGATGCCGACCACCAACTGGCTCGACCGCATGATGGCGTCTACCAGCTCATCGACCGCCGAGTCGAGCTCGCTTTCCGGCACAACCCGGTTGACCAAGCCCCAGTCCGAAGCCGTCGCCGCGTCGATGAATTCGCCGGTCAGCAGCATCTCCATCGCCCGCTTGCGACCTATGGCCCGCGATAGCGGAACCATCGGCGTCGAACAGAACAGACCGATCTTGACTCCGGGGGTGGCGAACCGAGCCGTGTCGGCCGCCACCGCGAGATCGCACGAGGCGACCAGTTGGCACCCGGCCGCCGTTGCCACCCCGTGGACCCGGGCGATCACGGGCTGGGGAATCGCCTGCACCGCCTCCATCATCTCGGTGCAGCGCTCGAACAGCCGGGTGAGGAGGTCGATGATCGGCGCCGACCATCTCCGAGAGGTCGTGGCCCGCCGAAAACGCTGGTCCTTCCCCGGAAATCACCACCACCCGGCGAGTCCGGGTCGATGGCCGGCCAGGGCGTCGATGACCTCACCCATCATGCGAGGCTGAGAGGATTGCGATGCTGGGGACGGTTCAGGACCAGCCGGGTAACCGGCCCGTCCTGCTTGACAAGGATCTCGTCCATAGCTCAGAGGTTAGGACCCCCGTTCTGCGCGACACGATGGGGCAGGGCACGGTTCGTCGCGCCAGAACGGGATCCGGGCGGACTCGAGCCTCGGTCAGCCTTGCGGCGAGGGCGAGAAGTTCGGCGGCCGCTTCCCTCCCCGTTCGGAGTCGGGCAGACCGGCCAGCATCCGGGCGAGGTCGGTCGGTCCGCTCGCCGTCCTCGACCAGCCTCACCGCGGCGGTGGCCCCCTCTCGCTCGATCACATAGTGAGTCTCGGCAAACGCCGCCACCTGCGGAAGGTGGGTCACGCACAGCACCTGGCGCTCGTTGGAAAGCGCCGCCAGCTTGCGACCCATGGCGAGAGCGGTCGCACCGCCGATGCCCGAGTCGATCTCGTCGAAAACCAGCACCGAGGCGCCCGGCCCCCTGGTTCCTGCGAGACGCAGCGACAAGCACCAGCCGGGACAGCTCTCCCCCGCTGGCGACTCTGCCCACTTCTCCGGGGGCCAGCCTGGAATCGGAGGCGAACAGCAGGCGTACATCATCCTGGCCCCACGGTCCGAGTTCGCCCTCTCCCAGCTCGACGGTCAGAATCGGATCGGTGAAGCCCAGCTCGAGCAGGTGCTCCGACCGCCGACTTCGTCAGCCTCGACCCGGCCTTCTTGCCGGGCGGCGGTCAGGAGCCGGGCGGTCTCCTCCAATTCGTTCAGCGAGAGCGGTCCAGGTCGGCAGTCGATGGTGGCCGCCCGCTCGAGCAGGCCCGCCAGCTCGCCCGCCCGTTCGGCTGCCGCCTTCCCGAACGCGAGAACCTCTTCGAGATCGGACCCGTATTTCCGCCGCAGATCACCGAGCAGGGTCAACCGGGCCTCGACCAGGGCCTGTTGCTCCGGGTCGGACGATGATCTGCTCGAAGGCCAGCCGCAACTGGCGACCGAGCTCCGACAGCGACTCCGATGCCATCTCGGTCGCCCCGACCAGCTCGTCCAGCTCCGGGATCGAGGCGGAGGGCGCGGCGGATGTCTCCGACCGCACCGCCCAGCGCGTCGATCCCGGACTCGACTCCCGTCCCGGGCTTCACTGAGATGCAGCGTCAGGGCCTCGGCGTTGCGGAGCCGGTTGGCCCTGACCTCCAGCTCCTGGTCGTCGCCCGGAGCGAATCCCGCCCTGGCGATCTCCTCCGCCTGGAATCGGACGAGATCGAGCTCGCGGGCCAGGGCCCGCCGATCCCCGCCGAGCTGGTCGCGGTCCGCGACGAGGCGCTCCCACGATGCCGCGGGTTTCGCGGTAGCGATCCAGCAGCGCCCGACCAGCTCCGTCGAGGTTGGCATCGACCATCGCCCGCACTTCCGCCGGCCTGGTCAAAGACAGCTGGTCGTGCTGGCCGATGATCTCGATCCCGCCGAGTTCGGCGGCGAGGGCCTTGGTCGAGGCGATGGAACCGTCCAGGTAAGCCCGGCTCCGACCCACCTTGTTGCAGCCGCCGGGCCGGCACCACCTCGCGGTCGCCCTCGATGAACCTGCCCTCGACCGATGCCTCTTCGCCGAACGGTCCGACCAGGTCGGGCCGCCCATCGGCGCCGAGCAGCAACCGCAACGCGCTCCAGCAGCAGAGTCTTTCCCGGTGCCGGTCTCGCCGCGTGATCACGGTCAGACCGGCGGTGGGATAGATCGTCGCCTCCTTGATCACCCCGAGGTTGCGGACCGCTAGTTCGTCGAGCATCAGCTCAAGCGGAACTTGCGCTTGACCGTGGCCGGGAAAGCTCGACGGGTCGAGAGTGAGGAATCGGACCGAGCGGCCATCACAGAAGACGTCGACATGTCCGCCCTGATTCAAGGATCCCGGCCTCGACACCGTCGATCGAGACCCTGACCGGGCGGTCGGCGGTCACGCGTGATCCGGATGCGGGCCGTGGTGGGTAGAACCAGCGTCCGGTTGAACAAGCGAGTGGGGCGCCACCGGTGTCAGCAGCAATGCCTCGACTTCGGGATCGACCAAAGGCCCGCCCGCCGAGAAGTTGTAGGCGGTCGACCCGGTCGAGGTTGCCACCACCAGCCCGTCGGCCCGATAGACGAGGAAGGACTCCTCGTCGATCGACACCTCCAGCGCCACGAGGCGCTGGCTCTCGATCTTCTCGACGACGACATCGTTGATGCCGACTGCCATCGGCACCGTCGTCGAGGACGGCCCGGATGGTCATCCGGCGCCGCTCGATCAGCTGGCCCGATCCGAGGGCGTCGAGGACCAGGCCAGGTCCTCGGGCTCGGCGTCGGCCAGAAACCCGATGGTGCCGAGGTTGAAGGCCAGAACCGGCACGTCCAGCGTCAGCGCTCTTCTGCACCGCCGCCAGCACGGTCCCGTCCCCTCCGGAGGCGACGATGACCTCGGGGTCGCCGGCCTCGACCGCAGCGTCCGAGGAGGCGGGCGGTGGCCTCATCGCCGACGACGGTGTGGCCTCGGGCCTCGGCGGCCTCGACCAGCCGGCGGGCGAACTCGGCCGGCTCCGGGCGGCTGGCATGGATGACGACTCCGAGCTTCATGACCTTCACGGCTTCCGCGCCCACAACAGGTACTCCTGGTTTCCGTGTTCGCCGGTCACGGGCGATTCCATCACCTCTACGGTATCGAGACCGGCGGCCCCAAAACAGTGGCTGACCTTGTCGACCGCCGCCTGGCGAAGGACCGGGTCTCTGACCACTCCCCGTCCCACCAGCGCCTTGCCGACCTCGAACTGGGGCTTGACCAGGGCGATCACATCGGCCGCCGGCTTGGCCAGCGCGGCCAGGGCCGGCGCCACCGCACAGAGCGAAACGAACGACAGGTCGGCCACGACCAGATCGAACGGGCCGCCGAGGCTGGCGGCGGTGGCTTGGCCGATGTCCATCCCCTCGAAGACCGTGACCCGCGGATCGCGCCGCAGTTCCGGTCTGCAGTTGGTCTCGACCGACGTCCACCGCGACGACATGCTCGGCGCCCCTTTGCAGGAGACAGTCGGTGAATCCACCCGGTCGAGGCTCCGGCATCGACGACTCTCTTGCCCTCGACATCGATCCGAAACGACTCGAGGGCCGCGGGCCAGCTTCTCCCCGGCACGGCTGGCAAACCTGTCGGCGACTCCAACTCGATCGGCGTGTCGGCCGTCACCGAACTGGCCGGTTTGGGCCGGTCGACCCCGTCGACCGACGACCTTCCCCTGCCTCGATGAGGTGCTGGGCCTCCGACCTGCTTCGCACCAGGCCCCTCCTCACCATCTCCTGGTCGAGGCGGAGCCGGCTCTGGGTCGTCAGGCTTCGGGTCCTTCTTCGAGGGCGTCGAGGGCTTTGGCGAGCTCGTCGGCGATGTTTGAGGCCAACTCGGCCGCAGCGGCCGGGATCGAGAGTGGCGAGTTCTTCCAGCTGACGGCTCAGAGGTTCGAGGTCGGTCGTAGCATCCATGGCTGCCATTATCGCCTCCCGCACCGAAGGACCAGCGTCTTGCTTCCGATCCGTGACCTGAACCCGAGCGAGAGAACCCCGTTCGTCACGCTGATCGCTCATCGTCATCTGTGTGGCGTCGTACTTCTTCGGTCCAGACCGGCGAGGAGCACATCTACCAGGCGGCCTCGATTCCATGTGAGATCACCACCGGCGAGCCGCTGTCGGCGGCCGAGATCGCCGGGGCTCCTTGCGCGAAGGGCGACAATCCGGCTCTACCCCGACAAGAACGTCTGGTTCTCCGTCCTCGCCTCGATCTTCTTCCACGGCAGCGTCGGACACCTTCTCTCCAACCTGTGGGTGTTCTTCATATTCGGCAACAACGTCGAGGATGCCTTCGGCCACTTCCCCTACCTCGTCTTCTACCTGGTGGCGGGTCTGTTCGCCTCGGGGGCCCACATCCTCCTGCAACCCGAGTCGACCCTTCCGGTGGTCGGTGCCTCGGGCGCCATCGCCGGGGTGATGGGCGCCTATGCGGTCCTCTTCCCGAGGGCCCGGGTGACTTCGATAGTCCCGCCGTTCTTCTTCTGGCCCTTCGCTCTGCCGGCGATGCTCTTCCTGGGAATCTGGTTTCTGTCCCAGTTCCTGCTGGTCGGGAGGAGACACCAACATCGCCTGGGAGGCGCACGTGGCGGGGTTCGTCTTCGGAGTGCTGGTGGCAATGGTGGCGCGGAGGAGGTTGCGCTCCCACAGCACGGCGGTCGAAACCCGATTGCCGATCGGGCGGGTGTACCGCTAGCCGAGAAGGACCCGGGCGACCTCGGCCAGATCGCGATGCCACCAGATCCGGGGGATGTTGGAGCACTTCCTCGCCGGTCGCCACCCCTGTCAAGACCAGGGCGGCATGCCAACCGGGTTCGGCCCAGGCCAGCGCCAGATCGGTGTCCGGCCCGATCTCCGACCACCCAGACCGGACCGGGCCCAAGACGCTTTCGGATCAGGCTTCGCATCGGCGGAAAAGGCTTTCCGGCCACCTCGGCCGTCACTCCGCTGGCCCGTTCCACCGCGGCCAGGATCGACCCCGCCCCCGGCCACAGGCCATCCTCGGCCGGGAAAGGTGGGGTCGTCGTTGGTAGCGACCAGACGGGCGCCCCGCATGACCGCCGACGAAGCCTCTCTCAGCCAGTCATAGGTCAGCCCGGTGGCAAGTCCGACCACCACGGCACCGGCGCCCGGACCCGATCTGGGTCACGGGTATGTCCTCGTCTCTCGAGAGCTGCCGTGACTCCCACCCCGCCCAGGACGAACGTCAGAGGCTTGGTGTCCGAAAGCAGGTCGGCGGCCGCCAACGGCCGACGTGACCACCTGATCGGGCTTCGCCGCGTAGCCGGTTATCGATCCGATTCGGTCGGCGACCTCCTCGGGAGTGCGGGCCGAGTTGTTGGTGGAGAAGATGATCTTCCAGCCGGCAGCCTCCAGCGCGCTCAGTGCCGTAGCGCTCTCGGGCACGGCATCCGTCCCGCGATAGACCACACCGTCGAGGTCGCAGATGAGGTTCCCGCTCATGGGCCCGGTCCCACGACACGTTCGCTCTCCGAAGTGAGCCACCACCCTTTCGATCAAGTCGGTGGTGCGCTCGACCGACCTCACCGAGACCCGCTCGTCGTGGCCGTGGAAGAGCGACAGGAACTCCGAGAAGCTCACCCGGTCGTCGAACAGTCCGACCCCGTAGGCGATCGCTCCCTGCGCTCGGAAGAACCGGGCATCGGTCGCGCCCGGCATGAGGATCGGGACCGGCCCTCCTCACCGATGTCTCCTCCCACAACGACTCTTCGATCGCCTGCCAGAGGGGATCAGTGGTCGCTGGACATGGTCGCGTCGAAGTCCGACAAGCGGGATGATCTCGATGCGGTCACCGTCGCGCCCCATCGCCTTTCGAAGATGGGAGTCGACGAAGGCCCGATCCATTCCCGGCAGGGCCCGAAGGTCGATCTCGGCCTCCGCCTGGTCGGGAATCATGTTGGCTTTGACACGCCGGCCCGCAGAGTGTTGGGACTGACGGTGAGATGGGTGGCCGAGTGAAAGTATCGAGCCAGCCTTGGATCCGTAACCGCCACCTCGTCGATCGCGTCATCGACCTGGTCGGGATCGGTCAGACGTTCACCGAAGATCGCCGGCCAACTCCAGGGCCCCGACGAAGCGGCGCCACTGGTCGGTGATCGCGACCGGAGACAGGAGTGGCAAACAGTCCGGCCAGGGCAGCCACCATGGGTTCCAGGGCGTTGTCAGCCTGATAGGGCCCGGACCCGTGGCCCGGGGTCCCGGTCGAGCGCAGCTTCGACCAGAACGGCCCCTTCTCCCCCGCCACCACCGGATGGAGCGGACCGGACGGCGTCGGGATGGAGGGGTATGCCACCTCCGTCAAGACGAAGCCCGCCTCGACCAGGTCATAGCGCTCATCAACCAGGTACCTGGCCCCGAGCCCGCCGGCCGCCTCCTCGTCGGCGACCGCCGCAAAAATCAGATCGCCGGGAAGCGGGGCGCTGCTCGCCGGTCAGGTATTTCTTGAAAACCACGGCCATGGCGGCAGTCACGTTCAACATGTCGACCGCCCCCCTGCCCCACACGAAGCCATCGGATATCTCGGCGGCGAACGGGTCAACGGACCAGCCCGACAGGTTCACCGGCACCACGTCGAGGTGCGGGAAGCAGCAGCAGCGTCGCCGCCTCGGGGTTTTCTCCGGGAACCCGGTAGACGACCGACTGCCTGCCCGGGGACAGGCTCGACCACCACGCCCGGTTGGCCGAAAAACTCCGCGAGGGTTCCCACCGATCGGTATTCGTGCGCCGCTCTCGCGGGTGCCGTCGTTGACGCACCGGTTTCGGATCAGCTCCTGGAGGAGCGGGACGACGGCCGTGTTGTCACCGATCATGGGGATTCTCTCGTCCGTTTGGCTGGTCGCCGTCGGAGAATGTCGAGCAGTTCGAACATCGTGGGCGTGAGAGGGTAGTTCGGAGGCGCTCTCGAGCGGTACCCAGGCAACCTCGGCGGCATCGTCGCCGGCCCGGAGGTCGCCACCCTCCACGTCGCAGAGAAAGTCGACCAGGCAGAAGTGCCAGGCGGGCGGGTCGCCGGGTCCGATGCTGTCACCGGCCCATATCACCCGGCCGGGATCGAATCCGGAGGCCGGTCTCTTCCAAGACCTCTCGCCGGACGGCGTCCGGTCATCGTCTCTCCCAGCTGGACCTTGCCGCCCGGGAACCGCCCAGAGTCCTTCCCCGGGTGGACGCCCACGCTGGATCAGCAGGATCTTCGCCCATCATCGACCATGACCCCTCCGACCCCGCAGACCGGCCCGCTACTCATCGGCGTGGTGCATGACGATCAGACGAGCCGCGAAACCCCCGGCTTCGAAGAAGTTCTTGGCGAGCCGGTGACCGGGAAGGACATGGGCGTCGAACAGGCGGATCCCCAGCGCCCGATGCTCGCTCAGGGCCTGATCCCTCATCGTTTCCCCAACCCCGATCTTCCCGGGCTTCGTGGTCGACGAACACCAGGTGGATTGCCCCGACCCGGGCACCTCCCGCCTGCGGGAGCAATTCTTCGATCTGCATCAGGAGAAGGCCGACCGGAACCCGTCGATCGTCCCGACATACACCGCGGTATCGGGTTCCTCCAGCGCCTGCGCCAACGAGTCCTCGACCGGTTCGGGCAGGCCGTCGGCCAGCGGCCACATCGGGTGGAGGGCGACCATCTCCTTCTCGAGCGATCGGTAGAGGTCGACCAGGAGCCGGAAGATCATCTGCCGAGGCTCGGCGGGAACCAACTTCCATCAGGTGCGGAAGCGTAACCAGGCGGTCCGCCGGCGAATCCCCCACACCGTCACCAGGCGCATGGCCTCGAGCACGATGTCAGAACCCATCTTGGAGTTGCCGCGGGCGCGATCCCTGAACACGATTGGCACCTCGACCACCTTCAGACCCTGGTCGACGGCTCGCATCGCCATCTCGACCTGGAACCCGTATCCGGACGCCTCCAGCCTTCTCGAAAGGAAGGCTCTCGAGACCCGAGCGCCGTCCACGCCCGGAATCCGCCGGTGGCGTCGCGAGATCGGAATGCCCAGCATCATCCGGGCGTAGATGTTCCCCCCTTTGGAGAGGAATCGGCGATGCCACGGCCAGTCGGGCGTGGCTCCGCCCGGCACGTATCGCGAACCCAGACCCGAGATCGGCACCCGCTTCGACCGCCGCCACCAGGCGTGGGATATCGCTCGGATTGTGTGAGAAGTCGCAATCCATCTGGACCACAACCCCGGCCCCACCATCGAGGGCCCTGCGAAATCCCTCGCCGTAGGCCGGTCCCAGCCCTTGCTTGGAGGCGCGATGGATCACTTCGAACCTTCGGTTCGCGGCGGCCAGTTCGTCGGCCACGGCCGCCGGTGCCGTCGGGTGAATTGTCGTCTACGACGATCAGCCGGTAGCCGTGGAGCAGGACCGCGTGCGGCCAGGTGGGGCAGGTTCTCACGCTCGTTGTACGTCGGGACAACGACCGTGACCTGCTCAGGACGCACAATCGCGACAGATCATCTTCTTGCGATTGGCTAGTTGGGCGGTTCGCTTCACGAGGAAGCATGACCGGCAGACGAACTCACCCTCGCGGACTGCGTGGGCGTCGAGGTCCATCGTGAGCTCCTCGCGGCGAATCGCCCGGAGTTCGGCGACCTCATCGACCAGGATCGACTCGGAGACCTCGTCTTCGAGGAGCTCCAGCTCCTCGGCCTCGAGTTCGTCGAGGGCCTCGTCGGCTTCGACCTCGTCGGCGAACTCGTCGTCCTCGTCGTCGACGACTACGGCTTCTTCTTCGACCTCGATCTCGACCACTTCGAGCTCGACTTCCTCGTCGTCCAGCTCGACTTCTTCGTCTTCGATCTCGACCTCCTCGACTTCGTCGGCTTCGAAGTCGGCTTCGACCTCCTCGATCTCCATGGTCTTCTTCTTTGCCATTTTTTGGTACAACCCCCTAAGAGCGGCGGGAGTATAAGCCCGCCCGAGACTTTTCCTCGGCGGTTCCGGGGCCGTTAGATCTTCAGGTCCAGCGCGCCGGGGACAACCGAAACCGAAACGGGCGTATTCCCGACCGGGTCGCCGTCGGCCTCGATCTGGCCAGATCGGGTCGGTGACCAGCTCGAAGGCCTCGGTCGCGATACCGTCGCACCGCGCGATCGGTCAGGTGGACGCCCTTGATGATCTTGGGGACCAGCCGGATGGCGTAGGACTTCTGGCAGTTGATCACCTGCAGGTCGAGCCGGCCGTCGTTCAGGCTCGAGCGGGGCGCCACGTTCCACCCCCCGGCGAAGAATTGTCCGTTGGCGAAAATCGCCGCCAGGGCCTTCCCCTCATGCGCCCTGGACGTCCATCTCGAGCAACGAGCTCGGGCCGCGGGGAACCCGGGGAGGCGACGGACGAACGCCAGTGGATAGCGACCCTTCCCCCACGCTCGCGACATGCCGGCGGCCGTGACTGCGGCGGCCGCACCGACGCCCGCCTGGGCGACGTTGACGAAAGTAGCGAACCCCCCACTCCCCTTCGAGTCGGCCGACGTCGATCGGGTAGACCGAGTCTCCCAGCAGGTGCCGGGCCGCCTCCTCGAGATCGTGGGCGCATGCCGAATGTTCGAAGTCAGGTCGCCACCAGTCCCACCCGGGAAGCACCCCGAGGACCGGACGGCGGGTCCATTCGGTCTTGAGAATCTCGTTGGCGGCCAGGCTGACGGTCCCATCGCCTCCGACCACCGCGAGTCGCGACCGGCCGCTCGCGGCCGCCTCACGGATGGACTCGGTCATGGCCGACCTGGTGGAGGGAACCTCGAGGTCGAAGTCGATCCCGGCTCCCTCGAGAGCACGTTTCACCGATGGTTGGATCCAGCGGCCGGCGCCCGGCGTTCAGATTGACGAGCACCAGCCAAGGTTCGGACATGTGAGCCGGCAGCGTAGGGGTGAGGTTTCGGAACCGGGCGTCTCTCCCCGCCCTTCGGCCGAAGGGACAAGAGGACCACTCTTCTTGTCGGGGGGGACTGGTTAAGTCGTCCTAGATCTAATCGACGGGTTTGCCAAACCCCCCTACCTCCCGCCTCGTTTCCTCGGCGGCAGGGACCTTCCCCCCGCCTTCGGCGAAGGGACAAAACATGGTCCCCCAGCGAAAGCTGGGGGGCAATTGTCAAGATGTCCTAGAGGTTGGTCGACGGGTATGCCAAGCCCCTACCTCCCGATCGTTCTTGTTTGTCCCCTCGCCGATAGGCGGGGGGATGAGCGCTACTCGCTGGCTGCCGAATAGGCGGCCAGGGGTAGGGGGGCACTGGGGAACCCGTCCGATTGGTCGGCATTCTCCAATGGGGATGTCGGGCCTCAGGCAACGCCCATGGCCGCCACTACTCCTCGATCGACCGCAGTCAGGGCGGCCCGGGCTTCACTGGCCAACTCGGGCGAGACGTCCCGCAGCTGCTTCAGGAGGTCCACCAGTTGACGCGAAACCCTTACGAAGTCGCCCGGTTGCAGCCGCAGCGAAGGAAGATCGTCGAGTTCCCCGCCCTCGGCCCATTCGTAGGCGAGAACCGCGAACCCGGGGTCGGGCCGGCGCGTGGGCGGCAGGCGGACGGCCCGCTCCCTGACGACCAACTCTTCCCACAACCGGTCGAGGTCGGCCCAGCGGTCGGCGAGGACCGCGGTCGGCCAGACGGGGACCAGGCGCTCCTCGGTGCGGGGCTCGTAGACAAACCCGGACGCCAAGGCCACTAGTTCGGGCACGCTCAGATTCCAGAACAGGCCCCGTTCGAGGGCCTCGGCCAGGAGAAGGTCGAGCTCGTTGTAGATGAAACGGAGGCGGTTTCCGCGATCGGTGAGGTCCCATCCGGTGAGGTAGCCGAACTCTTCCAGCAGCTCGACGATCGACTGGAAGTCCTCGACCAGGCCCACCCCCGACTGCCGAAGTCGGCACTCGAGATGATCGATCTGCTGGCGGGTCCGCAGGGCGCGGCGGGCTGCCTTCAAATGCTCTCGAGGTCGGGACACGCTGCCACCGGGTGCTCGATCCGGGGGGTTGGGCGCGCGGTCATTACGCCACGGCCTGATTCTTCGGAACCTGGGCGGGTGCCGGAAGTCGACGCATGAGCCGCAGGGCATCCTGTTGAAAGCGCCGATCGCGGGGCGCAAATGGCTTGGGCAGATCGAGAGTTGCCGCCTTGGTGCTCATCGGGGACATGTCCCTCGCCCCGATCGGCACCACCCGCCCGGAGGTGCTGAGGGCGAGCAGCTTCATTCCTCCGCCTTCCCGGCGAATCCTCCTCAAGATCAGGTACCGGCCCTGACGGGGTCCACCCGCAATGTCGACGACGTCGCCCGGGTGCAGCGTGCCCACCAGCTCGTGCGCGCGGAGGAGGCGCAGCCAATTTGACCAATTCCAGATACTCGAACACCGAGCCCAGCTCGCATTGACGCCTTCGCCTCCTCGTCGGCCAGGCGCTCCTCCAGCTCGGCCAGCTTGGTAATGGCGGCGCTCCGATCCTCCTGACGCTGATATTGGCCAAACGAGGCAGAGAGCAGCTCGATCGCCCGATCCTTCGGGTAGTTGGCCGCCAGATTGGCAGCCATGTTGTACGTGGGTCGGAAGCTCGAGCGCAGAGGATGGCTGCCGGCCGAGGCGACCTGAGTCACCTGGGAGAACGGGACAAAAGGGGTGTGCAGCACCACCCCGTACCCAACCGGGTCGATGCCACGGCGCCCTGCCCGCCCCGTCAACTGGGTGTAGTCGCCCGGCTGCATGACTTCATGCCCCTCGCCACTCCATTTGCTCAGGCTCTCGAGCACCACTGTCCGGGCCGGCATGTTTATGCCCGAGGGCGAGGGTCTCGGTTGCGAAGACGACTTTCAGACAGACCCGACGCGAAGAGCTGCTCCACCGTCTCCTTGAAGGCAGGCACCATGCCCGGCGTGGTGGGGTGCCGCCCCAGCCTCCAGTTGCGACAACCAGCGGGGATAGTCGAGGACGCTCAGATCGGCCTCCGGAGAGGTGGGCGGTCCGCTCTTCGGCTATTGCCCTGATGATCTCGCGCTCGTCAGGCGTGTTGAGGCGGACTCCCGACTCCAGCACCCGAAGGGCAGCGGCGTCGCAGCCCGCCCGGGAAAAGATGAAGTAGATGGCCGGGAGCATGCCCTCCCCCGCCAGGTGCTCGATTGTCTCCACCCGTCCGGGTGTGGCGAACCGGTTCCGCCGGCCCCTTCTCAAGACTCAGCAAGTGCTCGAGTTTGGGGTTGGGCCGCTGTCGGCCATCTCTCGTCGTTGAAGGTGGGCATCATTCGGGTCGCGTCGGCCACCCGGTCGCGGAACATGTAGCGCGGCTCGAGGGGCACGGGACGGTGAGTCGAAAGCACGAGGTCGGTCGGCCCTCGCCGCTCCCGAACCCATGACGAAAACTCCTCGGCGTTGGCGATCGTGGCCGACAGGGCAACGAGTTGGATTTGTCGAGGAGCGTGAATGATCACTTCCTCCCAGACTGCCCCGCGAAATCGATCCTGCAGGTAGTGGACTTCATCGAGCACGACCACTCCGACCCGATCCAGGGCGGACGAGGAGGCGTAGATCATGTTCCTCAGAACTTCGGTCGTCATTACGACGATCGGGGCGTCTCCGTTGATGACGTTGTCACCGGTCAGCAGACCCACACGTTCGGGGCCATAGATCGCGGAGAAATCTCCGTATTTCTGATTGCTCAGGGCCTTGATCGGAGTGGTGTAGAAGGCCCGTCTGTTTTCTCGCAGACGCGAGGTGCACCGCCCCTTCTGCGACGAGCGTCTTTCCTGCCCCGGTCGGGGCCGTGACCACGACACTGTGTCCGCGGGCCACCGCCTCGATTGCCTCCCGTTGAAAGTCGTCGGGATCGAACGCCAAACCCTCGAAGAATTCGTCGAGCCCGGCGGATCGCCCGCGGCTCTGCTCGTCCTGCATCAGCGGCGAAGCGTCAATTTGATAACCCAGATCGTCGCTTCGTAGAGGAGGTAGAGCGGCACCGCCATCGCCGCCAGGGTGATCGGGTCACCGGTCGGGGTGATGGCGGCTGCCGCGATAGTGATGACCAGGACCGCCCAGCGGCGTCCCGCTGCCAGTTGTCTGCTGCTGACCGCCCCGACTGCGGCCGTGGCATAGAGAAACACCGGAAATTGGAAGACGATGCCGAAGGCGAGCAGCAGCCGTAACACGAACGAGTAGTAGGGCCCGATCCGAAGGTTGTTCTCGACGTCGGGAAAGATGCCCAGCAAGACTTCGAGCGCCCTCGGCAGGAGCCAGTAGCCGAAAGAGACTCCGCCGATGAAAAGCAGGACGAATGAAGTCACGAGCGGGATCACCCATTTCCGCTCGTTCTTGTTGAGGGCCGGGCTGATGAAGGCCCAGATCTGGTAGAGGATCACGGGGCTGGCCAGGATCACCCCCGCGAAAAACGCGACCCGCATGAGGACGCCGAACTCCTCACCGGCTTCGAGGGCCTGGAATGTGTTGCCGGGGGCGGCCTGCCGATAGGGATCCTCGAGGATGTTGGTGAGCGGGTCGGCGAAGATCAGGCCTGCGATCGAGGTGATGGCCAGCGCCATCGCGATGCGGATGATGCGCTTCCGCAGCTCGTCGAGATGCGCCAGGATCGGCTGGGGTTTGTCTTCGCTCAAGAGGGTTCTTCGCTCGAGTCTCCCGACCGTGTGGGCGGTGCCTCCCCGCCCGGCTCGGGATGATCCGCGATTGACGGTTCCACGACGGCTGGCCCGTCAACCGGCGCCTCTCCTTGTTCGATGCGATCGAGGTCGGCTAGCGCCTGGTCGGGAGTCGGCCCGCTGAGAGGCTTGGGACCTTTCCATTCGAGCCGGGTGGGATTGGATTCGGCGGCGAGGCGAGCGGTGTCGCGGACCGCCTTGCGAACCTCCCTGACCGGATCGGTCAGCTCGGCTTTGGCCTTCTGAACCTCAGAGACCTCGGCTTCCAGGCCTTCGCGCATCTCCTTGGCGGCGTTCCGCAGTTCGCGGGCCCAGCCTCCGAGCTTGCGGGACAACTCCGGCAGACGCTCGGGCCCGAACACCACCAGAGCTACCAGGACGATGACAATCCATTCACCACCTTGAACCATCCGTCCATGGTAGGTCTGGACGCGAAAGCACCCCGGCGGGTGAAGGGGCTCGAACGCCTGACCCTCTCCCGGCGGGGTGCCTTAGCCGGCGAGCAATCGAAAGGATCGGGCTCGGCGGCGATCGCGGCTGCGAAAGCGGCTATCTCGTCTTCGGTGATCGGATCGGGGTTGATGACCTCATAATTGACGCCTGTGGCAAGGAGAACGCTGACGACCCGGGCATTGGCCGGTCGCGCTGAACCGTCGCACAAGTGGGGCAAACGAAGCGGTAATTCCCCTCATCCTGGCTTGGGGTCAACTCGAGGGCCAGGTCGGCGGGAGTCAACTGAACGTCTCCGCACCAGCTGCACGTTGTCTTGATGGTGGTCATTTCTGGTCGTCTCCGCCTTTCAACCTTCTTGGTGCAGATATCGGCGGAGCCCAGGGCAAACTTAAGAAGGCCAGTGCGATTGGCCCCAACATGATTAGTCCCTATAGACACTCAGGATTCGGCCCCGAAGTGACGACGAGCGCATCGGCCACTTCGGGGCCATCGATCAGGCGGCCTTGAGGGCCCAGGCGAAGAAGCAAACGAGCAGCCACCAGAGGATCGCCTGCGCTGAACTCGACCACCGTTTCGTTGGGCTCGTCGCTGATGACATCGACCGGGTAATAGTCGAGTACCCACCTCGCCAGCAGGGGTGAGCGCGATCCTGACATCTGACATCTTCAACTGACGGGGTGTACCGAATCGCACGAGGCGGCAAGCCCTGGGGAGGATCGAAATGTTCGCCGGTCGTTTCGGCCTTTCTGATCCGATCGACGCGAAAGCTTCGCTCTGCGCCAGCCATGCGGCAGTGACCCGAGAGATACCAATTCCCCATCGACGAGAAAACGGACCAGGGCTCGACCTGACGCACCGTCGTCTGGTCTCGGCTCAGGGACGTATAGGTGATCTCAACCACCGAGCTGGACCCCGCCGCCTCTCGCAGCAACGCAACCAACTCCGGCTCGCCCGCCAGATCGACGTCGATGATGCCGGTCCCTTCGGGTAGCAACGCCCGGCTGAGCTTTTCGACGGCCGAGGTCAGCGCAGGATTCGCCTGACCGGAACCCACCACTGCGAACCCCGATGCCAGCAAGGCCAGCGCTTCGGCCGGGGCCAGGCGAGGGGCGTTGGCGAAATAGTCGGCGGCATCGACGTAGACCTCGTCGTCGTCGATCTCGGCCACCATCAGATCGCCGGGGCCGTACCCGGGAAGGCCGCAGACGAACACGATGGCGAGGTCCTCGGCCAGCTGGCCGCTGGTGTAACCGAAGCGTTCACAGACGTCGTCGACTTTGGCGCCCGGATGCGCGATCACCCACGGCAGCATCGCCAGGATGCGGGAGAGCCTCGAAGCCGTGCGTGAAGTCATGGAATCACCCGTGGTGGGTTATGTGTTTTGAGTGGTGCGTTCAGAATCGGATCGACGCAGAACGCACCACGCACGACGCACCAGCTTGTCATCACGCGATTCCTTTCACCCTATCGATCACTGCCGTCTCAATTCCTCGGGTTTGATCACTTCCGCTCCTTCGCCGAAGGACAGCACCCAGCCGAGGAAGGCTTCCCGGTTGGCCACCGGCACTGTTACCTCCAGACCGCCGCCTTTTACCGAACGAGCAACACCGGCGCCCAGCTGGCGGGCCGCCCACCACGCAATCTCGGCGTTGAAGCGGATCACGGCGGCGACAGCGTCGTCGCTCCCTGCTTCCCAGGGCATCGACTCGAGAGCAGTCTTGATCTTGAATTCCGGGGGCCGGGTAAAGCTATTGGGGTCGTCCTCAACGCTGATCGACTTCATTCGGTCGACCCGGTACATCCTCTCGCCGCTGCGCGTGCCCGCGACCAGATACCAGTGGCCACGACGGTGACCGATCCCGTACGGTGCAACCAGCCTCACTTCGTCCTTGTACTTGAAACGCACCTTCCTACGTTCCGACACGGCCTGAAATAGATCCCCCAACGTTTCGGCCGCCTCTCCGAGGTCGGCTGCCAGCGGCTCGACTGCCCCGGCCAGGCGGGCCCCACCCAGCTTGAGAATGGCGCCGGGAGCTGCCGGCTCACCACCCAGGGTGACGGTTTGGGCCGCCTGGAACAATGCAGCCCGTTCCTCGTCGGTCAGCCCGGGATCGGCGAGGCGATACCTGTCGGGATCGACCATGTATCCGTGTTCGACCTCCCAACCATCAGTTGGCCTCAGTTCGATCGGGATGCCGATGCCACGGAGCAGGTCCTTGTCCCGTTCGAACATCCGGTGGAAGGCATCATCGGAGTCGGCCGAATAGCCGGGGATGGTTCGACGGATCTCCTCCGCGGTGACCGGCCTCGAGGAGGTCAGCAGCATGACCAGCAAGTTGATCAGCCTCTCGAGAACGTTCTTCATTTCGGCGCTGCCCCGGCCACCGCGTGCTTCCAGACGCCGGCGGTCAGAGGCTCTCAATCAGCCGGTCCACCCGGTCGTCGTAGGCCTTGAACGGGTCTTTGCAGAGGACCGTGCGCTGGGCCTGATCGTTGAGTTTGAGGTGAACCCAATCGACGGTGAAGTCCCGCCGCTTCGCTTTGGCGGCCTTGATGAACTCACCCCGCAGGCGCGCTCTGGTCGTTTGCGGAGCCAGGACCATCGCCTGGGCGATCTCGGCGTCGCTTACCACCCGATCGACCATTCCCTGTCGCAGAAGGAGGTTGTAGATGCCCCTGGTCCGGTCGACATCGTGATAGGAGAGGTCGAGCATCGCCAGGCGCGGGTGCGACAGGGGAAGCGAGCGTTGCTCCCGGTACCGCTCCAGCAGTCGGTACTTGATGACCCAATCCACTTCGCGGTCGAGCGAGAGAGGGTCCTTCTCGAGACCGGTCAGCAGGTGCTCCCACCGATCGATGGCACTCTGCACCTCGGTGGGAAACCCGGGGTTGCGGGAGAAGCGGACGACCCGGTCGTAGTACTCCCACTGAATGTCGAGAGCCGACAATTCCCTTCCGTTGGCTAGACGGACCTTGCGCCGGCAGGTCAGGTCGTGGGCGATCTCCCTGATGGCCCTGATCGGATTCTCCAGGGACAAATCCCGGAAAACAACGTCGCGCTCGATCATCTGCAGGAGGGCCACGACGGTTCCGACCTTGACGCTGGTGGCGTACTCGCTCATGTTGGAGTCGCCGGCGATCACGTGAAGGCGTCGGTAGCGCTCGGCATCGGCATGCGGCTCGTCGCTGGTGTTGATGATGGGACGGCTTCTGGTGGTGGCCGAAGAGACCCCTTCCCAGATGTGCTCGGCCCGCTGGGACATCGAGTAGGTCGTGCCGCGGGGGGTCTGGAGGAGCTTTCCGGCTCCGAGGAAGATCTGACGAGTGACCAGGAAAGGGATCAGGACATCCACGGTCTTGTGGAAGTCCTTGTGCCGGCTGACCAGATAGTTCTCGTGACAGCCATACGAATTGCCGGCCGAGTCGGTGTTGTTCTTGAAGAGGTAGATCTCGCCGCGGATGCCCTCCTCCTCCAGTCGCTGTTCGGCGGAGTGAACCAGCGACTCGAGGATCCGCTCCCCTGCCTTGTCGTGCGCCACTACGTCTTTGAGGGAATCGCACTCGGGCGTGGCATATTCGGGGTGGCTGCCGACGTCGAGGTAAAGCCTGGCACCGTTCTCGAGGAACACATTTGAGGAGCGGCCCCACGACACGACCCGTCGGAAGAGATACCGGGCGACTTCATCAGGTGACAGTCGCCGCTGCCCACGCAGGGTGCAGGTGACTCCGTACTCGTTCTCAAGGCCAAATATGCGGCGATCCACTGCAAGGCAGGCTAACCGCAACGCACCCCAAGGTTTTGGCGCGACGCGATGGGGCACTGGCCCCATCGCGTCGCGCGAGAACGACCAGACCCGGTTTTGGCGCGAACAACCCGCACCCTGGTGCGGGTTGTTCGCGCCAGAACGGGGATCAGAGACGGGGATCGAGACGGATCAAACGGTGGCGGCCGCGGTGGTTTCCCTCGGGGACCCGGTGAGGGCGCCTATGTACACGCCGGCCAGCACGATGGCGCCCCCGATCACCATCGGGAGGGTGATCGGCTCCGAAGCGAGGAGACTGCCCACGATGACGGTGATCACCGGGATCAACGCTGGTCCGTAAGACGTGCCGCTAGCCGACCAGCGACGCAGCATGAACAGGTACAACCCGAACAAACCCACCGACCCGATCACCGCCAGATAGGAGACGGCCAACCATGTCTGGGCAAGGCTCGGAGCTCGCCACGACTCTCCCAGCAGGCCCGACGTCGCCAGCAGGAGGGGTCCGCCTATGGCCATCGCGATCGCGTTGGTAGAAACCGGATGGGCCGAAGGCAGCAATTTCAGAACAACCCCTGCTTCCGCCGCAGCGGCGGCCGAACCCAGCATTGCCAACAACGGCAGCCAGGGAAGGCGATCGGCTCCGGTTGGATTGGCCAGGACGACGATTCCCACGAGTGTGATCAACGATCCGACCAGACCCCGCATCCGGAATGGCTCGATGCCATGAAGCGGCGCCAGAAATACGGTGAACAATGGAGTGGAGGCGAAAACCACCGCACCGATTCCGGCCGGCAGAGTGGTCAAAGCCCAATAGGCCAGGCCGTAAGCAGCCGTGAAGTTGAGCAGTCCGTAAACGACCGCGGCCCGCAGGGCCCCGCCCCGGGCGACCGGAATCCGCCTCAGCCCGACCACCAGCAGAAGGATCAGGGCGGCGGTGGTGAATCTGATACCGGCCCCGAACACGGGAGCCAGTTCTCGATTCGAAAAGCGAACTGCGACGAAGTTGAACCCGCCGATGAGGACGAAGCCGCCGAAGGCAACCAGGGTTGCCCGATCGGGCATCGTCAGGTCAGCTGGTCAACAGTTAGACGCCGGAACGTTCGGCGCCCGTTCTTGCGGTCGAGAACGGCGGCTTCCCAGCCCTCGGGATCACGGCCCTCCGCGGTTCGAAAAGCAGACTTGCCAAGGGCGACGGCGGCCTCCAGGGTCATCCCCTCGGACCAGCCCTGGCGCAACGCCTCGGTTAGAGCCTCCGACTTGCCGCCGATGGCCGTCACCCGTCGCTCATCGTTGAGAGTGCCGTCATAGGAGATCCGATAGATCCGATTGGGCTCGCCCACCTCGGCGATCAGGACTTCGACCTCGTACGGCTTCAGCTCCCGCGAGAAGATCGCACCCAGGGCTTCCGAAAAGGTCGTCGCCAGCGCCTGGGCATTGACATCATCACGGCTGTAGAGGTAACCCATCAGGTCGGCCTGGCGAATACCGGCTTTGCGCAAGGTCTCGAATTCGTTGTAACGACCTACACCGGCGAATGCGATGCGGTCGTAAACCTCGCTGATCTTCTTGAGAGCACTCGACGGGTTCTCCGCCATGAGCAGAAGACCGTCGGCGTACTCGATAACGGCGATGGACCGGCCCCGGGCAATTCCCTTGCGGGCAAATTCGGCCTTGTCGCGAACCTGCTGCTCGGGGGGGACGTAGAACGGAAGGCTCATCTGATCTGCTCGACCGCCAGCTCCGCGGCTGGGCGGATTGCATCGTCGGCCAACTCGCGCAGACCGACCCGGTCGATAACGAGGACGTTGGGCAGGATGCCGCGACGAAGATCCGGGCCTCCGGTGGCGGTGTCCTCTTGTGCTGCAGACACCAGGGCGCCCACCGCCACCCGAACGGCCTCATCGGCCGTGAAACCTTCGTTATAGGCGGTACGCAGATAGGACTTCGCCAGGCTGGCCCCCGAACCGGTGGACCCGAAATCATGCTCTTCATAACGGCCACCCACGACGTCGTAGGTGTAGAGGCGGCCCCGCCCCGCCAGTTCGTCGTACCCCGCAAACAGCGGCACCACCACCAATCCCTGGAAAGCCATCGGCAGCTGGTTTCTCACCAGACGTGCCAGAAATGCGGCTTTGCCCTCGAGCGACAGGCGGCTGCCCTCGATCTTCTCGTAATGCTCGAGTTCGACCTGGAACAGCCGGACCATCTCGAGAGCCAGACCGGCCGTGCCGGCAATCGCCACCCCTGAATGCGAATCGGCGGCGAACACTTTACGAATCTGGCGGTGAGCAACCAGATTGCCTTCGGTGGCCTGGCGGTCGCCCGCCATGACCACCCCGTCGGCGTACCGGAGGGCCAGAACCGTCGTGCCTTCAGGGGCGTGAACGGCCCGGGGGTCGGTGGGGAAGTCCAATGAACGCGTATATCCGAGGGTCGACAGCAGATCGCTGAAACTGGAACCAGGCGCCGGGATGTCGAACAAAAGCGGAAGTCGGGGGCCCGGACTCACTCCCCGCCCTTCTGGATGTAGTTCTTGACGAACTCCTCAGCGTTCTCCTCGAGCACCTGGTCGATCTCG
The DNA here is from genome assembly GCA_963790345.1 of uncultured Acidimicrobiia bacterium. GTDB lineage: Bacteria > Actinomycetota > Acidimicrobiia > Spongiisociales > ZC4RG35 > DATEEG01. The sequence goes on along the minus strand of CAWBOD010000008.1, from coordinate 251,462 downwards.
TCCAATAGTTCATCTAGTTTCTGGTCATCGGCCTCACTCCGGGGAGAGGCGGTGTCTTCCTCAACCTCGGGGCGTTCCGATTCCTTTGGGCGGCGGGACTGTTCACGTTCTGCCATCAGTGACCTCCGAGTGCGGCAATCAGACCGGCGGCATCATCCACCGAGTCGAGCAGATCGCCCACTCGCAGACGATCGCCGCGCAGCGGTTCCATCATAGGAACCCGCTTGAGATGGGTTTCGCCGACGTCGAACACCAACGAATCCCAGTTGGCGGCAACCAACGAACCGGGGAATCGGGAAACGCAGGTGCCTCGGAAGTAGGCCCGAGTGCGCTCCGGTGGAGAGGTTTCGGCTTTCTCGATGTCTTCGTCGGTGAAGAGCCGCTGCATTTGCCCTTTTCCGGCCAGATGCTGGTAGAGGCTTCGAGCCGGATCGACGTCGTGATACTGCAAATCGAGGGCCTTGAGCTTGTGGTCATCCCACGACAGCCCGTCTCGTTCGACATATCCCTGGAGGATTCGATGTTTGGCAGCCCAATCGAGGCGGTCGGCGGTCAACCCCGGGTCGCTTTCGAGATCGAGGAGGATCGACTCCCAGGCATCGATAACTTGACGGGCGACATCGTCGTCCGGTAGCTCAGCCTCGACGTACTTCTTGACCCACTCGTGGTATCGCCATTGGAGTTCGACGGCTTTCGCCTGCCCACCACCGTCGAGTTGGAGGGGCTTCTGCAACGTCAGGTCGTGGCTGACTCGCCAGCACGACTCGACCGGGTCGGCCAGATCGAGAGGATCCGGGAGCGCCCCATCCTCCAGGGCCGCCAGCAGAAGCGAAGTCGCGCCGAGCTTGAGGAAAATCTGCAGCTCGGAGAGGTTGGCGTCGCCGATGATCACGTGCAGGCGCCGGTATTTGCTGGGATCCCCGTGAGGCTCGTCGCGGGTGTTGACGATGGGCCGCTTGAGCGTGGTTTCCAGTCCAACCTCTTCCTCGAAAAAGTCGGCGCGTTGGGTGATCTGGAAGCCGACATCGGGACGACCGTTCTCGGCCCCGACCTTGCCGGACCCGGTGAAGATCTGGCGAGTCACGAGAAAGGTCGTGGCGAATCGGATCACGTCACCGAACGGCGTCTCACGGGAAAGCAGGTAATTCTCGTGGGCGCCATAAGAGTTGCCCTTGCCATCCGAGTTGTTCTTGTAAAGGGCCATCCGCTGTCCCGGCTGCAGGAGTTCTCCCGTGGCCACGGCGGCCCGATGCATGACCCTCTCCCCGGCCTTGTCATAAAGGGCGGCTTCCAGCGGGTCGTAGCACTCCGGCCCCGAATACTCGGGATGGGCATGGTCGACATAGAGCCTGGCACCGTTGGACAGCACCGCGTTGACAAGTGCCCCCTCCGGGTCGCTTACGCCATAGCCCTCGTGGCCGAAGCCGCGCGCATCGCGGCCGGGCGACTCCTCCTCGTAGGACCACTGCACCCGGACCCGCTTGCCCGGATAGGAGTTGACCAATTGGGCAGACGCCAGGGCGGGATTGAAGTCCCGGGCGGACCTGACGCTGATCCCGTACTCGGTCTCGGTGCCGAGCACTTTGTGGATTGCCATGGGCTAAAGGTACTGACCGCCGGCGACAGCCTCGATGAGCCGGCTCTCGGACTCTCCACCGACCAGCGTCCTGACGTAGACGATTCGTTCGCCCTTCTTACCCGAGATCTTGGCCCAGTCGTCGGGATTGGTCGTGTTGGGCAGGTCTTCGTGCTCCCGGAACTCTTGCTTTATCGCCGCCAGGAGGTCGGCCCGGCGAATGCCGTTGCCGGCACCGGCAATCTCTCTCTTGATGGCGTCCTTCTTGGCACGACGAACGATGTTTTCGATCATCGCGCCAGACGAGAAGTCCTTGAAGAACAGCACCTCGCGATCGCCATTGGCGTATGTCACTTCGAGGAACCGGTTCTCCTCGCCTTCCGAGTACATCGCGGCGACGGTCGATTCGATGATCTCGTGGAACATGCGATCGGGGTCGCCGTCACAGGCGGCCAGCTCGTCGGCATCGAGGGGGAGGTCACCCTGCAGATAGATCTTGAATATCTCCCGAGCAGCCGCCGCCTCCGGTCGCGAGATCTTGATCTTCACGTCGAGACGCCCGGGCCGGAGAATCGCCGGGTCGATCAAGTCTTCACGGTTGGAGGCGCCGATGACCATGACGTTCTTGAGGGATTCCACCCCGTCGAGCTCGGAAAGAAGCTGAGGCACGATGGTCGACTCAACATCGGAACTGATTCCGCTTCCCCGAGTTCTGAAGAGGGAGTCCATCTCGTCGAAGAAGACGATCACGGGAACACCCTCGTCCGACTTCTCCTTTGCCCGTTGGAAGATCAGACGGATTTGGCGTTCGGTCTCACCGACCCATTTGTTGAGGAGCTCGGGTCCCTTGATGTTGAGGAAGTAGGAACGAGCATCGGGACGGCCGGTGCGATCGGCCACCGCCCTCGCCAGGCTGTTGGCGACTGCCTTGGCGATGAGGGTCTTGCCGCAGCCGGGCGGACCGTAGAGAAGGATGCCCTTGGGAGGCACCAGGCCGTAGCGAGAGAAGAGGTCGCGATGGAGGTAGGGCAATTCGACGGCGTCGCGGATCTCTTCGATCTGAGCACCGAGACCGCCCACCTGCTCGTAGGTGACGTCGGGGATTTCTTCCAGGACCAGTTCCTCGACCTCGGGCCGGGCCAGGCGCTCGACAACCAGCCCCGCCCGCGGATCGATGCGGACGAAGTCTCCGGCTCGCACCTTGACATCGATCATCGAGTCGGCCATAGACACGACCTTCTCGTCGTCGGCGTGGGCGATGATGACAAGCCGGCCGTCTTCGAGTTTGTCACGCACGCGGACGACCTCGCCGGTGGGATCGAAGTTGCGGATGTCGATGATCGTGAACGATTCGTTGAGAAGGACCTCCTGACCTTTTTGCAGGAGCTTCACCTCCACCGCCGGCTGCGCCGCCACCCGGAGCTTGCGGTTCCCGGTCATGATGTCGACCGTTCCGTCGTCGTTGACCGAAGTAACGGTCCCGAAATTGTTGGGTGGCGAAGTGAGCTTGTCGACCTCAGCTCGCAGCACCGACAGCTGCTCCCGAGCCTCCTCGAGGACGGTTGCCAGCTTGTCGTTCTGCGCGAGCGAACGGGCAAGCTTCTCGTGCGACTCGGCCAGCCGGGCCTCGAGATCCTGCACGCGGCGAGGAGCGTCCTGGAGGCGTCGGCGAAGGGTGACGACCTCGTCTTCGAGGGTCATCATCTGTCGGCGAAGCTCGGCCGCTTCCTCGTTCCCGCTCGGACTCATTTGCGCTCCTGGCTAGACCTACCCGTTTGGCAGTATACGAAGAGGTCGGGTTATCGCCATGAGTATCGGAAAGTGGGACATAAATCATCAGCCTTTTGTCCCGGGGGGCTCTCGGGCGGACGTGATGGCGCCGATGCAACCTCCATTAGAATTGAGGTCTGCGGTCCTACTGGAGTATTGGTGAGAGTCTGGATTGATCAAGATCTCTGCACCGGCGACGGCCTGTGCGAGGAGATCGCCCCCGATGTGTTCCTTCTGCTCGATGATGGCCTCGCCTATGTCAAGGGGGGCGGGACGATCTACGCCGAATCGAAGGGAAACCCCCAGGGGGCTCAAGGAATAGCGACCGTTCCGGCTGGGCAGGAGACGATCACAGTCGAGGCAGCCGAAGAGTGCCCCGGTGAGTGCATCTTCATAGAGCCCTGACCCGCCAGCCCACCCCGACCTAAACCGGAGGTAGGCCCGGGATCGGAATCCGGGAGACGGTATCTCCTCCGTCGGCGGCTTCGACCTCATCCCGTCTGATCCCCAGCAGAAAGAGAATGGCGTCGAGATACGGAACCGAAACCGCGGTATCGGCGGCATCCCTCACCACCGGTTTGGCGTTGAAGGCGATGCCAAGACCGGCCGCCGCCAGCATGTCGAGGTCGTTGGCGCCGTCGCCGATCGCCACCGTTTGATCGAGCGGGATACCTTCGGCCAAGGCGACCTCGCGGAGGATGGAGGCTTTGCGGGCTCGATCGATGGGCTGACCCGTCAGTCGCCCGGTGAGCCTGCCGTCGGAAACTTCCAGCTCGTTGCCAAAGGCATGGTCGAGACCCAGCTCGGCTTTCAGACGATCGGTAAAGACGGTGAACCCGCCCGAAACGATGGCGATCTTCATCCCCATTCGACGAAGGGTTCGGATGAAGGTTCGAGCGCCCGGCGTCAGCCGGATCCGTTCAGCGACGCGGTCGAGAACATCGACAGGAAGACCGCTCAAGAGAGCGACCCGTTCGGTCAGGGCGGTGAGAAAGTCGATGTCACCCGCCATCGCCCGGGCCGTCAAGGCAGAAACTTGTGTTCCGACTCCCGCTTCCTCAGCCAGCAGGTCGATCGCTTCGTCCTGCGTGAGAGTTGAGTCGACGTCGAGGACGACGAGGCGCTTCGAGCGCCTTGTGAGGCCCTCGGCCTGAACCGCCACATCAACCTGGTGGGCCGCAGCGGTGACCAACAGCGATGAACGCATGGCAGCCTGGTCGCCTCCGCTCACCGCCAACTCGTAGCTGATGACGGGATAGCGCGACAGGCGTTCGATCGAGTCGATGTTTCCGCCCGCCGAGGCGATTGCTGTCGCGACCGTCCCGAAAGCTGCGGGGCTGATCTCCGCTCCGATGACGGTCACCGCGAACCGAGGCTTGACCGTCGCCGGCGCGTCATCGGAGACGACCTCGAAGTCGGCCTGGAGACCTTTCTCCCATGCGTAGAAGAGGACGTCGCGAACCGTCGACTGGCCATCGGGGACCGAGATCAACACGCTCAGGCTGAGGCGGTCGCGGAGGACCACCTGCTCGACGTCGTGAAGGATGCAACCGCCCTGGGCAAGCACATCCATCAGACCGGCGGTGATGCCCGGGCCGTCAAGACCAGAGATGCGGGCGAGAATGATGGATGGCATGAGGCCTGGGAGCGTATAGGCCTCGTCGAATCGTCGAATCGCTTCCGCGGATCTCACCTGGTCTGAGTGCTAGCCAGGTTGGAGGACCTTTCGACCCACGACCAGGAATCCCGTGTGGCCGACCATCCGATGGTCGGGTCGGACCGAGCGCCCTTCCACTGTCCAGGTCCGGAAGAGGGTCTCGAAAATCTCGATCTCCTCATAGGCCCCGGTGGCCCGCATGGCATCGGTGACCGTCTGGATCTGAGGGACCGTGGGTAGGTACGAGCACAGGACCCCCCCGCCAGGCTGATGGTCGGCCGCGACCTTCACCGAGTGCCATGGCTCGGGCAGGTCGAGGATGATCCGCTCGGGGCCGATTTCGGCAATGGCATCTTCGACCTCACCGATGCGGAGGTCGAGGTTGGGCGGTATCTCACCCATCCATCGTTCGATCATCTTGCGGGCATGCCCGGCGTGATCGTCCCGGCGCTCCACACTGATCACACGGCCGGTAGGGCCGACGAAACGAAGGAGGGCCAGGGTCAGGGCCCCGGATCCGGTTCCGGCCTCGAGAACGGTCATACCGGGGGCGAGATCGGCGTAGACGGCAATCGGGTCCCATGTCCTTGGGGTAGACCACCGTCGCCCCCCGCGGCATTTTCAGCACGAAATCGGCCAGGCGAGGGCGGAGAACCAGCAGGGAACCTCCCCCGCTCGATTGGAGTCGGAAACCCTGTTCCTGCCCGATCATCTCATCATGGGATACGAAACCCTGGTGATAATGAAATTGTCCGCCGTTTTGCAGCCTGATCAGATAGCGGCGGCCCTTGAGATCGATCAGAAGAGCGTTGTCGCCCGACGCGAACGGCTCCGATTCTCCCATCAGGCGCTCACGACCGGACCGTGAGTTCCGCCCGCCGCGAGATGGTCAGCTTCTGCAGCCTGCAAAATGCGCAAACGTCCCCGGTGGTGGGTTGTCCGCAAAACGAACACGCCATGAGTTCCACACCGTCGCCGGCGGCAAAGTGCTCGGCTCCCCGCTCCAGAAATCCGAACAGGAAGCTCGCTTTGATCCCGGGCGACTGCTCCTCGAGCCGGTTGAGCCACTCCTTGTAGCGGTTGAGCGTATTGCCCGCAGCCATCGGGCACTCCTCCACCTCGTAGTCGATCCCCGACAGCACGGCGTAGGCGGCGGACTCCCGTTCGGCTACCCGGATCAGGGGCTTGACCTTGCGAGCTAGGCCCTGCTCCGTGGCCGGCAGCACCGGATGCTGACGCCCCAGATACTCGACGTTCCACTGCAACACGTTGGAAAAGAGGGTGGCCGCTTCGTCGTCCAGGTTGTGGCCCATGACGAGCACGTCGTAGCCGGACGTCTCGGCCATTTTGTTGAGGATGTAACGCTTGGAGAGCCCGCAGGCCGAGCAGGGACTGCGATGCGAAGCCGAGGCGGCCTCCGGCACCGAGAAGTCGTATTGGTCGGGGAGGTCGACGATCTTGAGGATGAGCCCGCGGGATTCTGCGAACTCCTGAGAGAACCGAAGACTGTCGGAGCTGTACTCACCGATCCCCAGATGGAGATAAACGCCGTCGACGACATAGCCGAGATGGGTGAGGATGTCCCAAAGGGCCAGGCTGTCCTTGCCACCCGAGACTCCTAGGACCAGTCGCTCCTCCTTACCAAACATGTCGAAGTCGTGAATGGTCCGCTGGACCTGACGCCGGATATGTTCGATGAAGTGTTCCCGGCAGAAGTTGGCGCGGTGGCGGCGGAGCTGGATGACCGCCTTACCCCGACACACCCGGCATTTCACGTCATCCTCCCGAGATCACGGGTCTGAGCTCGATGACATCCTCGTGGGCAACGGTGTCGTCGGTAGTGAGAAGCTCACCTTCGCGGATTGCGAGATAGGACTCAGACACCAACTCGAGCCGTTTGAAGAGATCCGATACCCGGCGAACCCCATCGAGTTCCAATTCCCGGCGAGGGTTGCGAAGAACCACCTTCATTGGAACAAGGACAAAGCTGCCGCGGCCAATCCGAGGATCATGGCGATCACAACCACCCACGCGATAATTTGAACTAGCCGAGGGTTTCTCATCGGCGCCGACGGTCCGTCTCTTTCAAGGGACGCTTCGATGCGCGGATTTGACCGACGAGTTCTTCGTCGACGATGAGGCGATGCCCCCGGCCCCGGCTGGCCTTGACCAGGATCGCCTCGCCCGGGTTGAGGGTCCGTTTATACACCAGGTCCTTTCGCCCGCGATTGCGCTTCCAGAGGCCGTAGGCAACCAGGAGTGCTCCGGTGTAAAGAGAGCGCTGATCGCCAGTCCTCACTCCCCGCAGCCCGCGCGCCAGGCCGTCCGAGATTGGATTCATGTTCTGGACGAAGGACGACGAGCGTCAGACTCCGAATGAAGGGCGTTCATATCCGGTACACCTCGACCACGGCTTTGCCCGCGCGGCCTTTCTCCGACCCAACAGGTAGGCGACGCCTACCGCCACGAGCACACCCACTCCGGCGAGGATCGCGGTGCTCTGAGCGCTCTCCTTGGTCTCGTTGACGACCTGGGTGATCTCGCGGGCCTTGGCCTCGATATCAGCTTTCGTGATCGTCACGAGTCATCCTCCATCCGATCAGGGCGGCGCCGGCTCCGGCTCCGACAAAGGTAAAGGCCCGGGCACCTACCGACCACCAGGGGGTGTCGGGAAGCAGTCGTCGCAGCAAGGCGAAGAGACCGAGTGTCAGCAAGAGCGCCGCGATCGAGAACAGAAACCCGCCAGCCAGCCCGAAGCCCGGCAAACCGACCCAGGCGTTTGGCGGGCTCGACGACTTCCTGTCGGAGGTATTCCTTCGACATGGCGGCGAGCTCGGTGACGAGCTCGGGTATTTCCTGCGGTCCAGTAGCCATCGGATGTCAGGGTACCAAAGCCATCGGGCGGTACTGCTGCCCTAACCTTCAATCATGAGCCACGAATCGGCGACTCGGGGCCGTCATCGGGCCGATTCTGGCTTGGGACGCCGCTTCCGGGCTCTCTTCTGGGGACAGGCGCTTTCTCAGGTGGGCGACTACGTCGCCTATCTCACGATCCCCTTGTTCGTGCTCCAGATATCCAACGCCAACGTCGATCTGGCTCTGACCTACGTCCTCGAGATCCTTCCGGGGGTGATCTTCGGGTTCATCGGTGGGGTCCTTCTAGACCGACTCCCGTTGCGGTCGGTCATGATCACCGCGGATCTTGCCCGGGCGGGGGCCTTCGCCGTCCTCGGGACCGTTGCTCTCACACCGAATCCGAACGTCAAGATCGTCGTGTTCCTCATGGCATTTCTCATCGGAACATTCGCTTCCGCCTTCCAGAACGGCCTGCAATCCCTCATCCCCGCGTTGGTCCGGGACGATCAGCTCAACACTGCCAACAGCCGGGTTGCCGCCAGCCAGCAGGTTGCCCTCGTGCTGGGACCCCTGCTGGCCGGGGCCATGGCCGGCACGGTGGGTGTGGCCCCGGGCCTCTATCTGAACGGATTCACATTTCTGTTGTCGGCCGCATCGGTCTGGCTGCTCGGATCGGTTCCCGTTCGGATTCCCCGGGGAGAGCGGAGCAACTACCTGGAGGAGGCCATGCACGGCATCCGCTACCTGTTCAGCGAACCGCATCTACGCGCCTCCACGATCGCGGCAGCATCCGCCAATGCCGCCGTCGGGTTCCTCGAATCCACCTTCGTCGTACTCGGGATCGAGGTGGTCGGGGCCGGGGAGGCCCAACTCGGGATCATGTTCATGGCTTTGGGCCTGGGCGGAATCGTCGGAGCGCTCATCGCACCCCACGTATCCCGATTGATCGGTCTGGGCCGGACCATGACGATTGGAATGATCACGTTCGGCGCCGCCTTCCTCGTGACTGTTCGGACTCAGTTCGGGTTCAGCGTGCTGGCCCTTCTTTTCATCATGTTCGTGGGGATCTCGTTGGTGAACGTGCCGCTGGCAACCATTCGTCAGTCGTACACCCCTACCGCGATGCTGGGTCGGGTCATCACCGCCGCTCGAACCATCGGTTGGTCGACGCTTCCACTCGGGGCCTTGCTCGGTGCCGCGATCGCGGACGGAACCGAGTACCACCTGGTAGCACAGGCCACGCCTCTGGTCCTGATCGTCACCGGAGTGTGGCTGATGTTCACTCCGATATGGTCCGACACTCTCGGCGCGGCCCGCGGAAAACGTCTCGCCGGGTAGATCGGCAAAACACGCAATAGGAAAAGCCACGACTTAAGAGCGCGGCGAATAACGTCCCGCCCAGCACGCTACGTGAAGAGGAGGAGCGAGATAGGCGGAGTCTCATCAAGCGATTCGCTGTCATGAGTAAGGGCCACGCGAGTGGTCATGAGAGAAAGAAGAGCTGATGGCTACAAAGAAGGCCGCAAAGAAAGCCCCTGCCAAGAAGGGGGCCAAGAAAGCACCTGCCAAGAAGTCTGCGAAGAAGGCAGCAAAGAAGAAGTAGTAGCAGGCATGAGCCTGAAGGGGCCCTCGGGAAGACCGGGGGCCCCTCTCTTTTTGAAAGTGGTCCCTAGATAGGGTCCGGTGTCCCAGATTTGCGCTGAAACTAGGACGGGCCAGACCTAGGAGGCGCTCGCGCTCAGATAGGCGGCCTCGTGCGGTCCTCTGACACTCAGCCCGATGGTCACCGCCGCCACCGCCAGCGCGGCGCCGAGGACCGGCAAGCTGGCGCCTGCGACAGCCGCGGCGGTGATCGCCACCACGGCCTGAACTGCGATCATCGACTGGCGGACAGGTTCCCTCAACTGCTCGAATCTGGCGTGGAAAGCCAGCAGCTTGTCCCCCGAATCGAGACCCGCCGCGAGGTAAACGGCCAGGCCTCGGACCAGGCCAAACAGCGCGCCCACGATGACCGCAGTCCAAAAACTATTGCTGAGGGCTCCCATCAGGATCAGCAAGTACAGACCTGCCGTCATGATGTAGGTGGCCAGGCCCACGCCGATCTGCCATCCGAATCCGGCTCCGTACACCCATGATCGATAGCGATCGAGCCACCTCTCGTTGACCTGACGATCGTGCCCAGGAAGGTGAAATCCGCCGAGGCGCCCGTCACTGGCGGCAGTCACCAACGCACGCCACCGCAACGATCCACATCGCCGTCGTTCCGAGATCGCCCACGGCGACAGCAATCCCCCCCATCAAGCCGCCCAGAGTGAGCCCGCCTACCACGGACCCGACCACAAACCACACCGCGGTGGATCGAAAGCGATGCCCGCGTCCAGCTTCTGCCATGGGAGTGATGGTCGACAGCATCGAGAGCCCGCACGGCGACCAGATCGAGCGAATCGCGGTGGCGACCGCGACTACGGCAGCCAGACCAACCAGGGTTGCAGACACCGAGACTCCCCTCGACCGGGTGAACTTACCCAGACTACCCCACGACCGATGAGGCCCTCGGCACGCACCGTTCGGTGCCCGGACCGGGGGTACCGTGGTCTCGTGGCATCAGACGAACAGGTGGTCGACTCCCCCACCGCGTGGGTCGCCAAGCACATCAACGATTACGTCGCCAGCGGCGGCGAGAAGGGGCACACCTGGCAAGGGGTGCCGACGCTCTTGCTCACTACCCGCGGGCGGAAGAGCGGCAAGCTTCGGCGCAGCGCCCTCATCTACGGCCGGGACGGCGCCAGCTATGTCGTCGTCGCCTCCATCGGCGGAGCCCCCAAACATCCCATGTGGTACCTCAATCTCGTTGCCAACCCCCAGGTCGTGTTGCAGGTCGGGCCGGAGATAATCCCAGCCCGAGCACGGGTAGCCGAAGGGGATGACAAAACCAGGCTCTGGCGACAGATGGCGGAGATTTGGCCGCAATACGACAGCTATCAGAAAAAGACCAAACGCCAGATCCCGGTTGTAATCCTCGACCCAATCTGAGCCGTCCGGAATCCCCAGCTATGCCAGGTCAAGCGCCGGCCCTATCCGGTCGATGCAATGATCGGAATTCCTACTACCTAAGGCCCAGACTCCCAATGAACGCCACAGCCGTAATGGCGACTCGCCATGGTGCTCTCTCCATGTTGCCGGCTGTTCGAGATCCATCGTGACTGCCCCGCCGATCGACCTTCGCTCCGCGTCGATACTGGCCAGCCCTGGATGGCCTCCGCGGTCTGGCGATTCTGCTGGTGTTCGGCTTTCACCTCCCGATCGTGCCGTTTGATGCCGGGTCGTACGGCGTGATCCTGTTCTTCGTCCTCTCCGGATTCCTCATCACCACCATCCTGCTGAGGGAACTCGACAAGAGCCCCACCATCAATTTCCGACGTTTTTATGGACGACGGGCCCGCCGCCTGTTTCCGGCTCTTCTCATCGTCGTCTTCGTCCACCTGCTCCTTCAGCTGACGATCCTGGGCGAACCGGACCAGTGGTGGGCCCGTTCTTGGCCTGTCCTCGCTTATGTGTCCAACTACGTACAGGCAGGCGGCGCCCAGCTCGTTCACATGGCTCATACGTGGTCGCTTGCTATCGAAGAGCATTTCTACCTCCTGTGGCCGGCCCTTCTGGTGATGATCCCTCGCAAGTGGCGGTTTCAGATCACGGCGGGACTGGTAATCGCATTCGCCGCGTGGAGGCTGACTTTGCTAGTCACCGGCGCCCCTCATGATCGGATCTACTTCGCGACCGACACCAACGCCTTCGCCCCCCTGCTGGGGTGTCTCCTGGCGATAGGCGTGCATGAGAATCGGATTCCGGCCCCGACCCGAAACGTATCTGCCCTCTCGGTCGGGGCCTTGGTCCTGGCGGCTTCGATCCCGTGGGACTACTACGACCGTCGACTCCTCTATGGCACCCTGGTGGTGGCGTTGTTTGCTGCCGTCGCAATTCATGCGGCCTTGTTCAAGCCAACCACGTGGCTCGAGAACCGAGTTCTGCGGTGGTTCGGCAAGATCTCCTACGGCCTGTATCTGTGGCACTACATGATGATTTCACTGCCGTGGGAACGGCTCCATCCCCTGCCCCCCCTCCTACCGATGATTGCGGTGCCAATAGCCCTCGCCGCGATGTCGTGGCATTTTGTCGAAGCACCCATCCTGCATAAGGGATCGAGGACCGCGCCGACGGCTCTCAGAGAAGCCCCCCTGGCCCCTTCAGTCGCGATCGATTGACGAGCCGCCGCACTGGTCACGGAGTGATCATGTTGAAGGGGGTCTTGATCCCGACCGACCCCGGTTGAACCTCGTCGCCGGTTAGGCGGCGGCCAGCGCGGCCGCGGTCTTGAGGTCTCCGATCAACGCTGTGAGCATGGCTGCCCGGGCCTCCTCGTCGGGTGCCCGGAGGATGGCTGAGGGGTGATATGTGATGACGACCGGGTGCCCGAGCCAGCTAACTGCCTTTCCACGATCCTTGGTCACCCTGATCCCGGGTCCGAGCATCGCCTGACAAGCAGTCGCTCCGAGCCCGACAATCACCGAAGGATCGAGCATTTCAATTTCGGCCTCGAGCCAGGGAAGACAAGCCTCTACTTCCCGGCGATTGGGCTTGGCGTGGAGTCGCTTCCATTTCCCTGCCGTCCATTTGAAATGCTTGACGGCGTTGGTCGCGTACACCTCGTCGGCCCTAATTCCTGCCCCGGCCACAGCTTTCCACAGGATTTGCCCGGCTGGCCCGACAAATGGGGACCCCTCCCGATCCTCCTGGTCCCCTGGTTGTTCGCCGACGAGCACGATGGGGTTCCTCGTGGCACCTTCCCCGAAGACGGTTTGCGTCGCAGCGGCGTATAAGGGACAAGCCCTACAAGTCTGCGCCTCCCGCCGAAGATCCGTCAGGCTGGCACGTTCTTGGATGAGGGTCTTCGCCGGATTAGGTTCGATCGGCGGCCCAGCTTCATTTCGGGCTCCGACCGGTCTTGGCGACATTGGAAGTCCTCCCGACGCGCCTGTACCCCGTTTCGACCCAGACAAACGGGATCTGTCTGCGAAGTGTCACGTGAGCTGGCAGGTGCTCTGAACGCCCCTCGTGACGCGACAGGCGAGGAAGCCATGCATCACGTTTCTTGTCCCGCGCGTCCGCGGACGTGAGAGACGATCAGTTGGGGTATCGGGACCTTGATCTCCTCCGTAACGGCCTTGGACGGGAAGTCAAAGACCCCGATCATCAGTTGCATCGGATAATCGGGGGCCTGGTCGAGTCTCCGCACCAGGTCGCCGTCGACGCTGAAGGAAACCGAGCCGGGCCGCCAGTCGATGCCGTACGTGTGGAACTCGGCGACGTCGATCCTGAGTGGAGCGACCGCAAACTCTTCGACCAGCGATGGGTCACGGAAGGCGTGTAAGCCCATTCCGACGTCGGCGTGACCTTCACCAACGGCATCGCCGAACACCTCGGCCACGCAGATCTCGCCGGAACGCTCAGGTTCGTTTTCGATGCCGGACATCCAGAACGCGAACATCGACCTGGGAGAGATGTCGCCCCGCATCCGCACTTCGACCTCTCCGTAACACGGCGTGTAACCCCATTTCTCCGGCTGCTCTTCCTCGACTCGCAGCCCATCCCGGAACGGTTGCTGACCGATAGTGCTCCCCAGCGGGCCGGCGTAACTCCCGGTTTGAATGCAGGACACACGTAGCGGTATGTCATGTGTGTCGGGGCACCACAGTGGCTGGTCGACGGGGATGCTCAAGTGCAGTTCATTCGCGCGGATGGAGTAGGTCGCAGCGGATTGAGCGCGCGAGCTCCAATGTGGCAGGTAATACGGGAACCAGACATCCGGGTCAAGCGAAGGGCTGGCGAATGTTTCGTCTAGTTCGCGCCGTGAAGCCACCACATCCAAACCTACCGCGGGGAGAGCGGGGATTCACAGCTCATACGGCTACCTCTTTCTCGCCGTCGACCTGCCTCAAAGCCTCGGTGAACACGTCAGAAGGCTGCGCCCCCGAGATCGCGTATCGACCCCCGATTACAAAGAACGGGACGCCCCTAATTCCTAGCTGGTTGGCAAACCGTTGGTCCTCTCGAACCGCGGGGAGAAATTCTTCGTCCCTAAGAGACCTAAGGGCTTCCTCCCGTCCCATTCCCACGTCGGCGGCCAAGTCAGCCAGGTCATCGTCCCGGCCCACGTGGCGCCCTTCCACGAAATGGGCCGCAAGGAGCCGCTCTTTCAATTCGGACTGGACACCAAGGGCCTTGGCGAGGTGCAGAAGTTGGTGGGCCTTGAGGGTGTTGGTGGGCCGTAGTACCCCGAAGTCGTAGTGGAGTCCCACCGTGGCTGCGATGCGAGAGACATTCTCTTGCATCTCTCGCACCCTCGTTTCGGAGATCCTCTTGTGACGCACAAGGAAGTCGATGGAGGTCCCCTCGAAATCCACGGGCATGTCGGGACTGAGTTCGAAGCTGTGGAACTCGACCTCCACCAACGGTGGATCAGCGCGACCTTCCGCAAAAGCGGCCGCGCCTGCTTCAAACTTGCGCTTGCCGATGTAGCACCACGGGCAGGCCACATCGGACCAGACGTCAACCTTGATTGTTTCGGACATCGTTCCTTCTTCGAGAGCCTGGCCCCCGGATCGCCCACAAAGTACCGGGCAGACGCACTTACCGGGAGACCCTCATGGTTTCCTCCTCCCTGGCCAGGAGGGCAAATGCAGGCGTCCCGGTCGAGCATGGCATCAAATGCTGGTCACGCACTGGGCGACAAGAACCAGCCGATAGCCCTCACTTTCGGCGTGATCGGTCCTGTCGACCGGACGGTTTCGGAATCAATTTGTCGCAGGGAGGTTGAGTGCAGAATGAAGAAGATCGGTTTCCTCTCCTTCGGCCACTGGACGACTGGGGCCGGCTCGCGTACGCGCTCGGCTTCCGACGCCCTCCTCCAGTCGATCGAGCTGGCGGTAGCCGCCGAGGAGCTGGGCGCCGATGGCGCCTACTTCCGGGTGCACCACTTCGCCCGTCAGCTCGGCTCCCCTTTCCCCCTGCTGGCCGCGGTAGGGGCGAAGACCTCGCGGATCGAGATCGGTACCGCCGTCATCGACATGCGCTACGAGAACCCCATGTACTTCGTTGAGGACGCAGGCGCCGCCGACTTGATCTCGGGCGGACGCCTCCAGCTCGGCATCAGCCGGGGGTCGCCCGAGCAGGTAGTAGACGGCTGGCGCTATTTCGGCTATCAGCCGGCTGAGGGCGACACCGACGCCGACCTGGCCCGCAAACGCACCGAAGTGGTGCTCGAAATGCTGGAGGGCGAGGGTTTCGCCGAGCCGAACCCGCGGCCCATGTTCCCCAACCCCCCCGGCCTGCTGCGACTAGAGCCGCACTCGGAGGGGCTGCGGGACCGGATCTGGTGGGGATCGGCCACTAACGCCACCAGCGTGTGGGCCGCCCGGCTGGGCATGAACCTGCAGTCCTCCACCCTCAAGTTCGACGAGACAGGCGAGCCGCTGCATGTCCAGCAGCGCAAGCAGATCGAGGCCTACCGCCAAGCCTGGAAGGAGGCGGGCCACACCCGCCAGCCCCGGGTGTCTGTGAGTCGCAGCATCTTCGCTCTGACCACCGACCTGGACCGGGCCTACTTCGGCCAGGACCGCCACTCCAGCGACCAGGTCGGCATGATCGACGAGAACACCCGGGCCATCTTCGGGCGCTCCTACGCCGCCGAACCCGATGCGCTGGTCGACCTGCTCGCCAAGGACGAAGCCATCCAGGCCGCGGACACTCTGCTTTGACGGTGCCGAACCAGCTCGGCGTGGATTACAACGCTCACGTTCTCGAGGAAATCCTCACCCACGTGGCACCCCCGCTCGGCTGGCGCTGAGCCCGGTCGCCTCCCGATCGCCGAAGTCGTAGTCCCGGCGGCCGAGTCGTGCCGCCCTCGTCACAAATTGTGGCTGCATCCATCAGCCAGACACCGGATCGGCCGAAGGTAGAACGACTCGCTGGCATTTCGCATGACTCGCAGGGACTTCACGAACCTCCGTCGCCAAGAACGGAACCAAATGACCACGAAGGTGCCCACTGCCGATCCGACGGAAGTTTCCACATGGCCGCAGGAGCCCTTCTAAACGGATCGAGAATCTGGACACGATGCGAGAAGAATGCGAAAAAATCAAGTGGGACCCTTCGGTGCAGCCCCCGGCGATCGAAGAATCCCTTGTCTTGTTTGGTGTCGGAGGGGGGACTTGAACCCCCACCCCCTTTCGTGGACTACTGGCCCGTCATCCACGATCGTTGTCGGCGAATCAACTCAGCTCGTCTGCGTCCGCCGATCGGGACGGTCTTGCGGGAGGAATAGTTAGCACGTCCACGGACACGGCCCGGGGCACGCTCTTGGCGCACTATCCGCGCACTACCCAAGGAGGTCCGGCCAGGAACACCCTCTCGTATTCACAAGTGTCTAGAAGTGTCCCTTAATTGGCTAAATCTGCGTAGCCGGGCACGGGCTGCGGCCATGGAAGGTAGGAACCCATTGAGCTCGTCGACCAATTGCTGGCGATTCTCGCCGGACCCAACCGGGGATTCGCAACCCAACAGTTGATGTCAGCCGGCTGCGGGGAGGATGAGGTCAGGGGCGCTTGGAACTTTCCAGGGCTGGCGGGTACACAGAGTCAACCGGGCTGGGAGCCGATCGGCTGACCGCGGCTGGGAGGGCTCGAGGGCCGTGAATTGGGCGAGGACTCCATCCGCTGAGGTCAGAAGCGGACAGCGTCTCTAAAGCACCACGTGATGGGATCGAATATCATTTTGCCCGGTGGGCAATGCAAGGCTGGGGCTCGGTTACCTTTTGCTTTTCGGCTTCCTGATTGCCTGTGGGGGGTCCAGTCAAGTGGAGCCAACAACCACCGCCGCATCTGTGCAATCGACATCTTCATCTGTGCAATCGACTACAACTCAGACGTCGGCCGCGCAAGCCACAACAACAGTCGATCCGGCGGCTTCGAGAGAGTTGCCTACATCGACCGGCGTGCTAGAGCCGGGTGAATATGACGCCACCGCATTTGCGCCGTCGTTTCGGCTCCTTGTCGGCGAGGGCTGGTCCTTACAAGTTCATGCCCCGTCTCTGGTAATCCTCGGACGGTTGAGCCCCGCTGGCTTCTCAGAGGCATTTCTCGTCGTTGGTGCTGACGATCGCCCAGTCGACGTGGTGGCGGATGAACTGCTCTCGGATACAGCTATGGCAAACGCAGAAACCCAAACCGCCACTCTGTGGGGCTTTGAGGCCATGGAGATCAACGGCCAAACGACGAGAGACTTCTCCTTCGCCTTTTTTGGCGACGCCGGCAGCGCTCGCGGATGGTATGCGCCAGAAGGTGATGTCTACCGGGTCTATCTCCTCGACATGAACGGACAAACGATCTCCGTCAGATACTGGTCGCACGAGCCAGAGTTCGCAGACTTTGAACTCGTGGTTGAGGAACTCATAGAAGAAATAGAGTTCAGCTGAAGGCGAAGTGTGTAAACGAGCCTGACCGTTGGGGCAGCCACCCCTGCTCGATCGAAGACTGTTCGGAACGCCGTGTCTCCCGCGGCTGGTGTGCGAAGCACCACCAACGATTCCTCCGGCTTGGCGATCCGCTAGGCCCGGTACGTTCACACCGAGCGAGCGGGTCCGGCTCTCCTTCGCCCTCCTCGGCTGTGCTCGGTCGAAGACTGCGACCGACGTCATTACGGTCGGGGGCGGTGCGGCCCGCAACGACCGGTGGCGGCGCCACCCGGATCAAGATGTCCGATGATGGTTCTAGGCCGCTCCGAGCATTTAGCGCGTTTCGTGGTTTCACGGGTTCAGAGGTTGGGGTAACCAGGTTCGGATTCGGTGAGTTTCACCAGTCTCGCCGACACGTCGCGAAGTAGGTCCGGGTCTTTGGGGCTAACCCAGACCCGGACCTTTTAACGATCACGTTCGAGGGGTACGTCGAAATGCCAGTCGGGCTGGGGAGCTTGGAACTCCCGACCTTCCTTGAGCCCCTGTCAACAAGGGCCGGTCTCAGTGTGGTGTCGCGCGGTTGCGCTGGTACCGGAAAGCCCAATGACGACGGGCCGGTTAAGAGAGCGCCGTGCGCAACCGTCGTCTCCTATCGCGCTCAGTTTCGATCTCGATAGACGGTGGATAGGCGGTGCGAGAAGCGCCCCGGCCCGGTCCGTGGAAGCGAACGACGCCAAGGAGGTCGGTCCCGAAGGACTCGTCAAGCATTCAACCCCTCTCCATCAGCGAGCAAACGGATATGTTCCTGGAGCCCGACGGCGACTAAGCGGCCAGGCGGGTGCCGCTGACGCGGGCGAGGATCACAGCGGGCATCGGGCCATTCCTACATGCCCTCCACGATGACAAGCGAGTTGACGATCGACTGAGTGGCGTCAATCGCGTCCGCCAGTGTCTTGCCCGCGGGGAGAACCACTAGCACGAGGTCCGGCCCATCCATCGGAACAACGACGAAACGAGCTGCCACGCCCGCTGGCAACCGCATGTTGCCCTCCGGGTAGGCGAAGAACTCGACGGTGCTTGCGGATGCTTCGATGTCGATCACCCTCGACTCGATCCCCGCGACCTGCGCCGACTCTGCCTCGGTCGCCACAAATCGCGAATGGTTGAGCAGCCACTCGGCCAGATCTTCGGGAGCATCCACCGTGCCCGTCTCGGGGTCCAGGACCCGCGACGGGCGGGTTACGTTCATGTCTGCGTTGGGACCTCCCAACACGATCTCATCAACGTCTTCATCGAAGTACTGATGCCACCCATCGGGGAGAGTGAAGTTGAGCGTTGGGTCGAAGTTCCTCGTCTGATACTCACCCGCCCGCAGCGTGCCCATCGTCAGAGGCTGGGCGCCGGACGATCCTGCCGCGGGCGTCGCGGTCGTCGGTGATGCCGCCGTGGTGGTCGGAACGGCGGTAGTCGCTGGGGAAGCCGTCGTGGTCGGAGCAGCCGTCGTCGTCTGAGCGGCCGTGGTGGTCGGAGCGGCGGTCGTAGACGACGGTTCCGAGTTACGGCAGGCAGCCAATGTCAAGGCCATCAGCAAGCCGAGGACCGTCCCGGTGAATCGTTTCACGGTCTCCTTGTCTGTTCGCACGAAACCTTAATGCGCCCCTTATCAGCTGACCATGAGACTGGTACGAACCCACTCTGGTCGTCGTTGAGGAGGGACAGCGGCCCGTGGAGGTTCACCATGGAGCTAGTCGACCGACTTCTGGCGATTCTCGCCGGACCAACCCCCGGATTTGCAGCCAACATTGATGGCAGCGGGACACAGCGAGGACGAAGTCAGGGGCGCTTGGAACTTCGCACGATCCGCCGGCTACACCGAGTCGACCGGGTTGGGAGCGGACCGGCTGACAGCGGCGGGTAAGGCTCGAGCGGCCGAGACGAGGGTGAGTGGCGAAGCCTAAACGTTTGGGCATTCATCCCTGCACCATCGAGGACTGCTCGGAACGACGTGTCTCCCGCTGTCCGCGGCTCTACTGATTGCTTCGACAAATGACTCGTGCAACCCGATTCGCGACGGTTATACGCCGATCTTGGGTCGGGTTGAGGAGCCGTTCGGTCCTGACCGCGTTTGTCGGTTTCATGGGCGGCGTAAGGCTGATCGGCAGCTTGGACTAGGGGCAGGATTGCCTATCCCCAAGGGCTTCGGTCCCCATGCCCTTCGACATGGATGGGCGACTTACGCCCTCAAGGCTGGAATTCACTTGAAGGTTGTACAGGAGCGGTTGGGTCACTGGTCGATAACCACGACTGGAAACACCTATTCACACCTGACGGCCACGATGCAAGAAGACGCCGCTGAGAGGGTTGCAGAAAAGCTTTTCGAGCAGTCCGGTTAGCAATCCGTTAGCAGGGATGGGACTTCTGGCGCGGGATTCGGGGAGGTGCAAGCCATTTCTTCAGA
Organism: uncultured Acidimicrobiia bacterium; assembly: GCA_963790345.1. Lineage (GTDB taxonomy): Bacteria > Actinomycetota > Acidimicrobiia > Spongiisociales > ZC4RG35 > DATEEG01. The sequence continues at coordinate 231,637 of CAWBOD010000008.1, read as the reverse complement.
AATGACGGGTCTTCTCGTTCGTGTCGGAGGGGGGACTTGAACCCCCACCCCCTTTCGGGGACTAGGCCCTCAACCTAGCGCGTCTGCCTATTCCGCCACTCCGACGAATGGGGCCGGGAGTATATCCCGAGGGGATCTCCGGCCACGTTTGCGATTGTCGAACGAACTACCGCCAAGCCCGTCTGGGGGCGCCTACGAGAGCAGCAGCGTCAGCGCGACCGTCGTCAGCGCAAAGAGGACCCCGGCAACGACAGTCAGGCGGTCGAGGTTGCGCTCGACAACGGTGGAACCCCGCATCGCCGATGGACCGACTCCGCCGCCGAACATGTCCGACAGCCCGCCGCCCCGGCCGGCATGGAGCAGAATCAAGGCGACCATCCCCAAAGAGAAGATGACGTGGAAGACAACGGTGACGACTGTGAGGGCTTGCATGGGTTTTCGCCGATCGAGATGCTCGGAAATGCCGGCGTGACGCCGACGGGATCAGATTAGCGCCCGAAATCGCCTATCCGGCCTGCCGAGCCACGGCGTCGGCTGCCGCCGCGGCTGCTTCGGCGTCACCCAGGTACCGGCGGCTCGTGGCTCGCAGGGAGTCGTCGAGTTCGTAGACGAGAGGAATGCCGGTCGGGATATTGAGCTCGACCACCTCCTGATCGGTGAGTCCGTCGAGGTGTTTGACCAGGGCCCTGAGGCTATTGCCGTGCGCGACCACGATTGGTTTGAGCCCCTGGACCAGGTCGGGAACGATTCGGTCATACCAGTAAGGGAGCATCCGCACCACGACATCCTTGAGGCACTCGGTACCGGGAAGGATCTCGGCTGGCAGGTCGGAGTAGCGAGCGTCATGAATCGGGTGCCGCTCGTCCGTCCGGGCTAGAGGAGGCGGCGGGATGTCGTAGCTTCGTCTCCACTTCAGAACCTGCTCGGGACCGTGCTTCTCACCGGTCTCCTTCTTGTTGAGACCCTGCAGAGCTCCGTAGTGGCGCTCGTTGAGCCGCCAATGACGGGTGACCGGGAGCCAGTGGAGACCCATCGTCTCCATGGCGATGTCGGCGGTCTTGATCGCCCGCAGGAGAACCGAGGTGTGGACGATCCCGAACGTCAACCCCTCTTCCGCCATGAGCCGGCCCGCCTCGACCGCTTCCGCGCTCCCCCGCTCGGTCAGGTCGACGTCGGTCCAACCCGTGAATCGATTCTCCAGATTCCAGGTCGATTCGCCGTGCCGCAGAAGTACCAATTCCATGGGACCGAACCTTAGGCGAGGAATGGCTTCGGCCTTTATGGAGTCGACCGCTCGGGCAGGACTCTCAGAGCCAATAGCGACAGATCGCCGCGAAGGTGTCGGGGTCCAGGGAGGCGCCACCCACCAGCGCGCCATCGATGTGGCGTTTGGCCATGAACGACTTGATGTTGGCAGCGTTGACCGAGCCCCCATAGAGGATCCGGACGCCGGCCGCCGCCTCTTGCCCGAGCAAGTCGGCGACGGTGGTGCGAATCACCTCGCAAACCGAGCCGGCGTCATCCGGGCTGGCGGTGCGTCCGGTTCCGATCGCCCAGATCGGCTCGTAAGCGATCGCCATGCCTGCCACTTGCTCCGATTTGACCCCGGCCAGCGCGGCCCGAACCTGCGGGACCACCACGGCTTCGGTCTCTCCCGCCTCGCGTTGTTCCAGGGTCTCTCCGACGCACACGATCGGCTTCATGTCGTGGGCCAGCACCGCTCGGACCCGTTTGTTGACGGTCTCGTCGGTTTCCCCGAAGTACTGCCGGCGTTCGGAATGGCCGACGATGACGTGAGCAACGTTCAACTTGGAAAGCATGACCGGGCTCACCTCGCCGGTGAAGGCTCCCTTGTCCTCCCAATGGACGTGCTGGGCACCAAGCCGCAGGAGATAGCGATCGGCCTCGATCACGGTCTGGACCGATCGCAAAGCGGTGAAGGGAGGCGCCACCACGACTTCGATCCGGTCGAAGTCGGCGACGTTGAGGCGATAGGAGAGCTTCTGGATCATCTGGATCGCCTCGAGATGGGTGGCGTTCATCTTCCAGTTGCCGACGATGAGGTCGCGCCGGGACTCAGGCACGGGTCACCCACTTGGCCAGGACCGCTATGCCCGGCAGCTCCTTGCCTTCGAGCATTTCCAGCCCGGCCCCTCCTCCGGTCGAAAGATGAGAGATCCGGTCCTCGAGGCCCAGGACCCGGATGGCGGCTGCCGAGTCCCCACCCCCAACAGCGGTGAATCCGGGGCAGTCTGCCAGGGCCTCGGCGACGGTCTCGGTGCCGCCCCGGAAGGCCTGCCATTCGAAGACCCCCATCGGCCCGTTCCAGAACACCGATTGGGCCGTCCTGACCACCTCGGCGAATCTCGCGGCGGTGTCCGGACCGATGTCGAGTCCCATCGACCCTTCGGGGATCTCCTCCGATCCGACCACGCGGGGCTGGGCATCTTCGGCGAATCGATCGCCGATGACGAAATCGGTGGGCAGAACGATCCTGCTCCCGTATTCCCCGGCGAGAAGGTCGCGGACATTCTCGATCTGGTCTTCTTCGACCAGAGAGTTGCCCACCCGCAGGCCTTGGGCCGCCATGAGGGTGAAGCACATTCCTCCACCGATCAGCATCGAGTCGACCTTCGGGAGCAGGTTTCGAATCACGCCGAGCTTGTCCGAGATCTTGGCTCCCCCCAGGATCACGACGTAAGGATGTTCGGGGTCGGCCAGGAAACGATTGAGGCCCTCGACCTCTTTGACCACCAGAGGCCCGGCCGCCGACCTGACCCGTTCGGCCACACCGACCGTGGAGGCATGAGCCCGATGAACCGATCCGAAAGCGTCTTCCACGAACAGCTCCGCCAGCCGGGCGAACTCAGTCGCCAGGGTGGGATCGTTCTCGGTTTCGCCCCGCTCGAAGCGGGTGTTCTCGAGAAGCAGCGACCTCCCCCGGGAGCATCTCGGTGACCGCCTTTTCGACACCGGGACCCACCACCTGGTTCAGCTTGCGGACGGGGAATCCACCGAGCTCGGTCATCCGGGCTGCCACCGGGTCCATGCTGAATTCGGGTTCCCGATCCTTGGGCCTGCCCAGGTGGCTGCACACGACCACTTTGGCTCGTGACTGTCGGAGTCGGTCGATCGTCGCGAGGGCGGACACGATGCGGAAATCGTCGGACACAACACCGTCGTCCAAAGGGACGTTGAGATCGGACCGGACCAGGACCCGGCGCCCGTTGACGTCGAGATCATCCAGCGTCAAATAGGGTTTGGTCTCCACCGTCCGACGTTAGTGCCTGGCGCATTCGGGCCAGCTCAAAGCTCGAGCAACCAGAATTACCCGGCCCGATCCCCTCAATGAACCGATGCGGTAGCTCCTGCCGGCTTCAGGGCAAGAGCCACGAAATAGATCAGCGCGGCTCCGACGATCAGAGCCCGGTAGCCGACGATGAGAGCCGAATATTCGAGAACCCCGCCGAGCATGGCGCCCAACAGGTTGGCACCGAACGCAGCGGTCGCCGATGCCGTTTGAGCGAATCGCTGGGCGAAGATCAGGTTGGCGACGAAGATGGGAGTGAAGGTCAGGACAGTCGCGGCCACCCACCGCAGAGACAGGGGCAACGAGAGCAGGGCGTCGGTGGGGACTGCCCAGGCGACAGCCAGCGTTGCGAACAACGCACCGTAGAGCAGGTTGGGGTGAGGCAGCCGCACCCGCCGCGCCACGGCAATCGCACCCAGCACCGAAGTCAGCACTCCGACGAAAACCAAGGAGTTGACGACCCAGGTCGTACCGAACCACAGCGCGAACTGAACGACGCTCTTGGTCTCGAGGAGGAGGAAAGCAGCACCCATCGCGAAGAGGTCGGCGTACTGGCGGAGATGCTTCAGCTTGCCGACGCTGACACGCACGGCCACCAACGAAGCGATGACGATCAGGCCGAGCGTCAAAACGTAGAGGCCCGGTATGCCTCGCTCGCGCACGTAGAGGAACGGATAGTCGTCGGTGGCCGGCGCAGGAGCGTTGGCGAGGTCGATGGATTCACCGGTGCACGTATCCGAGGTGGCCGGCCCGACCGAGAGCAGGGCAAGACGGCTCTCACCGCCGATCGAGACGACGCACGGGGTTTGAACGAAGGCCTTTCCATCGTCCGGGCCAGTCGTCCGATCAGCCACTCTTCCCGGTAGAAGTTGTACATGACGAACGTCCCCTCAGGAGCCAGCAGGCGTTGTGCCTGTTGTAGGGCGTCGAGCGTGAAAAGGTAGCTTTCCAACCTGAGACTCGATTGACCGCTGAGCAGTGTGAGGGAGTCGGGCAGCGCGAAGATGATCAAGTCGTATGACGCCCGGCTCCGTTGCATGAAGGCGCGGCCATCGTCGATGGTGACCGAGACCCGCGGATCGGAATATGGACGGTCAGGATGCAGCTCGACACCGAGCTCATAAAGAGCCGGATCGATCTCCACCGCGTCGACGTGGGCGGCCCCATTGGCCAGGGCGACGGCGACATCGTTGCCGTTCCCCGCGCCGATGATCAGGACATTTTCAGGTTGTCGCGCCAGGATCGAATAGGGCTGCGCATAGATCGTCTCGGACAGGAATTCCACGGGGTACACCGTTTGGTGGGGAATCCCGTTCACGGCGATGTTGGGGCGGCCGTCGAGCTCGTAAACCGAAATCTGGTAGTAGGGCGACCAAAGGAGCCCGGGGCTGAAACTCTGGATGCCCAGAATGACGACGCATCCCGGCCAAGGCCAAGCGGTCCGCCCCCGCCAGGAACCGACCAACACCATTAGCAACAGCGCTACCACCAAGGCCCAGGTGACCGGAGGCGCCCGAGGTAGGACGCGACGGTAAAGGCGATGATCCCGAGGAGGCTTCCGCCGATGTCCCAGCCATAGGCCACCAGGGGGCTCAAGAGCGTGAACGCCCTCGCTACTTCCTGACCGACCATGGCCATGATGGCCACGACGAAACCGAAGAGGGCCGGGATCGTCAGCCAGATCGGGAGCCCGCTGGGCTCCGGATCGCCGAAGAACAGGACATCGGAGGTCGATCGGCTGATCTCGATCGGAAACAAGAACACGAAGGCGACCATGAGGAGCAGAGCCCAGGGCAATGCCTTGATCCAGGTACGGGGCCGGTCGGCACCAGAAATCCGATTCCGATGCCAAGAAAGCTGCCGAGCAGCACCAGATTCGAGAAAAACGAGAGATAGAGGACGTTCGCACCCAGCCAGCGGATCAGGGCCAGCTCGAGGAAGAGCATCAGGAAACTGAGGCCCAGCAACCGCAACCGTGCCGTTTGTCGTCTCCGATTGGCGCGGCGACAGAGGTTTCGGTGATCGTCACGTCCCAGTTAATTCGGAGAGGATCTGACCCAACTTGATCGGATCATGAGCGGGCCATCCGTCCTCGAGCCCGGCCACGTCACCATGTTTGGCTCGCCACGACCATGCCGAGGCGTCCTCTTCGGCCAGAGTTACGGCCTTGAGCCCGGACGGGACCGCCAGTTCACCGGCGTGAGCAACGACTGTGCCGGGACCTGCGATTCCGCCGATCTTCGACAGAGCGGCCAGGTGGTCCGCACCCGTCATCCCCAGGGTCTCACCGTCCTGTTCGATCAGATTGAGAACGAAGACCTTTTTGGCCCGAGAGGAGGTCCACGCCTGTGCGATCCCGGGCACCAGCAGGACCGCCATCAATGAGGTGAAGAGGCTTCCTGGTCCGAGCACCACTTGATCGGCGGCCGCGATCGCCGTCAGGGCCGCCTGGTTGGCTGTGAGATCGCTCGGGCCAACCTCCATCGCAGAGATCCCTCCCCGGGCCTTGGTGATGAGCGCCTGTCCGCTCACCTCTTTCCCGCCGACCGTGGCTGTCAACTCGGCTGGTTCGTTGGCCGCCGGGACCACTCTTCCTACCGCCCGCAACATTTGACCCGCCAAATCCACCGCCCCGGCGAAGTCTCCCGTCAGATCCGTCATTGCGGCCAGGAGCAGGTTGCCCAGCGAATGGTCCTCGATGTCACCGGCTGAGAATCGATAAGCGAACAGTTCAGAGAACACGCTCGGATCGGGCGTGAGCGCCAGCAGACAGCGGCGAATATCGCCGGGCGGGGGGATGCCGAGCCCGGAGGTGAGACGGCCCGATGAGCCGCCATCGTCAGCCACCGCCACCACGGCGGTGATCTCCGATGCATAGGCCTGAACGGCCTCGAGGGTGATCGCAAGGCCGTGCCCGCCGCCAACCGCCACCACTTTCGGACCCGATGGATCGAGCAGGATCTCCTCCAGGCGAGTGGCGGGGAGTGCCTGGGCGTTCACCGTTCCACGTCCCGATGACGGACATTGGCGTCGATCTGGTGCTCCTCGAGCCATCGGCCGAGTTCCTCGGCCAGGACCACAGACCGGTGGTGGCCCCCGGTGCAGCCGATGGCAATCGTGAGATAGGACTTTCCTTCTTCTTCATATCGAGGAATCAGAAATCCGAGTAGGTCTTCGATTCGGTTGAGGAACTCTCCGGCGTCGGGGAAGCCGAGTACGTATTCCCGAACGGGTTGGTCGGTCCCGACAAGAGGGCGCAACTCCCGGACCCAATGAGGGTTCGGCAGGAAGCGGCCATCGAAGATGAGATCGGCATCACGAGGCACGCCGTGCTTGTATCCGAAGGAGGTCACCGAAACCCGCATCGGTCGTTGTCCGGCAGCCTCGGCAAAGAGGTCGGTCAGCCGGGCCCGGAGCTGATGCACATTGAGATCGGTGGTGTCGATGGTCACATCGGCCGACTCCCGAAGGCTCTCGAGCATCGCTCGCTCGGCTGCGATCGAGTCGGTCACATTTCCGAGCCTCATCGGGTGGGGCCGGCGGCTCTCCTCGTATCGGTTGACGATATGGGCGTCGTCAGCGTCCAGGAACAGGACCCTGGTCTGGACTCCCTGGCGGTCGAGTTCGTCAATGGCCGCAGTGAGAGCCTCCATGGGGTCGCCCGCTCGGGAATCAATCACGACTGCCAACCGGCGGGGACGCTCGGGAACTTCGTGATGGGCTACCACCTGCGACAACAGCTCCGGGGGGAGGTTGTCGATGACGTTGTATCCAATGTCCTCGAGCACCTTGGCGGCGGTGGACCGCCCCGCTCCCGACATACCGGTGACGACCAGAACCTGGGGACGAACCTTGGGAACGGTTCCGGCGGTGACGGGATCGGTCATGTCATTGATCCTGACGAGAACTCACTTGAACGGTCAAAGCGTACAGGCAAGCCTTCGCCGCCTACGACCGGTCAGTGTCGCCCTGCACTCGACGATGGTCGTCCCTTGGAGTCATTGGGCCCGACCCGGCGTTCCTCAGGCACCGCTATGGAGGGATGAGTAGAGGTCGCGGGCCGCCGGTTCGGGGAGGACCTCGGCCAGTTCCTCGGTGCTGGCCTCGCGGATCTTCTTGAGGGAACCGAACCTCTTCAACAGCACCTTCTTGCGGGTGGGCCCGATCCCTGGCACCTCATCGAGCACTGAATCGACCATCCTCTTGGAACGAAGGTTCCGGTGGTACGTGATGGCGAAACGGTGTGCTTCGTCGCGAACTTGTTGAAGCAGGTACAACGCCTCCTCGTCCCGGGGGATCCTGATTGGTTCGGGCTGGCCCGGCAGATACACCTCTTCCATCCGCTTCGCCAGACCCGCCACCGGGATCTCGAGATCGAGTTCGGCTAGGACCTTCACCGCCCTCCCCAGCTGACCGGGGCCACCGTCGACCAGAACCAGGGAAGGGGGATAGGAAAACTTCGACTGTTCGGTGATGTTCTTGCGCCTCTCCCGCAGGTAGGCCGTGAAACGCCGCCTGAGGACTTCCTCCATCGCCGCAAAGTCGTCCTGACCATCGACCGTCCTGATCTTGAATCTCCGATACTCCCCACGCCGCGGCAGCCCGTCCTCGAGGACCACCATCGACGCCACCGTATTGGTGCCCTGGAGGGTGGAGACGTCATACGCCTCGATTCGCAACGGGGCGTCGTCCAGATCGAGAGCTTTCTGGAGACTCCGCAGAGCCTTGGCCCGGGCGTTGTGATCACTCTGACGACGGAGCCGGTGGCGCCCGAACGCCTCCCGGGCATTGACCGTGGCTGTCTCCATCAACCGGCGCTTGGCGCCCCGAACCGGGACCCGGACCGTCACCCGGCCGCCGCGGCGCTCGGACAGCCAGGCCTCCCATACCTCCAATTCATCGGGCAGCTACTGAACGAGGACTTCGCGGGGCGGCTCCTCGTCGCCATAGACCTCCCGAAGGAGGCTGCCGACCAGCTCGCGGCTCGGTGACGTCCTCAACCCGATCGATGATGGTGCCCAACGGCCCACCAGCCTCCCCCGCCGAACGTGAAGCACCTGAACGGAGGTCTCCAGGTCGTCGCCGAAGGTGGCGAGGAGGTCGAAGTCTTCCCTCTTGTCGGTCACGACCTCCTGGCGTTCGTTCGCATGCTCAACGTCCCGAAGTCGATCCCGTAGCCGGGCCGCCAATTCGTACTCCTGACGCTCGGAGGCGGCGTACATCTTTTGCCGAAGTTCGGTGACCACGGCATCGGTGTCGCCTCGGAGAAAGGCGGCGAGACCGTCGACCAGCTCCTGGTACTCGCTCCGGCTCGACGGCGTCGATGCAGGGACCGGTGCATTTCTCGATGTGATAGAGCAAACAGGGCCTGCCCTGGGCATGCTGCCGCTTGAAGAGCGCATCCGTGCAGGTCCGGATCGGGAACGTCCGCAGGAGCAGATCCAGGGTCGATCGGATGGCATAGGCGTGGGCGTAGGGGCCGAAGTACTCCACTCCGGGCTTCTTGGCGCCCCGCATCACCCGGGCCCGGGGCCAGTGGTCCTTGCGGGTGATCGCCAGATAGGGATAGGACTTGTCGTCCCGGAGGCGGATGTTGAAACGGGGCCGGTGGCGCTGGATGAGTGAGTACTCGAGCATCAATGCGGCCACCTCCCTGTCGGTGACGATCCACTCGACGGTTTCGGCGGATTCGACCATCGCTCGGGTCCGGTCGGCGAGATCGCGGGCGAAGTAGTTGGCGATCCGCTTGCGAAGCGAGAGCGCCTTTCCGACATAGACCACCCGACCCTGGGAGTCCTTGAACATGTAGGCCCCGGGGGCGTCGGGAATCTCGGCTGAAGGGGGTCGGATCACACATCGGAGAGTAGAAGCCGTGCCGGCGCAAAAGACCAGCTTCAACGCGGAGGTCGCCTACCCGGACCACGCCGTTCCCCGTCATCCAAGTCAATCCCGGCCCCGTCCCGCCGATAGTGTGTCAGGGCGTATGCCCGTGTCCACAGGTCCCCGGGAACCAAGGCGAGATCCTTGGAATCGCGGGTGGGACCCCACCCGGTGGCGGACGGAGTAACTGATGATTCGAATAAGTCAACCCATGCTCGGCCCCGACGTCGAAGCCGAGGTCCTGGCTGTACTTCGTTCCGGTCACCTGGCCCAGGGCAGCAAAGTCGCCGAAGCTCGAGGCGATCTTTTCCGAGCTCACCGGCTGCGAACACGCGATAGCAGTCACGTCGGGCACCGTGGCCCTGGAGCTTTCCCTTTCCTTGCTGGACCTGAAACCAGGCGATGAAGTTCTGACCACGCCCTTCACCTTTGGCGCCACCCTCAACGCCATCATCCATTCGGGGGCCACGGCCACGTTCGTCGATGTCGACGAAGACGGACTGATGGACGTAGATGAGATCGCAGATCAGCTGACCCCACGAACGAGGGCCCTGATCCCGGTTCATCTCTATGGGCTTCCCGTCGATCTTGACAAGCTCGACCCCCCCGCCGGCCTGACGATCGTCGAAGATGCTGCCCAGGCGATCGGATCGCAAGTCGCAGGGAGATCGGTCGGAAGTTTTGGAATGGGCTGCTTTTCGTTGTATGCCACCAAGAACGTCACGACTGGCGAGGGGGGCGTTGTGACTACCAACGATTCGGAGCTGGCAGCGAGAGCCCGAATCGTCCGCAACCAGGGAATGAGGGACCGTTACGAGTACCTGGTACCGGGCCACAATTATCGAATGACCGACCTGCAGGCAGCCGTCGGGATTCCCCAGTTGCGTCGTCTCGAACGAATGAACTCGGATCGGGCAGCCAACGCGTCCCGGCTCCGCGCCGGGCTGGCCGATCTGGTCGGTCTGCAGCTCCCCTCCGAGCGAACGGGTCGAACCCATGTTTGGCACCAATTCACCGTCAGGGTCGCCGAAGAGTCGGGGTTGAACCGTGACCAACTGGCCAAAATCCTCGACAGCAAAGGCATCGCGACCGGGATCTACTACCCCCGGCTCGTTTTCGACTACCCGTGCTACCGCAGCCACCCCCAAGTCCTGGTTCGGCCCACGCCGAGAGCCCAGACCCTGGCCAGCCAGGTTATTTCGCTACCTGTTCACCCGGGCCTGACCGAGGCCGATATCGACCAGATAATCAAAGAGGTAAGAAATGCGTTCGGCCATTGACCTAGCGATCATTGGCGCTGGTTCCCACGGCCGCAATCACGTCCGGGTTGCGATGGGTATGCGGGACGTCAGGGTCTCATTTGTGGTGGATACAGACCCCGTGGCAGGTCAGATGGCCGCCGACCGAGCCGGAGCCGCCTACTTGCGATCCGTCGAGGGTGTCATCGGCAATGTCGATGCGGCGATCGTGGCGGTGCCGACCGAACACCATCTCGAAACGGGTTTGATGCTGCTGTCGCGGGGGGTCCACACACTGATCGAGAAGCCCCTTGCCTCGGACGTGAGTGAGGCGCGCCAGTTGGTCGAGGCAGCCGATGCCGCGGGGGCTTTGTTGATGGTGGGTCATGTGGAGAGGTTCAACCCGGCCATCCTGGCATTGCCGGCGGTCGTCTCCGATCCCATCCACTTCGAGACGGTCCGGGTCTCCCCGTTCACACCTCGAGTCGGCGACGGCGTCATCATGGATCTGATGATCCACGACCTGGACATCCTCCGGTCACTGATCCCGGCGCCCATTGCGTCTATCAAAGCAAACGCACGCACGATTCGAAGCGAGACGCATGATCTGGCGGTTGTGCTCCTGGAGTATTCGAATGGCGTGACCGCGGCTCTTACGGCATCACGCCTGGGGCAGGAGAAGGCTCGATGGATCCGCATCACCCAGGCCTCGGATGTGATCAAAGTGGATCTTCTCCGCCAGGACATAACCGTGCATAGTCAGCAACAGGTTTCGTTCGAGGAGAACGGAGCCGGCTACCGAACCTCGGGTCTGATCGAGAGTCCATTCATCCCCAACCGGGGTGAACCGCTCGCGATCGAACTCGAACACTTCGTTTCTTGTGTGATGAATGGTTCCAAGCCGATGGTGTCAGGCGAGGACGGAGTGGCTGCCATCGAGCTCGCCCGGAAGATCGAGTCGACGGTGTCGATGGGAGGAACGGCGTGAGCGCTGATCCGAGCCAATCCCCGAATTCCGACCTTGCGTCCCTCAAGGGCCAAATTGCCGACCGGTCAGCAGTGATCGGTGTGATCGGTCTGGGTTATGTGGGGCTCCCCGTTGCCATAGCATTTGCGGACGCCGGGTTCGAGGTCGTCGGAGTTGACCGCGACCACAGGCGCATCGATCTCCTGACCTCCGGAATCAACCCAATCGGAGGCGCCGAACCGGGTCTCGACGACGCTGTTGGCACAGACCATCGAGTCGGGAAGATTGCAATTCACCACTTCGTACGCCGCACTGGCACACGCCCGCATCGTCACAATCAACGTCGACACTCCCGTCAACGCTGACGCGGTCCCGAATTACGAATCGCTGACCGGAGCATGTCGCGCCTTGGGACCGGTTCTATCACCGGGATCGCTGGTCGTGGTGGAATCGACGGTTTCGCCCGGCACGACCGAAGGGCTCGTGATACCTCACCTGGAGGAGACGTCGGGGCTTCGCCTGAACGATGACCTCTTCGTAGGAGTTTGCCCGGAGCGAGTGATGCCCGGTCGCCTCCTCACCAACCTTCGCACCGTTCCCCGAACCTGCGGAATCTCGGCCACTGAACTCGGGCCGGTGATGGTCGAGCTGTATTCCTCGATCGTCGATGCCGAGCTGGACGTGACCGACCTCCTGACGGCTGAACTCGTCAAAGTGACCGAAAACACGTACCGGGACGTTCAGATCGCATTCGCCAACGAGGTTTCGATGATTTGCGACGATCTCGGTGTGGACGTGTGGAAACTTCGAGAACTCGTCAACAAGGTCCCGTTCCGCAACATGCATCGGCCGGGGGGCGGCGTGGGAGGCCATTGTCTACCGAAAGATCCCTGGCTCTTGGCAGCTGCTCCCCACCAATCGCAGCTGCGGCTCATTCCGGCCGCCCGCCAGGTCAATGATGCGATGCCGCTTCATATCGCCAACCAACTGGTGGGGCGCATAGAACTGTGGAAGGCTGCCAACGGCATCACAGCACCGATCTCGGTCGCCGTGCTGGGGTTCAGCTATTTGCCGGAGTCCGACGACGTGCGCAATTCCCCGTCTCGTTTGCTCATCGACGAGCTGGGTAGCCTGGGCTTCGAGGTGAAGGTCCACGACCCCTTCGTTGATGAATACAAGGGTCCGGTCAAAGCAACATTGGAAGGCTGTCAGGCCGTGGTGGTCATGGTCCCTCACCGTGAGTACGACGAGTTGGAGCTCGACCTGCCCGGTCGTCATGCGGGTCGGCAAACGACAATGAGCCTGCTCGAGATGCCGAGCGGGGCCAGGGTGTTCATAACCGGCGGTGCGGGTTTCATCGGCTCGCGACTCGCCCTCCGTTGTATGTCCGCCAACAGCGTCACGATCTATGACACTTTCGCCCGGGGATCTGCCGACCTAGGCGAGCTGGACAGCCACCCCAACGTCACCATCGTCAAAGGAGACGTCTCCGATCGAGCCACTCTCGAGTCCGCGATGGCCGGTCACGACATCGTGTTCCATTGCGCGGCCGTTCTGGGTGTGACCGCGGTCAGATTGCATCCCACCAAGGTTCTCAACGTCAACGTCCTCGGCTCTGCCGCGGTACTCGAAGCAGCGACGACCATCGACGACGTTGAGCCGAGTCGTCTGCTTCTCGTCCAGCGAGGTCTACGGGATCCGGGCGGTCAACGTGAAGGAAAGCGATCCAACCTCGATTCCCGCTACCGGTGATCCGCGGTGGAGCTATGCGGTCAGCAAGCTCGCCGAAGAGCATTTCGCGTTTGCCCATCACCGCGAGACCGGTTTGCCGATCTCGGTAGTGAGGCCGTTCAATGTCTACGGACCCGGCCAGGCAGGAGAAGGGGCCATCGCCAACTTCATCCGCAGCGCCCTCAAGTCCGACCCCCTCCAGGTGCGGGGCGGCGGCCAACATATCCGGGCTTGGTGTTTCGTCGACGACATGATCGACGGCGCCCTCCTTGCTGCCACCCGGCCGGAGGCGGTCGGTGAAACTTTCAACATCGGCAATCCTTGGGCGGTCGAGACGACTCTGGGGCTCGCGCAGCGGGTGATCGGGGCAGTCTCTACACGGTCTTCCATCGACCACGTGGCGGGGGTAGCCGACGTCGAGGCCCGCACGCCCGATATCGCCAAGGCCACCGCCTCCTGGGTTATCAACCGACCGTTGGCCTCGAGGATGGGATCAATCGGTCGGTCGCGTGGTTTCGGGAGAATCACAGTTGATCCGGCTCGGATCACCTTCGATCTCGGCCGAGGACATCGCTCGTGTCGGCAGCGTTCTCAGTTCCGGCTTCCTGGTCCAGGGACCGCAAGTGCAAGCATTCGAAGCCGAGCTCGCCGTCCTCTTGGACGTCAAGCATGTCGTCGTGATGAGCAACTGCACGTCCGCTCTGGAGGTGGCTCTCCGTGCCCTGGGCGTCGGCCCCGAGGATCTGGTTGTGACTTCGTCATATTCATGGGTGGCGACAGCCAACGTGATCGAGGTTGTCGGTGCGACCCCGGTCTTCGTCGACATCAGCCCGACGTCCTACAACCTCGACGTGGAGGCACTCAGACAGGCGTTGGGCAAACTCGAGCGGGCCGGCGACCTCGGTCGAGTCCGCGCGATCATGCCGGTCCATGCCTTTGGCTATGGCGCCGACCTGCCCGCCATCCAAGACATTGCCGGCAAGCTGGGAGTGCCGGTTCTGGAGGATGCAGCCTGCGCCCTCGGAGCAACCATGGCCGGCAGAGCCCTCGGAACCATCGGCGACGTCGGATGCTTCAGCTTCCATCCCCGCAAGTCAATAACCACCGGTGAGGGGGGAGCGCTGGTGACCAGCGACGACTCCGTCGCCACCTTCGCCAGGTCATATCGCAACCACGGTCAGAGCCCGACCACGGCCCACAAATTCGAAGCCATCGGCCACAACTATCGCCTGACCGACCCGATGGCGGCGCTGGGTAGGAGTCAGCTTCTCCGGCTGCCGGCCTTTCTCGAAAGACGGCGTCAGATCATGCGGACGTATCTCGACCTATTGCGAGGGCATGTCGAATTGCCGGAGTTCGACCCCGAGCGACATACCGGCCAGGCGTTTGTCGTTCTGATACCGGAAGGTCTCGACCGCGACGACATCATGAACGCAATGCATGATGGACGGAGTCGAGACCGGCACCGGCACAATCGCAATCCCCTTCACTGACGTCTATCGAAGGAAGTACGGATTCAAGACAGACGACTTTCCGCAACTTGCGAGCATCATTGACCGAACGCTCGCCCTTCCCATCCACGCCGCCATGTCGATGACGGATGCGGAATCTGTCGCCTCGGCGCTGATCCACGCTCTCTCCCGGGTGGCTAGCCGAACGTGACTGAATCGTCCACCGATCAGATGCTGATCAGCCTCGTCGTACCCATGTTCAACGAGGTCGACAACGTGCATGCGCTCGTGGACCGATTCGAGGAGCTCACGAAACGGCACCAGGACTACGACTTCGAGTTGGTGGCCATCGACGATGGATCGACTGATGGGACGATCACGCGCATTGACCGAGTTGATCGGAACCGGCGTCCGCGCCACGATCGTCGAGCTCGCCCGCAACTTCGGCTCTCATCAGGCTGTGTCGGCCGGGCTTGAACTGGCCACTGGCGATTGCGCGATCGTGCTCGGAGCCGATCTGCAGGAACCCCCGGAACTGGTCGACGAGTTCCTCGCCGCATGGCGGGGAGGCTCCGACGTTGTTTGGGGAGTTCGCCGGACCCGCGCCCAGCGGGGCCTGACCAACCTTCTCAGCAAATCCTTTTCGCGACTGTTCCACCGGTATTCGGAGATCAAGACCTACCCGGTGGAAGGTCCATCGGGGGTACTGGTGGCCCGCATCGTCCTGGACCACCTCAAGGAGCTTCCCGAACGGAACCGGAATGTGTACGGCCTGATTGCGTGGCTCGGATTCCGGAGTACCGAGGTTTGGTATGACCAGCTGCCACGTCAATCGGGACGGACGAAATGGACTCGCGGTCGATTGTTCAGGCTGGCCATCGACTCCTTCGTCGAATTCTCCTCGGCTCCCCTCAAGGCCGCCACGGTGACCGGTTTCGTGATCGCTGCCCTGGGATTCGCCTACGCCGTCCTCATCGCGGTGAGAGCTCTCGTGGTGGGAACCGCTCCGGAAGGCTGGACCACAGTCACGGTCGTGCTCCTGGTCCTGGGGGGGATCCAGCTCATGATGATGGGGGTCATCGGCGAGTACCTCTGGCGTACGACCGATGAAGCTCGCCGGCGACCGGTCTACGTAATCAGAACCGTTCGACGTCTTGGATCATGACTGAGGACCTGCTCCCGGACTGGCACCACCTGCCGGCCAATCCCTACAACCCTCATGCGTGGATAATCGGCCAACCCGACGATTGGAGAAGGGTGTTGGATCGGTGCCTTTACGATCATCGACGGAAGCGGGGGACTCGTCATCGGTGACGGATGCGAAGTATCGGCCGGCGCCCAGATCTACACCCACTCGACCGTGGCCCGGGTCATCAGCGAGCGCAAGGCCAGCATCCAGCGATCCCCGGTAGCGATCGGCGATCACGTGCACATCGGGGCGGGAGCAATAGTCCTGATGGGTACCCGGATCGGTCATCACTCGGTGATTGGTGCGGGAGCTGTCGTGCTCGAGGACACCACCATTCCGCCTTGGAGCCTGGTGGTCGGGAGCCCGGCCCGGATCATTCCCGACGGCGCCCGCAAATGGATCGGACCCCAGGAATGAAAGACCTCCCGGGAGTCCCTGAGAGCGGTGCCTCGTGACCCGAGACTGCTTGAAGGCTCAGCCGCGATGACCCGCCCAGCCAACAAGTGGGGCGGGAAACCGAAACCTTCCCCGTGCCAGGACCGGCGGCGGCGAGAGGTCGGCTCCACAGGCCCGGCGCGGCCTGTCCGTCATCTGGCTCTGGATCCCTCTGGCCGTCGCGTGGCTGGCTACCACCTGGACTCCCTATGACCTGGTCTTCATCGTCCTGGCGGCAATCGCCTACCTGTGGGTTCGCTTCGAACGACGAACCAGATCCGTAGTGGTGACTCCCCGCGCCTGGCAGATGGTCCTGTGGACCGCCCTCGTTGGGATCGGATTCGACATTCTGGTGTCCCGCCTTGATGCCGTCGATCCGGGCGCCGCCAGGACCGCTCAAGTCGGAGGCGCACTGACGCTTCTTGCGGTATGGCTCCTGGTCCGGGTCCGGGCGCTCCGATCTGCGATCGCGGTCGTGCTGCTCTTCTCCATCCTCGTCGGGGCGTCCTTCATTGCCGCGGGTCGATCAGCCCGGGGATCGACGTGTGGCGGGCCCACGACGGCGCCGCCCGGCTGCTGGCGTGCCGGCGGCAATCCCTACACCGACCTCGACTTGACCTTGGAACCGGGATCTGACGAAGGGCGCCTGCGGCAGTACTTCTATCCACCGGTGACGCTCGCCTGGTACTCGATTTGGACAATCCTGCTCGATGACCCCAGGTGGGGAAGCCTCCTGGCGTGGCTGGTCATCCTGATCATCGGGTCGGTCGCTTCCCTGCGATCCCCTCATCCAGAGTTGGGCCTGGCGATTGTCGCTTTCGTAGCGGTGCAGCCCGGCTGGTTCTTCCTGTTGACCGGCAGCTTCACAGAGCCTCTCATCGCCATGTTTGTGACGATTGCCATGGCGACAATGGTGAAGCGCCCCCGGTTGGCCGCGGTCATGCTTGGCGTTGGTCTCGCGTCGAAGCAGCATCTCCTGCTGGCGCTTCCGGCCGTCTTCCTCCGCTGGTGGCGGTCCTCTCGCATGCATGCGGTCTTGGTGGGGGCGACCGCCGTGACTCTTTCGCTCTGGGGTGCCTCTTCGGGCCGGCGGCATACCTTTCAGCGGTTCTGCCTGGCTCCCACGCTTGCCAGTCCCAATGCCGATTCCGTCAATCTCTACGCGCTTGGAACCGTTTTTGGCCTGGACTTCGCCTGGCCCCAATGGATCGCGGTACTGGCGGCCACTTTGGTCGGCCTGTTCCTCAGCACCCGGCGCCGTTCCTCTTCCTGGCCCGCCGACCACATCGCGCTGGTCCTGGCGACCTTCCTCTTCCTGATCCCCTTTTCTATCTGGAGTCACTGGATGATCGTGACCATGATGTTGTCGATCTCCGCATTCGTCGAATGTGTGGCTGTCCCCAGGCCCCTTCGACGCAACTGCGGTTGATATCTGAATCGCGGTCTTTCTGGCCGCCAGTCGCCCAGGGCACCGAGAGGTCAGGAGCCTGCACATCGCAGACCCGTCAGCCCAACCGTTTTCAACCGGTAAGCGACCATCAGATCCGATTCCGCCTCGGGTCGGTAGTTCTCCGACAGAATCGGGCCGAGAACCGGGTGGCTCTCGACCTCTTGCCTCCTTGACGCCGGGATGAGCACGAATTCGGGAGCCTCCCCGAACCAGGCGAACGGCCCGATCGACTCCTCACTGCAAAGAAAGGGACGGGGAAAATCGTAAAGGCCGATCCTGGCGACCAGATGAGGCAACACATTGCTCTCGACGCTGACCGAGGCCGAGTCGCGGCCAGACATGTAGGCCACCATCTGGCGCATCGGTCCGGGGTCCGGCTGACCGAAGGGGCGGAGGACCGGCGCGGCAGCAACCAGTCCGGCCCAGCCGATCGCGATCCCGACTACGCCAGTCAGTGTCAGCAGCCTGAGTCGCTCCGGCTTGCGACTCAGCGCCGCCGCCGCCGCGACCGGGGCGGCGACCAGAAACCCATACCAGTAGTGGTGGGGGTACTGGTCGGCGGGCTCCCAAACCCCGAGGATGGCGACTCCCGCCATGGGAAGTGCCACCAGAAGGTACCGCCAGCCGATCAGAGGGATCACGACTCCCAGCGGGAGCAGCCAGAGAACGATCGAGGACAACATGACCGGCTCGGTCAGCGGTCGGAGCGCGGTGATTGGATCAGTGAGGGCAGTGCCGATGACTTCGCCCGCGGTGGACCCGAGATGAGAAAAATGGGCGGCAACGCTGGCGGCCTCGGTTCCGGCCCTCACCACGAACCAGATCGAGAACGACAGCCCTGCCAACCCCACCAGGGTTGTGAAAACACCGGTACGACGGGAGCCCGATCTACCCGCCAGGAGCAATCCGGCCACGACCGTGGCGGCCGCCATTTCGATGCGGCACCCGGCAGCCAGGACCGGCCACCACCACATACGTTTGAGCGGCGACGCCCCAGTCCGGCACCCAGAGTCATCGCCAGGAAGCCAAGCCCGAGAGTCGGCTCATGCACATCGAGTCGCGTGGCCAGAAATGCTCCCGGCGAGAGCATCGTCAACAGCAGCAAGAGTCGCCGCGCGGGCGACGACAGGCCAAAGGCCGAAGCAGCCTTTAAGACTCCCAGCCCGATCAATCCGACGGACGCCGTTTGCCACACGTACGCCACGGGGAGACCCGCCTCCGGCCACAGCCTGAACACCAGCGCCAGGGGAAATATCACTAAGGAGGCGTGGGTGGCGAAATACTGGAAGCCTGTCAGGGTGCTGACCGAATCCAGTCCGTGGCCCAATCGCCATGCGACATTTCCCAGAAGTGCGCTGTCGAAGGAGGTCCCAAACCGGAAATGAGCGACCAGCTTTACGCCCGCTAGCACCGCCACCGCACTCAACAGAACCAGCTTCTCAAAACGGCTTACCGTGAAAGCCTTGCTGATCCCGGTGGCTGTTGTCATCCCGTTAGGCGGTGCAGCGAATCGTTATGAGCTTGCAGTTGGCTGCCGAGAACCTGTGGCTCGGGTTCGTGACCAGCTCCGTGGGAAGCGTTGATCGGCGCCTGGGCGCGTTCAGCACCGATCCCATTTCAAGGTCCGAAAGCACAGTTGCTGAGGTCAGGCTGCTGTATTTTGTCCGAGGGATGATGCTTTCAACTGTAACCCACCCCTATCGCGACTCTCCGTCAGTCAAGAACGCACCGGCCAGGGGTTTCGTGTCTACCGACGCGCGCTCGCCCAATCACGCGATGACAATCCACGCCACAGCCTTTGTCCAGGAAACAGCCATCGTTGAGTCCGGTGCCGAGGTCGGAGAGGACTGTCGGATTTGGCATCATTGCCACGTTCGGTCCGGGGCCAAGGTGGGCGCCCGATCCAGCCTCGGAAAGAATGTATTTGTCGACGATGGTGCCGTCGTTGGCGACGGTTGCAAGGTCCAGAACAACGTCTCGATTTACCGCGGAGTGACACTCGAGGATTCGGTGTTCGTCGGCCCCAGTGCCGTATTCACGAATGACCTCAATCCCAGGGCCGAGAACTCCACGTGGGTGCCGGTCCCGACGCTCGTGAGGCGGGGGGCGTCGGTTGGTGCCAATGCCACGATCCTCTGCGGGATAACGATCGGAACGTACGCGCTCGTCGGCGCTGGCGCCGTGGTAACGGTCGATGTTGGTCCCCATGAGCTGGTGGTTGGCAATCCCGCTCACCGGATTGGATGGGTCTGCGCTTGCGGGCAGGTGATCCAAAAGGGCGGAACCACTCTTTCGTCAACCAACTGCTCATTCTGCGGCCGCTCCAGCCAGCCGGGCCTTTAGAAGCTTCGACCTCGGAAACGGTCAGAGAGCCGGTAAGAACGCTGCCTGGCACCGCGGCGGCGACCTGGAGTCGAGGGCGCGCAATGGAACGAAACGCCACCACCAGGGCCCAGGATCGCTGTAGACCGCGGATTGTGAGGCTCGTTCGAGGGTGACCAAAGTATCGGCCACCCGGAAGGTCACCGCCGTATCCGGATGCGTCGCTAGATAACGTCGGAACTGGGGCTGGGCGATCAAATAGCCTTCATCGGCATAAGCCTGGAGACCGGGGTCGGAAGAGGTCACGACTTCGATGGGGTCGGAGTAGTCGTGCCTGAGTGGAAAGGTTCTCCTGACGAGGAAATGATTCGACCTGCCGTCCGCCGTAACGAGGTTGGCGTACATGTTGAAGCTGTATGCCGTCTTGACTTCGGTGTAGGGGGTAAGGCCATTCAAGACCGTCACTCCGATCACCAAACCGGCGAGAACCCCCGGCCGCCACGAGAACGCGGCGGCAGGTGACCGTGCCCAGACCAGCACCCCCAGCCAAAGCAGACTGGCAGGGATCCATATGGCGAAGGGGACGGTGGTGAGAATCTGAGCCGTCATCTGGGTTTGCGGAAGAACTGCCACGAGTACCAGGCAAGCGGCAATGACCGACCACCATGACGCGACCAGGCGCCGGGTGGTCGCAGACACACGATTCGAGGCCCCGGCCATGACCTGGACGCTGGGATCGGGAACGAAGAGAAAGAACAGGGCGATAAGAATCGACGTGAAGTCGTAGAAGTGCTGGTTCAGATCGATGGACAGCAAAGTGTGGAAGCCTGTTCCAAGCATCACGCCGACGTACCGCGTCCGCCTCCACACCAGCAGCAGTGGGATCGAACACTCGATGGCCACCGTTCCCCAGATGGCCGCATGTGCCAGCGCTGACGATGGATCGATTGACGGGAGGCCAACGGCGTCCAACGATTGGTTGCCATAGAACACTGCGCAACTCACCGAGGGGTCAAAGAAACCGGAATTGAGCTTGGCGAAAGCGGCAAATGCGTAGAAGACCAGCAGGATCCATCGGGCGGCCCCCAATTGCCGATCGCTGTTTCCGCTGAGGAGGATGACCATTCCGACCAGGCCGGCCAGGACCCAGTGGTTTCCGGTGGCTGGGATCTCGGCGGCCACCGAAGCGATGACCGAAGCAGCCGAAAGCATCATGACCAACCGATCGGGGCGAACGGACAGCCAGATCCCCAAGGCACCGACCGCCAGATTCACCCATCCCGTTAGATGGGGGATGCTGGGCTGGCCCCAGTTGCCAACCACATGGGCCACCATCGCGACGCCATAGAGCCGGGCAAATATCGATGTGCGGGGATTCATCAAGTTCTGCTCAGGAAAGGGCGCCGGCCGGGCGTGCGTTCACAGCGGGATGCGGGTGGGTCGATTGACCGCGACCGATCATGCGTCGTCTCGTCGCTGCCATCTCGCTCCGAGGATCCGGGGAATGTGCTCCTGACCGGCGTAGTCGGGGATCCACGCGATCTGGGTCGGGCTTATCCCCTGTTCCGCGAGCTCCTGCAGGTCCCAGCCTGCATCGGCGGCGGCCGTCAGGAGAGCGGCCATGGTCCGGTGATAGAAGGTCACCTTGTGGGTCCCCGCCGGCTCCCGCGATTGCCCCCGTCCGAAGTAGACGCCCGGCCGCCAAAGTATCTCGCCTCCGGCATCTTCGATGGGACTCGACTGCGGTGCTGTCCAGATCGGGTGGTTGATGACCACAACGAGCACACCACCCGGGCGCACGACATCGGCTACAGCCAGAAAGAACGCCTTCTCATCGCGCAGGTGCTCGAGAACCAGGCCGGCATATGCTCCGTCGACACTGGCCGGCTTGATCCAATCGAGATCGGGCAGAACGCATCTCACGACCGGTCCGTGTTCGATCGCCCGAGACAGGAGAAGCAGGCTGAGATCGCAGCCAACGACCCTCGAGCCCCTAGCCGAGACGACTTCGATCATTCGACCCTCGCCACATCCGAGGTCGACATACAGGGCGCCGGGCTGAGGCCTCAATAACGAGACCAGCAAGGGGTTTATCTCCTCTTCATAGGCCGGGTCCCCGGCGAGTTCCTCGAGCCACCAGCTATCGATTCGGTCCCAGCTCACCCTGCTCACGGTAACGGGCGGTGCCGCTGGCGCGCCGCTACCCGTCAGCCTGGGCGAGTCCCGCTTCCCCCGGGGTGAGCCCCGATTCCCTGCCACGTTGCGCAACGGGACGGGTACTTCTGCCCTCCTGAGCGACGGCAGCCGGTCGCAGAACAGAACCCGCATATAGTTTGATTTCGGTTCCCAAGGTCGTTCACGGCCTCGCCATTCAATCCTTTGGGACGGCCGTCATCTCACCGATATACCCAAGTCAAACAAAATCCTCGTGACTTCCCCCGCTTGAAAGCCCAGAAATTGAAACACCGCACCATCTGGATCGTCTTGCCTGCCTACAACGAAGAGGCGGGACTTCCGGTCCTGCTTCGCAGGATCGACGAGTCGCTGACGGATGAGGGGTTCAACTATCAGGTAATCGTCGTGGATGACGGCTCGACCGACCAGACGGCCAAGGTCGCGTTAGAGGCAGCCACCACACTTCCCGTGATTGTCGAGAGCCACCCGGTCAATCTGGGCCTCGGCGCCACGATCCGGGACGGCATCCTGATCGCGTGCGCCAAGGCAGGCGATCGCGATGTCCTCGTGACTCTCGATGCCGACAACACTCATACCCCGGGCTTGATAGCTCGGATGGTCCGGATGATCCGGGAAGGCCACCATGTCGTGATCGCTTCTCGCTACCGGCACGGAGCTCGGATTCGTGGAGTGCCGCTTCATCGACGCGTCCTCAGCCGAGGAGCTTCGCTCCTGATGATCATCCTGTTCCCGATCAAAGGTGTGCGTGACTACACCTGCGGGTACCGCGCCTACGACATGGGCTTGTTGCAAAAGGTCGTCGCGGGTTCAGAGTCGGACTTCTTCAACCAGGACGGCTTCCAAGTCATGGTTGACATCCTGCTCAAGCTGAGACGGGAACCAGACGTGATCTTTGGAGAGGTTCCACTCATCCTCAGATACGACCAGAAAGAGGGCGACAGCAAGATGGATGTGGTCCGCAGCAACGCGTCAGACCCTTGGCTTGCTCGTCCGACACCGGCTCAGGAGTTAGCGCTTCTGCTCGATCGACGACTCGCCTGCTTTTCGCCGACGATCACAGCGTGAAGGGAATTGAAGTCGGACACCTGACGTCACGCTCATACCCGCCATTCCTTCCTCGCCTCTTCCTGCTGTTGAGATAACAAGGAGTGCTGAACACGGTTCGGATAGTGAATGGCGCGCCACATACGACCGATCACTCGCAAAGTCCTGGGGATGTCCCCGGCCTTGACGGTCGTCCTCCCTTTTCGACGCGGATAATGCCTGACCCCCACTTCCTTGATCCGCCAGTTCCACTTTCTAGCCCTAGCCACGATCTCGGTATCGATGAAGAAGTCGTCGCTCATCAGGACCAGGCGATCCAAACGCTCCCGCCTCATCAGCTTGAACGAGCAGTCAACATCTCTGACAGGCACGCGAAACAGCACTCTCACCAACCGGTTGTACACCCACGAAACCACGAGGCGCGCCAGTGGATCGAAGCGATATACGCGAAAGCCGGCCACCAGGTCCGCGCCCTCGATCAACGGGAGGATTTCTCGAAGCTCCAGGATGTCGAACTGATTGTCTGAGTCGGTATAGAACACATAACCTGCCGTTCGCAGCCGCAAAGCCTGTTTTGAGGGCCGCTCCGTAGCCAGCGTTGGCGGGGTGGCTGATGACCCGGAGCCACGGCATGCTGAGGGCATTCTCCTTCAATACCGGCGCGGTACGGTCGGTGGATCCATCGTCCACAACGACAACTTCGACGTCCAGGTCGGGCAGGTGTGCGATCAGCTCTTGACATTGATGAAGTGCGTCGGGAAGGGATTCTTCCTCGTTGTACGCGGGAAGAACGATCGTCAAGTCTTTCACGTTCTGCTCCTGCCAGGAATCTCCGCAACCAGCCTACGACGCAGATCCTCCCACGAAGGGCACTCCACTGGATCGGGAGCGGTACCCGTCAGGGTCCACAGTGTCAATTGGGCTGTCGCGGCCACCTCCTGGTACCCCCTGTCCGTGAGGAAGGCTCGCCAGTCCACCCCCGGGACCGCGTCATCCCATTCCACTGCCACATAGGGCGGGTAGCTGGTGTCGTCGACATGAAAGATCAGGGATTCCGGACAGACCATTGGCCCCGGGAATGGATAGACCTCTCGGCGCCGCGATAAGTGAGGAACGAGCAGTTCGGTCGCGGAGACGGCGACGTCTTCGGGAATGTTGCTCAGGACCTGGGCAAATTCTCGCCGATCAGTCGAGCCAGCAACGGTCGTGGCAAAGCGGTCAGGCAGTCCGAATCCAATGTAAGCCAGTGGCCCCAACAGCAGCGAAGAGGCTGATCGAGGCGACCAGGGCCTGCGCCCGAGCGCGATCCCTGCCGGAACCTGGGCCAGGAAGCGATCGCTCCCCAGAGAACGAAAGGGACGACCGGACCGAAGTATTGAAAGTAGAGGCTGCCTTGCTGAGAGTAAGACGCCACCCCGTTGAGAAGCATCATTGCCAGGCCTGGCCAACTCCGCTTCCACCCGGCGATCGCGGGAACCACCAGGACCGGCAGCAACACGGCGGAGAACGAGATTATCGGGTCTGGTCGGAGCAGGTTGGTGGCTGCTCCGGTGATGGAGTCCAAAACCGATCCGCCCCCGGAGCCCGAAAAGCGGGCCCACAGGTTGTAACCGCCCATGCCCGACGCGAACGTGGCCCACGCTATGTAGCCGACACCGACGGAAACCGGAAGAACGCTCCAGATCGCATCGCGCCGACGCCCTCGCAGAAAGGCGGCCTGAAACAGGACCACTCCAGCCAGTACGGCGAGATCCTCCCGCATCAGAGCCAGAGCCAATCCAAGTACGACAGCCAAAACCCGGCGTCTGCCGTCGTCTGCGACATCGATCAGCCACAACAGAAGTGGGACACCAAGAGTCACCGGATGGAAGTCGAAAGCAACCGCGTGCCAGACCGCGGCGCTCAGGCCGTACCACATCACGGCCAGCCCACCCAGCGACGCGGCCGCCGTACCGAGAACCGAGCCGAAAGGCGGGCACGAGCCCGCTCGCAACAGCGATCGCTTGGACAATCAGAAGGGCCTCGGCCGTCTCTATCCGTCCCAAGGGAGCCAGCAAAATCAAAACCGGGGAAAAGTGATCGTCGAAGACATGGAAGCCACCGATCGTGTTTCTCCAGATTCCTTCGCTTATGGCCCACACATCCTGAACGTAAAAGCCCAGGTCAAAGGCGTGGGACAGGTAGTGCCAGTGCCGAAACAGGCTCAGTGCGGCCATCAGCGATGGCCATTGCCAAGGCAGCCCATAGGACCCAGATCGGGGTCGGATCCCCCGGTTGGGATCGAGGTGGTGATTCGACCTGAGCGTCTGGAACTGAGGTCGGCGTCATGATCGAAAGGCGACGCCTGAGATCGAGAGCCCCAATCGACGGCCCGATCTCGAGGCCGCGTCGGCGCTTCCAAGGGCCAATCGAGTCAACAGGTTATTGAGACGGGCGGAAGGGAGGGCCATCGGCGATGGAAGCCCCGTGAACTTTCGCACGACGGCAGGACCCAGGAGAAACCCGTAGAACATTGAAGGAGCTTCCGCCTTGAACCCATTTTCAGAGAGCAACCGACGGACCTCCGCGGGTCGAAATCTTCGGACATGCCCGACCAACTCGTCATGCCGGCTCCACAGGCTTTGAAATGCAGGGACCGTGTAGACCAGGAAGCCATGCTGCCCGATGATCCGGCGCGCTTCTCCCAGAACCACTTCGGGATCCTCAAGATGCTCCAGAACGTCGAACAAGCCGGCTCCGACAAAAGCCGCATCCTGAAATGGCATCCTCGCCACCGAGGCCTTGACGAAATGGCCTTGAACGCCTTCCGGAATCACCATGTCCACCTTCACGACGTCAAAGGTCGGTGGAAATAGCGAAACTGACCCAGCACCGAGGTCAACAACTCGGCCTGTCTCAGAGTCAACATGGTGGGCTAGTAGGTTCTTGACCATGCGTGCCCGCCCCCTAAACCACCAATGCTCCCGTTCGGCGGCCTCGTAGTACTGGCGGGCAAAGTCAGGATCCACTCGGGACCTCCTGAAGACAAGTTCTCACCGAGGCATCGGGGCTACCCCCCAATCTGGCCCCCAATCTGGGTGATAAGTCGTGGTCGGACCAGCTCCTCCTGATCACGACCCCAGGACAGCTTTGCGAAACCACGGCAGTGTCTTCTCGAGGCCCTCCCGGAGGGGAATCTGGGGCTTCCAGTCGAGGATCTCGGCGGCTCTGGTGGTGTCGGGTCGCCGCACATTGGGGTCGTCAACCGGACGGGGCAGGTACTCCATCCCGGGCTTATTGCCTACCACCTCCTGCACCAGTTCGGCCAACTGCAACATGGTCACTTCTTCGGGGTTGCCGAGATTGACCGGGTCCGACTCCTGCGAGAGCAGGAGGCGGAGGATCCCGTCGATGAGGTCGTCCACGTAGCAAAGAGAGCGGGTCTGGGAACCGTCGCCATGAATCGGTAATGGAACGTTCTGCAAGGCGGCGGTGAAGAAGGCGGGGATGGCTCGGCCGTCATGGCCTCGCATCCGCGGCCCGAATGTGTTGAAGATTCTCACGATTCGGGTTGGTAGCCCGTGCTGGCGGTGGTAGGCCAGCGTCAGCGCCTCGGCAAACCTCTTCGCCTCGTCGTAGACCCCGCGAGGACCAACCGGGTTGACGTTGCCCCAGTAGGTTTCCGGCTGTGGGTTGACGAGGGGATCGCCATAGACCTCCGAGGTGGAGGCCAGGAAGAAAACCGCCTCCTTGGCCACCGCCAGGCCCAGGCCCTTGTGAGTTCCGAGAGCTCCCACCTTGAGGGTGTGGATCGGCCATTTCAAATAGTCCACCGGGGAAGCCGGTGACGCGAAGTTGAGCACGTAGTCGACCTTGCCCTGGACGTGCAGGAAATCGGTGACGTCGTAGTTGAGGAGCCGGAAACCGGTGTGGCCAAACAGGTGGCCAACGTTGTCAGAGGCACCGGTGATCATGTTGTCGATACAAGTCACCCTGGCACCCGAGTAGATGAGCCAGGTGCAGATGTGCGAGCCGAGAAAGCCGGCCCCACCGAGGACAACGGCGTGCTTGCCATCGAGTTCGGGGAACGGGCTCAGGCCGGGCCGGCGGACGGTATCAAAGGTCATGGGTTCCAATAGACGGGTAACCCTAGATCGACCTCGTGACAGCCGACCTTAAGTCGCCTGTGCCGATAGACCCGATTCTTCGCCGTATCTGGCCGGCGTTAACTTGCCCCGCCCACTTCTCGATACCAGATCAACACGGTACGTCGGAGATCGCCATATCGGCTAGTGGCTGCTTGATACATCTGGGGGTGGGCCCCCGACCCAAAAGCCACAACTTTTCGGTCGGGGATCGATCCAGCCGGGTGCCGAGCAGACAGTCCGAAGCATCCATCAAAGCTTGCAGCGAGCTCGTGACAGGCGAGCCCGGGCGACATGAGGCCGGGAGCTTGAAGGCCAGGAACGTCTGTGAGCGCTCGGCGATGTCCGCGGGCGACCACGTTGAAGGATCTCGAAGCATCTGACCGCGGAAGAGGGAGCCATGGTCTCCAGTAATGACCGCTGCGGTCTCGCGGGGGATGTCGGCGGTGATTCGATCCAGCCAGCGGTCGACGCAGCCCACTTCCGCGAGATAGGCCGCCTTCAACGTCACCAGGTCGAGCCCCTCACTCCGTTCATCAAAGGGATCGACGGAGCTCGCCCCCATCATTTGACACTCCGGTCCGAGCATATAGGGCTCATGTGGGAGCATGACATGGGCAAATACCAGATCATTCTTTCCATTGGCGCCAAGGTCGGATACGGCTCGTTCAACTTCACTCAAGGAGTGAAGACCGGCTCGCGAGAAGGAATGACCCCAGTAGCGGTGGACCAGGTCACCCACCAGACTGCTTTCGACCACTGCCTGCACCGCTTCATCAACGAACGGTCGCCTTCTGCAAGTGTCAATGGCTTCCCCACAGACGGAACCCGACCACCCGCTCTCAATGTAAGTGAACTCATAGCCTGCTGAGCGAAACATCGAGAACAGCCGCGCGTTTCCTGAGATGGTGTCGAAGAGCCCGGCGACATCTGCCTTCTCCAAACCGGAACCGTCGGTCAAAGGCACCTCCAGGCTGACCAAGCTCGGAATTGCCACAAGCGACCAAGTCGATGGTGACCACGCAGCATCGACGGTTTCGAACCCCCGTTGCCCCAACATGTCCGGGACTGCGCTGTTCCATGAGAAGTCGTCACGCAAGGTAGAAAACGAGGCATATCCATCTAGCACCATGAGAAAGAAGTCCTCGGCCGCACCTGTGTTTCTCACCGAGGGGATCCCGGCGCCAAAGCTCGAGCCCTGCCCCACATCCTGCTCGAGGAACATCGTCAACGGCGGTTGCAGCAGAAAGAACAGCGATATGAATACGGCCAGGGTGCCCAGAACCCTCTCGTTGGAGGCGGCCAGGCGGAAAGTCAGGACGGCCAACGCAGTGATGCCCACGAAGAACGAAAGCAACGCACCTGGCTGGCCGAGCCTTTCAGATATGGCTTCACCCGAGCCGAACAGCAGGCCTCCCAACGAAAGGGTGAGAGCTGTAGCGGTGAGATTCCAACGTCTCGAAACTGCCAGGGCGAGCACTGCCGCGCACACCATCACTTCAACCAGGATGAGTTGAACGAGGCGCAGGGGAGACAGGATCGCCGTGAAGTTGCGAGCCCATACGGACATGGCCCCGAAGGTGACACCACTCGACGCAATGAACAAGGCTGTAAGAAAGGTGCGACCTGATATCGCCCGCGTCTCGATCGCCTCTTGAGTCACCGCGGACTCAGGTGATACAACCAGCAGCGTCTCTGTTACCTGTCGAACGTCGGCGACCTGAAAGTTTCGGGCGACTGCAATTTCGAACGCGGCGCGGGAGTAGTTATGTCTTACCCCCCCTTTGGAGGCAGTTAGCAATCTGACCATTGCATCCTCCGGGTCCACAAACTCGACGACATGGTGCCTTCCAAGCCGCTCCATCAGATCGGAAAACAACTCCAACGGGAGGTCGCCGGCAATGACCAGGTGGTGGAGAACCGCCATCCATAGCACCAGGTCGGCATCATCAAACCTGGAGTGAAAGGACTGTCTCTCCATGTGCCCAAGTCCTGAGCCGGCGGTCGGGTCAAGAATGTTCGCCACGAGGGGCCAGATGTTGGCCCCGTACGACCCGTCCGCCTGTCTCATCCGGACGACATCAATTGAAGCCGGATCACTGTCCACGGCGACGACCCCGGCAAAGTGGCGGGCCAGGAGCTCGGAGTGGCGACCCGTGTTACACCCGATGTCGGTGGCACGATTCCTTTGGTCGAGTCTGGCGACGGCCCGTTCGATGAACTCATCCCTGATGGTCTGAACTCCATGGTCATAGGAGTTGTTCATCTCATAACCCGTCCACGGACTGATCGTGGTCCCGTCAAGCCTCGTGATTGCCTGCCTCAGTTTTCGAAGGAGGGTGGGAAGCGCCGTCGCGGGGAGGTCGATATCGCGACGAACTCCCATTCGGGCCTCCTCACCAAGATTCCGACTCGACCTCTCGAATCGGGCCCGTAGGTGGACGTGGCGCCAGACGGTTGGATCAAGGTGTCGCGACAGCGGAAGCAACCGGACGGCGACCTCAACGGGTATTCCCGCTTGACTCCAAAGCCGTCCGTGCGGGATCCCTAGACGGTCGTTGATCAAAAGGGGAGATAGGAAGTGGTCGCAAAATTGCCCGTAGGCCGCCCAGATGCCCCGACGTCCCGGTTGGAATGATCCCAGGTCCACCCACCGCGGTCGACCACGGTCGAAAACCAGGTTGTAGGCCGAGGCATCCTTGAGTTGGGCGTCGAACTCCCAGGCAATCTCCGCTATCTCGAGCGTGGCGAGAGCCGCCTCCCTCAAAGCCGACGGAGTCCACTCTGCCGGATAGGTGACGATGGGAATCCGCGGACTCGTCACCTTGAGTGGCTTGGCGCCGGTGACCTCAAACGGAACCAGATGCCCGGATCGGGTCAGCTCCTCCAATAAGCCGGTTTCAGCGACCTTGTTGAACTCGTCGGCTCCGGAATCCGCGAACTGCCGAACTACCAAGCCGTCCTGGTCGGAAACCAAGTGGGACGTCGGATCCCGAAAAGAGGATCCGGTTAAGTCGACTTCACTCCTCAAGGACGACGGATCCCGGCACGGTTGCCGTTCTTGCGGAATCTGTGATGGATGCTGGTCCATCTGAACCTTGCAAAGGCAAAGACTCCGGCCACACCGCCCGCCAATAGCTGAACGAGAAGGCTTCCACTCCCGGAGTCGATGTAGGCAAGCATTGACATCGCTCAAGTTCTCCCGGTTCGAAGGTGACTCTCGGACTAGTCCCTGAACCCTCGAAATCTACGTAGCTTCGCCGCCAGGTCGATAGCCGGATTAGCTGGACGTCATCTGACTAGTTCGCGGAGGAACTTCCCCGTGTAGCTCTCGGATACCTCGGCAACGTCCTCGGGAGTGCCCTGAGCGATGATGCGGCCTCCCCCGCCCCCACCTTCGGGACCGAGGTCGATGACCCAATCGGCCGACTTGATCACATCGAGGTTGTGCTCGATCACCACCACGGTGTTGCCGGCATCGACCAGACGCTGAAGGACTTGCAGGAGCTTGCGAATGTCCTCGAAGTGGAGGCCGGTGGTCGGCTCGTCGAGGATGTAGAAAGTCCGGCCGGTCGAACGCTTGCCGAGCTCGGAGGCAAGCTTGATCCGCTGGGCCTCCCCACCCGACAGAGTTGTCGCCGATTGTCCCAGGCGGATGTATCCCAGACCGACATCGAACAGCGTCTGGAGCACCCGGACGATCTTGGGCTGGTTGCCGAACACCGCCAGCGCCTCCTCGACCGACATGTCGAGCACCTCGGAGACCGAGTGACCCTTCCAGAGGATCTCGAGGGTCTCGCGGTTGTAACGGGCGCCCCGGCACACTTCACAAGGCACGTAGACGTCCGGAAGAAAGTGCATCTCGATCTTGATCGTCCCATCCCCGGCACACGCCTCACAGCGGCCGCCTTTGACGTTGAACGAGAAGCGCCCGGGGAGATAGCCGCGGGCCCTTGCTTCGGGGGTGGCGGCAAACAGCGACCTGACGTGGTCCCACACCCCGGTGTAGGTGGCGGGATTGGATCGGGGTGTCCGACCAATCGGCGACTGATCGATGTTGATGACCTTGTCGACGGCGAGGACCCCATTGATCCTCTTGTGGCGTCCAGGTACCGCCCGCGATCGGTACAGCTTCTGATGGAGTCCCTCCGAGAGGATGTCCTGGACCAGGGTCGACTTGCCCGAGCCTGACACCCCTGTGACCGCGGTGAAGAGGCCTAGTGGAAAGTCGACGGTCAGATCCTTGAGATTGTGTTCGGTGGCGCCGACCACTGTGATCGATTTCCCGTTGGCCGGCCGGCGGATGAGAGGGTCGCTCGATCGAGCGGCGGCCCGCCAGGTAGTCGCCGGTGATCGACGTGGGCTCGTTGAGAATGTCCTCGAGTTGACCCTGGGCGACGATGAGGCCGCCGTGCTCGCCGGCGCCGGGACCGATGTCAACGATGTGGTCGGCGATGCGGATCGTTTCTTCGTCGTGCTCGACCACGATGAGGGTGTTGCCGAGGTTGCGGAGTCGCATGAGCGTCTCGATCAACTTCTGGTTGTCGCGCTGGTGGAGGCCGATCGAGGGTTCGTCGAGAATGTAGAGGACGCCAACTAACCCCGATCCGATCTGGGTGGCGAGGCGAATCCGCTGGGCCTCTCCCCCGGCCAATGTGGCAGCCGAGCGGGCCAGCGTCAGATAGTCGAGCCCGACATCCACCAGGAACTGAAGCCGCGCCCGCACCTCCTTGAGAACTCGCACCGCGATCTGGGCCTCTCGTTCGGTCAATTTGAGACCTTCGAAGAACGCCAGGGCCTCGCTGATTGCCATCGTCGAGGCCTCGTGGATGTTCTTGCCCCCTACGGTCACAGCGAGGGTGGTGGGGTGGAGCCGGGCCCCTCCGCAGGCAGTGCACGGAACCTCACGCATGAATTCCTGATACCACTCACGGGCGGAGTCGGATTCGGCTCCTTCGTGACGTCGGGTCAGGAAAGGCAGAGCTCCTTCGTACTCGGCCTGGTAGACACGGGTCCGGCCGTGGCGATTCGAGTAGGTGACCTTTACCTTTCGGCCAGGGAGACCGTTCAGGACGATGTCACGGACTTTCTTCGGCAGCTTGTTGAAGGGCGTTTCGGTCGAGAATTTGAGCTCGGTGGCGAGCCCTTCGAGCAAACGCTTGTGATAGTCGGCAGTCATGTTCGACCAGGGGGCGATGGCTCCCTCGCGAATTGACCGATCCGGATCGGGAACCACCAAATCGGGATCGACCTGATAGCGAGTTCCGATTCCCGAGCAGACCGGACAGGCGCCGTACGGGCTATTGAAACTGAAGTTGCGGGGCTGCAGTTCCTCGAACGAGAAACCGTCGAGCGGGCAGGCGAGGTGCTGGGAAAAGGTGAGGGTGGGGCCGTCCACCACTTCGATCTCGGCGATGCCCTCGCCCAGGCGCAACGCCTGTTCTAGCGACTCGGTCAGGCGCTGTTGGATTCCTTCCTTGCGCACCAGCCGATCGACGACGACTTCGATGTTGTGCTGGAAATAGCGGTCGAGGCGGATGTCCTCGGTCAGCTCCCGCAGCTCGCCGTCG
This sequence comes from uncultured Acidimicrobiia bacterium, assembly GCA_963790345.1. Lineage (GTDB taxonomy): Bacteria > Actinomycetota > Acidimicrobiia > Spongiisociales > ZC4RG35 > DATEEG01. Next base: position 198,730 of record CAWBOD010000008.1, on the reverse strand, counting down.
ATTCGAGCTCTTGCAAATCCCTGGCTGGCCAGATCTTTGAGAAGAGTCTCGTATTCGCCTTTGCGTCCGCGCACCACCGGGGCCAGCACTTCAAAGCGCGTACCCTCGGGGAGCTCGAGGATCTGGTCGACGATCTGCTGAGGAGTCTGGCGAACCAGCGGGGTGCCGTCGTTCGGGCAGTGTGGAATCCCGATCCGGGCCCACATCAACCGCAGGTAGTCGTGGATTTCGGTAACCGTGCCCACGGTCGAACGCGGGTTCCGCGAGGCCGTCTTCTGATCGATCGAGATCGCCGGCGACAGCCCCTCGATGAAGTCGACGTCGGGCTTGTCCATCTGCCCGAGGAATTGCCGGGCGTAGGCCGATAGCGACTCGACATAGCGCCTCTGCCCTTCGGCGTAGATGGTGTCGAAGGCAAGGGAGGATTTGCCCGAACCGGAGAGGCCCGTGAACACGATCAGGCGCTCGCGCGGCAGCTCCAGGCTCAAGTTCTTCAGGTTGTGCTCCCGGGCACCTCGAATCCTGATGACGTCGGGAGAATGGTCCGGTGAAGCTGTTCCCATGCCTAACTACACGATTGTAGGCCACCCCAGGTCGAACACGTGTTCGGCCCGAATTTAGGGGGTGGCTTCTCTCGATCCGGAGCCCTGCAAGCGACGACGGGGACGGTCCCCGAGTCCCGGATCCGTGCTCGCCGACGACCAACCGAGATAGAGGGCGAGCGACACGAACAGCACATTCCGAAGCACGAGTATTCCCCACCACCACACGCTGCCGTCGAACATGTCCTGCCAGGCGGTCAGGAGGATCAAGCTGATTGTGTTGATCGGAAGCATGACAGCTGTCGCCCGCCGGTCCACCGCCGCAAAGGGCGACACCCAGGCAACGTATTGGGTCGAGAAGAAGGGGCTGGCGACGATCAGGGCGGCAGTCAGAGCGCCCATCAGGCGCCACGATCCATTCCACTCGAATGGTCCCCGTCGCAATCCCCGCATCGCAGTCACCGCAATCAGGCCTCCAACCACGACATTCACTGCCAGCAGCCACCACGGGCCGTCGATGTAGACGGCCGCAGACCGCTCGAGTCGCAGATCAACGCCCTCGATCGACCGCACCAGCCCGGTCACGGAACCGGCCAGGGTCTCGGTGTGGGTCCCTTTTGGATTCTGGGCGGATTGGAGCGGGGGCGATATCAGGATCGCGAAGGACAGCAGCGTGAAAGCTGCCAACGAAACGGCCCTCCATCGGTTCCCGCGCTTCCACTCGACCACCGCCCACAGCCCCGGCCATCCCTTGGCCAGACAACCGGCGCCCAGGATCAGCACAGATGCCAGCTTCCTCCCGCCGATCGACAACAGGATCCCTCCCAGGGCGAGAAAGACCACCCAGGAGTCGTTGCGAAAGAGCAGAAAAGGCAGCACCGGCACGGTCAGCAGGATCCATCGGATCGTGAGGTCCTTGATGCCGATGGCGATCTCGATTCGCCTGAGCAGCAGGCCGGTGGCGACAATTAACGCCGTCGATACGCCCGCCAGAGCGAATGCATAAGAAGGCAGATCGCGGCTTCCCCCGACGACCCAAGCAATCGCCATCGGTACCACCATCAATGGAAGGTGCGAGAAGGGCAGGTCCACATATGGCACCTTCCCCGAGAACAACTCGACCATCAGAGCCCGGTAGTCGCGAGCATCTCCCGCCAGGACCGCATCGGGGAAGGCGGCGGCGAAATACACGCTCGCAGCCGAGGCAACAATCAACAGAACGGCTATCCGCACCCGACTCATTGCTCGAGCCCACAGATCAATTCGATGCACCGCTGCGATGAGGTCGTCGACGGTGCCCTGGTTGTCGATCACGACGTCGGCTGCAGCCAGCAGCTGTTCGTCGGAAGGTTGTGCAGCCATTCTGGCCTTCACGTCGTCTGCGGCTCATCCCCCGCTCGAGTGCCCGTTGTTGGCGCAAGGCAACTGGTGCGTGAACAATCAGCACGGGGCCCCAACCGGGGCGAACGACTTTGAGCACCGAGACCTCGATCGCGGCTGGGCCCGACGAACCTTCAACCCACCGGTCGATCCGACCGACGATACGGGGATGTGTGATCTCCTCCAAGGCGTTGAGCTCGCTCTTGTCCCCGAACACGATTCCAGCCAATCTTGACCTGTTCACCTCTCGATCGATGACAGCGGCAGGCCATCTGGCAGCGACAGCTTCGATGACCTCAGGCTCCATGAGCACATCGTGTCCAACCTGGTCGGCGCTGAGGATGGACCAGCCGAGGTCGCCAAGGACGCCGATTACCGTGGATTTGCCGCTCCCGATGCCGCCGGCAACCACAACCCTTGGACGGGGACTCATTCATGGCCAAGTTAGTGTGAACTAGTCATGCTTCCCGTCATATGGGATCGGCGAACGCGCCTTGTGTTGGTGGCCTCGCAATGGGTCGCTCTGGCACTGGGGATCTTTGCCTCGTTCGCCGTAGAAGGCCCCGATCCGATCGCCATTGCTGCCGCCGGCATCGCCGGCGTATTTGTCCTTGCGTCCACCTCGGCTCCCCCGGACTGGTTCCGGCGCCAACTGGTCCTCGACATGTGGGTGCTGGCCGGTGTGATCCTGGCCATGGTGGCCGTCACCCTGACCGGTTCGGCCGACAGTCCCTACCTGCTCCTGGCCATCACCCCGACGTTGTGGGCCGGCATCTTCGGAAGTCGCGCGTCAGGCCCTGTCGACGGCCCTACTTGCTTCAGGTCTGCTCCTTTTGGTCGAGCTCGGCCGGGAGACGCCCGATAGCGCCGGCGTTCTCCTGGTAGGCGGAATCCAGTTGCTGTTGGCCATAAGCATCTCCCAGGTACGACGTCTTCTGGTCGACATGGAGAGGCGCCAGGAACAAATGGTTCTCAGCCAGGAGGCCAGCAACCGGCGGCTGGAGCGAGCTCGAGGACACCCACTCCCTGCTGACCCGCCTGGAGGAGCTCACGGCTAGTCACGACACCAACCCGATCACGCTTGGAAAGGCCGCGCTCGAATCGTTGGTGGCGCGCTTTCCCGGCACCGCTGCTGCCGCCGCCATCGCCAGTGACCGCGGTCCGGTTCTCGTCGCCCGCGTCGGGAACGAACCGCCGCAATCGCAAAGACTCACGATTCCGTTGAGGCTGGCCGGACAGGAGACCGGTTGGATCATGCTGGCGGCCCCGCGCCCGCTCTCTCAAACCGAGATCGATGGGATCGAACAGTCGATGAGGCCGTTGGCGCTGGCCTTTTCGAACGTCAGGTTGCTCGAGTTGATCGCCCAGAAAGCGATCAGCGAGGAGCGGGTCAGAATCGCCCGGGAACTGCACGATGAACTCGGCCCTTCGCTGGCTTCGCTGGGTTTGGGCATCGACCTGGCCATGGTCCAAAACACACCCGACCAGCCTCTGACGGATCAGCTGACCCAGTTGCGGCGGTCAGTGTCGTTCCTGGTTGACGACATCCGGAAGACAGTGGCCGACCTGAGGAGCGAACCGGAGCCAAGCCTGTCAACTTCGCTAAACGAGCAACTGACCAAATTGGCTCCTGATCCCGAGGTCGAGGTCGACATCGACGAAAGGCGTCCTCCCCGCCCGTCGATGTCCCAGGAGTTGACCGCCATCATCGCCGAGGCAATCAGGAACGCTTCCCGTCACGCCTCTGCTCGAACGCATCAAGGTAACGGGAATGGTTGACTTCGATCGGGGTTGGCTCAGTGTGATCGATGACGGTCGCGGCTTCGATACAACCCGGATCAGCGAAGGCCACTTCGGGCTGATCGGAATGAAGGAAAGGGCCGCCAAGATCGGCGGCCGACTCGACGTTGAGAGCGGCCCCCGCGGGACCGCGGTCTCAATAGAGTGGAGCACCAGATGATACGAGTGATGATCGCCGACGACCACCAGCTGTTTGCCGAGGGTTTGAGCGAAGGCCTTTCCGCCATTCCCGACCTGCGGGTAGTCGGAGTGGTGTCTAATGGAAGTGAACTGCTGGAGCGTCTCAAGAACCAACCCGCCGACGTCTTGCTGATCGATCTCGAGATGCCCGGCCTCGATGGGATGGGCACCCTCGCCGCCCTGCCCCCGACGGCCAAGGCGATCGTCGTGTCGATGCACGACAACCAGGAGACCCGACAGGCCGTAGCCAAAGCCGGCGCTTCCGGCATGTTCTCCAAAGGGGTTCCTCTGATTGAAATCGCATCGGCGATCAGGGCCGTGGCCGACGGAGAGACCCTGGTCGCCGGGGTTCCCATCGCCGAGAAGTATCGCCGCCCCACGCTTGACCCCGGGGCCGCGGCGCTTGACGGATCGGGAAACCGAAATTCTCACGTTGCTGGCGAAAGGTGTTTCGTCGACCGAGGATCTGGCCGATCGCCTCTATCATCTCGCAAAAGACGGTGAAGAACCACCTGGCTTCGATCTTCGCCAAGCTGTCGGTGGCCGATCGGACCCAGGCGGCGATCGAAGCAATCCGACTCGGAATCGCGAAACCGAAATAGGTCATCGGCCCCATGGGGGCGTGTGGACCTGCGACCTATCGTTTTGGACGGCGGGCAAACGTCCCCGAAGGTCGTATCCAGGAGGTACTTCATGTTTCAACTGTGGGCCAAGCTGACTGCTTGGGCAAAGGATGAGAAGGGCGCCAGCATGGTGGAATATGCTTTGCTGGTCGTTCTGATCGCCATCATCGCCATCGTCGCCATTTCGATCGCTGGCCAGAACGTCTCCAAGGCGTTCTCGACCATCGCAGGCTCCCTCGGCGCCAACTGATCGAGACCAGTCACGAAAGCCGGCGCCCGTCAGGACGCCGGCTTCTTGGTTGTTCTGAATTCTTTCAAGTGGTGACAGCGCACACTTGAACGAGATGCGTCCTGCGGAGTTACGCAAGTGGCCCTTGCAGGCGCAGATGGGTCCCCCGGCATAGGTCTGGAGTCCCATAAAGCGCTTCTGTCGGATAACCGATAACCAAATCGAGCACAGTTCCTACAAGAAAAGGAGGTCAAGATGCTCTCATTGTGGACCAAGCTGACCACGTGGGTGAAGGAAGAGAAGGGTGCCAGCATGGTGGAATATGCCCTGCTGGTCGTCCTGATCGCCATCATTGCCATCGTGGCCGTGTCGATCGCTGGCCAGAACGTCTCCAAGGCGTTCTCGACCATCGCAGGCTCCCTCTCCAACTAAGCCCGGAGAACTAGAACTAGGGACGTGGGGATCCGCAAGGGTCCCCACGCTCTTAGACCAACGAAGTGCGGATGCACCATGCATTGGCACCGCCGACCACAACCTTCGAACCATCACAGGAAGAACGTCGAGATGACAATCATCAACTTGATCAAAGCGAATCTGAAAGACCGAGGCGCCAGCATGGTCGAGTACGCCTTCCTGGTGATCCTCATCGCAATCATCGCCATCGTGGCAGTCGAGATCGCCGGCCAGGAAGTGTCGACATCCTTCTCCACCATCGCTGACGGCCTGGCCAACTAGTCGATTCCCTGACGGCATCGCCGGCCCGTCAGTCGGACTCGAAGCCCAGGACCATTGGCCCGCGGTCAGTTCGCCCAGTACGTTCGCCTGTTCGCCTCGCGAAGTTTCGCACCCATCACGCGTTCGTTTCTCATCAAGTGAATTTTGACAAGTTCCCGCACGCCTCAGCGTCAGCCGGGAGCTACCAGCACCACGAACCGATCGTCCTCGAATACCGGCTCCCACCTCTCGGCCAGCAAGACCTGGGTAAGGCGGTCTTCGTGCTTCAAGAGCGCCTGACCGATGTCGTACCGTGCGAACACTTCGCGCCAAACCTCGTCGGCATCTCGAGCCTTGGCGAAGTCGATGAAGTCATCCTCGTACAGCTCAGCTCTGTCATCTATGTAGACCAGGCGATCGGGCCACTCCGCATAGATCAGGTATCCACCGACGCCGTCGTCGTGGAACGCCGGACCAGGCCCCAGATGTTCAACCGCCTCGACTCCAAACAACTCGTCGTCGAGGCCACCCTTGATGGGTACGACCCACGGAAGGATCACGACCAGCGCCAGGATGGTGGCGTTGACGACTCCTTGGACGCGGGTGGTGGACGTGGCCTTTTTGCCGAGCGGCATCAGGGAAGACACGAACCAGGGCGCCAGCACCAGGGCTGAAAGCGGAACTGCCCGGTTGGCCGTGAAGGCAAATGCCAGGAAGGGCACGATCACCCAGAGATCGGCCATCTTGACCCGGCCCCTGATCGCCCCCACCAGCATGGCGATGATCCCGAGCAGGAAGGGGAACAGCTCGAGGCTGATCAGGTTCGGCGTGAGCCACTCGACGATGAGGTCGAGAGCCTTGGTGTTGCCCAGGAATTGGATCACCACCTGCCACGTCCCGAGACCGTGGGCGGTCAAGAGCGTGACCAGGGTGGCGGCCGCCACGTCGACTATTCGACGCCGGTCCCGCCGCCGAAGTCCGTCGAGGATCAGATAGCCGATCCCCACGACGAACCCGCCGTGGATCGACGCCCATAGCCACATCAGCGGAGGCAGGGTCCAGCGGAGCCGCTCGTCGTCGGCCACCACCAGTGCCAATGCGAACAGCCCCAGAGAGAACACCACCGGCCGGGGTGTGAAGTATCCGAGCAGGAGCCACATGATCCAGGTGGTGGCCACTCCCGCGGCCAAGGGTGAGCGAAGCACTCGATAGGTGCGGAGGGCGATGGAGCCCACGATCAGAAGGGCCCCCATGACGACGATCGGCGTGACGATCGCCAGTCCCCACCTTCGGTCGGCCCAGCCATAGGCGATGTCGGCCAGCCACGACTGGGTTCTCCAGGCGCGGCCGGCGGCCGTAAAGCTAAAAGGATCCTCGGTGAGAACCCGGCCCAGGTCGATTTGAAGGGTCCCGGCGCGGACGTGCCACAGATATGAGTTGTCGCGTACGGGAATGCGGCCCGAGATGACCGCGGCGATGACCGGAAGAGCCAGCGCTATGTGTCCGACCGAGACGCGCCCCCGGGCGGTCCCGGCCGTGGCCGACATCGGTCAGTTGTTCATTGTCGAGAAGGTCTCACTGATCTGGATCGCAGCCGGTCCCAGCAGAACGATGAAGAGGGCCGGGAAGATGCAGAAGATCAAGGGGAAGACGATCTTGACCGGGGCGGCAAAGGCCTTCTCCTGGGCCCGCTGGCGCCGTTTGACGCGCATCTCGTCGGCCTGGACTCGCAGCACCCGGGCGATCGCAACACCGAATGCCTCGGCCTGCATCATCGCCAGCAGGAACGAACGGAGCTCGTCGAGATCGCTTCGCTCCATCAAATGCCGCATCGCGTCGCGACGGCTCACTCCGACCCTCGTCTCCTGAAGCATCCGGAAGAACTCCTCGGTGAGAGGACCGGGGACAGTGGACACCACCCTGGCAAGGGCAGAGTCGAAACCAAGGCCGGCTTCGACCGAGATCACCAGCAGGTCGAGCACATCCGGCAGCGAACGCTGCATCAGCCCGCGGCGATCGCCGACCTTGCGGGACAGCCAGGCGTCGGGGCCAAAGAAGCCGAGAACGATGGGAAAGAAGATCAAGATCAGCCGCTGAAAGGCCGAGCCCGCGACCCGTTGCGCGAAGAACGCCAGGATGATGCCGATCACGGTCGTAAAGACCTTGATCACAACGAACGACGGGGCGTCGAGGTTGGCCGGCGTGCCCGCCAACAGCAGCTTGTGCTGCAGTTTGTTGAGATAGCCCAGCGGAGTGAATCGATTGAGGAATTTGCCCATCCCCAGGACCACCGGAGCGATGGCCCTCTCCGCCAGGGGACGGGTCAGGGTCTCTTCTCTGATGGTGCCGGTCTTGCCGTAGACCCCGAGGCGGTCGATCGCGGCCTTCTGAGCCCGGACCACGCCGTTGCCGATCCAGACGAATAGGGCGATGGCCGCCGTGAATACGGCGATCACCGGGAAAATGAGTGCTGCATCCATCTCTACCTCAAACCTCGATGTTGACGATCTTCTTAAGCCATATCCCGCCTGCCACCATCAACAGTCCACCGGCGATCATGGCAACGATCCCAAACGTATTCGTAAAGAGCACGCCGATGTACTCGGGGTTGCTGGCGTAGAGAAAGCCACCCATTGCAAACGGAAGTGCTCCCAGAACGTAGGCGGAGATTCGACCTTCCGCAGTGAGGGCCCGAATCTCTCCCTTGAGGCGGTTGCGTTGCCTCATCGTCTCGGAGACGGTTTGCAGCACCTCGGCGAGGTTGCCACCGACCTCACGCTGGATCTCGATCGCCATGACAGCCCACTCGAAATCCTGGGACTGGGTCCTGGTGGTGATTCCCTGCAGGGCCGCTACCACCTGGCGTCCCAAACGGGCTTCGACGATGGCCCGGCCGAACTCGCGGGCGGTCGGGTTGGGGGCCTCGGTGGCCACGGCCTCGACCGCCTGGAGCAGGGAGTAACCGGCCCGAAGCGAGGTCGAGATCAGGGTCAGGGTGTCGGGGAGCTGGTTCTCGAAACGTCGTTTCTCCCGACCGCCCAGGAAGTTGAGCAAACCTACGACGACCAGGATCCCGACTACGAAAGCCACACCGCCCATGATCGGATTGCCCGTGAAAAGCGCCGCCAGAACCGCGACGACTCCGGCGAGGCCGAACCCGCCTGCGACCGCTTCGCCGGCCGAGAGAGGAATGTTGGCCTGTTCCAGTGCGGAGTTGACACCGCTCAGCAGTCCACGCTTTCTGACCTCTTCCTCGGCCCTTTGCGTGAACAGCCGGAGCAAGGGGATGCGGTCGAAAACCGAGCGCTTCTCCTCGGTGGCCCCGCGCCGACCGTAGGCCTCGAGGCGGCGGCGGAAGACCGAACCGGCGTCCTCCCCGCCCCGACCGAACAGGATGAAGATGAACAGCCCGATCGCCGCCCCGATCCCGAGAGCAGCCAGACCCAGCAGAGACGAAGCAGATATCGGGAAGGTTGCTGCGGACGACAAAGGGTTCGGCCGCGGCGAAGGTCACCGTGGTGGTGGGGCCCAACGTCGTCGTGGTCACGAATCCGGAGACGTCCACGGTCTCCACGGCAGACAGCGGGCCGTAGGTCACGGCGAACTCGACGGGCCCCGCCTGGAAGATGGGGCTCCCCATCCTGACCACGAGCAGGTTGCCGATTTCACGTTGGATCTGCCCGTACAAGGCCGCCAGCTGAGCCGGGTCCGAGGTCGACAGGAAAAGGCCCTCACCGGCATCGGCGATCTGTTGAACCGCCGCGGGTTGAAACTCGGGAGACTCCAGGGCGACCCCGAATACCCGAACCGGGTTGCTGGGGTTGTTGATGGCCGCCAGGACGTCATCGGTGGTGGCGGTGCTGACGGTGTCGGCGCCGTCGGTGAGGACGATGATGTTGCGGCGCAAAGCCGAGGCGTTGCTCTGTTCGAAGAGGTTGATCCCCTGGATCACGCCATCGTTGAAGGCGGTCTCCCCGGTCGCTTCGAGTTCGGCGATCCGGGCTGTGAGCGCCTCGATGTTGGTGGTGAAGCCTGACACGGTCTGCACCGTGTCGCCGAAGGTGACGAGGGCGATGAAGTCACCCGGGCGCTTCTGTGACACGAAATCGGTGGCAGCGGCCTTGGCCGCTTCCATCGGCGCACCTTCCATCGAGCCGGAGACGTCGATGACGAGGACGATCCCGACCGGTTCCTGAGTCTGACCGAGCGGGTCCACGCCCACGAGCTGGACCGGCTGCCCGTTGGCGGTCACCACCAGTTGTTCCGGATCGAGGACGCCATCGAGGTTGCGGAACTCCACCACCATGGTCGTGGAGCCATTGAGGTCGTAGCGGTCCGTATTGATATCGACGATCTCCATCGCCGCCCCCGCTTGGGCGAGAGCCAGCGAGGGCGCCATGAGGATTGCGCCCAGCGCAAACAGGATGAGTATCCGCTTCAAAGCTGGACGGCTCATCTCAGAGCGAACTGATCGGCCCGCTTCGCAAACGGTTCCGGATCGAAGAGGTCGGCGGGCAAGCGGATTCCCATGTCCTGGAGATGCTCCGAGAAGGTGGGGCGGATGCCGGTCGCCTTGAGGCGGCCGAGATACTTGCCGTGAGTCATGGTCGATGCCGGCACCGAAGTCGAAGAGGAACAGATCCTGGAGAGTAATGATGTCGCCCTCCATGCCCTCGACCTCGGTCACATGGGTTACGCGCCGGGTACCGTCCTTGAGGCGGGACACGTGCACGATCAGATCGACGGCAGACGCCACCTGCTCGCGAATCGCCCGGACCGGAAGGTCAAAGCCCGCCATCAAAACCATGGTCTCGATTCGGGAGAGGGTGTCGCGAGGGGCGTTGGAGTGAATCGTGGTCAGAGACCCGTCATGTCCCGTGTTCATGGCCTGGAGCATGTCGAGGGCCTCGCCTCCGCGGCACTCACCGACCACGATGCGATCGGGCCGCATCCGGAGGCAGTTGCGGACCAGGTCGCGGATGCCGACCTGCCCCTTGCCTTCGATGTTGGCCGGCCGGGATTCGAGGGAGAGGACATGATCCTGGTGAAGCTGGAGCTCAGCGGCGTCTTCCACAGTGACGATGCGCTCATCGTCGGGGAGATAGCTGGAGAGCACGTTGAGGGTGGTGGTCTTACCAGAACCCGTACCTCCCGAAACAATGATGTTGAGGCGGCCCCTCACACAAGCACGAAGGAAGTCGGCGGTGCGTTGGTTGAAGGTGCCGAACTTGACCAGGTCGGCCTCCGTGAAGGGGTCGACCGCGAACTTACGAATCGTCAGGAAGGGTCCGCCGATTGCCAGGGGATGCACCACCGCATTCACGCGGGATCCGTCGGGGAGGCGGGCATCCACCATCGGGGTTGATTCGTCGACGCGTCGGCCTACCTGGCCCACGATCTTGTCGATGATCCGGCGAAGGTGGACATCGTCCACGAAACGCACATCCGTCTTGATGATCTTGCCTCGTTGCTCCACGTACACGTCGTAGGGCCCGTTGACCATGACCTCGGTGACCTCGGGATCGTTCAAGAGAGGATCGATCGGCCCGTAGCCGAGGACGTCGGAGGCGATCTCATTGAGGAGTTGGCGGCGATCGCTCACCGTGAGCGGGACAGCCTGCTCCTGGTCGATCGCCCATTCGAGCATTTCCATGACCCGGAGACGCAACTCAGCGTCGGACATCTGCCGGTCATAGAGAGTGGGGCCGAGCTCCTCAACTACTTTGAAGTGAAGCCGGCCTCGCAACTCGGTGAGAGCCTCGTTGCGCGTACTGGATACGGTTGACAGCTCGTTACGACGAGCGGCTGCTACCCGATCTGCGAGCGATGACATTTTGTTATTACCCCTTTCGAACCCATTGGGAGTGAAATCACTTTCGGCGTAAGAAACCCCTGCCTTGAGAGGGTTCCGGTACCGGACCAGCTATCAGCTCGGCCACGGATTCAAATCCCTTGGCCACCCGAGACTTCGGGGCCGACTCAACAACCGGCCTACCTTCGTTCATGGAGGCGGCAACCGCCCCGTCGGAAGGAATGGCGGCGGAGATGCTCATCTTGAGCGCCCCCTCGATCTCCTTGTCGTCGAGGCGGGCTTTGGCGTTCGAGCGGTTCAGAATCAGCTTGACCTTGCTAGTCGGAAACTTGAGGAGGCGGAGGGTCTCGAGGGCCAACTTGGCGTTCTTGACCGATGGCAGATCCATATCAACCACCTGGAGGATCACGTCGGCCTTCTCCAGAAGGGAAAGCAACAGTTCATCGAGCATCGAGGCCGTGTCGACGATGACGTAGTCGTAGGTCTCGCGGAGGAGAGTCACGACGGTGATCAGGCTCTCGGTCGAAATGTCATCCGCGAAGGCAGGCTCCAGCGGAGCGGCCATGACTTTGAGCCCGCTGGGATGGTCGGTCAGCAGGGACTCGAGCAGCTGGGCATCGAGATGATGCAACTCGTGCGCTGCATTCACGAGAGTGAAGCGCGGCTCCAGCTGGAGGACGAGGCAGACATCTCCGAATTGAAGGTCGGCGTCGACGAGGGCCACTCTCTTGTCCTCGAAGCGGGTGAGGAGAATTGCCAGGTTGGTGGCGACTACGGTCTTGCCGGACCCGCCCTTGGCGCTCATCACGACGATGACCTGACCTTCGTCCTTGTGGGTGGCGACCGGAACGACGGCCGCGACCTTTCTCTTGAGGACGTCGTTGGCGAACTGCTTGATCGCCTCTTCGATTTTCTCCTCGGTGAGAGGAGCCTCGATGACCTCGGAGATGCCGGCCCGCATTGCGGCTCTCAGCAACCCCGAGGTCACCTGATCGGCTACTGCTATCAGTATGAGGGACGGATCCTCGTTCCTCAGTGTCCGTACCGCGTCGATTCCCTCTTCGTTGGCGATTGAGGGCCCGATCAACACCATCCGCAGGTCGCCACTCTCGGTCGTGGCAACGGCCTCGGTGATCGACCTGACAGTCGGCAACCGACCGTCGAACAGCTGCTTGGCTTCGTCGATGAAGCTGGCGTCTTCGTCTACTACCAGCAGATTGTTCTCGGTTATGGACACTATCTATTCCTACTCAGTCTCGTTGTTCGGATCAGTTCCCGAAGATGTCTTCCACCAGGTCACCGGTGAACAGCGACTCGATCGTCACACCGTCGGTGTCAACCTCGATGAAGTCGGCAGGAACCAGCGTCATCCACACCGATCCATTTTCGAAGGAGAAGGCGATGCGCTCGGCTTGTTCCGGGGTCACTTCGAGAGTGAAAACGGTCTCGACTATTGGTGCGTCCTCTGCGATCGGGGCACCGGTCTCGTCGACCTGCGGCACAACGATGGGTGTTCCTTCGCCCTCTTCTGAACGCACATCCTGGGCGACGGCCAGCACCGGAAGTCCCTGGAGCACGTAGCGCGTATACGTGACCGTCTCCGTGTCTTCTTCGCTCGGGGTGCCCTTCGGGGGTGGTGGTCTCGGTCGGGACTCCGAAAATCGGTGAGTCGACCGGGATCTGATTGAACTCGATGTCCAGGGTGATGATGAGGTTGATCAGATCGCCGGGGCGAACAAAGCCGTTGACGCCGCGGACCGCATCCGTGGAGACCGTGATGGCCTGCTTACCTGACGGGATGAGCTCGGAGAGAGGCTTCAGATTGACGGTCAGCTGTGCCCATTGACTCCCCGTGATGATCTGGTTGCGCTCGATCGGCCCCACCGCCAAGCGACCACCAACCGCGGCCTGAAGCTCTTGCTCGGTGGTGATGGCGCCGTCCGGGAGATCCTCTACGTTCTCCTCACTGGCGGCAAACCAGCTCGACTGAAGAGCCAGCGAACCATCGGACCCCTCGGGAATGAATTGTGTGGCTCTGAACACTGGTGCCTTCTCGCGGTTGGCCTCTACGTCGTTTCGAATTCCGTTGAGGAATTGAAACACAGCAAAGGCCGCTACGCCTGCGAGCAGCAGGGCCACCAACAAAACTAACGCTCTCCTACCCATCCAAAGCTCCTTATTGACAAAGCTGGAAGCCCAGAATTCGGAATCTCTCCAAAAGGCCGAGCCGCAGCCAGTAGCTAGTTGTCACTAGTTCTTCGACCCGGAAATCGTCAGTCTTAAGCCCACGTTGACCCGAGCCGCTGGAAGCGTCCCACATGTGACTAGTCCGGTCAAGGTCGCGAACTATCGCCGACCGATCCCCCGCTCCTTGAGCTCCTGGAGAATGGCCTCGAGGGAGGCATCGACGGTGATCGGCTCCGGCTCGGCGGGAGCAGGGCCGAATTCGCGCTCAAATTCGCGACGAGCGGGCCGTTTGGCCGGTCCGGGCTGGGGAGCCGGCTGCGTGCTGCGCTCCTGCCACTCGGGCAGAGCCTGCTTTATCGAGAGGCTGATGCGCCGTCTCTCTTCCTCTTTCTCGGTGATTTTGACCTTGACCTGCTGACCGATGGACAGCTCCAACTCGGGCGACTCGACCCGGTGGATGGCGATCTCGGAAACGTGGACCAGGCCTTCGACACCTTCGGATACCGAGATAAAGGCACCGAAGGGAACGGTCTTGGTGACGATGCCATCGACGACGTCACCGACGTTGGCCGACCGCGAGAACACTTCCCAGGGATCTTCGAGGGTCTGGCGAACCGAAAGTGAAATCCGTTCGCGTTCGCGATCGACTTCGAGGACCTTCACCTGAACTTTGTCACCCACCTTGACCATTTCGGAGGGGTGGGAGATGTGTTGCCAGGACATCTCGGAGACGTGGACCAGACCGTCCATACCGCCGAGATCGACGAAGGCGCCGAAGTTGACGACCGAAGAGACGACCCCCGGGCGAATCTCGCCCTCCTTGAGATCGTCGAGGAAAGCGGCTCGCTGCTCGGCCTGTTCTTCCTCGAGATAGGCCCGGCGTGAGAGAACCACGTTGTTGCGGTTGCGGTCCAGCTCGATGACTTTGGCTTCGATCTCCTGGCCGATGAATGGGTCGAGATCCCTGACCCGGCGGAGGTCGACCAAGGAGGCCGGAAGGAATCCACGGAGGCCGATATCGACGATAAGGCCGCCCTTGACCACCTCGATGACTGTCCCCTTGACAGTGCCGCCCTGCTCCGTGATCTTCTGCACCCGTCCCCACGCCCGCTCGTACTGGGCGCGCTTCTTGGAGAGGATCAACCGGCCTTCGTCATCCTCTTTATTGAGGACCAGGGCTTCGACCTTCTCGCCCACCGATACGACGGTGGTCGGGTCGACATTCGCACGGATCGAAAGTTCCTCGGTCGGGATAAGTCCCTCGGACTTGTATCCGACGTCGACCATGGCGCCATCGGCATCGACGGAGACAACAGTTCCTTCGACGATGTCACCCTCTTTGAACTCGACCACCGTTTGGTTGATGGCCGCCTCGAAGTCGTCTCCGAAGTCGTCAGGCAGGGATTCCACGCTGGGGGGGACGATCACGGCTCGCTCATTGCCGCCGGTAGGGGCGGGGCTGGCCGACTCGGTGGGTGGTTCCGAAACGCTGGGTTCTCCAGCTGGTTCGGAGGGGGGCTCGTCGGGCGCCGGCGCGGGCGGCGCGGTTTCGGTTTCAGTGGACATAAATGGGTGCTCAACCTCCAGAGGAATTGCTCCCGGCAGATAGCGCCGAGGCAACAGACAGCCTATCAGAAGCGTGCCCAAAAGGCACTAGCCCAGCAGGTGGTGCGGCTGGAAAGAGAGCCGCGCCGCAGGAAACTCAGACGCCAGACGCCAGACGCCAGACGCCAGGAAGCCCGAATGACAAGAGACGACATGTGAGCCCGAGTCCCGGTGGGCGGGGAAAATCCGCACATCGGTCTCCAGTCCGATGTGGAACCACCTCCCCGGACCAGACGAGGTCGTGTTTACGCGTTGGCGTCTGGCGTCTGGCGTCTGGCGTCTCGCCTTTTGGAACGCACCCCACTCACCACGAAGGCTGGTAGCCGCTTCAGTTCCGCCAGGTTGGGGCCGGTGGAGACATCTACTCGCAGGGGCACTTCCAGTTGAACGACGTCCTCCATCACCCGAGTGACCAGTTCAGTGGCGGCTTCGAGCTCGTCGGCCGGGGACTCGACGATCAACTCGTCATGGACTTGCAGAAGCATCTCGGAAGCGAGCCCCCGCTGAACCAGCTCGGCGTCGAGGTCGATCATGGCCCGCTTGATGATGTCGGCGGCCGTGCCCTGGACCGGGGCGTTGAGGGCCATTCTCTCCCCCATCTGCCTGATCCGGAAGTTGTCGCTCTTGAGTTCCGGCAAATAGCGGCGGCGGCCAAACAGCGTGGTCGTGTAGCCATGATTCCGAGCTTGAGTCACGACCCCGTCCATAAAGGCCTTGACGTCGGGGAACTGGGCGAAGTACTCGTCGATGTGGTGACGGGCTTCGTCACGGGAAATCCCCAGGCGATCCGCCAGACCGAATGCCTCCATCCCGTAGAGAAGCCCAAAATTGATGGTCTTGGCCCGGCGCCGCATCTCGGTGGTCACCTGATCGAGTGGCACCGAAAACACCCGTGAGGCGGTGGCGGTGTGGATGTCGGCTTCGGTTGCGAAGGCTTCCACCAGGCCGGGATCGCGGCTCATGTGGGCAAGGACCCGAAGTTCGATCTGGCTGTAGTCGGCGACCAGAAAAGTCCATCCTTCTCTGGCGACGAACGCCCGGCGGATGGTCATCCCGGTCTCCGAGCGCACCGGGATGTTCTGCAGATTGGGGCTGTCGGACGACAGCCGACCGGTGGTCGCCGCCATCTGGTTGAAGCGGGTGTGAATCCGGCCCTCACGGGTGATCAACGGCAAATACCCATCCACATAGGTGGAGCGGAGCTTTTCCAGCTCTCGATAGTTGAGCAGGTGCTGGACGATCGGATGCGACTCGGCCAGCTTCTCGAGAACCGAGGCGTCGGTGGACGGAGCCCCGGTCGAAGTCTTCTTGAGGATCGGCAGCCGTAACTTGTCGTACAGGACCTCCCGCAACTGGTTGGTCGAGTTGACGTTGAACGGGTCGCCGGCCTCCTGATGGATACGGCGCTCCAGCTCTGACAATCGGCTCCTCAGATCCGCTCCCATGTCTTCGAGGTAGGTCCGATCGACCCCGATCCCGGCATGCTCCATCCGGGCCAGCACCGGCACGAGCGGTAACTCGAAACGTCTGAACAGTTCGACCTCGTCGCGGGCATCGAGCTCGGCCTCCAATCGCTCTGCGAGCTGGGCCACCGCTTCGACCCGGCGTCCCGCGGCATCGAGATCGGGCCCACCCGAGAAGTCAAGGGTGCCCTGTTTGCCGGCTGCCTCGATCTGATCGGGCGAGTTCATCTCCAGCTTCAGGTACCTCGCCGCGATCGAGCCGAGGTCGTATTCCCGGGTGGCCGGATTGAGCAGGTAAGCCGCCAATGCCGTGTCGAAATCAAGGCCGGCGAAGTCGTAGCCGGCATCGAGAAGACGGCGGATGAGGTCCTTGCCGTCATGGGCGACCTTGGCGATGGTCGGGTCGGCCAGAATTGGACCGAGACCGTCGAAGGCGTCGAGGGGCACTGCCACGGCCTGACCGTCGCCGGTGAAGATCGCCAGACCCCACAATCCGCCGGAGTCGATGAGGTCCAGCACAATTCGGCCGCTGGAGCCAAGCCGGGCGACTTCGGCCCGATCTTCGATCAATCGGGTCTCGGTGTCGAGGGTGGCCTGTTGGAGCGCAGCGCCAGAGGCGGGTTGGACTTCGAGCAAGTCCTCCCAGAGCGAATAGAACTCGAGGCTCTCGAAGATCTGTTTGGCGACCGACCGGTCCCACTCACCCAGTCGAAGGCGGGCGAGGTCGAGGTCGATGTTCATATCGCGGACGAGCGTCATGAGCTTGCGATTGAGGAAGACCTGGTCGCGGTGGTCCAACAGGTTCTGGCGGAGCCTCGGGGTGAGGTCGGCGGCATGGTCGTAGACGCCTTCCAGGCTGCCGTAGTCGGCAATGAGCCTCGAGGCGGTCTTCTCCCCCACGCCGGGAACTCCCGGGAGATTGTCGGAGGTATCTCCCCTGAGGGCGGCATAGTCGACGTACTGGCCGGGGGCTATTCCATAACGTTCGAAGACGTAGCCGTCGTCGGCGACGATGACGTCCGTGATACCCCGGCGGGTATACAAGACTTTGAGATGGTCGTCGATCAGCTGGAAGGCATCGCGGTCGCCGGTGACAAGGAGGACGTTCCATTCCTCCCGCCGGGCGATTTCGCCGATCGAGGCGATCAGGTCGTCGGCTTCAAATCCATCCTGCCGGAGCTGGGCGACGCCCAGCGAGTTGAGAACCTCGTTGATGAGAGGCAGCTGGCTCTTGAATGCGTCCGGAGCCGCCTCGCGCTGGGCTTTGTAGGCGGGAAACTCGACGGAGCGAAAGGTCTGCCGCGAGACGTCCCAGGCAACGGCCACCGCGTCGGGGTGATGATCTCCGAGGAGCTTGATGAGCATTCGCGTGAATCCGTAGGCGGCGTTGGTCACCTGACCCGAGGTGGTCGCCAGGTCCGGCGGCAGGGCGAAGAACGCTCGGTAGGCGATCGAGTTTCCGTCTAGGAGCGCAAGGGTCGGCATGGGTGCTTTCGACCGGCGAGATGGTCAGTCGCCAAGGCGGTCGAGTAGGGCAGAGCGCTTCACTTCCAGGTAGAGGCGGCGATTCTCGAGGCGGGCCAGGAGGCGTTCGAAGCGGAAAACGTCATCCCTCGTCAACGTAGATTCAAGCGGCTCGATACCGAGCACGGCGTCACGATGGGCGTCACTGTCGATAAGACGATGAGCTTCCAATTCGGCCTGAATCAGCACCTTCTCGGCCTCGATCACCTTTATCTCATCGAGTATGTGCAAGAGTTTGCGCTCGATCCTCGGAGGCATCGGAGCCACCCTAGATGGATCCGGGCCACGGCAACGAAGGCGGACCCACCTCCCGTTGTCGCAGAACCGCAAAGCGTCAAGAAGCCCAGGGTCTGGGCCGAAAATGAAACAGCCTTGATCACAAACGACGAAGATCGCGCCACGGCCGCCCCGACCGGCCCCTCGAGCCGGATCATGATCTTCCCGTTCGCAGCGGCCGGGTTTCTGGGGGCGATGCTGCTCTTCACGATCGAGCCCCTGGCCGCCAAGGCCCTTCTTCCGGTCCTGGGTGGGTCGCCGGCGGTGTGGAACACGGCCATGGCGTTCTTCCAGGTTGCCCTGTTGGGCGGATACCTGATCGCCCACATCACGAGGACTTTGGTGCCGGCACGTTGGCAACTGCCGGTCCAGTTGTCGCTGCTGGTCATCCCCGTTTTGACGCTTCCGTTCTCGTTTCCCGACCGCCCCGTCTCGGTCGCGTCCCCGGTCTGGTGGGAATTGGGAGCCCTGACCCTGATGGTGGGAGCGCCGTTTGTGGCGCTGGCAGCGCTCAGCCCCACGGTGCAATCCTGGTTCACCCACACCGACCACCCGCGAGCCGGCGATCCTTTCTTCCTCTATGCGGCCAGCAACGTTGGCAGCTTCCTGGGCCTTCTGGCATACCCGCTCCTGGTGGAGCCGAACCTCGACCTCGCGCAACAGGCCGGTGCCTTTCGGTGGGGATACCTGCTGCTGATCACCCTCGTCGTAATCGCGGCGCGCCACGCGGGTGGCACCCGGTCCGTCATCACTTGGCCGCTCGATCGATCCCCGCTCCCGATCAGGCGACGGGCGTTTTGGGTGGTGGCAGCGGCTGTCCCATCGTTGATGCTGCTCGCCGTGTCTCGCCACATCGCGACCGACGTTGCCTCCTTCCCTTTGATATGGGTAGTTCCGCTCGCCCTGTACCTGGCTACGTTCGTCGCCGCCTTTTCAAGGCAATCCGGGCGCCTACTCAGCCTGGCGGTCGCGGTGTTTCCGCTCCTGGCCGTGGCCACCGCCGCCGCCACCGCCGGCACCATCGTCAACATCTGGATGGGAATGGGGCTTCCGCTGGCGCTGCTGCTCGCATCGGGTCTTCTCTGCCACGGACGCCTCTATAGCTCGCGGCCCGGGGCCGGACGCCTGACCGAGTTTTACCTCTGGATCGCGGTGGGAGGGGCCATCGGCGGTCTGAGCGGTGCCCTGATCGCCCCGGTGGCGTTCGATTGGATCGCCGAGTACCCGATCGCCATCGTCGCAACGGCCGCGTTCCTGATAGGACAATCGCGGGGACGCCCCCGGTTGCTCCGGATCGGTCTGGCAGTTCTTTTCGTCGTATCGCTGGCGCTGGTTCTCACGACGGATGAACTATCCACCACAGTTCTTCTGCTCGGTCTCGCCGGGGTGTCCGCCTACGGGTTGTTCCCTGCCTCGGGCTGGATAGCCCTCCCACTCGCCGTGGTTTTTGCCGTCGGCAGCATTCCGGCCGACGGAGAATTACTCGCTCAGGAGCGGACCTTCTTCGGTGTCTACCGGGTCCTCGCCACGGAAGACGGAAACCATGTCATGGTTTCGGGCACCACGGTGCACGGAGCCCAGCCTTTCGCTCCAGAGGCCCAACCGATACCTCTCGCCTATTACGTGGCAAACGGACCCTTTGGCCAACTAATGAGGGAGGTTGGCTCAGCGACCGACGACATCGGGATCATCGGGCTCGGCACTGGGGCACTTGCCTCTTATCTCGACTCGAGCCAGACGGTCACCTTCTACGAGATCGACCCGGTGGTGATCAGCCTCGCCGGTGACCGTTCGCTCTTTACCTTCACGACCGACAGCATGGGAACGGTTCGGTACGTCGTTGGCGACGGTCGCCTCACCCTCGAGCAGCCGCACCAGCCGTATGGCCTGTTCATCGTCGACGCTTTCAGCTCCGATGCCATCCCCACCCATCTTCTGACCGTGGAAGCGCTACAGGGCTACATGGCGGCGACCACCGCCGACGGGGTCATCGCCTTCCACATCTCCAATCGGAACCTCGACCTCGAGCCCGTGGTCGGGCGGCTGGCCGCCGAGGTGGGCCTGACCGCTCTGGTAACGCATTCGCCCCCCGGCCCCGCTGGTGAACCGGCTGTGAGTGTTATCGCTTTGGCCCGGTCGCTCGACGACCTGGGTGGCATAGCGGACGATCCTGCCTGGGCGCCGCCCAGGGTGGGAGCAGATGTCTGGACCGACAGCTTCAGTGACTTGTTGAGCGTGATCCGCCTTGGCTGAAGTTGGGCTGCCCGGTTTCACCCCGTACCCGGTAACAAAAAGGCGGTCGGGGAGACATAGCTGATTGAACCGCAGGCGGCAACGGACAAGACCCCGGGGCCCGAGAACTGGGGTGGCGTTGCTTCCGAAAATGGGGGGCTTCCGAAAGTGGGGGGAATGAATGTCTGACAATCCGGCCAACGACCTCCTGACCACCATGCTCGACCTCGAGATTGCCGGTGTCACCCACGAAGTGACGAGTCGCGCCCTGGCTTTGATGACGAGTCTCGGTTGGACCCCGAAGGACTCCACCGAGACCTGGCGAAAGGCCATCGAAGCCGCCGAGATCCGCTACAACGCCTGGAGCCAGCCGACACTTTCATCATCGGGTCGGGCGCAGGCGATCGCCCTTCAAGCGCAACGACCATTGGATCTGGTCCCCTGAAATCTGTCTTTGAAAGGCTGAATCTGTCTTTGAAAGGCTGAGATCTGTTCTCTGAAAAGGGGCTGCCGGCCCGCTGAGCCGTAACGCTCGCTGACCGGGCTCCGACAGGGACTCCTACACTTCGCTCCACGCCGGAGTGTCGAAATTGGCAGCCGAGATGGACTCAAAATCCATTGCGGGAAACCGCGTGCGGGTTCGAGTCCCGCCTCCGGCACCGAGAGCCGCCCGTGAACTCGCCTACAGGTCGCGTCACGCCGGACGGAACCGCGAAGCCTTTCGTCCCCACCTGGCAGCCGGGGGTACCTTGGGCGGGTCCTTTGTGACTAGTACGACTACCTGTATCGTGGATCACGCAACGGCCACTCGAGTCCACATCCTTAGCCGCATCCCCCCACTCCCCCACTCCCTGGCTCAGGATGAACGGGCGTTGACGGTGGCCGTTGCACCTCTTCTTCGAGTCAGTCAGTAGGCAGTAGGCAGTAGGCAGCAGGCAGTAGGCAAGTAGGCAGTGGGCAGGAAGCCGCAGGCGGTAAGCAGCAAGCCGCCGGGCAGTCACGAGCCTGGAACGCCCTAGTGGAGAGCGGCGACGAACGCTGCGACCGCTTCTGACAATGATTTGGCAGCCGACTCGGGTGTGTCCGCCTCCAGGACCCGTCGCACCATGGCGCTCCCGACAATGACTCCGTCGGCCAGATCCCGCACGGCTCGAGCCTGCTCCGGCGTCGCGATGCCGACTCCAAACACCAGCGGCGCCCGGGTGCGGTCCCGGACCCGCTCCGACAGCGCCTGGGCATGGGAGCTGTTCGTCGTGCGTTCCCCGGTCACCCCCATTTCGGCGACCCCATATATGAACGCGGGATCGGAAGCGGCGACGGCATCTATGCGATGGTTGTCCGAGGTCGGCGACACGAATTGAACGACTCCAATCCCGCGGGCTGAGGCTGCCGTGCGCAGCGGTCCGCCTTCCTCGAGAGGCAAATCCGGGACGATGATCCCGGCCGCTCCAGCGTTCTCGAGTCGATCGACAAAGGCTTGCCAGCCGACCTGCATGACCGGGTTGGCGTAGGTCATTGCCAAAACCGGTTTACCGGTGCGGGAGGCGACCTGCTCGATGATGTCGAGCGCGATCCGGATGGTGGTTCCGGCCGCCAGGGCGGCTTCGCTGGCCTCCATGATCACGGGACCGTCCATGAGCGGATCGGAATACGGAATACCCACTTCGAAGGCGTCGGCCCCGGCGTCGGCCATCGCTACGAAAAGGTCGGCCGAAGCGGCTGGAGATGGAATCCCGGCGGTCAGGAAGGGCAGGAGGGCCGCGCCGTCATCCTTCGCCAGGGTGGCTCTGATCCGCTGATGTCCATTCATTCGGCCGGCCGGTGACTGGCGATGGTGTGGAGGTCCTTGTCGCCACGTCCGCTCAGGTTGATGAGAACGGTCTTGCCGGCGAGCCGGGGAGCGTTGCGGACCACCCAGGCCAGAGCGTGGGCCGACTCGAGGGCGGGGATGATGCCTTCGCTGCGCGCCAGCAGGTCGACCGCGGCCAAGGCTTCCTCGTCCGTGGCAGTTTCGTAGGACGCCAAGCCGGCATCGGCGAAATAGGCATGTTCGGGGCCTACCCCCGGGTAGTCGAGACCCGCTGAAATCGAATGCGCCTCTTGAACCTGGCCATCGGAGTCTTGGAGCAGGTAGGTCCTGGTCCCGTGGAGCACCCCCGGACGTCCGGCGGTGATCGAGGCGCCATGGCGCCCGGATTCGAGCCCGTGCCCGCCCGCCTCCACGCCAACCAGTTCGACACCGGTTTCGGCGAACGGATAAAAGATTCCCATCGCGTTGGACCCTCCGCCGACACATGCCACCACCACGTCGGGCAGCTCGGTCCCGAGCTGGACCAGACATTCGTCTCCGATGACCCGCTGAAATTCGCGAACCATCCAGGGGAAGGGATGGGGGCCGACCACCGAGCCGATGATGTAGTGGGTCCGGTGCACTGTCTGCACCCAATCCCGCATCGCCTCGCTCACCGCGTCCTTGAGCGTGCCCGCCCCGGCCGTGACCGGCACCACATCCGTTCCGAGAATCCGCATACGTTGAACGTTGAGCGCCTGTCGTTCCATGTCGACGACGCCCATGAAGACCGAGCAGTCCAGCCCGAGAGCCGCGGCCGCGGTGGCAGCGGCGACGCCGTGCTGGCCGGCCCCCGTCTCGGCGATGACCCTGGGCTTGCCCATCCGGCGAGCCAACAACGCCTGTCCGATCGCGTTGTTGATCTTGTGGGCGCCGGTGTGAGCGAGGTCTTCCCTCTTCAAGAGGACATGGACCCCGAGTTCGGACGACAGCCGGGCCGCCGTCTGCAGCGGAGTCGGGCGACCAACGAAGTCGGACAGCCACCGCGCGAACTCGGCCCGGAACGCGGGATCGTTCCAGGCCGACTCAAACTCCTCCTCCAGCTCGGAGAGAGCGGGCATCAAGGTTTCAGGGGCGAATCGTCCGCCATAGTCGCCAAAGCGACCCGCCTCATCTGGCCGGGCCAAGGGTTTGGGGATCACGCCTGCTTCGCTTCCCGCACAAATTCCGCGACGAGGTCGTGGTCCTTCACGCCCGGCCTGGATTCGAGGCGGCTCGAGGCGTCGACCCCCCAGGCTCCGGTTGTGCGGATCGCCTGCCGCACATTGTCGGGGCCGAGGCCACCGGCCAGGACGAATGGGCGCTCGATCGTGGGAAGCAAGCGATGATCGAACTGCTGGCCGGTCCCGCCGAGCTGGGCAGGGGAGCGATTGTCGAAGAGCGGCACGTGGGCCTCTGGGAGAGCGGAGACGTCGAACTCGAGGTCGACCGGGCGGAGGACGAACAGCCCAACTTCGGCCGCCATCTCGGCTGCCTCCGCGGAGTGGGCTCCATAGGGTTGGACGGCGTCAACGCCCGTTGCCAGGACTGCCGCAATCAGATCCTCCGGCGCTAGGTCCTTGGTGAGAAGAACCGCTTTTGTGGTGACCACCGCGGCGAGTTCCCGGGCTCGATCGACGCTGACCGCCCTGGGCGAATCCGCGACCAGGACGAGGCCGATGGCATCGGCCCCGGCCGCTTCAGCCGCTTCGATGTCCTCGACTCTTGTCATCCCGCACACCTTGACCCAGGTCACCCGGCCAGCTCTCTGATGAGCAACGATGGATCGGGGCTGCGGACCAGGGCCTCACCGACGAGAACGGCGTCATAGCCGGCGGCCGTCATGCGACGCGGCCTCGACGCGGGAATGGATGCCCGACTCGGCCACCGTGACGGCTGCCCCGGATAGAAAGGGAGCGATTTCCTCGGCGGTGGCGAGATCAACCTCGAACGAGGAGAGGTCGCGGTTGTTGACGCCGACCATGCGAGCTCCCAGATCGAGCGAAAGCTTGGCCTCGTCCGGGGAGTGGACCTCGACGAGGGCATCGAGACCGGCCCGGCCGGCATCGTCGAGGAGGGCGGCTAGCTCGTTCGGGGTGAGCGCGGCAGCTATCAAAAGGACGGCCGAGGCTCCCATGGCCCGAGCTTCCCATATCTGGATGGACTCGATGACGAAGTCCTTGCGGAGGATCGGCAATCCGGTGCTCTCCCGGGCCGCCACCAGATCCTCGGGTCGTCCCGCGAAGAACACCGGCTCGGTCAAGACCGAAAGGGCCGCCGCCCCGCCAGCGGCGTAGCGACGCGCCTGTTCGACCGCATCAAGATCGATGGCCAGGTCCCCCCGCGATGGCGACCGGCGCTTGATTTCTGCAATCACTGCGAGGCCCGGCCGCGCCAGCGCCTCCTCCAGCGAGGGCGGTCGCTCGGCGGCCTCGGCTTTCTCCATGACCGCGGCGCGACGGGTCCGAAGTTCGGCCACCCGTTCGCGGGTCGCCTCGAGAATCCGGTCGAGCATGTCCGAATGGTAGGCCCCGGCCCCGGGGGCCAGTTGGCCCACCGCCGACTCACGAAGCGGGAGTCACCACGACCGCTTCCCACGGTGCCAATCGACCATCGAAAGCTGCCCCTTCCCTGCCGTGATCGGTTCCCACCGCCACCGAGCCCTCGAGCGGGTGATGCGCGGCAACGTCAGCGAGGTTGGCAGCGATGACGAAAGAGTCGCCACCCTGATGTGATCGACGGAATGTGATGACCTGGCTGAGGGATGGGAGAACTTCGACGGAACCGCTGTGGAGGGCGGGATGCGAGCGTCTGAGACCCAAGAGCCGTCGATAGAGGGCCAGCCGCGAGGACGGATCGCTCGACTCGGTCTCGACATTTGACATCTCGTAATCGGGGTGGACCGGAAGCCAGGTGGATTGGTTCTCAATGGTCGAGAACCCGGCATTGACCGACGGCGACCATTGCATCGGCGTTCGACAGCCGTCACGACCCAACCCGGGGACGCGGCGTCCGTACGGGTCTTGTTGCAACTCGGCGGGAATCTCTGTCTGCAGCATCCCGATCTCGTCGCCGTAGTAGACCGTCGGAGTACCCCGCAGGGTCAGAAGCAGTACTGCCATCGTGGCGGATTCCCGCATCCCGAGCCTGGTAGCGATCCGGGGCTCATCGTGGTTGCCGAGCACCCAGTTGGGCCAGGCTCCCGGAGGCAACACCTTTTCCATCGAGACGATGATCTCGCGCCATTTGTCGGGGTCGACACCGGCCGTCAGCGGCGCGAAGTTGAAAGGCATGTGGATTTCCGAGTTCCCTCCGTAGTACGACGCCCACCTCTGCCAATCCCACTCATGAATCTCTGCGATCGAAAACCGTTCCGGATATTCGTCGAGGACCGACCGAAACTTCTTGAAGAGACGATGAATGTCGGGGTCGGCAACGTCGTAGATGTGTTGGGTGGCGGCCCACTCGGGGTTGAACTTGTAAGCCGTCGGGTCGATCACAGTCGCCGGGGGGTTGTCGCGGAGAAGAGGATCCTTCATGCACTTCTGGGCAACGTCGATCCGAAACCCATCGACGTCTCGATTCATCCAGAATCGCAGGACATCGAGCATCGCCCTTTCGAGCTCGGGGTTGCGCCAATTCAGGTCGGGTTGGGATGCGAGGAACGAGTGCAGGTAGTACTGGCCTGTCTTGGGATCAAGCTCCCACCCCGAGCCTCCAAAAACCGATAACCAGTTGTTGGGGGGTGATCCGTCCGGCTTGGGATCACGCCACACGTACCAGTCCCGCTTCGGATTCGTCCGGTTGCTGGCCGACTCGAGGAACCAGGGGTGTTGCGAGCTGCTGTGGTTGGGCACCCAGTCCACCATCACCTTGAGATTGCGGCGATGCGCCTGAGTCACCAATTCGTCGAAGTCGCCCAGGGTCCCGTACATCGGATCGACGCCGACGTAGTCGGCAACGTCATAGCCAAAGTCATCCTGGGGTGAGGGATAGTGAGGCGAGAGCCAGATCGCGTCAACCCCGAGATCGGCCAGGTAGTCGAGACGGGCGGTGATCCCGGGCAGGTCACCCACCCCGTCGCCATTGCTGTCTTGAAAGCTCCGCGGATAAATCTGATAGATGACCCCGCGCTGCCACCAGAGTGCTCCTGCCACTTCGAGTTCTACTCCACGACGCCGCTTACGGCTCCGATGGTCACCTTGGCGCCTGGCTCGATCGAACGGTGCAGCAACCCGAGGCCGAGATGGGTCGCCTGTGACGAGGAGAAACCCGTCGTGGTGATCTTGCCGACGACTTCATCACCGGACCTGACCTCGTGGGTCTCTCCCAGCAGACCGTCGAGGACGACCTGGCGAAGGACGTGATTGGCTTTGCCACCACGGCTATCCATCCGGGCCACGAGCTCCTGACCGAGATAACAGCCCTTCTTGAAGGACACCGATTGCACGACCAGGCCCGTTTCGTGGGGGATGGTCGATTCGTCGACGTCGCGATCCATGACCGGCTCCCGGGCCTCCACCCGCAGCGTCTCCCATTCCTCGGGCGACATCACCGGCGCTTCGATCGGGCCGTCAATGAATCCCCGCTCGACGATCCCCATCGGGGCGGCTATCGCGCCCTCCGGCAGGGCTCCGACCACGGTTGTGAGCGGGATGGGCCGGTTGATGGTGACCTTGACCCGGATCTTGTAGTGGGTGAGGTCGTCGACGACTCGATCTCCGACCCCGGCGTCGGTCACCAATCCGATGCGGTCGTCGCTTCCAAAAACCCAGAGCAGTGCCCGCAGCCTGCCTTTGGGACCGAGCAGAAATGAACGGATCGCTTCATTGGGCTGAAGATGGGCGAGGTCCTGGCTGAGGAGATCGTTGAGGAAACGTTTGGCATCCGGACCTTCCACGACAACGAGCTCGTGGACTCCTTCGATCTTGCGAAGCTCAGACATGAGCTGCCATCGCCACCGCCAACAGAGCCGCCGCTGCCTTGTTCATCGTCTCCTGGTACTCGAAGGCTGGCTCAGAGTCGGCGACGATTCCAGCGCCCGCTTGCACCCAGGCGTGGCCTTCGGCCATCACGACGGTCCGCAGACATATGGCGGTGTCGACGTTCCCGGAAAAGTCGATGTACCCCACGGCCCCTGCATACGGCCCCCGGGCCACCGGTTCCAGTTGGTCGATGATCTTCATCGCCGCGACCTTGGGCGCTCCCGACACGGTCCCATGGGGGAAGGTGGCTCGAAGGACGTCGACCGGCCCGATCCCGGGCCGGAGTTTTCCGGAGATGCCGGAGACGATGTGCATCACGTGGGAATAACGCTCGATCACCATCAATTCATCCACATGAACCGTGCCGAACTCGCAAACGCGGCCCAGGTCGTTGCGAGCGAGATCGATCAGCATGACGTGTTCGGCCCGCTCTTTGGGGTCGGCCAACAGTTCGTCCTCCAACTGCCGGTCGGCCTCCTCCGAGGCTCCCCGCGGGCGGGTTCCCGCAATCGGGCGTGAAAAGGCCATGCCATCGCGAACCCTCGTCATCAACTCCGGCGACGAACCCACCACCGCCACTTCAGGATGTCGAATGAAGAAGAGATAGGGAGAAGGGTTCACCACCCGCAAAGCTCGGTAGACCGCAAACGGATCGACATCGGTGCGAGCGGCTAACCGCTGGGACAGCACAACCTGGAAGGCGTCCCCGTAGAGGATCCTTTCTTTGGCTTCCCTGACCGCCGCCTCGAACTCGGATTGGCTCATGGTGGAGGCCACGTCGGGCAGTCCCGGCCTTTCGATCGAGGTGACTCGGTATGGATGAGCCTGGCCGAGCCTGACCGCATCGCGAGCAAGTTTGGCGACGGCTTCCTCGTACTGACCCGCGGGGTCTGCTCCGATGAGCACGTTGCGAACCAGGGTGACTGTTTGGGCAAAGCGATCGAAGGCGGCGAGGGCGCCCACCGCCTGCCACATCATCTCGGGCAGGTGAAGATCATCGATGGGCTTCTGGTCGAGTCCCTCGATGTAGCGCACACAGTCGTAGCCGAGATAGCCGACAAGACCCGAATGGAGTGGCGGGAGCCCCGGGAGGTCAGGGGTGCTGTGGGCGGCGATCACGTTCTCGAGAATTGACAGTGGGTCCTCCCCAGGCAGAGGAACCTCCGACACCACCGTGCCGCCACGGCTGACGAGGGTGAACAGTGGCTCCCAGCCCAGGAACGACCACTGAGCCCATCGCTCACCACCCTCTACAGACTCGAGGAGAAACCCCGGCTCACCTCCCACCAGCTTCTCGAAGGCCGATACCGCCGTGTCACGATCGGCCAGGACGGTTTCGAAAACAGGGACCACCGAGTGGCGGGTCGCAAGGTCGAGGAATTCGGTCAGTGATGGCTTGGGCATGTCAGATCTGGGTGAGATTCTCGAGGAAGGGGACCCGCAGTATCAAGTTGGTGAAGAAGGAAGACAGCCGGTTGAGATTGCCGGTCAGCATCACCAATCCGAAAGCGGCCAGCAGGAAACCCGAGGCGATATTCACGGGACGCAAGTGTGGCCTGGCACGCAGGAAGAATCTATGAAGTCCGAGGGCCGACAGAAGGAATGGTGTGCCGAGACCGATCGAATAGGCGACCAGGAGGAGCACTCCCTGGGCCAACGTGTCCCTGGTGGCGGCCGTTGTCAATACCACGGTGAGGATCGGTCCTATGCAGGGCGTCCATCCGAAGGCGAAGGCAGCGCCCATGATCGGAGGAGCCCACTCGCCCAGGCTGGAGGGACGAACCCGGGGACGAGCGTCACGGTTGAGGGATGCCAGCGGGCCCCGCTGCGAGATCGCCAGCGCCACCATTAGGAGCCCGAAGACCACCACCACTCCCCCTGCGATCCTGCTCGCCGTCGGGAGGTTGGCGGCCAGGAAACGCCCGATCGAGCTGGCCGTGGCGCCGAAGGCAGCGAAGACGATCGTGAAGCCTCCGATGAAGAGGAGCACCACCTTGACCAGTCGCCGGGTCGAGGCTCCACCCTCCTCGATCTCGGTGACCGAGTACCCCGACATCATCGAGAGATATCCGGGCAGCAGGGGCAGCACACAAGGAGAGAGGAACGAGATAACTCCCCCTCCAAACGCAATCAGGATCTGGAGTAGTAATGCGGAGTCGGCCATCGAATCAGCGAGGATCGAGTTTCGACCATTATCCCCGGGCCGACCCGTCATCATGAATCTCCAGCAGATCTTGAAGCTTCTCAAACCGTTGCTGCCAATCGAACGATTCACGGCCCACGATCGGGCGGTGGCGCTGGTGATGTGGTTGGTGGGGGTGGTCCAGGGCTTCGCCCAGGCCCATCCGACCGCCGGTCTCCCTTTCACCCGGCGAGGGGCTCGGGATCAGCGAGGCGGACATGAGCGCCCTGCTGGCCATCGCCCGCCTCGCCAGCCTCGGAGCGATCGCCCTTTCCATCTGGGGCGATCGCAAGGGCCGCCGCAAGCCTCTCCTGGTGGCGTACACGCTCCTGGTTCTGGCCACTGCCAGCAGCGGCCTGGCGGTCGCTCCCTGGCAGTTCGGCGTATCGCAAAGCCTGGTTCGTGTGGCCGTGTCGGCGCTCTCGTCCCTAGGGGTGGTCTGGCTCGCAGAGCACCTCGCCCCACACGTTCGGGCGTATGGGGTTGCGATCTACGGCGCCGCCGGCAGCTTTGGAGCCGCCATCGCGATCGTCGGTCTTCCCCTCGCCGAACGCGACTGGAGGTTGCCATATGCGTCTGACCCTGCTCGGGCTGCTCATCCTGCCGGTGCTGGTCCGCCGGCTGGAAGAGAGCCCCTTGGTGAGATCGGCCGAGCCGGCAACGCCGGATCGCTGTCGGGGCTCCGAGCAGTGGCATCGCTGCGCTGGTTCTCACTGGCAGCCATCGCAGGACTGTTCCCGAGCGCCTTCCTGGCAGTGGGGTTGGCATTCACGACCGAACGCATGGTCGGTGACCTGGGTCTGACGACCGGCACCGCGATCCTGATCGCTCTCGGCGGGGGGACCATCGGTGGTGCGGGCTTCTTCCTGGGCGGACGGCTTTCGGACTCCTGGGGTCGCCGCCCGACGACAGTCCTTGCCCTCGTGGCGATTCTGGCTGGTGGGCTTGGCGTTTATCACTTCGAGGACACGTGGATGCTGGTGGGGTCGATCGTTGTGTCCTCGTTCGGATCGTTTGCCTATGTCCCCGCCGCCAGCACCCACCGGGCCGAACTCTTTCCCACCGGATCGCGGGCGACCGCAGCCGCATCCCTCCATTGGATCGGAACCGTCGGATCGGCCCTCGGTCTCGGTCTTGGCAGGTTCTTGATCGATGGACTGGGGCTGACCAGAACCCTCGACCTGCTCGGGGTCGGCGTCGTCGTGGCCGTCGTCCTGACCCTGTTCCTTCCGGAAACGAAGAACACGAGACTCGAACCGTGAGCAGGTAGAAACCCTTACAGCGGCGTGCAGCTTGATTGGGCCTCGAGCCAATGCGTCAGAGGTCCACGGCTCCTGCCCGCGGCCGTGCTGCCCGGGTGGGGAGTCGACGCACCAGGACCGCCAGCACCAGGAGACGGGCGAGGATCATCGCCGCCATACCCCACCACACCCCGGCCAGGCCCCAGCCGTTGATCTCGGTGAGAGCGAAGACGACGCGCACCGGCGGCCAAGCCCGCCCCGGTCGAGGCGACCAGAGCCCCGGAAAGCCATCCGCCCCATCATGATCCCGTCGAGCACCCAGACCAGGGCCGCGGCCGGCGCCATCACGCCGGCGATACGTGCTGCCTCTTCGATCAGATGGCGGACCTCGGCTGGTTGGGCGCAAAGCCGGCCGCAAGCAACGGCGCTCCAGCAGCCAGCCAGCCGCAACGATCACTCCGACCAGCAGGCCCCACCACAGGAGGCGGCGGTTGATCGCAGCGTGGTCTGCCTCGTCTCGCCGGCCCATGCTGCTCGGCCACCAGCGCCTGGGCCGCGATGGCGAGACCGTCGGTCAGCATCGCAGTCAGGAACCAGGTCTCCCGCACTACCTGATGGGCTGCCAGCGCCGGCGTCCCGACCGAGGCCGCGGTGGCCGATTCCGAGAGCCAGAGTCAGGACCAGCAGGAGGGTTCTGGTCGTGAGGATGCCCCCGGCGGTCAGAAGGGACGCGAGATGGGTCGACTTCCCGACCCGGCGTGGATCGGTCCCACCCGCCGGCGGAGCTTGCGCCACAGCCAGATCGCAGCCGCGTACTGCGCCAATGGCCGATGCCGCCGCTGCGCCGGGAACTCCGAACCCGAGGCCATAGATCAGATAGCGGATCGAGGGCGAGGTGGATCAGATTGGCCAGGAGGGCCGCCAGCAGCGGGGTCCTGGTGTTCTGCAGTCCGCGGAACGCGCCATGCGCCGGCCATGACCACCAGCACCGCCGGAGCCGCCAGCGCCCTGATCCGGAGATAGGACACCGCGGGATCGATCACGTCGGGCCCTGCCTGCATGAGCGAACCAATGGTTCGGCGAAGACGACCAGAAGGGCGGACGAGAGCTGCACCGAGGGTGACAGCCAGGAACATGGCCCGGCCAACCACGAGCCCCGTCTCCTTCGGAGTCCGCCCTCGCCGATCGCCGATGCCACGAGTGGAGTGGTGGCGTAGGCAAGGAAATTGAAGAGGACGAAGACGAATCCGAAGATCGCGCTGGTGACCCCCAGCGTCGCCAGGGCCGATTGCCCCAGAGCCGGCGACGAAGGCGGTGTCGACCAGCGACAGCAACGGGTCAGCGGCCAGAGCTCCGACGGCCGGGACGGCCAGAGCGAAAATGCGCCGGTCGAGCTGACGCCTCGTCACGGCCGTCACCCGTTGCGCCTACACCCGCTTTCCCGGGCCACCGGCAGATGCGGTTGAGCTCACACGTCTCGCACAGCGGTCGCCGGGCGTCGCACACGTCGCGGCCGAACTGGATCATCCTCATCGAGATCCCGGCCCACTCCTTGCGAGGAAAGAGAGCCTTGAGGTCCTGCTCGATCTTGACCGGGTCGGTGTTGCTGGTCAGCTCGAGGCGCCGGGCCGACCCGTTTGACGTGGGTGTCGACGGCGATGGCGGGAGACCTGAAGGCCTCGGCCAGGACCACGCTGGCCGTTTTCCGCCCCACCCCGGGCAGGTCACCAATTCGCTCGAGAGTGGAGGGAACCACGCCGTTGAAGTTCTCCACCAGCGCCCTGGGCCAGGGCGATGATCGATTTCGTCTTCTGCCGGTAGAACCCCGAGGAGAAGATGATCCGCTTCGACGTCTTCCGGATTGGCGGCGGCGAGATCGGCCGGGGTCGGGTACCGCTCGAAGAGGATCGGCGTGATCCTGTTGACGGTTTCGTCGGTGGTCTGAGCCGACATGACCGTCGCCACGATCAGCTGGAACCCGTCGCCGTAGTCGAGGGCGGTCCCGATGTCGGGATACCGTCCTTTGAGTCGCTTGAGGATGGCCCGGGCCCTCCGCTTCTGAGCGGGGAGTGGCGATCGGTCGGGCTGCGACGGCGCGGGCCATGGAGCGCCGATGGTATTGCCTAGCCTTGCGGACCTCCCCGATCTCGGACCCCGAATGCGCCGAACCACCCTCGCCGCCCTCGCCATCACCGTTGCCTCCTTCCTCTTTGGATCGACCTTCGTGGTCATCAAGGAGGCGGTGGCTTCGTTTCCACCGATCTCGTTCGTCGCCTGGCGGTTCCTGATCGGTGGCGTGGCTCTTTGCCTGCTGGCATTTCCGCGAGGGAGCGGCCATCTGGCGCGATGCGGCCATCTGCGGGTCCCTCCTCTTCAGCGGCTACGCCTTCCAGACCGCGGGTCTGGTCACCACCGGGGCCACCAATTCCGCACTGATCACCGGGCTGTTCGTGATCATCACGCCCCTTGCTGGCAGCCCTGCTTCGGCGACGGGCGCCCGGCATCTGGGTGGTGGTCGGGGCGGTGGCTGGCTTTCGCCGGAGTGGTCCTGCTGACCGCTCGGGATGGGATCCGGCTCGAGAGCTGGGGATCTGCTGACGCTGGGGGCGGCGTTCTCCTTCGCCGGACACATCGTCGCCCTGGCCCGGTTGGCACCGCGTCATCCCGTGGTCCCTTTCACGGCCGGACAGCTGCTGGTCACCTCGGCCCTGGCCTTTCCCGGCGGCGATCCTGATCGAGGGCCTGGCCATCCCGACCGGCCGCGAGGTGCCGGCGTTGCTGATCACCGGGATCGGGGTGAGCGCCGGTGCCTTTCTGCTCCAGATCTGGGCGCAGACCATCATCGGCCCATCGATGACCGGAGTCCTCCTGGCCCTGGAACCGGCCTTCGGAGTGGCAACGGCGGCGGTGGTCCTGGGAGAGCGACTGACCCCGACCGGCTGGCTGGGAGCCGCGCTGATCATCGGAGCCATCTACCTGGTGATCACGCGGGGCGAGGAGGAAACCGAGGTCGAGGCCGAGGCGGTCAGCCCGGCTCATTAGAGGGTGTCAGCTGTCGAGGGTGCTGGTCGATGCAAGCCGCCTCAACAGATGCGATACCACCCGGATCAAACCGACCACGATCATCAGGGTCAACGTCAGGTAGGCGGCCAGCGCCGGGCCGGATGTGTAGCGCTGCGGGCAGGCCGACAAGCCCGCCCGGGCAAAGACCGAAGCCGGTGCCGCCGCCGAGCAGATTGATCAGCACCAACACGGGCACCACCGCCACCGCCAGGGCGACGAGGATCAGAGCCAGAATCAGGACGCGGAGCAGGATCACGAGTGGTCAACGGTACCCGGGGATCGGAGCCACGCCGGTACACTCGCTCGACCGGTGACCTACTTCGAAGAATCCGTTCAGCCCGGCCGAAACCGCGCTTCTGAACCGGTTCTTCACCAATGTCGACCGCCCGGTATTCGCCTTGATCAACCTTCCCGAGGTTGTGAAAGGGCGCCCTGTTCGCCCGCTATTCGCGCTCCGCCAAGTCGGTTCGCCGGCTGTTCCTCGACGAGTTCATGGCCGACCCCGAAAGCGGCATCGAGGCGATCGCCACCAGCCTCGGAGGCGACGATCCGCTGGTCGATCACCGGCGGGCCGAGGATCTCTATCAGCGGGTCTTCTTCGAATACGGCGACGACTCCGTCGCCCAGCTGGGCGGGGTTCACCTCGCCTGCGAACAGGCCTCCAACATTCTCACCAAGGTCCTGGAATGGGGCCGGTTGGCGGCATATCTCGAGCAGTCCACCCGCTACATCAACTACGACGTCGAAGCTCGGCGACCGGTTCCGCTACTTCGTGCCGCCCGAGATCGCAGTCATCAGCCCTCGCGGTCCACGTATCGCGAACACATGGAGCGGAGCTTCGCAGCCTACAGCGACCTCGTCGCAGACCTGACCACCTTCTATCAAGCAGCGGTTCCCCAAGGAGCCGACGGATTCGAACATGGTCTGGAAGTCGACGATCAGGGCCAAGGCCTGCGACACCGCCCGCGGGTTGCTGCCCGCCTCCACCCTTTCCAACGTCGGGATCTACGGCACCGGCCAGGCCTACGAGATGGCGCTGATGCGGATGCAGGCCCATCCTCTCGACGAGGTGCGGGTCTACGGCGCAGATGATGCTCGAGGAGCTGCGGAAGGTGATCCCCTCGTTCCTGACCAGGGTCGACCTGCCCGACCGGGGAATTGCCTGGAGCAACTATCTCGAGGCCACCCGCCAGAGCCTCGAGGTCTGGCACCCGGCATCGTGGGACGACCCCCATCCCGGTGAGCAGGCCAGCCCGGGTCACCCTCACCGACTGGGATCCCGACGCCGAGATCAAACTGGCCGCGGCTTCCCTCTACTCGGTGTCCGAGCTTTCCGACCGCGATCTTCTCGACCTATGTCGAGGGCCTCGGGGCCGATGAGCGTGCCCGGATCATCGCGGCGCTGGTCGGCGACCGCTCCAACCGCCGCCACAAGCCGGGCCGGGCTTTCGAGACGGCCGGTCTACCGGTTCGACATCGCTCTGCGACTTCGGAGCCTTCCGCGACCTGCAGCGCCACCGAATGATGACCCTCGATTGGCAGCGACTCTCGACCCGGCTCGGATATCTGGTGCCCGACGATCTCGACGAGGCCGGCGGCCGGGACCGATTCGTCGGCCTGCTCGACGAGGCCGGCGAGTTCTACGAGCTGACCAGAGAGGAGCTCGGACAGGACGTCGCCCAATATGTGGTGCCGTTCGCTTTCCATATCCGCTTCATGATGGAGATGAACGCCCGCGAGGCGATGCACTTGATCGAGCTGCGCACCCAGCCGGCCGGACATCCTTCCTACCGTCAGGTGGCGGCCGAAATGCATCGCCAGATCGCCGAGGTGGCCGGGCACCGGGCCATCGCCGACGCTATGAAGTTCGTCGACTACTCGTCGGTCGATCTCGAACGCCTCGAAAGTGAACGGCGGGCCGAGCAGAGGCGCACGAGAACCGGTTCCTGACTTTCTCGTTCGATGCATCCCCGACCCGAGAAATCGGGGCTTGCCCGCCTCGCTCCCTAAGGTTGGCGGCATGGCAGAGCTTGACGTAGACGCGTTGATCGGCAGGTTTCGCGAGCGGGCCGACGCCGTTCGGGAACGAAGCCTTCCTCCCGTGGCAGGTGACGAGCGGCGCCGGCTGATCGAAGCCGCCGAGACCGACTTCATGGACTTCTCCCTCATCGCCAACGCCGTCATGGGCGGTTGAAGGCGGCGACCTGGTCCTCCGGATCCCCCTTTCCCGGTGACCACCGACGCCACGCCCGGCAGTCTGACTCTCGTCTCGGGCAAAGGGGGAGTCGGCAAATCGGCCGTCGCCACCGGCCTGGCGCTTGTACTGCCCACCGCCAGGGCAGCCGGGTGCTGGCAATCGACGTGACCGGGGCCGGCGGGCTTGGCCGCCCATCTCGGCGGCGGCCGGCTCGACTTCAAGACCAGAGAGGTCCGCCCCGGTCTGTTTGCCCTCACCATCGACCGCACCAAAGCATTGGCCGAGTACGTCAAGGTCCAGATCGGCGTCCCTCAATTCGCCACCCTGGGCCCGGTGGCCCGGGCTTTCGACGCCCTGGCCTCGACCGCGCCCGGGGTTCGAGAGGTGATCACACTCGGGAAGGTCCTGTGGGAAGTCCAGCACGGGGGGTACGACCTGGTCGTGGCCGACTGCCCGCCGACCGGTGCCATAACCGGCCTTCTCCGAGCCCCGACGACGATCGCCGAACTGGTTCCGTCGGGCCGGGTCCGCCATCAGGCCGAATGGATGAGCACCCTCCTGTCACGTGATGAAAGCGAACTCGTGATGGTCACTCTCGCCGAAGAGCTGCCAACCATCGAAACCCAGGAGACCCTCGCGATTGCTGGCCGCCGAGAACCTTGGTGAAGACTCCGACGATCGTCACCAACCGGGTACTCCCCCGCCTCGAGACCGATGCCAAGGGCACGGGAATCGCCGCCGAAGCCGCCATCCTCCACCGGTCGCTCTATCGCAACCAACAGGAGTGGATCAAACGCCTCCCCCCGGCCCGGAAGCTCCCGTATCTGTTCGGCCTGCTCACCCCTGGCGAGGTGGCCGCCCGCCTGGCTGACGCCTGGGAGCAATCCGAGGCGAAGTCGAGAGCATGACGACGAAAACGGCGATGAAGTCTCAGGCGATCGTTGTCACCGGGGCCGGCGGGGTCGGCAAGACGACGGTCGCCGCCGGGCTGGCGGTGAAGGCCGCATCCGAAGGAAAACGCACACTCGTGCTGACGGTCGATCCGGCCAAGCGCCTGGCAGGGGCCCTGGGACTCGAGCTGGGGGGAGAGCCTCGTCAGCACCCCGAACAGCCTCTCCTCTGGGGAGCGATGCTCGATGCGGCTGCCTCGTGGCAAACCCTCGCCCGCCGCCACGCCGATCCGATGGTCGCGGACCGGCTGGTCAACAATGAGTTCTTCCAGGCCGCCACCGTCCACTTCCCGGCCTCGCAGTCGTATGCCGCGGCCGAGGAAGCCGCCAACTACCTCGACGCTCGAGTCTGGGACCTGGTCGTGATCGACACTCCGCCGGCGGCCGGCGGCATCGACTTCTTCACCGCGCCCGCCCAGATGTCGGATCTGGTGGGTGGTCGTCTTTTGCGACTCCTCACCGGTGGCCGGATTCCCGGTCGCAATTTCTTCTTCAATCGGGGAGCCCGCCCGATGCTCCGCTTCGCCGACCAGCTGCTCGGTTCCGATCTGCTCGAACGAGTGGCTCAATTCCTCATGGACCTTCGCACCACCTACGACGGCGTCGCCGGTCGATCGCGGGAGATCGACTCGCACCTTCGAAAGGCCAAGACCGTGGTGGTGACAACCGCCGATCCCGGCTCCCTTGACCGAAGCCACCCGCTTCTTCCTCGAACTCCCCGAGGTGGCTGCTCCCCCGGTGGCGGTGATATTCAATCGCTCGCTACCCGACCGGTGGACCGCGATTCCGCCCGCGGCCACCGCGAACGCGGGAGCGACCAATCTCGCACTGGCCGACAATCTGACACGGTGGGCCTCGGAATCTCAGCGTCAGCACGATGCCCGCGTCGAATTCGCAGCCCGCTACAAAGCTCCCCTGGTGACGGTTCCGTGGCTGGCCGACGCTCCCAACGACCTCGACAGCCTCCTTGCCCTGCTGCAGCAAACCGAGGGGTTGCCGGCCCTCTGGTGAGGTAACTTGAACGGATGGCGGCCGCCTTCTTCGACCTCGATCGCACGCTGATAGCGGGGGCATCGATCTTCCCCTTCGGGGTCGAGGCCTGGCGGGCGGGCCTGATCAGCAATCCCGAGATCGGTCGCTTTGCCGCCGGTGCCATCGGCTTCAAGCTGTTCGGCGACAAGGGCGACAAGTCGGAAGGGACCCGCGCGGCACTGCTG
Organism: uncultured Acidimicrobiia bacterium; assembly: GCA_963790345.1. GTDB lineage: Bacteria > Actinomycetota > Acidimicrobiia > Spongiisociales > ZC4RG35 > DATEEG01. The sequence goes on along the minus strand of CAWBOD010000008.1, from coordinate 160,500 downwards.
GGGCGAGTGGAAGGGGTCTCGGTCGAGTTGCTCGACGAAGTGGCACGAAGGGTCCTCCCACGGCTGACATCGAGAGTCAGACCCGAGTCTCGCAAGCTCATCCGGATGCATCACGAGGCCGGACGCGACACCTGGATCGTCTCCGCCTCGCCGCAGGAAATCGTGCAACCTCTGGCGGAAACTCTGGGTATGACCGGGGCCATCGCCTCGCGGCCCAAAGTCGTCGAGGGCCACTACACCGATCAGCTCGACGGACCATTCGTCTACGGAGCCGGCAAGGTCGAGGCCATCTGGAAGCTGGCAGCCGACCGCGGCTACGACCTCGCCGCCAGTTACGCCTACAGCGATTCGATCTCCGACCTGCCGATGCTCGAGGCGGTTGGCCACCCGGTGGCGGTCAACCCGGACGGCGAACTCGAAGACGTGGCCCACGACCGGGGATGGCCGGTTGTGGTTTTCGCCCGCAAGACCAAGCAGGCGATCGCGGTGGGAGCGAGCTCAACAGCCGCGGTCTCGATCGCCGTAGGAACCTATCTGCTCGGGCGCCGCCACGGCAAGATCGTCGAGCGCGCCCGTCGCCCCTGATTTCACCCGTTTTGGCGCGAAGAACCCGCACCCTGGTGCGGGCTTTTCGCGCCAGAACGGGGAGCGCGAGAAGTGGGAGCGTCGTGGCGGCGTCGTGCCGACTCGGAGCCAACTGTCATAGAACAGCTCTATGACCCAGCAGCTCCCGAAGTTCGGCGTAGAGAGCGGACCGCGGCTCCACCGAGTGGCTGTCGGACAGCTTCAACACCTTGTGCTTGTCGTCGGAGACCATGTGCAGGAACACCGGAGCCGGGCCGGGGTGATGGCTGAGGATGTCCTTGAGCTTGGCGACCAAATCGGTCGAGAGCCGGCGAGCGGATACCTCGAGGCGCACCTCGAGATTGGCTCGGGTCTTCAGCTCGGTGATCTCCTTGGCGATCACTTTCACGTCGTCGCCGCGGTGGTCGAGTTGACCTCTGACCACGAGGACCGAATCACTCGGTGACGAGGGAGCCGGATTCGTTGACGACGGTCGGGGAACGCCACCACCTCCACCGAGCCCTCCAGGTCCTCCAGTTGGAAGAAGAGCATCAGCTCGCCCTTCTTCGTGAAGCGGCGCGTGATGGAGCCCACCAAACCGCCCACGGTGACGCTGCTTCGGTCATGCTGTTCGACCAGGCCGGCGATCGGCTGGCCCAGCGCTTTGAGGGTCGGGCCCAGGGAGAGCAACGGGTGATCGGACACGTAGAGGCCGAGCATCTCGCGCTCGAACGCGAGTTTCATCTTCTGGGCCCACTCCTCACCCTCGATCTCCTGGGGGACCTCAGCGGTGTCGACGGTGTCGCCTCCGAACAACGAGTACTGACCCATCTCCTCGTTGCGGCGTCGCTCAAGAGTGGCCTCGAGCAGATCTTCGAACTGAAGACAGAGCGCTTTGCGGGGATGACCCGCGCCGTCGAAGGCTCCGGCCTTGATGAGGGATTCGACCGTGCGCTTGTTGAGGGCCAAAGGATCTACGCGGGCGGCGAAGTCGTGGAAGTCACGGAAGGGACCATCCGCTTTCCTGGAATCGATGATCTTCTCGACGACCCCCTCGCCCACATTCCGGATCGCCGAGAGCCCGAACCTGATCTTGCCGTCGTGGACCGAGAAGTCCATCTGCGATTCGTTGACATCCGGCACCATGACTACAACGCCCATCGACCGGCACTCGGCCAGGTACACCGCGGTACGTTCCTTGTCTCGCTTCGTGGCTGTCAGCAGCGCCGCCATGTACTCGGCCGGATGGTGGGCTTTGAGCCAGGCGGTCTGATAGGCGATGTATCCGTAACAGGCGGCGTGGGATCGGACGAAGCCGTATCCGGCGAACGGCTCGATCGTGTCGAAGAGGTTGGCCCCGACCTCGGGGGTGTAACCCTGGGCGACACAGCCGGCTACGAACTTCTCCCGCTGGGCGTGCATCGCCGCCTTGACCTTCTTGCCCATCGCCCGCCGGAGGTCTTCTGCCTCGGCCATCGTGTAACCGGCCACCGCCTGGGCGATCTGCATCACCTGCTCCTGGTAAACGATGATCCCGTAGCTTCGGGCCAGGATCGACTCGGTGGCGGGGTGGGGGAACTCGACCTTGGCGCGGCCGTTCTTCCGGTCGGCGTAGGCGGTGTGCATGTTCTGGCCCAGCGGCCCGGGCCGATAGAGCGCCACCAGCGCGATCAGGTCCTCGAACTGGTCGGGTTGGAGGGCGCGGATCAACGACCGCAGACCGCTTCCCTCGAGCTGGAACACACCAACGGTTTCACCTCGTCGAATCAGGTCGTAGGCAGCCTGATCGTCGAGGCTGATGCCGTCGATATCGACTTCGATCCCCTGGCCTTCCTTTATCAGCTCGAGGGTCCGCTCGATGATCGACAGGTTGCGAAGACCCAGGAAATCCATTTTGAGCAGCCCGAGTGATTCGATGCCATACATCTCGTACTGCGTGACGATCTCGGCGTCGTCACCTTTGCGTTGAACGGGGACCAGGTCGGTCAGGGGGTGGGGCGAGATCACCACCGCGGCGGCGTGGATCGAGTCCTGGCGGCGCAGCCCCTCCAGACCGCGAGCCACCTCGACCACTTCTTTGAGGACGACATCGGAGGTGTACAAGTCGCGGAGCTCGGTGGCGTTCGAGTACCAATCCTTGACCTCGGAATCGGCGTCGGGTGGTGGCGGCGACAGGCACTGATCGAGGGTGGCCTCCTTGCCGAGGATGGCAGGAGGCATGGCCTTGGCCAGACGATCGCCGATCGAGTACGGATGGCCCAGCACCCGGGCGGCATCCCTCAACGCTTGCTTCCCTTTGATGGTCGAGAAGGTGACGATCTGGGCGACATGGTCGGAGCCGTACTTTTCGGCGGCGTAGCGAATGACGTCGGCGCGATAGCGCTCGTCGAAATCCATGTCGATGTCGGGAAGCTGCAAGCGACCCGGGTTGAGGAATCGCTCGAAGATCATCCCGTGCTCGATCGGGTCGAGGTCGGTGATTCGCAGGCAGTAGGCGACTATCGACCCGGCGGAGGACCCGCGACCGGGGCCCACTCTGATCTTCCGCTCGCGGGCATAGCGGATGAGGTCCCACACGATCAGGAAGTAGGCGGGGAAACCCATGTCGACGATCACCGCCAGTTCGGCTGCGATCCGATCCCTGACGACATCGGGGAGCGGATCCCCATAGCGCCGCTGGGCGCCGGTAAACACCAGGTGCTCGAGGTAGGACCGTTCGGTGTAGCCCTCCGGCACGGTGAATTGCGGCAGCAGGATGCGGCCAAACTCGAGTTCGACCTGGGCTCGTCTCGGCGATCAACAGTGTGTTGTCGCACGCCCCCGGGTAGCGGTCTTCGGGAAAGATCGCTCTCATCTCGGCCGCCGTCTTCAGATAGAAGTCCTCCCCCTGGAAACGAAGCCGATTGGCATCGTCCTTGTTGGACCCCGTCTGGATGCAGAGCAAGACGTCATGGGTGGCCGCTTCGTCCCGCCGGGTGTAGTGGGCGTCATTGGTGGCCACCAGCGGGGCGCCGACTTTTCGGGCAATCTCGATCAGGTCGGGCATGATCCTTTGCTGCGCCTCGAGACCATGATCCTGGATCTCGATGAAGAAGTTCTCCCGACCGAAGATGTCTTGATAATGCGAGGCAGCCTTGAGGGCACCTTCGAAATCCCGGGCGGCGCCGCCCTGGCCATCTTCGCTCGAGGCGTCGGGAGCCAGCCGCTTGGCCACCGGCCCGCCGAGGCAACCCGAGGTGGCGACGATTCCCTCCGAGTGGGCCGCGAGAAGTTCGCTGTCCATTCGCGGCTTGTAGTAGTAGCCGTCCAGATAGGCCCGGGAGGAGAGCTTCATCAAGTTGCTGTAACCGGTCTGGTTCACCGCGAGCAGCGTCATGTGATAGCGAACGTTCTCGCTCCCGCGGGGTCGGTCGAAGCGCGATCCATCGACGACATAAGCCTCGATGCCGATGATCGGATTGACCCCTGCCTTCTTGGCCGCCTTGTAAAAGTCGACCACGCCGTACATCACTCCGTGATCGGTGATGGCGATCCCCGGCTGGCTATCGGCGGCGGCCGCCGCGACGACATCCTTTACCCGGGCCGCTCCATCCAGCATCGAAAATTCGGTGTGCAGGTGGAGGTGGGCGAACGACATGGGTGTAACTCCCACCGTAGTCGCGTCTCACGTCCGTGGTCGCCACCCGTTTTGGCGCGACAGGATGGGGCCATGGCACCGTTCTGTCGCGCCAAAACGGGGGGTTTTAGACCAGGACCGCCACTACTGCCAGGGCCGCCATTCCCAGGGCAGCTAGGGGTCTTTGCGGGCGCTTGACCCGGCTCCAGACCTCTCCCATCAGCACCCCGGCCACCAGGCCGCCGAGGTGGCCCTGCCAGGAGATCCCCCGGATCAGAAACGGCAAAGCCAGGTTCAACGCCAGAGTGAAGCCGAGGCTGGAGAGCAGATTCCTCCCGAACGCCGTATCGCGGAGCCGGAACGCAGAGTGGAGCCACAGCCCGAACAGCCCGAATATCGCCCCCGAGGCTCCGACCAGGACGTCCTCAGGTCCACCGAGGTAGAAGGCGAAAGCGCCGCCCCAGCCGGCGGCGGCGAGCAGCAAACCGACATATGAGGGCACGCCCACCCGGGCTTCGACCGCCGGACCGAGCTGATAGAGGGCGTACATGTTGAAGAGGATGTGGGCGACGTGGCGTGGACCAGAACCGGAGTGAAGATCCGGTACCAATCCCCCTGCGCCACCAGTTGGTTGATCTGGGCAAAGAGGAAAAGCAACTCATCTTCCATCGAGCCGCGAAACCCGGGTCAGGATGATAGATCCCGATGGCTACGGCCATGAAGGCGAAAGTGGCCGGCGCGGTCCGCGCCAAAGATCCGCCAGCGCTTCGGCGTCCGAACCACCTTTTGCTGACCGCGCTCACGGGCGCAGTCGGGGCAGAACTGGCCAACGGTGCCCTGGACCGCGCACTCTCCGCAGATCGGCTTTCCGCATTGGGCACAGGCGAGGAACGTGGGCCGATCAGCATGCCGATAACACACCGATTGCGCGGTCGGGGCGTCCGGATTCTCGGAAGATGTCGTCACGAGCTCCACCGTACCGGGCGCGGGCGAGAACGCAGTTCGGATGCAGGTCCTCCAGCGCTGCACTCAGATCGTCCGGGAGCGGTGACTCGACGGTCGTCTCGACGCCGGTCACCGGATGGTTGAAGACGATTCGGGCGGCGTGAAGGAAGATTCGACCGCACCCTCACGGGATCGGCCCGCCGCGTGTAGGTCCGATCGCCGACGACGGGGTGACCGATCGTGGATGAGATGGACCCTGATCTGATGGGTGCGACCGGTCTCCAGGTCGACCTCCAGCAACGACGGCTTTCCCAAAGTCTCCCGCGACCCGTAGTGGGTCCGGGCCGGCCGGCCGTCGGGAACGACCTTCTTCCGGGTCGGGTGGACCGGGTCGCGGCCGATGGGGGCGTCGATCGTCCCGGTCGGCATCGACGGCACCCCGTGCACCAGCGCCAGGTAGGACCGGTGAACCCTCCGGGCGGCCATCTCGGCGGTCAGAAAGTCGAAGGCGTCGGCGGTGCGGGCGACAGCAGCAGCCCCGAAGTCCCCTGGTCGAGGCGATGAACGATCCCCCATCGTCCCTCCTGTCCGATGCCTTCCAGTTCCGGGTATCGATGCAGAAGCCCGGAGGCAAGGGTCCCGGTCTTCCGCCCGGCCCCGGGATGGACCGACGATCCCGGCGGGCTTGTCGACCACGAGAACATGGGGGTCCTCCCAACGCACTTCGAAGGGGACGTCTTCGGCCACAGTCCCCGCCTCCTCGGGGCGGCATCGGCAAAGTCGATCGATCCGCCGGCGATCCGGTTGTTGGGATCGACCGGGCTTCCATCGACGGTGACGCCTTGTTCGAACAGGCGTCGGGCCTTCTCCCTGGAGACGCCGGCCAACTCGGCGACGATCTTGTCGGCTCGCTCGCCGGTCAGGTGGTCGGGGATGGCCTGTTCAAGCCGGGATGTCATCGCCGCCCATCGGTGTGCCTGCTCTGTGATCCGTGGCCGCCGGTCTCGATGACGACGGAGCCGGACCGCCACGAGCCGATCAGGAGGACGGCGACCGCCACCGAGATGGACGAGTCGGCCACGTTGAAGGTCGGGAAGTTGGGGAGTTGCACCCAATCGATCACATGGCCGTCGAGGAAACCCTCACCTCGGGCGAGGCGATCGATCAGATTGCCGAGGGCGCCACCGATGATCATTCCGAAAGCGACGACTTCGTAGATGGGCCGCGGCTTCGCCAGAGAGGCTCCGATGAACCCGACCGCGACGACGGCGGCCATCCCGAGAAAAGGGCCGGCGTTCTGAAACATGGAGAATGCCGCTCCCGGGTTCTCGGTGAAGCGAAACGTCAGGATCCCGGGGATGACCGACTTGCGGTTCGTCGCGGAATGCGATCGCCGCCCACCGTTTGGTGAGCATGTCGGTGGCGACCATGAGCGCCGGCGATCGCATAGGCGAGGAGCGATATGCGACCGCGCAGTCCGCTTTGGCACTACCCCCGCCGGGCGCACGTGACGCACTCGGTGGCATACGGAAGCACTTCGAGCCGGGCCACCGGGATGGGTTGACCGCAGGTCTCGCAGACCCCGTAGGTTCTTGGCCTTGAGCCGGGCCAGGGCATGCTCGACCTTGCGCAGGAGGTCGACCGTGTTCTGGCCCAGGGAGAGCTCTTTTTCGTACTCGAAGTTCATCGATCCGGCTTCGGCACTGCCCGGATCCGGGCTTCTTTCGGCCGACGTCTCGGTCATGCGGGCTTCCTCGAGCTCGCGTTCGTGCTCCTCGATCACCCGTTCGAGGCGTGACTTCTCGGCCTCCAGTTGGGCCTTGAAGCGCTTGACTGTGTTGGCGGCAAGCTGTCGTGCCATGAAAATGCCCCCGTTGGGGCCGGAACTGTAGCGAAGCCCGGGAGCAAATCGCCCCAGGTCGCCACCGGGCCGCGGCTCCTACACCCCGAAAGCCTGCACCCGAAAGCCGCACCTCGTTTGGTCGCCTTTGGGAGTCATGCGGGCCGGGCGCCTGCGGCCGGGGGTGTGGCCGCCTCTACCATTCTCGGGCAATGGCCGCCGATCCGATTTCACCCGCGTTCCACCGTCCGTGAGCTTTCCCGACCTCGAAAAGGGAGTTCTCGACCTCTGGGACGGCTCGATGCGTTCGACGAGTCGGTGCGGATGAGGCCCAAGGACAACGAGTACGTTTTCTACGACGGCCCTCCGTTTCCGACCGGCAGCCCCCACGTCGGGACCCTTCTTGCCAGCGTCATCAAGGACATGGTGCCGCGCTACTGGACGATGCGGGGCTTTCGGGTCGAGCGGCGCTTCGGCTGGGATACCCATGGTCTGCCGATCGAGATGCAGGTCGAAAGGCAACTGGGCATCTCCGGCCCGCAGGAGATTGCGGCCTACGGGATCGACCGCTTCAACGAGGCATGCCGGGCCCTGGTCACCACCAACACCGAGAACTGGAGCCGGGTCATTCGACGGGTCGGGCCGCTGGGTCGACATGGAAAACGACTACAAGACCATGGACACCTCGTTCATGGAAAGCGTCTGGTGGGTCTTCCGCCAACTGTGGGACAAGGGACTGGTCTACCGCGACTTCAAGGTGATGCCCTACTCCTGGGGCGCCGCCACCCCGCTTTCCAACTTCGAAGCGAACCTCGAATACCGGGACACCGACGACCCTTCGATCACGGTGCAAGCTCCAGGTTGTCGACTCCCACGGGCCGGTGGCAGCCGGCGATTGGCTGCTGATCTGGACTACGACCCCCTGGACCCTTCCGGGCAACCTGGCGGTATCGGTCGGGCCGGAGATCGCATACGTGCGGGTCGACGATGGCGACAACCGTTACTGGATCGCCGAGACCCGGGTCGCCGCCTACTGGAAGGACCCGCCGTCGATCGGGGCACGAGCCACGGGCCGCGATCTGGTCGGTGTCGAGTACCGTGCCACCTTTCGATTACTTCGGAGAGGAACGCGATCGCGGAGCGTTCCGGGTCGTCGCTGCGGATACGGTCACGACCGACGATGGAACCGGACTGGTACACATGGCCCCCGCCTACGGCGAGGCCGACTTCCTGACGCTCCAGGCGGCAGGACTGGACGTCCTGGTCGACCCGATCGACGCCCGGGGCCGGTTCACCGAGGCCGTGCCTGAGGTTGCCGGGCTCAACATCAAGGAAGCCGACCCGATCCTCGATCGGGCTGTTGAAGGAACGTGGCCTGCTGTTTCGCAACGATCGGATCCGCCACTCCTACCCCTTCTGTTATCGGACCGGCACCCCTCTCATGTACAAGGCGATTCCCAGCTGGTTCGTGAGGGTCGAGGACATCAAGGACCGGCTGGTCGCCCACAACGAACACAATCCACTGGGTTCCCGATCACGTCGGGCAGCGGCGATTCGGGAACTGGCTGGAAGGCGCCCGGGACTGGGCCGTTTCTCGCAACCGCTACTGGGGTTCCTGCATCCCGATCTGGGAATGCCCGAACGGTCATCAGGTCGTGCATCGGCTCGATCGATGAGTTGGCGGACGAAGCGGGGTCCGCCTGACCGACCTCCACAAGCACATCGTCGACCCCGTCACCTTCCCCTGCGACGTGTGTGGGCAACCATGACCAGCGTGCCCGAGGTGCTCGACTCCTGGTTCGAGGCGGGTTCGATGCCCTACGGCCATCTGCACTATCCGTTCGAGAATCGAGATCGTTTCGAGGAGACCTATCCCGCTCAGTTCATCGCCGAAGGACTCGATCAGACCCGTGGCTGGTTCTACACGCTCCATGTCCTGGCCGTGGCGCTGTTCGACAGCCCGGCGTTCCGCAATTGCATCGTCAACGGGATGGTGCTCGACGCCGAGGGTCGCAAGCTCTCGAAGAGCCTGGGGAACTACACCGATCCCGAGGAGATCCTCGAAGAGCAAGGGGCCGATGCGTTGCGGGCGTTCCTGGTCAATTCACCGGTGCTCCGCGCCGAGCCGCTCCGCTTCAACAACGATGGTGTTCGCGAGGTGGTGCGCACGGTTCTGCTGCCGTTGTGGAACACCTATTCGTTCTTCACCACCTATGCCGAGGCCGATGGCGTCACCGCCGCGGACCTGGCCGCAGCCCCGCCGGTCGCGTCCCGGCCCGAGCTCGACCGCTGGATCCTTTCGGTCTTGCAGGGCCTGATCGACAATGTCAACCGGCAGATGGAGGGCTACTACCTGTTCAACGTGGTCCCGCCGATTCTCGGCTTCGTCGACGATCTCACCAACTGGTACGTGCGCAGGTCGCGCCGCCGGTTCTGGCGGACCCGGGACGAGGAGGACGGCGACAAGCTGTCGGCCTTCGCCGACCCTCTACGAGGTACTGGGATCCTTCGTCACAGTCCTGGCGCCGGTCCTCCCGTTCATCTCCGAGCACATCTACCAGGACCTCGTCGCCCGGCTCGATCCCGACCGCTCCGGCCAGCGTTCATCATCGCCTCTTTCCGGTCGCCGACGAGCAGCTGATCGATCGTGATCTGGAGGCATCGATGGCCACGGTGCGAGCCGTCGTCGCCCTGGGCCACGGACTCCGCAAGCAACACCAGCTGAAGGTCAGAAGACCCCTGAAGAGCGTCACGGTCATCACGCAGCGACGAGGCGGCATCGCCAGGCGGTCAAGGACCACACGCGACCTGATCATGGACGAGCTCAACGTCAGAGAGGTCTGGTGGTCGCGTCGGGCCAAGGGCTGGTCGAGCTCAGTGCCAAAGCCGACTTTCGGAGACTGGGCCCTCGGCTGGGTGCGCGGATGGGCGAGGTGGCGGCCGCCATCGGCGACCTGAGCCCTGAACAGATCGAATACCTTTCGACCGGCGGCGAGCTGGAATTGGCCGGCACCACCATTACCGGATCCGACCTGGTCATCCAGCGCAATTCGGCCCCCGGAACCCTGGTCGCTTCGGCCGGACATGCTAACTGTCGCCTTCGACACCGCCACCGATGCCGAGTCTCGAGGCGGAAGGCCTGGCCCGAGAATTGGTCAGCCGGATCCAGCAGCTTGCGCCGCGAGGCGGGTCTGGCGGTGAGCGATCGAATCGAGGTTGTCTGGTCGACCGACGACGAGCGCTTGGTCGAAGCGATCTCAGAGCACGCGCGACTACATCAAGGCCGAAGTTCTGGCGAACACCCTCCGCCGTGATCTAGCCGCCGCTTCCGAGACCCTCGATATCGAGGGGGTCCCGCTGGCGATCAGCATCAACGCGGCCTAGATACGGTTAGCCCCGTTCCCACGGTCGCGCGCTGACCGCGAGTCACAGCCTCTTCTTTATCGAAATCGTCGTCACGATCGCTCAGGTCGATTCGGCGAGGCCGCGTGCTCGAATGGGACCCATGATCTTCCACCTCAGCCGGCATCGAGGCATCGTCTTCGATGGCCGGAGTTGGATCGTCCAATTTCAAGTGGGAGATGGTGGCTCCGTCGTCACCCGGCATGGCCGGCTCCGCTGCGGTCGGCTGGAGATGGGTGGCGGTGTCGGCGATTTCTGCCTCCATGCCCGCTACCTGTCCGGCAACTGCCGACGCGAGGGTGGCGAGGGTCTCGCGCAAACGTGATACCCGGTCGCGCATCCCGTCGATCTCGCTCTGAAGGCGATTGCGCTCCATATCCCGCTCCGAGCTCAAAATCTCCGTCTCGGCCATCGCGGTTTGCCTGATCCTGTCCGCCTCCACCTTGGCCTCGGCCAGGAGAGTGTCGGCTGATCGCTGAGCAACGAGGATCGCCCGGGAGATGGTGGTCTCGTCCCCTCCCCGACCTACGGCGTCGGTCTCGAGAGCCCGGATCTTCTCCTGGGCGTCGCGCAACCGTTGGTCGTAAGAACGAAGAGACGTGACGATCTCGTCGAGGAAATCGTCGACCTCGTCCATCTGATAGCCCCGAAGAGCCTGCGTGAAAGCCTTTTGCTCGACGTCGGTCGGGGTCAAGTCCATGGCACCTCTCTTTTCGTTCCGCGGAGGATACGGTGGCCGCTCCCCTAGGCCAAGGATAGGAGGAGGATTCGAAAGAATCATCCTGCGAGTATTTCCAACGCTCGATTCAAGAATGCGTCAGCAAATGAAACGTCGCAGGAGGCTGATGCCGAGCATCAGCACGAGCGGCGACAGATCGAGCGCCATGCCCCCCAGCCGAATCGGCGGGAGTACCCGGCGAAGCGGGAGGATGACCGGATAGATGATTCGATCGAGGAAGACCTGAACACGGCCGAGCGGATGCACCGACGACACCTGCACCCACGACAGAACCACCCACGCCAGAACTGCCAGGAAATAGATCTGGAGCAGTCAGACAGATGATCGACACGTCAAATGCCTTATGAGGGGTGTGCGGTCATCGGTCGGCGTTCTCGGAAGACGACTCAGTCGTCAACAGGAAGCTCGTAAACACCCAAACGTTCCAGACGCCGCCTCTCATCACGGCTGAGGGTGACCCGGGGAGGAAGCACCGCTACGACGCCTTCGCCGACCTTGCTCATGGTCCCGTCGATCGCGTAGATGAGGCCGCTACCGAAATCGATGACCCTTCTCACCAGATCGGGATCGGTGCGCCGAAGATCGAGCAAGACCGGTATCCGATCGCGGACCCGGTCGGCCAGGATCTTGGCGTCGCCAAACTCTTCGACGACGAGGATGTCGGCCTGTACGTCAACGGGCCGCATCGCCCTGACCGGCGAGGTGTCTTCCCGACCGGTGCGGAAGGCGGTGGTTCTCGAAGCAGAGGAGGGCGGCTCCACCCGGCGCCCCTCGACCCGGCTGACCGACTCGACCCGGCGGGCCTCCTGGCGACGAGGTTCGACCCGGCGCGGCTCTTCGCGTTGAAAATCAGGTCCACCCGTGTCTTCATCCTCGTAGTCCCGGGCCGGGGCCCGGCTCACGAGTGGTCGTCGGCTCTCGGGATGGCGATGGGACTGAGGCTCGTCCTCGGTTAGGCGCTGGTCGGCATCGACCGGGTCCTCGTCGACCAGCCCCAGATACACCAACGCTTTTGAAAAGATCGATCCCATGGCTCTCTAGTTTGCCTTCAACGCACGGCTACTTATCCGAAAAGATAGCCCGGCCGACTCGAACAAAGGTGGCACCTTCCTCGACGGCCACCTCGAAGTCGTCGGTCATACCCATCGATAGGGAGTTTCTGGTGGGATGCTGGATCGCCACGTGAGCGGCCAGCCGCCGCATCTCGGCGAAGTTGGGCCGGGTTGCCTCGGCGTCGACGCCCATGGGGGGAATCGCCATGAGCCCGATGAGATCGACGCCCAAAGCGACGAGATCATCGAATACCCCGACCGCGGCGTCGGGGTCGACGCCGTGCTTCTGGGGCTCTCGGCCGATGTTGACCTGGAGCAGCGCGGGCGGGGCCAGCCCCGGGCCCTTTATCCAGGCCGGACCCAGCTCCGCCCGATCCAGTGAATGAAGCAGGCCAGCTATCGGCCGCACGATCCGCACTTTGTTGGATTGCAACGGACCGACGAAGTGCCAGCGGATGTCCTTCGGGAGATGGTCGACTTTGGCCGCGAGCTCCTGAGCCCGATTCTCCCCGAAGTCCCGCTCACCCCGGTCGTACAGGGAACGGATGCTCTCGATCGACTGGCCTTTGCTGACGATGACCAGGGTCACCTCGTCGTCGGCTCGGCCGGCCCGGGTTCCGGCGGCGAGGATCCGCTGACGAACGAGTTCGAGGCTCACGAGAACCGATCGATCAACCGCCGACGGACGCAGTCACGAGATTCGCAAACCTGCATCAACAACCCGCCGGGCATTACAACCAGCCGATCGCAGCCATCCGGGCCGCCGTCCCATCACGCCGGTGCGAGAACGAGCCCTCCTCGTGCAATGTGCATCGGTCAGCGGCCCAGATCTCCAGGCCATCGAGCTGGGCCCCGATCGCGCGTTCGAGGTCGATGGATGCAGTACCCCATGAGGTCGTTGCCGTGAATCCTTCGAACCGGCGGCTCACCTCGGGCCCGACCTCGAGGCAACAGGGCCCCAGAACCGGACCGATCGCCGCCCGGTTCGGATCGAATCCGGCCCGGCGCATCGCCGTGACCAATGCCGACACAACCCCGCTGGCGGCCCCCCGCCATCCGGCGTGGGCCACACCTACCGCCCCCGGGGCATGGACCACGACCCCCGCACAATCGGCGGTGAAGATCGCCAGAGGGAGCCCGGATCTGGTGGTGAACATCGCGTCGGCCTGACCCTGGTCGCCGGGATGATCCACTTCGAGCACCGTCGAACCATGAACCTGAGTCAGGGTCGCCCAGCTATCACTGATTCCGAGCCGCGTGGCCAGTTTGGTCCGGGCGACATCCTCGCCCCGGATATCGCCGTCGGAAGCCTCGCTAAAGGCCACCCCGCCCCCCGACAAAGTCGGGACCGGGGGTTGGATCATCCCTGGACGAACGAAGGAATATCGACGTCGGCGCCGCGGCTACCCACCCCGGACCCCTGGCGCGGCGCGCTTGCGATCGAAGCCGGCGGCAATGACCGTCACCCTCATCTCTTCGCCGAGGTTGTCGTCGATGATCGCCCCGAAGATGATCTCGGCGTCCTCGTCGGCATGGGCCGCCACGGTCTGGGCCGCCTTGGTCGCCTCGTGCAGGGTCATCGACGACGGACCGGCGACGGAGAGCAGCACGCCTCGTGCCCCTTCCATCGAGGTCTCGAGAAGTGGAGATGAGATAGCCCGCTGAGCGGCCTGGGCTGCCCGTTCGTCACCGTTGCCGCGGCCGATGCCCATTACGGCAGTACCGGCATCGGACATCACGGTCTTGACGTCTGCAAAGTCGACGTTGATGAGTCCGGGGGTGGTGATCAGGTCGGTGATGCCTTTCACCCCGTTCATCAAGACATCGTCGGCCAGGCGGAAGGTCTCGGTCATGGGAGCCTTGGGGTCTCCGACGTCGAGCAGTCGATCGTTGGGTATGACGATCAGCGTGTCGACGGCCTCCCGCAGTGATTGAATCCCCTGTTCGGCATGAACGGCCCGCCGGCGGCCCTCGAAACCGAAAGGCCGGGTCACGACTCCGACGGTGAGAGCGCCCAGGCTCCGGGCGACCTCGGCCACGACCGGGGCCCCGCCGGTCCCGGTGCCGCCACCTTCGCCGGCCGTGATGAAGACCATGTCGGCGCCCTTGAGGACGTCTTCCAGTTCGGCCCGGTGGGCGTCGGCCGCGGTCCGGCCGACTTCGGGGTTGGCCCCGGCCCCGAGACCGCGAGTGACCTCCCGACCGATGTCGAGCTTGACGTCGGCATCCGACATGAGGAGGGCCTGGGCATCGGTGTTGAGAGCGATGAACTCCACACCCCGGACCCCGGCCTCGATCATCCGGTTGACGGCATTGACGCCGCCTCCGCCGACACCGACGACTTTTATAACGGCCAAATAGCCGGCTGGCTGGGCGGCACTACGCGCATTCATGTTTACTCCGATACAGGGACGACTCGCAAGGTGAACTAGAGGTTAAGCGTGCGATGCAAGCGCTGTAAACAACCTAACGACTAAGTATCAAGCTGAGGTTGAGACTTTCGAACCCGTCAGGGGCCGCTCGCGGCGGCGGTGGTGGTCGTGGCACCCGTGGCGATTTCGGCGGCAGCCCCGGGCGTCATGACCGCCGGCCGGGCGGGCGCCAGAAGGTTGATGACCGATCCGATCTCGACCCCCCGGGCCAGGACCGCCTGCAACGCCACCGCTTTGGCATCCATGTCGATCGGACGCCCCAGACGGATCGCCGCTTCGGGGAGCATCGCCCAGAGTTCTTCGCCGCGGGTGATCACGACAATCCGTTGCGCCACCAGGACATCCAAAGCCGCCAGGAACTGGAGCCCGCCCAGAGCTTGGGGACTTGGGTTGGATCCGTCCCAGGGCACTTCGAGGATCGGCAGCCCGGCCGAGGGTTCGGGTGAAGTCGCCATCACCACCGCATCCACGGCGACCTGACCCCAATGACCACCCAGGTTGGCCCAGGCGACTGCGCGGCGCGGTTCGATCTCGACCACCACCCCCTGGGGCCAGTCGAGTCCGACCGAGGCACTCTTGATCCTGGGGTCGACCAGCAGCGCCTCCTCCACCGCGCCGGTTCGAACGGTCGCCATCGGACGCCCCGCTACCACCCCGTTAGCAGCGAGGATCGGTTCGACCTGGGCCGGGTCGAACCCGATCACCGTGATCGAACTCACCGCCAGGATCGGGGACCGGAAGAGCCACACCGTCAATGCGACCGCCAGGGCCAGAGCCAGGGCCCAGATCAACCGACTCAATGATGAGCGAGCCTGACCTTCGGCCACCTGACGACGCCGAGCGGCCATCCGGCCATCGACTTCGACGGTTCCCCCTCTAGTTGGCATGGCCGCCCGCATTTGGTGTCCATCACGTCAGTCATTCTCGAAGGCACCCGCGAACTGGATTTCGGTTTCTAGGACGATGCCGGTTGCCTTTTCGACCCTGGCGGCGACCTCGCGGACCAAACGGTAAACATCGATCGCCTTCGCCCCTGGCATTGCCACGAAGAAGTTGGCGTGCCTCTCGGAGACGGCAGCCCCTCCCACCGTGAGTCCTTTCAAACCGACCGCGTCGATTATTCGCCCGGCGGAATCACCTTCGGGGTTCTTGAAGACCGAACCGGCGTTGAGGGTTCCTCCGGGCTGGTGGTCCCGGCGCCACCTCGTTATGACCCTCATCTGCTCTTCACCGACGGCCGGATCGCCCGTTGCGGCTCGAAACGTTGCGCCGATGACGAGTTCGAGAGAGCTGACCGCCGAATGCCGATAGGACAGATCGAGTCCGGTGGCATCAACGCTGCGAGGCCGCCCCTGGGTCAGGTCATAGACCGCCGCGCTCGGCGATCACGTCGACGATTTCCTGCCCGAAGCACCCTGCGTTCTGCCGGACTCCCCCGCCTACGGTTCCCGGGATGCCCACCAGGAACTCGAGACCGAGTCGCCCAGCTTTGGCAGCGGCCCGGGCCACCTGAGGCATTCCGGCACCCCCACCGGCGTGAACGTGCTCGGCGACCTCGATGCGAGAGAATGACTGGCCCAAGTCGGATCACCAGTCCGGCGATCCCTTGGTCGGAGATGACCAGATTGCTTCCCCGGCCGAGGGCCAGGACCGGCCGCGGATCGGCGGCCAAGCGCTTCGGCGATCAGATCGAGATCCGCCATGCGATCGACCTCGGCGAACATCTCGGCCGGTCCGCCGAGCTTGTAGGTCGTTATGCGGTCAAGCGCTACGTTCGTGCGGACCAGACCGGAGTCGATGAGCGAGGCCCAGCTCATCGCTGAGCCAGGACTGTTGAGGGTTGTGCGTGCTGCGTGGTGCGTTTGAACCCGGCGGGACGCCGGACGCCAGATCCCAGACGCCAAATCGCAGAAAGGTGCCGTTCGGTGTTGGTCCTTCGAGAAGAATCACCGAAGGAGAGGGAGCACTTGTGTGCCCCAGGTCGATCGCGCAAATTTGGCGCTCGGCGAACAGTTCCTGGTAAATCTGGCGCCTGGCGTACGGAAGGTGTTCGTCCTCGGCCAGATTTGCTCCAGAGTGATCGTGATGGGCCAAATTTGGGGCCCGGGCAGTGACTCTCATCCCTTCGGTGATTCTTCGACTTCGAACGCACCACGCATAACTCACCAGGCACCGCGTTCCTGATCTGACGCACCACGCAACACGCATGACGCACGACGTTCTTCATTCCTGGGTTGCTTCCAGCAACGCCGCCAGCTCTGTTGGGACCAGGGTTATGTCCCCGGCTCCCATCGTGAGGACCAGATCGCCCGGTGCTACCAACTCGGCCAGCAGGGCAGCCAGATCGGCCCGATGCGGGGCATAAAAGACCTCGCCCGCCTTGCCGGGCACGGCATTGGCGATCATCTCGCCGGTCACCCCGGGAATCGGGGCTTCCCGGGCGGCATAGACGTCGGTGACCACAACACGGTCGGCGGTTGCGAGAGCCAGACCAAACTCGCGAAAGAGGAGTTCGGTCCGGGTGTAGAGATGGGGTTGAAACACCGCCACCACCCTTCGTGGCCGGCGGCCAAGGCCACCTTCACCATCGTCTCGACCTCGGTGGGATGATGCGCGTAGTCGTCGATCATGGTGACGCCGGCGACAGTCCCTCGATGTTCGAAACGGCGCCGCACCCCGTGGAAGTCGCGGAGGCCCGCCGCCGCTTTTTGGGGGTCGTGACCCATCTCCGCCAGCAGGGCGAGGGCCCCGGCTGCATTCGACGCAATGTGCCGGCCGGGTCGCGGGATGTTCACCGTCAGCCGCGTGCCGGGGCCGGCCAACTCAAACCAAACCGACCCGGGCTCCAGCACCAGGTCCTGAACACGCCAGGACGCCTCGGGGCCGAAGCCGTAGCCGACCACCCTGGCGCGCCCCTTAGAGGAGGCCGTCATCACTCTCTTCGAGCCGGGGTCGTCGACACAGAAGAGGACCGGCCCGTTGACCCCTGCGGCCACCCTGGCGTAAGTGGCTTCCATGGCTCGCGGCGGTCTCGAAGTAGTCGAGATGCTCGGGCTCGACACTGGTAACCACCAGACCATCGAGATGGACCCTCTCGAAGGTTCCGAACGCTTCATCGACCTCGAGGATGAGAAGAGGATCCTCACCGCGGTGGGCGTTGGTGCCGAGGTCGACCAGTTCTCCTCCCACCACGAAAGAAGGGTCGAGACCGACAGCCCGGGCCGCCAGGACCAGCATCGCCGTGGTCGTGGTTTTCCCATGGGTGCCGGTTGGCCCGATCGTCGGGACGAACGAGGTGATGCCGTCCAACAGATCGGGTCGTTTCCACACCAACAATTGCCGAGCCCGGGCCGTCTTCCAACTCTGGATCGCTGTCCGGAATTGCAGACGATGCCACCACGAGATCGACATCACCGATTCGTTCCGGCTTGTGGCCCGCCCAGGTGTCCACCCCGAGGTCGGCCAGGGCTTTGAGCTCGAGGCCGTCGCGGAGGTCGGAACCGCTGACAGCGATGCCGGACTGAACCAACAGCTTGGCCAGCGCGCTCATCCCGGCGCCTCCCACACCAACCAGATGAACCGACTTCACGCCGGGCAAAGGACTGGAATCAGCCATGCGCCTCCCGGAGGGCGGTCGCCACGACTTCGGCGGCGTCGGGCCGCGACAGCCTCGAGCATGCCCGGGCCATCTCCCGCAACTGGTCGGGTCGTGAGATCAGCGAGGTTACGAGTGAGGAGACTGTGCCGAGGTCGGCTTCCGCCACCACCACCGCGGCCCCCACCGAGGCCAGCGCCGCGGCGTTGGCGGCTTGATGCGCTCCCGATCCGAACTCGCCCGGAACCAGTATCGCCGGAGTGGCAGTGGCGGTCAGTTCGGCCACCGCCCCTCCGGCCCGGGAAAT
Organism: uncultured Acidimicrobiia bacterium; assembly: GCA_963790345.1. Lineage (GTDB taxonomy): Bacteria > Actinomycetota > Acidimicrobiia > Spongiisociales > ZC4RG35 > DATEEG01. Next base: position 142,008 of record CAWBOD010000008.1, on the reverse strand, counting down.
GATCAGGTCAGATGCCGCATAGAAAAGATCCATCCGATCCTCGAACCCCACGGTGTGCCATCCCGGGAACGAGGCCGCAGCCGACGTCACCGCAGCGAGGTGCTCGGATCCGGCCAGGTGGAGGATCGAGAATCTTGCTGCCTCCGAGATCCTTGCGAGTGAGTCGGCCGCACGATTGAGAGCGCTGGCTCCGAGACTGCCGCCGAATACTCCCACCACGGGCTTGTCGAAATCGAGTCCGTAGTGCGCCAGCGCCTCCGCCCGCAGGGTGTCCCGGTCAAAACTGGCGAGGTTTCGACGTATCGGATTGCCGACCCATTCGGCCGCGGGAAGACCGCGACGTCTTCGGGAAAGAGCCGAAGGTGCGCCGGGCCCATCTCGACATGATGCGGTTGGCAAGCCCGGCCTCGGCATTTTGCTCGTGAACGCATGACCGTGGCCCGGCTCCGGCGGGCGGCGAATCCAGCCGGAACCGAAACGTACCCGCCCATGCCGAGCAGCACCGCTACCTCCCGGGAAGCGAATTGGGCGGAGATCCGGCGGGCCGCGGCGACGACCAGGGCAGGAATCCTGAGGTTGGCGGAAGTCAACCGGCGTTGCAGTCCCACGATCTCGACCTCGAGGAAAGGAAAACCCGCCTGGGGATAAATCCGCGATTCGAGGCGCGAACCACCGACGAAGAGGACATCGTCAATCGATACCCCCGAGGCAACCAAGGCCTCCCCCACCGCCAGGCCGGGAAACACATGGCCCCCGGTTCCGGCCGCGGCAATCGCGTAAGTCACGAGTGCCCGGAGAGCGCGTGGTGCGGCCAGCGCTCGGGGCCGGCCAGACGCCAGACGCCAGACGCCAGACGCCAGCCCCAACGAGGACGGCGACGGAACGAGGAATGCGAGTGCGCATGGAAAGCAAGAACGAGAGACGCCAGGCGCTACATGCCACCGGCCAAAGAATGCTTCGGCGACGTCCTAACGCTCACTCGTGGCATTCCCCTGCTCGGTCCCATGCTGAGCGATGTTGACGAGTACGCCGACCCCGGCCAGACATGAGATCAGTGCGGTGGACCCGAAGCTGACGAAGGGCAGGACGATCCCGGTGATCGGAAGGACTCCGAGTACCCCACCGATGTTGGTCAGGGCCTGGAAAGACAGCCATCCGGTTACTCCCGCGGCGACCATTCGGCCGAAGCGGTCGGGGGCCCTCGAGGCGATCGACCAACCCACCAGCGCAATCACCAGGCATAGGACCACCACCATCATCGCCCCCACCAACCCGGTCTCCTCCCCGATGATGGCGAAGATGAAGTCGGTGTGAGCATTGGGAAGATAGGACCACCTCGCCCGACTGGCACCCAGACCCACTCCAAACAGGCCACCGGTCCCCAGGGCGTAATAACCCTGAATCACCTGGTAGCCATTTCCGGCCGGGTCGGCCCATGGGTCGAGGAAGGAATCGATCCGATCCATCCGATATCCCTCGGTGACCGAGAGCACCAGTCCCGCGACTACCGCCAGGGCACATACCCCGATGACAAATTTGAACGGCGCCCGGGACACCAGGACCACGGCTAAGGCGGCCGCCGCCACCACCAGGGCGGTTCCCAGGTCGGGTTGCAGAAGTATGAAACCGCACGTGAGTCCGACCGTCAGGAACAGCGGTCCGGCGAAATGCCCCGCCTCATTGACCAGCTTTCCCTTCCGTTCGAGCGATGCGGCCAGGGCGATGATCACCGCGAGCTTGGACAGTTCGGAGGGTTGGAAGGTGACGAAGCCCAGATCGAGCCAACGACGCGAGCCGTTGCGAGCCAGACCGGCAAACCAGACTGCCGCCAGGAGGCCGAGACAGCCAAAGTAGAAAGGCATCGCCAGTTTCAGATATGCCCGGTAGGGAATGCGGGCGATCACGATCATCGCAATCACCCCGACGACGAGACCGATGAGCTGGCGTTTGAAGTAGAAGAAGCGATCTTCGGCATCGGCTATCCCCCGGATGGATGATGCCGAGAGGATCTCCCCCAGACCCATGACCAGCAGGACTGCAACCGTGACGAGCAGGATCGACGCGACCCTGGTATTGGCCCGGGCGCTATCAGTGCGCCGGCGGGCCGCGGCCCGTACCTTCGCGATCGACGTCACATTTCCGGTCATGCCGCCCCTCCCACCGTTCTGTCGTCGTTGATCAACCCGCGGACCGCCGCCACGAATGCATTCCCCCCGGGCTGCGTAGTCGTCGAACATGTCGAAGCTGGCGCATCCGGGCGCCAGCAGCACCGTGTCGCCCGGGTGAGCGAACCTGGTTGCGAGTGCGACCGCCTCATCCATCGTCGCGGCCACCGCGGAGCGGCCCGGACCAGCTGCGGCGACCAGCGTCTCAGCGGACGAACCCAAGGCGACCACGAACCGGACGTTGGGTGCAGTCGCCAGCGGCGTGACATCCAGGCCCTTGGCCAGGCCCCCGGCGATGAGGACAACCGACGAGAACGATTCGATGGCGGCCAGGGCGGCATGAGGATTGGTTGCTTTCGAGTCATTGATGAAGACCACACCGGCGGACTCGGCGACGAATTCGCGACGATGGGAGCCGGGCCGGAAACGGCGGCTGACGTCTGCCACTGCTTCCGGCCGGGCCCCCCGGTCGATGGCAGCCACCGCGGCGGCGGTCAGATCGACCAGCAGGGCCGGGTCACGGGCCCACATGCTGTCGAGCGGCACACTGACCCCGGGGAGGTGGAGGGACCCGGCGGCGGGACCGCTGCCGCCGACAGGCCGCTTCCTTCCCGAGACCGGGTGCCGGCGCCCTGGCGCTCTGGCTGCCACCGGTGCTACCCCGGGATCGTCGGCGTCGTAGACCAGAAGATCGCCCGGTTCCTGGTTGGCGAAGATCTTGGCCTTGGCGGCGACGTATGCCGGGTAGCTGGGATGCCAATCGAGATGGTCTGGGGCAATGTTGAGAAGCACCGCGGTTGGTGGATGAAACGCCTCGGTCAGTTCGAGTTGAAAACTCGACACCTCAACGGCGAGGGCCTGGTAGGCCGTCGTCGGTCACGGCTGACAACGGGGTACCTATGTTTCCGACGGCCGCCGCCGCGATCCCTGAGGCGGACAGCATGGCCGCAACTGCTTCGGTGGTTGTCGTCTTACCGTTGGTGCCTGTGATCGCGACCAGGTTGGAGCGCGGTATCGGGTCGGCTAGATGCCGCCAACCGAATTCGATCTCGCTCCAGACAGGTATGCCGGCCTCCATCGAGTCGGTGATCGCGGCGGCCCGCAAAGGCACCCCCGGGCTGGTCACGACCAGGCCGATGCCAATTAGTAGATCCGGATCCCAGCGGCCCGTCACCACGCCGATGCCCTCCCCAACGAGGGCGGTACCCGCATCCGGCACGCTGGTCGTAGACGGTCACCGAATATCCCAATCGCTTGCCGAGCCGTGCTGCCGCCGCCCCTGAAACCGCAGCACCCAATACCAGCATCCTCATCACAGCACTCCCTCGACGGCCAGGAAGTCTGCGTAGAAAAAGCCAAGCCCCAAAGCGACGGCAAACCCGGTGAGGATCCAGAAACGGATGACAACGGTGGTCTCCGGCCAGCCGCCCAGGTCGAAGTGGAAGTGGATCGGTGTCATTCGGAACACCCGCCGCCCTACCGACTTGAAGCTGGCCACCTGGATCATGACGGAGAGGGTTTCGGCGACGTAGACAGCCCCCAGGATCGCGAACAGGAGGTGGGTGTTGGTCAGCAGCGCCAAGGCAGCCAGCAGACCACCGATCGCCTGGGACCCGACGTCTCCCATGAAGATCTGGGCGGGTGGGGCGTTCCACCAGAGGAATCCGAGAAGGGCCCCGAACAGGGCGGCGGCGACCGTTGCCAGCTCGAGGGGATCGAGTGACTGATAGACACTCGGATTGCGGAACTGCCAGAAGGAAATCACGGTGTAGGCCCCCGTCACGAGGGCGGCGCTGCCGGCCGCCAACCCGTCCATCCCGTCGGCCAGATTGACACCGTTGGCTGCGCCCGTCAGGAGGAACAGGGCCCAGAGAACGAAGAAGACCCCGAGGTTGATGCCCAGTGGCCGCACGAACGAGAGCTCGGTGCTGATGCCGACATTGGTTCCGTCCGAAAACGCCACCCACGCGAAACGCGGCCGCGATCAAGAGCTGCAATCCGAACTTGGCGCGCTTGTTGAGGCCCTGGCTGCGCTTGCGAACAAACTTGATGTAGTCGTCGAGAAAGCCGACCACTGCCATGCCGATCAGCGCCAGCAATGCCAGCAATCCTCCCGAACCGAAGGGAATCACTTCGATTCCGAAGCCGGAGGACGGGGTCCAGATCCTGATGTGGGCCAGGAGATAACCGACGACCGCCGCCACCACAAAGACCACCCCGCCCATCGTGGGAGTTCCCTGCTTGTGCGTGTGACCGGTTATCTCCGCCTGGATGAACTGACCGATCGAGCGATTGCGCAGGTACTTGATGGCAATGGGCGTCCCAAAGATGGAGACCATGAGTCCGGTGGCAGCGGCGATGAGAAGGCGGATCATCCGCGGTCTTCCCCGAATCGCGGTTCTTGCCCGATCGCCGCCAGTGCCTCCGAGGCCACTAAGCGGTCGTCAAACGGATGGACGCGGCCGGCGATCTCCTGTCCGGTCTCGTGCCCCTTGCCGAGGATCAGCACGATGTCGCCGGGAGAAGCTGCCGCGAGAGCGGCCCTGATGGCTTCGCGACGATCGATCACCTTGATCGTGGCGGGGTTGTCGACCCCGGCGGCGACCTGGTCGACAATCTCGGCCGGATCCTCGCTACGCGGGTTGTCGGAGGTAACAACAACGAGGTCGGCAGCCGACGCCGCCTGTCCCATCTGAGGTCGCTTGCTGCGATCTCTGTCGCCGCCCGCCCCGACCACGGCAATCACGCGGCCCCTGGTCAACGTCCGCGATGTCTCGATCACGGTGCGCGACGCCGTCGGGAGTGTGGGCGTAATCCACCACCACCGTCACCGGATGGCTTCCCGAAACAACCTCGAACCGCCCGGGAACCGTGGCCAGCCCCTCCAATCCCTTGACGATTTCTGGAAGCGAAAACCCGGAGACATGACCGATGCCGGCCGCAACCGCGGCGTTGGCGACGTTGAACCGACCCGGAAGGCGAAGCCGGACCTCCATCTGATCGCCTCCAATTCGCAATCGGAAACGACTCCCGCCCGCACTCGACTCGATCGACGAGGCTCCGACGAACGCGTCCCAGCCAACCATGAGGGAATCGGGATACCTACCGGCGAGCACCGCACCATAGGGATCGTCGATCCAAATCACCCTTTGCTCGGCACGTTCGAGCAGAAGTGCTTTAGCCTCGAAATAGTTGTTCATCCCGGCGTGAAAATCGAGGTGGTCCTGGGACAGGTTGGTGAACGCACCGATCCGAAACCGGGTCGCATCCACCCGGCCCAGCGCCAGGGCGTGGCTCGAAACCTCACAAACGATGAGGTCCGCCTGGCCATCGACCATGGTGCGAAGCAGCCGTTGGAAATCGGGAGCCTCAGGAGTGGTGCGCGGATTGGCGATCTCCTGCTGGCCGAGGCGGGTGACGATCGTCCCGATCAATCCACAGGATCGTCCGGCCGCGGAGGCTATCGATTCGACCATGTAGGCAACGGTGGTTTTGCCGTTGGTCCCGGTTACCCCGATCAGTTCCACTTCCAGGGACGGATTGCCCTGCACAGCGGCGGCCATGATCGGCATCGCCGACCGCGTGTCGGCGACTTTGATGAGGGGCACCCTGGCCACGACGTCTGATAGAGAAACCAATGTGGAAACGCACAGGCCGGCTGCGTGGTTCTCGATCGCCTCGTGAACGAATTCATGCCCGTCTTGGAGCAGTCCCTTGATGGCGACGTAGAGGAAACCAGGCTGCACCCGACGACTGTCGTGGGTCACGTCCGCAACGACAGTTTCGGGATCCCCGGTCAAACGCCCATCCACGAGGTCTGCGAGAACACCCATTTTGCTACCCGGCGCTGGCATCAGGGGTCACTCCAAGACGGTGAAGCGCCTGCTCCATCACCTGGGCAAATGCGGGGGTGGCGGCCAGGCCCCCGGTTCGAAACTCGAAAGCAGGACCGTCGACGACCACTGCCACGACGATCTTGGGATCGTCGATCGGAGCCAGACCGACGAAACTCGCCATCGTTATCTCCGTGTAGCGGCCGTCGTCGCCGAGTTTGTCGGCCGTGCCGGTCTTGCCTCCCACCTCGTAGCCAGGGATCTGCGCGCTGATTCCGGTCCCGGCCTCGACCACCTGGGAAAGGAGCTGTCGCATCAGGTAGGCAGTACGTTCACTGACGACCTGATGGCTGGCTGTCTCGTACTCGGCGTTGCGCCCATCGAGTCCATGGCTCGAATCCAGGAGGTGGGGTTGAATCCAAACACCGTCGTTCCCGATGGCGCCGTAGGCAGCGGCCATTTGCAGTGGGGTGACCGCCACCCCGTAACCGATGGCGGCCGACAACGGGCACGTCTGACACGATGGATCGAGGTTGATGAGGCCAGCCGCCTCGCCGGGGTAGTCGAGACCGGTGGGTCCTCCCAGCCCGAAGAGCTCGAGATAGCTGGCGATCTGATCTCGCGTCATCATCTGGGCGATGCGGATGGTGCCGACGTTCGATGACTCGCGGAACACGTCGATGACGGCCATGTCGCGGGTCTCGTGTTGGGTGAAGTCCGAGTAGCAGCCAAACACCTCGTCGGTTGAGGACTTGCAGGCGCCGGGCCTCAGTTCGATCTGGTCTGTGACCGCGCCGATGACGGTGTCCGGGCCGACCACGCCTTCTTCGATGGCGGCGGCCACCGTTATCAACTTTTGGGTCGAGCCGGGCTCGTACATGCCGCGGACCGCGAAGTTGGCAAACGGCGAACCATCAGAGTTCTGGCGTGACAAAGGATCGAAGTGAGGAGCCCCGGCGATGGCCAAGACGGCTCCGGTCTCAACCTCGATGGCGACGATCCAGCAACCTGTTGCGCTCGTCACCACCAGTGTCTCTTCACAGGCCTGTTCGGCGGTGTATTGGATCGGCAAATCGATCGTGGTGATCAGGTCGTCGCCCGGTATGGCTGGCGTCGATTGGGACGGAGCCCACGGAATAGGGACTCCGCTCGGGGCCTGCTCAAAGGACACAACTCCCGGAACCCCTCGCAGCTGATCCTCAAACTCATACTCGATGCCCTCCAGCCCGACTCCGTCCACGTTGACAAAACCGATTACGTGGCTCGCGATCGTCCCGGTCGGGTAGACCCGCTTGGCCTCGTCGTGGGAATAGATTCCTTGAATCCCCGCCGACATCACCTGCTCGGCGAGGTCGAGTTCGACCTGTCGTTTGAGATAGACGAAACCTGCCCCCGATTGAAGTTCAGCCAGCAGTTCCTGCGGGTCGCGTCCGAGCAGGCCGCCTATCTGCTGGGCGACGAAGACCGGCTCTTCGAGTTCCTGGGGATGGGCATAGATGCTCACCGCCTCGACGGTCATAGCCAGCGGATCTCCGGTGCGATCGAAGATGTTTCCTCTCTGGGGTAGGAGTTGTCTCTCGGTCTGCCGCTGCTCGGTCCCTTCCTCGGCTAGCTCCGGAGCCTGGACCACTTGAACTTGATAGAGACGCAGACCCATCCCCAGCCAGGCGAAAGCCAGACCGACACCAAGAAGACCTAATCGGAGATGAGCCGTGGTCAGACGCCGACCCGCGCGGCGGGCGGCCATTTCAGCCCGAACGCCGGCGGTTGATACCGACGAGCAGAGAAGTAGCTCGCGGCGATTCGTACCGCGACGATTTGGCCCAGACGCGACAGCAGGTCATGGATCGGTTCTCACGGCCGAGGTTTCATCGATCGATGAGAGGGTGGAGGTCGCGCTGTCATTCACTGGAGCGGCAAAGCGGTTCATCTCCGCCCACCGGGGGTCCGCCACAGTTTCGGGAATCACTCCCTCGACTACGAGGCGGTTGCTCGACTGCGGATAGACCATCCCCAGCTCCTGTGCGGCGGGGGCTACTCGAGCCGGGCTCTCGAGCTGGGCGATCTCGAGACGAAGCCGCTGATTGAGCCCCTTCGCCTCGGCCAACTGTCGCTCCACTGTCGAGAGTTCGATAGCGATCCGGTCGAGCGACGTTCTCGTCAAGACCATCCCCAGAAATGCCACGACCGCAACCAACGAGAAAATCAGCCATGGAGCGATCGGCTGGGTCTTCTTGCGCTGGCCGGTGACGACTCGGAGACCGTGGGTGGGTTGGGGGTTGCGGAGGGCCCGGGCGGTCACGCGGCCACCCGGACAAGTCCCCGAAGACGTGCCGAGCGGGCCCGCGGATTGGCCACGGCCTCGGCCTGCGAGGGCTTGATGGCACCCCGGGTCAGGTTGCGGTACTTCGGTGAGGCGCCGCAGCCACAGATAGGCAGATCAGGGGGACAGATACAGCCGGAAACGGCGGTGGCGAAGCGTTTCTTGACGATTCGATCTTCGAGCGAGTGGTATGAGATCGCCACTACCCGGCCCTGCGGGGCAAGCAGTTCCAGAGCCTGATCGATCCCTCGCTCCACAGCCTCGAGTTCCGAGTTGACTGCGATTCGGAGGGCCTGAAAAGTGCGGCGGGCGGGATGCAGCCGACGTCGTCCGGTTTCCCGGGTGCGAGATGGCGGGACGGCCGAGGCGATCACTTCGGCCAGCCGGGCGGTGTCGACGATCGGGCGGGCCTTGACGATGGCGGCGGTAATCCGTGAAGCCATCGGCTCTTCGCCGAACTCGCTGATGAGGCTGCTGAGCTCGGAAGGCGCAAGCCCGTTGACGAGGTCGGAAGCCGTCAGGTCCTGATCGGGATCCATTCTCATGTCGAGAGGTCCCCCGTGCCGATAGGAGAAGCCGCGGGCCGGGTCATCGAGATGATGGCTCGAAACACCGAAGTCGAAGAGGACCCCTACCGGAGCTATCACCTTCGCGTCTTCCAGGATCTTCGCCAGGTTGGCGAAATTTCCGCGGACCACTTGCAACCGACCTCCCTCAAGTGAGGCTCGAGCCACCGCCTCCGGGTCACGGTCGATGCCGAACACCCGGTGGTCGGAGCTGAGTACCTCCAACAACCTCTTCGAATGACCCCCTCCCCCGAAAGTGGCATCTATCACCACTCCCGGCGGAACCGGTCCGAGCAGTTCCACCGTTTCGTCGGCCATCACTGGCCGGTGGTACTCCCGGTCCTGGGTCATGGCCAGCCCCCCGGGCGCTGGCACCAAAGGAAGCGGGCGGAGTCAGGGGCCTTCCGTTTGGTAACCGGGGGGCTGGCGATGATCCAGGACTAGGCGGGAGCGACCTCTCCTTCTTCCTCGACGTCGAGGAACTCGCGGTCACCTTTGGCTTCGCTGGCGAGATAGGCATCGCGGTTCCAAATCTCCGCCCAGCCGTAGACACCAACGATCGCGACCTCCTCACCGAGTGAGATCGAGGCGAATTGGCGAAGCTCCTCGTTGACGATGAGCCGACCGGCCTTGTCGAGCGCGAGGTGGTCGGCGCTGGAGGTGAAGGTTCGGAGCTTCCGCCGGCCCTGCGGGGTTCCGGCCGAGTCCATGAGCTCGTCGGCTCGCCTCTGAAAGTCGGGGGGGCGGAACAGCATCAAGCACCCGTCCGTGCTCTGTGTGAGTACGCATGTCTTGTGGGTCCCGTCTCCCTCGAGGACGCGTCGGAAAGAAGAAGGGAGGACCAGGCGGCCCTTGTCATCAATTGTGTGGAACGCCTTGCCGACGAACACTCGGTCATATCCCTCATCGATTGCTGTCCTCCACAGACCATCACACTATGCCCCACTTTCCCCCACTTGTCAACAACCTCGCGCCACAAGGTGACAGTAGGCAGGTGGTGCGTTATGGGTGGTGCGTGGTGCGTTCAGAACGGAACCGGGTTACGCGTTCTGCGTGTGTGGGTGGTGCGTTCGGAAACCGAAGTTCAGGTTGGAGTTTGAGATCAGTCGTTGCTGCTCTTGAACCTCAACCCTCAAACCTCAAAATGCGAAACGGGGTTTTGGACGCACCACGCATGACGCACCACCCCCACGCTCAGCGCCTCAGGCGCTGAGCAGGAACGGCTGCCAGGTCGGGTCCATCGTGTACCCGGCACTGGCGTAGATCCAGCCGTAGCGGTGGGGCGCCGCCGGCCGACGCGAGAGATTGAGCCCGACCTCGGAGGGGAGCTTGTCACCTTTGTGCATGTTGCAGCGCCGACAGCACGCCACGACGTTCTCCCAGGTGTGTTCACCGCCTCGAGATCTCGGAACCACGTGGTCGAGGCTCTCGGCCGCTCCCCCGCAGTACTGACAACGATGACCATCCCGTCCGAACACCGCCCGCCGGCTGACGGGTATAGCTCTCTCGTAAGGAACTTTGACGTAAGAAGCGAGCTTCACGACCGAGGGCACCTGGATCGAAAATGAGGCCGAGTGCCAAACCTCGTCCCGGTGGGCGACCACGATTGCCCGACCCCGCGCAACCAACACCACCGCTCGTCGGCACGGGACCACTGACAGTGGCTCATAGGTTGCGTTGAGGATCAGCGACCTAACCATGTGGCTCGACGGCGAGATTAGCTGAGCGAAAACCGACGGCTTTGACGATGTGGTGACCGCGGCCTCGCCGGGGCCCGGTCTCGGTGGCTCAATCCAAGGAGCCAACGCCGTTAGACGGCCTTGGCGACCGCCTCGTCGAGGGCCTCAGCCCAACCCGACAGCACCACCGCTGAGCCGACCTTGGCGGGCCCGCCCTCTTCCTTCATCAGAACGGTGAGGATCTTCCATTCGCCGATCAGGTCGAGACCGATCCATAGAACCTCTGGGGCCGACCGTCGCTCGAGGATCGCCCTCCCTTCAGCCACTGCGGCGGCGGCCGCCAATGGTGTGGCGTCGACCAGGCGGACAACGCTCTGGCCTTCGCCCCGAACCTCGACCCGCATCCCGTCACCCTCGGGAGTAATGAAGGTCTCGATGCGATCTCCCTTCGGTGCTTCTGCTCCTTTGGCGGGAGTTTCGGTCTCGAGCCGTCCTGGGGAACGCAAACCGTATGTCACCAGCATCGAGCGGATCTTCTCAAGCACGTGAGCCTCGTCCGCACCATCGATCAAGGTCACACGGATCCCGGAGAGCCCGGTTTCGGCCAGTTCGAGATGGATGCTGGCGACGCCATCGAGGTTCTCGAGTCGTTGACGAAGTCCGGTAACAGTCATCGGAGTGTCTTGACGTATCGCCGGAACCCGGTCCGCCACACCAGAAAGGCCGCCAGATCGGCAGCGACCAGCGCAGCTTTAGGATCGCCGTAGGCGGTATAAGAACGCCATTGCAGGTACGTTCGATCGGGTAACGGAAGCCGCGGTCGACGTGACCACCAGCGTCGCGACCGAAGCGCCCACGCCGTGCGGACAGCCTCAACCCCAGTTGTCAGCCACGCCTGGCGATTGCCCACCGAAGCCTCCTTTGCATCCACCCCTGAATATGGTGCAGGCTACCCGATGGTTTCCAGCGCACCAGGGGCCATTTCGAAATGAACAGAGGGCTACAGGCATGAAGTCTCGATCGGCCAAATCACGAACTGCCAAAAACCGAGGGCATTATGCACGCTCCTCCGCCCCCGCGGACTTATGGGCGAGATCTTTCATCTCCGGACCGGGGGCTGAATGACCACCGCCACCGCCAGCAACGTCGACTGGTTCGCCAACCGCTTCAGCGCGATCGCTACGAACATCGAAAAGGTGATCCAGGGGAAGCGTCACCCGATCGAACAGATATTGCTCTGCCTGGTGGCCGAGGGACACGTCTTGATCGAGGACGTCCCCGGTGTAGGAAAGACTTTGCTGGCCAAGTCATTGGCTCGATCGATCGACTGCGACTTCAACCGAATCCAGTTCACGCCGGACCTGCTCCCGTCTGACGTCACCGGCGTTTCGATATGGGATCGCCAGGCATCGGAGTTCGTATTCAAACCGGGCGCGATCTTCGCCAACGTTGTGGTGGGAGACGAGATCAATCGGGCGAGCCCGAAGACGCAGGCGGCGCTCCTCGAGGCCATGGAGGAGCGTCAGGTCACGGTTGACGGGGTCACCCGTCCCCTCTCGCCACCTTTCATGGTGGTGGCGACGCAGAACCCCATCGAGCATGAGGGCACCTATCCCCTGCCGGAGGCACAGCTCGATCGATTCATGATGCGAGTCGCGGTCGGTTATCCCAGCCGCGACAAGGAATTGGAGATGCTCGAGACCCACGGCATGAGGTCGACCTTCATCGATCTGGAGCCGGTGGTGTCGGCGGACGAGCTGATCGGGATGATCGAGGTCGCCCGTCATGTTCAGGTAGCCGCGGCCATCAAGGGCTACATCATCGATGTGGTCGAGGCGACCCGTCGACATCCCGAGGTCCTCCTGGGCGCCTCCCCTCGATCAGCTCTTTATCTGCAGAGGGCTGCCCGGGCCTGGGCGGCGTCCGAGGGGCGCGAATACGTGATACCCGATGACGTCAAGAATCTGGCCCATCCGGTCCTCGAGCACCGGCTCTCTTTCCGGCCCGAGGCCCAGATGCGAGGGGTGACCGCGAGTGAAGTGGTGGGAGCGCTGCTCGATGGGCTGAAGGTGCCCGTCGCCCGGTCCGGTCGATGATCACCCCGAGGGGTGCCTCGGTCCTGGGAGCCGGAATCGCGCTTCTCATATCCTGGGCGGCGCTGGGGGAAATCGAGCTGCTGGGAGCGGGAGCCGCTTTGATCGTGGCAGTGGTTGCAGCCGTAGCTGTGACCAACTGGAACCGCCCCTCCATCGATGTCCGGCGCCAACTCAACCCTTCCCTGGTGCACGAGGGCGATCGAACTGCCGTCGAGCTGTCGATCTCGAACCTTCGCCGTGTGCCCGTGTTCAACCTGACCGTGTCCGATGGAGTCGGTGGACTCGGTACCGCCCGCTTCGCAGTCGGCCATCTTCATCGCCACGATCCGGCGGCCGCCTCATACAGGATCGTCTGCCGGCCGCGGGGCGTTTATCAGGTCGGTCCTGCGCGGATAAAGGTCGGGGACCCGCTCGGGCTGGCGAGCTCGGAATCGTCAACCGGAGATGTCGACGAGCTCATCGTGTATCCCGCCACAGAGTCGCTCGCCGGATATCCATATGTCCGCGGCCGCGATCCGTCGCAGATGGCGAGCAGGCCCGAGCAGAGTCAGCGGGGAGGTGAGGACTTCTTCACCCTGCGCAGCTATCGAAGCGGCGACGACCTGCGGCGGGTCCATTGGCCGAGCTCCGCCAAGCTCGACGAGCTCATGATTCGCCAGATGGAGAATCCGTGGCAGTCGCGGGCACTGGTCTTCTTCGATGTCCGGCAACGCTCATACGCCGATGTCGACACTTTTGAGAAAGCGGTCAAAGGAACTGCCTCGGTGGTGAAGCATCTGGTAGCCGGGGGATTCGCCGCCGATCTGTGGCTGGGTCGCGAGCTGCTGGATGTCAGCGCCTACACCGCCGCCATGGAGGCGTTGGCACTGGTGCAGACGGTCCCGGCAGTCGACATCAAGGCGGTGGCCAGCCGGCTTCGTCAATCGGGAAGAGGAGGCGCCCTGGTCCTTGTCACGGGTGCTCCCGACGAAGACCTCCTCAGTGTTCATCGTCACCTTGCCTCCCAGCACAGAGTGACGATTTTGCTTGCTGCCTCATCGGCCCCCGGTTCGCTGATTCCGGCGTTCCAGCGGCTCGGGGCCAAGACGGTGGTCACCGGCGCCAATCCCAACTGGGCGCCGGCGTGGAACCAAACGATGGGAAGAACATGGCTCTCCGCCTCGGCTGGCTAGCGGCCTTAGGGGCATTCGGCCTCACCCTCGCTCGCATGGGAAGGTTGCTGACGGTCGAGCCGGGTGCGCGCAGCTGGATCCCGGTTTTGGTAGCGGCGGCAACGGTCAGTTGTGTCATCACCGCTGTGGGCCTGGCCGCGGGCGCCAGACCGTGGATGATGGTTCCCCTCAACATCGTCGGCGGAAGTCTGGCCGTGGCGCGGATCGCAGCGGGTTCGACGATGACCTTCGGAGTCATCCCCACCGGTGCGACCCGGGGAGCACTCGCCGAGCAGACAGGGATCGCTTTCGAACTGATCAGGTTCGGGGCAGCCCCCGTTGTGGCCGCAACCGGATTGGTTGCCGTGCTCGCCGGCATCTTCTGGTTGCTGGGCTCTCTCACGGCCTACGGGGCCGTCAAGCGGCGACCTTTGATCATGACGATCCCAACCCTTGGCTTCTACCTGGTTCTTGCCACACTCGACCGCCGTCCTCCTGAGTGGTGGTGGCCGGTCCTGATGGCGGCGTGTGGTGCGGCGTGTTTGCTTGCTTCCTCGGAGAAGGGAGCGACTGGCCGGGTCCGCTCGATCAGATCCGGACTGGTAGTGGCGCCTCGGGGCCGGCTCCTGCCGCTGCTCACCCTGGGCTTGGTAGCGCTCTCGGCCGGGGCATCGGCCAGGGTGTTCGCCGCCACCGTGCCCGAGTCGGGTCTGGTCGCCTGGCGAAGCGCCACCGGATTTGGCGGGGGCTTGTTCGGCGGGGTCTCCTACAACCTCTTCGCAGACCTGCAGCAGGATCTGGTGGGGCAAAGCGACGAACTTCTCTTCGTAGCCCGGGTCAGCGAATCCCCCGTGCCGAACTCGGAGCTCTATTGGAAGCTCATCAACCTCGATATCTACGACGGAGAGATTTGGACCTACAGCCAGCAGGAGGCGAGGCGGCCCCAGGTCGAGGGCGACTGGGAAACGAGTGACCTCGCCTATACAGGCCCAACCATCCGAGTCGAGAGCGTGGTTCAGATCGCCGCTCTGCGTGAGAATGTGTTGCCGGTGCTCTATTCCCCCCGGAGCCTCACAACCAACGACACTCTGCTGGCATCGAGTTTTCGGGTCCGGGAGGACGGCTCCATCATCTCCGATGGGCGCACTCAAGAGTCGCTGCTTTACACGATGCATTCGGAGATACCCATCATGGACCTCTCCGTGTTGGCGTCATCGGGGGCAGCCTGTCACCTATTTTCGAAGGTGCCCGGGCGGCCGGAGCATTTTCGGTCGAGCCCTCCGACCTCCAGGTACCGCTGCCACCGGCCAGCGTCCGCGAGTTCTATACCGAGCTGCCCGACGAGTTCCCCCCCGAGATCCAGGATCTGGCTCGCCAGGTGACCGCCCAAACCAGCACCGCCTTCGAGCGAGCGACCGTTCTGGAGTTCTTCTTTCGACAGTCGGGCGGGTTCGTGTATGACGCCTCCGTCTCTTCGGGCCACGCTTCGCTCGACCTCGTCTCCTGGCTGACCGACGTCGAGAGCCGGAACTACCGGACCGGTTACTGCGAACAGTTCGCCGCGGCCATGGCGCTGATGGCCCGCACCCTCAACATTCCCGCGCGGCTAGTCGTCGGGTTCGCTCCCGGCGACGTCGTCGACAACAACGGCGACGAATACATCTACGTCCGGGGCAATCACGGCCATGTCTGGGTGGAGTTGTACATGGCCGGACAGGGTTGGGTTCGTTTCGACCCGACCCCTCGTGGTGATGGAATCAACCCCGCCACAGTGGGCCAATTCGGATTCGATCCGAGCATCTATCTTCCGGCACCGGTCACTCCGGAGGCCGGTGCCATCCCCGACTTTCCGCGGCTCCCCAATGACGAGTTCTTCGAAACCGGATCAGACCCGACCACCGGCCGACCCTTGGGGCAGGGAGCCGCGCTGGGAGCATGGGCTTTTGCACTCGTCCTGCTGACCGGGGTCGTTGCCATCGTGCCGGCAGCCAAAGGCATCCGCAGGGCGACCAGGATGAAGAGGCTGGGTTCAGGCGATGTCGCGGCTGGCTGGTCAGAACTGACCGACAGATTGACCGATCTCGGTCATCGAATCGGCTGGTCGCAGACTCCCAACGAGGTGGCCAGGAAAGTTGATCGAGCGATCCTCCCGTTGGCATCACGACTGGCGGCGGATGTGTACGGGGGAAGGAAGATCACCGATGGGCTCGAGGTCTACCGGCAGGCAGAATCCGCCCTGAGACATCGCTATCAGGGCTGGCGATGGTGGCTGTCATGGGTCCAGCCCCGTTCGCTCTGGTCGCGCCAATTTCGAACGGTCAGCGAATCCCGTACTGACGCTCTTCGTTGACGTCGTCCTCGACCCGCCGAAGCATCGTCAGAAACTGATCCCGATCCAGCTCGAATCGGGTTACGTCCTCTTTGACCTGACGAGCGATTTCGTCGATCCGGGCAAAGAAGGCGAGCTGGCCGTCACGCAGGGCATCGAGGATATGTCCCTCCTCCGATGCCACTCCGAAAATGGTGCTCCCATCGCTGACCAGTCGAAGATGTCCGAGGTGGTTATCCATGTCGCCGTTGCGTCTCAGATAATCCCACGCCCTGCGCACCCTCTGCAGCGACATTCCATTGTCCAAAAGACTGCGAACCACCCGCAGCGCCACCAGATCACGGAATGAATAGAGCCGCCGGACTCCCGGCCGCCCGCCGGTTCCCTGAATGGTGGGACTTACCAGCGAGACCCGATCCCAATACCGAAGTTGATGTGGTGTGCAGTTGGTGAGCTTGCATGCTTGCTCCGCCGTGAAACCTTGCTGCAACTGAACCTCTCTCCCGCAACGCCTGGTCGATCGGCAGCTGATCGACCTTCCTCACGAACAAACTCCGTCGGGTTCCCCTCGCCTTTCTGAACTAGTGAATGCGCGTACCGACGGGGGCCGCAACTGTAGTCGGTGAGATCAGCCGCGTTTGAAGCGGCGAGGATTCTTTCTTCGCGGTGATTGTTCTTCATCACCATCGGTCTCGTCCTCGCCGTGTGCTCTGACTGCCTGCACCACATAAGTGGCCGACACGACCAAGAGCGCGAAGCCGATCAGAGCTAGCCAAGTTGAAGACGTAAACGTCGCACCGATCATCACCAATCCACATAAGGCCCCCAACAACGGAAGCCTCAGCCCCGTCCTTGGATTGCGATCGATGTTGCGAACCGCGCAGCGAGCGCGGGATCCTCCTCATAAAAGTGGCGCTCGATCTCCGCCAGGATCTTCTGTTCACGATCGCTCAGCGGCATGGACCTTTTCTCCCCGTCGGTTCCGACGATGGCTCGCAACAGCGCTCGCGCCGAATCTCGCCTGACTGGTCAAGAACCGTTTCGAGACTGGGCACTGTCCACTCAGTATACGAAATGACCGCGGGTTCGTAACAGGCGTATCAGGATTCTCGGACGGGATTCACCAGACGGGCAGGACGAACCGACTCGGCCCCGAATCTCTCTCTGACCGCGTCGATCGCGTCGGCCAGATCGTCCCATTTTGGCTCGCCCTCGACCGACAGCTGTTGGGGTCCAGTTGGATCGACCAGCGTTGCCAAACTCACTCCCAGCAGCCGAATCGGGCGGTCCCAGGTGACCAGCTCCTTCAATCCCTTGATCGCCTGCCAGAGTTGGCGTCCGCTGTGGGTCGGGGAGGCAAAAGTGTGATGGCGCGTGATCGTTACGAAGTCCGAAAAGCGGACTGTGAGCCCGATGGTCCGGCCGGCGAGACCGGCCCGTTTCACTCGATATGCCAGCCGATCACAGAGCCGGATCAACTCCGTGTCGATCTCGTCGAACAACGCCAAATCCCGCTCGTACGTCTCTGACACCGATATCGACTTTGTCTCGTGGTCGGGAATGACCGGGCGCGGATCTTCGCCCTGGGCCAGCGCCACCAGGTTCGATCCGGTGCTGACGCCGAGCCGCTTCTCGAGCACGGCCCGTGGTAAGCGGGCCAGGTCGCCGACTGTCTCAACGCCCATTGACTCGAGGGTGGCGTGGGTCGCCTCCCCCACCCCCCACAGCGCCCTCACCGGAAGCGGGTGCAAGAACGGGATGGTTTGATCCTTGGGAACGTGGCGCAGGCCGTCGGGCTTGGCGGCTTCCGATGCCAGCTTCGCAACAAACTTGGTGGCGGCGATGCCGACCGAGGCGGGGAGACCCACCTGGACCCGTAGTCGCCGGCGAATTTCGTGACCGATTTCGATCGGATCGGAAAAATGCCTGTGAAGACCGCTCACGTCAAGAAATGCTTCGTCGAGAGAAAGACCCTCGACCTTGGGAGTCACCGCTCGAAACGCCTCGAAGACCCTGATTGAACTCTCTTCATAAAGAGAATGGTCGGTAGGTACTACCACCAACGCCGGGCACTGCTTGCGGGCCGCGACCATCGGCATGGCCGAGCGGATTCCAAACTTGCGGGCCTCGTAGCTGGCCGAGGCGACCACCCCCCTGTTGCTGAGTCCGCCCACCACCACCGGTCTTCCTCGCAGACCAGGATCACGAAGACGTTCGACCTCGACGAAGAACGAGTCCATGTCCACATGGAGAATCGGCTCGGTGAACACGAGGCCAGGCTATCGCCTCACCCAGCCGCCAGACGCCAGACGCCAGACGCCAGCCATACTCCGTCCTAATGACATCTCGTCACATCTGGGCGTCCATCGCCCTTCTCTTCGCTGCCTTCGGGTGGGCGGCGGCATTGGTCATCGAACCTGCCCCCTGGATCGAGAGCACTGCTGCAGTCCTTGGCGCCGGGCTCATGCTGACGTGCGCGGTCGCAGTCACCGCGGTCCTGATCGAACACAGCCGATTTGGATACTGGCTGGGAATATTTGGCGTGGGCTTGATGGCCGCGATTGCAGGCTTGAGATCCATAGACGCAACGTGGGTGGTCGCGATCGTGCTCATGACAATTGCCGGCGTGTTGTTCGCCGATCCCCGCCTGGGAGGTTGGATTCGAATGGAAGGGCCGGTCGCCCCGGTGCCAGGCCAGGCGGCCGCCCTGGGCACACTCTTGCTAGCTGCACCCACGCTCACCGCCCTCTCCCTCTTCAACCGGTCAGGGGTCGCGGTCGGATGGCTGGCGCTGGCGTCGTGGGCCATCCTGGTCCTCTACGTGCGGAGGCTGCCGGGAGCAGTCGCCGCCGTCAGACTCGGGGCTCCGGCCCTCTTCGGCGCCGGAGCAGCGCTGGACATGCCCGGGGCGGCGCTATGGGGAGCCCTGATGTTGGCCGCAAGCGTTCTCGCCTGGTCGAAGTCGGTGCGGCTGGCCATCCGTCCTCTGATCGAACGGGGTTCGAGAGTCTCGATTCCTCCGGAACTCCTCTCAAATGATCTGAGAAAGGCTGCCGGGATCGACCGGGATCAGAGATGAGGCGGCCAAACCCCTGGATCGTCTTCCCGGGACTGGTCGTAGGCGTGCTGGTCGGCTGGCTCGGTTGGATCGCCACCCAGGTTTCGTGCCGGGCCGACCAGCCACCCGGAGGCCGTGGGTGTCCCGGAGTGGCGACTGCGATCGGAATCGTGTGCTTCGTCGGTGCCACGATCGGTCTGATCGTGGTTCTGGCCCTGACCGGGCGATCGATAGCCGAATACAGGGGTGAAAGGGACCGCGAGAAGGACGTTTGAGCTTCGCCTACCGCTTTGCCACCCCGGAGCCACCGAACGCCAAAGTCACGTTGTGCCCGCCGAAACCGAACGAGTTCGACAAGGCGTAATCGCCCGAGAACTCGCGAGCTTGATTGGGCACGTAGTCGAGATCGCATTCGGGGTCGGGATTCTCGAGGTTGATGGTTGGGGGGAGCAAGCCCCGCTCCAGGGCCAGGATCGAGGCCACCGCCTCTATCGCTCCGGCGCCCCCGAGAACATGACCGCTCATCGACTTGGTTGAGGAGACCGGGACCCGGTAAGCATCCTCACCCAGGGCAAGCTTGATGGCGGCAGTCTCGGTGGCATCGTTGGCTTCGGTCGAGGTGCCGTGCGCGTTGATGTAGGCGACGTCAGCAGGATTGATCCCTGCGTCGGCCATGGCGGCGGTGATGGCTCTCGCCGCGCCGGTGCCTCCCGGCCGGGGAAGGGTGATGTGGTAGGCGTCGGCCGACATCCCGTATCCCATCACCTCGGCCAGGATTGACGCTCCTCTGGCCAGGGCACGGTCGCGCTCCTCCAGAACCAGGGCCCCGGCGCCCTCCCCCATCACGAATCCGTCACGTTCGGCGTCAAACGGTCGGCAGGCTCGCTCGGGTTCATCGTTCCGGCTCGGACAGGGCGCGTGCCTGAGCGAACGCCGCGATCCCATAGTCGGTGATGGTCGCCTCAGCACCCCCCGCCAGCATGACGTCGGCCGCCCCCCGGCGAATGATCTCGGCGGCGTCGCCGATGGCGTTGGCCGAAGCTGCGCAGGCGGTGACCACGCATGTGACCGGCCCGAGGAAATTGTGCTCGATCGAGGCCAGTCCTGCCGACATGTTCACGATCAGCTTGGGCACCCCAGTCGGGGAAACACGGTCGGGGCCCCGATGATCGAGAGTCCGGATCTCATCGATGAAGGTCTCCATCCCTCCGAAACCCCCACCGAAGACGACCCCTGATCTGGGAGCGGCCTCATCGTCCGGCTCGGTACGCAATGCCTGCCTGCGACATTGCCTCACGGGCGGCAACGAGGAAAAACTGGCTGCTCCGGTCCAACCGGCGCACGTCTCTGCGGTCGAAATAGTCCTCGGGGTCGTACCCCTTGACCTCACCGGCGATGCGGGTGCGCAGTGGGGATGCGTCGAATCGGGTGATAGGCCCAATCCCGGAACGCCCTTCGGCCATGGACTTCCAGAAGGACTCCACGTCGTTGCCCACCGGCGAGATCACGCCCATTCCGGTGACCACGACCCGCCGCCTATCGGAGGAAAACCTGTCGCCTGAGGCCATTTGATTCTCCCTAGTGGACGTCAGGCGTTGAGTTTGGTGTGAACGAGCTCGATCGCCTCTCCGACGGTATGGATGTGCTCAGCCTCGTCGTCGGGGATCTTCACACCGAATTCGTCCTCCATCGCCATGAGCAATTCGACGACCCCTAATGAGTCCACATCGAGATCCTGCTCGAAGTTGGCGGCGGTATTGATCTTGTCGGCGTCGAGGCCAAGTTCTGTGACCAGCACCTCTCGCAAGCGGGCTTCGATCTCAACACGGTCCATGGTCCTGATTCTCCTTTCGATAACGGAACGATTAAAGCGCTATGCCGCCGTCAACCACGATTACTTGCCCGGTCAGATATGACGCCTTTCCCGAGGCGAGGAACCCCACGGCCGCTGCCACCTCGACGGGTTCCCCGAAACGTCCCAGGCTCACCGACGAGAGCAAACCGGCCTTGACCTCCTGACTCAGCGGACCGGTCATGTCGGTCGTGATGAATCCGGGGGCGACCACGTTGACGGTGATACCGCGGGAACCGACCTCCTTGGCCACCGACTTGGAAAAGCCGATCAGGCCGGCCTTTGAGGCGGCATAGTTTGCCTGGCCAGGGTTGCCAGCGATTCCCGCCACCGAACCGATCGAAATGATCCGCCCCCAGCGGGCCCTCAGCATCCCCCGGAGGGCGGCCTTGGTGCACAGGAAGGCGGACCGCAGGTTGGTAGCGATCACCCGATCGAACTCGTCGGGGCTCATCCGCAGCACCAGGTTGTCATGGGTGACCCCGGCGTTGTTGACCAGGACGCTGACCGCTCCCAACGCCTCCCCGACCCGGCCAAAGAGGCCCTCGACCTGACCGGAGTCCGATACGTCCGCCTGGAACGCCTCTGCCTTGCCCCCGTTCGCCCGGATCTCGGAAACCACTTCTTCGGCCGCGTCGGCCCGGGAAGCGAAGTTGACAGCGACCGCCAAGCCGTCGGACCCAAGCTCGACGGCGATGGCGCGCCCGATACCCCGGGAGCCCCCCGTCACCAATGCCACCCCGCTCACGACAATGCTTCCCTCACCGATTCCAGAGGCTCCGAGGCGGCCCCATCCGCCGCCGACAAGACCGGAGCCGGGAAAAGGCGGCCATAGAACTGGAGGTTCGGTTCGAGCAGCTCCATGGTCGAGCGGGTGCTCGGTGGCAGTTCGGCGTCGCTGGTCCCGATGGGCTCCACCCGGTCACCCCACCGGACAACGGCCGCACCCCATGAGAGCCCGGCTCCAAACGCCGTGAAAACCACGTTGTCGCCGGGCTTGATTCGACCCTGCTCGAGGGCTTCGGTAAGGGCGACGGGAATAGTCGCGGCGGAGGTGTTGCCGTACGACTCGATGTTGACAAATACCTTGGCCGAGTCCAGGCCGAGGCGCCGGGCGGTCGCGTCGATGATGCGAACGTTGGCCTGGTGGGGGATCAAAAGGTCGATTTGGTCCAGGGTCAAACCGGCTTCCTCGATCACACGAGCCGAAGCCTCCCCCATCCGGACGACCGCCCGTCGAAAGAGCTCCGGGCCATCCATCTCGAATTTGCTCTCCTTGGGATCGGGATAGTCGCGGTCGCCGGCGGTCCCATCGCGGGGAATGCAAAGGATGGAGGCAGCCGAGCCGTCCATTCCCAACTCGCTGGAAAGTATGCCGACATCATCGTCGGTCGCTTCCATGACCACCGCCCCGGCGGCGTCGCCGAAGAGAACGGCCGTCGTGCGATCTGTCAGATCCAGGTGAAAGTGGAGCTTTTCCGCGCCAACCACCAACACGGTCCGGTGAGTCCCGGCCTTGACCATGTTGGCGGCGACGACCATGGAATAGACAAAACCCGAGCACGCCGCGTTCAGGTCGAACGCGGCAGCGTTCCACGCCTCCAGCCTGGCCTGAAGGATCGAAGCAGTGGAAGGAATTATCGAGTCCCCTGTGCAGGTGGCGACGATGATGAGGTCGAGGTCCTCTGCCACCTTCCCGGCGGCCGCCAGAGCGCGCCGACCCGCCACTTCGGCCAGCTCGGAGACCTCGACGTGCGATATACGCCGCTCCTTGATGCCGGTTCGAGTGGTTATCCACTCATCGGAAGTATCGACCAGCTGCTCCAGGTCGTGATTGGTCAGGACCGACGGAGGCAGGCACTTACCCCATCCAGAGATAGTCGCGTTCGGCATCGGCCCTCCTCCTACCAGTTTCTCATGACGAGCTACAGGCCCGGCTGTGGACTGGCGATGGTACCGATCGCCTCGAGTGCCAGGCGCGATTCCAGACAGATCGGAGATGGCGAGGGAGCGGGCGCCGGGGACCGTTCGTTTGGCCATGGTCGCCGTGACCTCGCCCGGACCGACGTGCACGAAGGCCTCCACGCCGGATCCGGCCATGCCCTCCAGGGTTTGAGCGAAGAGCACCGGAGACACCACCTGGTCCGCCAGCGCCGATCGTTCCATGCCTTCCGGGAGCGGGAGGGCGGTCACGTTCGACCAGACCGGGAACATCTGTGAGCGAAAAGGCACCTCCGACAGGGCCATGGCGACCCTGGCTCGCGGCCGGCTCCATGAACGGCGAGTGAAATGCGCCGGCCACCTTCAATCGGACGATCTTCCGCAAACCGTGCACCCTGCCCTCGGCTTCGAGCCAGTCGAGATCGTCGTGGCCGCCGGCCACGACCACTTGACCCGGGGCGTTGACGTTGGCGACCGTGAGCCGGCCCCCCTGGGAGCGGCGGATTGCGGAAACCTCCTCCGCCTGTTCCAGACTCGCCCCTAATAGCGCCGACATGCCTGAGGGTTCGAGGTCGGCGGCGTCGGCCATAGCCTGACCCCGTTCGGCCACCACCGCCAGCCCATCGTCGAAGTCGATCGCCCCCGAGGCAGCCAGGGCGGTGTACTCCCCAAGTGAATGGCCGGCCGCCGCGGCCGGCAACTCGGGGAGGTGGGCTCGCACTTCCTCCCATAGGGCGTACCCCAGGGCGAAGAGAGCCGGCTGGGCATGTTCGGTTCGGGTGAGGGTTTCCTCCGACCCGTGCAGACAGACCTCTTCAAGCGACCATCCGAGGATCTGGTCAGCCCTATTTCCGAGAAGATCTGGTCGGGCCGAGAAGAGATCCGCCCCCATCCCCGGAAATTGACTTCCCTGACCCGGGAAAAGGACTGCGAAGCGGCACTTGGATCAGACTCGGGTACTCGGTGGATCGGTCACTGGCCGGCCAGGGCCAGCCGGAGTTCGCCGACCAGGCGATCGACATCACCGACCGAGACGTCGCGATGGGTCACGAGCCGCAGGACTCCGTCGATAGGGGGGTTGACCTTGATGCCGGCCGCCGGCAGGCGCCCGGCCCAGTCCTCGAAGGCCACCGGGAGACCGCGGATGTCGACCTGCACCATGTTGGTTTCGACCCTGGCCGGGTCGACGGCCTCCGGGGCCAGGAGCGGCCAGCGCCTCCGCGAGATGGGCCGCGACCTTGTGATCTTCGGACAGGCGGTCGCGGTCACGGAGGGCGATTCGGGCGGCCGCGGCCAGGACTCCTACCTGCCGCATCCCTCCCCCCAGCCTCTTGCGGAGGTAGCGGGCCTCGGCCATGAGGTCGGCGCGACCACAGAGGATCGAGCCGACCGGAGCTCCCAGACCTTTGGAGAAGCAGAACTGCACGGTGTCGGCGGCGGCCGCAAACCGATCTGCTTCAACGCCGGAGGCGGCGACGGCGTTGAACAATCTCGCCCCGTCGAGGTGGATCGCCAGGCCGTGGCTTCGCGCAGCCTCGGTGCCCTTTTCAATGACGTCTATAGGTATCACCCGGCCGCCGGAGAGGTTGTGAGAGTTCTCCCACACCATGAGCCTGATCCGGGGGAAGAAGCCGGCGGTCGACATCGCCTTATCGATCATCTCGGGGCTGATCCTGCCGTCGGAGGCATCGACCGTCCGAAATGCCACTCCCGACAACGCCGACGCCGCACCTCGCTCGACGTTTCTGGAATGAATTCCCGGATCGCACAGAACGTCATCACCGGGGCGGGTCTGGAGCATGATGGCCAGCTGGTTTCCCATGGTGCCGGTGGGGACGAAGACGGCGGCTTCCTTGCCGACAACGGCAGCCGACTCGGCCTCGAGAGCGTTGGCCGTCGGGTCATCGGAGTACACGTCATCGCCCACTTCGGCTTCCGCCATGGCTTTGCGCATCTCATCGGTGGGTCGGGTGACGGTATCCGAGCGAAAATCGGCAGTTCCATCGGGAAAGGGCATATTCGGAAGATTAGGCCTGAGATCAGTAAGCAGCTATCAGTAGGCAGCAGTTTCAGGTCACTCCGTACTGCCTAGCTGCCTACTGAGAGCTGCCTACTTAAAGAAGATCCAGTGCCTTGCGGATACCCCTGACGGCCTGGGCGATCCGGTGTTCGTTCTCGACCAATGCGAACCGGACGTGGCCGTCGCCCGTGGAACCGAACCCGACCCCGGGGCTGACGGCAACCTTGGCCCGGTCGAGGAGGTTCATGGTGAACTCCATTGACCCCTGTTCCGCATACGGGTCGGGAATCTGAGCCCAGACGAACATCGTTCCCGATGGGCGCTCCACCTTCCACCCGTTGCGGTTGAGACCATCGATCAGGACGTCTCTGCGCCTCTGATAGATGTCGTTGACCTCCTGGACGTAGCCGTCTCCTTCATTGAGGGCGATGATCGAAGCGATTTGGATCGGTTGGAAAGTCCCATAGTCGAGGTAGCTCTTGAGCTTGGCGAGGGCGGCCACCATCGCCGGGTTTCCAACCAGAAAGCCCATTCTCCACCCTGCCATCGAATGGCCTTTCGTCAGGGTATAGAGCTCCACCGCAACTTCCTTGGCCCCGGGCACTTGGAGGATCGACGGCGGCACGTAACCGTCGAAGGACACGTCGGCGTATGCAAAGTCATGGACCAGGTAGACGCCTTTCTCGCGGGCAAATGTCACCAGGCGTTCGAAGAACGCCAGGTCGACGCAAACTGTGGTCGGATTGTGCGGGAAGGACAGGATGATCACCCGCGGGCGGGGCCAGGCGTCTTTGAAGGTTCGCTCCAGCGCTTCGAAGTAGATGTCGTCGGACGCCACCGGGACCCGTCTGACCTCGGCGCCGGCCAATACCGGCGCGTAGATGTGGATCGGATATGACGGCTCTGGCACCACGGCGACGTCGCCCGGCTGCAAGAGGACCCACATCAGGTGCGAGAGCCCTTCTTTGGCGCCGATGGTGGCGATCACCTCGGTGTCGGGGTCGATCTCGACCCCGAATCGGCGGCTGTACCTCTCGGCGGCGGCCTTGCGAAGATTGGGAATACCCCGGCTGACGGAGTATCGGTGGTTTCTCGGGTTCTGAGCAGCTTCGACCAGCTTCTCCACGACGAGCGGCGCCGAAGGTATGTCGGGATTGCCGAAGCCCAGATCGATGATGTCCTCACCGGCTCGCCGGGCGGCCAACTTGCGCTCATTGACTGCTCCGAAGACGTAAGGCGGAAGCGTGTCGATGCGACGGAACTCCATCGCCATCAAGCCTACTGAACCCCGAACCCGGCGATCAGACTCAGATATGCGGCAAGACCTCTCTCGACAACAGGAGCCAGTTCTCGCGACTGTTGGGGAGCACCGACACAACCAGTTCGTCGACGATGCCGGCTAGCGAAGCAAGGTGCTCAACCACCCGGCCGGGAGTGCCCGCCGTCATCCCCGACGCGGCCACCGCTTCCGTTCCCCCTCGGGCGGTCACGGCGGCGTCGAGGGCCGCCTGATCGGGAGCAAGCATCACGCCCCCGCCCCAGGTGACCTTGATCGGTCTGGCAGCCTCGTCGCGGAGCTGTTCGGTCTCCCGGGACATTTCATCGACGCTGGCTCCCCACGCGTTCCAGCCGTCCGCCCTGGTGGCTGCAACTTTCCTGATTTTGGGGTGCCGCCCGCCCACCCAGACGGGGAGGGTCGGAGCAGCCTGTCGAATCAGCGCGATGGTCTCCTCGAGGAGGCTGATGCGCTCGGTAAGGCCCGGCCGGCTCATCCCGAACCGGAGGGCCTCCTCGTCGGACATCTTGTCTCCGGCCCCGAGCCCGAGCACTCCGCGGCCGGGTGCAATTGCGGCCAAGGCGGCAGCTATTCCGGCCGTGATCGATGGTTCTCGGAGGGTGGCTCGCGTGACCAGGGAGCCAACCCGAGAGGCCGTGGTGGCGGCCACCGCCCCGAGGGTTGCGGCCCCTTCGAGGACCGGTCGCCGGGGGTCGCCGAGCGGCACCAGGTGGTCGAAGACGAACATGCCGGTCAACCCGAGTGAACCGAGCGAACGCGCCAGGTCAAGGATTGCTTGGGGAGTGACGGCGAATTGGGGGGCGGTCAGGGAAACCGGGTGGGTCACTCCCCCGCCAGTTTGCTCATCATCCTCCGGATCCGCACCGGAACCACGTCCGTCACCGTCGACAAGACCGATTGGATCATTCCGAGAACGTCCTGAGGTCCATCCCAATGTTCGACCACGACCTCTTCGCCGGCCCGCTCGATCAGATGATTCAGGGCGAAGGCGACCAGGAAGATGTCATCGAGGAGCCCCGCCACCGGGATGAACTCAGGAAGTAGATCGATTGGGGACAGAACGTAGGCGATAGACACACCGAGGAGAACCTTGGACCGCCGCGGGACCCGGGGATCCTTGATGAGCCTCCCCAGCAACTTGATCAGGTTGGGCAGCATCAGCGCCGCATCTAGGGCGAGTTGACGGGCCTGGATGCCCGCCCCACCTTCCGGCGGGATCACTTCGTCGGGTCGAACCGCTTTCTTCTCTCTCACCACGTCAACCCCCTTTTCGACGTGAGGATAGGTTGGGTCGGCAATTGCGGGAGCCTTTCAATTGACGGCAGCCCCCGGCCCGGCCACAGCGCGTGGGTCCAAGGCCAGCAGCGCCGCCCCGATGGCACCTGCCCTCGGCCCGCATTGGGCGACTTCGATACGCACCGGCCGCCGATGCGAGGCCCCTTCGACAAACCGGACCGCTTCCTCGCGGGCGGCGTCGAGAAGCAAGTCTCCAACCGCCACCGCGGCTCCCCCCACAACGATCAATTCGGGGTCGAGGATGGCCACCAAATTGGCTACCCCCCTTCCCAGCCAGCGACCGGCTTCGATGACAGCCTCTCGGGCCGCCTCGTCGCCCGCCGCCGCGGCCGCACCGAGATGGCTGCCGTTGGGTACCTGATCTTCGACGATTTTGGCGAGGATTCCGTCCGGATCGGACTTGAGGATTCGGCTCGCCTCCGCTCCGAACCGCCGACCGGAGACAAGGGTCTCCCAACATCCCCGGCGACCACATTCGCAAGGATCACCGTCGGGAATCATCGTCATGTGACCGGCTTCGCCTGCGAAGGACTCACCGCGATGTACCACGCCAGCGGCAATGATCCCGGCGCCGATGCCGGTGCCCAGGGTCATCACGACCGCATTGCTGGTTCCCTGCGCTGTCCCGATGGTCAGTTCGGCCAGGGCCGCGCAGTTGGCGTCATTGTCGACCACCACCGGGAGACCCAGCACACCCTCGAGACGGCCCCTCACCGCCAAATTCTCACCGCGCACGTGGGGGCCCCAAACAAAAACTCCATCGACGAATCGGACCAGACCCGCCATCCCGATCCCGATGGCTCGGGTCGTCTGGTCCCGAAGTGAGCCAGCCAGGTCCGCCACCTGTTGCAACATTTCGTCGGGTGTTCCGGAGTAAGGAACCTCGTCGTCACGATCGATCGCTCGGTCCGGCCCCAGTCGGACAGCCTTTATTGCCGTGCCGCCAATGTCGATGCCAATTGAACTCATTGCAGGAGGCTGGAGGTTCGAGGCTTGTAGCCCCTACTCCACTTCGATTCGGGTCGACGGCGCAACGTCCTCGGCGTCTTTTCCCACCCGGGCGAGTTCGTCGACTATCGCTTCGAGGGCCTTCAAACCTTCCACGCCCGCCCTCATGAGGTGGTATAGCGCCCGCCTGCCTGCTCTCCCCAGGGCTGCGGCCGTCTCGGATTCCCCGCTCATTGTCGTTTCTTCTTCCCGCCCTTGGCCTCGAAGGTGACCCGCAGGAGCCCATCCTCCAGCTTCGCCCTGGTGACCGCGCGTCTCTGCAGGGTGTCCGGAAGCACGAAGGACCGCCGGTAGGGACCGACCTGGACGTACAGCTCGTGCCCGTGACGAAAGACCTCGAGGTCGCCCTTCTCCACAAAGGGCACCTTCATCTCCATGACCACCTCCCCACCGACCTCTTCGACCCGGAACGGACTCCGGGCGACAAAATCGGTGACCGGGTCGAGGTCGCCGTAAAGCTCGCCCGCCATGAAACGCAAACGATCCAACCCCACCATTTCATCGTCGAAAAGACGGAGTCGCAGCCTGGGGACATCGGCAAAAGCTGCATCGACAGTATCGAGATGCCCTTTCTGGATCGCCCGCCAACGATCGAAATAGGGGTCCGAGACGACATCGGGCAGCACCCGGTTGACAATCACCCCGTCGACGCCGTACCCGAACAGCCCGAGATAGGTAAACGTCCGTCTTGCCTCGTCGATGACCATCTTCTCGGGGTTGACCACGAGGCGCGCCGAGGTGGTCTGTGGATCCGATAGAAGCTGTTTCACCTCTTCGATTCCCTCGAACACCGACTGTGCGGCCTGGAAGACGGTGTCTTCTGGCACCGGCAGATCGGTCAGTCGGGTGAGAAAGGGACGCGCGGCCCTCATCAACCTCCGCTCAGCCGGCATCACCCTCTCGAAGTACCACGACAGCACCTCGGGCAACGACAGAAGTCTGAGGGTCTCTGCGGTCGGAGCGCAATCCACCACTACAACGTCGTAGCGCCCGCTCCGGGCGTGGCGGTTGACCTCCAGCAGAGCGAACAATTCATCCATGCCGGGAAACACCAGGAACTCTTCCGCCTCGATCCCGCTCACCCCGCCCCAATCGAAAACTTGCATGATCTGGTCGCGGATCGAACCCCAGTGCCTGTCCAGCTGCGCCTGGGTGTCGATCTGCTGGCCGACCAGGTTGGTGGTAACGCTCGTCTCTTCATCGTCCAGCGCCACCATCAATGCGTCCGCCAGTGAATGGGCCGGATCGGTCGAGGAGACCAGAGTGCGGTGTCCACGGTCGGCCGCGCCCAGGGCGGTGGCGGCGGCGACAGTGGTCTTGCCAACCCCCCCTTTACCGGTGACGAGAATTATCCGCATCAGGCGCACCTCTCCGTTTGGCCCATCTCATCGCCGAGATGAGTTGGTCCCTACTTGGGGCCGAGCGACTCGACCCTTTTTCTCAGCCCGCGGAGCGCCGTGCCCACGAGTTGCTTCTCGGCCTGTCGGCGTAGAAACCCCGGGATCGTGAACGAGGGGTCGACCTTCAGTCCGTACACGACTTCAGTGCGGCCATCGCCGACCTCATTGAAGACGTAGGAGCCCTCGAGCTCCTTGAGATCCGGCCCCGGCTCCGCCACCCATCGCATCGAGGATGGCTCCTCGTAGCTGTACACCAGTGTGTAGGTGATTTCCTTCACCATTCCATCCACCACGAAGCGGGCACGATGAGCCCGTCCCTGATCGTCGGTCTCGAGCACCTCGATTTCCTTGACCCCGGTGGCCCATTGGGTGTAGTGCTCGAGGTCAGCCGCCACGGCGAACACCTCGGCCGGCGTGGCCCTGATCTCAATGCTCTCGACGGTTCCTTCCGCCATCACCAATCTCTCTTTGCCACTGTTTTCAAACTTCGGGGCCCCAAGTGTCGGGCGTACTTCCGCTCTTTTTGGCGGGGGGCCCGGTGCCCTTCCGCTCTTTTTCGGGCGGGGGGCCCGGTGCCCTTCCGCTCTTTTTCGGGGCGGGGGGCCCGGTGCCCTTCCGCCTGCCATCCTCATTCGAGATTAGCCGGGGGGCAGGCCTTCTCACCTGGCTCGATCGGGTCTAGCGGCCGTTGGAAGAGAAGTGCATCCAATCCTTGGCGGTGGTCCAGCGGCCTCCCCAACCCCAACCCATCTCGTCGAAGGCAGTGACCGCGGTGTCACCCTCGAGAATCATGCCGGGCCTCACATCGGAACGGTCGATATATGAGGAGGCGAGTTCGGGCGCAACGGCCTCCCCTTTGGTGTACGGGTTGTGGAACGGGTTGATGTCCACTGCCAGGCCGTAGGCATGCATCGACCAACCACCCGATTGGCCAACGGCCGGCCGGCACTCGAAGCTGCCGCTGACGTTGCCGTCACCGGTGGGATGGGCGTCCATCTCCGCCTGGTCCTGAACCCGCATCTCCTCGATCGGAAAGCGAGCCTCCCACAAGCGCCTGAATGCCTCCACCACCCCATCGGCGAATTCCGCCGCCACCAGCATCTCGCCGGTGTGGCCCAATCCATCGAAGCCGTAGAAACTCATCGTCAGATACGTCAGCCCTTCGAGGGCGACCGGACATTCCTCCCGCCACGACGATCGAGTGGCGACGCCAGGCGGGACCGGACCTGCAGTCCATTCAAAGTCGTCGCCCGCAGGCGGCGGCAGGAGGTCGGGACTCGGGAAGCGCCGATTGACCAGTTCCGGCGGTGTCGGCTGAGGGACCCCGAGTCCGTCGGGGCGCAATTCCAGCAAACGGGTCCCGAGCCAGTCCGGACGAACGGTCCCGGGCTCGGGCGGAGCGGTGGTAGTCGTTGGGGAGGTGGTGGTCGAAGACGGCGCCAGCGTGGTACTTGGAGGGGTTGTGCTTGGGTTTGGGGCGGTGGTGGAGTCCGGGGACGTCGAGGACGACGAGGTAACCGGCGCGAGGGAAGAAGCAGATCCCGAGCAGGCGACCACCAGACCTGCCAACACGACTACGTACCTACCCAACGATCAGTCCTCGAACTCGAAAATCACCGGTCTTCTGGTGGCCCTGAAGTAACCGACGTTTTGGCACCTGGTCCTGCCCACCCGCCAGGTCGATGCCCGGGGTTGATGGACATCCCCGTAGAAGTGGCGGAGCGGTTGATGGGCCCGCAGGTATTCGAGAATCGGCTCCGAACTCCTTTCCCTCTTGCCGGTGATCACATCGGTGCATAACGAATCGATGGACGGTGGCAGATGCGAGCAGAGGACGTCTACCGACCCGATCGCCCCGAGCTTGCGGTTCATCTCGTCATCGGTCACCTCCCCGGCCCCGGCCATCGGAGTGGAGATCCCGCCTCCCACAAATCCAAAGCGGAGCCCCCCGATCTCAACGACCTCGCCATCGACAAATTTCATGGTCGCAGGCAACGACTCCCTGAGAAGCACGGGATTGTCCACGTTGCCGTAAGTGCAGAACCCGACCGCCGACTTGAGGGCGGCCCGACACTTTTCGTATTCGGCCACGACCGCCTTATCGATGGCGGCCCTGACCGCATCACGCCGCTCACCTACGATCGTGGTCCAGGCCTGACGCATGGCTGCATAGTCCCCGGCCGCACGATGCCCGGCCACTGCAACTCCAAACTCGCGCCCGAGCACGTCGACGATGATGCCTTCCTGCGTTCGGTAGTCGAGAAGGTTGATGAGATCGCCGAGGATCAGGACGATTTCTCCGCGCTGGACCACCTCCTCGAGGGCCTCGAAGGCTCCATGAACGTCAGATACGACGAGAACCTTCAACTCTGATCGTTGCCGGTCCGAGCGATTGATCGACTCTCGAATGCCGGCGTTTCCGTATCAGTTCGATCGACCCAGCCGGCATACCAGGCCAGAGCCCCGGCGCCGGCGATGGCCAGAGCCAACGCCGCCGGCCATGACAGGTCGAACGGAGAAAACTCGGCCGACATCCCGGCCAGCCCGAATCCCATCAGGCCTGCGACGAGGCGGCGACCCGGCTTACCAAAGCGCTCCTCGGGATCGAACCGCCACCCGTCGACATTGCCTGCCAGATATGTCGCAAAGATCCAAGCGATCATCAGGATCACTCCGACCACAAGAGCGATCGCGAAGACCTTGACCATGTTGAGAGGCTAACCCTGGACGGGTGGAAAGTTTGTCCTCAGTGAGTCACAGCCCCTCGTTCGGCGGAGCCGACCAGTCGGGCGTACTTTGCCAGCGCCCCGGTGGGGTAGCGAGGCGGATGAGGTTTCCATCCCGCTTCTCTCGACGCCAGCACCGCAGGGTCGACCAGCACATCGAGAGTTCGAGAAGGAAGGTCGACCCGGATCCGGTCGCCCTCCTCGACCAAACCGAGCGGACCACCGACTTCCGACTCCGGTGAGACATGTCCTATGCAAAGACCGGTCGTCCCTCCCGAGAAGCGCCCATCGGTGACCAGGAGGACCTCTTTGCCAAGCCCGGCTCCCTTGATGGCGGCTGTGATTTGCAACATCTCTCGCATCCCCGGCCCGCCCTTGGGGCCTTCGGTCCGGATGACGACGACGTCCCCGGACTTGATGCGGCCCTTGAAGAGGTCGTCCAATGCACCTTGCTCGCCGTCGAAGACCCGGGCCGGTCCCTCGAAGACGTCGAGGTCGATTCCTGCCACTTTGACGACCGCGCCCCCCGGGGCAAGATTCCCGCGCAGAATCGCAATGCCGCCCTCGCGCGCCAGCGGGGCCGATACCGACCGAATCACATCCTGGCCTGCGGGGACCGCCACTCCGGAGAGATTCTCGGACATGCTTCGGCCCGTAACGGTCAGCGTGTCGCCGTGGAGCAGGCCCTCGTCGAGAAGAGCCCGGAGCACCACCGGAACGCCGCCGATCCGATCGAGGTCGATCATGTGGTATTTCCCGAAGGGCTTGAGGTCGCCCAGGTGCGGAGTCCTCCTGCTGATCGCATCGAAATCTTCCAGTGCTAGTTCGACCTCCGCCTCCCGGGCGATGGCGAGCAGGTGGAGGACCGCGTTGGTGGAGCCTCCCAGCGCCATGACCGTCGTGATGGCGTTTTCGAAGGCCGGCCGGGTCATGACCTGGCGGGGCCGGATATTGGCCTCAAGCAGCCCCATGACGGCCTCGCCGCTCAGGCGGGCGTATTCGTCGAGACGGGGATCGCCGGCGGACACCGCCGCCGATCCGGGCAGGGCCATCCCGATCGCCTCCCCGACGGAGGCCATGGTGTTGGCAGTGAACATGCCGGCACAAGAGCCGATCCCCGGACAGGCGTGCTTTTCGATCTCGGTCAACTCCTCGAGGTCGATCGTTCCTTTGGAGTAGGCGCCGATCCCCTCGAACACATCCACAATCGAGATGTCCTTGCCCCGGTAATGACCCGGCAAAGAGGAACCGCCGTAGAGGAAGACGGAAGGCAGATTGGTGCGCGCCGCGGCCATGAGCATCCCCGGCAGAGACTTGTCACAACCAGCAATTGCCACCAGGGCGTCGAAGCGCTCGGCGTGCATCACCAGCTCGACGGAATCGGCGATCACCTCACGGCTTACCAGCGAAGCCCTCATTCCCTCATGGCCCATCGAGATCCCGTCGGAGACGGCGATGGTGGTAAAGGTCAGTCCCACACCGCCTTTCTCGACCACCCCCTGCTTGGCGGCCTCACACAGCCTTGGCCCTGACAGGTTGCACGGTGTGACTTCGTTTCCGGCGGACACCAACCCGACCTGAGGGCGGTCGAAATCTTGGTCCGTCAACCCCACCGCGCGGAGCATCGCCCGGGCCCCGGCCTTGGCCGGGCCTTCCGTCACATCCTGGGAATGGATCTTGTTTGGCATGTCTCGATGCTAAGTGCGTTTTGCCTTCCGCCTTCCGCCTTCCGCCTTCCGCCTTCCGCTTCCGTCTTCCGCCTTCCGCCTTCCGTCTATCTTGGCCCGCTTGAATATTCCGACCCTCCATCCGACCGAGTTCGCCATCCCGCAGTCGTATGCCCGGGTCGTCGAGCTGGCCTACAACCTGTGGTGGTCATGGAACCCCGCCGGAACCAGCCTCTGGTCGAATCTCGATCCCGTGGCTTGGGAGCGACACCACAACCCCATCGAGCTGCTCGAGTCGATCGAGCCCAGCCGATGGCATGTGCTCGAACAAATCGAGGCCGTCCAGGACCGATATCGCTCGGCGCTGACCGAGTTCCACCGTTACATGGAAGACGATGACAGCTGGTATTCCCGTCAGGCGAAACCGCTCGCCGGCCCGGTCGCCTACCTGTGCACCGAGTTCGGGGTTCACTCCTCCTTGCCGTTCTATTCGGGCGGCCTGGGAATTCTGGCCGGTGATCACCTCAAGTCCGCTTCCGATCTCGGGCTGCCCCTGGTGGGAGTGGGCGTGCTGTTCAGGCGGGGCTACTTCCGCCAGGAGATCGAGGCCGGCGGCGAGCAGCAGCACATCTATCCCACCCTCGACGTCCGCAGGTTGCCGGTCAAGCCAGTCGCCTCGCCAACCGGCGGCCAGCTGAAGGTCGAAGTGGATTTCCCGGGGCGGATCGTCAGGGCGGCGGTTTGGAAGCTCGACGTGGGGCGGGTTCCTTTGCTCCTGCTCGATACGGACATCCCCGAAAACGACCTCTCCGACCGACCGATCACACACACGCTTTACGTTCGGGGCCGGGAGATGCGGTTCTGCCAGGAGATGATCCTCGGGATTGGCGGAGTCCGCGCCCTCGAGGCCCTGGGGATCGAACCCTCTGCCTGGCATGTCAACGAAGGCCATGCAGCCCTGGCCTTCCTGGAACGGGTCCGCAGCCATCTGGCCGAGGGGGGCGATCTCGCCACGGTTCAGAAGTCGATCAAACAACAGAGCCTGTTCACCCTCCACACCCCGGTTCCGGCCGGGAACGAGGTATTCGATATTGGAATCGCGGCGCACTACCTGGACCCACTCCGTCGAAAGATGTCGATGAGCGAGGCGGAGCTGGCCGAACTGGGGAGCGCCAACGGAGATCCCAGCCAATTCGATCTGGGAGCCCTTGCCATCAGGATGTCATCGGTGGTCAATGGCGTCAGCCGCCGCCACGCCGAAACCGCCACCACGGACTGGCAACATCTCATCGGCGGCCCGGCAGCGGCGGTCACCAACGGAGTCCATACCCCGACCTGGATCGGCCGGGACGGCGGCCGGCTCCTCACCAACAGCCTCGGCCGCAATTGGCCGACGGTCCTGCTGGACGATCCCGAAGCCATCGGCAAGATCACCCAGCTGCCCCTGTCCGACATCTGGGCCATGCATCAGGCGCGGAAGGAGATCTTCGTCAACTTCGCAAGGGGTCGGCTGCGCCGTCAATTCGCTCGTCATGGAGCCTCGCCTGAGGAACTGCGCCAAATCGACTCGTATCTCCCAGCGGATCGGCTGACTCTTGGATTTGCCAGACGGTTCGCAACTTACAAGAGAGCAACGTTGATGTTCACCGACCTCGCCCGGCTCGAAGCTCTTGTCACCAACGCCGACCGACCAGTGCAGATCGTCTTCGCCGGAAAGGCCCATCCCGCCGATCGCTACGGACAGGATTTGATCAAGCGGATCGTCGAACTCTCTCGCACCCCCGGGCTCCAGGGTCACCTGTTCATGTTGGAGGACTACAACGCCCGAACCGCGCGCTTCATGGTCGAGGGAGTCGATGTGTGGGTCAACAACCCCCGCCCCCCGATGGAAGCCTCTGGCACGTCGGGGATGAAGGCAGCGATCAACGGGACTTTGAATCTGTCGGTGCTCGACGGGTGGTGGGTCGAGGGCTACAACGGACACAACGGCTGGGCGTTCGGGTCACCCGACGGCCACGAGGACGAAAACGCCGAGGACCTCTCCGATGCGGTGGCTTTCTATCAGCTCATGGAGGAAGAGATAGCCCCGCGGTACTACGAGCGCGACGAGGACAACCTGGCGGTCCGCTGGACCGAGATGATGCGGGAGTCGATCAGCTCGACGTTGGTTGCCTTCTCGAGCCATCGCATGGTGGCCCAGTATGCACAGCTGGGCTACTTCCCAATGGGGGCTAAGGGAACTCGGCCCTCACCCTGACATCGACCTCCTCAGAGAAACGCTGGTCGAGCACAGCCCGGGCACCCTCTCCCCCGAGCCGGGCGAGTGCCCACACCGCGTGAGCCCGCAGAACCCAGTCGGGATGGGCGGCATACAGGGCTACCGGTGAGATCATCACACGGTTGGCGGAATTACCGGCCGCGATGAGAGCATTTCGGCGGACGATCCGGGGATCTCGATGGGGGATGAACCAGTGTCCGAACCTGGTCAGGAGCGTCCGATCGGAAGCCCGCAGGATCGCCTCGAGATCGAAGCGACCCGCCGCGATGTGACTGCTTCGCAGAAGTTTGCCTCCCGGGGGGCAGGCGACCAGGCAATCATCGCAGCCATAGAGGCGGTCGCCCATGGCGATCCGGTACTCCAGCGGAACCAGCGCCGGGACGCTGGGCCCAGGCGGCCAGGCATCGTTCCGCATCGAGCACGCCGGGTGCAACCAGGGCTCCGGTGGGGCAGGCCGGGAGACAAGCCGAGCAGGCCCCGCAATCGCGGTCAAGCGCTTTGCTGGGGCCCAGGTCGGCATCGGTGATGACCGATCCGATTACGGCCCACGGCCCGATCCCCGGGATCAGGATCATTGTGTTCTTGCCCCACCATCCGAGCCCGGCCCGCACGGCGGCTGCCCGGTCGACGAGGCGGTTGTCATCGCACAGCACCTCTGCCCGGAATCCCTCGGCTTGAAGGACCGCGGCCATCCGTTCGAGCCCATGACGCAGAGGCTGGTACCCGTCACCGGCCGCCACCCTCGAAACCCTTCCGGACGGTTTGTCCGGGCTTGGCTCCCAAGATTCCGACGAGACGTCGAGCGGGAAACCCCAGGCACCACCGGGGTCGGGCGATCCCGCCTCCGGAAGGTAGGCCCGTGCCCCTACCACCAGGGTTCTCCCCCATGGAAAGCTCAGACGAGGGGCGGTGGCAACGCCAGGGTCTTTGTAGGTGAATCCGAGCGTGGCGGTCATTCCGTCGGCGAGGCGTCGCCTCATCGTCGCCTCGACCTCGGGGAAAGGGTCGGTCCCGGCGAACCCGACCCGGTCGAGCCCGGATTCCTTCCCGATCGTTTCTAACCGGCCGCGGAGTCCCTCCACGGTTCGACCGTAGCCGGACCTGACGAGATAGGAATCAGGCGAAGCTGAGGGACCAGGCCCGCCTCGGCCAGGGTGGACAAAGCGTCGACCTCGTCGCTGTCGAGGTCGAGCGGTCCACCGTCGAGTAGCCCCCGGTCGAAGAGAACTGAAACCACGCAGTCGTCGCAGGCGATGTCCTTGGCGAGGCAGGAATCACAGTCGATCAGCATGCTGCGAACCTATCGGACCGGTGGGACAGAAAAATTCCAGGTGGTCGGTCCACCGCCCCGAAGCTTGACTGCCCCGACTTTCGAGCCTCAGCGCGGGCCCAGGTCCGAACTCGGGATCCAGGCGACGTCCGGCGGGAACACCATGTCGAGCGTCCAGTCGAGGGCGACCCGTGCTTTGCGAAGGAAAGTGGGGAGTTGTAGGAGGTAGTACGACCTCCACAGGAACCATCCGATCAGCCCCGACACCGGGATCCCGAGGACCTTCCCCACGGCATTCCGATGGCCGAGTGAGACCAGTTCCCCGAGGGTCCCGTATGAAAAGTCGCGGACGCGAACGCCTCCCTTCTCGAGGTCCAGAAGGTGCCGCCCGAGGTAGCGGCCCTGACGAAGGGCGAATTGGGCGGTCGGCGGTGATATCAGGCCGCGGCCGGAGGGGACCTGGGCCGCGTCGCCGACGGCGTAGACCCCGGGTGCCGCTCTCATATGACTGTCGACCACCAGCTTCCCATTGACCGTCGGCAGCCCCATCTCGGCAACCAACGGATTGGGGCGGACTCCCGCCACCCAGATCACCGTCGCGGCCTCGATCACCTCCCCATTGGCGAGGACCACTCCGCGCTCCAGCACCTCGGCCACCGCCGACCCGAGGGCAAGCCTGACCCCCCGGGAACGCAGCGCTCTGGCAGCCGAGGCGGAGAGGGCCTTCGACAGGGCCGGGGTGACTCGTTCGACTGCGTCGACCAGCGTTACCTCCGGGGTGGGTGCATCCCGATAGAAACGTTTGGACGCCGCCCGGAGGAAGTCGCCGAGGGCGGCAGCCAGCTCAGAGCCGGAGTATCCGGCCCCTATCACGGCCAGCTTGGTGAGCCAGGGATCTTGGTCGAGCGATGCCCCCTCGAGCAACGCGAGCACTCGGTTGCGGACTCGAAGGGCATCGGAGATCCCCTTGAAACTGAGGGCGTGGGACTCCGCTCCAGGTACCCCGTAAGTGTGAGGGACCGAGCCGAGCGCGATCACGAGGACGTCTCCCTCGACCGTGATCGGCCCTGCCCCGAACACGGGTTGGACTGTGACCTTCTTTGCCAGAGGATCGATCGCCAAGACCTCGCCCTGGATCAAGGCCGATTCCGGGGAGAGCTGGCGAATCGGGGTGACGATGTGTCGAGGGTCCACGAACCCGACCGCGGCCTCGGCCAGCATCGGTGTGAACAAGAGGAAGTTGTCCATGGAGACGATGGTCACGGAGGCCTGCGACCCGAGCGCTCTGGCGACCGCGGAGCCGGCGAATCCCCCACCGACGACAACGACCCTCAGGTTCGACGACATCAGTTGGAAGCTACGACCAGCGGCAGCCGGAAGCCAATCGTCAACCGCTCCCGCCCTCAGGTCCGAAAGGTGCGACCACCCGAGTTGAGCCAATCGATCAATGCTTCGGACCACAAGCCCACCGCGCCGGCTTTTTCGGCGGCGTCACGCACCCTGCGATCGGAGGTGATGACAACCAGGCCGGTGGCATCGCGTTCCGCCATCTCGATCAGCTCGTCATCGGCAGAACCTACAAAG
The DNA here is from genome assembly GCA_963790345.1 of uncultured Acidimicrobiia bacterium. GTDB lineage: Bacteria > Actinomycetota > Acidimicrobiia > Spongiisociales > ZC4RG35 > DATEEG01. Next base: position 102,469 of record CAWBOD010000008.1, on the reverse strand, counting down.
GTCACGACCACGTCGTCGGCGGAGAATGACTCCCCCAGCTGACTCGAATCGAAGACGGCGGTCACCCGCCGTTTGCCGGAGGAGGCGAGGATGATTCGTCGTGCCGCTTCGATAATCCGATTGCGGGTGGCAGCCACAGGGGGCGACTCGAGGAGATGGGCGGCGTTCCAGCCGTCGATGGCCACCCTCACCGTTCCGGGAATGCCCAGCAACCAGACGATGGCCTCGGCGCGGTCGGGTGAGATTCCGGCAGGCGGGCCCATCAGTCTGATCGGCTGGACCGGTGGTGCCGGCTTGTCGAGTTCCACCGGAGCCACCGCCATGGCCTGAATGAGGTCGTCGAGATGACGAGCGAGGGTCGCCGGCTTGGCGAGCGACCAGGCAGCTTCGATCTTCGGTGTCTTGGCTCCGGCAGTCGATCTGGCGCGGCCCGACCGCACCTTGCCGAGTTGCTGGCGAAGCTCGGCATTTTCCGCCGTCAGCCGGTCGATTTCCTGTTCGGTCGACGAGATCTGGGTCGCCAACTGCTCCCGGAGTGATTTCAACTTCGCCTGCGAGCGGCGTTGGGCGGCGGCCGCGGCGGCCAGTCGCTCCTCGACCCCACCCGCTGCTTCATGTTCGCGCCGCTCGGCGAGAGCCAACTTCTGTTCCAGCCTCCCGGACCGGGCGACGGCTTTGCGCAATTCGGTCTCCAGCTTTTTGAGCTCGGATCGTTCATGGGTCTGGCGATGCCCCTTGACCAGGCCCTCAAACCGGACAACCCACTCCTCGGGACGCTCGAGGAAGAGGACCGAAGCGGACTCTTCGTGGTTCCCATCCCCTGATTCGGGCTCCATCTCGGCCATCGCCTCGGCCCTCAGCCACTCGGATGCGTCCAACTCCGTGAGCAGCCGTTTTGACGAACGGGGCCGGCAACTTCCCGGAACGGCCGGCGATATCCCGAAGTCGGGCCGGAATGTCCTTATCGTCCATACGACGCAAGGCCCGCCTGGCAGCGTCCAGGGCTGGCGAGAGCAACTCAGGACCGCCATACGCCGGATCATGTCCGGGTGGTCGATCTTGACTCTGTGATGACGTTTGCATGTGCGGTGTGCTCGGGAGATATAATGGACCGACAATGGCGAATACCGTCAAGACTGCAATCCTTCTGGTACTTCCGTAGCGCACACGCCTCAGACCCGGCGTGTGCGCCCATACGACCCTCCCGCCCGGGAGGGTTTTTCTTACCCCCGACCGTGCCAGACAACGAAAACCCAGCAAAACTGCCCTGCAAGCGAGGAACCCCATGACCAAGATGACCGGAGCCCAGGCCCTCATCACCTCCCTGGAGAACGAAGGGGTCGACATCGTTTTCGGTGTTCCGGGAGGGGCGATCCTCCCCGCCTACGACCCGCTGCTCGAGTCACCGATCCGGCACATCCTGGCGCGCCATGAGCAGGGCGCCGGACATATGGCCGAGGGCTATGCCTGGGCCACCGGACGGGTCGGGGTCTGCATCGCCACCTCGGGTCCCGGCGCGACCAATCTGGTCACGCCCCTCGCCGATGCTCTCATGGACTCGGTCCCACTGGTCGCTATCACCGGCCAGGTTCCGACCACCTCGGTCGGCAATGATGCCTTTCAAGAGGCCTACACGACAGGCATCACGATGCCGGCGACCAAGCACAACTATTTCGTGACCGATCCGGCCGAGATCGCCGACACGATTCACGAGGCCTTTCACATCGCCTCGACCGGCCGGCCCGGCCCGGTCCTGGTCGACCTCCCCAAGGACATCCTGAACCAGACGTTGACCTGGAGGGATCCCAAGCCGCTCAACATGCCCGGCTACAAGCCCACCGTCGATGGTCATCCCCGAAGGATCAAGGAAGCGGTCGACTTGATCGCCCAGTCCCGGCGCCCCGTCCTCTATGTGGGTGGGGGCGTCATCAAGGCCAACGGGGCCAACGAGTTGCGGAAGCTGGCCGAGCTGACCGGTGCACCGGTCAGCACGACGTTGATGGGTCGGGGAGCATTCCCGGACTCACACCCACTGGCGCTGGGGATGCCAGGCATGCACGGCACCTACACCTCGATCACCGCCATTCAGAAGGCCGATCTCCTGATCTCGATCGGCGTCCGCTTCGATGACCGGGTGACCGGCAATCCCAAGTCTTTCGCCCCTCACGCCAAGGTGATCCATGTCGACGTGGACCCCGCCGAGATCGGCAAGGTACGCGTGGCCGATGTGCCGATCGTGGGAGACGCTCGCCGGGTGATGGAGCAGATGATCCAGGCCTGGGGAGAGCGCGAGGTTCCGGACCGTACGGCCTGGCTCGAAACCATCCGCCGGTGGCAGCAGGAATATCCCCTCCGCTACGACCAGGACGCCGACGGGCCCATCAAACCGCAATTCGTGGTCGAAGAGCTCTACCGCCTGACCGGGGGCGACGCCATCGTCGTGGCCGGAGTCGGACAGCACCAGATGTGGACCAGCCAGTTCTGGAAGTTCGACCGCCCTCGTCGGTGGATCAACTCCGGTGGTCTGGGAACGATGGGCTTTGCGGTTCCAGCCTCGATCGGGGCCAAGGCCGGAATGCCCGATGACCTCGTCTTCGCCATCGATGGTGACGGGTGCTTCCAGATGACCTTCAACGAATTGATCACCGCGGCCGTTGAGAAGATCCCGGTGAAGATCGCGGTCTTCAACAACGGCGTCCACGGGATGGTCACCCAGTGGCAGCGCCTGTTCTACGGTGGCCGCTTCTCGGGCACGATCCTCGGCGACGTGATCGACTATCCCAAGCTGGCCGAGGCGATGGGTTGTGCCGGTTTGCGGGCCGAAACCCCCGACGAGGTCGGTCCGACCCTGGAGAAGGCCCTGGCCATCGACGATCGCCCCGTAGTCATCGAGATGGTGGTCGACCGCGAGGAAATGGTGTTCCCGATGGTCCCCGCCGGCGGCTCCAATGACGAAGTGATCCTCGGCCCATCGGAACGAGTGATCTCGCCAGCGAGCGACCTGCCATGAAGTCGTCGCTTCGCTCCTCAAGACGCCAGACGTCAGACGCCAGACGCCAGTCAGAACGCGGGCTTGGCTGGCGTCTGGCGTCTGGCGTCTGGCGTCTCCTCAGAATCGGAACGGCGGACCATCAAATGAACCACACCCTTTCCGTCATTGTCGAAGACAAGCCTGGAGTCCTGGCCAGGGTTTCGTCGCTCCTGGCCCGGCGGGGATTCAACATTCACTCGCTGGCCGTCGGGCCATCCCATGAAGAGGGGATGTCGCGGATGACCATCGTGGTCGATGCCCCCGAGGTGGAGCAGGTCAAGAAGCAGCTTCACAAGCTCATCAACGTCGTCAAGATCTCCGAATTCGATCCGGTCTTCTCGATCGAGCGCGAGATCATGCTGGTCCGCGTTGCCGGAGGACCCGGCAAGCGAGGGGAGATTCTCGAGATCGCCTCCATCTTCGACGCCATCGCGGTCGATGTCGGCGCCAGCTCGATCAGTTTCCAGATCGCCGGAGATCCCCGTAAGGTCAACGACTTCCTCGAGCTGGTGCGGCCCTACGGTTTGATCGAGTTGGTCAAGTCGGGCCGGGTGGCATTGGCGCGAGAACCCAAAGGACGCCCGGCCAAGCTGCGGGCCGTCACCTGAGTCATCGGAGGGTCGAGAGGCAATGGCAACGATCTACTACGAGAAGGATGCCGATCCGGCGTTGATCAAGGACCGCAGGGTCGCTGTGATCGGATACGGCAGCCAGGGCCATGCCCACGCCCTCAACATGAAGGAATCCGGCGTCGATGTCGTGGTCGGCCTGAAGGATGGATCCAGCTTCCCGCGCCAAGGCGGAGGCCGAAGGCTTGAAGGTGATGACGCCGGCCGAGGCCTCCCGCTGGGCCAACGTCGTGATGCTGCTCGTGCCCGATCAGCACATGGGCGACCTGTACAAGACCGAGATCGCCCCCAACCTCGATCGTGACGACGCCCTGTTGTTCGCCCATGGCTTCAACATCCACTTCGCGGCGATCGAACCCCCGGGAGACGTCGACGTGCTCATGGTTGCTCCCAAAGGACCGGGGCACCTCGTGCGGCGCACCTTCACCGAAGGCTCGGGCGTGCCCTGCCTCTTGGCGGTGCATCAGGACGCCACCGGCAAGGCCAGCGAGCTCGGCCTCTCGTACGCCTGGGCCATCGGCGGAACCAGGGCCGGAGTCCTGCTCACGACCTTCAAAGAGGAGACGGAAACCGACCTGTTCGGGGAGCAAGTGATCCTGTGCGGCGGGCTCTCCCAGCTCATCAAGAACGCCTACGAGACGCTGGTCGACGCCGGCTATCAGCCGGAATCGGCCTACTTCGAGACTCTGCACGAACTGAAGCTGATCGTTGATCTGCTCTATGAAGGCGGGCTTTCCTGGATGCGCTATTCGATCTCCGACACCGCCGAATATGGCGACTACACCCGCGGCGTCACGGATCGTCAACGAAGAATCCAAAGCCGAGATGCGCAAAGTGCTGGACGAGATTCAGTCGGGCGCCTTCGCCAACGAGTGGCTCGCCCAGGCCCGCGAAGGAGCACCTTTCCTGCTCGAGCAGCGAGCCGCCAATCGCAACCATCCCATCGAAAGTCGTGGGAGCCGAGCTCCGCGACCTGATGCCCTTCATGAAACCCAAGCACGCCCCATGAAATCCAGACGCCAGACGCCAGACGCCAGACGTCAGCTGTCCGCTGGAGGACTACTCGCCCTTTGATGGCCGGACCGGACACACCGGAAACCGGCCCACTGGCAGCTGACTGACAGCTACTGGCGTCTGGCGTCTGGCGTCTTCTCGCCTGACCCTCATAAGGGAGAAAACCATGACCGACAAGGTAACCATTTTTGACACCACTCTTCGGGACGGGGAACAGGCCCCGGGGATCGCCCTGACCCCCGACGAGAAAGTCACCATTGCCCATCAACTGGCGAAGCTGCGAGTAGATGTTCTGGAAGCAGGATTCGCCGCTTCGTCGCCGGGCGACTTCGAAGCCGTCTCGCGGATCGCCCACGATGTCAAGGGCCCCGTCATCGCCTCCCTGGCCCGGGCCCACCCCAACGACATCGACAAGGCCTACGACGCCCTCAAAGGCGCCGATCGATTTCGCATCCATGTCTTCATGTCGACTTCCGCGATCCACATGGAAAAGATGCTGCGGCTGACCCCCGACGAGGTGCTGAAGGCATCGGTCGAGGGCGTGCGGACGGGCCCGCGGTTACACCGACGACGTCGAATTCTCGCCCCAGGACGCCACTCGCTCTGATCCCGACTTCATGATCGCTGTTTGCAAGGCGGCGGTCGAGGCGGGAGCCACGACCATCAACATCCCCGACACCGTCGGGTTCGCCACCCCCAACGAGTTCGCCGAGCTCCTCAAGCGTGTCTTCAAAGAGGTTCGGGGAGATCGCGAGGACGTGATCATGTCCGTCCATTGCCACAACGACCTCGGGCTTGGCCGTGGCCAACTCGCTGGCATCGCTGTCGGCGGGCGCCCGCCAGATCGAAGGCGCCATCAACGGAATCGGTGAGCGGGCCGGCAACACCTCGATCGAAGAGGTGGTCATGGCGATCAAGACCCGCCAGGATGTCTACGGGGTCGATCTCGGGGTCGACACCACCCAGCTCTACGACACCTCGCGGCTGGTGGCGCGCCTCACCGGCTACCCGGTGCAGTTCAACAAGGCGGTCGTCGGGCGCAATGCGTTCGCCCACGAGTCCGGCATCCATCAGCACGGAGTGCTCAGGGATCGGGAGACCTACGAGATCATGGATGCGGCTGCCGTCGGCCAGCAGGCCGCCCAGATCGTGCTCGGCAAGCATTCGGGCCGGGCCGGCTTCCTCGACGCCCTCGACAAGCTGGGCATCACCCTCGAGGACGAGGCTTTCACCCGGGCCTTCGAGCGATTCAAGCAACTGGCGGACCGCAAGATCCAGATCGGTGAGGAAGAGGTACGGGCCATCGTCGAGGATCAGACCGGCGAAGCCGACCGAGAAGGTCAAACTGGTCAGCCTCCACGTCGCCGGAGGCAATGAGGTCACCCCCACCGCCACCGTTCGGGTGATGAAGGATGGCGTCGAACAGGCCTACACCGGTCAGGGTGACGGGATGGTGCATGCCACCTTCGCCGCCCTGCGGCTGGCGTTCGAGACCGAGGCGAGGCTGATCGATTACCGGGTGGTGCCGGTCACCTCGGGAGCGGACGCCATGGCCGAAGTGAATGTCGTGGTCAGGGTCGGCGACCGCACCTTCGCCGGCCATTCCTTGAACACCGATGTGGTGGAGGGCTCGGCCGAGGCGTTTGCGAATGCGTTGAACAAGGCTGGGTGAGGGATCCGGAGACTCGACAGGTTAAAGTCCGCTCGCCACCGTGCCCGCTCGCGAGCAGATCTATTAGTACAGGCGCCGGCCTTCTAGCCGTTGCGGTCCTCGTTCTTCTCACTGCCTTCTTCGTCGCCGGCGAGTTCGCTCTCGTCGCCGTAGATCGCAGTCGGGTGAAGCGGCTCGCCACGGAAGGCGATCGGCGGGCCGCCCAGGTCGATCGGAGCCTGCGCCAGCTTTCGTTCGAGCTGTCCGGGAGCCCAGCTCGGGATCACGGTCACGTCCCTGCTGACCGGTGCGTATCGCCGAACCCGCCCTGGCCGACCTGTTCGACCCGCTGCTCGCCAGGATCGGATGGAGCGGGGTCACCGACAACCAGGCCGTCAAGGTCGGTCTGGCGCTGTTCGTGGCCAACGTGGCCTCGATGCTCCTCGGCGAGCTGGTGCCGAAGAACTTCGCCATCGCCAAGCCTTATGCGACTGCGGTCCTGGTGGCGGTTCCGATGTCCTTCCTCAACCGGCTCCTTCGGCCCGTGATCCTCTTCCTCAACCGGGCCGCCAACTGGACGGTGCGCCGCTTTGGGATCGAGCCGCGGGAGGAGCTGGCCGGGGTTCGGTCGCTCGAAGAGCTCGAGCTGATGATTCGTTCGTCGGGCAAGGAGGGCGAACTCGACGATGCCGAGCTCTCGCTCCTCACCCGCGCCATCTCCTTCACCGAAAAAGTGGCGGCCGATGTGATGGTGCCCCGGGTTGCCGTCGATTCGCTGTCCCGCCACGACTCGGTGGCCGACCTCCGTCGTCTCGCCCGCGAGACGGGCCACTCCCGATTTCCCGTGACAGGTGAAGACCTCGATGAGGTGGTCGGCGTGGTCCACGTCAAAGACTCTTTCAAGGTGCCCGCCGGAGCGACGCTCGATCACGCCGGTAGGGCACATCGCCAAACCCGCCCTGGCCGTCCCCGACTCACGGCCCCTCGATCAGTTGCTCATCGACATGCAGCGCTCAGAGCCGGGCGCTGGCGATAGTCGTAGACGAATACGGCGGAACGGCCGGCATCGTCACCATCGAGGACCTGCTGGAGGAGATCCTGGGCGAGATCGCCGACGAGCACGATCCGGTCGATGCCAACGGATCGATGCCGCAGTCGGACAACCGAGCGTGAGGTCTCCGGCCTGATGAACCGCCATGACCTCGAAGAGGAATTCGGGCTGGTGCTGCCGGACGGCCACTTCGAGACCCTGGGAGGCTTCGTCATCTCCCAGCTTGGGCCGCCTTCCCCAACCCGGCGACCGGGTCACCTACAACGGCTGGGTTTTCGAAGTCCTCGAGATGGATGGCCGCCGGATCGATCGGGTCATCATCACGCATTCCGGAGGGACGATCGTGAACCTCGGAGCGCTCCTGTGGATGGCGATACTGCTGATCGCCAACGGGTTCTTCGTGGCAGCCGAGTTCGCCTTCACCGCCTCGCGCAAGGAGGTCATCGAGAAGATCGGAACCCGGCCGGCCAAGGCGGCCCTGGGGGCGATGCGAGAGCTTTCCGACACTCTGGCCGGGGCCCAGGTCGGGATCACCCTGGCGACACTTCTTGCTCGGTTTCGTTGCCGAACCATCGGTGGCCCGGTTGCTCGAGGTGTTGTTGGGGTGGATCCCCATTCCTTCCAACGTCCTTCATTCGATCGCGCTGGTGATCGCCATCCTCATCGTCGTGTTCCTGCACATGGTGATCGGAGAGATGGCCCCGAAGAACATCGCCATCGCACCGACCTGAACGCCTGGCGTTGTGGCTCGGCGATTCCCTGGCGGGCCTATATGACCGTCTTCCGCCCGTTGGTCTTCGTCCTCAACAGTTTCGCCAATCTCATCCTGAGAATCTTCGGGGTCGAGCCGCGCGACGAACTGGAAACCGTCCACACCGCCGAGGACCTCGCCTCGGTCATCGCCGCCGGGCGACAGGAAGGTGTGATCGAGGAATTCGCCAGCAAGCTTCTGGCCGGGGCGATCCTCTTCTCGGAGCGGGCGGCCGCCGAGGTGATGGTCCCCCGGCCCGACATCGTGGCCCTGCCGATCACCGCCACCCCGTCCGACCTCGAACGGATCGTCACCGAAGAAGGCTTCTCTCGAATACCGATCTTCAAAGACGACATCGACGACATCGTCGGATTCGTCCACGCCAAAGACCTGCTGTCGATCGCTGACGACAAATACAACGAACCCATCGATCCCGAACTGATCCAGGCCGCTGCTGGTCGCGCCCGAGTCGGCTTCGGTGCGGCCGCTGCTCGCCGAGATGCAGCAGACCGGCCGCCATCTGGCCCTGATCATCGATGAGCACGGCGGGGCTGCCGGCCTGCTGACCCTCGAGGACATCGTCGAGGAGCTGGTGGGCGAGATTCGCGACGAGTACGACGAAGGGGAGGCGTCGATCCGCAGGATCGGCGAAGCCGACTGGTTCTACGTCCCCGGCTCCACCCGGCCGGATCAACTCCGCAGCCAGGTGGGGATCAAGCTGCCCGAAGGCGAATACGAGACCGTCGGCGGTTTCGTGATGGACCGCCTGGGTCGGATCCCCCGCCGGGGCGACCGGATGGAGTACGAGGGCTGGGTCGTGAGAGTCCGCCGTATGGAAGGTCGCCGGGTCGCCGAGGTAGAGGTATTGAAGCGGTAGGCGAGGTACGTCGTGGTACGTCTCGATAAGCGATCGCTTGCAAGTACGCGAACGCTCGAGGTCTTATCGCACACCAGGACGCATCACCACGACCAGCCATTAGATCTCGACCGGGATGCCGATTTCGATGACCCGGTCGACGGGCAGTTTGAAGTAGTCGGCGGCGCTGCGGGCGTTGCGGTGCATGAAATTGAACAGGCGTTCCCGAAACCCGTTGATTCCCTCGTCCGGAGTGGAGATCACATGCTCCTTGCCGAGAAAATAAGTCGTGTGCAGCGGGTCGAAGGCCACCTCGGCCATCAGATGACGAAGTTCGGTGGGAACGTCGGGCTCCTCCATGAATCCGTAGTCGGAGAATCACCTGGATAGAACCGGCTTCCAAGGTGGGTCACCTCATCCCGGCGGCGCGGGGGACCCGGGGCATGTCCGAGGTGATCACGCTAGGAACACGACGGACTCGTGGACCGCCTGGTTGTGGCGAAGGTTGGCCAGGAAGGCCGGCGGAACGTTGCCCGGAGTCGGGAACAGATAGACCGCCGGTTCCCTCGATCCGGGGAATCTTGCTGCGTGTCAGGCTTGCGATCATCGCCTCCATGGGCTGTCGGGCCCGCTTGAGCTTGAACGACAACAGGCGCCGTCCGGTTCGCCAGGTCGTCATCACGTAGAAAACCAGCACCGCCGCCACCAGCGGGAACCAACCCCCGTGGGGAATCTTGATGATGTTGGCCGCCAGGAACGTGAGGTCGACGAGCAGGAACGTCCCGATCAGGGCGACCAGCTTCCAGCCGACTCCATCTCCAGTGCTCGGCCGCAAAGACCCCGATCATGACGCTGGTGATGATCATCGTGGTCGTGACCGCGATCCCGTACGCGCGCGGCGAGGTTGGCCGAGCTGCCAAAGCCCCAAACCAATCCCACGCAGGCGCCAGCAACAACCAGTTGACGAGCGGCAGGTAGACCTGGCCGTGGGAGGCGGCCGAGGTGTGCCGAACCTCCATCCGCGGGGTGAACCCAAGCTGGATCGCCTGATGGGTCAGCGAGAACACTCCCGAGATCAGGGCCTGCGAGGCGATGACGGTGGCGAGCGTGGCCAGGCCCACCAGCGGATAGATGGCCCACTCGGGAGCCAGCAGAAAGAACGGGCTTCTGAATGGCCCCGGGATCGGCCAGCAACAAGGCCCCCTGACCGAAATAGTTGAGCAACAGAGCCGGAAGCACGACCAAGAACCAACCCCGCCTGATCGGGGCCGCTCCGAAATGCCCCAGGTCCGCATAGAGCGCCTCTCCCCCGGTGACCACCAGAACCACCCCACCCAGTGAGATGAACGCCCGCGTTGTGAACTCGGTGAAGAATCTGACGGCGTAAAGCGGGTTGACCGCCGCCAGCACCGAGGGATGATCGACGATGTGGACGATTCCGAGCAGCGCCAGCACCGCAAACCAGACGACCATCACCGGGCCAAAGAAGCGGCCGACCACCTCGCTTCCCCGTCGCTGAATCGAAAAGAGCCCGATCAGGATGGCGATCGCCGCCGGGCACGACGAACCGCGTCAGACCGGGGGCGGCGACCTCGACGCCTTCCACCGCCGACAGCACCGAGATTGCCGGGGTGATGGCTCCGTCGCCGTACAGCAAGTGCCGCTCCGAACAGCCCGGCCAGAACCAGACGGTTGCGGCGGCGGCGGGCCTCCTCGGTCGGGGCCACCAGAGCGGTCAGAGCGAGGATCCCACCCTCGCCGTGGTTGTCCGCCCGTAAGCACGACGCTGACGTATTTGACCGTGATGATGACGATCAACGACCAGAAGATCAGGGACAGCACCCCGAGGATCGACGAACGAGTCACCGGGACCCGATGGACCTCGGCGAAGGTCTCCCGGATCGAATAGAGGGGACTGGTCCCGATGTCGCCGTAGACGATGCCGAGGGCGCCCGACCGTCAGCGGCAGCATTCGCTGGACCGGGCGGCCGAAATGCCGGTCGCCTCGGTCACAGTCTGTCGTGGCATTTGGTAGTCGGGTTCTTGCATGTGCGGTTGCTCGCTCTGTCTGGCTGGCGACGCTAACCGAGGTAAGCACGATCTGATCGAACGAAGCCTGCGTTGTCCAGCCTGGAGTCAAGCCGATTGCGAGCGTGTATCGAGCGGTGACCCGGGTTCGTACACTCCCGCGCCATGACATATCGATTGGCCGTCATCGGCGGCGACGGAGTCGGGCCCGAGGTCACCGAACAGGCGCTCAAGGCGATGGGGGCGGCGGCGGGGGCCGTTCGGGTTCGAGATCGACAGCGATGACTACGACCTCGGAGGCAGGCGCTTCCTGACCACCGGGGAGGTTCTGCCCGCTTCGGTTGCAGGAGGAACTCAGCCAGCACGACGCGATCCTGCTCGGAGCGGTCGGCACCCCGGAGGTCCCTCCCGGTGTCCTCGAGCGGGGACTGTCTACTCAAGCTCCGATTCGACTTCGACCTCTATATCAACCTGCGACCGGTCAGGCTCTATCCGGGTGTCCCGACGCCGATCGCCGGTCTCACTCCCGACCGCTGCGATCTCGTGGTGATCCGCGAGAACACCGAAGGCCTCTATGTCGGCGCCGGAGGAATCGCCCGTCGCGGAACCCCCCATGAGGTCGCCACGCAGGAGTCGATCAACACCCGGTTCGGAGCCGAACGAGCCTGTCGCTTCGCCTTCGAGCAGGCCCTGCACCGACGGCGTCACCTCACCCTCTGCCACAAGACCAACGTCCTCGACTATGCGGGCGACCTCTGGCAGCGCACGGTCCTCGAAGTGGCCACCGACTACCCCGATGTGGCCGTCGACTACGTGCACGTCGACGCCGCCTGCCTGTATCTGGTCCAGATCACCGGAGCGATTCGACGTGATCGTCACCGACAACCTCTTCGGGGACATCATCACCGACCTTGGCGCCGCGGTGCAGGGTGGGCTCGGCCTGGCGGCGTCGGGCAACCTCAACCCCGATCGAGCCTTCCCGTCGATGTTCGAGCCGGTCCACGGCTCGGCCCCCGACATCGCCGGCAAAGGCTGGGCCAACCCGGTCGCGGCCGTCCTCTCGGCCTCGATGTGCCTCGACCACCTCGGCGAAACCGAAGCCGCCCGCGCGGTCGAGGAGGCGGCGGTTTCGGTGCTACCCGAGCTGAAGACGATGGGCGGTCCCGACATGGGCATGTCCACTGCAGAGATCGGCGACCTGATTGCATCGAGGATCACGGGATAATTCTCGATAAGCAGGAACCTCTCGAGCAGGGTCGGCGGAATTTTGGTGGTCAATCCTGGGCGTCGAGAGCTACCGAAGTCTCGGCGGCTTGACCGAAGGCCGCTCGCCGAAATCGGGGACCAGCGGCGGCGCGCTCGCCATGATCGAGATGAGCTCGGCGACGCCCCGTTCGAGCTGAGGATCGCGGCCGGCGGCATAGTCCTGGGGCCGGTTGATCACTTCGATATCGGGAACAGTCCCGAAGTTCTCGATGGTGTAGCCGATATCCGAGAACCAGTGTCCGAACTCGGGCTGGGTGGTGACCGTCCCATCAACGAGGGACTGCTGGGGCCAGATCCCCACTACCCCGCCCCAGGTGCGTACTCCGATCAAGGGCCCAGGCCGAGCATCTTGAAGGAATGGGAGAAGATGTCCCCGTCCGATCCGGCATTCTCATTGGTCAGGCACACCATCGGCCCAGCCGGCGCATCGCTGGGGACCGCCTGGGGAAGTCGCCAACGGGTGACCTGGTATCCGATCCGCCGCCTCACCAGCTTCTCGATCAGGAGTTGGCTGACGTTGCCGCCACGGTTGAAACGAACGTCGATGACCAGCCCGGGGAGGTCGACCGAAGACTTCCAGTAGCGGTGAAACTCGGCGAATCCGGACGGCCCCATGTCGGGGATGTGGATGTAGCCCGCCTTCCCTTCAGTCCTCTCGGCAACGGCCGCCCGGTTGTTCTCCACCCAGTCGCGATATCGAAGGGCGTATTCGTCCGCAAGTGGAGCAACTGCTATCCGTCGAGGGGCCTTGCGTCCCGTAACTACGTTCAGAGTCACGGGCTGACCGGCCCGCTCGACCAGAAGAGCATGAGGAGACACCGACTCGCTCGTCTCCTTGCCGTCGATCGCCACGATGCGGTCGCCGATCGCCACCCCGGTGCCCGGCGCCGTCAGCGGTGACGAGGCTGCCGGATCCCAGACATCGCCTGCGGGGATAGCAACCACCCGCCATGCCCCCCGACTCCACTCGACGTCGGCCCCGAGATGGCCCTGGGTCCAAACCGGTGGAGGGCGGTAGTCGCCGCCGAGTTCGTAAGCATGCGAAGTGCCGAGCTCTCCCTGCATCTCCCAGAGGAGATCGGAGAACTCGGCCCGACTGCCGACCCGGTCGACCAGTTCGAGATAACGCTGGCGAATGCCGATCCAGTCGACCCCTCCCATGTCTTCCCACCAGTAGTGGTCTCGTTGCAGGCGCCATGCCTCGTCGAACATCTGCCGCCATTCGGCGGCCGGGTTGACCTCGATCCGGATACGTCCGAGGTCGACGAGACCCGTCTCGCGCCCAGGCTTGTCGTTGGGGTTCTTGTCGTCCTTCCAACCAGCCGGGACCACCCGCACGGCGGACTTGGTGCGAAATGCCAGAACCTTGCCATCCCCCGAGACGGTGAACCCGGCGATCCCGTCCGCAACGACCTCGACCTTGTCGGTGGCGAAGTCCCAACTCTCGAGACGTCCCATCGGCCCGTCCGACTCCTTGGCTCCGAGCACGCCGATGATCGGCTGTGATTGAAAGTAGGTCCGACCCCGCGCGGCCTTGATCCGCGAATAGGCAGCCGGCGGGACCGGAAAGGCCAGGATGCGATCGGCGATTCGGTCGAGATCTATTTCGGTCTTGAGGTTGGTCGTCTCACCGTTGGTGGCAGTTGGAGCTAGTGCTCCGGCGGCCCCGGGAGGGCCGGGCGGTCCCGGTGGCGCTGGCGGACCCGGTGGGCGGGGATCGCGGGCCATGACCGAAAACGGGGAACGGGTGTCGGCCTTGAGCGGAATCAACATCGGAAGCGCCGAGCGGGGAAACCCGTAGTCGTGAAAGTGGAGGTCGGGAACCGGATCGAAGACCCGCGCCGAAAGAAAGACCAGAAACCGACCTTCCGGGTCGAAGCTTGGCGCCCAGTCATCAAAGTCGGGACGGCCGATCTGATGAGTCTCGCCGGTGCGGACATCGTGCAAGAAGAGGTTGGTTGTGGTCCGGGTCCCAGCACCCGCGAACGCCAGCCAGTTCCCGTCGGGTGACCATGCCGTTCCGGCGATCCATGAGAACGTGCTGTTGTAGATCCGTTTGATGCTCGCTCGCCCGAGGTCGACCAGAAGGACTTCGTGGCGATGATTGGTGAGCGCCACGAGGTCCCCCGGACCCGGCGACGGATCGAGCGTCCGGACCCGACCGAGGTCGCCTTGAATCAGCTTCACCTTTTGGCGCCGTGATATGTCGCCGGCGTCGGCCCGGCGAAGTGCCAGTGCGTCCTCACCGGTTTCATCGGTGACGGTGACGATCCGCTCACCATCGCTGAGCCACGACGTCAACCGCTGGCGCGCCGAGGAAACCGGTCCATGTCGGGTCGGGGCACCCTCCCAGAGGGCCATCGTGTAAGCACCACCCCGGGCGGTGAGAGCCAGCGAGTGGCCCTGGGGATGAAGTTCGATCGATTCCATCAACCGACCGGGTGAATGGAACCGGCGTTGACGTTGGGGACGCGAGCTCGGGAGTTCAACCGGCAGCCTGGTGCTGAGATTCGTTCCCGGTTCGTACAGCCAGAGATCGGCACCACAGTGGTAGACGAGCCGACGACCGTCGGTCGACGCGAACCGGGCATAGAAGTCACGGTGCCGGGTGTGCCGCTCGAGACCGGTACCGGTCTCATTCACCGAGTAGATATTGCCCACGCCCTGGTGATCGGAGAGGAAGTAGATCCGGCGTCCGACCCACATCGGGTCGGCCAGGTTCCCGGCCAACCGGACCAACTCTTCAAAATCCCCGGCTCCCGTGCGATCGATCCACAGAGAACCCGTCCGTCCACCCCGATAGCGCTTCCAGCGGGCCGGGTCGAAGGAGTTGCGCCCGATGACCACTCCCGGACCATTGCGTTGGAAGGAAACGGATCTCGACGGACCCCAGCCCAGAGGCTCGGGTCCCGGTCCATCGACCGGAACCTCCCACAGATGACCCCACCCCTCGAATGGCTGCCGGTGGTCTGTGCTCACGATGATCCGGGACCCGTCCGGGGACCAGCCGGCGACCTGGGTCGCGTTGGAACCGAAGAAGGTGACGCGACGCCCGCTCCCGCCCTGGCTCGGCATCACGAACACATCGAGACGTCCCTCGTCCCGGCCCACATAGGCGATCTGCCGCCCGTCCGGTGCGAAACGGGGAAAGGTTTCAGTCCCTGGATTGGCGGTTAGACGGTGTGCCGACCCGCCTTCGCTTCCCACCCCCCAGAGGTCGTCCTCGGCCACGAACACGACCTGGTCGCGGTAGATGGTGGGATGGCGGTAATAGCCGCGAACTGCCAGGGTCGGCCTCCTCGTGGGTCCCCGATCCTAGGTAGGCGGAAGGGCACCGGGCCCCCGCCCGTAACGGAAGGGCACCGGGTCCCCCGATAGAACGCGGAAGGGCACCGGGTCCCCCGCCCGATAGAACGCGGAAGGGCACCGGGCCCCCCGCCCGATAGAACGCGGAAGGGCACCGGGCCCCCCGCCCGATAGAACGCGGAAGGGCCGGATCAGGCTGTGGGGGCGAACTCGGACATGAACTCTTTGATGCGTCGCTCGTAAGCCTCCGGGCTGACGTTCCAGGAACGGACGTGACCTGCCCCAGGCACTATCACCAGACGCACCAGGTCGGGCCTGGCATCGAGGAAATCTTGACTGCTGGCAATGGGCACGGTCTCGTCGTCGGTGCCGTGAAAGACGAGCACCGGCACTCTGAGTTGATCGGCCCGGCTGACATAGTCGACGGCCGACCAATCGATTCCGAACCGGAAGCCGGACAGCTGCTTCGCCGTCCACACCAGCGTCCCCGGAAGGGCCAGCGGAATCAAGGGCAGCTCTCTTTGCGAAGCTCCAAGGTCGACTGTGGCCTCAAAATCGATGTTGGGCGAGTCGAGGACGGCGAGTCGAACCGGGCTTTCCGGAGTTCGATAGAGATAAGACAGGATGTGGGAGGCACCGGTTGAATATCCAACCAGCACCACCCCTTCGGCTCCCCGGGAGACGGCATAGGCGACCGCTCCGGCGACGTCTTCCCATTCCGACTCGCCGTAGCGGTAGTACCCGCTCGGGTCGGCGGGCTCCCCGGGATCGTTGCGGTAGTTGATCACTAGTTGGGGATGGCCTTCTTCGGCCATCGATCTCACCAACCGAAGCGCCTCCGATCGTGACGCTCCCAGCCCGTGAACGTGTACGACCCAGAGGGCGGACGGGGCCAGGATCTCCCAGGCGTTCATCGGCCCGAGGGGCGTGTCGAATTTGACGTCGGTGTAGCTCAACCCGAACGCTCGCTCGGGATTGCCGGGGAAGGCAAACCCGTCGATGTCGGCGAGCATTCCCACCTCGGGTGGACCTCCGTCGATGCGGGTCATCGACCTGACGACACTGCCGTCGGCACCTTCGGATACGACCTCGCCGAGATGTCCGTAGCCGGTGCCCCAGTCAATACCGAGCACCCCGTCGCCGGTCAGATCGGAGTCCTCGCCTTCCACGGCCTTGAGCCCGATCGTTCCCGGTCCCACCTCGGTGATCGCTATGTCGAAGACCTGTTCGCTCGATCCGGGGACGAGAGCATCGACTTTCAGTTGATCAGCGAAATACCACCCACCACCCAGATGGAAGAGGACCATGCACTCCAAGCACGACAAACGCCACCCACCGCCAGCGCCTGCGTCTTTGGAAGGCGGACCCGTAACGAACCACGGTGCACTCTCCCGGAAGTCAGGGGGCGGAGCCGGCAAAGGCCCCGATGAGTCGGCCTACCTGGTCCACAACTGGAATCGGGCCGGGACCATCGGCAAGTTCGTTGTCAAGGTCCTCGATGGGCAGGTCCCACGGGATCGAGAGGGCCGGCTCCATCAACTCGGACAACGGAACTCTCGGGTCGGCCACTTCCAGGACCGATCGTCGTGCCACCCCGACCAGCAAGCCATTGTCGACGACCGCGATGAGGGCGCTGTTCTGAAGCCGCAAGCTGTCACCGGCGGGATGCAAGGGTCCGAAGAAGACGGGTTCTGACATGCGCTGAAAGA
The DNA here is from genome assembly GCA_963790345.1 of uncultured Acidimicrobiia bacterium. Lineage (GTDB taxonomy): Bacteria > Actinomycetota > Acidimicrobiia > Spongiisociales > ZC4RG35 > DATEEG01. Next base: position 85,177 of record CAWBOD010000008.1, on the reverse strand, counting down.
CCCGTGGCTCCGAGTACCGAACCATGACGGCGCCTGCCGGGGCCTTGGCCTTGAGCCGCGCCCCGGGGCCGAAGAACATCCTCGAAAGAAAAGTCCCCCCGGGTTCCCCCAGGATGAGAAGGGATCGCTCGGGGAGCTTTGCGATGAATTCAGTCGGGTCGTCGGCCCCGATGACTACTCGCTTCATGTCGGGGAGCCCGGACGCAAGCCGGTCGAGGGTCTGATGGGCTTCGGCTTGGGCAGCCTCGGCGAAGTACGCAGTGGCGGCGAAGGTCTCCACCCCGAGCCGGCGTCCGATCGCCTCCGCCAGCCAGACGTTCATCTCCGAGTGCCGGCCACCGGCCACCGCGGCGACCACTGCTTTGATCTCGGTGGGCTGAAAATCGATCGGTACGGCCACACTGACCAAATCGAACCCGCCCGGTGGCTTACGGGTGACCAGCAGGTCCGCCCGGGATTCCAGGCATGCCTCGGTCAAATCACGCGCCACCCGGGTGGTTTTGGACGAGAGAAGGTCTGCCAGCTCGGCGCATCCCTGACCTCTTGTGTAGAGCACCCGGGGATCCGACAAGAATTGCATCATTGGAACTGGGTCATTGGAACTGGGTCATTGGAACTGGGTCATTGGCAAGGTATCCCTCAGCCAGTGTGGCACATGTGACACCCCAAATACCATGTATTGAAAACAAACCCACCGCATCGTGACGGGCGTGCCAGCATGCACAACGATGGAAATCGGAGTACCAGCCGAAAGGGGGCCGGGAGAGCGGAGAGTGGCCCTCACACCATCTGGTGTTGAGCGTCTGACCGCAAACGGCCACCTCGTTGCCGTCGAGGAAGGAGCCGGGTTTAGCGCCGGTTTTCCCGACTCCGGCTATCGCACCGTCGGCGCCGAGATCGTCGACCGCACGACCGCGCTAGGCCGCCCCTTGGTGACGGCTATCGACCTGCCCGCTGATCTGCCCGGCGGGGGGATCATCATCGGTCTCCTGAAACCGCTGGAACGTCCCGAGCAGATGCAGAAATTGGCGCAGCAGGGCACTACCGCCCTCGCTTTTGAACTGATCCCTCGCATCACCCGGGCCCAGGGAATCGATGCTCTCTCGTCGCAAGCCACTGTGGCCGGCTACCAGGCGGCCCTGGAAGCGGCCGGAACCGCTATCAGGTTCTTCCCGATGCTGACGACGGCCGCCGGGACGGTCCCCCCCGGGAAGGCCCTGGTTCTCGGCGCCGGCGTGGCCGGTCTGCAGGCAATCGCGACCTGCCGGCGCCTGGGGGCGGTGGTGTCGGGTTTCGATGTTCGGGCGGCGGCGGCGGAACAAGTCCGAAGCCTCGGGGCCAGCTTCGTCCAGATCGATGTTCCTGCCCAGGACGAAAAAGCCACCGGAGGGTATGCCCGGGAGGTCGACGCTGCCTCTGAACTGGCCATCCTCACCGGTCTGGCGCCGTTTGTTGCCGCAGCGGACGTGGTGATCGCCACGGCTTCTATCCCCGGTCGACCGGCGCCCCTGCTGCTGACCGCGGCGATGGTTGCTTCCATGCGACCCGGGTCGGTCATCGTTGACCTGGCCGCTTCCACCGGGGGCAACTGTGAAGTGACCGAACCCGACCGGGTGGTGGTCGTCGAGGGTGTGAGTGTCATTGGATATACCAATCTGGCCGCCCGGAAGCCCTATGACGCCAGCCAAATGTACGCCCGCAACATCACCGCTTTCATCGATTTGCTAGGAGACAGCGGGAGCCTCGACTTCGAGGACGAGATCCTCGATCAGGCGTGCGTGACCCATGGCGGAGAGATCCGGGTTCCGCGGGTCCGCGAACTGATCGCATCGTGAACACACGGCCGCTGGACGGGGTCAAGGCCGTTCTCTTTGGCTTTGGCGTTTGCGCCGCGTTGTTGTACATGTTCTTCTTTGCCACGGCGGCGAGTGTCGAGGTCATAGTTCTGCTGGCGACCATCTCGATGCTGCTCTGGTTCGGGACCGCCGATCCAGTTCGCCTGGTCGACCCTCATGGCCGCCCCCATTGGAGACTCTTTCTCTTGGCCGGGTTGGGTCTGGCGCTTCTGATCTCGGCCATGCTCGTATTCAGCAGCGGGACCATGCTGTTGACGATGGCAACCGGCGTGCTTGCCATTGCCGTCGGACTGCTTCGAGCGATCCGGTACGGAGTCAACCGGGACTTTTGATGGAGTTTCAGGACATTCTTCGACGCCGGAGAATGGTGCGTAACTACCTGCCCGACGCGGTGAGCCAGGACGCACTGGAACGCATCGTCCGAGCTGGTCGCAAGGGTCCGTCGGCGGGCTTCAGCCAGGGGACGTCCTTCGTGATCGTCACGGACCCTCGTCTTCGCCAGGCGATCGCCAGTAGTTGTGACGAGGAGGAATACGTCGCGTCCGGGTTCGACCCGTGGATCTCGCGAGCTCCCGCCCACATCGTCGTTTGCATCTCCGAAGACGCCTACCACGAGCGCTACCGCGAGCCTGACAAAGTCGACGATGAGGGCAACGAGATCACGTGGCCGGTGCCCTTCTGGTGGATCGATGCCGGAGCGGCTCTGATGCTGGTACTTCTGGCTGCGGTGGATGAGGGCCTCGTCGCCGGCTTCCTTGGCGCCGACGCCAGTGACCTCAGAACCATCCTGGGGATACCCGAGGCAATGACCCCGATCGGGATCGTGACGGTTGGCAATCCGGCGCCGGACCGCCGTTCGAGGTCGCTCGAGCGGGGCTGGCGACCCGATCACCAGGTGATACATTGGCAAAGGTGGGGCGGTGGGCGGCAGGGGTAGTTGGTAACAAAGCCCATCCAGGGGAGACTTGCATTCGACATGGGTACCGGACCGGATCGCGAAAGCAAGGCCATCGATGACCTCCGTCGCTACGCGCGGCATCTGGCCGATTCGGTTTCCCCCGGCCGGACTGAGGTTCTGGTGGCCCGGGTCCTCTCCGCCAGGCGGGGCCGACAGCGTTCTCGCCGCCTGATCCTGGTTCTGGCGACTGCTGTGATTCTCGCAGTGTCCAACGTCGGCCTGGCAACGGTGGCAGATCCCGCGATTCCCGGAGATTTTCTGTACCCGTTCGACCGGGGGTACGAGTGGGCACGCGACCTGTTTGGCGCCAGCGACCGAACCCTCGAGCGGCTCCAGGAGTCGACCGAGCTCAACGAGCGGGGCGACACCGGACGCGCCATCGAGTTTCTGCAGGAGCTGCTGGCCACCTCACCCTGGGATCGGGCGCAGGTGGTGAAGGCCATCCAGGCACTCGAAAACCAGGCCGCCAGGGCCAACGAAAGCCAGGGCGGCGCACCCGCATCCCCGCCTTCGACTCCTGCCGTAACGGCTCCCGGTCAGGTCGATGACCACGGAAACGGCCCGGATCCGGCCAGCCCCTCGGTCACTGCTCCGGGTCGGACCGAAGGCGACGCCGTTGGTGACTCCCCCAGTGATACCGCTCCCGGCCACAACAAGGAAGCAAGCGCCAAGGCGAACCCACCCGACATTTCAGAGGGTCGGGGGAAATCTTCCGAACGGCGAAATGGCGGACAGGGCAACACTCAGCCTTAGTCTTTAACGATGAACTCACGGCCAGGTGACGGTCCTGGCTACGACGACAATGAATGGCCGCCGGACGTCGCTGTAATCAGGCTCGCAATCGGCCGTGACGACCGGGCGCTCTCCCAAATCCTTCGCGGTGGCTTCCCCCGGGTGGTCGCGTTCTACCTCGGTTTGGGCATAAACCGTCATGAGGCCGAAGAGCTGTCATCCGAGACATGCGAGGCGGTCGTCAACCGTATCGATGGTCTCAGGGCTCCCGAGGCCTTTGAAGCGTGGTTTTGGTCGATCGCCAGGAACCGCCTGCGGACCCTGTTTCGTCGCCGTCGGGCGGCCCGGCCCACCGACGCCATGGTTTCGCCTGCGACCCCCGAAGAGATCTCGATCGAGGGTGACGAGCACCGAAGAATCCGTATCGCTCTCGATCTCCTTTCCCCCAAGGACCGCGAGCTGCTGTGGCTGCGCGAGGTCGAGGGTCTCGAGTACGAAGACATTGCCGTTCGGCTCGGCGCAACCGCCGGAACCGTCCGCGTCGCCTGCCATCGGGCCCGGCGCCGGCTCGAGGCCATTTACCTTTCCGACGAATGATCACCTCATCCGCCAACCCGGAAGTGAAGGCATTGGCCGCCTTGCACGATCGGTCCGAACGCGATCGGACCGGGCTATTCCTCATCGAGGGACGGAAAGAAGTGGAGCGGGCCGTTGCCGCCGGGCTAGCGATCCAGACCATATATCGACTGAGCGGTTCCGATCCCTTGACCCTGCCGGGAAACCCCCGCACCGTCGAGCTGGGTGAAGTCGCATTCCGGAAAATCTCTTACGGCCGTGACGGGATCTTGGCAACCGCGGTTACCCCCCGGTTCGAGATCGAGGATCTGGCAATCGCTGAACCGGCCCTTGTGCTGGTCGTCGAGTCGATCGAGAAGCCCGGAAACCTCGGGGCGATCTTGCGCTCGGCCGACGGCGCCGGAGCATCGATGATCGTCACCGAGGCGGTCACCGACATGGTCAATCCAAACGTGGTCAGAGCTTCGTTGGGAACGCTCTTTACGGTTCCGATAGCTGTGGCCTCGACCGAAACCGCGATCGCCTATCTGCAGGAACGCTCGATCGATGTCTGCGCGGCGACGGTCACGGCGGGTCGTGCGCCATGGGAGCTCGACCTCACGGGTCCGGTGGCGATCGTGATCGGGAGCGAGCACGCCGGCCTGTCGCTTCCCTGGCGGCGAGCTGCTCGTCACCAGGTCACCTTGCCGCTGTCGGGGTCGGCGGACTCCCTCAATGCCTCGGTCGCAGCTGCCGTGATCCTGTTCGAATCGGTTCGCCAGCGCTCCAAGAAGTAAGGCAAGCCTGACGCAAGCCAGACCTGAGGCATGCCAGCCCTGAAACGAGCCAGCGCTGATGCATCCCGCCTCTCCCTGGCTCAACTGGAAAGACGCTCCCAAGCCCTACTTGTTACCCCTTCATTTGGTCTGGTATTCGCGCACCCGTTTGTTGACATCGAACATATGTTCGACTTAGTGTTGCCTTGTGGCTGTCGTCGGTCAAATTGCCTTGGACGACCTCGGTGTGCCCCTGCACGCCGTCACCTTCTGCGTCCTCGATCTCGAAACCACCGGCGCCTCGGCCAATACCTGTGAGATAACCGAGATCGGCGCCGTGAAATACCTGGGGGGCGAGGTTGTGGGAACCTTCCAAACGCTGGTCAACCCCGGGATCGGAATACCCCCCTTCATCACGATCCTGACCGGGATCACCCAGGCCATGGTTTGCGAGGCACCCCGGATCCAGGCGGTCCTTCCGTCGTTTCTCGAGTTCTGCCATGACGCTGTCCTGGTCGGGCACAACATCCGCTTCGATCTGTCGTTTCTCGACGCCGCCGCCCGCCGCCTCGACTACCCGTTGGCCGGCACGGAGCCATTGTCTCGCCGGGTGGTCGACACGGTCGGGCTCGCCCGCCGCCTGATTCGATCCGAGGTCCGGGATCTCACCCTGGCGACGCTGGCGGTGCACCTGAGGTCGCCCTTCGCCCCTACTCATCGCGCCCTTGACGATGCCAGGGCCACAGCTCACGTCTTCCACACGCTGCTCGAGCGGGCGGGCTCCCTCGGGGTCACCGGGCTCGACGATCTCCTCCAACTGCCGACGGCCCGGGGTTCGGCCTACTACAGCAAGATCGGCCTGACCGATCGGCTCCCCCGGCGCCCGGGGGTGTATCTCTTCTCGGACCGCGCCGGGGAGATCATCTACGTGGGCAAGGCCGACAACCTGAGGACCCGGGTCCGCAGCTACTTCTACGGGGACGATCGCCGCCGCATCGCCGACATGCTCCGCCAGCTCCACCAGATCGACCACAGGGTGTGCGTAAACACGCTGGATGCCGAAGTGACCGAGCTCCGACTCATCCATGCCCACCGGCCCCGCTTCAACCAGCGATCGCGCCCTCCCCGTCGGGAGCTGTTCGTGAAGTTCACCGACGAGGCCTTCCCACGGCTAAGCCAGGCCCACAGCGCCTCCAACCGGGGATTGTGGTGGCTCGGGCCTTTTCGATCCAAGCAGGCGGCCGACCTGGTGACAGAAGCGCTCTGGGCGGCAACCAAGATCCGCCGTTGCAGCGGTCGCGCAGGGAGCCGGGGCGGCGAGTGTGCCCCCGCCCAACTCGGTGTCTCCACCTGCCCTTGCGCCGGCGGGGTCGATGCCGGGGATTACCGCCGAATGATCGACGGACTCATCGCCGCGGCCGATCGTCATCCGGCCGGTCTGCTGGAGCCGCTCGAGGTGAAGATGCGTCGCCTGGCGGCGGAACAACGATTCGAGGAGGCCGCCCAGATGCGCGATCGGCACAAGGCGCTAGCCCGAGCCCTCGAGAGGCAAAGGGCCTGGAAGGCGCTATCGGAAGCGGGTCGGATCGAACTCGAGAGCCTGGAGGGCGATCACGTGGTGATCGAACAAGGAGTGCTGGCCGCTGCCTGGGGCCACGACCAACAGCCGTCCTTGCTCGAGGCCGGGTTCCCGTCGGACGTCCCGCTCCCGCCTCCCAGCCTGGTCCCGCCTTCAGTAGCAGTGGCGGAGGAGGCCCATCTGATCTGGCGATGGATGACTTCCGGTGGCGTCAAAGTCATCGACTCCACCGGCCCGCTGACTTTGCCATCGTCACCGATCCCCCATCTGCGGGCCGCCTGACCTCACCTACCATCGCCCCCAAGCGACCCCCGAAAGGTGATCAAGGCATGCGTTTCGTGGTCAGGAAGGGCACCGACCCGGTCGCTCGCGCCGACACAACGCTCCTGAAGGCCCTGGGTCTGCCATTCGGAGGTGTCCTCAGGGTGGGCCGGACCCACTTCCTCGTCCAGGGCGGCGACATGTCAGAATCCACGGCCCTCGAGCTGGGGCCTCTCACGCTGGGCAATGCCCAGATCGATGAAGGCCAGTCGGTCGAAGCAGTCCGGGCGGTCCTCGCCCCGGCCGAAGTCGTTGTCATCGACGTCGAGAATCTCGAAGTCGATCCCAAGCTCCTGGTCCGCGGTCTCCAAGGACGGCCCATGTCGAACGGCGACCGGGTAGAAGTGGCCGCCTCCTACCTGTCTCGACCCGATCCCTTCTCTTTCATCGTCAAACAGGTCGACCCGGGCGGCGCCGGACTCATCGGAGCCGGCACCAGATTCGTCTCCAGAGCTGATGGCGGCATCCGTCAGCCGGAGCCGCGAGAAGCCGCGGAGCGAACTTTGCCGCGAGAGCCCATTGCCAGGGACCGGACAGAGGGTCCGAAGCCTGATGGTCCGGTGGCAGATGATCCGACGACTGGGACACCTCCCGGACCGACGACCGCCCAGGCCCTGCTGGCCGGACTGGATGCGGAACAGGATCTCCTCACGGGCTGGCTGTCATTGCTGACGTCTCCTGACAACCTTCCGGCCACCTGGGGCCTGCCCAGGGTGGCGGGCGTGATCCTCGAAGGTCCGCAGGGATGCGGAAAGTCCGAGCTGGTGGCCGCCGCAGCGGTTGAGTCCGGTGCCCGGGTCCACGAGGTCCTTGTAGATCAGGTGTTCAAACCGGATCGTCTGCTCGATTTGCTCGAAGCGGCGGTGAAGTCGAGCAGCGGACCGACCGTGATCTTCGTGGACCGGCTCGAAGCGGTCGCGGGCGAGGAAGGGTTGGCGCCATTCAAGACCCAGGTCGGCGCCGTACTGCGTTGGTTTCTCGATGCCGTGTCCGAGAAGATGGGCCTGGCCTGCGTCCTCGGTGTCACCTCCCGGGCCAACCTCGACCCGGGCCTCGCCCGCAGCCCTCTCCTCCCCCGATCCCTCTCGATCCCTCCCCCAGATTTGAATCGTCGCAGGCTTCTATTTGAAGCCGCGTTGGCTCTCGTTCCCACCGACAACATAGATTTCGACCTGCTGGCCGCTCGTTCGGCGGGCTTCAGCGGGGCGGACATCGTTGCCTCGGTCATCCATGCCTCGACCCGGCTCGCTCGATCGGCCCGCTCCGGCCGGACTGGAAAGCTGAATACCGACGAGATCATGGAGGCCGTCAAAGAGACCACCCCGTCTTTGGGTTCGCTTTCGCTCGGGGAGATGCCCAATTACGGCTTCGACCAGGTCGCCAACCTCGACGAGGTGAAGCAGCGTCTGATCGAAGCGGTGGTCTGGCCCGTCACCGAACCCGGTCGATTCAAGGCGATGGGGATCGACCCGCCCCGCGGCATCCTTCTCTATGGCCCCCCCGGGACGGGAAAGACGTTTGTCATTCGAGCCCTGGCCCACGAGGCCGGGGCCGCGTTCTTTCCGGTCAAGGGCGCAGAGTTGCTCGACAAGTATGTCGGCGAGTCCGAGCGCGGGGTGCGCGAAGTGTTCGCCCGGGCCCGGGCCGCTGCTCCCTCGATCATCTTCTTCGACGAGATCGATGCATTGGCACCGGTGCGGGGGCGTTCGACCACCAACGTCACCGATTCGGTTGTGGCGGCCCTCCTCACCGAGATGGACGGAATCACCGATCGGGGCAACGTTGCCGTGATCGGGGCCACCAATCGCGCCGATCTGATCGACCCGGCTCTGCTTCGAGCGGGGAGATTCGAGACCCAGATCGAGCTCGGCCTTCCCGATGCCAAGGCCCGCCGGGCCCTGATCGATCTGTCGGATGTGCCTTTTGCACCCGAGGTCGACAAACAGAAGTTGGCGGAGGTCGCCGAGGGGATGTCGATGGCTGATCTGTCAGGCGTCCTGAGGGAGGCAGCCCTGGCGGCCCTGCGACAGGACCGGGATGCCAATCAGGTCGACTGGGAGCATCTCATCGGCGCCATCGAGCGCTGGCAACGGAGCCGGGCTGCCGCCTCCTAGCTCTCCAGGAAGGAACCGGGCAAATAGATTCGGGCAAATAGATTCGAGCGGGCGATAACTTTCGATCGTGCTGCCACCGACGTCGTCCTCCCGATGGCCAAACTCCGCGATCGTTGCGATCGTGGTTGTGGGCCTGCTGGCGCTCATGCTGGGCGGGTGGGCCATAGTCGAGGCGGTTCGAATTTCCCAGCTCAACGAGCAGCTGGATGCAGCCAGATCCGATCTCGCGGACGCCGAAGACAGGATCGACAACCTCGAGCAGGAGCTGGCAGATGCTCAATCGGCCGCCGGGTCGAACGGTTCGCCTTTCGGCGATCTTTTTGGAGGTGGTGAAGGCGGTGTTGCCGGCCTGGAAGACTTGCTCAGAGGGCTTCTGGGCGGCGACTCCTCCGGGCTGAGCGGGCTGGAAGATCTGCTCGGCGGCCTCCTCGGTGGGCAGGCGGGAGATCTCGGGGACTCTCGGGGACCTCTTTGGTGGCCTCGACCCCTCCGCCGGTCTGGGTTCCTGCTTGACCGGTGTTCCCGGCTCTTTCGAAATCGCTGATGAGACGCTTGAAGCTCAGGTCGACGACATCGCCCGGGCGGTGGAGGATCTGCGGGGCCTCAGCTTCCCGGTTGAAATCGAACCGGTTTTCGTCAGCCACGAGGAAATGGCCCGGCGGGTGCGGGCCCTGGTGGCAGAGAGCTATCCAAGCGACCTGGTGGACTTCGACACCCGCCTCCTGGTAGCTCTGGGGATGCTCCCGATCGGCTACGACCTCATGGAGGCCCAGCTCGACCTTCTCGATACCGGGGTGGCCGGCTATTACGACCCGGACACCACCGAGCTGGTGGTGGCGACCCCGGCTGGTGACCAACCATTGGCCGCCATCGACCAGATCACACTGGCTCACGAGATGATCCATGCCCTGACCGACGCGACCCTCGGAATCCCCGAGACGGTGGATGACCCCGAGGCCGATCCCGAGATCGTCCGCGCCGAACAGGCTCTGATCGAAGGGGACGCAACCCTCGGGATGCAGCAATTCTCTTTTGGCGCCCTCGGTTTGGAAGCCCAACTGGCGATGCTCATGGACCCCCGCCTTCTCGGGGCGCAGCAGGAGGCCGGGGAGTTCCCGTACGTGCTTTCCAGCGGACTGCAACTGCCCTACCTGGAGGGAATGACCTTCACCTGTGCCCTGTATCAGGCGGGCGGCTGGGACGCGGTAAACGAGGCGTACGACAACCCGCCCACGAACACCTCGCAGATTCTGTTTCCCGAGCGCTACCTCGATACTGCGACTGACGCCGTCGAGCCCCAGCCGATCGGTTCGCCTGGCAGCGATTGGGAGAGTCTTCGTAAGGTTGGCTTCGGTGCCTTCGATTTGATGACTCTGTTTTCGGCTCCCGGTGACGACGTCGCCGCGGCTCTCGACGACCCCCGGGAGCGGGCCCGGGGCTGGGGAGGTGGGCAGGTGGAAGTCTGGTCCCGGGGCAGCGACACGGCAGTCGGCCTCAGCCTGGTCGACAGCGGTGAGGGCTCGGAGACTCTTTGCGATTCGATCGTCGACTGGGAGAACGCCGCGTTTCCTGACCACGACGAAACGAATACCACTGGCCTGGAACAACTGGTCCACTCCGGCACCGGCCGGGCTGCCATCGTCGCTTGTGACGGGGCCAACGTGTGGATCGGGATCGGCCCCGACGTCGAAACGGCTCGTGCAGTCGCAGGTGGACGTTCTTAGGTTTGGCCTCTCTTGCTCCAAAGGATCGCCGGCTCCTCCTAGTGGATGGCCAGCGCATCTGCGACGCTGAATCGCCTCTCGTATATAGCGCGACCAACGATGGCCGCCTCGCAGCCCGCATCCGCCAGCATCTGTAGATCAGATAGGCCCCCCACCCCGCCCGAGGCGATCAATGCCATATCGGGCGCCAGCTCTCGCACTTTCTCGATCAGGCCCAGGTCGGGACCGGCCATAGTTCCGTCCCTGGAGATCGAAGTGACCAGCACCCTCTCGATTCCATGTCCCCGCAATCCAGCCACAACGGTTTCAAGGCCAAGACCCTTCCCCGTCCACCCGTCTCCCAAGGCCTCACCCGCGGCTACATCGATGGCCGCGACCACCTGCGCCGGGCTGGCAATCTCGGACAGGATTTGCGGCCGCCAAATTGCAGCAGTCCCCAGCACCACACGGGCCGCCCCCGAGCCAATGCCGCCAGGGCGGTGGCCACGTCACGAATCCCCCCACCCGCTTGAAACGGAATTCCCGCTGCGAAGAACCGGTCCCAGAGCGAGCGGTCGGGATGACCCGATCGGGCTCCCTCCAGGTCGACCAGGTGGACCAGCTCGGCTCCCCTTTCGATCCAGGCTTTCCCCATCGCCACCGGATCGTCCCCATAGACCGTGACTTCGGAAAAGGATCCTCTGAGCAGGCGCACCACCTTGCCATCGAGGACGTCGATGGCGGGAATCACCAGCACGACTTGACCGGCCCCTTTCCTTGGTTTAGTGTTTTAGCACATTAACACATTGATACAGATGACAACCACAGATGGATGGCGAACCAAAGACACCTCTGCCCTCTTCCGGGCGGTGCTGGCATTGCGAACCGAGGATGAAGCTGCGGCCTTCTTCCGGGATCTTTGCACCCTGCAAGAGCTGACCGACCTCTCCCACCGCTGGGCGGTGGTACGCCTCCTCGATCAGGGCCATCCCTACCGCCAGATCGCCGAGGAGACCGGAGCCTCCACCGCCACGATCACCAGGATCAACCAATGGCTCCAGCACGGGGCCGGGGGCTACCGGCTTGCGCTGGATCGACTGCGCCGCAAGAGGTTCAAATGATCCGGCTCGCAGTCCCCAACAAGGGCCGATTGCAGCAACCAACCCTGGACCTGATGCGCACGGCCGGACTTTCCTTCGAGAGCACCGACCGCGCCCTCTCGGTGATGGCCCGCAACGCCGACATCGAGATTCTGTTCGTGCGGACCGAGGACGTCCCGGAGCTGGTCAACGACGGCGTCGCCGAGCTTGGTATCACGGGACAGGACCTCCTGGCAGAATTCGGCAACGAGGTAGCGGTGCTGGCCGAGCTCGGGTATGGACATTGCCGGCTGGCGGCGGCCGTGCCAATCGGATCGGCGCACGAAAAGGTGGAGGACCTCGGTGGCCTCCGAGTGGCGACGGCCCACCCCCGGACTACTGGCCGCTTCTTCGGAGAGCGAGACATCGATGTCACCGTCGTCCCGTTGCGCGGGTCGATCGAAGTAGCCACCAAGCTCGGAGTGGCCGATGCCATCGTCGATTTGGTATCGACCGGGTCGACCCTGATGGTCAACGGGCTTCGGGAGGTCGGGCTGGTACTTCCCTCGCAAGCGGTCCTGGTGGCATCTCCCACCACTGGCAACGGTGCGGCCAGCCGGGTGGCCACGGCTCTGCGGGCGGTGGTGGCGGGTCGCGGGAAGCGCTATCTCCTCCTCAACGCCCCCGTCGGTTCGGTCGACTCCATTGCCACCTTGATTCCCGGGCTCGAAGCGCCCACCGTCGTGCCCCTGGCCGAGGAAGGAATGGTGGCAATCCACTCGGTCGTCCCCGCCGACGACATCTGGAATCTTCTCCCCCGCCTCGAGGAAGCCGGCGGGACCGGCATCCTCGTGCTCCCTATCGAGCAACTGGTCCCGTGAGAACCGTCATCCTCGAACAGCTCTCCCCCGAGGAGAGGCTCACACTGCTCCGGCGCTCGGCGGTGCCCGATCTCGTGCTGCGCTCCGAGGCCGCCGGCATTTGCCGCGACGTCCAGCAGCGAGGGTGGGAGGCGGTCGAGGATTACGCCGTGGCTTTTGGCGGTGGTTCGCGCCGCGTGACCGCACCTGAGATCGACGATGCGATTGCGTCCTTGTCGGAAGAGTTGCGGGTCGCCCTGGCAGCGGCGATGTCCGCCATCGAGGACTTTCACCGTCCGCAACTTCCCCGGCCCACGACCGTCACGACGGCGCCGGGGGTGGAGATCACCCGGCGTTGGGCACCTTTGCGAAGGGTCGGAGCCTATGTGCCCGGGGGCAGCGCCCCGCTCCCATCCACGGCGCTGATGACGATCATTCCGGCTCGCCTCGCCGGTGTGGACGAAATCGTCGCGGTTTCCCCGGAGTCACAGCCGGGTGGGCCGAGCAAGTTGGTGGTCGCTGCCGCGGCCATTGCGGGTGCCACCGAGATCTGGTCGATCGGCGGCTCCCAGGCCATCGCCGCCCTCGCCTACGGGGCCGGCCAACTCCAACGGGTACAGAAGATCGTCGGGCCCGGCAACGCCTGGGTCACGGCCGCCAAGCTGGCTGTCTACGGCGATGTAGCCATCGATCTCCCGGCCGGCCCCTCCGAGGTGCTCGTATTGGCCGACAGTACGTCCGACCCCCGCTGGGTGGCGGTCGATCTGCTCTGCCAGGCCGAGCACGGACCCGACTCCCCGGCCGTGCTGGTGACGACCGATGCCGAACTGCCCGACCGCGTTCGGGCGGAGATCGATCGTCTCCTCCCTTCGTTGGAGCGGAGTTCGATCCTTCGCCAGACCCTGGACGTCAACGGTTTGGCCGTGATTACCTCGAGCCACGAAAGCAGTCTTCGGTTTGCTCAGGAGTACGCCGCCGAACATGTGTCGATCGCCACGGCTTTTCCCGACGCCGATGCCGCCCGGATCACCTCAGCCGGTTCGGTGTACATCGGCCCATGGGCCGCGGAGTCGGCGGGTGACTACGCCACTGGTGCCAATCACGTTCTCCCCACCGGCGGACTGGCCGCCGCCTGCAGCCCCCTCGCGGTCGAAGATTTCGGTTCGTGGCGACAGGAGCAACGATTGACGGCGCAGGGTCTTCGCTCCCTCTCCCCCATCATCAGCACCCTCGCCCGAGCCGAAGGCCTTACGGCCCACGCTTTGGCGGCGACGATTCGGTTCGAGATCGAAGACGGGGATGAGGGAACCACAAGCAACGAGGCTTTACACGCGGAACGTGAGGGTCGGCGATGATGAGTCGGAGCGCAACCGTCGAACGGGAAACGAATGAAACCCGGATCAAGCTATCCATCGATCTCGACGGAACCGGCCGTTCCAGCATCGATACCGGAGTCGGGTTTTTCGATCACATGCTGACCGCCTTTGCCCATCATGGCCTTTTCGATCTCGACGTCATCGCCCAAGGCGATCTCGAGATCGATGACCATCACACCGTGGAGGACACGGCGCTGGCACTCGGAGAGGCGATCTCGAAGGCGCTCGGCGATCGATCCGGGATCACACGTTTCGGCGACGCGGTAGTTCCAATGGACGAGGCCCGGGCGTCGGTGGCTCTGGATCTCTCCGGCCGGGCGTACACAGTGCTGGATCTAGAACTGAGGACGGATCGCATCGGCACTCTGACCACGCAGAACATCCCTCACCTGCTGGAAGCGCTGGCCCGCATGGCCGGGATGACGTTGCACATCACCGCGGTGGGATCCAACGACCATCATGTCGCCGAGGCCTCTTTCAAAGCACTGGGACGGGCGCTGAGGATGGCGGTGGGGATCGACCCGCGCCGAGTCGGCATCCCGTCGACGAAGGGAACTCTGTGACTGCGCTCGTTGTCGTCGATCACGGAGCCGGCAACCTCGTTTCGATCTCTCAAGCACTCGCCGCTAGCGGTGCCCGGGTCGAGATCTCGGCCGACCCGGCGACGATCGCCCGGGCCGCCGGGGTGGTTCTTCCCGGCGTCGGATCGACGGCGACGGTGATGGATGGAATCATCGCCGCCGGCCTGGTGGAGACCCTGCGTAGCGTCCAGGTTCCGCTGCTCGGAATTTGTGTGGGGATGCAGGTGCTGTTGGATCGCTCCGAGGAGGACGGAACCCCGTGCCTCGGGGTCATATCCGGATGGGTGCGACGGCTTGAAGGCACTCCCCGGCTCCCCCACATCGGTTGGAACGACGTCGATGGCTCACACCCGCTTCTGTCAGGGACCGACCACACTTTCTACTTCGTCCACTCGTTTGCCCCTGTGCCCGACGACCCGGATGTCATCATCGGACTGACCGACTACGACGACGTCTTCGTCTCGGCCGTAGCCAAGGACAATTTCTACGGCGTGCAATTCCACCCCGAACGAAGCGGAACGGCCGGCCTCCGGTTGCTCGCGAATTTCGTGTCGCTGTGCGCCGAGGTGTCGTTTGTTGCGTAAGCGGGTGATCCCCTGCCTCGACGTGATGGGCGGAAGAGTGGTCAAAGGGGTGAACTTCATCGATCTGCGGGACGAGGGTGATCCGGTGGAGCTGGCGGCTCGCTACGCGGCCGAGGGCGCCGACGAAATCACGTTTCTCGACATCGGAGCGGCGCCCGAACAACGGGCCACGATGCTGGACGTCGTGCGACGAACGGCCTCCGAAGTCTTCGTCCCGTTGACGGTCGGCGGAGGCGTTCGATCACCCGATGACATGAAGGCGGCTCTTCGAGCCGGGGCCGACAAGGTCAGCGTGAACACCGCCGCCGTGAGGGATCCGTCGCTTCTCGAAGCGTGCGGTCAGCGCTTCGGGCGTCAATGCGTGGTGCTGGCGATCGACGCCCGCCGGATCGACGGCGGCTATGAGGTGGTGGTCGTGGGAGGCCGCGAGAGGACGGGCCTCGATGTCGTGGACTGGGCGCGACGCGGGGTCGAGTTGGGGGCGGGAGAAATTCTTCTGACCTCGATGGACCAGGACGGAACCCAGGACGGTTATGACCTCGATCTCATCTCGCTGGTCACCGAAGCAGTGGAGGTGCCCGTGATCGCCTCCGGAGGCGCCGGATCGACGGCCGATTTCGTCGCAGCCATCGAGGCCGGGGCCGAGGCAGTGCTGGCGGCGTCGTTGTTCCATCGTGAGCATCTCTCGATCGCCGATGCCAAGGTTGCCCTGGCCGCTGCCGGGTTCCCGGTGCGGACCTCGATATGACCGCCGAGTTGATTGCCGGCATCGTCCAGGACGATCGGACCGGGCAGGTGTTGATGCTCGGATTCCTCGACGAGGAAGCCTTGCGCATGACCCGGGAAACCGGCCTCGTCCACTTTCATTCGCGCAGCCGCGGCCAACTCTGGAAGAAGGGCGAGACCAGCGGCAACACGCTGTCGGTGGTGTCGATGAAAGAGGATTGCGATACCGATGCAATGCTGATTCGAGCGATCCCGGCCGGACCGACCTGTCACACCGGATCGGTCAGCTGCTTTGGAGACGCCGAGTCGTTCGGAACGTTGAACCGGCTCTGGGGGACCATCGTTGCGCGGCGAGAGGGGCGTCCCGAAGGTTCCTACACAGTCTCCCTTCTTGAGGAAGGTGTTGAGGCGATCGGACGCAAAGTCGTCGAAGAATCGGTCGAGGTCTTGCTCGCCGCCAAGGATCACGTTGGTGGTGGACCACCGGAGCGAGTAGCCGAGGAAGCCGCCGATCTGCTCTATCACCTGATGGTCCTGCTGGCCGAACGAGACATCGAGCTGGCCTCGGTGATGGACGTGTTGGATCGGCGGGCCGCGACGTAGCGCGAGGAAGAGAAGAATCAGCGAAGGAAAGGGAAGCCGAGCGCTTGGTTGACGGGTGCGACTGCCATGGTGGCGGGGCCTTTTGGCTTCTCAAAATTGTTTGAGAAATGTCCCGAATCGCCAGGTTCGCATATGGGTTTTTGTCACACCCGTCCCTCATACTGTTTGGTATGGACGGGTGGGGAGACACGACAATTGTCGATGATCAGATCGAGTCTTGGCAGACCGAACTGTTAGTGGTTGAAGCCGAGATCACCCGGCTGCGAGCCCGCCAGGTCCAGTTGATCCGACGGTTGGATCGGTTTCAGGTCGACACCGCCGACGGGGCCCGCACCATGGGCGACTGGACCGCCGCCCAACTGGATGTGTCCCGCCAGACGGCTGATCGGCTCACCCAACTAGCCCACACCCCCGACCCCGAAATCGAAGAAGCGATGGCGGAGGGACGGTGGGGGTTGGACCGGGCGGCGGCTCTGACCAAACTCCGCCACACCGACATCAGCCCCGACCTGTTCGCCGAAGCGGCCGAGTCGTATTCGCTGGGCCGGTTGTACGGACTGTTGGACCGCCTCCGAGAAGTCACCCCGACCGACGAGGAGGACGTGTTTGAGTCCCGCTATTTGGTGATCCAACCCAGCCTGGACGAATCGGTCTTCAAACTGTGGGGACAACTCCCCGGAATCGACGGCCGCATCGTCCAAAAAGCCCTCACCCAAAGGGAAACCGAACTGCCGGCACTCCCCCACACCTGAGGGGCAGGGACAACGGCGAGCCGACGCCCTCACCTCCATCTGCCTGGACTGCCTCACCGGCAGCTCCGGAAGAGCCCGAGACGGGGAGGGCGGTGACGGTGGCGGAAGTGTTCATCGACGCCACCCTAGCCGCCGAATCGTTCGGAGAGGCCGGCGCCACCATCTCTTCCGGACCGCGGGTCGGTCCCAACACCCTCTCCGAGATCCTCTGCACCGGCCAAATCCGGATAGTCGTCACCGACGGACTCCACCCCGTCGCCTATTCGGATATGGGAGAAGCGATCCCCCCAGCAATCAGGAGTTTCGTCGCCTGGCGAGACCAAGGACACTGCTCGATCGAAGGCTGCCACAGCCAATACCGCCTCCAACCCCACCACATCCAACAACGAGCCCACGGCGGCAACCACCACCCCGACAACCTCATCACCGCTCTGTTGGTACCACCACCACGTCGCCATCCACCAACTCGGATTCCGGATCGACCCCCAAACCCCCACCCACCGAAGACGACTCATCGGATGGCGACCGACAAACGGGCCTCCCCAGACGAGCGCCGACTCGTGATCAATGCCGGCGCCACCTCATAACGCCCGCAACCAAGAGAATTACAGCAAGGCCGCCGAACAGCGGGATGTCGATGGCGGGCCGGCCACCCAGATCGATTCCGATCACGTGCGAAACAGCGTGGAGCGCTGCCCCGATCCCGACCCCAACCAGCGCCACGGTGAGAGCGTCCAGTCTGGGAATCAGCCCGGCCAGGAGCAGCACTGCACCGAGGCCGATCTGGAGGGCGCCCAGATCTTGAAGGAAATGCTGGTTGTACGGCTCGAACAGGGCGATTCGGTTGAAAAAGGACTGAGGGTCGACCATCGCCCATAACCCGAGCACCAACAGCCCTGCCCCAACTCCCACTGCCACGAGCGTCGCTCCACTTCGATTGCTTGCCACAACTCTCCTTCGCTGAGGTCTTCTCGCCATTAAGAAGGCGATCTGGCCGGGTGACATCCCGTGCCAACCCATAATGACAAGGTGCGTCGTCTCTTCGTCGTCTTCATCCTCCTCGCCGCCTGCGGCTCTGACGGCGCCGCCGAGCCGACTACGCCCGAATTGCCCCCGATCGACCTGGCCGGTTTCCAGCAGGTGTTGGCCGAGCTCGACCGCCCGGCCGTGGTCAACGTGTGGGCATCTTGGTGCCTGCCCTGTCGGGCCGAGGCCCCGCTTCTGCGGCAAGCACACGCGGAATTCGGTGACGAAATTGCGTTCATCGGTATCGATTACGACGACAGCCAGCGCGGGGCTCGACTGTTCCTCGATGAGTTCGACCTGCCGTTCGTTCACTATTTCGATCCCGATGGCGTGACGATCGCCGAGTACGGGGGTATTGGTGTGCCCTCGCACCTACTTTTTCGATGCCGGCGGAGAGCTCATCAAGGTGCACAACGGGGCCATCGACGAGCAGACCCTGGCTCTTCAGATCGACGAGCTCCTGCACAGTTAGATGGAGTTCACCCTCCTCTGGGCTGCACTGACCGCCTTCGTGGCGGCTGCATTGGCGATGCGGGTGACCAAACCGAGCGTTCCCGATCGACCGACGGACCGACTGTTGGGAGCGGCGTTGGCCGGTTTGGCCGTCGGCAGGATCGCGGCATTGATCACCAACGGAAGCAACCCCATCACCAGTCCGGGCGAGCTGCTGGTCATTCGGGGCGGAGTCGACACGGTTTGGGCATCGCTCACTGGCTTCGCGGTCCTCGCCTGGCCGTTGCGGAGAATGCCGGCGGCCCTCGACGCTCTGGCTCCCATTGTCGCTCGCTGCGCTGGCGGGCTGGCACGGCGGATGCCTCTGGCGTTCGACTTGTCTGGGGAGCGTCTCCGACCTCCCCTGGGCCTGGGCGCTTCCTGGATCCGACATCACACGGCACCCGGTCGAGATCTATACCGCACTCATTCTCCTGGCCGGGGCATGGATCGCCACGCGGATCAAGCGGCCGTTCGGCGCCTCGGCGGCGCTGGCTCTGGGATGGGCTGGGCTCGCCCGGCTGGCTACGGAACCGATCCGTCCGAGCCTGGGAGCAGGGCTGTGGTGGTTCTACGGTCTGGCAGCAATCGTTGGTTTGACGACCGCGGGCCTGTTGACCCTGAGCGGCAGCCGGCTCAATGGCAAAGCCACCGCTAACCCATATCCTCCGGGTTCATGACCGACGCGGTCGAACAGCCGATCACGATCTACGACCTCCAGACTCGGGAGGACGCCAAGATCGATCTCAAGAGGATGCCCGACCTCATCCGGCGCGCTCTCCGGATCGTGCTGGCGGCCGGTCGTAAAGAGTTCATCCTGTCGACTGCGCTGCAATTCGTCTCGGCCGCGGCCGTCGCAGTCCAACTGATCGTCGGTCGGGCGGCGCTGCAGGCCCTCTTCGAGGCGGACCAGTCGGGTAGGGGTTTGACGACGATCACACCCTGGGCATTGCTGCTGGCGGGTCTGACCACCGCTTCTCTGTTCGCCTCGGCCGTCCAGCGAGAACAGCAACAAATCCTGGGAGAGCTGGTGGGGCGCTACATGCACGGCCAGGCCCTCGGGGTGGCGTCGAAGGTAGAGCTGACCGCCTTCGAGCATCCCGAATTTCACAACCGGCTCCAACGCGTGCAGGCCGGCCTGCAGCAACCCCTCAACATGGTCTATGGAGTCAGTGGTCTCATCTCGGCCCTGGTCGGGGTTGGCGGAGTCTCGGTCGCCCTCATTGCGATCGAACCGCTGTTGATCCCTCTGGTCCTGACCGTTTTGTTGCCGGCCTGGATCGCCGCCTCGAGACGAAGCTCAGCTTTCTGGCGCTTCATTTGGAGGATGACGCCGTCGGATCGGGAAAGGCGATACGTCGGGGAACTGCTCGGCGGCCGCGATCAGGCCAAGGAGGTGAGGGCCTTCGACCTGGGGGACTTCTTGTTTGCCCGCTGGAATCGACTGTACGACCATCGATTGCGAGAACTTCGCTCGGTGGCCCGGCGCCAGCTCATGTTCACCCTCTTCTCGACCTTTGTGGTCGGGCTGATGCTGGGCTCCATCCTCCTTCTCGTTGCGTTTCTCGCCTCCTCCGGTCGAGTCACCCTGGCGGAAGCGGGAGTGGCGGTGGCCGGAATCGCCATCATCGGCGCACGCATGGCCGGAGCGGGATACAGCGTTAGCTCCCTGTCAGAGGCCGGCTTCTACCTCGACGATTTCGGCGCGTTCTTGGAGGCCGCATCGGCGCAGCCGTCATCGTCCGCGCCGGCGCCGGCCAACTTCTCCAGGATCAAGGCCGACGGTATTTCATTCACCTACCCGAGCTCGAGTCAACCGGCTCTGATCGACGTCAGCCTCGAGATCAGAGCGGGTGAGGTGCTGGCGTTGGTGGGTGAGAACGGCTCCGGCAAGTCGACTCTGGCCAAAATCCTGGCCGGGCTCTATCGGCCTACGAGCGGAGTCGTTTCCTGGGATGGGACCGACATCTCGACGTTCGACCGGGCCGAGTTCAGCCGGCGTGTTGCGGTCATCTTCCAGGACTTCCTCCGCTATCACCTGTCGGCGTCGGACAACATCGGTCTCGGGAGCTTTGAGCGAGCCGGCGACCGCGAATCGATCGTCGGTGCGGCCGAACAGGCAGGAGCGGCCGACATGATCTCCAAGCTCCCGTCTGGCTATGACACCTTGCTTGGACCGGAGTTTCTGGGTGGGGTCGACTTCTCCGTTGGACAGTGGCAGCGCATGGCTCTGGCACGGGCCTTCTTTCGCAATGCTCCGTTCGTGATCCTCGATGAGCCGACGGCATCGCTCGATGCCCGAGCCGAGCACGAACTGTTCCAGAGAATTCGGAGCCTGCTCGAGGATCGGACCGTCCTTCTGATCTCGCACCGATTCTCATCGGTCAGGACCGCCGACCGCATCTACGTACTTCATGAGGGTCGCGTGGTCGAGGAGGGGACGCACGAAGAACTGGTGGCCCAAAACGGCCGCTACGCCGAGATGTTCCGCTTGCAGGCTGCTGCCTACCTGGATCGGTAGTCGCAGTCAGTCGGCAGCAAGGACTGCTTCGAGGGCCGGGTCCCGATCCGAGAAGTAGTCGCTCGACAGGACCGGAATGTCGATATCCGGATCGATCGTCAGCCGCGGGTCATCGGGAACGCTCATCTGGTGGTACACAGTGCTCACCCCGATTCGCATCGGAACCGGCAGATGGGGCATGGGATAGAACTTGACGTCGTCCCAGAAGTTGAGTCCTCCTCCCATCGCCTCCCCGACGAAGACTGCGTCGGTGGTCTGTTCGATCTCGGTGGCGAGATTGGAGGCGGCCGAGAAAGTCACCCGATCGGTCAGCACGAAGAGACGCCCCGGCTGGTTTACCGACTTCGTCCTGCAGGGCACCGAGAAGCAGCGTGTAGGTGTGGTTGTTGCCGCCTGGATTGTGACGCAGATCGAGCACGACCTTCTCGGCTAGGAGCAGCACGCTCCAACAACTCTGTAACCGTATCTGCGCCGACCTGACTTACGGCCGAGTACCGAAGGTAGAGAACCTCGCCCTCGAGGTCCTCCATCCAGAAATCCGTCTCGGCCGGACGCCGGTAGATGAGCGATTCCGACGCTGGTAGGAACGTGAAACCTCCCGGTCCACCCCAAGCTTGGAACTCCGCGTGTGAAATCGGATCCACCGTCAGAGTTTCGGTGGCGTGGTCCCGTTCGATCGTGATCTCTACCGGGCCCGGCGATATCAAGCCAAGACCCTCGAGCACCTGCGTGCGGAGAGTGAAGAAGGGTCGGAAGCTGGGAACTGTGGCCGGGCCATCCCTTGGCACCAACGGTTCCACCGCAGCAAGTACTTCCTCGATCGGATGACCACCGATTCCCACGAGGCGGGCTCCGACAAGACTTCCATCATCGTGGGCTGCGGTGATGAACACTCCGTCGTCGAATTCATAGATCTTGAGAGGAAGAATCGGCCCTTCGGCGTTGTCATGCGGAATCGCGAATTGATGACCGTCGCGGCCCTGGCGACTCAGCATCGCGCTGAGCCGCATCGACTCCACCAGACCGGTCGCCGGGCTCATCTGAGAAATGCCGACCTTCAACTCTTCCAGCGCCGCCACGAACTCGGATCGGCTGATGCCGTGAAACGGTTCCGGGTGGGTCATATCGAGCTCTGCCAGGAAACCGTCGAGATCCACCGAAACCGCCACCGGATCCACCGCAGAGGTCGTGGAGCTCGTGGAAGTCGTCGAGGTGCTGGCGGGGGGTGAGGTGGTTTCAGCCGTGACAGTCGCTGCGGAGGGAGCCTGGGAACAGGCCACCACGAGCGTCAGAAGGAGGAAACGGTTGCGCGGCATCGACACCAAGATAGTCCGGCGCCGGACTATCTGCCATTAGACTTGGCGGGATGGCAGCCAAGACGTCGCTCCTGTACGACACGTTCGTCCTCTATCAGTCGGTCGGCACGATGCTGGGACGGGCCCTGACAGACGCCCCCCTGTCTCCCGAGGAGTATGCGATCTACAGCCACATCTTCGAATACGACGGCTGCACACCCTCCGAGATGGCCCGCGGCCTCAGTATGCCTATGCAGACGGTCTCGGATTGGGTAGCCCTGCTTCGCGATCGCGGCCACCTTGTCAGCGTCATCAACGATCGAGACCGTCGGTCATTTCGCATGTCGCTCACCGATGCAGGGCGCCAGGTCCACGCGTATACCCACCTTCTACTTCGAACGGGTGAACCAACTGTTCATCAAGGCCTTGCCGAGACCCGAACGTGAAATGCGGGCTTACGTTCGGGAGATCATCGAAGCCACCCAAAGCGCGACGATGACGATCGAACGCAAACGGTTGCGGGACACTGGCTAGCGGCCCGCAACCTCTTAGATCTCGTCCAGGCTGTCGACGATGAGGTCCGCGTCGATGAACAACTCGTTCCCAAAATGCCCGCGTCGGACCACCACGACCTTCATTCCTGCCGCCCGGGCCGCGGCGACGCCGGTCGGACTGTCCTCGATGACGAGACAATCGGCGGGCTCCACCGTCAACAGCTCGGCAGCGCGCAGATAGATGTCGGGAGCCGGCTTTGGCTCATCGACCTCGTCGCCCGCCACGGAGACCTCGAAGAGATGCCTGACCCCGGCGGCGGACAAGACCACCTCGAGGCGCCAGCGGTCGCTGTTCGAGGCAACCGCGATCGGCACGGTCAGGCGCTCGATCAGGGCAACTGCATCCGGGAACGCAGCGAGGCCCTGGGCTGCTACGTGCCTCATCTCCTCCTCGGCGACGGACAGCACGTCGTCAACGTTCCGGCCTACCAAGGCGGCAAAGGCAACTGCCAGAGCCCGATCGGTGGTCCCGACGAACTCCTCGAAGAAGCCCTCCTCGATTTGATAGTCGAACCGCGCCAGGGCCGTTTGCCAAGCCGCCGCCGACGCCGACTCGGAATCGACTAGAACGCCGTCGCAGTCGAAAATTACGGCCTGCAGAGTGCCGCTACCCCGACAGCTTTGCGCGAAGCAACTGGTTGACCAGCTTGGGATCGGCCTTGCCGCCGGTCGACCTCATCACCAGCCCGACCAAAAAGCCGAGGACCTTCTCTTCTCCGGAGCGAAAACGATCGATCGCATCCGCGTTCGCCGCCAGCACCTCATCCACGGCCGCCGTGATCAGACCGTGATCAGACACCTGCAAGAGATCGAGTGCCGCCGCCACTTCCGACGGCGCCCCGCCCCCGGCCAGCACCGCATTCAAAACTTCCTTGCCCGCCGATGAGGAGAGTTTGCCGCCACCCACCATGTCAACCAGTTCCGTCAGATGCGCCGGGGTCATCGAGGTCTCGGTGATCGGGAGGCCGGTCCGCCGCAAGGCGGCGGTGAGCTCCCCCGTAACCCAGTTGGCCGCCATCGCTGCGTCGGCCCCGAGGTCGACCGAGTCCATGAAGAGTTGCCTGAGGCTCGGCTCGGCGGCGGAGAGGACTGCGACGGAATGGGCGTCGAGGCCGAGCTTGGTGTATCGCCGACGACGATCGGCCGGAAGCTCGGGCATCGCCGAATCCACGTTCTTCAGCATGGTGGCGTCGATCTCGACCGGCACCAGATCGGGCTCGGTGAAGTATCGATAATCAGAGCTGCCCTCTTTGCTGCGCATGGATTGAGTCATCCCGGCTTCCTCATCCCAGTGCCGGGTTTCCTGTGAGATCAACTCCCCCGCCTCCAGAGCGGCTATCTGGCGAGTGATCTCGGAAGCGACCGCTCGCTCCAGCGACCTGAAGGAGTTCATGTTCTTGATCTCGACCTTTGTCCCCAGTGCCGTGGTCCCGACGGGTCGCACAGAGACATTGGCGTCGAAGCGAATCGACCCTTCCTCCATCCTGGCATCGGAAACGTCCAGCTCTGCCACGACCGCCCGAAGTTCCTGGGCGTACGCCCGCGCCTGCCCTGCCGATCGAATGTCAGGACGGGAAACCACCTCCACGAGCGGCACCCCTGATCGGTTGAAATCGAGGAGAGTGGACGTGGCGGAATGAATCCTCCCGCCCAGGCCCTGGTGCAGGCTCTTGCCGGTGTCCTCCTCCATGTGGGCTCGCTCGATCCCAACCCGGAACTCTTCGCCGTCCAGGTCGACGTCGAGCCACCCGCCCGAGCAGATCGGCAGGTCGAACTGCGAGATCTGATAGTTCTTGGGCAGGTCGGAGTAGAAGTAGTTCTTGCGGTGGAAGACCGAGCGGGGAGCGATCTCGCAATGAAACGCCGTGCCGATTTTCGTGATCCATTCGATCGCGGTCTGCGTTGATCACCGGCAACGCCCCGGGCAAGCCAAGACAGGTGGGGCATACATTGGTGTTCGGCTCATCACCGAACCCGACAGCGCAGGAGCAGAACATCTTTGAGGCGGTCTTGAGCTCGACATGGACCTCGATGCCGATGACCGGCTCCCAACCGCCCGGCTCAACCTTCTCCGCGGTCATACTGCGGCCCTGGCCGATGCCGGGCGAGAGCTGAAATCCGCCAGGCGCTCGACGGCTTTGGCCACTCTGAAGAGCATCGCTTCTCCCAGGGCAGGGCCCATCACCTGGAATCCGATGGGGAGGCCGCCCTCATCGAGACCGATCGGGACCGACATCGCCGGATGACCGGAGAGGTTCGCCGGAATGTTGCACACGTCCGACAGGTACATCGCCAGCGGATCCCCGGTCTTGGCGCCCAATTCGAAAGCTGTCGTGGGGCTGGTAGGTGAGATCAGCGACATCGACCCTCTCGTAGGCGCCGTTCAACTCGGAGATGATCTTGCTTCGGACCCTCTGCGCCTTCCCGTAGAACGCGTCGTAGTAGCCGGCCGAGAGGGCATAGGTACCGAGCAAGACCCTCCGGGTCACTTCGGGCCCGAAGCCCTCAGCCCGGGTCCGGGCCATCATTTCCTCGACCGTGTCGCCCTTCACCCGCAGCCCGTAACGAACCCCGTCGAAGCGGGCGAGATTGGAGGAACACTCGGCCGGAGCGATCAGGTAGTACGCCGAAAGGGCGACATCGAAGGTCGGGAGCGAGACCTCGACGATTTCGGCCCCGGCTCCAGCGAGCTTCTCAACCATCGAGTTCACGGCTGCCACCACCGCCGGCTCGTAGCCGTCGCCGCTCAGCTCCTTCACCAACCCGATCCGAACTCCGGCGACCCCCGAATCAAGCGAGGGCCGGGCAGCCGGCACGGGTCCGGGATAAGAAGTTCCGTCCTTGGGATCGTGTCCGGCTACCGCTTCGAACAGGCTCAGGGCATCAGAAACCGTTCGGCCGAACGGTCCGATCTGATCGAGGCTGGAGGCGAATGCCACCAGGCCGAAGCGGCTGACCAACCCGTAGGTCGGCTTGAATCCCACCACCCCGCACAGAGAGGCGGGCTGTCGTATGGACCCGCCGGTATCGGATCCGAATGCACCCATCGCCGATCCGACGGCGACGGCGGCCGCCGAACCCCCCGAGCTGCCTCCCGGTACCCGGGTCGAATCCCAAGGGTTGCGGGTCGGGCCGAATGCAGAGTTCTCGGTCGAAGAGCCCATCGCGAACTCGTCGAGGTTGGTCTTGCCAACGATGACGGCGCCGGCGCTTCGCACCCTCGCTACCGCGGTGGCGTCGTAGGGGGGTCGATAGCCGGCCAGAATCTGCGAACCGCAGGAAGTCGGCAAGCCCCTCGTGCAGAAGTTGTCCTTGACGGCGATCGGAATCCCGTGCAGTGGACCGAGGTCGCGGCCCCCGGCCAACATCGCGTCAGCCGATTCGGCCTGAGACCGGGATCCATCGTGATCGATCAACAGATAGCAATGGAGGTCGGCCTCCGTCAGGGAGGCGCGTTCGAGCACCGAGTCCAACAGGTCGAGGGAGGAAAGTTCTCCCGACCGCAGCTTGATCGCGGCCTCGGCGATGGTGAGATCGGCGCCGGTCATGGGCTATCCAGTGCAGGTGGCACAACGAAGTAGCCACCCTTGACCTCGGGCGCCTGGCCCAGCACCTCATCACGATCGAGCGATGGCTCGACCACGTCGGGGCGGAACCGGCTGGCCAGGTTGAGTGGATGAGACGTTGGCTCCAGGTCGCCGGTGTCGATTTCCTGCACGCGGGCGGCATGCTCGAGGATCACCCCGAGTTGGCTCCGGTAGCCATCCAGTTCTTCATCGGAGAGGGCGAGGCGGGCTAAACGTGCGACGTGAGCGATATCGATGTCGACAGGCATGAGGGACGGGGATTGTAGGAAGGCGTCGACCCTGGACCGTCGCAGTGCGTTTACCGTCCTCGGGCCATGAAGTCGGTGTCGACGCGGAGATTGGTCGCAGTAATTGCATTGTCCCTTTGTCTCGCCGGAGCAGTCGTGTACTGGCAGGGGAACCAGGGTGGGGGTGGGATTCTGATTCGGTCGGGGCTGGTTCTGGGGGCCATCTGGCTGGCCTGGCCGCTCTTGCCAACCTCAATCCCAGGTGGCTAGTCCCTGCCCTCGCCCTACTCGCGTTTGCCGTCACCAGACCGGGCCTGCTTATCTGGATCGCGCCGGCGCTGTTGGTCTTTGCCCTTTTGCGGCGCCCCAAAATCAAATAGATGGGTTCGTCCGAACGGATCCACCGACGAGGGAACCCACATGCCTATCAAGAATCCGGCGGGATGTGCCGAAGGCGCAAGAGTGGGAAAGAACCGTCTGGTGCTCGTAAGCGCCGTCTTGATGGCGATCGTCATGCCGCTGGTGCCGGCGATGGCGCAAACCGCGCCGTTCGACCCCAACCAGATCGTGTTTCCGGTTGTCGGGGGCCAGATCAGCTTCATCGACGACTTCTATCAGACCCGCAGCGGCGGGAGGACAC
This sequence comes from uncultured Acidimicrobiia bacterium, assembly GCA_963790345.1. Taxonomy (GTDB): domain Bacteria; phylum Actinomycetota; class Acidimicrobiia; order Spongiisociales; family ZC4RG35; genus DATEEG01. Next base: position 57,680 of record CAWBOD010000008.1, on the reverse strand, counting down.
ATTCCGCCACTGACATCATGACCGCGGGTGTCAAAGGCCTGCCGGTTGTCGCCGCGTTCGACGGCGAGGTCTCCTGGATCGGCGGCAGCTGCTGCTACCTCTCGATCGATCACGGAGGCGGATACGAGACGTGGTACATCCACCTCAACAACGACACCCCCGGCACCGACGACGGAGCGGGTTGGGGCATTGCCCCGGGCATTGTCGAGGGCACTCCAGTGAGCAAGGGCCAGTTGATCGGCTATGTCGGCGATAGCGGCAACGCCGAATGCCGTCGGCCCCCACCTTCATTTCGAGATAAGGCTCGGCGGAACGCCGATCAATCCATATCCGTACCTGCTCAACGCCCCCCGTTTGACCGAGCCCGGGGGACCGGCCATCACTCCTGTTCTCACCAACAACTTCATGGATGACAACGACTCGCCCCACGAGACGGACATAGAGATCCTCTACGCCCGGGGCGTCACCCTCGGCTGCGGACCGTCCATCTACTGCCCCAACGACGCCATGACCCGGGGCCAGATCGCCCTTTTCATCTCCCGTCAATTGGCGCTGCCGCCAGGAGCTGTCGACTTCTACGACGACGACCAGGGCTCGCAGTATGAAGTGGCCAGCAACTCGATAACTGCAGCCGGGATAGGGTTTGGCTGCGGCGATCGCACCTTCTGTTCGGACCAGCCATTGCTCCGCGAGGAGATGGCCGAGCTACTGGTGCGAACATTCTCGCTCGCACCATCCGGGACCAACTGGTTCCAGGACGACGACGGCTCGGCATTTGAAGCGGCGATCAACGCTCTCAAGGAAGTCAACATCACCTTTGGATGCGACCCGTCCGACGAGACGGCTTTCTGTCCACGCGACCCCCTGACCAGGGGCCAGATGGCCTCGTTCTTTGTGAGGTCGATGGGGTCCTAGACGGGCCGGGTACGGTAAGGGCATGAACCAGGTATCGGTATGAACCAGGTGCCTGTGGCGTTGATCACGGCCCCGGAACAGGTCGAAGACCTGACCGCCACCTATGCCCAGGTCCCAATGGCGGTAAGGATCCCCGGCCGCTTGATCGACCAGCTGCCCGGGGCCGTCGCCGACCGGTTGGCGTCAACCGAGTGGACGTTCCTCGTCAGTGGGTGGTCGGATCCGATCCTGGCGATGCTCCCGGAGTCCTCGCGGCAGGCGCAATTGGAACACGAGCTGGTCACCTTCCGGGCAGCCGGCATCGACCGGGTCGCCGGTTTCATCGCCGACGGGTGGGAGCCGGGACTGGCCTCCCTCTTCGTCGGCCTGGGAGTCAATGAGATCTTCGTCGTATGGTCCGATGAGCCGCCTTCGCAGCCAGTCCTGATGGATCACATCGGTGACGTTGTGACGATCTTCCCGGTCGGGGCTGTGATGAGCCCACCGCTGATGAATCAGGACCCTTCCTCCGGGCTGCCGCGCCCGCTGGCCGTCGGGAGATTGGCTCGGCGGCGAGAGTAGAGCGCCGCGAACCTCCGGTCGACCGCCGCTGGGCCGCATCGATTGCGGCCGATCCCGAAGGAAACCTGTTGTATCGGAAGATGCTGCGGCTCGCCCAGCGACTTCCGGAGCGGGTGCCGCCGGAGGCGAGCGAATGGCTCGAGAGCGCTCAGGCCGCCCATTGGTACAAGCCGGGCAGCGACCGTCGGATCGCCCACTCCGCCCTGGCGGCGGCCAGGCACCGGATCGACCTCGGCCGGCGTCGACCCGCCGATTGGACCCGGTTGTCGGTTCTCGACTGGGACGCCGATGCATCCGACGAGGTCCATGTGGAGTCGCCCGAGCTCTCGCTGGTGATCGATGCCGAGGAAGGCACGGTCCTTTATGTCGATCACAAGCCGAGCGAGAGATCGGTCTCATACCTGCCGGGTCAGGCTCCGTGGCATCTCGCTCAGGCGATGGTCGGTCAGGAGCCAAAGCGAATCACCTTCGCCCTGGCCGGGGTCGAAGAGGCGCGGGGCCGGGTCGGGCGCGACCATGACAGGCCCCGGCGTCGAGGTCGGCCTGACCGCGAGACGAAACCCGATCGAACTGCAATATCGGATAACCGGACCCGCCCGCTGGCAGCGGCTGGGCCCGGAGGTCTCCTTTGCCTTCTCGGGACCCGTTCGGTACCGACTGGACGGCAGCGCCTGGCCGACAGTCTCCGAGCCCGTTGCGTCTGAACGGCCACCGTTTCCGCCTCGAACACGGATCCGAACAGGTTCTGATCACGGTCTTGCAACCAGCCGACTTCTTCCTGCGGCCGGTAACGGGAGGGATCGTCGTCTGGGGCAACTGGCCCTTGTCCTCGTTCGACGTCCTCACGGCATCCTCCCGCCACGCAGCTAGGGATCGAGTACCAGATGACCATCGAGATCACCGGGTGAGAACCAAGCGGCGCTCCCAGGCGTCTTCTGGCAGTGAACCGGAACGACCCGCCTGCAGAACCCACCACGCCCAGCCCGATGATGGCAGTCGATACCGGGGAGCTGCCGGTGGTGAGGTTGCAGCACGCATCCTTCGAGGCGTTCTACCGGCAGAACCGGCAGCACCTGTTCAGGGCTCTGGCCCTGACACTCGGTGATCGGGACCTGGCCGCCGACGCCGCCGACGAAGCAATGGCCCGGGCCTATCAGCACTGGCGCACGGTCCAGGCCTACGACAACCAGGCCGGATGGACCTATCGGGTCGGCCTGAACTGGGCCCGCTCACGCCTGCGCAAGCGCAAGAGGGAAATCCTGGCCGACCAGATGCCGGAGGCGTCGACCGAGATCTCCTTCGCCGACCCCGACCTCGATCGGGCCGTCAAAGCGCTTCCGGTCGACTCGCGAGCTGTCGTGGTGCTTCGCCACTACATGGACTGGAGCACGGACGAGGTGGCCCGGGCGCTGCAGATCCGGCCCGGGACCGTGAAGAGCCGCCTCCACCGGGCGATGGCCGAGCTCCGAACCAACCTCGAGGGAATGGCGCCGTGAAGATCGAAGACCGTCTCCGACGCGAGCTCAACGACACCGCCGAGCATTTGGCGCTCGACCAGGACACCTATGAGCACGTCCTCGACCTCGGTCGTCGTCGGCGGAGGATCCGTCAGCTGGCCGTGGGAGCCGGTGGCGCCATGATCGTCACCGTGGTTGTCGGGGTCCTGGCTTTCAGACCGGCCTTCGCTCCCGGTCCGATCGTGGCGTCGAGCACGACCACGACCACGACGACCTCCACGGTCACCACTACGACGCCCAGTCGGGAACCCGATACCCGCCACCGAGGGCGTATTGCTGGCGACACCCGAAGAGGGGATCGTCATCTCAGGATTCGACGGGACGACCGGTGCTCTGACCTCAGACACCTACTACGAAGTCCATCGCTTGGGTCATATCCGACGGGGCCGGAGGGATCATCTTCCAGCATGACGTCACCCCGCTTCCCTGGGCGCAGGGGGCGATCCTCCATCTCCCGGCCGGAGGTTCGGACCCGACGGTCCTCGTAGGTCCCGATCCGGGGACGTACATCCGTCCGCTCGACACCGATTCAGGGCTGCTCCTGTACCGGGTCGACTCTGGCGGGTCATCGGAGGTTCGGACGATCGACCTCGAAACCAAGAGCATCGAGACCATCGTCCCCGGAACCGAGTTCCTGATCGGGGCCTCAGCTGAAGACGGCGTCGTCGTCTATGCCTTGGGAGGCGACTGTCCGAGCGTTGAGGTGGTGGGGCTCGACGGGTCAGCTCTCCAGATTCCATCCCTCGACACAACACCCGAGTGCCAGATCGGGTTCATCAACGACCTGACCTTCAGCGGTGGCTACGTCTACACCATCGAAGATAACGATGGCCGCAATCTCGTCCAGAGAGAGCTCGCCACGGGTGAGAGTGCCAGCACTCCGATCGGGGATGCCTGGTCGGTGGCAGCGCTCCCCGATGGGACCGTCGCCGTAGGCGGCGCCGAAGTCATCGTCGGGCGGTTCGAGAGTGGGATCTTCACGGAAACCTCGCGGATAGGGGGTGGGGCAAATTTCACGCTCGCCCAGCTCGACGGATATCCCGGCCGATGCGACTCTCGGCAGTGGGAGCGGAGAACTTCCCTGCTCCCCTATGGACCTCCCGCCGGTATCGCCCCAGGGCCTGCCGCAAGCTGTGGAGGACAAACGGTCATTGATATTCCAGATGGCCGCCGACTGCGACCTCGAGGGCCTGGCTGCAATCGCCGTCGCCGACGGAACTGCCTTCACCTTTGGCGGGGAGACCGATCCTCTTCGCTCCTGGGTACGCAGCGCCCGCAACGGCTTCGACGTCATGGTGTGGATCGTGCGGCTCTTCAACGCCGTCCCCGCCATCGACGAGGTCGGCACCTACGCCTGGCCGGCGGTGCATGCGACCAACTCGGAAGAGGATTGGCAGTTGCTCTCGGGCATCCTGACGGCAGCGGAGTTCGAGCAGTACAGCCAGTACCGCGACAGCGGCTGGCTCGGTCTGCAGAATCGGGATCGCCGAGGACGGGACCTGGCGATACGTAGTCGCCGGAGACTGAGGAGCTCTCCGCCATCTCCAACGAGTCGTCGTCTCCCAGAACCGACCGGAGGCTTTCAAAGACGGTCTCGAGGTCGGAGAGGGCCACGCTCTCAAGTACTTGATGGGCCTGGGCAGTCTCGCCGGGGCCGTAGTTCACCGCCGCCACCCCGTAGCTGCCGAACCGTGCCACGTCGGTCCAGCCTTGCTTGGCGGCTCGCGGTGCCCCTGAACTCTCGGCCAGTTTCTTCACGAACGGGGTGTCGACTCGGACCGGACCGGCCGGCGCCGAATCGTTGACGACGAACTCGTCTGCCTCGGAACAGACCTCGGCCAGATAAGCCTCGGCATCTTTGAGGGAACGGGTTGGCGGAAATCGGTAGTTGACGTTCAAGTCGAATCGGGGAGGGATGATGTTGTTGGCGATCCCGCCCGACGCCCGTGTCACCGCGATCACCTCCCGGTAGACCATGCCGTCGATGTCGACGTCCAGCGGCGGCAACCGATGCAGGCGGCTCAGCCACTCGCCTGCTTTGGTGATCGCGTTCTCACCCAACCACGGTCGAGCCGAGTGGGCCGACTTCCCGACGAATGTGACGGTGGCGTTGATGATGCCGTTGCATCCGAGTTGAAGCTCGCCATCGGACGGCTCCAGCACCACGGCGAATTCCGCCTGTGACATCCAGGGAGCCTTGGTGAGAACTTCCTCGAGTTGGTTTCCCGACGACGGCCCCTCCTCCCCTGCGTAGAAAATGCCAATGACGTCGTAGGGGCCTGCCTGGACGCCGGGATCCTCGAGGAGATGGACCATGACCGCGAGCCCGGCCTTCATGTCGGCCGCTCCTAGTCCGTGAACTCGCCCTCCCTCGACATACGCCGCCGGCTGACCTTGCGATGGGACGGTGTCGAGGTGGCCCGCCAGGAGGAGCAACGGGCGGCCGGTCCGGCGCCCGACGATCAGTGAATCTTGTAGGCGAACGACCGCGTCTCGACCCAGGGCCGGATAGAGACGGGTGGCGATGGCGGTGCAGATCGTGGCTTCGTCACCGGTTGTCGAGGGAATGTCGACCAGCCAGGTGAGAGTGTCCTTGAAGTCACTCAAATCTGCACGCCGAGCTCGCGGAGGAATTCGTTGAGGTTGGTTTTCTCGTCGGTCTTCTCGGTGCGCTGGCCGATGATCAACGCGCACGAGAGCTGGTACTTGCCGGCCGGGAAGTCCTTGGCCCTGGTTCCCGGGACCACAACCGACCCGGCCGGGACCCGGCCCCGATATTCCACCGGCTCAGACCCGGTCACGTCGATGATGGGGGTGTTGGAAGCGATCACCGTGTTCGCCCCAAGCACTGCCCGCTCTTCGATCACTACACCCTCGACGACGATTGAACGACTGCCGATGAACGCCCCGTCCTCGACGATCACCGGACGCGCCCCGGGGGGCTCCAGCACACCGCCGATACCTACGCCACCGGAAAGATGGACATTGCTCCCGATCTGAGCGCAAGAGCCCACCGTCGCCCAGGTGTCGACCATGCTCCCCGACCCCACACGGGCGCCGATGTTGACGTATCCGGGCATGACGATGACACCGGGCTCGCAGTGGGCGCCGTATCGGATCACCCCGGGAGGGACCACCCGCACCCCGTGTTTGGCCAGGTTCTTCTTGAGAGGGATCTTGTCATGGAATTCGAAAGGTCCCACTTCGAAAGTGGTCATCTTCTGCAGCCTGAAATACAGCAAGATGGCTTGCTTCAACCAGCTATTGACCCGCCACTCGCCACCTATTTTCTCGGCCACCCGGACCGCACCGGAGTCCAGGTCGGCGATCGCCTGGTCCACGGCCTGGCGGGCATCCTCAAGACGAATCTCACCGGCAAACGCTGCTTCGATCAATGCCCGAGACATGCCACCAACGCTTCCACGGCCTCGTCACACTCATCCAGGGTGGGAACGAGGGCGAGCCGGACATAGCCTTCACCACCTGGACCAAAGGCGCGGCCCGGGGTCACGAAAATGCCGTCTTCCAGCAGCCGCTGGCTGAAGGTGACGTCATCGTCGACGGCCACCCACAGATAGATCCCGGCGACGGATCCCACCACCTGGTAGCCGAGCGAGGCGAACGTCTTCCCGAGGATCGCCCGCTTCTGCCTGAAGGTGTCTCGTCGCTCGGCCACGTGCTCGTCGTCGCTCCACGCCGCGATGGCGGCCGTCTGGATGAATTCAGGAGAGGCGGTCCCGGTTGCGGTCCGCAGCGACTTGACCGCCTCGATCGCCTCGGGATCTCCCACGATGGCTCCAGACCGGTAGCCAGTCATGCCGGAGCGTTTGGAGAGCGATAGGAAAGCCAAACATCCCGATGCGCCCTTCCCCGCGGTCTGCAGTATCGAACCGGGTGGCTGCTCGTCGTACAGGTCGGCGTAACACTCGTCGGAGCACAGCAAGGTGTCATGCAGGCGCGCCTGCTCGTAAAGGTCCGCGAGTTCATCCGCCGAAGTCACCGAACCAGCCGGATTGTGAGGTGTGCAGATCCACACCATCGTTGCTTTGTCCCAAATTTGATTGGGGATGTCGGAGGCCCGCATCACGAAATCTCCCGAGACCGTCACGGGGTACGGGGTGGCGCCGGCCAGCACCGCACCGCGGTGATAGATCGGATAGCCCGGGGTGGGCCAGGCAACCACGTCGGCCCGGCTGCGATCGACGAAGGCGAGGTGGCTGGAAAAGATCGATTCCTTCCCGCCAGACGTCGGCATCACCTGGGTCGCCGGATCGACTTCGACTCCAAAGCGGCGTTGCACGTATCCGGCGATGGCTTCCCGAAGCTCGGGCAGCCCGGAGGTAGTGGGATATTGCGACACAGCCGGGATCGCTTCCCGGGCCGCCCGAATGATGAATGGAGCCGTGGGCTCGCGGGGATCACCAATCGAAAAGTCGAAGATCCGCCGGCCTTCCCTGCGCATCTGCCGGGCCGTCTCTTGCAGGCGACCGATCGGGTAATCGCCGAACGAGCCCAACGAAGGATTGACCCTCATCAGGAAGGTTGCTTCCTCATTGGCGTGACGCTAGCCGGGTTGATCGCGCAGTCTTTTACATCGAATCGGCCCTTAACCTGGCAGCGCGCTCAACCAGGATCAGGACTATCAGCCATCAGCCCGGACGACATGTTGCGACCCCACGGCCCAGCTCCATGCCGTACCGATTGGTCTACGTGGGATTGGGATTGGTGGTCGTGGCGGCGGTGTCACTGGCCATCGCATTCGGAGGGGGCGGAGAACCGGTCGACTTGCCTGACGTCGTCGAATCCCTCGGTCCGGGGCCCGGCGACTCGGCGCTTGGGCAGGCCATTCTCGAGGTCGACCTTCAGCCTGGCTTCGTTGCGCAGATATTTATCGACGGATTCCCCATCCCCCCGACCGAAGTTGCCTTCATCGAGGCCACAGGGGTGCACCGCTGGCAGCCGGCCGCCACGAGCCTGATCTTCGATAGGTGGCCTCCGGGGGAGCACGAAGTACGAATCGTCTGGGATAGCCTCGCCGGGCTCCCCCGACCAGGTGAGTTCACGTGGACCTTCCGTGTTCAATGAAGTGGTTCGGGCGATAGACCGCTTCAGGTAGCCGGACCCGCCTCGAGCAGCTTGAGAAAGGCCCCTTCATCGATCGTCGGGACCCCTGACTCGGCGGCCTTCGAGACTTTGCTGGCCCCGGGATTGGCACCTGCAACCAGAAAGGTGGTCTTTTTGGAAACTCCGGAAGTGGCCTTGCCGCCCCTCGCCACCACGGCCGCCTCGGCCGCCTCCCGACTCATCGAGTCGAGAGTGCCGGTCACCACAACGCTGACCCCGGCCAACAGATCCGATAAGGGAGCGCTCTCCTCCTGTGGGTCTTCCAACATGACCCGGGCCGACTCGAGCTTGGCCACCAACCCCACATTGTCCGCGTCCGACGACCACTGCTTCACCGATGCCGCAATCACCGGCCCCACCCCGTCGGTGGCAGCGATCTCTTCTTCGGGAGCGTCCATGAGCGTGCGGAGGCTGCGATAGCGGCGGGCCAGCACTCTGGCGACTGTGCCTCCGACGTGACGGATCCCGAGCGCCATCAAGACCCTCTGAAGGGAACGGTGGCGGGCGGCGTCGATCCCTTTCATCAGCTTGCCAACCGAAATCTCTCCCCATCCCTCGAACCCGAGAAGTTGATCGGCTTCGAGGAGAAATATGTCGGCCGGATCCCTGATGAGCTTCTCGTTCAATAGAAGATCGATGGTCTTGTAGCCAAGGCCCTCGATGTCCATACCTCCGCGTGAAGCGAAGTGGAAGAGCCACTCCCGCAGCCGCGATGGGCACGTATAACCACCGGTACAGCGGGCCACCTTCTCGCCGGGCGGACGAACGATGGGGTTGCCACAGAACGGACATTTGGCGGGCATTGACCATGCCCGCTCCTTGCCGGTGCGGACCGATACGACGGGCCCCACCACTTCCGGGATCACGTCGCCCGCCCGCCGGACGATTACCTGATCGCCGACCCTCAGGTCCTTGCGTCGCAACTCGTCTTCGTTGTGAAGCGTTGCGAACGACACCTTGGCTCCCCCGACGTTGACCGGCTCGAGCACTGCGAAGGGGGTGGCGGCACCGGTCCGCCCGATGTTGATTTGAATCTCGTTGAGGGTGGTGACTTGTTCCTCGGCGGGAAACTTGAAGGCCACTGCCCAGCGGGGAGCGTGGGCGGTGTAGCCCAGTTCCGACTGGTCCTCGAGCGAGTCCACTTTGAGCACCACACCATCGGTTTGGTACTCGCGAGCGTGACGCTCCTTCTCTGCCCGAGTGATGTATGCCTTCACCCCCGCCAGGTCGGGGACGATCGCCGAGGCCGGGTTGACCCTGATTCCGAGCGTATCGAGGTAGGCCATCTGCTCGGAGTGAGTCTTCATGGCGGGACCACCTTCGATCACGCCGATCTGATAGGTCCACACCCCCAGGTCGCGGCCGGCGGTGACACCGGGATCCTTCTGACGGACCGAGCCGGCCGCGGCGTTGCGAGGATTGGAGAACATGCGCAGCCCGGCTTCGGATTGGCGGCGATTCAGCTCCTCGAAGGCGGCAAACGGCATGTAGACCTCGCCCCGCACCTCGAGAATTCGAGGAGGTTGGCCAAGGAGCCGGAGAGGGATCGACTTGACGGTGCGCATGTTGGCGGTGATGTCCTCGCCGGTAGTTCCGTCCCCACGGGTTGCTGCCCGCGTGAGAAGACCGTTTTCGTAGGTGATGACGACTGCGAGCCCGTCGATCTTGAGCTCGCACGAGTAACCGGCAGGCGCCCGATCAAGCAGGCGCATCATGCGCTGCTCCCAGGAATCGAGCTCTGTGGATGCCTCAACATTGTCCAACGAAAAAAGCGGTCGCCGATGCCGGATCGGTGCGAAGAGATCACCTACGGGACCGCCTACGCGCTGAGTAGGCGAGTCGGGTGTGATCAGAAGGGGATGCTCCTCCTCCAGGCCGATCAACTCGCGCAGCATCGAGTCGTACTGCACATCGGAGATCTCCGGCTGATCGAGGACGTGGTAGCGATATCCGTGGTACCGAAGCTGTTGGCGCAGCAACTCGATGCGCTCCTCGACCTCCTGGGCTGCCTCGATCAAACCGGATCCTCGATCGGGCGGCCCACCGAGAGTATCTCGACCAGCTCAGCGCCCAGCATGCTCCGGTACTCGCTATCCGGCCTGGTGCCCGTGCCATCGATCACTTTCGTGAAGAAGGCCCGGGCGGAGGCAGCGAGCACGACATCGAGGATCTCCTCGTCACTGAGGCCGACCCTCCGCAAGCCATCGATGTCGGAGGCGGTCACCGACGTCGAGTCACGCGCGACCTTGGCCGCCAGTTCCATAACGGCCCGGTCGACCCCATCCTGTGGCGATGCCCCAACGAAAAGATCGCGCAGGGCCTCCTCTGCTCCGAACTTCTCGAGGAGGATCTTGCCGTGCGCGAGCGAGCAGTAGCTCGACCGCAGCGCCCGGGCCGCCGCCAGGGTGACCAACTCATACCGTCGTAGATCCATGTTGGCCTTGATGGTGCCGATCAAGACCGCCCAGGCGTCGAACACCTCGGGCCGCAACGAGAACGTCTGCACGTAGTTCGGCAGGTACCCCATCGATGATCTTTCGCTCTGGTACTGCTCGGAGACCCGGCCCTTCGCCGACTCCTCACCGATCGTGTCCAAAAAAGCCATTGCTCTTTACCTCGTGGTTACGGCGATAACCCCGCTGCCAACCACCCGCTCCCCCCGATACAGGGCCGCAGTCTGACCAGGCGCCACCGCAACTTGGGGCGTCTCGAAACGTAGCTTCCCGTCGTCCCACCTGGCCCGGACCACCGCCCCGTGAGCGCGGTACTGCACCTCCACTGCTTCCCCGGTCGTGAGCGGAACGTCAACCCAGGTGATTCCCGACAACTCCACCGCGCCGACCTCCAATGCCGATCGGTCACCGAGAACGATCGTGGAGGTGTCGGGCCGCACTTCGACCACATAGCGGCGCTCTCCGAGGGAAACTCCGACCCCCCGCCGCTGACCGACGGTGAAGCCCGCTATGCCCTGGTGAGACCCCACAACCTGACCCTCGCCATCGACGATCGGGCCGGGAGCGGTCGTGGCGGGTTCGACCTTGCGAAGAAAGTTTCGATAGTGGTCCTTGCCGACGAAGCAGATGTCCTGGCTATCAGCCTTGTGGGCCGTTCGCAGCCCCAGGGCGATGGCGACTTCCCGGGTCTCGGACTTTTCCAGCTCCCCGACCGGGAAGAGCACTTTCGCCAGCTCATGCTGACCCAGCATCGCCAGGACATAAGACTGGTCCTTGTTGCCGTCGACGCCGCGCAGCAACTGATGCTTCCCATCGACTTGCCGGACGCGGGCGTAATGACCCGTGACAAGGGCATCGCAGCCAAACGCAGCGCTTTGTTCGAGGAGCTTCGAGAACTTGACGGTCCGGTTGCACTCGATGCACGGATTGGGGGTGCGACCGTACCGGTAATCGTCGATGAACCGGTCGATGACCCCGGCTCGAAAGTGATCGGTGTAGTCGAGGACGTAATACGGGACGTCGAGTTGGGCGGCCACCCGGCGGGCGTCCTCGGAATCGCTTACGGTGCAACAGCCCGCAGTCGGAGCCTCACCGGCCGGTCCCTGCCACATCTTCAGAGTTGCCCCGATGACGTCGTGACCTTCCTCCTTCATCAGGGCTGCCGCCACAGAGGAGTCCACGCCACCCGACATTGCCACCAGGACCCTCATCGAGGTCCCTCCAAAGCTTGGATGACGAGCTCGGCCGCCCGCTCCGCCTCGGCCACCGTCGAGTTCCACCCGAAGGTGAAGCGCAAGGAGTGCCTGGCCTGTTCCTTGCTGAGGCCCATGGCCGACAGGACGTGCGAGACGGTGGTGGAGCCCGACTGGCAGGCCGATCCGGCCGAGGCGGCGACACCCAGGCGGTCGAGCCTCACCAGCATCGTTTCGTTCTCGACCTCAAAGCGAAGATGACTGTGCTGGGGGGCGCTGACGCCTTCAGGGACTGTGCGCTCGACTCGATCCGATAACTTGGATTCGAAAGCCTGCCTGGCTTCGGCCACTCGGAGGCGGAACGATGCGCGATCGGCTGCGGCGGCCGACATGGCCGCCGCCATGCCGGCAACCCCGGCCACGTTGTGGGTGCCGCTGCGCCGTCCGAACTCCTGGCCACCTCCGTGGATCAAGGGCTCCAGAATGACCCCCGCCCGGGCGTACAGAAGCCCGACTCCTTGCGGACCGCCGAACTTGTGGGCCGCCAGGGAAAGCAGGTCGACTCCCATTTCGTCTACCGAGAGTTCTACTGACGACATCGCTTGAACGGCATCGGTATGGACGAGAGCGAGAGGATTCGCCCTCCGGACGGCTTCCACCACTTGGACGATCGGCTGGCAAGTCCCGGTCTCATTGTTGATGGTCATGACCGAAACCAGGGCGGTTTGTGGTCCGACCGCCTCTTCCAGCCGGGCCAAATCCACGATTCCGTTCGAGTCGACCCCGACGATGTCGAGTTGGCTCCCCATCCTCTTCAAGAAACGCCCGGCCTCGAGGACCGCTTCGTGCTCCGTGGCGACCGTGACCACACCTCCCCGGTTGGTGAGAGCGGCTCCCTTGATCGCAAGGTTGTCGGCCTCGGTGCCGCCGCCCGTGAAGATCACCTCGGTTGGGGACGCTCCCAGGACCCCGGCGGCCTGCTCCCGGGCCTGCTCCAGCACGTTCTTGGCCCGTCGGCTGACGTGATGACTCCCGGAGGTATTTCCGAACCGGTCACCCAGAAACGGCTCCATCGCCTCGGCGGCTTCGGGCCGGAGGGGGGTCGTGGCGGCGTGGTCGAGGTAGATCAAGGCCAGAATTGTCGCATGAGAATGAGTAGATGCCGTCGGTAACGGTTTCGGTCGACATCAAGGCTCCCTTGGGCGAAGTCTGGGAGGCGGCCGCCGACCTGGCCGGCCACGGCCTGTGGATGGCTGATGTCGAATCGATCGAGTTCGACTCGGAGAAACGCCAGGGGATCGGAGCAGTCATGAGAGTGGTGACCCGGGTGGGGCCATTTCGAACTGTGGACGTGATGAGGGTGACGGCTTGGGAACCCCACCGACGTATCTCCGTGGAACACGACGGCCTTTTCACCGGTCGGGGCGACTTCGAGCTTTCGCCGGTGGGGGGAGCCACCCGCTTCACCTGGAGCGAAGACATCCACTTTCCGTGGCGGTTTGGGGGACCGGTCGGGGCCGCTGTGGCCCGCCCGATTCTCACTCTGATTTGGCGGCGCAACCTCCGGCGCCTGCGGTCGCTTCTCGAGCGTGACCACCCCGGGTCGAAGGGCTAGCGTCCGTGAAAGCTGGCTGGGCGCTTCTCCAGGAAGGCCGATACGCCCTCCCTGGCGTCCTCGGTCCAGAAGCTGGCATCGAAGTTCTGGGCCTCGGCCGCCATGCCTTCGGACAACGGGCGGCCCCAGCCTTCGGCTAGCGCCCTTTTGGCGGCGGCGACGGCCCTCGTCGGCCAGGTGGCCATCTCAGTGGCTGCCTTCATCGACTCGTCCAAGAGGCGGCCGGAGGGGTACACGCGATCCGCCAGACCGATGCTGAGCGCCTCCTCGGCGCCAACCTGTCGCCCGGTGAGAACAATGTCTTTGGCTTTCTGGAACCCGACCAAACGGGCCAACCTCTGAGTGCCACCGGCTCCCGGGATCAAACCCAGCTTGATCTCGGGCTGACCCACCAGGGCATCCTCTGCCAGAAAACGGAAATCGGCGCCGAGCGACAACTCCAGCCCTCCCCCGAGGGCGTATCCATGGATGGCGGCGATGGTGGGCTTTTCCAAATGGTCCAGGACCTCCACAGCATCGGCCAGCGTTCGGGCGAGTTTCTGCTCGCCTCCGCCCTCATACACGGCCCGAAACCCTTTGATGTCGGCGCCGGCGGCAAAGTGGGGCTGACCGGTCACGACTATCGCTCGAATGTTGGGATCGGCGGCCGCCTCGAACGCCGCCTTCAGATCGGAGGACAACTCCGCCGACAAGGCGTTCACCGGAGGCCGATTGAGGCGTACCACCGCCACCGCCCCGTCGATCGTGAAGTCCACCAGGGATGTCATCGGGAAATCGTATATCACGAGCGTGTGTCGCGGGCGATCCGGCGGCGGCGCCAAATTTGGTCACTGGCGATCCGGCTCGCCGGCCATGACGTCTGGTCATCGGTGAGATCGTCTCCCTCTGACCGCTTCCGTCGGAAGAGAAGATCAGCGAAGAGAAACGCCGGGTAAAGATGGCGCACCGGTTGGGCACCGCCTCGAAATTTGGCGCAGGGCGAACACCTTCCACCAAATTTGGCGCAGGACGAACAAGAGCCGTTCCCCCTGCGCCAAATTTGCCGACGAACTGTGCGTGGTGCGCCAAATTTGGTCACTGGCTCCCGCCTGAAACGAAATTCGGTCAGACACGAGCGAGTACCGGGACTGTGTGACCGAATTTGGTGCAGAGCGTTCGCCAGTGACCGAATTAACACCCGCCTCGCACTCAGGGACGCCGGCGGTGAACCGACGGGAGATCGGCCAGTTCCAGGGATCTCTCCGGTTCCAGTCGCTTGACCCTGATCCGGGCATCAACCGGCCGCACACCCTCCCCGGGGGGGAGGACCTTGACGGGGTTCAAATCGAGCTCCACCATTTCCGGAACGACATTGATCAAGGCCGAAACCCGTAGCAGGGCCTCCTCCAGTGCATCCAAATCGCCGAGCGGCAGGTTCCGATAACCCTGCAGGAGCCTTGAAGTTCGTATCGACAGGATCATGGAACGTGCCTCGGTGTCGGTCAGAGGGTGGATCCGAAAGGCAACGTCATCGAGCAGTTCGACCAACACGCCCCCCATACCGAAAATGATCAGCGGGCCGAAGTTGGGGTCCTCGGTCATCCCGATCAGCACCTCATGTCCCCCGCCAACCATTTCCTGGACGAGGACGCCTTCCGGATCGGGGACGGAGTTCCACACCCGGCGAAAACCCTCGGCCACTACCTCGGCTCCATCGAGGTTGAGAAGGACCCCCCCGACGTCGGACTTGTGGAGAGCCGAAGGCGCCACCACCTTGAGCGCCACCGGGCCACCGATCTCAGCCGCGGCCGTAGCGGCCCCCTCCTCGCTTGTCACGATTCGACTCTTCGGCAGCGCCAGACCGGCGGCGGCCAGGACCGTTTCGACTTCGCCGGTCTCCAACCATCCGCCTTCCTCGCCGAGCCTTTCCACGGCCGGCTCCACCACTCCCCTGATTCGAGTCGTGTCGATGTCGGCAAAGGCCCGCTCGACGCCTGGATCGCGCGCACGCCATTCGCTGTGACGCACGGCTTTCGACAGGGCCAGAGCACCCGCTTCTGGAAATCTGAACGTGGGAATGGTCCGTCGGGCACCCGCCAGAAGAGCCGACGTTCCTTGTTGCATGAACACGGCCAGAATCGGGACCTCTTCCGAATGCGATTCCGCCGCCGAGCGGATGGCCCCGGCCACCTCGGAGGCTCCTTCGAGGGTCGTCGGCACGTAGATGACCATCACCGCGTCGACCTCATCGGAATCGATCAGCACCCCCAAGCAGTGGGCGTATTCGGCCGGCCCGCCGGAGGCGATCGTGTCTACCGGGTTTCGGGTCGACGCCTCGGGGGAAGCTTCTCCGAAAGCAGCTCCCTGGTCCTGGTGGACAACTCGGGCAGGATGAGACCGGACGCTTCGAGGGCATCCGCGGCCAGGATGCCGGGACCACCGGCGTTGGTGACGATTCCTACCCGGCGACCCCGCGGCAAGGGTTGATTGGCCAGGAGCGACGCTACGGCGAACATCTCTTCGATGGTGTTGGTTCGAATCACCCCGGCTTGTTCGAAGAGGGCGTCGACGGCAATGTCGGAACTCGCCAATGCCCCGGTGTGGCTCGTCGCCGCCATGCTGCCCGACTTCGTGCGACCCGATTTGACGGCGATGATCGGCTTCGACATGCCGATCCGACGAGCGATCCGGCTGAACTTGCGCGGATTGCCGAACGATTCGAGATAGAGGAGGATCACGTCGGTCGACGGATCGTCCTCCCAGGCGAGGAGCAGATCGTTGCCCGACACATCCGCTTTGTTGCCGACCGAGACGAACTGGCTGATGCCGATGTGGGCCTGGCTGGCGTAGTCGAGGATGGCGATGCCAAGAGCCCCTGACTGAGACGACATCGCGATGTTGCCTGTTGGGGGGTAGACCGGAGCGAACGTTCCGTTGAGTTTCACCGCCGGCGCCGTGTTGAGAAGACCCATGCAATTCGGTCCCACCATCCTCATGCCCGCCCCGCGGACGAGGGCGAGAAGATCCGACTCGAGCTTGGTTCCCGCCTCGCCCGTCTCGGAAAATCCGGCCGAGATAACGGCCAGCCCTCGTACCCCCTTCAGGGCACATTCGGCAACCACCCCCACCACAGCCTTGGCCGGGACCGCAATGAAGGCCAGGTCAACCAAATCGGGGATGTCGAGCACGCTGGCATAGGCCCGGACCGAATGAACCACGGGAGCTGACAGGTTCACCGGGAAAAGCGCCCCGGAGAACCCGGTCGAGATCAGATTCTCGAAGAGGCGATATCCGATCGATCCCTCCGTCGTGGACGCTCCGATGACGGCAATGGATCGAGGAAAGAAAATCGGAAGCAGTGACGCCGACACGGCCCGCTTCTCTCTCATGTCCTCGGCGGTGCGGGCGTCGAGGGAATGATCGACTGGAAAATCGACGGTGAAGACACCCGCGTCGAGGGTCCTCGACAACCGATACCCCGAATTGCGGAACACTCTCATCATCTGCAGATTCTCGGGGAGGACGAACGCCCGAAAGGCGGTCACTCCGGTCTGGCGGGCATAGTTGGTGAGGAGAGCCAGCAACTCGGAGGCGATCCCCTTGCCCTGGTGGGCGTCGTCGACCACGAATGCGACTTCCGCCACCGTTGGTTCGCCGCTGACACGGTCGTAACGGGCCACCCCGACGATTAGTCCGTCATCGAGTGCGACCAATGCCATGCGGTCCTGGTAATCGACGTTGGAAAAGAACTCGGCCTCGGCCCTCTCGAGCGTGTCTTTGACCCGGAAAAAACGGAAATACCTGCTCTGGGTACTCAGCCGGCCGTGAAAGGCGATGAGTTGGTCGGCGTCATCGGGCTTGATCGGGCGGACCTGGATCACATCACCGTCGGCCAGGACCGTGTCAAGTTCGTACTCGGCCGGATAGCTGGCCATTCGGGCGAAGTTAGCGCCTATCCGGGCTCGTCCCACCTACCGATGATCGCCGCACGCGCCTCCTGCGCCTGGCGCACGACGGTCTCATCGAGTGGCTGAACGCTGAATCGGGCTTTTTCGTAGATCCTGGTGAGAACCCCGACCGCGGGATTGCCGGCCTCGGCGACTTCGATGCGCACGGCCAATTCCCCCGGCGTCTCGGTTCCCGGGATAGGACCCAGGCGCTCACGAGCAGCAGTCAAGAAGGTGCGGTATTCGCCAGCGATGCGACGCCGCATCGGGTCGGCCGGTGACCAGCCGGAGGACGACTTCCTCGAGGAGGACCGCCCCCGGTCCAGCGGCACCGCTGCCAGCGCGACGCCACCGGAAAAGAGCCAGCAACATTGCCCCGAGCCCCTGCAAGAACTGCCACAGGGCAGCCAAGACCGCACGAACCACCGACCACAGCACCGACGTCCCTGACACTCCTCGTGCCTTTGCCCGACGGTGAAAAACCACAAAGGCGAAAGCAAAGATGGCCCCGGCCGCCAGGAGAAGGAACAGATCGAACCAAGCCGGCGGAGGCGTGAACTGATTCACCGATGTGTTCGGCGCCGCGGTCACTGCCGTTGTCTGTGAGGCGCCGGCCGGATTGCCTGTCGGCACCTGACCTCCGAGCAACCGCCCGAAGAATGCGCTGACGGCCCGCCACCCGGTGATGAAGGCGCCATGGGCGAGTACGAGCAGCGGCCGGCCTACCCACCACCAGACAGCGGCCCCGAACATCGCCGCCGCCAACCACAGCCCGCTTGCACTTTGCCACCGGCGACTGAGGTCCTCGGCGACCAGAGACCGATCCCGTTCCCAGCGGGCCATGAGCCGCGATCGGTTGAGGCCCGACACCCCACTGAATCCGACCACCCAGTAGAGAATGAATGGCACCACCAGGCCCGCCTGGATGGGCCGAGGGTTGTTGACGGGCGAGAAGCCCCCGTGGCCCGCCACGACCGCGATCATGAGTCCCATCCCCACCACGAGCAGCCTGGTGGTGATCCGACCGAGTGCCCCCGACACCCCTTCTACGAGATCGGTGGGTTCGGCGACGGCCTCGATGTCCGTGATCGTGATCGCGCCCACCAGCCAGACCGCCAGCGAGGCCACCAATCCTGCCAAAAGGGAAGACTCGTCGAGCGGAGCGACGATCGAACTGAAAGCAAACAGCAACAGCGGCACCGCCAGCACGGCCGCGGTCTCGCCTGCTGCCACCCATCCGAACCGACCGGCATCGACGATACGAAAGCCGACCCCGACCAGAACCGAGCCGGCGCAGACCATCGCCAGATAGGGACGGGAGACGCCGTCAAATGGGATTGCCCCGGTCCACCCCACACAGGCTGCCAGGACAGCCAGGGTTACGGTCCAGGTCTGCTTCACCTCTCCCCTTCGAGGACCGGGGTCAAATCGGAGGTCACCGACACCTGCCAGATCGGGATGCCAGGAAGGGTGGGAGGGGAGGAATCTCCGATGACGAGGGCCATAGGTTTCCAACCTCGATGACGCATGGTCTGCAACGGGGCCAGCCATCGGTCTTCGAGCACCCCGGTGACGAGCACAACGCTCGCTCCGAATGGAAGACCCGCCGGATCGGTGAGACGGAGATCGTCGTGTGCTGCGACAGCCCCGGCCAACACCTCCAGCATCACCATCAGATGTCCCTGATCACCCCCAGGGGGAATTGTGAACCCGGGCATCCGCAGGCCCGCCCTCAGTCCCTCGACCGTTACCACGTGATAGAGGATCGAGGCAGCTGCGGTGACCGCCAGCTCCACGACCTGGGCACGGCTCGTCCCCAGACCGCGCCGGGTGAGATCGAGGAGGACCACGGTGTCACGCCCGACCCCGTGCTCGAGCCGTCTCACCAACAACTCCCCCTGATGAGCTGATGCGGTCCAGTGGATCAACCGAGCTGAGTCACCCGGGACATACGGCCTCACCCCAACCACCCGATTCGGGTCTTCGAAGAGCGGACGCGCGGTTCGCAGGTCGGCGAATGGCGCTCGGGCCGGAAGACCCAATCGAGACAATGGGACGATCCGGGGGTAGACCACCAGCCGTTCGGTTTCGGATCGCGCACGCTGGGCCGGAAACAGACCAAACGGATCTCCCGACACCAGCGTCGCGGGACCGAGTCGATAGATCCCTCTCCGGGTCCCCACCAGGCGGAAGGCGGCCGTGCGCGTCTCCCACGATCTGAGACTCGTCGCCCAGCGGAACGAGGTCGGCAGAAGGTCGAACGGCACGGTCTCGGTCAGCGCCATCCAGGGCACCGGCAGGGGGCCTCGATTGCTGACCCGCAGTTCGACCTCGGCCGTCTCTCCGTGGAATATCCGGGTCGGGTACGCCCGGTCGACTTCGACTTGTTTGAGGGCCAGCTTGGGAAGGAGCCGTGACCCCATCCAGATCATCGCCAGGGCCGCCGCCAATGCAAACAGCGAATTGAGGGCATAGAGAACGGCCAGCACTGCCGCCACCAACCCGGTGACAAGAACCGCCGTCATGGTCAGATCGTCACGGTCAGCTCGTCACGGATTCGCGCCCACCGGGACAGCTGACAGTATGTCGGTGACAATTCGGGCGGAACGGAGACCGCGCAGACGGCCTTCCGGGGATAGGACCAGCCGGTGGGCGATCACGGGTACAGCGAGCTCTTTGACGTCGTCGGGCAGGACGAAGTCCCGCCCCCGCACTGCCGCCAAGGCCCGCGCCCCGGCCGCCAAAGCAATGGTGGCTCTCGGACTCGCCCCGAGCTCGATCGCTTGATGGTTTCTCGTAGCCCCGATGAGGGCGACGATGTACGACTCGACAGCAGCATCGAGATATGTGTTGGCGGCGGCCCGGGCCAGGTCGCTCCATTCGGTCCTGGCCTGACCCTGAAACGCGGTCACGGGCTCGACCCGATCGACCGGATGGTCGAGCCCGATCCTGGAAAGAAGCGATTGCTCTTCTTCAGGTGTGGGATAGCCCAGCGACAGCGACAGCATGAACCGGTCCAGTTGGGCCTCTGGGAGCGGAAAAGTGCCTTCGAACTCGACCGGGTTTTGCGTCGCAACAACCAGAAAGGGCGCGGGAAGCTGCCGGGTGTCCCCGTCAACGGTCACCTGGCCTTCGCCCATGGCCTCGAGCAGAGCAGCCTGGGTACGCGGGGTAGCCCGATTGATCTCGTCGGCGAGGAGGATGTTGGTAAAGACCGGCCCGGGCTCGAAGCGGAACTCACCGCTGCGAGGATCGAAGACCCTTATTCCGGTGACGTCGTTGGGCAGTAGATCCGGCGTGCATTGGAGGCGTCGAAATCCCAACCCCAGCGACGCCGCGAAGCTGCGGGCGAGCATGGTCTTCCCGGTCCCCGGCACATCGTCGATGAGCACGTGACCTCCGCACAACATCGCAATGGCGACATGTTCGATTTGCGGTCGCTTGCCGACTATGACCCGGCTGACAGTGTCGGCGATCGAACGGACGACGTCGGCAACTGAAGCCTCCATCGGCCTATCTAAGCCGTGCGGCGGGATCCGCTGGCCAATTGTGTTTGGGATACCTCGCCATCATCTCCTTGCGAACCTCGGCCCAGGATCCCTTCCAGAACCCGGGCAAATCCGAGGTGATCTGAACCGGGCGGTTGGCCGGAGACAGGACTTCGACCACCACCGGGACATCCGCGATTCGAGGATGCCGATTTATCCCGTAGAGATCCTGCGCCTTGACGGCGATTCTTGGCACCCCGTCGACGTAAGACACTTTGACTTTGCGGCCGTTGCCGAGCTCTATCTGGCCCGGTCGTTGCCGACCCCGGTCACGAGCGATCGCCCTCAGCGCCTGCATGGCATCGAGCTCATCCAACGAAACGACCCGGCTCAGCTGCGACCCCAGCCACTCCTCCAGGCCGGCCAGCAACGCCCGGTCCGAGAAATCGTCGGCGCCGGCGGGGTGATTCTCGACCTCCTGCCGATCCAACCACTCCCGGATCCTTCCTTGCGGATCGAGAGCCTGAAATCCCAACTTGCGGATACGCGCGGCAAGGAGGCGGGCGAGCTCGGGACCCGGATCCGGAACTCGATCGGAGACGTCGAGCGCCAGGCCCCCAAGACGTCGCTCGGTTCGCTCTACGACACGGTCGCCGGACCACCGAAGGCTGACTTTGGTTTCGACCTCGCTCGAGAACATCAATGCGACGTCGTCGGCTTCGATCACCGCCGCCAGTCGGATCCGGGCATCCTTACGCTTTCCGTCGAGGTCGGCCACGATCAAGAAGCCCTCGCTGGCAATCGAGTCGGAAGGGGCGAGAAAGGCGGTGGTGCCGGTCCGGAGTTGGAACCGTCCCGGGCTTCCTCGCCTGATCGCCAACCGATCGGGATAGGCCTGGGCCAGAACCACCCCCGATCGATGCGAAGGAGCGTGACCCTTCGGACCCGCGGGACGATCCGCTCCGACTCTCTTCGCCAGATCGGACGCCCGGACTCGCAGCCGGTCGATGGCGCGGCGGTCGGCCCACTCACTATTCATACCGTTCAAGGCGTCGACCCGTAGAGCCAAATCGGCCGGAGGGACCTCGCCGGGACGGCTTCGGAACGGGTCGCGCTCGTCGACGACCGCAGCCAGAACGCAGGCCAGCCAGCGATCCTCTTGTTTCGCTGCAACGACCATCCGAGCCAGACGTGGATGGAGCGGCAATTCGAGCATTCGACGACCGGTGCCAGTCAACCCTCCACTCGGGTCGAGAGCACCCAGGCCATCGAGCAGATCCAGTCCTTCCTGGAAGGTTCGAGGTGGGGGTGGGTCAAGCCAGGTCAGGCCCGTGGGATCGGGCTTTCCCCACGCCGCCAGTTCAAGGGCAAGGCCGGCCAGGTCCACCTGGGTGATCTCGGGCTCGGAGTGAAGCCGTCGGGTCCCGTGTTCGAGCAGTGACCACACCCGATAAGCGATTCCAGGCCCGGTTCTCCCGGCACGCCCGGCCCGCTGCTCCGCCGAGGATCGGGAAACGGGAACCGTCCGCAATCTGGTCATCCCGGTATGGGGATCGAACCTGGGTGCTCGCGCGAGACCGGAGTCGATCACGATGCTGACCCCTTCCACCGTGAGGCTGGTCTCGGCGATGTCGGTTGACAGAACCACTTTCCGTCGCGCCGATGGGAGCAGCGCCGCGTCCTGGGCCTGGTTTGAGAGACTCCCGTGCAGGCGATGGACATCGGCGTCGATGCCGTCGAGCAACCCGGCTACCCGCTCGATCTCGGCCATACCCGGGAGGAACACAAGAACATCACCCGCGTCCCCCATCGCCTGTTTCACCAGCATGGCGACGTGCTGATCGAGTCGGCCGGTCCGCGAGAGCGGTGACCAGCGGACTTCGACCGGATGCATCCGACCGGATCCGCTGATGACCGGGGCTCCGATCAGATCCCCGACCCTCTGAGCCTCGAGTGTGGCCGACATCACAAGAATTCTCATATCTGGCCCCGTCGAGGATTGTCGAGACTCGAAACTGTCAAGGGTCAAGGCGAGGCCCAGGTCGGTATGGATGTTCCTCTCGTGAAATTCGTCGAAGATGACCACGGCCGTTCCCGCCAGGCCCGGGTCGCGTTGCAGCCGTCTCGTCAGAACCCCTTCGGTCACGACCTCGACACGAGTCCGGTTGCTGGTCTGGCGCTCGTCCCGGGTGACGTAACCGACCGTCTCGCCGACTTCCTCCCCGATCAGATGGGCCATCCGGCGAGCCGCGGCTCTGGTTGCCAGACGGCGGGGTTCGAGCACAACGATCTTGCCGTCAAGCCACGGCTGGGCGAGCAGTCGCAGAGGCACGATCGTGGTCTTGCCCGAGCCGGGGGGCGCCACCAGGACCGCCCGGGTCCCAGAGCGGAGGGCGGTCAGAAGGTCATCGACCACCTCCTCGATCGGCAGATCAGTCAGTGGCGCCGACACCTACTCCAGGTTCCTTGGCGGGGGGCCCGGTGCCCTTCCGCGAATCCTCGGCGGGGGGCCCGGTGCCCGGGTGACCGAGCCGTAGGCGGTCCTCGTACGGGAAGATGTCGATGACCTCCCCGTCGGCCACTCGCCTCTGCATTTCCTGCCACCACCGCGCCGTCAACAGATCCGAGTGCTTATCGAGGAACGTCCGCCGGAGGTCCCCCTCGACCCCGAGAAACCTGGCGAACTCCTCCGGGAAGACATCGTCGGGACCGATCGCAAACCAGGGTTCTGCCGCCATCTCTTCGATCGGGTCGGATGATTCCGGCAATTCTTTGAAGACACAGCGAGCAAGGCTGGTTATTTCGTCGTAGTCGTAGAACACGACCCGACCATGCCGGGTCACGCCAAAGTTTTTCAGCAGGAGATCCCCCGGGAAGGTGCCGGAAGCTGCCAGTTCCTTGATGGCCCAGCCGTAGTCGACGAGGGCGGCAGCCGCCAGGTCGGGATCCGCGTCCCGAAGGTAGATATCGAGAGGGATCACCCGCCGCTCGATATACGCGTGACCCAGCACGATGCTGCGATCGGTCGCCTCGATCGAGCGTCCGCACTCGGCCAGCAAGACTTCCCGGAGATCAGGTGAAAATCGAGCAACGTCGAATTGCAGATGCTCGAACTCCTGAGCATCGACCAGCCGTCCTGCTCTGTCACCGCGGAAGACGATGCGGTAGCGCTCGCGGACCTCGCTGCGAGTAGTTCGCTTGGGACTCGGGAAACGATCCTTGATCACCTTGAGCACGACGTCGAACCCGGGAAGCGTGAACACGATCATGACCAGGCCCCTCGTACCACGGGCGATCTCGAACTTCTCTCCGCTCGAAGCAAGATGATCGAGTAGTTCCCGGAACAGCGCTGTCTTCCCATGCTTGTGCTGTCCGATCGATATGTAGAGCTCTGAGAGCCGCTTGCGCGGCATCAGTGAGCGAAGGAACCTGACCAGGTCGTAGGGCCGATCGATGTCCACGTGGAGATAGGAACGGGCGAAGGAGAACAGGATTGAGACTTGATTCTCCGTGAGGAGAACGGCATCGAGAACCACACCCTCCACGGGGTGGAGAAGAGCGAGTACCAATGGCACTACATGCGACCCGCTATAGATCCGGCCGACCAGGTACGCAGCCTTCCCCCGGTAGAACACCGCGTCAACCACTTCGGCTCGATCGACCACGCGCAGGGCGCCGATTCTCCGGAGGTGCTCGCCAATTCGGTGAGAAGCCTCGATCGAATCGGCGGGCAGCGACCGATAGACAACTTCGAGGCCTGCATCGACGATGATCTGTTGTATTAGTGCTGCAATGTCGTCGGGGTCCTGATAGGAGCGGTACGCCGAACGACCCGCTTCATGCGGAGGCGACCCGAAGTCCGTGTCGACGAATTCAATCGACGGGTCCACACCGACCGTGCTGAATATCTTTCTCGTGACCGAATTGAAGAAAGTCTCGGCTAGCTCCCAGTCGTCTCGGTCCTGGATGAGGCCGGAATAGACAGCTTTCATTCCGGCCCAGACCACCCGGTCCTCGACTCGCTCCCCCATCAATCGCTTCACTTCGTCGACTACCTCGGAAACCTCCTTCCCGTACACGTCGAAGCGCTGGGCGGCATCGGCCGCCATGCCTCTCCAATCGCGGTCCTGAAATCGAATGCGAGCCCTCCGGGTGACGATTCGAAAGCGATCGTCGAAGGACCGATAAGCGTCCCCAATGCGGCGCGCGCTCAGGTTGGCCAAACGCGAATCGGAAAGGGCCGGAGTGGTCATCATTCTGAGGCGGAAGGGCACCGGGTCCCCCGCCCACTATAAGTGACGAACGTCACGCCTCCGAGCGGGCCGCTCCCAGCGGCCGCCGAAGAATTACTGCCACAGCACCGTCGCCACCCGGACCGGCAACGCCACCCCTTTGAGCAACGCCTCCCGCTCGTCGGTCAATTCGATGTTCCCGACTTCCCGCAGCGTGTCGACGCTGGCGATGATTTCCCCGGCTCCCCCCAGAGCGGCCACCCGGGCCGCGACATGAACACCGACGCCGGAGTAATCGCCGCCGTGCCGATTGGCCTCGGCGAGGTGGAGCCCGATGCGAACCGATGGAGCAAAGCCGGTGCTACGACGGTGCTCTGCGAGGGTCTGCTGGATAGCGATCGCGCAGTCGATGCCCCGCTGGGGCGACTCGAAAGCGACGAAGAACCCATCACCCGTCGAATTAACCACCTCGCCACCGTGGCGGAGGAACTGGGACCGAAGCGCTTCGTCATGCCACTTGAGCAATTGATCCCAGCCTTCGTCGCCCAGCAATTCGGCCAGATTGGTGGAACCGACGATGTCGGTGAACATGAAGGCCTTGCGGGCCTGGATCGGCTTGGAGCGCCGCTCGTCCACGGCCTGGATCGCCTTGTCGACCTCGGCCATGGCTCCCTCGGCCCCCAGTTTCTTGAAGTCGTCCCGTGCGGTCGCCAGCTCGAGGTCCGCCCCTTCCTCGTCGCCGGTGGCTCGAAGTGCCATCGAGAGGAGTGCCCGAGCCCGGGCCACCTCATAGGGAGCGCCGATCTTTCGCCAGGTAGCAACTGCCTCCCGCAGCCGCCTGCTGGCTCCGCTTCCGTCTCCTTCCGCCAGCAAGACACGACCCCACCCCTCATGTCGGGCCGCCTGCATCGCCGGTGAATCGAAAGTCTCGACGAGCTGGTCCAATTGCTCGACGGACTCGCGGGCCGACGCCAGGTTGCCGGAGGCCACAAAGATCTCGATCGCCGCCGGCAGCAAACGCGTCCTCGACGCCCGGTCCCACAAATTTTCCGCGAGTGCGCTGGAGATCGCCGTCTCTGCCTGTTTGACCTTGCCCTGGGCAAGGCGGATCCGGGCCAGAGCAGGCTGGGGATCCTTGCCCAGGCCGTGGGCGGTGCGCAGCGCCTCTTCCGCGCCGTCGAGGTCGCCCATTCGCAGCCGGATCTCACCGATCGCGTAGAAGCCGTCGGCCATCGGGGGAATGGCGTTGTAGGCAGCGAGTTCGGTGGTCGCGGTCCTGAGCTCGGACTCAGCTTTGGCCCAGGCTCCGGTCAAAGCCACTACCTCGGCCTTGTGCACCCGGCATATGCCCGGAAATCCCGAAACCGACTGGCTTTCGCAGAATCTCTCGGTCGCCTCGATCCATTCCTTGGCGCGTTGGTAATCGGTGAGGTCACGACAGCACGAGATCATGTTGCAACAGCTCACACCGGCCGCGAACGGGGAAAGCTCGCCGGTGACGGCGGAGATCGCCGACTCCTCCAGCATGGCGAACCCTTCCGCCACCGCCCCCGCCCCGACTTTCGTATATCCGCCCCTGCTCAAAGCCAGCGCCCGCAGATCGGGAGCGTTGGTACGCGTTCCGATCTCGGCAGCTTCGTCGAACAGCTTGAGGGCGGCGTCGATGTCCGGCGCCTGTGATGCCTGGGCGAGCTTCAAAAAGCCATGGGCGTAGCCCTCCGGCTCGCCCTCGAGAAGCTTCTCACCTCGCCGAAACCAGGCGGCGGCGATCGAGGGCTGACCCTTATAACCGTATTGGGTCTGCAGGTCGAGAGCGACACCGGCCGCGTTCTGCTTGTCCCCGGCGGCCTGAAAGGCCTGGAACGCCCTCTCCTTGACCGCGATTGAAAGGTCGGATTGCCCCAGGAACCAGGCAGCATCCGCCAGACCCTGCAGATCCGTCCCGGCCAGTTGCGTCGTTTGGTCGGCCCGGTTGAACAGGTCGAAGGCTTCGGACCAGGCGTGGCGACCGAGGGCGTCCCGCGCTTCGCTGAGAACGTCGGCCGTCGCAGATTCCACAGGCACTTTGGCTCCCTAGTCGACGGTCATTCTGACATTTGTCGGCAGAAGATCACACTGACGATGACACGGTGCCCGGGGTGGGAGTCGAACCCACACGCCCTCGCGGGCAGGGTGTTTAAGACCCGTCTGTATACCATTCCAGCACCCGGGCGCTGGTCCAAGGCTACCTAGCGCAACAGATCAGCTATCACCCCGTCGAGCAGGTCGTGCTCGGAGACGGCCACCGCCGCCCGCTCCAGTCGCAGTCATGCCAGCTTCGGCGATGACCGCCCCCGCCAGTATCACCGGGGCCCGCGCCGGGTCCAGGCCCGGTAGAGCCGCGGTCTGGCTCTCAGTCAGGCCGGCCAGAACTTCGACGAGGCCACTCACATCCCCCAACGAGAGGCGGAGGACCCGATCACGGGCCGGATCGGAAACATCATGATGAAGTCGGGCATCGTGAATTCGTGCGAGGCTGGTCCAGGTCCCGGCCACACCTATGACCGATCCGAGAAACTGCGTCACGGGCATGAACATGCTGGCCACGAGAGCCCTGGCCGCGACGAGCTGGTCCGAGGGCGCCGGTCGATCGGACAGGGCCCGGTCGGTCAGCCGAACCGAACCGATGTCGAACGAGCGGCCGCCGTCAACGGTCACGAACTCGGTCGAGCCTCCTCCAATGTCGATGACCAGGTGGGGTGCCGGCTCCCCGGTGCGACTCGTGGCTCCGGCGAACGCCAGCGCCGCCTCCTCGTCGCCTGAGATCATTTCGGGGCGAGCCCCGAGGGCCAGTTCCGCCCGATCGAAGAACACTTCGCGGTTGCTGGCATCTCTCGAGGCCGATGTTGCCACGGCCCGCCGCTTCTCGACCCCCATCTCCCTCATCCTGCCCCCGAATTCGGACAGCGCGAGAAGAGTTCGGTCCATCGCGTCGCTGCTCAACTCGCCCGTGGCGTCGACCCCCCGACCAAGTCCGGTCACACGTTCGTATCTGCCGAGCTCGACCACTCCGTCGCCCACCCGCTCTACCACCAGGAGTCTCATCGAATTGGTCCCGATGTCGACGGCGGCGACCTTCACTCGGCCCTTCCTGGATCGGTACTCGGTTCCACCCAGCCAGGGTTCCGGCGACCATCGATAACGCAGGGAACCGTGCAATTGAGCGGCTCGATCTCGGCGGCCACCAACTCCCCGACAGGATTGTCCCTCGGCTCCTCTGCAGAGATCCCTGCCGAGTGGTCCGCGTAGTGGGCGTGGAGGCACTTCACTCCAAAGCTGGCTCCAGCCACCCCTCCGCTCGGCCGATGAGTCGCACCCTCAGGAATCAACCCGTCCCGATCGACTCGATACCGTTCGTGGGCACCGGCCAAACGTCGCTCGAACTCAGGATCCGCCGCGGCTCGCTCCTCCATCCGGGCTATGTCCCCCCGCGACTCGATGCGAGCGACTCGGCGAACCGCCAACGGACAGCTCAGCCAATAGTGGGTGGGAAAGGGCGTGCCATCGTCGAGGACCGGGGGAACCTCGATCACCACCGGCAATCCCAGATGACACCATGTCAACGGCGTGGAAAAGGCCCGTAAAGGTCGCCCCAGTTGGGCTGCGATCACCAGCTGGGCCGAGGCAATCCGGTCGTCGATCACCCCGAGATTTTGGCACCGGAGAGATCCGCCCCGGTAAAGAAATTCCAGATCGCCGCATACCAGGGGACCTCGTCAACCTCCTCGGCGGGCGGGGCAGGACTGGTTGCCGTTGAGGCTTCGGCCGGTTCGAGGACCACGTAGGCGGTTTCGCCCGGCATGACGTAACCGAGGTTCTCGCGGGCCAGTCTCTCGATCTCACCAGGCGTGGCGAGAGCCACGACCTCACCTTGGAGAAGTTCGTTCTCCAGATTGATCCGGGCGAGCTCGGCGGCGGCACTATCGACCTGGGCTCGTTGTTCGATGATCTGACGGAACGGGATCACCGCCGTGATCACGGCCATCCCGCCGATGATCAGGGCCAGGACACCCATGAAGACGGCCGGCCGGGCGAGTCTTCCTGAGGTTCGTGTCTTCATTTGAACTTCCGGAACGTGTCCCAGCCCGCGTAGCGAGCCTCGCCACCCAGGCGCTCCTCGATGCGAAGCAGCTGGTTGTACTTGGCGGTTCTCTCCCCACGGGCGGGAGCGCCCGACTTGATCTGCCCTGCATTGGTGGCGACTGCCAGGTGGGAGATGAACGTGTCTTCGGTTTCGCCTGATCGATGGCTGACCATCCGGCCAAAGCCGGCTCTTGCCGCCGTCTCCATTGTGTGGAGCGTCTCTGACAGCGATCCGATCTGATTCACCTTGATCAGGATGGCATTGGCGGTCTCGGAAACGATGCCTTTCCGCAGCAACTCTTCGTTCGTCACGAAGAGGTCGTCGCCCACCAACTGGATCCTGGTCCCCAGTTTTCGAGTCAGAGCCTGCCATCCGTCCCAATCGGACTCGGCCATACCGTCCTCGATCGACACCAGTGGGAACTCGTCCACGAGCGACGCCAAATAATCGACCAGCTCGAGCGAAGTCATTGACCCACCCTCGAGCTGATATCGCCCTCCATGGAAGAACTCGGTGGCGGCGACGTCGAGCGCCAGCCCGATCTCTTCGCCGAGGCGGTAGCCGGCAGCCTCGATCCCCTCGGACAGAAGCTGTAGAGCCGCCCGATTGGTGGCCAGGTTGGGAGCGAAACCACCTTCGTCACCCACGTTGGTCTGGAGGCCCCGCCCGGCCAGGACCTTCTTGAGGGCCTGGTAGCACTCGACACCGGCCCGCAGAGCCTCGGCGAAGGTGGGCAGTCCGCCCGGAACGATCATGAACTCCTGGATATCCACCGAGTTGGAGGCATGGACGCCCCCGTTGACCACGTTGAGACAGGGAACCGGCAGCACCCGGGCGGTGGGGCCGCCGAGGTAGCGGTAGAGGGGCAACCCGAGTCCGGCGGCGGCCGCCCGGGCCACACCAAGGGAAACCGCCAGGATCGCGTTGGCCCCGAGTTTCGATTTATCGGAGGTGCCATCGAGATCGAGCATGATCTGGTCGATTGCCTCCTGCCGGGTCGCCTCGATACCGACGATGGCCGGGGTGATTGTGGAGCGAATGTTCCCGACAGCCTGCCGTACCCCCTTCCCCCCGTAGCGATCGCCGTCGTCGCGTAGTTCGAGGGCTTCGCCCGATCCGGTCGAGGCTCCCGACGGAACTGCCGCCCTGCCAAAACCGCCGCCGGCGAGATGGATCTCAGCCTCGATGGTCGGATTGCCGCGGGAATCCAGAATCTCGCGTGCGGTCACCGCAGAAATTGACATCGAAGATGGCATGGGCGGAGAACCTTACCGCTACGGTTTTCGACCTACCGGCTAACAGCCGTTTGGCCGACACCTCTTTGGCTAATAGCTCCTTGGCCAACAGCCCTTTGGCTAACACCTCATGCGCATGAGGCTCATCGGCCTGTGGCCTTGGCCCTTCCCCAGCGCTCGTCCAATTCTTCGAGACTCAAACCGTCCAGGGGCCCTTCCGCCTCCATCGCCCCGAACCGCGAGCCGAATCGCTCGATGGCTCCGCGGAGGGCCAATTCCGGGTCGACGTTCAGATGACGCGCCAGGTTCACAACGGTAAAGAGGACATCGCCGAGCTCTTCCGCCACCCGATTTCCGCCACTCATTGCCTCTTGCAACTCGCTGATCTCTTCGACCAGCTTTTCGAGCACGGGAGCGACCCGTGGCCAGTCGAATCCGACATCGGCAGCCCGCCGCTGCATCCGGGCCGCCCGTTCCAGACCGGGCAAGCCGACGGGGACACCGTCGAGGGCCGAACGCCGGGCCCCGCCGCGCTCGGCGTCCTTGATCTGTTCCCAGTTGGCCTTGACCTCGTCGGCATCCTTCGCCTGAACATCGCCGAAAACATGCGGGTGGCGCCTCACCAGCTTCTGACGAAGGTTCTCGGCGACGTCCTCGACGTCAAAAGCACCTCTCTGCCGGGCAATATTGGAATGAAAGAGAACCTGGAGGAGAACGTCGCCGAGCTCGTCCTCCAGTTGTCCGTCCGATTCCGAACCTATCGCTTCGACCAGTTCATAGGTCTCCTCGATCAGGTTCTTGACGAGACTCTCGTGAGTTTGCTTGATATCCCACGGGCACTCTTCGCGCAGGCGTGCCATGACCTGAATGGCACCGACCACTCCCCCTGGAATCGGATCGAGGAACATCGAGGTCCGCACACCTGCCAGGTTGGAGTCGGTCTCCTCGAGCGCCACGTCGACGACGAGCTGATCCAACCCACCTGCATCGACTACAACCTTGGCATTGGTCCCTTCTGCCACCACTCTCGATATCCGGGAAGCTCACATCGGCCATGACGATTGGAAGATCGAGGTGGGCGATGATTGTCGGACCGTCGATCACGAGCGGGTACGGCAAGCGGTGGCCGTTGAGGATGCGAAGCCCGCGGTCCAGGGGGTCGTATCCGACCGCCGCTAGGACCGCATCGATAAACGACTCCCCGGCCACGATTTCGGCTTCGACCTTTCCCCGGATCCGACCTACCGACAGCTCGCCCACGAGGACGCTGCCGGGTACGGCGTAGATCGTCCTTCCCCGTTGTGAGGCGGCGATGACCCGGGTGGCAATGGCGTCGTAGACATCCTCGAAGGTGGCCTGCTGGTAGAGGTCGTCACAGGTTTCGACCACCCGGGCCGCGGCCAATTCGGACGCCGCCGGGTGCTGGAGGGTCCGGACGATGACGGTGGTCGCTGGATCCAGGAGCAGGGCCTGCGTCGACGAGGGCAGCCTGGCCAACGAACCTGGCCCGAGTCCGACGATTGTGAGATCGCCCAGGAGCGGCTCAGCTGCTCGGGGCCTGAACCATCGGGCGCGGCTCGGTAACCCAGACTCCATATTGATCGTCGACGTCGACCGTCGCGCCTGTCACCGTTTCGAGCAACCAGGCATCGACGAGCTGGTTGGCTCTTCCTTCATCGATCTGCACCTTGAGCCTCTCGAGGATCGGGTCGACCAGGATCAGGTGCCAGCCAAACTGGCTCTCAACCGGGTCCGACACCACTCCGACCTCCGCCGCCGCGGCGGCATCTGCAAACTCGACGACGTACGTGCTCAGAGGCTGGCATCCGAGATCGCCCCCCGACGCGGCGGTGCCGTCGGTCCCCACCTCGGCGGCCAGGGCAGCGAATTCCTCTCCTCCCTCGATGCGATTCTTTGCGTCGATCGCCTCCTGCTCGGTCGGAACCAGGATGTGGCGGATGCAGGTGACGGTCGGATCGGACGACAACAGCAGTTCGAGCGTCGGCGTCGGTAGCCGGTACTGCCTCGGACACGAAATGGTCCAGCAGGAGCTCCCGGATCACCTGCTGGTTGGCGATCACGTCGAGGCGTTCTATGGGCAATCCCTGGGTGGCGAAGAAGTCCTCGATCGATATCCCCTGGGCGGCTTCGAGCTGGGACGTCAATTCGACCTTTTTGGCCGCGACCTCCTCTGAAGTGGGCTCGATCGAGAATTCGTCGCGGGCAGCGTTGAGGACGGCGTGGTAGATGATGGCGTTGGTGAGGTCCTCAGCGAAGGCGACCTTGTCGATCGTCGCCTCTTCAGAAACGCGCATCGCGGTGACCTCGGAGACCGGAATGTCGACACCGTTGACAGTGGCTGCCCGGCCGCCCGCCCCGTTGCCGCAGGCGGCGGCCAGAACGAGAAACAACGCCAGCCCGACAAGCCAGTGACGAAATGGCCGATGTCGAAATGGCCTATGTCGAAATGGAGTTCTGTACAAAGCAATCCCTTAGGAGCGGGGTTGGGAAATCGTAGCTAGACCGGCCACATATCACTGATGAAGCGAAGGAGTCCGGCCACGAGGTTGGCCGGGGCCGGAATGAACAAGACCCCTTCGTGGGGGCGGAGAACCGCTTTGGGGGCGAGTCGTTGAAGACGGATCTCTTGGCTCTGGCTGAGGTCCACCGGTGCCAGCCTCACCTCGTTGCGTAGGTTCACGATCTCGGTGATTCCCACCCGCAGGGCTTCCACCCGGAGACGAGCGATGTCGATGAGGGCGGTGGCAGCGGGTGGCAGTGGCCCGAAACGGTCGGCCCATTCGGCCCCGACGTCATCCACCTCGGCCGGCGCGGTGGCGGTGGCCAGGCGGCGGTACGCCTCGAGGCGGAGTCCTTGCTCGGGCACGTAGTCATCCGGAAGATGGGCATCAACCGGAAGCTCGATTCGAACCTCCTTGACGTCTAGGGAGGCGACCTCGTGCCCTTCCAGCTTCGATACAGCTTCGGCGACGAGTTCCGCGTACAGATCGAAGCCGACCGCCGAAATATGACCGGACTGAACCTCACCGAGGATCGAACCCGCCCCGCGGATCTCGAGGTCCTTCAGGGCCAGATGGAAACCGGATCCGAGATCGGTCGCCT
The DNA here is from genome assembly GCA_963790345.1 of uncultured Acidimicrobiia bacterium. Lineage (GTDB taxonomy): Bacteria > Actinomycetota > Acidimicrobiia > Spongiisociales > ZC4RG35 > DATEEG01. Next base: position 24,175 of record CAWBOD010000008.1, on the reverse strand, counting down.
CGCCAATGGCCTCGAGGCGACGGTGGGCGTCTTCGCTCAGGACCTGCTCGGCGGGGTGGAACAGATACGCGTACGCCCGCTGACTGCTGCGACCCACTCTCCCTCGCAACTGATAGAGCTGCGCCAGCCCCAAGAGATCGGCCCGCTCCACGATCAGGGTGTTGACCTGGGGAAGGTCGAGGCCTGATTCGATGATCGTCGTGGCGACCATGACGTCGTACTCTCGATTCCAGAAGTCGAGCATCACCTGCTCGAGTTGACCTTCCGATTGCTGGCCGTGGGCGACCACAAAACGGGCGTCGGGCACCAGATTTCGCAGCCTCGCGACGGCCGTGTCGATCGAAGCCACCCGGTTGTGGACATAGAAGACCTGGCCCTCTCGCAACAGCTCGCGCCTTATCGCGGCGGAGATCGCCTGCTCGTCGAGAGGACCGACATAGGTCAGGATCGGATGGCGGTCCTCGGGAGCGGTTCGAATGTGGCTGACCTCCCGGATCCCGGTGAGTGCCATCTCCAACGTCCGCGGGATCGGAGTCGCAGTCAGTGTGAGAACGTCCACACCTACCTTGAGCCGGCGGAGCTGGTCCTTGGCTGCGACCCCGAACCGCTGCTCCTCGTCGATCACAACGAGGCCCAGGTTCTTCCACTTCACGTCCTCAGACAGGAGGCGATGGGTTCCGATGACCACATCGACCTCGCCGGTGGCAAGTCCCTCGATCACCGCCCGCTGCTGGCGGTTGGTGAGAAAGCGGCTCAAGACCTCGACTCTGATGGGGTAAGGATCGAAACGGTCCGTAAAAGTCTGATGATGCTGCTGCGCCAAGAGCGTCGTCGGGGACAGCACGGCAACCTGCTTGCCCACCATGGCCGCCTTGAAAGCGGCCCGTATCGCCACCTCGGTCTTACCGAATCCGACGTCACCAAAGACGAGGCGGTCCATGGGACGGTCGGCCTCCATGTCGGCCTTGACGTCATTGATGGCCACCATCTGATCCGGCGTCTCTTCGTAAGGAAACGAAGCTTCGAGCTCTCGTTGCCAGGGGGTGTCGGGACCGAAGGAGTAGCCGGCGGCCCGGGCCCGGGCTCGGTGGAGCCGAACGACCTGCTCGGCGACCGCCGCCACGGCTTTACGAACCCGCTCTTTGGTGTCGTTCCAGTCTTTGCCCCCCATTCGAGAGACGCGGGGCGCCTCGCCGCCTGTGTATTTCTTCACCGCGGCCAATTGGTCGGTCGGCACGTAGAGACGGTCCTCGCCGGCATAGGCGACGATCAAGTAGTCGCGCTCCACACCGGCCATCGTTCGCGAAACCAGGCCCTCGAATCGACCAATCCCGTGCCGGTAATGCACGACGTAATCGCCCGTGGTCAGGTCCGAATAATTGACTCCCACGTCGCCTCTGCGCCGACTGGTGCTCCGGTGGGCGCGTCGGCGCCCCGCGATCTCCTGTTCGCCGAGAACGGCGAGCTTGAGCCCGGGCGCCACGAAGCCTCGATGGACCCCCTGCGAAATCACCGTTGGGGAGACCCCTTCTTCTCCCAATACCCGGGCAACCCGATCGGCGGCCGGAGCACCGTCCATCGCGACCACTACATGGGTTCCCTGCCGCTGCAAGCGGCTGATCGCCTTGGCGACAGAGGTCGGATCACCCGGCGTCGCATCGAAGCCGGTGGTCTCGAAGACCGAATCGTCGGGCGAGATCGGAATGGGCGGCATCTCCAGGACGCGGTCCAGTTCCAGTTCAAGGTGAAGGGCCGGATGATCTCCAGCCGCCGGCGCCCCACTCCCCCAGGTCGATGCCAGCGCCGCGGCCATTTCTTCTTCTTCCTTGATCAGCTCGCGAGCGCGGTCGCGGCTCCGCGACGGATCTACCAGGACCACGGTGGTTCCGGCCGACACCTCGTCGAGGAGCGATCGGGGCTCGGCCAGCCATGGCAGCCACGACTCCATTCCCGAGAAAATCTGCCCTTCCGCCATGCGATCCCAGGTGCCCGCTGCCCACGGCTCGGTGCGAACGAGTTCGAGGGCGCGTTGGCGGACGTCGGGGTCCGGTCTGAACTCCCGGGCGGGGTAGGCGACGACCTCGTCGACGGGATCCGTCGAGCGTTGGCTCGAAACGGAGAAACGCCGGAGGTCTTCGACCGTGTCGCCAAACAGATCGATTCGGACCGCGTCGGCGGCCTGCGCCGGGAAAAGGTCGAGGATCCCACCCCGTACTGCGAACTCACCGCGGGCTTCGACCCGGTCGGTCCGCTCGTACCCCAGATCGGACAGGTGCTGGTAGAGGTCGGTGAGCGAAACCTCGTCCCCCTTCTTGATGACCACCGGATCGGGCGGGGAGGGACTCAAACGCTGCATGGCCGCCCGCACCGAGGCGACCACCACGGTCCCGGGGTGGGCATCGCGGAGGAGGATCCGCGCCTCTGCCCGCCGGGCCATCGTCGCTTCATTGGGAGACACGTGTTCGAAGGGAAGCGTTTCCCAGGCGGGAAGAAGATGGGTGGTAGTGAAGAGGGCCAGGTCCTCCACCAGTTCTTCGGCATCACGCTCGGAGGGAACCAGAGCCAGGACCGGGGCTCCCCGGGCGAGACCGGCGAGGGCAAAGGCCCGCGCTCCCGCCGAGACCACCCAACGCCGCGTGGGAAATCCATATCCCCGCCACTGCTCGACCAAGCCCGACAGCACTACCAGCTCAACTCGGTGCAGCCGATGTGCGATTGGGGTTCGACTTGAAGCGTTGCGTGTTCGATCTTGAAGTCCTCTTGAAGCAGATGGCGGGCTGAGTCGAGGGCAGAGTGGGGATCTGCGTCGTTCTCGATCATCAGGTGGGCCGAAACGACGTCCATGCCTGAAGTGAGAGTCCAGACATGAAGGTCGTGGATATCGACCACACGGGGAATCGAAGCGAGACTCGTCTTGATCCGGCCCACATCGAGATGCGGCGGCGCCTCTTGCACCAGGATCCGAACCGCTTCCCTACCCAGTCTGAACGCCCGCGGAAGGACGAAGATTCCCAGAGCGATCGCAATCAGGGAGTCGGCTTGAAGCCAACCGGTGAACCTGACGACCGAGAGCGGCCGCGATGACCCCAAAAGAGCCCAACAAGTCGGCCAAAAGTTCGAGCCTGGCACCCGCCATGTTCAGGGAATCGTGCTGCACCATCAGTATCCGATAACCGCCCAGATTGACGATGAAACCGACCACCGCCACCACCAGCATCAGCCCGGTGGCCACTTCGCTGGGATCGCTCCAACGTCGAATCGCTTCCCAGAGCACGAACCCTGCGACCCCAAAGAGCAAAACTGTGTTGGCCAGGGCGGCCAGGATCTCCAGACGGTAAAGACCGTAAGTTCGCGACCCGGCGGCCCCGCCCCGGGCGGCCACCACGGCGGCGAGCGCCATACCCACCCCGAGGGCATCGGTTCCCATGTGAGCGGCGTCCGAGATCAATGCGAGCGAACCGCTGGCAATGCCTGCCACGAGTTCGATTGCCATGAAGCCGAGCAGCATCAGAAGGACGACCCGGAGGCGGGCTGATTGACGGCCGGTGGCCGATTGCGGACCGGTACTGGAGGACGGGAGGTGGGCTGCGTGACTCACAGGTTCGGTCCCCGCAATGCGACCAGTCCCGCGAGAACGGCGACGGCAGCCGTCATCGACCCAAGGGCAAAGCGTTCGATCGCGTTCGACGATGCGAGGTTGCCGATCGTGTTGAGAACCATCAGTCCGGCGATGACCCACGTGGCCCAGGTGAGGAAATCCTGGCTCCATCCGGACTCGACCGGGCCTCCCGGGGCCAGAACCACATACGCGGCAAATAGCAGGACGGCCGCCGCCACCGCGCTCATCAAGCGAAGCCTGGTGGGCAGGGTGCCGTTGGGGTTGGCCATACGCCCTCCATAGGAGATCGAGCCCCAAGGGGCGCCAAAAGCCAGGCCAACCTGGAGCAACGCGGCGACGCCCAACAGCACGGCAGCGACCAAGGCCAGATCCACAGCGAAAGGTTACGACTCGTCGGCGCCGAGGTCGGCCGGGCGGTGAGGGCAGGCTCCCACGCCGTCGACTTCCTATTCGGAACGCAAGGTCGGACTCACCAGTGCCACCAACGCCGCAGCTGGGACCAGATGCATCACGCCCTGGAATACCCGGTCTATCGACGGGCTGTCAAGGGGCAGCAGCGTCAAGAGACTCAGAAAGGCGAAGAGGACGACGACGCTGCTGAAGATGATCCTGGCCTTGCGGGTCACCCGGTTGAGAGTCATGGCGAGCAGGACTGCTATCGCCGTCGAGGCGAATGTGATGACCAACACCGGCGGCAAGGTCATTCGGGTGAATTCGGTGGCGCCGGCCCGGACCGGAACCCTCAAATCGATGCCGATCGCCTCGAACCCCAGGAGGAGCCCGATATTGAGGGCTACCGCAATGCCTACTGCGAGCAACCCCCGCACGGGAGTGGTCGGGCCTTCATTCACTCAATACCTCCGGAGCCTTTGTATCGAACGTCTACGGACTCAGATCGAATTCCTAACCCACACCAAGCTCGGCCGACCTGGGGCTCTCCACGGCGAATCTCCTGACCATACGACGAGGATCTAGATCATGGGCCGCGAGTTTGAGAACGAATTCGGTCCACCCATCGGTCCGTTGATACACAAGACTGCCACCCATTGCGTCGGCCAGTTGACGGGAGATCCAAAGTCCGAGCCCTACCGACGCCACGTGGCTCGACCTGGTGGAGCGGCGATACGGAAGGAAGATGGTCGCCGCGTCCTCGGATGGGACTCCAGCGCCGTCGTCGGCCACCGTGACCTGTACGCCGTCGCCGACGGCCGAGGTCGTGATTCGGATCGAGGACCCGCCATAGCGGACGGCATTGGAGACCAGGTTGCGCAGAATTTGGCGGACCCGGAGATCATCGGCCTCGGCAGGGGGTAGGTCCGTCGCCATCTGAGCGGTGAGACTGACCCCCTCGCCAGAGAATCGCCGCACCGTCGTTTCCACTTGTGCATTGACGTTTACTGAACCCATCGCAACAGTCAGCGCCGCCCGCTCGAGTCGGGTGGCGGTGAGGAGATCCTCCACGATCTCGTTGGCGTCGACCGCTTGCTGATGCGCCAGTGCCACCAGTTCCCTGGCCTCGTCCCCGCTCATGTCCCGGTCGGTGCTGACGACCTCGGTGAGACCCATCATTCCGGTGAGGTTGTTCCGCAAGCTCGTGGCTCACGGTCCCCAGCATCTGGGACCGCCCGGCATCGAGCCGGCCTAGCCAGGCGCGAATTCTAATGATCATCGCCGCCATGCCACCCGTGATCAGGAGTACTCCCACCACCTGGCCAATAGAAACTTCCATCAGTTGCCTCGTGCTGAGAGCTGCCGCTCCATACCACGCGGTAGCGGCGGCTAGAAACCCCGCTCGCCAGAGGCCGTCCGAGAAGAGAACGGCCAGCACCGCCAGGAAAGCGAGGATGGCGGCACTCAAGGAGGGATCCTTTGCCAGCACCATGATGACGCCCCATGCCGTGGTGTCGAGCAGCAACATCGACCGCGGAGACCGGATGTGGTGGAGGCGGCACCACACGGCATGGCCACCAATGAGGCTCATGGAAACAATGAAGGGGGCCTCTTCCCGCCAACTCGAGAACGGTAGGAATCCCAAAAGGATCGCAAGGCCGATCAGACTCACGGCGAGCCGGACAGTCTGATAGTCGTCCAGAAAGCTGTCCATGGATGACGGCTGCGACGCGGCCGTCGGGGAAGGGCCGACGCCGTGCTTCACCATGGTCATGTATCGGCACGTTTCTTGTTCCCCTGCAGGCCCCTGGGGGAAATCTCGAGGCGTCAACCAAGCATCTTGGTTAACAACAGATGAACGTTGTGGGCATTGAGAGCCCATGGCGACAAAACTCGATCTGGCACCCCGGATGAGCCGGTTAGGGTTCCCGCGTTCATGACTGATGCAATAGTCGTCGAAGGGCTCTCCAAGCGATACGGCGATGTGATCGCGATAGCCGGGCTCAACCTGTCCGTGCCCGAGGGAACCGTGATGGGGTTGCTGGGGCCCAACGGAGCCGGGAAGACCACCACGGTGCGAGTGCTCACGACCCTCCTCAAGCCTGACGAGGGCCGGGCGACGGTGGCTGGTTTCGACGTAGTCACCCAGGCCCAGCAGCTGCGGAAAGCGATCGGTCTGTCCGGTCAATACGCCGCCGTCGACGAGAATCTCACCGGGTTCGAGAACCTGGAAATGGTCGGGCGGCTCTATCACATGGGCAAGCCGGCCAGCCGGGCCCGATCCAGCGAGCTGCTCGAACGCTTCGATCTTGTCGAAGCCGGGAATCGCCAGGTCAAGACCTACTCGGGCGGGATGCGTCGACGCCTCGACCTGGCTGGCGCACTGGTCGCCAAACCCAAGGTGATATTCCTCGACGAACCCACCACCGGGCTCGACCCCCGCAGCCGCATCGATTTGTGGACGGTCATCTCCGAGCTCGTCCGGGAAGGCGCCACCCTCCTTCTCACCACCCACTTTTTGGATGAGGCTGATCAACTGGCCGACACCATCGCCGTCATCGATCACGGCAAGGTGATCGCCGAGGGCAGCGCCGAAGAGCTGAAACGCCAGGTCGGAGGCGAGCGTCTTGAACTGGTGGTCAAGACTGAATCGGACATCCCCAAAGCTGCCGAGGTTCTGACCGGGATCGGGATGGGCCATGTCGAAATCGATCATCAAGCCCGCCACTTGATCGTTCCCGTGAGCGACGGAGGCGTGGCCCTGTTCGAGGCGGTCCGCGCTTTCGACGAGTTGGGGATAATCCCCTTCGAGTTCGGACTTCGTCGACCGACTCTCGACGACGTGTTCTTGACACTCACGGGTCACGCCGGCGGAGGACGGGGTCGAACCCGAACCAGCGATACCCAAGAAGAGGGGACGCTCGTGAGCAGTCTCAGCCAGGCGCTCGCCGACGGCGCCGTGATGACCAAGCGAAATCTCTTGAAGATCGGGCGGCTACCCGACCTTCTGGTGTTTTCGACGGTGCAGCCGATCATGTTCGTGCTGCTGTTCGCCTACATCTTTGGAAGCGCCATTCAGCTGCCGGGGATGTCCTACCGCGAGTTCCTTCTGCCTGGCATCTTCGTCCAGACCGTCATCTTCGGTGCGACCATCACCGGATCGGGATTGGCCGACGACATCAAGAAGGGAATCATCGAGCGATTCCGTTCGCTCCCGATCTCCTCATCGGCGGTTCTGATCGGGCGAACCACGAGCGACCTGCTCAACAACCTCCTGGTGGTCGCTGATCATGGCCGGGACCGGACTCCTCGTCGGCTGGAGAATCCGCTCATCGTTTCTCGAGGCCCTGGGCGGGTTCGCCCTGCTTCTCGGGTTCGCCTACGCCTTCTCCTGGGTCATGGCTACCGTCGGCCTGTCGGTGAAGAGCGTCGAAGTGGTGCAAAACGCCTCGTTCATCGTGATCTTTCCACTCACCTTCATCGCCAACACGTTCGTGCCAATGGACAATTTCCCGGCGGCCCTCAAGGTTTTTGCCAGCTGGAATCCGGTCTCGGCGCTGACGCTGGCAGTCCGAGAACTCTTCGGCAACACCAACCCGGCTTTCTCGGCTCCGGATTCGTGGCCGCTCCAGAACGCCAAGCTCGTTTCCGTCGTCTGGATCGTCGTGATCCTGGCGATCTTCATTCCGCTGGCGATCCGCGCCTACAAGAAGGCGGCGGCGCGCTAGGGCCCCGTTTCGTAGACTGACCGGGCCGATGGTCGACACAACCCGGGCATGCTTGATAATCGCCGACGTTTCCGGATACACCGAGTATCTGGCGGGCGTGGAGTTGGAGCATGCCCAGGACATCCTCGCCGACCTCATGACAACCGTGGTGAAGGCATTCAGGCCGCGTTTCAAGCTTTCCAAGCTCGAAGGGGATGCTGCCTTCGTGTACTCGGCAACCGATCAGATCGACGGTTCGATCCTGTTGGACACGATCGAAGGCTGCTACTTCGCATTCAGGCAGCGGCTCAAGTCGATCGAGCAATCCTCGATTTGTGAATGCGATGCATGCTCCCTCATTCCGATCCTCAACCTGAAGCTCGTCGCCCACCACGGGTCGATCGTCATCCACAAAGTGGCAGGAAGGACCGAACTGGTGGGCAGCGAAGTGATAATGGTTCACCGCCTGCTCAAGAACACGATCGCCGGACCGGCCTACGCATTCATCTCCGATGCCTGCATGGATCTGACCACGCTCGACCCAGCGGCCCTTGGCATGCATCGCCATTCCGAGACGTACGAACATGTCGGCGAAATCTGGGGTTGGGTTCTGGATCTGACTCAGGCGTGGGAGGCCTACCGGGAGAGAAAGAAGGTCTACGTCGGCGATGACGAGTCCGGCCTGAGCTATTCGACGTTCATCCCAGCCCCGGCCCCGCTGGTTTGGGAGTACCTCTCCTCACCACAATTGCGAGCCCAGTGGGGGGCGGGTCTCGATCGGATCGACCAGCTGGACCCCACCGGAAGACGCAGAGCCGGGACCGTGAATCATTGCATTCACGGCCCAGACCAGATCCTGCAGGAATTCATCGACTGGCGACCCCCCCATTACTACACATCGAAAGCAACGCTTCCGAACGGTGCTGCCGTCATCTCGACCCATGAGTTGGAACCGGTCGAAGGCGGGACGATTCTTCATGACCGATTCCGGAAACCGGGCAAGAAGGAATCGCCGGAGATGCTGGAACAGCTGAAGATGATGTTCGACAACGCTCATCCGATCGAGAGCGCTCGCCTCACCGACTTGGTCCTGACTGCGCTGAAGTCCGCCCCGTCCGACCCCGAACCCGATTTACCGCCTGTCGACGAGTCCCGGCGGCTCGCCAGCGCCGTCGATTAGCGCAGGGTCCACCGGCCTCACACCGCCAGGTGGCGGTTTTGTCCGCGGCAATCAGCTCGCCCAAATAGCTGTTCATCGTGAGCGGTCTTGCCAGTCGGATCCATCCCGGCTGTCGACCCCGGCCAGGGCACCGCTGAGGGCGATCAACATCAAGAGCGACAATGCAATCAGCAGTTCCATGTTCAGATCCTTTGTCAGATAACTCCATATTTGTAACCCAACCGACCCTTAACGTCTAGCGAATAATCCTTACTCGACACTTCATGTATACTTCACGATCATGATCGACTTGAAACGACTCCGTTTTCTTCGAGAAGTTGCCGAGCGAGGAACCATCACAGCTGCGGCCGAAGCCCTGGCCTACACGCCGTCGGCCATCTCCCAACAGCTCTCCATCCTCGAAGAGGAGATCGGAACCCCCTTGCTGGAGCGGCAGGGGCGCAACGTGGCCCTGACCCCCGCCGGACGGGTGCTCGTCGATCATGCCCCTGCCGTATTCGATGCGGTCGAACGCGCCACGACCGCCGTGTCGGAAGCCACCGGGGAAGTAGCTGGCAGAGTCATGGTCGGTGCCCTGGCCAGCGTCATGGCCGCCCTCATCCCTGACACGTTCCAGAGCCTGGCCGTGGAGCATCCCGGGGTGGTTCTCCATCTCGTCGAATTGAGTCACGACGACGCCGCCCGTGAACTGCGCCTGGGCGCGCTCGATGTCGCCGTCGATCAGCGCTACAAGCACGTGCCTCACACCCGCCACCAGGGTTTGAACAAGCGCAAAATCCTCGACGAGCCCCTATACCTGGCGGTGCCGGCGAAGTCCGCCATCCGCAAACTGTCCGACGCCAGCGGCCACCGGTGGGTGGCAGCTCCCCTCGAGGTCAGCGAGTGCGGACGGGCGGTACGGGCGATCTGTCGGTCGGCTGGCTTTGAACCAAAAGTTCACTATGAGATCGACGACTTCGAAGTCACCCTTCAGCTGGTGGCCTCGGTCGACGCGTGCGCAATCCTGCCAGCCCTGGCCTTGACCAGGGTGCCTTCTGAGGTCCGGTTATTGCCACTCTCCGGTCCGACCCGCCAGGTGATCGCGGTGACCCGCCCGGCCGCCCAGGACCGCCTGGCGGTGCTGGCCTTCCTCGACCACCTCGAACGAGCGGCTGCCAAGCGATCCCTCCAACTCCCGGCGGCATGAACGATCCTCAGCGGTTGGCCGGAACGTACTCGCTGGGCCTCGAGCCAATTTACGTCTCGATAGTTGACGATGAGCTCCGGCTGCGCTTGACCGGCACCCCGGAGCATCTGGCAGCGCGGTTGGTGAGCCGGGGCGACTCGTACGTCGTAGTAGGCAGTCAATTCGATGGGGCCAACGTCGACTTCACCGATGGCGACCCCGCCCCGGGCGGCCGGTTCGGAGGCGTCGTCGAGTTCACCCGGAACGATGGACACGTCGAAAGCCCGACCGGCCGCGGCCTTCGACTCGAAGATGTGGAATGGGACCCGCGCGAGGAAGAGGCCTACGAAGAGTTGGCCAATCACATACTCGAGCACCGGGAAGGCTTGAGCTCGGAATGGAGCCTCCCCTGGCCCAAGTGGCATTTCATCGAATGGCTAACCAGACGAGGCGACTTCATTTTCCACGGATCACCCCTCCCTGACATTGAGACATTCGCACCACGGCGGACCTCGGTCGAGATCATGGACCAGGGCGGGAGCGGCAATCGCGCCGCCGTTTACGGGACTCCTTTCGGACTGTGGGCCATGTGGTTCGCCGTCATCGATCGAACCAAGATCAAAGGCTCGATTCGAAACGGTGTCATGTCCTGGAACGATCCCATGGGCCGCCCGGTCCCCTCTACAGGTTCTCGGTTCACCATGACTATGTGGGAGGCGACATTTGGAGAACCGGGACCCTCTACCTCCTCCCCAAGGACGACTTCGAGCCGATCCTCTTCTATCCCGGAGGCCCGGCGTCAAACGAGTGGGCGTCGACGTCTGAGGTGCGGCCTCTCGCCCGGCTGACGATCGATCCGGGCGACTTCCCGTTTCTCGATCAGGTCGGCGGCCACGATGATGGCGAGCTGATCGCAGCCGATGAGCTCGGAGACATCGTGATGTCGAAAGTGACGAATGCCCGGCCCGTGCCCGGCGGCCTGGTGGTGTCGCTCGCCTGGGATGAACAAGTCGCCGGGATATGGGATGAATATTTGGCCTCCGCGAAACGATTCAATCCCGATGTAGAGCGCAGCCTGGACCTGGAATCGAACGCCCAGGCAACAATGCTGGTGATGGGCCCGAAGGGTTTTCTGCAGGCATACGCTTCCTCCCTACACGATCGTGGGATTGATCTCGAACCCTGATGTCTGACGTCCTCTTGATTCATGGAGCCTGTCACGGTGCCTGGTGTTGGGATGGGGTGGCCTCCCATCTTTCCGAATCTGGTCACCGGATTACCGCGGTCGATCTTCCCTCTGAAGACCCCGATGCAGGGTTGGCCGAATATGCCGAGACGGCGATCGGCTCATTACCCGGGTCCCCCGAAGATCTGGTTGTGGTCGGGCACTCGCTGGGTGCTCTCACGGCCGCGGTGGTGGCGGATCGGGTCAAGACCCGGCGTTTGGTCTTCGTCGCAGGCATCATCAGCTCTCCCGGAATGAGCCTGGCCGACCTGGCCACCGTCGATGCCGAGCGAGACGGGCACGTAGGCAAAGGGGGTTTCGAGTTTCGTGACCCGGGTCTGTTCCGATTCACCCGCGCCGGGGCCATGCGGACCCTGTTCCACGATTGCGACCCGGTAAAAGCCGAACTGGCCCAGGCAAGGCTCAGGTTCCAACGGAGCATGTGGAACGAGGTAGCAAGTTTCGATGATTGGCGGGCCGACGAGATCGTCTCCATCGTCTGCGCTGACGACCGGGTCGTGAACCCGGAATGGGGCAGGAAGGTGTCGCGTGAACGCCTCGGGGTCGAGGCGACTGTGATCGACGGCGGTCATTCCCCCTGGTTGTCGCGACCCGCCGAGCTGGCCCGCATGCTGATCGAATGATGCTGATCCAATGACTCCGATCGCATCATCCCGGCGCCTCCATTACGGCTGGGTCGTGGTGGCGGTGGCCGGAGTCGCCATTCTGATCGGGGCCGGGGTGAGGTCCGCGCCCGGCATATTCCTCCTTCCGATGGAAGAAGACATCGGGATTTCCCGGTCGGCCGTTTCACTGGCCGTGTCCTTGGGGCTGATCTTCTACGGTCTGGCCGCCCCCCTGTCGGGCCGTTTCGTCGACCGGGTCGGACCCCGCAAGGTTGCGGCGATGGGGCTTCTGATCACCGCGGCAGGATCCGCCCTGGCGGCGGCCTCCAACAGCGGATGGCAACTCGATCTCTTCCTCGGGGTTATCTCCGGCATCGGCACGGGGCTCATCGGCTCGGTGCTGGGGGCGGCGATCGCCAACCGCTGGTTCGTCACGAATCGGAGCATGATCGTCGGCCTGTTCGGAGCCCTGATGTCAGCGGGCCAGCTCTTGTTCATTCCACTGCTCAGCCGCGTCAGCCTTTCGTATGGATGGCGCACCGCCACGTGGGGACTGGCCGGCCTGGCCGCAGCTGCCGTTCTGCCCGTGGCCTGGTTGGTGCGGGACCACCCTTCCAACGTCGGGCTGGCGCCTTATGGAGCGACGGGGCCGGTGCCGCCTCCCACCCCCGACCCTCTGATCATGAAGAAGGCTCTTCGAAGCCGCAACTTCTGGCTGCTGGCGGGAACCTTCGGCATTTGTGGATTGACGACGCACGGAATCGTCGGTACTCATTTCGTCGCACACGCGGTCGAGCACGGCTTCACTCCCCAAATCGCCGCGGGAACCCTCGCCTTGATGGGAGCCTTTAACTTCGTCGGAACCCTCGCATCGGGTTGGCTGACCGATCGCATGGATCCAAGGCGGCTCCTCATGGTGTATTACGGGTTCCGGGGTCTGTCGCTGTTTCTGGTCCCGCTGGTCCATGACCAGCTCGGACTCGTAGCGTTCGCGGTCTTGTTCGGCCTCGACTACATCGCCACCGTCCCTCCGACCGTAGCCCTGACGGTTGAAGCCTTCGGCTCTCAGAATGTTGGAACCGTCTATGGCTGGGTCTTCTTCGCACATCAGGCCGGGGCCGCCCTGGCCGCTTTCGGCTTTGGTCTATTGCGCGAAGAGACGGGCGACTATGTCTTGGCATTTCTCCTCGCCGGCGCCATGGCGATCGCCGCCGGAGTCGCAGCCAGATCGATCACGAACAGCCGAAGACCGGTCATGTTGGCGCCGGCGTAGAACGTGGGTCCTACGGCCGCACCGGCCCCCCTGGATACCGCGACCTGGCACGTGCTGCAGGTTGGTTCGGCGAGTCCGGGAGTTCGATCCTCGGTCAGTCTGATCGTCGACGAGAACCAACTGATCGTTATCGATCCCGGAATGGCCCCTTCGCAGTCCGCTATTTCCGGTCCGCTGCTCGAACTGGGTTTCGAACCGGCCCAGATAACCGATGTGATCATCAGCCACCATCATCCCGATCACACCATCAATGTCGGCATGTTCGCCAACGCCAGGGTCCACGATCATTGGGCGGTGTATCACGGCGATAACTGGGACAGCCGGCCGGCTGAGGGGTTCCTGGTGTCGCCGTCAGTTTTGCTCTGGGAGACACCGGGCCACACGGCCCAGGACATCACAACCTTGGTCGGAACCCGCCAAGGGCTCGTGGCCTTCACACATCTCTGGTTTCGCAGTTCCGGCCCTTCGGAGGATCCCTACTGCACTGATCCCGAGGGGATCCATCGCGGTCGGAAACGGGTCTTGGAAATAGCCGGTTTGATCGTGCCGGGCCATGGGCCCGCCTTTCTTCCCGGACCGGACACGCCCTCATGACAAAGGCCCGGCCGGGCCTGAATAGCGGTTGAGCGAACTCCGAGGATTCTCCGAGCGGTTGCCCGCATCCTGAAACTTGCCAGGAGGATTGGAACAGGCATGCGTGTGAGGGCGTATATTCCGAGCATGGAAACTCGCGAGGGCGGACCCGATCTTCTTTCTCTGGTTCGGGCGGCCGGCATCCCGGTGCCGGTCAGCACCGCCGCCATCGCCCTTGAAGCTTCCCCCGAAGAGGTCATGGCCATCGGAGCCAAATTGGTGGCGGAGGGAAAGCTCAGCGAGTCTCCCGGCGGTTACAGCTCCGTGAGCGATTCGGGCCCCGCTTTGAGTCCGGCGATCGCCGCCGTATATGGCGGGACACCTGGCCGATGCCATGACTGTCGAGGGCGGCGACCGCAGCGAAATCGGGCGGTTGCTGATCGCGGCAGGTCGATTCGCCGGCGGCTGGCGAACCCTGGCGGAGGCCGCGACCGATCCCACCGCCAAGCACCCCGACACGGAGCGCTTGACACTCCTCGAACTCGCCATCCATGCCCTGAACGAGGCCAAGCTCGACGGCGGCGAGCTGGAGGGACGGGTCCGGCTACATCTTGCCCGCCTCTATCGCTCGCGCGGTGAGTCGCAGGCCGCCCAGGGCTCGATTGAGACGGCCCTCAAGAAGCTTCAAGGCGAGGAACTGGTCGATGCGCTCGGGTTCGCCGCCTCCGTCGCCGACGACCTCCAGCACCCGCAGGAGGCCGAACGCTGGGTCGCCCTGGCGGAACTCGCCGCAGTCGGCCAGAACAGTCTGGCCAAACTGGGATCCCTCCTGACGTTTCACGGTCGAGAACTGAGCCGGCTCGGTTTTGCCGCCGAAGCCGAGGCTGCCCTCGGCAAAGGCAACTCTCTCCTGATGAGTCACGGGTCCCGACCGCAGCGCTTCTACGGCCGCCTCAACCAGGCCTGGGTTGATCTCGATCAAGGGCAGATGAGGGCCGCCGAAGCCGGCTTTGCCCATCTGCGGGAAGAGGCCCAGTCGCTCGAAGGTGAGGCTTCGCAGGCCGACAAAGAGGCGTATTGGTCGCGAGCGCTGTTTGGCGTTGGACGCCCGGATCTTGCCCTGGCGGCCATGGAACGAGCCCACGAGATGGCCGCATCGGCGGGGGCGATGGCTCCTAGCTTCATCGCCCACTTGGGCCGGGCCGAAGGTGGCCTCCTCTTCGAAAATTGGGACGAGGCGCGGGCCGGGGCCGAAGGAGCCCTGGAGATCGCGCTCGCCCACCTTCCGGCCTGGGAGAACGTTTGCCGATATCTGCTGGCCCGAGCCTTGTACGGCGTGGGCTCGCTCGATGAAGCCCGGGTTCAGGCCGACAGCGCTTTGGAGGCGACCCCGCCAGGCGCCAACGGCATCCGCTGGCGCTTGCGGATCGAAGAACTGCAGCTGGAACTCGCTGACATCTGGGATCGGAGGAGGGCCGAAGACATCACCGACCTGTTCCTCCAGAGCCGGTGGCTTGGTGCTGCGGTCGATCTCATGACGGCCCGGGCCGGGCGTGACAAAGATTCCGAAGTCGCGGCTGAAGCAGCCTCGCTCGCCCTCCAGATCGGCAACCCGGTCCAGGCCTTGAAAGCGGTGAGAGCTGGAGACTTGTGGAGCAATCCGATTGCCAAACCAGTACTGGCAGCGGCGCGACCACTGGCCGAGCATTCTCCGACCGGTTGGTACCCCTCCTTCCTGACTGAGCCCCGCGCCGAGACTGCGATCGCAGAAGCAACCGACGCGACCGAAGAAGAGGTAGCGCTGCTCCGGGAGAAGATCGGCCAGGCCCTCGAGTCGGCAGGATTGTCGGGCGACTCCGTGCTCAGCCCGGCCCAGAGGCGGACGGCTGGTCTGGTCCACCGCCGTCGTCCCCGGCGCCTCAGCCCCCTGGCCTGGGTGGCGGCGGTCGCAGCAGTGGTGATAATCGCGACCGGGGCCGCTTTGGCGGTCGTCAACCTGACGGCGCCGGATCCGATTGCGGCGCCCGCGACTACTGCTCCTCCCCGGACCACGACCACCGTCCCACCCATCGAGGCCAGGCAGATCCCGGCCCCGGAGGACGGGCTCAGCGGTACTTCCATGTTCCGAGGGGACGCCGCCCGATCCGGAGTCAAAGCCGGTGGGTTCAAGGAGCTTGATGGGTATTACTGGCGGGTGCGGCCAGGCGGTTCCTTCGTCGCCGACCCGGTCTCGTTTGGCCGGTACTTGTATTTGGCGACCGACGAAGGACGGCTCCACGGGATCGAGCTGACCCAGGGTCGCACCAACATGGTGATCCAAACCGACAGCCCGATCGCTGCCACGCCGGCGGTGGGGCAGCCGACTTCCGGTGAGCAGGTCGATCCGCTGATTGTCTTCCCGACCACCGACGGCGTGGTTCGCGCCTACAGCGCCCTGCGGACCGGCACCGGGGTATGGGACTATCAGACCGAGTCGACGGTGCGAGCGCCGGCCCTGGTCGTCGAGAACAGTGTGTTTGTCGCCACGGTCGATGGGCACATTCACGCCATCGATTTGCAGAGCGGTGAAAGGCAGTGGCTCTACCCGGCTGAAACTGAGGCCGTCGATCCCGAGGCAACCGCGGCCGAGTTCCGGTCGGCGCCCGCCTACTTCGACGGTGCGTCTGTATGTGACGAGTCGAGAGGGAAGCCTCCACGTCATCGATGCGGCTACTGGTGAGCCGATGTGCCCGAACCCGATCGACCTGACCGGGACTGTCATCAGCCAGCCGGCCATCGCCGGCGGTGTGGTCTTCGTGGGTCTGGAAGATCCCGCCGGGATCCACGCCTTCGCCGCCGGGTCTTGTGGAGCTCCCGCCGCGGGGTACTCATCTTTCTATCCGAGCTCGCGAGCCGTGCGGGAGGGGGTCGCGGTGACACCCGAAACCCTGTACCTGATCGAGGATCGCTTGCTGCTCGCCATGTCCTTGGACGGTCAGCTGTGGCTCGATGCATCGGCTGGGAGCACGCCTTCTCCCTGGACTGAGGAAGGTCCCTTCGGTGCCGCAGACATCATCACGACCCCGCCCGTGGTCGCCGATGGGGTCGTCTATATCGGCAGCCAGGATGGGATGGTCCACGCCATGGACGCCGAGACCGGCCTCGGGTTGTGGAGCTTCAACGTCGAGTCGGCGGTTCGTGGGGAACTAGTGGTGGTGCCGGGTGAGGTCGTCGTCACCACCGCCGGCGGCGAAGTCATCGCAATTGCCGGTCACTAGTTGCCAGTGAGTGCTTGCCGGCCATTAGTGCTGGGCATCAGGCGCGGGGATAGACATTGGTCGCCGGCAAATAGACGGTCCCCCGCCCAGGGCAGGGGACCGTATAACCGTTGGTTGCCCAATCTTGGTAACTGAGTTCAGGCCACTCGTCTGCGGCCGGTCAGGGCTCCTACCACGAGCAGGACCAGGGCGATTATCAGGAGCCAGCGCAAAGCCTCGACGGCTAGACCGACTCCGCCCAGGATCAGGGCAAGGACAATGATGATCAATGCAGTAGACAGGCTTTCCTCCTTTGCTGCAGATAAACCTGCGGGGGGCCCGACGCCCTTCCGCAATGCAAATCTGTACCCCCGCCACAGCAGGAGCAAACCCGTTACACGGGCCTAGGAGCCGGTGCTCTTACCGCCGACCGCAAAGGTTCGGTGACCCGGGGAGTACCATCAAAGGACCCATGGCGGGTTCCCCTTTCCGAAATCTGGCGTTGGTCGCGCACGTGGACCATGGCAAGACCACCCTGGTCGACGCCATGCTCGGTGCGACCGGTGTCTTCGCGTCGCATGAGACTCGTATCGAACGCGTCATGGATTCGTCCGATCAGGAGCGTGAGCGGGGAATCACCATCCTGGCCAAAGCCGCGTCCGTCATGTGGAAGGGCACTCGTATCAATCTCGTCGACACCCCGGGCCACGCCGACTTCGGGGGCGAGGTAGAGCGGGCACTGGCGATGGTCGATGGGGTCCTCTTGCTGGTCGACGCCGCCGAAGGTCCGCTGCCACAGACCCGCTACGTCCTGTCCAAGGCGCTCGATCTCCACCTGCCGGCGGTACTGGTGCTCAACAAGGTCGACCGCCCCGATGCCCGCCCCAAGGAAGTCATCGACGAGATCTACCAGTTGTTTTTCGATCTGGAGGCATCGGACCACCACATCGAGTTCCCGATCATCTCGACGATCGCACGGGCGGGGCGGTCGATGAAAGGGGTAGGGATCCCCGGCGAGGACGATGATCTCTCCGCGTTGCTCGACGCGATCGTCGAACACATTCCACCTCCATCGGGAGACAGCTCTGCCCCTTTGCAGGCTCTGGTCACAAACCTCGATGCCTCGGACTACCTGGGTCGTCTGGCGATCGGGAGGGTTGTCGAGGGAACTCTGAAAGCCGGCGTCCAGGTCGCCCTCTGTCATGCCGACCCCGACGAGCCGCCCCTCCGGAGGAAGCTGACCCAGCTGATGGGCTTCGAAGGCTTGCGACGGGTCGATGTCGACGAGCGCACGGCAGGCGATCTGTTCGTCGTGGCCGGCTTTCCCGAAGTCGAGATCGGCGACACGCTGGCCGACCCCGAGAACCCGGTGGCGCTTCCGCGCCTCCACGTCGACGAGCCGGTGCTGCGGATGACTTTTGGAGTCAACACCTCTCCCCTGTCAGGTCGCGACGGCAAGCTCCTGACGTCGCGCCAGATCCGGGAGAGGCTGGAGAAGGAGGTCCTCGGCAATGTCTCCATCAGGATCGGAGCGACCTCGTCGCCCGAGGTGACCGAGGTGGCCGGACGCGGCGAGTTGCAGCTGGCGGTCTTGATCGAGTCCATGCGACGGGAGGGCTTCGAGCTGCAAGTCAGCCGGCCCGAGGTGATCCTGCGCGAAATCGACGGCAAGCCCCACGAACCGGTGGAACGAGCCGTAGTCGATGTGCCCGATGAGCACGTCGGCACTGTCACCCAGGCGGTAGCTCCCCGCAAAGGGAGCGTGCTCGACCTGAGACCAGGCGACCGGGGCCGAACGATTGTCACGTTGACCGCTCCGGCGAGAGGATTGTTGGGCTTTCGATCGCTCCTCATGACCGCCACCCGTGGAACAGCGCTGATCCATCAACACCACGACGGATGGATGCCATGGGCCGGCGATCTGCCCCATCGTCAGGGTGGGGCCATGATCTCGGACCGGCTCGGAACCACCACCGCGTATGCCCTCGACAACCTGCAGAAGCGAGGAGAGCTTTTCGTGGGATCGGGCGAAGATGTCTATGAGGGAATGATCATCGGCGAGGCTTCGAAGCCCGAAGAGTTACCCGCCAACCCCACCAGACCCAAGCAGCTCACCAACATCCGCACGGTCAACGCCGACGAGGCGATCAAGCTCCGGCCCCATCGCCGCCATACCTTGGAGACCGCGATCGAGTGGATTGCTTCCGACGAACTGGTAGAGGTCACCCCGGTTTCGGTGAGGGTCCGCAAACGGCACCTCACCGAAGCGGATCGAAAGATCGCCCTCAAACGGAGGTAGGGCTAGGGCCCTTGCCTTCTAGCGGCGCCGGCGGCGGCGACCCCGGGACTGGTAAACGGTCTTGCGCTCGCCGGCTTCGGGATCTGGGGGACGCTCGCCGATGCGACTTCCGCCGCTCGCCGAAAGCCAGCCGTTGTCAGGGTCGTGGAGGGCATCGTGGACTCCGACCTGGCGCTGCAGGGAACGAAGCTCGCCCATCTGATCTGTCAGGACCAGTGACACGACCACCCCGGCAGCACCCGCCCGGGCGGTACGCCCCGACCGATGGAGATAATCCTTGTGGTCGCCGGCGAGATCGAAGTGGACCACGCTGTTGATCCCGTCGACATGGATACCCCGAGCGGCCACGTCGGTGGCGATGAGGGCATCGACCTTCCCGTCCCCAAAAGCCTTCAGCGCCCGGGTCCGCTGACTCTGGCTGCGACCGCCATGGATCGCTTCGGCTTTGACGCCCATTCGGTCCAGCTGTCGGGCCACCTTGTCGGCCCCATGCCTGGTGCGGGTAAACACCAGCGTGGGGGTGGCGGACTCGATGATTTCGGCAGTGATGTCGATCCGCTCGGCGGAATCGACCCGCCAGAAATAGTGGGCCGCCTCGAGATGATCTTCGTTGTCGCCGACTTCGTGGCGAACGGGATCGGTTTGATAACGCTGAGTCAGAACTGGCGACGTCGCTATCGAGGGTCGCCGAAAACAGCATCGTCTGCCGGACCGGGTTGGTCTGGTCGAGCAACCGGCGGACCTGCGGCATGAAGCCCATGTCGGCCATACGGTCGGCCTCGTCGATCACCACCAGGTCGATATCCCCGAGAGACACGGTGCCCTCGTCGATCAGATCGGCCAGCCGTCCTGGAGTGGCTACGAGCACGTCGGCGCCCTTGCGGAGCGCGTTGCGCTGTGGTTCGTATCCCACCCCGCCGTAGACGGCGGCTACCGCCCGGCCGTTGACTCTGGCGAAAGGCGCCAGCTCCCGTGCGATTTGCTCGGCCAGTTCCCGCGTCGGTGCCAGGACCAGAGCCCGGGGCCGACGGGCCTTGGCCTTGCCCACCCGCGCGATCAATGGAAGACCGAAGGCGAGGGTTTTGCCCGATCCGGTCGGGGCGCGACCGAGAACGTCGCGGCCGGCCATGAGGTCGGGAATGGTGGCTTCCTGGATCGGAAACGGCTCGATGATTGATTGTTTGGTGAGGACCTCGACTAGGCGCGCAGGCACCCCGAGATCGGCGAATGTGGACATTTCTGAGTTGGCTCCTCGTTGCCCGAATCACGGGCGGCGGCGTACGACCTTGGGTTCGATGACTCGGGTTCGTACACGCAGACACGAGTGATCGGAACGCGCCTGCCCGAGGCCGACTTGCGCTAGTTCACTGTCTGAGCCGTGACCACCGGACGGTGCTCATCCCATTCGAAACTTGTCGAAGCAGGGTGGTGCTTTCCTCGAGCCGGTGCGGCTTGGGGCCACATAGTACCAGCCCAGACCCCATTTTCGCGACGCCATGCCCCGATTCCCCCGTTTTGGCGGGAAAAACCCGTGCCGGGGCACGGGTTTTTCGCGCCAGAACGGGGATCTGCAGCCCGATCCGGGGATCTAAGTCCCGATAACCGGGGATCTAGAGCCCGAACCAGGGCTCCCGGGCGAGCTCTCCCTCCACGATGACCCGCTCCTCTTCCTCGGCGATGAGAGCACAGAGCCTCTCGGCTTCGAGACGTTCGGAACGAGCGCGCGCCTGTCGCCGGCCATTGCCAGCGCCCGGGCCATCGCTTCGTGGGCGAAAGCACGGTCCCAGTCCTCGGCCAGATCGGGATGGGTCTCGATCAACTCGAGATAGCGCTCTGCATGGCGAATAGCCAGTTCGGCGGATCCCAACAGGACCGCCGTGCGCGAGATCAGATGCTCGCCCCGTCCCTGATTCATCGGATTGCCAACCTGCATCCAGTGGTAGACCGAGGCATAGGCACGATAGAGAGCCTCCTCGCGGCGCCTCGGTTGATCATCGGGGCTGACGGCCTCGTCATCGATGACCTTCCACGCCTCGTTGTTGAGGTGAGCGCCGAACCACCGATGGATGTCCCCGAGGTCGACCATCCGCTCTCCGGCCTCTTCGATCAATTCGTGCCAACCGGCAAATCCATGTTCGCGGGCAATCACCAGCTGGGCAGCGCGGAGAGTCGGCTTCTCCCCGTTCGCACCGGCTGTGGCCAATCGCTCGAGCGCGAGCAGATCACCGCCTTCAGCCGCGCGTTTGAGCTCCTTGGCCTGCCTCTTGAGGTGGCTGATGTTGGGGTTGAAACTCGGCAGCTCGGACATGAGAACCTCCTCGATACGCCCGTGTCCGCTGCTTCGGGCGAGAAGGCTCGTAAAAGTACCTTGCCGATGTCGGGTGAGTTCAACTCTTGCTGCGGACAAGGGGCGTCCCGACCCACACTGGACGGAACGCTAGCAAAAGTCACACAGGCAAGTTGGGTGGTGGCGAGTAGCTCCCTGTTGCATGCGCCACCAGCCGATCAGCAGCGCCGTCGACCCAGAGCCGGACCTCGCCGTAGATCCGGGTCTTGCCCACGCGAAGCAAATTGCACCGGGCGAGGACATCGCCCCCAAGGGCCGGTCGCAGGAAGGCGATCGAGAGTTCCGAAGTCACGGCCATCGGGGCGGGTCCGAGCACGGTGAAAGTCGCAAACCAGAAGGCCAGATCGGCCAAACCGAACAGGGTCGGTCCGGAGATGTAACCCCCGGGTCGCAAAGAGGCGGGGTCGTAGGTCCATCGGGCCGTGGCCCACTCCTCCCCCATCTCCTCGCAGCGATATCCGCTCTCATAGGCCGCGGGAAACCCCTCGGCGACAAGACGATCCACCTCGGCCGGAGTCATGAAATCAGGCGCTCCGAACGGGCCCAAGAAATCAGACGGGTGAGGGTCTCGGTCGCGGATGTGTACCGGAGACCAAGTTCACGAGCGGCCCGCGACCCGTCGTAGACATGGCCGTGGACCAGGGTCCGGACCATCTCCCGGCATACCGGGCCCGTCCGTCCTAGCCAATCGAAAAGCCGCCCCGATAACGGTACCCTCCGGCCAATGCAACAGGTGCTGGAAGGTACCTGACCCGAAGCGGCCGGTCGATCACCGACCCGAGCAATCCGACCGCTTCCTGAATCGTCATCGAGAAGGAATTCAAGACATATCTCTGCCCCGCGACGCCGCTCGCTGCGGCCAGGACATGGCCCCGGGCACAGTCGTCTATGTCGACGATCGAGATGCGGGTGTCGACCACCGTCGAGAGACGTCCGGCAACAAGATCGAGCAAGATCTTGCCGGTTCCGGTGGCTCGGCCGGGGCCCTGCACGGAGGACGGGTTCACGACGACGACGTCCACCCCGCTGCCTCGCGCCAAGGCGACTTGCTCGGCCTCGTACTTGGACCGCTCATAGTGAGAATGGAAATGCCCGCGATGCGGGGTTTCCTCGTTGCCGACCGCTCCCTCTGGCTCACCGATGGTTGCGGCCGATGACGTGTAGACGACTCGCCGGACGCCTGCCGCCGCCGCCGCCTTGAGCACGTTGCGGGTCCCCTCGACGTTCACCCGGTACATCTCGGTGGGGTCGGGAACGCACATCTTGTTGACCCCGGCCACGTGAAACACGAGGTCGGCTCCGGCGAAAGGCTTGCTCGAGGGTCGGGTACACGAGCACGTCCCCAGTAACCGGCTCGACTCCCCCCGGGAGGACCCGGGCGGGATCCCGGACCAAGGCCCGGACGGGGGCATTCCACCGACCAACTGGTTCAGCAGGGCTCCCGACGACGCCGGTCCCCCCGGTGACGACGGTCGTCACGCCGCGGTGGTGGAACGATTGTCGGCCACCACCTTGCTGAAGGCGGCGAAGTAACCCCAGGCCGAGGCGATCGTCACGATCACTGCGATCCACATCGCCCACTCGTCCAGGAAGAGCGGTCCCCACGGGTTGGGCAGTCGCATGAACGCCAGGCCGATGGCCGCGTACTGGGCGGTGGCCTTGATCTTGCCCCAGGTCGAGGGTTTGACGATCCCCCCGGTCGAGGCGACCAGGCCCCGCAGCCCCATGACCAGGAACTCGCGCATCATGATCACCAGGGCCGCCCAGATCGAGACCCGGCCGATCGAAGTCAGGGCGAGGAGGGTCCCGGTGACCAGCAGCTTGTCGGCGGTGGTGTCGAGGAACGCCCCGAGCACGGATTCGACATGCCAGCGCCGCGCCAGATACCCGTCGAGAAAGTCGGTGACCGCCGCCAGCGCGAACAGAGCCGCGGCATACCCGAGAGCGTGCTCGAAGCGTTCTTGCGATCGGGTCAGGGCCATGACGATCGGGACCACCAGGACCCGACCGATGGCCAACCAGTCAGGGAACGAAATGACAATGCTCCTTGGAGGGCGCCACGACAGGGTGGGCCGGGATCTTACCGCCGGGGGTGGGGCTAAGCCCACCGCCTCTAACCTGCCCGCATGTCCTCGTCCTCCGGCGGCTGGACCCGGGCCGAACATCTCGGGTTGCTGGCCGACGGAGACCCCTTCGACGTCCTGGTGATCGGCGGCGGGGTCACCGGCTCCGGCACGGCGCTCGATCTGGCCGCCAGGGGCCTCAGGGTCGCCCTGGTCGAGCAGGACGACTTCGCCTCCGGGACCTCGGGACGTCCACCAAGCTCTTTCATGGCGGGATCCGGTATCTCCCCCAGTTTCAGTTCCAGCTGGTGGCCGAAGGCCTCCGCGAGCAGGAGGTCCTGGCCCGCATCGCCGACCACCTTTTCGAGTCACTCGAGTTCGTCGTCCCCGTCTACAAGCACATCGGCCTGGCCGACGCCCCTGCCTGGGCTGCCAGGGGACGACGGGCCTCGGTGGCGCTCCGGGCCGGGCT